>NZ_JBPJZK010000001.1:0-1788709 GCF_051216475.1 Variovorax nivicola | reverse complement strand
TGCCTGCATGCTCGGCATCCGAAAAACTGATCTGGCTCATCGTTGGCGCTCCTTCATTCAGCATGCGTAATCAACGTTCAGAGCGGCCATCCGTGGACTTGATCAGATGTTCCCTAGATTTTCAGCTGGCGTACGAGGCTAGCGAACGCAAAGCTCGAGTCGATGAAGCGCCGAAGAACGGGCGCTTCCGATACCTGGTTGTTTCGCTCTGGTCCGTCCTACTGATTGGCGCCGCCGCAGTTAGCATCGTCGGCGCCTACAAGCCTGGGCAGGTAGAACACTACGCGGTTCGCGAGCGGATGAGAAAGGGGGCAGATGGGCCATCTGTGCCAGCTGGCGCATCTGCACCGGCTGCATCGCCGGCTGCCAGCGCAGCTCCGACGCTGTCAAATAACAAGCCCCCTCAAGCCTCGACGTCAGCGCCGACCGCTCCGGCTTCTGAGGCGGCCAACGTTAAATGACCAGCGCTGGATCCCCGTGGCTGCGCGAGGTCGTCGAATACTATGACGAACGTGCCGATGTACTGTTTGACAGATACGAATCCGTCCCTTTTGAACGTGTTCATGGGGATCTGCTCAAGCATCTGCCAGCGGCTGGCGGGATGTGTCTGGACATTGGGGCTGGCTCTGGTCGTGATGCGGCCTATTTAGCTCAGCGTGGATGTGTTGTCACCGCCGTCGAGCCAAGCTCGCAGCTGCGAAAACGTGCGTCCTTAGCCCATTCCGGACTACCGATACGTTGGATCGACGATACGCTCCCCCCGTTGCACGAAGTGCTGAAAGGCGGACGCTCAAAATACGACTTTATCCTAGTCAGCGCCGTCTGGATGCACATCCCGCCAGATCGGCGGGAGGAGGCCGTCGAGGTCCTCCGCCAACTGGTCAAGCCGACCGGTATCGTCGTGATCAGCATTCGCAGCACTCGTCTGGAAGATGGACGGATCTTTTTCAGCGCGGAGTCAGGCAGGTTGCCCGAACTGACAGCGGGAGGGGGCTTCCAAGTTTCGATGATCGCTTCGCCCAACAATGATGTCTATGGTCGAGAGGTCCACTGGACCAAGTACCTGCTCTTCCCTCGTGGGCCGATTACCTGAGGATTGGATTGGTGGTGGTCTCAAGGGCGATCGCGTATCGTCTGAACTGCTGGAGTGGCACCCGCAGCGGTTGCTTCGCCTTGAAGGCCCAATGCCTCTTTGCGGCAATCGCCGCATAGATATCGGAGGTGGGCATCGGACGGATCGTCTCCCGCAGACCGACACAGACGCTGCACCCGATCATTGAATCGCCGGCAAGCATTGTGCCCGCCCGTCTGCTCGTATTCGACGGCTGTGTCGATCTCTTCCAGGTTGGAAAGCGCAGTAGGGGTACAAAAGGGGGTACAAAAGTCTTTTCGAATTGACTAAAGCGAGCATTCATGCGGGCTACCAGCCATCTTTAGATCGGTTTCACACGACCAGTATTGACGGGGGTTAGCAGCGTAGTAGTTGCTAACCCCTTTGTCATTTTTACTGCCCGTGCCCTTCCGGTGCCCTAAATCGCGCTGGTCCAGTGATGTGCATGGGTGCCCGAGTTGACCTGGGCTGCATCGATCGGCTTGCGTGCACTGCAGCCTGTTTAGGTCTCGCCGAAGTGGCCCGCCCATGTCTGAGCAAATTGCCCTTGTTGCACCGGCGTGCTAGCCAGCAGAGGGCGCTAATAGCGAGGTTTGGCGCATTGGCCTCCTTCTCCTCCAAACTCAAGCCCCAGTAACAGCCCCTGTTACTGGGGCTTTTTGCTTGGGACGCCACTTTGCCGCGGCCGTACGCTGGGCTACCCATGTTTTTGCCCACATTTAGTTGAGCGCTGCCACTCGTCGTCCTTGGTGTCCATTAGGCCTAGCTCGATGCCGTAGCCGGGTTGCCGTCCCTCGATTTACAGCATCGAACTCAGGGGGTGAATCCGGGAAATATGTCCAGTATTGGACAAAAAGTCCAAATTTGGTGTAAAATTGGTTTACGGGTGTAGGCCTGCCGGCGAAAGCTAGGCTAGCCGCTACCCGCATCAGGTAGCCCCGCTGCCTGCAGCAAGCAGCCGCAATAGGCGCCGGTTTTCCCGGTGGCCACTGCGGCCGTTTTTCTTCCCGTAAACCCTGCGCCCCTCAAGCACGCACACCTCGCCCCGCAGGCCAGGTGCGCCGCCGCATGGGCGCGTCACTTTGAGCACTCAACCATGAAGAACTTTCTGTACGGCTACATCAACCCCGACAGCGAGCCGCGTTTCGCGCTTGGCCGCGTTGTCGCCACACCTGGCGCCATCGAACTCATGCAGCGAACGGAGACCAACCCGTTCGCGCTCTTGGGCCGTCATGTCACCGGCGACTGGGGTGAGTGCGATCCAGAAGACGCGCAGACCAACGAAGACGCTGTCACCCACGGTTCGCGCGTGCTCTCTGTTTATCGCCTTCCGCTGAGAGCGGCAGGCGAGAAGGGCGACGTGCCGATCCAAGCAGATCTGAGCGGCGATCGTATTTGGCTGATCACCGAAGCAGATCGCAGCGTCACAACACTGCTGCTCCCAGAGGAGTACTAGCTCGAGGCCTGCCACCGTCGTTTGATGGGCTGGCACGCCGATAGGCGCAAGCAGAGCAGCTAGCTGGAACGGCGGACGCGCTTGATCGCTCGCTTGGGCAGCGGTTCCATCAATTGGGAGACGGAGATATCGAGCCCTCCGGCTAATCGCCAGATGTTGAAGAGCGACAAGTTGCGCTCACCGCGTTCAACGGAACCAACGTAGTTCGGGTGTAAGCCAGACAACTCTGCGAGTTGCTCGATTGTGATGAGGCGGTTGTGACGCACGGCTCGCAGGTGCTCGCCAAAGGTCTGCTGCAGACGCTCCAGCTCTTTGCTGGACGCAGGGTCCAACGGCTGGGGCTTGTTTGCAACGACTCGGGGCATGCGCCCAAGTTTTCAGTCTTCCACACTAAGAGTACACAAACTATCCGTTTTGTTATGAGACGGCTTCTGGCAAACTAAATGAAAACCAAACGTAAAGTGTGTTCGCGCACTCAATCCTTTTTTCTTCTGGAGCTTTGATGACCACGGTAGATGCAAGACCGAAACGTGATTCGGTCACCGAAATTTTGAGCATGGCCAAGCGCCGGCTGTGTGTAGCCCCTCTAGTCGTTCTAGTGACTGCCTTGCTGGCTGCCTGCGGCCCCGAAGCTCCAGCCTGCAACGATCCCAAGGTGACCAGCATGATCCTTGAGATGGTGGGTAAGGCTCACGACGCCCACCTCAAGCAGTACCCGTCGAAAAGCAAGGATCTAGCCTCCTTCACGCTCGAAACGCCAACGGTGACGGCCTACGACGACAAGCTCAAGCTGCGCAGCTGCAAGACCACCTTCGTCATGCAAATTCAGCCCGACAGGGTGGCGCAGATGAACGAGTTCATCTCCAACCCGAATCCCAGCTTGTTCGGTGCTCTTGCGATGCTTTCGGGGCGGCGAGATGCGCTGTACCCCGACATCGTCCGCAATGAAGTGCTCTATCTCCAACAGCGCAACGCGGTCCCGCTGACTCAGGAGCCTATACGCAAATCCCTGACCTACCAGGTTCAAAAGGAGGAGGGTAGCAACGAGTATGTGGCCAGCACCAACGTGGATGTCGACGGCTCGATCCAGTACTTGCGCGTGGCGGCCTTCACGGATCAACGAGCCAAGAGCAATGCTGAATCAAAAGCCCAGGCGGCCAAAGAGCAGCAGCAAAAGCAAATAGAGATCGACCGACTGGCCGCCACTGGCAACTGGCGAAGGGCGGTCACCATCGATGGCTTCAAGTGGGAAAAGGACCCCGAATTTTGCCGTCGGCAAGACGCTTTCTGCTTTGTTGGGCAGGCCGATGACCTCATGGGCAGCGTGCTGTACATGATCAAGGCCGGACCGAACACGACCGACGAATCTCGTGAGAAGACCCGCAGCAACCTGACTGCTGGTGCGCGTGTGTGCTTGATCGGGCTGAAGAAGACCTCAGATGCCGACGTGTTCGCGTACTCAGTGTGGTCCACGCTGCGTGATGACAAGGGCCAGTTGGAAGACTGCCGCCCGGGCGCGGCCGAAGCCGAAGCTGCGGCCAAGGTAAAGGGGGTAGCGGTTCAGCCTGTGCCGTCCGCCCCATCAGCCTCCACTCTTCCGGCACCCGTTGCAGCACCCGCGGGGACGGGGCCAGAAAGCGTGATGTCGCTGATCACCAAGTACGAGGCCTGTGGTGACGAAGCCGTGTGCCTGCATACCGGTAAGGGCAACACGGTCTGGATGCAGGCCGGGCAAATGCGCCGCATGGACTACGCATTGCTCGACCGAACCATCAGCAGCAAGACGCCGGTGTGCTTGCGTGAGCTCGTGCGCACCGAAGGCAAGAACTTCACGGCCGAGAGCCTGGACAGCCAGTGCTGAAGGCGATGTTCATGACGTAGCGACAGCGCGTCGCTGACCACAGCCCTTCGCGAAGGCGCCGTGCTGGCCACCAAGGCCGGTCCGGCGCCTTTGCTGTTTCTTCTCCTTCTCTTTTTCCCGCCGTGCGTGCTTGCGCGCGGCGTCACAGGTAACCCCAATGAATGTTCTTCACACGCCCGCCGACAGCGGGCCGACCACGGCTGTCCGCTTGATCGGGATCGGGGCCTCGGGCCGGCGCTTTGTTCAGCAGTTTCACGCCCGCATCGATGCACCACTGCATACGCCGCTGGCGGATCTTCTGAAGCAGCAGCCGGTCTACCTCGAGGTCGACAAAGGCGAAGTCGATGCCCTGGTCGAGCAGGTCGACCTCAAGGACGCGTGCATCCTGTGCATGGCCTTTGGCTTTGACGTCACACCCGCCGAGATCGAAGCGGCCATGCTGCTGGTCTGGCGCATGTGGGGCCAGGATGTCCATGTCATTGGCATCGTGCTCGAAGCCCACAATCATCCACCGCCGGAGAGCGAGTCGATGCTCGGCATCCTCTGCGAGTCGATCGATGCGCGCATTGATATCGCGAGCCTAAGCGAGCCCGCCGAGCTGGCGCCCTTGCAATGGTTTTATGTGGCGCTGCAGCGCTCGGTGCTGGAGGGCTTGTCGGCCCTGGAGGCCGCTTGGGACCACTCGGATGTCGTTGAAACCCTGGACTTCGGCCAGGTGCAGTTGGAACTCTTTACGCAGCCGCTGGACGAGCCCGCGCAGTTGGATGCGGCGATGGTGGCGGTTCTGGAGGAGCTCAGGCATCGCGGGGTCTGGCTTGAGCAGGCACTGGGCGCGGTCCTAGTGTTGTGGGTGCCTTCGGAGTACCAGCTCACCGTGCGCGTGGTGCGCGGGTTGGGGCGCAGCCTGGGCGAGGCGCTGGGGGCGGGCGCGATGCACCTGACCATCCGGCTGCGCAGTCGGCCGGCCGTGGGAGGCCTGACTGCGTATCTGACGGTGGTGGTGAGCACGGCGCGAGCACACACGCGTCTCCAGTAGATCACCTTGCACCTTGGCCATGGGCATTCCCATGGCTTCTCTAGACAACGCCCGCTGACGCGGGCGTTGCTCATTCTCAAGAACCAAGAACATTAACTCAAAGCGAGCAATACCATGAAGAAGGTTCGGATCGATTCGTCAAAGGGCGCGTCCGTTGCGCGCAAGTCTGCGACGGCCAATGCCAAGTTCAACCACTACGTCGTCAGTTCGGTGGCCGAGAGCACGCGGCGGGCCTATGCCGGAGACCTGAGGCATTTCCGGAACTGGGGTGGGAGGATCCCTGCCACGCCGGCCATGGTGGCGCGGTATCTGGCGGCCTTCGCTGGCAAGGTCAAAGCGAGCACGTTGAACCGGAGGTTGGCTGCAATTGCCAGCGCGCACACGACCATTGGCAAGCCGTCGCCCACGCGAGCGGAACTGGTACAGACCACCATGCGGGGGATCCGACGGGTGCATGGCTCGGCGCAAAGGCAAGCCAAGCCCATCAGCATCGAGATGCTGCGAGTGCTCGCCAAGCCGCAGAGGCAACTAGACCCTGTGCGGGATCTGCGAGATCGGACAGTGCTGGTGGTGGGATTTGCGGGAGGGTTTCGGAGGTCGGAACTGGCGAGGCTGAAGCTCGAGAACCTCGTCTTCGATGCCGAGGGCGTGACAGTGACGTTGGTGCGCTCGAAGACCGATCAGCAGGGCAAGGGCAGGGTGGTGGCGCTGCCACATGGGCCGGGGCGGATGTGCCCGGTCAAGCTATTACAGGCCTGGATTCAGCGGCTGCGTGGGCTGGGGCGCGAGGAGGAAATGGAAGCGATGCCGCTCTTTCGGAGGGTCGATCGATATGGACGCCCAGGAAACGGGTTGGGCGGGGCGGCAGTTGGTGGTGTGGTGCGGCGACGGATGCGCGACTGCGGGCTCGATCCGAATGGGTTCTCGGCGCACAGTCTGCGCTCGGGTTTGGTGACCGCCGCGGCAAGGGCTGGTGTACCGACGTGGGCTATTCAGCGGCAGACTGGCCATCGCTCAGAGAGTACTGTGCATCGCTATATCAGGGGGCTTTCGCCGTTCGAGCGAAATGCGTTCAAGTCGATCGCGAATTGAAGATCCGTGCGCCGGCGGGTCGATTCCACCCCAGCCGCCAGGTCCCCCTTCGTGTACGAGGTTGGCGCTTTGCCTGCACTTCAGTCGGTACGGCCTCTGAAGTGAAATGTTTGCAAAAACACTAGATGTAGCGTATCTTGTATGTCGAAGACGCTACCTATAGCGTCTTGGAGGTCTTGTAGCCAGCTTGGGCCAGCGAGGTGCACGATGAACAAAGTCGCGATTGAGAAAGAAGCGCGTCGACTCCAAACCGAAATCTGGAGTCGCCGGGACGTGCGCTACCCGCTTGGCGTGCCCGACATCCCCACACTGTTCGATCCACGGAATGTGGCCGACCACTGCGATCTCTACTTTGATGTGCGCGACAGGCTCGACACCGACTACCACGGAGGAGGCGAGGCTGCAGGTCTTTGGCAGCGAGACCGTTCGACCATCCTCGTATCGAGAAGGTTCTCCTTTGAGATCCAACGCTTCACTGCAGCGCATGAGATCGGGCATTTCATCCTTCATCCGGCGATCGGGGATCGAACACTTCACCGGGAAATGCCGGTAGATGGACCCCGCAGCGGTAGGCCACTGCTTGAGCAGGAGGCCGACTACTTCGCCGCATGCCTACTCATGCCCCGGAAGGCAGTAATCGCTGCATTCGAGGCTCGGTTCACAAAGCAACCGATCGTGCTCACGGAGACGGTGGCTTACCACCTGAAGGTGGACACAGGATTGATGTTTTCACAGCCCCGAGGGTCGTTGCTGTTTGCCGAGGCGGTGGCGCGCGCGCAGCAGTTCGATCGGCTTCGATTCAAGTCGCTAGCGCAATACTTCGGTGTCTCTGCGCGTGCGATGGCAATTCGATTGGATGAACTGGACCTGGTCGCACCATATCTACACGCCTAGCTCGCGAATTAAACCGATCGGCGTTGCTGATTCCGTGAGTGTCTTCTCGACAGGAAGGCTTGCCAGGAATGTGGAGGGAATGAGGTGAAGCGGAGCGCAGACGGTTCATCTGTCGCTGGTTTGCGTAGCAATTGCGAATCGATCGGGTGCTTGCCAAGGCTGTTGCAGGCCAGAGTCACCGAAGCCCGCTTTAGACTGGTTGCGGTCAGTCGGTGCGGCCCGCTGAATGTCTGCTTTGCGCCGCAATCGAGGCATCCGGTAGCGCATCGATATGCCTCCGGGCGTGAACTCGAACTGCACTGGACGCTGCGTCTTGTGCTGCATCACTGTTGCCCGTGGGGCAACTTGCTCTCCGTGGCAGACGTCCCCGACCTTCAGGCTAACAAGATCGCAGCCTCGTAACTTGCTGTCCAGACCCAAGTTGAAGAGAGCGAGCTCGCGCACTCGGCCCTCCAGTTGCAGCCGCACTCGCAGCGCCCAAATGTCCTTGAGCTTGAAGGGTACCTTCTGGCCGATCATCTTGCCCTTGTTCCAGGGTACTTCTGTTTAGTCGTTGGCATGATGGCCCGCATACCCGTCGCAGTGTTCGCAGCCTGTGACATAGGTGTGGTCGGTGTCGCCAGTCATTGGGTCGTTGCACCACTGACATTGGCCCACTGCGTCGAAGTAGGCGAAGCAGTTGGTGCAGAGGTAGCCGCCTTCATATTCGCATACGGTGTGATAGCCCTGACACTCGTCGCAGTTGGCTGGGGTGTCGGCATCAAGGCCGTCCTTTGTGCCGCGAAAACTGTTTTGATCGAGCAGCTCAAAGATTTCGCTTTCGCCTGAGACTTCGCAGTCGCATTCCGTGCAAGAGAACCCGTCGTAAGGTTCCATGTGCTGGTCGGAGTCGCCACAATCTGGGCAATCTATCTGAAGCTGCTTACCGCTGTGGAAACATACCATGCAGTGGTGAGAGGTCAGGCGAGGGGCTTCCTCTTCAGCTTGGTAGGCGTTTGTATGGCAGCGGGGGCAATCTTCAAAGGTCGCTCCACCTTGCTTCATGCCCTCAATCTTCGGCTTCAGGTCTTCGTACTTGGCCTTCGCATAGTGATTGTTGGCGATCAGCGTTCGCTCCATTCGCTGGAATTCGCTTGCAAACGGTTTGAATTCTTCACGCCAGGTGTCAGCTACGAATCTGTTCAATTCAAACCAGGCGGTTGCTTGCTCTAGCTTAATCTCGTTACGCTGCTTGCCATTGAGCCCACTGTGATAGAAATGCACCATACGGTTGCGGTGCTGGCGCACTTTGTCAAACGCATCTCTCGCGCTTTTTTGAAGAGGCTTTTTTAGCGTCTTGGACAGAAGCGAACATGCCTCTTCAAAAGATACAGAAACAAAGTCACCTGAGTCATATTTTTGTCGGTCTGGTTCGCGCCCAGCGATGACCAGAGTCCAATGATCCAATACGAGTGGAGCCTTGAGAAAAATCTCTACTGCCGTGTAGAAATTGATGACCGAGTGCTTCGGATCGCTGTCAAGCTGAGACATAGCCTTCTCAAGAAAGTCAATGCCATTGCGCACCAAGTTCTCAAAGTCTGTCGTAGGTGCTTTCTTCGCTACGGGTTTGGTCATTCTTCTGGCTCCCTGAATCTCTTACCACTGAAACCTGATCATACTTATCGGCATGCTATTAGAGGCTGTGGCAATGCTTGGCGGTCGGGAGACTAATTCCGCGTCTAGGAGCGCTTGCTGAAGCTCCAGTTTCGCTGCCACGGTGCCTAGGGTCGGTGGAGCGTGACCGGGAAACAGGTTCAGAAACACAGCCTGCGAGCGAAGCTCAAAGTAGAAGCCTCCAATGTGCCCGTCGTTGATCAGCGGAATCATGACGATCTCGCTAGGCTGGTGCAATGTTTCCTTTGCCGGGAAGAGGAAGTGAGCGCCCATTTGGTGGCTGAAGGGCAGCCTTCCAAACGCCACATCGATGAGGTAGGGGGAGGGCAGACCCGGCACAGAACCGTTCATACCGACACCGATGTGCAAATTCCCTCGGTAGGAAAGGTTGATGGCGGTCTTGAGCAGCCAGCGTTCTAACTTGTGGCCGTCGACGTTGTTGTTGCCAAGCGGGTCGTCTTTGGTTGGCGGTGCTGAGCGCTGGAAGAGGCCAATAGCTTTCTTGGCTTCTGCGTCTGTTTCTGACAAGGCCGAGTTGTGGGTCTTGCAGAGGATTTGCCTCTCAAGCCCGTTGACCCCTATGGACTTGGTCTCACCATTGCACCAGTCAAAGCCTGAAACGTGGACAACCCCTGCGGGGAACAGGCACTTGGACACGATGTGTTCGGCTGACGGTCCTTCGCCGCATCCACCACAGGCAGCAGCCCAGCACTTGAACTTGCGATTCTGAGGATTGTTCATGGTGTCAGCGTCGCTTGCCATGCCCGAAACTGCCAGGCAGCATGAGGCGAGAGTCCATCAGATCGTGGCTTCCCTTTGGCTTCGCGACCTTCTTGGAGGGCTTTGTTGGGGCAGTCTTGACGGTAATGGGCTTGGAGAGGGCCTGCTTTGCTGCCTTGGCTACTTGCTCGGGCGTGGCCTTCTTGAACTTGCGCGGCTTCGTCTCCGTGAGCACGAAGTTGAGCTTGGGGCGAAGTGAGAAGATGAGGTCGGTGGCATGCACGCTGCCTTCCACGAGGGTCAGCAGGTGGTTGAGGTAGTTGAAGTCGCCGTGCTTGGCGGCATGCTCTGTAGCCATCTGCACAGACAGGTTGTATGTGCCTGATTGGCAGAGCTTCTTGAGATCAATGAAGGCACTGATCTTCGGATCGGTCACGGTGCTTATGAACTTGCGAAGTTCGGCAATCCTCTTCTCATCCATGCTTTTGCTTCCCCCTTGCAAGCATTGTTGCCGCCCAGATGAAAAAAAGCACCACAAGGTTGCTTTTTTAACTGATCAAGTGCTGGTTACTTGACGCGGTACTTCTCGATGTCGTCGCCGGCTGCTTGAGCTTCAACGAGCCACTTGGGCTTGCGGCCCCGTGCGGCACCAGACCAAGCTTCCGTGTCGCTCTTCTTGTACATGACGGTGGCTTCCACCACAGCTGGAGGCAGTGGATGGGCAACATCGTCTCGATGGGGAACGGCGGTCAACCCAACTTCCGCTATGGGCGCCCATAGCTGAAGCTAACCTGCAGCCAACAGAAGCGTCGAAGGCTTCTGGAGCCCTTCATAATCAAAACCCGCCCCCTTGTTCGAGATACCGACCTTTCGTCATGGATAAATTCTTGCTGCAACAGCAGGTGCTGGAACGGCTCGCCGAAGACCTGCTGCAAGCCGAACAGGCAATGCGGGCAGCTCATGAAACGGCGACTCACGAAGAAAACATCGCCGAAAACAAATACGACACATTGGGACTCGAAGCCGCCTACCTGGCCACCGGCCAAGCTCGGCGCGCCGAAGCCATTCGCCAGGCGATGGCCAATTGGCGCCGATTCCGCCCGCGGCCCTACGACGCCATCAAAGGCATACAACTCGGCTCGCTGGTCTGCCTGGTCGATTCCGACGACAAGCAGCAACAGCTCTTTCTTGGTCCGGATGGGGGCAGCATGAAGTTGGTCAGCGGCGCTCAGCTTGTTCAGGTCATCAGCAGCGAAGCCCCTTTGGCCAGGGCAATGCTGGGCAAAGGCGAGGGGGATGAGGTGTCGATACAGGTCGCTCCAATCCGACAGCAGTTTGAGGTGCTGCGGGTTCTTTAAGCCGCAAGCAAGTTCACGCCGAATTGGCCAAGGTCAGCGGACGTGCAGGCGTCGTGCGTACCGGCTGGCTAGCAGGGTCAGCAGTACCTAAAACCGGCCACTGGGTCGATATGACCCTGGCGCATGAATGACCGCTGCGTGGCCAAGACCGTGAACTCAGGAGGCCGACATCACCGGCAGCAACCGCTGCATTCCAGACGTCCATGACGGTTCGCATCGGTGATGCGGCGAAAAAAACTAGGCATGTGCCGGATGACCTAGAGCCCGGATATATGCAGTGGCTGCCCAACCGCCGATAAGGGGGTATTTACGTACCTTTGGTTATCGTCGGTTGGTCGGTGGCACTGGGCGCGGGGCATTACCGCGCAGGCGCCTGGCCTCAGCGCCCGCGCCAAAACCGCTACCAACAGAACAGGGTCGCGCTGCCCTCAATCTCGAGCGGCCGCATATCGAGGGTGTCGTAGTTGGCGAACGGCGTTACGGATTCGTAAGGTCAGTTCAATCTGTGGGTGGCGCGTAAGAGGCTAATAGCGGAAATGGAAACGCCCTCCGCGCGGTTCCGCTGCCTGCCAGCGTGCCTTTTGGAAAAGTAGTGCTTCACCGATTGGAGAGTCTCAGTAGCTGAGCCGACCAGCCTTCCGCTTCTCGTGACATGTCGATATGGCACTGCATGAGTGGCGTTTTAAGTAAGCGCAAGTTCGGTCTTGACCCGCTTCGGTGTCATCGGCAGATCGCGGATGCGGCGTCCGGTTGCGTTGGCAAAAGCATTCCCCACCGCTGCCGCAGCCGGCCCTAGCGCCCCTTCGCCCGCGCCCAGCGAGGGCTCGTGTGGCCGGTCGATCATCGTGAGCTCGATCTTGGGCACCTCGGTGAAGCTCATCACTGGGTAGTCGGTCCAGGCGCGGGTGAGGACCCGTTCGCGGTCGAAGCGGACCTGCTCCTTCACGGTCCAGCTGATGCTCTGCAGGATGCCGCCCTCGATCTGGTTCGCCACGCCGTCCGGGTTCACGATGCGCCCGGTGTCGATCACCGCCACCACGCGCGGCACGCGCACGATGCCGGTGGCGCGGTCGACCTCGATGTCCGCCACCACCGCGGCATAGGTCTGCATGTTCTTGTAGCGCGAATAGGCAAAGCCGCGTCCGCGCAGCACGCCGCTGCCGTCGTCACCCGTCCGGTTGGCAGCGCTCGACCAGCCGGCCCGTCGTACTGCCTCCTCGATCACATGGCGCGCTCGCGGATCGCGTAGGTGATCGAGGCGAAACTGTGCCGCGTCGGCACCGGCCAGCGCGGCCAGTTCGTCCATGAACGACTCGATCGCATACACGTTGCCGTGCGCGCCCAGCGTGCGCACCGAGCTGTTGCGCAGCGGCGCATCGAGCAGCAGGTGATTGACGATGCGGCGGCGCGGAAGGTCGTACTCGGGCAACGCGTTGCGGTCGCCGTCTCCGAAGGGCTGTGGAATGCGCAGTGGCTGCGACGGCCCGTACGCGGACGACATGTGCCAAGCCGACAGCAGGTTGATGCCGCCCGGCTGACCCGGACGCATGGCGTGCGAGTTGCTCCACACCTCATAGTTCCAGTCGGCGATGCGGTTGTCTGCGCCCAGCGTAGCGCTCAGGCTGATGGCCATCGCGGGACCGAACGGCGCCGAGGCGAACTCGTCGTCGCGCATCCATTGCAGCTTGACCGGACGGCCCTTGATGGCCCGCGCCAGCAGCGCAGCGTCGAGCGCCACGTCGTCGGCGCCGTTGTGGCCGTAGCAGCCCGAGCCGGGCATGTGGATCACATCGACCTGCGCCTCGGGCATCTGCAGCACGGTCGCGAGGTCGCTGCGCAGCGGAAAGGCGCCCTGGGTGTGCGACCAGACCCGCATGTGCTCGCCCTCCAGCACGGCCACGGCGCACGACGGGCCCACGCTGCCGTGCGAGATGTAGGGCCGGCTGTACGACGCGCTCAAGTGCCGGCCTTCGGGGGCGGGGCGATCCTGGCCGGCGCTGCCGATCACGCTGTCCTCACGCCGCAGGGCACGCAAGGCGTCGGGGAGGGCGGCGGAGTCGGGCAACGCCGGCAAGGTGCCACCCCAACGCGCGGAGGCGTGCAGCGCGGCACGGGCGCGCACCGCCTGTTCCTCGCGCTCGGCCACCACCCCCAGGAAGTTGCCGTGGCGCACCACCACGAGCACGCCGGGCAGGCGGCGCGCGGCGGCCTCGTCGAAAGCCTCGAGCATCAGGCCCGAGCGCGGCGGTAGCACCACGCGGCCGAAGGCCATGCCAGGCAGGCGCAGGTCCTGCACGAAGGCCGCAGCACCCGAAAGCTTGCCCGGTAGGTCGATGCGCGGCATGGGCTTGCCGACCAGGGTGTAGGCATCGGGGTCTTTAGGGCGCGTCGTGCCGGCCAGCGTGCGCCGCAGCGCATCGGGTCCGCGACTGGCAATCTGCCAGTAGGTGATCTGCGAGCCCTTCGCGCCGGTGATGGTGCCGTCGCGAACGCCGAGCGCCCCGACCGGTTCGCCCAGCGCCTGCGACGCAGCGGCCAGCAGCACGCCGCGAGCCTCGGCACCGGCGCGTCGCAGTGCGTCGCCGCTGAGTTCGATTGATTGACTGCCGTAGGTGTAGCGCTCGTCGGGGCTGTCGATGGTGCTGGCACCACTGATGCTGATGCGTCCGGGCGCCACATCGAGCTCCTCGGCCACGATCTGCGACAGCGCGGTCAGGATGCCCTGCCCGAGCTCGGCCTTGCCGCTGAACACCGTCACCGTGCCATCGGGCTGGATGCGCAGCCAGGATTCGAGCCGCGGATTGGCCTTGAGGCTGCCGGGCAGAGCGGTGACCACCTGCGCCTGCGCGAAAGGCTCGCGCATCGAGAACGCGATGACGATGCCTCCGAGCAGTCGCCCCGCCGCGCGGCGCGTGAGCATCGCGGTGCCGCTCATTGCGCGCTCCCGGCGTGAACGAGGGCGTTGCCGCGCGCCGCGCGCAGCACCGCCTTGACGATGCGGTTCTGCGTGCCGCAGCGACAGATGTGGCCGTCGAGCGCGCTGCGGATCTCCGCTTCGCCCGGCTGCGGCGTGCGGTCGAGCAGCGCCTTGGCCGCGACGATCATGCCGCTCGTGCAGTAGCCGCACTGCGCGGCCTGTTCGTCGAGGAAGGCCTGCTGCAGCGGATGCAGCGACACCGGCGAATTTGGCCCCGCCTTGACAGCGTCTCCGACGAGCCCTTCGAGGGTCGTGAGCCGGCCCTTGCCGATGGCCGACACGGGCATCACGCACGAGCGCAACTCCTGTCCGTCGAGCAGCACGGCGCAGCTGCCGCACTGAGCGGCTCCGCAGCCGAATTTCGGGCTGTTGAGCCCGAGGTCGTTGCGCAGGATGTAAAGCAGCGGCGCGTCAGGTTCGCATCGAACGGAGTGCGAAGCACCATTGACGTCGAGAAGAAAGTTTTGCGGCATGGGGATGTCTTGTTTTGATTGAATTATCAAGTAATTTGTGAATTTATACTTGATTAATCAAATAGATGCGCGCGTAAACCCGAATGCCTTGCCGCATCTCGACCCGAGTGACAACGTTCCCGATTGGGTTGGCGCGGTCGACGTCGCATGGATGTCGACGAGCGCCGGCGGCCACGAATGAAGCCTGGCCGGCGGGATTGCTTGGCAGTTCAGGAAATCGGCCGGTCCGTCGCCAGATATTCGTCCAGCGCGAGAAGGATCGAATCGCACACCATCCGTGCGGCTGCGGGCAATGACGCTGTCTGGCGATGAAAGATGGCCAGCCGAAGGTGCTGGCTGCCCACGTCGCGAAGGTTCTTGAAGACAAGTTTTCCATTCGCGACTTCGCTTGCCACCGACAGGAGCGTCGTCACGGAAATCCCCGTACCCGACAGCGCAAGCGATCGGATCAGCGACATGGCGTTGGTCGTGATGGCCGGTGAGATGCTTGTTTGTCGGCCGACGTTGATCCGGTCCAGCAGCTTCCTGATCTCCATTCCGCCTGCGGGAAAGATGATCGGAAAGTCGCGGCACTGCTGCAGGGACAGGTCCGGTTCCTGTGCGAGCGGATGTGACGGATGCATCGCAACGCCTATGTCCATCGAATAGACCTTCAGCTTCTCGACGGGGACTTGCTCGGGAGGCTCCCAACATATCCCGATATCCAGCTCGTTGCCCACGACCTTGCGCACGATCTCTTCCGTATTGCCGCTGAAGATCGAGAAGGAAATGTCGGGGTTGTCCTGGCGAGAGTGCGTCAAGAAGTTGGGGAAAAAATCGCCGGCCAGCGTCTGGATGGTGCCGATCGAAACATGGCCCCTCTGCTTGCCCTTGATGGCACTCACTTCCGATACCGCAGCAGCGGAGACCTTCTCGAAATCCTTGATGATGTCGTAGATCACGCGGCCGGCGTCCGTCAGCTTCATGCCACGAGGCAGCCGCTCGAAGATCGGCGCACCGATGAGCTCTTCGAAGTTGATGATCTGGCGGTTGATGGCCGACGGCGAGATATGGAGGTACTCGGACGCCTTGCGAATGGACCCGTCCTCCGCGACCTGGCAGATGTACCGCATCAAGGGAGACAAGAGCATCTTCATGGGGAAGCCGAGTTGTGATCAGGGATGCTATTGCCCCATGCTTGGCAGCGTCAACCTATGCCAATGCGCGGCATTGGCCGTTCAGGTAGACGAGTGGGTCGACCTGCTCCACGAAGTGGCTTTCGAAGACCTCGGCGATGAAAACGGTGTGCGTCGCAAACGAGCTGGAGGTCGCGATCTTGCAGAAGAAGGTGGCCTGCGCGCCGGGTGAGTGAGGCAGCTGAAAGGGCCCCGAAAGCCATCGACTGCGGTTGAACCGCTCCTCCTGGTCGTACTTGCCGCCGAAGTCCGCACAGAGGTCCTGCTGCTCTCGCGACAGGACGCTCACGGAGAACCTGCCGCAGGCGTGGAGCAACGGATGCACGGACGCCGATTTGTTGACGCAGACCAGGAGTGACGGCGGATCGGCCGAGAGGGACACGACAGAGGTGGCAGCCATGCCCGCTCGCTTGCCATCGACTTCTGTGGCCACGATGCATACCGCACCGGCCATTCGCCGCATGGCAGTCTTGAATGCTTCGGTGTTGGTCATGCTCATCCTCGCTGATCGACGTTCGCAGATGCGGTCGCGGCGAACTGATTGACAGGGCGTGCCAAGTCGAGGTTTTCCCGCAGGGTCGATCCCTCGTACTCGGTTCGAAAGACCCCCATGTGCTGAAGAACCGGCACAACGTCGTAGACAAAGTCCTTCAAGCCGTTCGGCAACTCTGCCGGCTGAATGAGGAAACCATCGACGGCTCCGGCCTCGAACCACTGGGTCATGTCTCGGGCGATCTGCTCGGGCGTTCCAACCAAGGTGCGCTGGCCTCGGGCGCCCGCGAAGCGCTCGTAGAGTTGACGCACGGTCAGGTTCTCGCGCTGTGCCATCTTCATCACGCCTTCGAGCGTGCTCTTGCTGGTGTTGGTATCGCGCTCCAGAAGATCGAGGGGCAGCGGTTGGTCGATGTCGATACCTTTCAGGTCGACGCCCCCGATGGCGTTCGACAGTAGTTCAAGGCCAACCGACGGATGGATCAACGACTGCAGGTAGGCATGCTTCTCTTTGGCCTCGGCCTCCGTGCTACCGACAATCGGATTCAGGCCGGGCATGATCTTCAAGGACCGTTGTTCGCGTCCGTATCTGGCCATGCGGCCCTTGAGATCGTTGTAGAACTTCTTTGCCCCTTCCAGGTCGCCCTGGGCGGTGAACACGATGTCCGCGGTCTCCGCTGCCAGTTCCTTTCCCGGCTCTGACGAGCCCGCCTGCGCGATGACCGGATGGCCCTGAGGAGGGCGTGAAATGTTCAGCGGGCCTTTGACAGAGAAATTCTCACCCTTGTGGTTCAGCGTGTGCAGTTTGGCTGGATCGAAGTAGCGCTGCTGTTCCCGATCCCGCACGAAGGCGTCATCTTCCCAGCTGTCCCAAAGGCCGCGCACCACGGCGGCGAACTCCTTGGCACGCGCATACCGATCGCCATGTTCCAGGTGCTCATCGCGCCCGAAGTTCTTGCTCTCGTCCAGGTTCGAGGAGGTCACCACGTTCCAACCCGCGCGGCCCGCGCTGATGTGGTCGAGCGATGCGAATCGTCTGGCGATGTTGTACGGCTCGTTGTAGGTGGTGGTCGCCGTCGCTACCAGTCCGATCCGGCTTGTCACCGCAGCCAGCGCCGATAAGAGCGTGGTCGGCTCGAAGTAGGCCATGTACTGGGGCCAGCGACTGAGCGCCTCGAGATCGCCGCCGCGCACGGCGGCAGCGTCGGCCAGAAACATCAGATCGAACTTGCCCTGCTCTGCAAGCTGGGCGAGCTCGACGTAGTGCCGGAAGTTGGAGCCTGCATCCAGCTGGGAGTTCGGATGCAGCCATGAAGCGACGTGGTTGCCTGTCGGATGGAACAAACCGCCGAGCTTGAGTTTTTCAGCTTTGAAGTTGCGCATTGAGATCATTCCTTTACGCGCCCGGATTGCGGCGGACTCGATGTCCGTCTTGCAGGAGGGCAGGTGTGATCAGTATGCGGTTCCGTTTTTCAGCGACAAGCAGAGAAAACATGACGCACCGTGCCTGAATTGGCAACGCATATGGGGCGGCCCGTTCCCGGCGTCGGCCGCTGCAGACCGTTCGAGCAATGCGATCGTTGCGGTCGTCGCAGGTGTGCGACTTTTGCGAACGCGGTCGCCGAAAAATGCTAACCCGGGCGCCTTTGACAATCCCTAGGATCGTGAAATGAACCCACTCCAACAGGCCGGTGAGACGGCGCAGACGAGATCGTCGATGCGTGGCAATCCATCGCTGGCAAAGATCGCGGAAGCACCCAAGGCCGAGCTTCATGTCCATCTCGAAGGCACCATCGGCCCGGAGACCCTGCTGGCGCTGAGCACGCGAAACCAGGTGAAGGTCCCGTACACCACGGCAGAGGAGGTGCGCGCTGCCTACAAGTTCAGCGACCTTTCGGGATTCCTGAAGCTCTACTACTCTGCATTGAGCGTTCTGATCACCCAGCGGGACTTTTACGACATCACCTATGCGCAACTCGAGCGCTCGGCCGCGGACAGGGTGGTCTACGTGGAGTTCTACATGTCTCCACAGAGCCACCTCGAGCGCGGCATCGGGCTGGAAGTGGTGCTGGCCGGCGTCGAGGCGGCCATAAAAGCGGCGCGAGCTGACTTTGGCATCGAGGCAAAGCTCATCTTTGGCTTGCAGCGCCATCGCACCGAAGCGCAGGCCTTTGAAGCGTTGGAGGCGGCCCGCCCGTTCAGGGAGTCGTTTGTCGCGGTGGGTCTTGGCGGGGTGGAAAAGGGCAATCCGCCTTCAAAGTTCGAGCGGGCCTTCCGCCAGGCCAAGGACATGGGATGGCCGATCACCATCCACGCTGGCGAAGAAGGACCGCCCAGCTACATCTGGGAAGCTTTGGACATCTTGGGCGCGGACCGCATCGACCACGGCGTGACCGCGCAGGAGGATCCACGACTAATTGAGCGCCTGGCAACCGACCAGATTCCGATGACCGTGTGCCCGCTCTCCAATATCTGCCTGAACGTCTTCCCCTCCCTGGCGCAGCACAACCTGAAGGCCCTTCTCGATGCGGGTTGCAGGGTGAGCGTGAACACCGACGACCCGCCTTACTTCAACGGCTACATGAACGACAACCTCATGGGCGTGGCATCCGCGCTTCAGCTGTCGGATGGCGATGTCTATTCGTTGCTGCGAAATGGTTTTCAAGGCTCCTTTGCCTCAGCGGAACGCAAGGCGGAACTGATTGCCGGCCTCGACAAGTTCTGGTTGATCTAATTTCCTCAAAGGTGAAGCAAATGCTCAAAAACGCAGTCAGATGGATCGGCTTCTTGATGGGAGCCGTCGCGATTCTCTCGGCCACGCAGGCGGGGGCGCAGACACCAAAGAAGAAGGTGCGGATCGTGGTGGGGACGCAGGTTCTCAACATCTCGTATCCAACGCTGAACCTTCCTCTCGCGCTCGGCTATTGGAGCGACGAGGGCTACGACGTCGAGATCACGCCGCTGGCGCCGCCGGCACAGACCATCGCGCTGCTGATTGCAGGCCAGGCAGATTTCGCACAGATCAATGCGAGCATCGCTGTGCAGGCGCAGTCGCTCAACAGCCAACCGGTCAAGCTTGTCGTGAACAACGGTGTGATTGATTGGAGCATCGGCGTACTCCAGGACTCGCCCCTGCGTTCGATCACCGATTTCAAGGGCAAGACCATCGGGGTGTTCGGCCTGGGATCCGGCGGGGTCGCCATCTTGCGTGCCTATCTCAAGGAGAAGGGCATCGACCCGGACAAGGACGTCCAGTTCATCGCCACTGGAGCGGGCGCGCCAGCCATCGATGCGCTCAAAAGCGGGCGAGTGCAGGGCCTGATGTTCTGGGCTTCGGCCATGGCGGGCTTCGAGAATGCGGGCCTGAAGATGCGGTATCTGCGCGGCGAAGATTGGCGTACGTTGCCCGACTTCAGTATTGCGGCCATGTCGAAGACGATCGAATCGGACCCCAAGATGGTGGAGGCCATTGTGCGTGGCATGGCGAAGGCTTCGGAGTTTGCGTTCGCCAATCCCGACTGTGTCCGCCGAATCCAGTGGAAGACCTGGCCGAACACAAAGTCAACGGGGCAAGCCGACCCTTCCGTGCTGGCCCAGTGGGATACCAACCTGCTCAAGGCCCAACTCGATTCCTTTCGAGACGGGTACAAGGTCGGTGGCGGGAAGTACTGGGGCAACGTGGACACTGCCGCTGTGTCCCGGTTGGAGCAATACATGCTCAAGTCAGGCCAGATCAGCCGCGCGGTACCGGCAAGCGCACTGATGATTGCGGACGCCGATCTCTATCGGAGAGCCAATCAGTTCGACGCATCGGCGATCCGGCAGGCCGCCGAAAAGTGCGCGAACTGGTGAATGGGCCGAGTGACTTCACGAAGGGCGCTGTGCCGTGGATCCCTCAATTGGCGCCTGGATCCACGAGACCGCACTGATGAACAGCGACCTGGAGTCAGCCTTGTCGATCGCGGACCTCCGGCGCCTTGCCCGGCGCACGCTTCCCCGCATCCTGTTCGATTACCTCGAGGGCGGTGCGGAAGACGAGTGCGGGCTGGCCCGCAACACATCGGCCTTTGCGCAGCATGCGTTCTTGCCGCGCTACCTTCGGGACGTCGGCAGTGTCCAAAGCGGGGTCACGCTCCTTGGGCGCTCCTTCGACCAGCCCTTTGGAATCGCCCCGACGGGATTTGCTGGATTGCTGCGACCGGACGCCGATCTCATGCTGGTCCGCGCAGCCACGCGGCGGGGGATTCCATTCATCCTGTCCGGCGTCGGCAATTCCTCGCTCGAGGAAGTGCATCGCAACGGACCGGGGCACACGTGGTACCAGCTGTATCCGTCGAAGGACAAGGCCATTGCGTTGGATGTCATCGACCGTGCGGCAGGCTCGGGTATCGAGCACCTGGTGGTCACGGTCGATATTCCCGCGAGTTCGAAACGTGAACGCGACCTTCGCAATGGCTTCGGCTTGCCGTGGAAAGGCAATGCGCGCGCGACCATGGAGGCGCTGCTGCATCCCGGATGGCTGCTGCGCTTCTTGCGAAGCGGGGGACTGCCCTCGTTCGAGGGCTGGCGCCCCTATGCCGGGGCTCACGCCAGTGCCATGCAGATCGCGACGTTCCTGCGAACGCAGTCGCCGGCCCAGGTCACATGGAATGATCTCGAGGCATTCCGGCGGCGGTGGAAGGGCAAGCTCATCCTCAAAGGCGTCATGCACCCTGAAGATGCGCAAAAGGCCATCGCGCACGGCGTTGACGGAATCGTCATATCCAACCATGGAGGACGGCAACTCGATCGTGCTGGAAGTTCGCTGGCGGCATTGCGTGTCGTGCGCGAGGTTGTCGGGCGCACGTTTCCCTTGATGCTGGATGGCGGCGTACGCCGGGGTGCGGACATAGCGACTGCTCTGTGCCTCGGCGCGGATTTCGTCTTCGTGGGCAGGCCGACGCTCTACGGGACGGTCGCGGGTGCGCAGCAGGGAGCCATGAAGGCCATCGATATCCTGGCGGATGAACTCCTGCGCGTGCTCAAGCAGATCGGCGCCCGCGATGTGCGCGAACTCGACGCATCTTTCTTGATGTCGCCCTCCATGGAGGCGTTGGACGCGGCACGCTCATGAGCACAGGCGCGAAACCGCTCGAATCAGTCGAGCCGCAGGGCCGACGAAAAGCAGAGCTGCGTCCGGTCAGCAGCAATGCGCTCAAGTACTTTGTGGCTGTCGCCAAGTCGGGCTCGATACGCCGCGCCGCGGAGGAACTGCATGTGGCCGCCTCCGCAATTTCCCGGCTGATCCAATTGCTGGAGGAGGAACTGGATGCCCAATTGCTTGAGCGACACCGGGGACGCAAAGGCCTCAAGCTTACGGCCGAAGGGCAGGTGGTGCTGAACTATGCAAGGAGCATCGAAGCTGGCCTGGACGCCGTTCGTGACGATATCCAGTCACTCAAGACCATTCGGACCGGCAAGGTTCGATTCGGCATTTCCGAATCCTTCACGCGAGAGTTCGTCCCTCAGTTCCTGCATCGCTTCCACACCGCGTATCCGGGCATCATGTTCGAAGTCATCGTCGCGGGTGGCAGCAAGCTGACTGAGATGATTGCCAATCACGACATCGACGTGTCTCTGTCGTACATCACGCCGGATGCTTTCAATGTTTCGGTGGTCGAACAGGCAATGACAACACCTTGCCTGCTGGTTGCGCGCGGCCACCCGTTTGCGCAACGGGAATTCGTCGATATCTCGGAGTGCGCCGGCGAGGACATCGCATTGCCGGATGCATCCCTGACCATTCGAGAGAGCTACGTTCGAATGTTCGCAAAGGCCAGAATCCGACCGCGTGGACTGTTGGTCACCAATTCATTCGAGCTGATGCGCGCATCAGCGCGCGCGGGGTTGACGATTGCCGTCGTGGACAGGTACTTCGGCGATCACGAGGCCCCTGAGGGGATGACCTACGTGCCGCTGCGGGGGAAGGGGCTGGATCGCTGGCCGCTAAACGTCAGCATCCATGTCGATCGTGATCTGCCCGCGGCGGCAAGCATCTTCGTGGAGCACCTGCGCATGGCGGTGCGTTCCGTTGCCGCCGATCACTGACACGTTGCGAACCGTCGCAACTTCCAGCATTCCGATGCCGTCGACTTGCAACTCCGCAACGCCCGTTCTCGCAATTCTGCGGAGAGGTGACAACTCGTCGTTGATCGATGCTTTCCGTTCGCTGCGCCCTGACATCGATATCCGGGAATGGCCCAGACTTGGCAAGCTCGAAGAGATCGAAGCCGTGGCGTGCTGGTCGCCGCCTCCTGGCGTGTGCGCGTCCCTTCCGCGTCTGTCGCTCATCCAGTCGCTGGGCGCGGGCATCGACCATCTGCAGAGCGACCCCGAACTGCCTCGAGGCGTCACGGTCTGCCGCATCGTCGATGCTGGTGCGACCAACAGCATGGTTTCATACGTTTGCTGGGCAGTGGTCCATCGCCAACGCCGGATGGATGCGGTGTTGCAGGCGCGCGCGGATCGCCATTGGTTGAAATCCGGGGTCTACGCTGTGGACGGACATGCAGTCGGGATCGCCGGGATGGGACAGTTGGGAAGCGCATGCGCAATGGCATTGAACGCAATGGGATACAGCGTGCGTGGCTGGGGCGCCAGTGCGAAGAACGATGTGCCACGATGGATGGCTCATTTCCACGGATCGGCGCAACTGTGCGAATTTCTTGGTGCATGTGACACCCTGGTGTGTTTGCTGCCGCTGACGGAGCAAACGCGCGGCTTCCTCAGCGCCTCGTTGTTCGCAAAGCTGCCCAAGGGGGCTCACGTCGTCAATGTCGGACGCGGGGCGCACCTAGTGGACGCCGACCTTGTCGCCGCGCTGGAGTCCGGCCATATCGCAGGCGCCACGTTGGATGTTTTTTTGGAAGAACCGTTGCCGCGCGCGCATCCATTCTGGAACCACGAGCAGGTCCTGGTGACGCCTCATATGGCCACACGCGCAAGCGCCAGTGAGATAGCCCGGCAGACACTGCTCAATCTGGACAGTCTTCGCCGAGGTGAGGTGCCTGCCTTCGCCGTTGACCGCGACCGCGGGTATTAGCGAGCTGTCTACCGCGCATCAACAAGGCTGGGTTGATGCGCGGCGTGCGCACTAGTAGCGGTAGGCCTCGGGCTTGAATGGGCCGGTCTTGCTCACACCAATATAGGCGGCCTGCGCGTCGGAGAGCTCCGTCAACTGCGCACCGAGCTTTGCGAGATGCAGCTTCGCAACCTTCTCATCGAGGAGCTTGGACAGCACATACACCTTGCCCTTCTCATAGGCGTCCTGCTTGGTGAAAAGCTCGATCTGTCCCAGGGTCTGGTTCGCGAGGCTGGCGGACATGACGAAGCTGGGGTGGCCGGTCGCACAGCCCAGATTCACCAGGCGGCCCTTGGCAAGCAGGATGATCCGCTTTCCGTCGGGGAAGATCACATGATCCACCTGCGGCTTGATCTCGTCCCATTGGCAAGCCTCGAGCGACGCCACGTCGATCTCGTTGTCGAAGTGTCCGATGTTGCAGACGATCGCTTGGTCCTTCATGCGTTTCATGTGCTCGAAGGTGACGACGTCGCGGTTGCCGGTCGCGGTGACGAAGATGTCCGCCTGGCTTGCTGCCTCGTCCATGGTCACCACGCGATAGCCCTCCATGGCCGCTTGCAGCGCGTTGATAGGATCGATCTCCGTCACCCAGACCTGGGCGCTGAGGGCGCGCAGCGCCTGCGCGGAGCCCTTGCCGACGCCGCCAAAGCCGGCCACCACGGCGATCTTGCCCGCGATCATCACATCGGTCGCGCGCTTGATCGCGTCGACCAACGATTCCCGGCAGCCGTAGGTGTTGTCGAACTTGCTCTTGGTCACGGAGTCATTCACGGCAATGGCACGGATGACGAGTTCGCCCTTGGTGCTCATGTCATTGAGTCTGAAGACACCGGTGGTCGTTTCTTCCGTCACGCCGATGATGTGGCGCAGACGACGGCTGTACCAGGTCGGGTCCGCGGCCAGCCTCTTCTCGATGGCCGCGAAGAGGATGTGTTCTTCCGAACTTGCGGGCTTAGAGATCACGCTGCGATCCTTCTCGGCGCGGCTGCCAAGATGCATCAGCGTGGTGGCATCGCCACCGTCGTCGAGGATCAGGTTGGGACCTTCTTCAGGCTCGCCTCGAGGCCCTCTGAACTCGAAGATCCTGTGGGTGTAGTCCCAGTACTCCTCCATCGTTTCGCCCTTGAAGGCGAAGACAGGGGTTCCCTTCGAAGCCACGGCCGCCGCGGCGTGGTCCTGCGTCGAGAAGATGTTGCACGACGCCCAGCGCACGGTAGCGCCCAGCGCTTGCAGCGTCTCGATGAGAACGCCGGTCTGGATGGTCATGTGCAGGGACCCGGCGATGCGTGCGCCCTTCAGCGGCTGCTGCTCGAGGAACTCGCTTCTGATGGCCATTAGTCCCGGCATCTCCGTTTCCGCGATGCGCAGTTCCTTGTGACCCCAATCGGCCAACGCGATGTCCGCCACGACGTGATCGCCGGCTTGGCTCAATGTCAATCTTTCGCTCATCTCTTGCTCCTTGTGATGGGTTGTCGTCAGAGCGAGATGAACACCGAGGCTCACCGCACTCCGTCGGTGAGCGCAGTTAAGGATGCCGGTTCTTGGCAGTCTTCCGAGCCTGACAGATCGGAACTCGCGCAGTGGCGGGCGTGATCGTTGCAGCGCTCCTCGGTGAACAAAAATTCTAGTGTTCGACCGCTCTTGGTGTGTGTCAAAAATTAGTACGTGGATGCCGAAAATCTGTGATTGACCCGCACATGTGCGCTCCCTAGAGTCTCGGTTCTCGACATCGGTGCCGCATCTCACGCGGCGATCGATCGATGCCTCTCAAGCCCCGTAGGAGCCCCTCTTTGCATTACCTGTCCACGCTAATGAATCCCAAGTCCATCGCGGTGTTGGGAGCGTCGCCGCGACCTGAGGCGATGGGCAATACCGTGATCAAAAATCTCCTGCGCGTCGGGTATGCCGGGGCCATCTACCCCATTCATCCCAACGCCGAGTCAGTGCTGGGTTTGGCGTGCCATCGCGATCTGACCTTGTTGTCCGGATCGGTGGATTGCGTGGTGATTGCACTTGGCGCGGACAAGGCCCTTGATGCCCTCAAGAACGCGCATGCCGCCGGGGCGCGCAGTGCGGTGTTGTACGCCAGCGGGTTTGCCGAGACCGGAGAGCAGGGAGCCGCCCTGCAGGCGGAGATCAGCACGTTCTGCCGTGACAACGAAATCAATCTTTGCGGGCCCAACTGCCTGGGAATTTTCAGTGTCGAGAACGGGGTGGCGTTATACAGCGCTGCCGTGCCGGAGGGGCTGGAAGCCGGCGACATCGCGCTGATCTCCCATTCGGGTTCGGCATGCATCGCCCTGAGCAGCTTGAACCGCTTCAAGTTCAGCCATCTGGTTTCGTTGGGCAACGGGGCGGTGACCGATATTCCCGAGTACCTCGACTATGTGGCGCAAGACCCGCGCACCAAGGTCGCCGCGCTCTTCGTGGAGACGTTGCGCGATCCTTCGGCCTTCGCACGCGCCGCCGCACAAATGCGAAAGGCAGGCAAGCCGATCGTAGCGTTGAAGGTCGGCCGATCCGTGTCTGGTGCTGCCGCGAGCGCCGCGCACACCGGTGCGATCGCGAGCTCCGACACGGCGCTGCTGGCATTCTTCAGGCGCCACGGCGTCACGCTGGTCGAAGACTACGACGAGCTGGTCGAGACTGTCGCGCTGTTTTCCACGATCCGCTCGATGCCGAAGGGCGCGGGACTGGGTGTCCTCAACGTGAGCGGCGGCGAACTCTCGATGACTTGCGACATCGCCGAGCGCTGCGGGCTTGTTCTGCCGGCGTTGAGCGACTCGACCGTGGCGCACCTCAAGACCGTGCTCCCCGTGTTCGGCGCCCCGCGCAATCCGCTCGACGCAACGGGCGTCGGGGTGTTCGACACCAGGATGTACGGGGATTGCCTGGATGCGCTGTTGAACGATCCTTCTATCCATATCGTCGCCGTGTCGCAGGATTGCCCGGCGTCCATGGGAGAGGACCAGGCGGCGATCTACGAGAAGCTCGCGATCACCGTGGCTGAACGCAGCGCGCGGGCGCACAAGCCCGTCGTGTTCTTCAACAACCTGTCCGCCAGAATCCATCCTGCCGTGCTCGCTCCATTGAGCGAAGTGCCCACGCTGTGCGGAATGCGCAATGCGCTGCGTGCCATCAAGCATCTGGTGGACCATGCGGCGTTCATGGTCACCGAGGTCGTTCCCAAGACGCCGGGTGTCGACCGTCAACAGAAATGGGTCCGACGCTTCGAATCCGCGGAGCCGCTGACGGAACGGGAGAGCAAGTCGTTCCTGGAGGAGCACGGGATCCGTGTGACCGCTGAGCGCTTGGCATCGAGCGAGGAAGAGGCCGTTGCACACGCCGATGCCATCGGGTATCCCGTGGTGATGAAGATCGAATCCGCGGACCTGCCCCACAAGAGCGAGGTAGGTGGCGTCGTCGTCGATCTACCGGACGCAGCCGCCGTGAGAGCGGCCTATAGCCGGATTCTCGAGAGCGTCAGGCGCAAGGCGCCCGAGGCGCACGTCGCAGGGGTGCTGGTGCAGCAGATGGTTCGCGGTGGTATCGAAGCCATCCTGGGCGTCGTGACCCATCGGCCCTTTGCACCCGGTGTGGTGGTCGGTTCCGGCGGCGTACTCGTCGAGATTCTGCAGGACGCCACGTTCGAGCTCGCGCCGGTGGACTTGAAGACCGCTGCCGCGCTGATCGATCAGACGCGGCTGGGCAAGTTGTTGGGGGGCTATCGAGGCGGAGTCGCGGCGGATCGTGACGCCCTGGCGAAGACGCTTGAGCGGCTGTCCGACATCGCGGTGGTCTACGCGAATGAAATCGAAGCCATCGATCTGAATCCCGTTGCAGTCCTTGCCCAAGGCCAGGGTGCAGTGGTGCTGGACGCGTTGGTGATCCCGAAGGCTCGGTGATAGCCGCATCGAAGGTAGCTGCATTGAAAAACCAGGAGACAAGAAAAAATGAAATATGAGTGCATCGAACTAAGTATCGAGAACACGGTGGCGACGCTCGAGCTCGCAAGACCGGACAAGATGAACGCGCTGAACGATCAGATCCTGCTCGACATGCAGCACGCCCTGGACGTGCTCGAGAACGACACCGGCGTGCGCGTGTTGATCATCACGGGGCAGGGGCGGGCTTTCTGCGCGGGTTTCGATCTCGCGCCGCGCGCCAAGCCGTTCACGAGCGTGCAGGACTGGCGCGGCCACGTGAAGCTCGGGAACGACACCTGGTGGCGGATCTGGAAATCGCGCCTGCCGGTGATCGCAGCCGTGAATGGCTTTGCACTTGGCGGGGGATGCGATCTGTCCATGGTCTGCGACTACACGCTTGCGTCGGAGGGGGCGGTGTTCGGCGAGCCGGAGATCCAGTTCCAGTCCGCGCCGCCCTTCAACATCACGCCTTGGATCATGGGAATGAAAAGCGCCAAGGAGTTTCTGCTCTTCGGTGATCGGGTGTCGGCCGAGGGCGCCGTGCGTCTGGGGATTGCGAATCGCGTGGTTCCCGCCGATCAGCTTCGCTCCGAGGCAATGAACACCGCTCTGCGTCTCGCCAGGCTGCCTCCACCGGCGGTCGAGCTCAACAAGCTCGGACTCAATCGCTCCTATGAACTGCGCGGGTTCCAGCCAGCGATCGAATACGGAGCGGAGATCTTCACCCAGGTTCTCATGTCCGAGTCGGACGAAGCGAAGGAATTCTTCGAACGCATGGGCCGCGATGGCATGAAGGCTGCGTTCAAGTGGCGAGATGAGCGCTTCGCTTCACCTGGGCTCGTTTCCCAATCCGGCGACCACGGTCGCACCAACGCCGTTTGAGGAGACCCGATGATTCATGTTTCAGGCCTGAACAAGATGTATGCGACACGCGAGGGGAACCAGATCCACGCGCTGTCCGACGTCAATTTCTCGGTTGCCAACGGAGAGTTCATCACAGTGGTGGGCCCCAGCGGTTGCGGCAAATCGACGTTGCTGAAGATTCTCGCGGGCATCCTGCGCCGCACTTCCGGCTCGGTCGAGATCGACGGACGCCAGATCGAGGGGCCGAATCGCCAGATCGGCGTGGTGTTCCAGGCGCCGGTGCTCCTGCCGTGGCGCACCGTGTTCGAGAACATCCTGCTGCCGAGTCAGCTGCACGGCGCCATCACGGATGCGAACCGCGCGGATGCCAGGAAGTACCTCGCCATGGTCGGACTTGCCGGGTTCGAGGATAAGTACCCCAATGAACTGTCGGGCGGCATGCAGCAACGCGTGGGGATCGCCCGGGCACTGGCCCACGATCCAGCGCTTCTGCTCATGGACGAACCATTCGGTGCACTGGATGCCATGACGCGCGAAAACATGAACCTCGACCTGCTGCGTATTCGCGCCGCCAGCAAGAAGACCGTGTTGCTCGTGACGCACAGCATTCCCGAGGCGGTCTTCCTGGCGGACCGAGTCATCGTGATGTCACCGCGTCCGGGGCGGATCACCGAAATCCTCAACGTCAACCTGCCGGCAGAACGCAGGCTGGAGATGATCAACTCGGCGCCGTTCGGGGAGGTCGTCTCTCACATCCGCAAGTATTTCAGTTCACAAGGAGCGCTCGACGCATGACCGATACCACCACTCCCAAACAGGACGGTCCGGGGCTTCTTGGCAGCAAGCCCGAACGTCCGCTCTCTATCCTGCTTTTCATCGTCATCATCGGAGGGTGGGAGCTTGCAGTCAGGCTTCTTGAAGTCTCTTCGCTCGTGGTTCCCACGCCGACCGCAACGGTGATTTCCTTGTGGAACGGCCTTGCCGACAACACGTTCGTATGGCACACCGGCGTGACTTTGTACGAGACGTTGGTAGGTTTTTTTGCCGGCGCATTGTTCGGACTGGTTCTGGGAGCCTTGATCGGACAGTTCACTCTGGTGGAGCGAACGCTCTATCCGTACGTCGTGGCCTTCCAGACGATTCCCAAGGTGGCCATCGCCCCCTTGTTCGTGATCTGGTTCGGCTTCGGCGTCACGTCCAAGATCGTCATCACGGCAACGATCGTGTTCTTCCCGGTGCTGGCAAACACGATCGTCGGTCTGCGCTCCTCACCTCGGGAGCAGATCGATCTGATCACGGCCTTCACCGGTTCGCGTTGGCAGACGTTCAAGTACGTGAAGGTACCTAACGCCCTTCCGTACATCTTCGTTGGTCTCGACGTTGGCATCGTGCTGGCCGTGATCGGCGCCATTGTGGGCGAATTCGTGGGCTCGCAAGCCGGACTTGGCTATCTGATCCTGCAGCGCAACTTCTCGATGGACACCGCCGGGGTGTTCGCCATTCTCATCATCCTTTCGGTGATGGGAATCTTGCTCCACGGCGCCGTCGATCTCATCAAGCGCAAAGTGGTTTTCTGGGTCAACCATGAGGCCGAAAAAATCGTCGCTGCCTGAAGCCGGCGCGCGCTGACCCCCCGACGGGCTGCATCCCCTCTCTACACACAGGACCTCAATCAATGGAACAACTTCAAGAAAATGCTCACGCGTCGGTCGATGTCACCGTCACCGACGCTCATCTGGCGGCCGCTCTGTCTTCCGAGCCTGGCGAGTCCTTTCCGGAGGTCTTCTCGACGCCGTGGCTGCTCGCGCAACTCGAGCGCGCCGCGGCAAAGGTACTCCGGCCAATTCTTACGGAAGGGCAACTCTCTGTCGGCGCGAAGGTGGAGTTGGAGCATCTCGCGCCCACGCCAGTTGGTCAGAAGATCACCGCGCACGCGCGCTTCCTGGAGAAGAAGGGTCCTCTGTTTCTCTTCGAGGTGTGGGCCGAGGATGGTGCGGGAATCATCGGCAAGGGAACGCATGCGCGGGCCATCGCGCCGAAGATCGCCGTCGAAAAGCGGGCCTCGGGCCGCTTCGCGCAGGCCTGAGGGGGTGATTGATGAACACCGAGGACGCAGTCATGAGCACAAGGCAGCGCGATGCCGTTCCAAACGAACAGAGCGAACGAAGCGAACAGGAGGTGCGAGAAGACCTGGCTGCCGCCTACCGTCTCTTCGCGTTGTTTGGAATGGACGATGCCATCTACACGCATCTCTCGGTGCGTGTGCCTGGCCGGCATGATCATTTTTTGATCAATCCCTTCGGCCTGCTGTTCAGCGAGGTGACGGCGTCTGCGCTGGTCAAGATCGATCTGGATGGAAACAAGGTCGACGCCAGCGACAGCGAGGTCAATGCCGCAGGCTTCACGATCCACAGCGCGGTTCACGCGGCGCGGCACGATGCCGCTTGCGTGATGCACACCCACACGGTGGGCGGGATGGCAGTGGCGTCGCTGCGTGATGGACTTCAGACGACGAATCAGTGGGCCCTACAGTTCTATAACCGGGTGGCCTATCACGAGTTCGAAGGGCTGGCGCTTGATCTGGATGAGCGAGCGAGGTTGGTGGCAAGTCTCGGAGACAAGGCCAAGGCGCTGATCCTGCGCAATCACGGACTGTTGACGGTTGGGCGGTCCGTCGCGGAAGCATTCATCCTCATGTTCAATCTGGAACGCGCATGCCGGGTGCAACTCGCCATCCAATCTGCTGGTCAGGCAGTTCGGCCACTGTCGCCCGAAGTGTCCGAGAAGACCGCACTGCAGTTCGAGAAGGGCGGCGCGAACGCCTCCCAGGCTGATCCACACGCCCGGGAATGGAACGCTTTCAAGCGGCGACTGGAAGCTGCCGACGGTCTCGGCTATCAGGCCTGAGCGCTTCTGTGGACGTTGCCTCCGGACGCGTACCGGGGTGACGGTGGATCGGCGGCTCGCGCAGCGTTGCGATCTTCGGCAGACGGCACAAGGTTTGCTTGTGTCCTGTATAAGATTCGCAGGCTGCGGAAGACCGCGGCCATCGCCGGAGGTCTTTCCTTGATCAACAGCATTGGATTGCGGTATTTCGCAGGCGTCGCGCGGGTCGGGTCCATCCGGCGCGCGGCGGAGGAGCTGCACGTTGCAGCGTCTGCCATATCGCGCCAGATCCATCTGCTGGAAGAAGACTTGGGCAGCCTGCTCTTCGAGCGGCACCGTGGACAGAAGGTGATGAAACTCACCTCGGCAGGCGAGGTCGTGCTCGCCTACGCACGCAACGTGGAGAACGGGCTCGACCAAGTCAGAACGGACATCCGATCCATTCAGACGATGCAGCGCGGGACGGTGCGGCTGGGCATATCGGAGTCCTTCACGAGAGAATTCCTTCCGCAGTTTCTGCGGACGTTCCACACGCAGTACCCGGGCATCAATTTCGAGGTCGAGGTGGCCGGAGGCGCCAGGCTGATGGAGCAGTTGTCGAAGGACGAGCTCGACATCTCGCTGTCGTACATCAGCCCCGACACGTTCGACGTCACGGTCGTCGAGCAACGGTTCATCAAGCCATGCCTTCTGGTGTCCGGAAGCCATCCTTTTGCCAAGCGAGCCTTCGTGGACATCAGCGAGTGCGGCGATGAAGAGATGGCATTGCCGGATGAAACGCTGACCATCCGCGGCAGCTATGTAAGGATGTTTGCAAAGGCGAAGATCAAGCCGCGCGGTGTCATGGTGACGAACTCTTTCGAGTTGATGCGTGCGTCGGCCGCCACAGGTCTTTGCGTCGCAATCGTCAACAAATACTTCGGTGGTTCAACACCGCCACGTGGCCTGAAGTACGTGCCGCTGCGGGGTAAGGGCGTCGAGAAGTGGCCGCTTAACATCTGCGTTCACACGGACCGCAATCTCCCGGTCGCAGTTCGCATCTTTCTTGAGCATCTGCAAGAGGCCGTGCGGCGCGCCACTGCGGACGACTGATTCGACGCTTCTCCGAGCGCAGAACGGTGAGAGAGGCCATGGATTGCTTCGATCTTTTTTTCGCCTCTGATCGCGTCACTCGCATGTAGATTTCAGCGTGCCAGATATTCGAACGCACTGAGCTGAATTTCATGCTTTAGGTCTAAGTGCGAACGTGCTCCACTGCGCATCAAGTTGAACAAGGAGACTTCATGCCGCGCCATTCATCCGTTCGTCTCTGCCGGTGCTTGCTCCGTAAATGGGCATTCGCTGTGTTGGCCCTTTATCTCGTCACGGTGGGGCATACGGTTCAGGCACAGGACCGCCCGCTGAAGAAGGTCACCATTGCTGTAGGAAGCCAGGTTCTCAACATCAGCTATCCGTGGCTGATGATGCCGTTGGCGTTGGGCTATTGGAAACAGGAGGGCTATGACGTCAACGTCATCGGTGTCTCCGGATCCGCCCAGGCGCTGCAGCAACTTGCATCTGGTGGCATCGAGTTTGCGGAGCTGAATGCCACGAACCTGATCCAGGCGAACACGGATGGAAATGCGAAAGTTCGCGGCGTGATGGGGAACGGTGTCATCGACTGGGGTTTGGCGGTCATCGACGGTGGCGCGATCACCGACGTCAAGGACCTCAAGTCCAAGAAGATCGGCATCGTCAGTCTTGCAACGGGCGGGACGTTGCTCCTGAAGGGATTGCTCAGGAGCAACGGCCTCGATCCGGACACCGATATTCAGTTGATCGCAGTGGGAGCCGGCGCACCGGCGCTGGATGCACTGAAGAACAATCGCGTCCAGGCGTTGATGTTCTGGCAATCTGCGCTGACCGGCTTCGAGAACAGCGGGGCGAAGTTAAAGGTGTTCCGGTCGCCCCAATGGCGGGGCATGCCGGATTTCACGCTGACAGCCATGCAGAAGCTCGTTGAGTCGGACCCCAAGATGGTGGAAGCCATCGTGCGAGGTGCCGCCAAGGGGCAATTGTTTGCCGAAACCAACCCGGACTGCGCACGCAAGGTTCAGTGGAAGTCCTTCCCGGGAAGCAAGCCCAGCGGCGCGGACGAAGCCACATTGGCCAAATGGGACCTCGCGCTTCTCAAGGCGCAACTCGATACCTTGAAGGATGCCTTTCAAATGAACGGCGGCAAATTGATAGGCGCCATGGATCCAGCTGCGTATGGGCGATTCCAGGAATTCATGTTCAGTGAAAAACAGATCACCAAGCAGCTGCCGCGCCAAACGTTCATCGCGGCGAGTCCGATGCTGATCGAGAACGCCAATGGATTCGATCGGCAAGAGATCATCGCCGCGGCAACGGCATGCAAGGGGTGGTGAGCTCCGAAGTTCCGGAGCGTCGCCCAGGCCTACGGTGTTCAGCGTACTCGGGCTGACGCAGGTTCTGGGGCTGGTAAGTCGTCTGGATGAAACGCCATCCCGTAGGGCCAGTTCACGTCTTCCATACGAACTGGCTTGCCACGGGGTGTGGTGCCGATGCCCTGCTGTACAGCCTCGATGTCTTCCTCGCTGGGATATTCGCCTTCGAGCAAGTAGTCGAAGATGCGCCGCGCGATGGGCGCGGAGACCTGGCCACCTCCGCCGGCGTTCTCGACGATCACCGCGACCGCGACGCGCGGTGCACCGGCGGGAGCAAAGCCCATGTAGAGCCCGTGATCGCGTTCTTGTTCCTGCATCTTCGCGGCGTTGTAGCGGTGGCCTTGCTTGATCGTCACTGCCTGCGCCGTACCGGTCTTTCCCGCACTGACGTACTTTGCCCCCAGGAATGATTTTCTGGCGGTGCCCTGGACCGTCACGCCGATGAGGGCATCGCGCACGAGCGCGAGGTTCTCGGGGCGCAGCTTCAGATCGCGTGACGCCGGTGGTGCGATGGGATGGATCGCATGCGTGTCGGGATCCTCGAGGCCTGTCGCCATCCTCGGTGGATGGAGGAGGCCGTTGTTCGCCAACGCAGCCGTGGCGGTCGCAAGCTGCAGGATGGTGAAGTTGTTGTACCCCTGGCCGATTCCCAGGGAGATCGTTTCGCCGGGCTGCCATTTCTGCTGCGCCGCTGTGCGATAAGCCTTTCGCTTCCACGCCTGGTTGGGCAGCACACCACGCACTTCACCATCGAGATCGATTCCCGTCAGCTGTCCGAAGCCGAAGGGCGACATGAAATCGTGGATGGTCTCGACGCCCATCTCATTGGCCAACGTGTAGTAGTACACGTTGCTTGAATAGACCAGGCTGGTGAAGAGGTTCATCGGACCCAGACCACCCTCGTGGCTGCGGAATCGATGATTGCCGAAATCCCAGTAGCCGGGATCGTTGATGAGAACGCTCGGGGCGCGCTTCCCGAGTTCGAGTGAGGCCATGGCCATGAATGGCTTGTAGGTCGATCCGGGCGGATAGGTGCCGCGAGACGCGCGGTTGAGCAGCGGATGGTCGGTTGACTCGTTCAAGGTCTTCCACGTGTCTCGATCGACCCCGGTCACGAAGATGTTGGGATCGAAGGTCGGCGTGCTGGCAAAGGACAGCACATCGCCGTTGCGCGGGTCCAGGACCACTGCCGCGCCGCGGCGGTTCCCGAGCAGAAGCTCGATGAGCCGCTGCAATCGAAGGTCCAGCGCCAGTTGCACGCCCTGGCCTGCGCGGGCAGCTTGCACCGACAGGCTGCGCATGGCTTGACCGGACGCCGCAGTCTCCATCCTCTCGAACCCTGTGGTCCCGTGCAGTTGGGTTTCGTAGCGCTGTTCGATTCCCAGTTTGCCGATGTGGTCCGAGCCCAGGTAGTTCTGGCGCGTTGGCTCGGCATCCTCCAGTGCGCGGCGGTCCGTGTCGTTGATGCGGCCTATGTAGCCCAGCGCGTGGCTGGCAAGCTGTCCGAAGGGATAGGTCCGAAGACTTCTCGCGTTGATTTCCACTCCCGGAAAGCGGAAGCGCTGCGCGGAGACGATCGCGATCTCTTCCTCGCTGAGCATGGTGCGCAACGGGATGGGACTCAGCCCTTTCGATTCTGCCAGCAGCGTGCGAAAGCGACTGATGTCGCGTGCTTCGATTCGAACCACTCCGGCGAGATCGCTCAGCAGATGGTCAAGATCACCTTGAACCTTCGTTGGCGTGATCTCGAGCGAGAACACGGGCTTGTTTGCCGCCAGCACCACGCCTTGACGGTCGAAGATCAGGCCCCGCTCGGGCGGGATGGGAACGATGGCCGTGCTGTTGCGCTCGGCTTTGGCGCTGAGAGACGCGTGTTCCTGAATCTGCAGGTAGAACAGGCGCGCAATGATCAAGCCGAAGCAGATCAGAGTGAGCGCGCGCGCGACGGCGACGCGCCGCTGAAACCGGGCTGACTCGGTGCCCGGATCGGAAAAGCTGTGCATGGACATGCGATGCGCCCACCACGAGTGGGCGATGCAGGAAGTTCGGTGAGGTCGAACGCACTGCCGAGCAGTGCGCGGCGTTCAGAAGTGCGCGTTCTGTTTCACGTAGTCGTCGATGCGGGACAGATAGCGAGCCTTGTTGGCTTCGTCGATGAACGCAGCACGGAAACTGTTTTTCGCCAGCGTGATGATGTCGTCGCGGGTGAGGTCGAGGCTGCGCTGGACCTCGATCAGGTTCTCGTTGACGTAGCCGCCGAAGTAGGGCGGGTCGTCCGAATTGACGGTTGCGAACAAGCCCTTCTGGAGCATCTCCCGCAGCGGATGCTCTGCAAGCGAACTCACGCCTTTCAAACGGAGATTGGACAAGGGGCACACGGTCAGAGGGATGGCTCGTGCCCTCAGCAGCTCGACCAATGAAGGGTCGTCCAGGGCGGAGTTGCCATGATCGATCCGGTCGACATCCAACAGCTCAACTGCCTCGCGGACGTATGCAGCGGGTCCTTCTTCTCCGGCATGAATGGTGGTCTTGAACCCGCGGCGCTTGCACTCGGCAAAGAAGTTCACGAACTTCGAAGGCGGATTCCCCACTTCGGGGCCGCCCATGCCGATACCCGCTATGCGGTCTTGCCATGGCGTGATGCTGTCCAGGAGCGCAAGGGCATCTGCTTCCGTGCGGTGGCGATGGGCGCTGATGAGAAGACCGGAACTGACGTTGTCTTCCCGGCGTGCATCGTCCATCGCGCCAAGTACACCTGCCATCAGCGATTCGATCGTCACGCCGCGGTCGGTGAAGCTTTGCGGCCCGATGAACATCTCCGCATGCAGCACGTTGTCCGTGGCGCACCTGTGCAGATAGGCACGCGTGATGTCATAAAAATCTTGCTGCTGCACCAGCACCTTGCAGCCTTCGAAGTACAGGTTCAGGAAATCTTGCAGGCTCGAAAACTCATAGGCGCTGCGGAGCGCATCTGCGGTTTGCCAGCGCAGGCTGAGACCATTGCGTTTGGCAAGGCTGAGCATCATTTGTGGCTCGATGCTGCCCTCGAGATGCATGTGCAGCTCAGCCTTTGGCAGTTGACGAATAAATTGGGCGCGATCGGTCATGGGCAGGATTGGGTTGTTTCGGAGACGTTCGATCGGGTGCAAACGCATCGCTTCGTCCTTCAAAGGCTAACAGCGTGAAGGGGGGGTGTGGAATCAGAATTGCGTGAAGTCTGTTCGAAAAAATAGAACATCTCAGGCTTCGACAGCGTGCAGAAATTTCTACAGAACGACATTTCAACGACTCTAGCAACGTCATCGCGTCGTGGCGGATAGCTTGGGGTCGGGCCTGATCAGGAAAAACCGCAGCTACGCGCGACTGCCGATCGGTGAGCCGGACGGCACGCCGTCGCAGCGGGCGATGCGGCAGTCGGCAGTCCATCAACGCGTTCTGTCCGGAAACTGGACAAGCTTCTGGAGAACACACACGTGCGTTCAGAAACCAAGAATTTGTCCATCACCCGGACAGGATAGGTTTCCTCTCTCCGACAGGAGCGAAACAATCCGCATCACATCGCCCGATGCTGCGGACTCATGGCCAAGGTAGGGTTGGGCGATGCTCGTTTCGACACTACGCGACCGGGAACAATGCAATGAATTTGGAACTGAAGGGCAAGGTTGTCCTCATCACTGGCGGAAGCAAGGGCATCGGTCTTGCCACCGCGAAAGCCTTTTGCGAGGAGGGGGCCCGGGTGATCGTGTGCGGGCGTGGGCGCGACGCGCTCGACGCCGCAGCTGCTGCACTACGGGGCATTCAGGCCTCGACGGTGGATGTGGTCGTCGCGGACGTGACTGTTCCGCAGCAGATCGTCCTGCTGGCCGAACACGTGCGAAGGCAGTATGGCCAATTGGACGTGCTCATCAACAATGCCGGCTACGGCATGTACAAGCCTTTCGCCGAGGTGAGCATGGACGATCTGCAGAAGGGCATGGCCGTCAATTTCTTCGCCCCGTTTCTCGTCACCCAGACCCTGTTACCGCTGTTGCGAGCAGGTAGGTATCCCTGTGTCGTGAATATCGCCGGCCGCACCGGTACGCGAGGAAATTACCCGCCGGGCTCGTCCTGCACCGGGCCGGCGAAGGCTGCGGAAATCCGCTTCTCTATCGACCTTGCGGCGGAGCTGGCGGAGTTCGGCATCCGGGTCAACTGCGTGGTGGCGGGGGTGGTGATGATCGAAGACCGTCTCAAGACGTGGGAAAAAGGGGCGCAGCAGCGTGGCGCCACGTCAGAGGAGTTAAGCCACTTTGCCGAGCGCATGGCCTCCCAGGGTTGGGGCACTGCTGAGGAGGTGGCGGATGTCATCACCTTCCTCTCATCGCGCAGGTCCTCGTATGTCAACGGTGCTGCCCTCGCGGTCGATGGCGGCCCCCACACCAAGTCCTTCTTCGACGCCGTACACGATCACGTCCAGGAATTCCGTCTCGGCGCGAAAACCTAACCTCCTACCATTGAGACTTGCCATGATATTTGAGCTTCGTTCCTATGTCCTGCGTCCCGGAAGTGTCGCGAAGACACTTCGCCGCTTCCAGGAAGTGCTGCCGCACCGGTTAGCTTTCTCGACGATGGCGGGGCTATGGGCGACCCGTTCAGGAAACCTCGACCAGATCTTCCACCTCTGGCCCTACGCCTCCGTTCAGGAACGCATGGACGTTCGTGCTGCCGCTGCCGCCAGTGGCGTCTGGCCGCCGAAGATCCGAGACTTCATGGTGGAGGCCGACTCATGGATTGTGGTGCCCCATGCGTCGGCGCCCCCTATCGTCCCGCGGCAGGTGGGGAGTTGCTACGAGATCTGCATCGACCACTATGTTCCGGGTGGCATCGAGGAAATGCTGCCGGAGTGGCTGGAAAAGGTACAAACCCGAGCCGAACTTGCCTCGCTCGTGACCTATGGACGCACGGAGATCGGATCGCTCTACCAATGGGTGCATATCTGGGCCTATGAGAGCGTAGTCCAGCGGGAGCGTGTGATGGACGAGTTGGAGGCAACGGGCCAGTGGCCGCTGGTGGCCGGCAGGGACAAACTGCTAAAGCGACAGTCCACCCTGGTCAAACCGGTCGGCTTCTCGCCGCTGCGCTAGCCGGCCGGGAGGGCCGTGAGTTCCACCTGGGCCGGGTAGTCCACCGGCTAGGTGCCTTGTTCTGCAGCGCGTTCACACGCCGGCGGGCTAACACGTTGCCTATTCCACAGGGTGGACAAGTAGAGCTCGCGCATCGACTTGCCGACATTTCGAGTCGCCCGCTTGGTGAAAGCCGGGCCCTGCCTCTAATAGGCTCGACATCCGAAATTTTTCATGGTCTCACGTAGCGACAAGCTGAAGGGCCTTCGACGCGACAGAGCCGGCGAGCCGGTGATGGTCCGCCGGTTTGGTGATTCCTGGCGGATCTATCAGATCGTTGCAATCGGTGTCACCGGAGATGCCACTGCCCCGGGGAGATTGAGTGGGGGCGCAGTCAGCAGAAACCGATTGCGGCCCAACTCATGCAATCGGGAGGCCAGTGGTCCGAGGTGCCAGAGCTCTCCAAGATGGACTCCCAGCTTGAACAGGCAGTGCTCATGCAAAGGCAATGCAGCACAGCAGCCCCCGCGATGAGATGCGGGGAAGTTTTCGACCGCATAGTTGTCCGCGGCAATCGCAGCTACGCCACTGTCGGTGATCCACTGAAGCAGCCTTTCATCCCTTCCGTCTAGCACCGCCCCGCACCCCTCCAGTTCGTGGATGCTCGGTTCGCGATGCATCGCCAGGAGCGCGTCCGCGAAGCCCGTGTGCAAGCAGAGGATGTCCCCTGAAGTGATCTCGACTCGGCCCGCCTCCAACGCGCGACGGAACATGTCAAAACCAACGACCGTCCGCTGAGGGCCGAGCGCGCTTTTCAAGTCGAGCAGGACGGCTCGGCCTTGGACACAGGCGGTCGCCATGTTCTCTATGCCTAGAGCAACGGCCCTGGAAGTGCTCGAGCCCGGACCAGAAGGAACGCCCGCGTCGGAAACGTCACGTGGACCGACGATGTCGCGATCGGCGCGGTATCCGTTGTAGTAGACCGACTCCGGAAGCCCGTCGCCGTCGGCGTCGAAACGCGATCCCACGTGAGCAAAGCCGTCCCACTGAGTGGAGTACTGCAAGTGCAGTGTCACCAGATCGTCCGACAGGACATCGGTGACTCCTGGGGTCTGCTGCGACAGAAGGTAGTTGAAGTTAACGCCACCGTTGCGCAGTGTCGGGCGAATGACCGGAGGATGGCGATTGGGGTTGAGTGCACTGCCGCCTGGGTAGTCAAGGGGCAAACTCAGGCAGAAGGTCTCTCCAGTTTGAACTTCGGCCAATCCTTCCAGCACCTTGTCTTTTGTGATCAGGTTGATTCGACCGCGCTGATCGTCCGGTCCGAAGTCGCCCCACGTCGATCCCTCGGGACGACGGCTCCATCGCTTGTTTTCCATCCTGGTCATGCTGCTGCGGCTTTGGTCGTGGGCGCTTGTTGCTTGAGCCAAGCCTGCTCACCGCCAGCCGCAACGATTTCCAACGCTGCAGAGGCCAGTGGCGGGAATGCTTCCCTCCGGCCTAGCGTGTGGTTGACTATCGTGCCGCTGAAGAAGTCGACTTCGACATCGTCATCCGCGCGAATGAACGACTGAATGCCCTTGGCGAAGGGTATCGTCTTCAAGCCGACAGACACGGACAGTCTGAAGAACGATCGAGCCATGGACTCGGAAAGGACCGAGACGCCAAGAGCCTTCAATGCAATGGCGCCCTGGATATGCATCGGGCCTTTTCCGAAGTTGCGGCCGGCGACGATGAAGTCGCCAGGACGCGCCTTCTTCGCGAAATCCGTCGACAGTCCGCACATGGCATAAGGAGCGAGCTGAACCGGGTCATAGACAATCTGCCGAGTCATTTCTATGTCCATGATGTGCCCGTCCGTCAGGACGTCGTCACCAAAGACCCACGCACGCCCTCGTTGGACGAGGTCTACTTTTTCAGTCATGAGTGTCACCTCCGAAGACCTCGGCCGGTGAGCCGATTCGTCCCAGAACCGCGGACGCCGCCACCACGGCAGCATTCGCCAGATAAACCGGAGCTCGTTCGCCGCCCAGGCGTCCCGCGTCGTTGCGTGTCGCGGTGCAGATGGAAATGTCCTGATCGCTCAGCGGCGCGTAAGTGCCATAGCAGGGGCCGCAGATTCCAGCCGAGACTTCGGCGCCGGAACTCGAGATGTCGGTTATCAAGCCTTCACGCAGTGCCTGGTGATAAATCGCCTGCGTGGCGGCAATGACCGTCAGCCGAACGTCTGGGTGCACGTGGCGGCCCTTGAGTACCTCCGCCGCTGCGCGCAGGTCTTCCATCTTGCCCCCGATGCAGGAGCCGATGAATGCCGACGTAATGCGCCGACCAATGGCCTCCACGAGAGGAACAGCGTTCAACGGATCGGGGGGCAGGCAGATCTGCAACGCAAGGCCGGACACATCGAAGCTCAGCTCGTCCTCGAAGCTTGCGCCGGCGTCGCTTTGCCAGACGACCCCGTGTGCATCGCGAGCCGGACAAACAGCAGCCTTGACCCCGATATCCACCATGGCGTTGCACAGCGTGTGCTTGCCATCCTGATCCAGCCCTTCGACATAGTCGCCATGAAACTCGATGCACCGATAGTCTCCGCGCGCCTCGCCGATCTGTGAGGCAATCCACTGCGCGACATCGCGACTCATCGTGCCGGGAAGTGGACGGCCATGCAGGGCGACCCGAAGCGTCTCCGGGACTCGCAGCCACACCTTGCCGGTTGCCAGTGCCATGGCCGCGCCCATGCCAAGCGCGACTGCGAATGCGCCGGCGCAACCTAGCGCGGGAGCACGCGTGTCCGCTGCAACCACGAGCATGCCGGGATGGACTACATCGAGGTCAAGAGGGGCGTTGTGGCTGATGCCGTTGCGGCCTGTATCGAGAAACCAGCCGACTTTCTGCTCCTTCGTGTCCCTCCGGATGAACGCGTGCGTCGCCAAGTGGGTCACCGATCCGGAGTGGGTGGTGTGATCCACGGTGACGAATACCTTCTCCGGCTCGGCGATGTTCGGATAGCCAATCGACTGCAGCATCCTCCGATGCCGTTCGTAATTCAGATCGTGCGCTGTGATCAGGTCTGGCGATGCCCAAACCACATCGCCGGCCCGAACGGACGGCAAACGCGAGGCGCGGGCCAGTATCTTTTCCGCCAGGGTGAGTGGGACCGTCATGCTGCGGATTCCTGGCCTTGAGCCTGGAGAAGGTATTGCGAGAATGCACCATCGATCGCGTTGGCCTTGGCCTGTCCCATGAACGCGCTGAGCTCGGGCAGGACCATTGTCTGGTTCAGGCTGGCCGTTGTGCTGCCCTGTGCTCTCAGCCCTTCGAGCATTTGCTTTTGCGAGAAGGCCTGTGCTTGCAGCAGCGAGACCGGGTAGCAAACCACCGGGTAGCCGATTTCCTGCAGGCGCTCAGCCGAAACCAGGGGACGGAGACCTTCGACCATCATCACGATCGTGGGCTTACGCAAGGATGACGTGATCTTGCGCATGTCATCTTCGGTTGCCACGGACATCAGAATGGTTGCGTCCGCCCCGGCATCCTCGTACGCCTGCAGTCTCGCGATTGCCGCATCGAGTCCTTCGACGGCAAAGGCGTCCGTGCGGGCAATGATGACAAAGTCAGGATCCGTCCGCGCATCTAGCGCTACGCGCAGGCGCGCCACCATCTCGGCGACCGGAACAAGCTCCTTGCCCGCCATGGCCGCACACTTCTTGGGGAATGGCTGGTCTTCCAGGTGCAGCGCGGCCGCTCCCGAGGCTTCGAGAGCGCGAGTGGCGCAGTGAACGTTGTAGGCACCGCCATATCCGCTGTCCGCGTCCACGATGAGCGGAATGGAGATCGCCGAAGCGATCGTTCGGGCTCGCTCTACCATGACATCGACACTGATGGAGCCAACGTCCGGCTCGCCGAGCGTGGCCGCGACGCAGAGTCCCGACATGTACGCGATCGGGAAGCCTGCTTGTTCCACCAGCATTCCCGTGATTCCGTCGTAGCAACCCGGGGCAATCGAGATCTCGCGACTGTTCAGGAGGGCGCGCAGTTTGCGGCGCGTGTTGGTGGTGACCATGTTGTCTCGCATGTCTGGTTGGGAGGAGGGCGCTCGCTCGTTGAACTGCGAGGCTCGTTGGGTATGCCAGTTTTCCGATTTCGCACTTCATGAGAAAGCTAAAATGTCCACTCAATGGACAAATCTCAGGTTGAACCGATGGGTCCTGGCGCGCTGCGCCGAGGCCTTCACATCCTCAATGCGCTGCGCAATGCGCTGGGCGAACCACTCGGCGTGGCGGAGATCGCGGCGGCAATCGGCCTTCCGCGACCCACCGTGTACCGTCTGCTTGAGACACTCGAAGCCGAGGGCTACGCCCGCAGGGATGACAGTGGCAAGCTGTTTGCAATTTCTTCGCCGGACCACGATCTCGGAGATCGATGGTCCGCGTTCAGCCACAAGATGGAACCGCTGATGCGCCGAATCGCGCAGCGCACTGGCAATGCAGTCTTCTTGGCGCGCCAGGACAAGGCCGAGTTGCTGGTCTTGCATCGCGAGATCGGCACGTACCCGATACAGGTTCTGTCGATGCCTATCGGCGGCAGACAGCCACTGGGCGTTGGTGCAGCCGGCGTTGCACTGCTGTCGATGCTGAATTCAAGGCAGCTCTCGACGATCCTCCAGCAAAATGCCAAGACCTATGCCGCATTCGGGAACCTACAGGCGTCCACGGTCCAGCGTCTGGTGGAGAACTGCCAGGCCCGCGGCTATGCAGTTGCTGGGAACTACTCCCTGAAAGGCGTGCTCGCTGTCGGCGTCGCGATCCGAGCGACCGGGCAACTGCCTCCAGCCGCAATCAGTGTTACGGCGCCCCTTGATCGAATGCCGGTGGCACGCCAGAAAGAGATCGCGCAGATCATGCACGCCGAGCTCAAGTCGGTGATGTGACCTTGGGCATAGGCAGTCGCGCTGCTGGCCTCACGCCTATGCGCCTTCACTCCTGCGATACCGTAGCAGCTTCATGAGCTCGCGGTCGCGCCACACAACCCGTCGATCCCACTGATCGAGCGGCAGCCCATCTCGTCGCTGCGTCGCGACCTGCTGCACGAGTTCATCTGTCCAGGGGTCGTTCTGGCCGCGCTCGGCGCCCATCCTCGCGTACGCCGGTCCCATTTTCTGCGCATGCGCTGCGATGCCACCGCGCGTGTTCAGATCCACCGTCTCGAATGGCCCGATCACTGACCAGCGCAATCCGAGGCCGTCTCTCACAACTCGATCGATGTCGGCGACAGACGCAACCCCGTCTCGAACAAGGCAATAGGCTTCCCGAAGCAGCGCACCCTGGAGCCGGTTGAAAACGAACCCTTCAACCTCTCGGTGAACAAGAACGGGCTCAAGACCCACGAGACGACAGAGCTTCATGCATCGGTCGACGACCGCAGGCGAAGTCATTGGCGACGGAACGATTTCAATCACGGGAATAAGATACGGCGGATTACCCGGATGAGTCACAAGGCATCGATCTGCGCTGGCGAGATGGCCGCATATCGATGAGGCAGTCAGCGCTGACGATGCGCTCGAGAGAATGGCATCGCGATGCGCGACAGCTTCGCACTCGCTGAAGATCTGCCGCTTCAACTCCAATCGCTCAGGTGCGCATTCCTGGATGAACATGGCTCCATCGACCGCTGTCGACAAGTCGGCCACGACGCTCACGAGCTCGCAAACCTCCTCGGGTGACCTGTCCAGAAGATCGAATTCCCGGAGCACGAGGAGCCGCTCCAAGAGCTCATCCATCACAGCAGTACGACGACTGGGGTCCGGTTCGAAAATAGCGACCTGGATCCCAGCACGTGCAAAGACAAGGGCAAAACCCAAGCCGATACTGCCACCGCCGATGACCGCGATCTTCTCGGAGTTCATGGCAGCTTGCCCGTCGTGATGAAAGCGAGCTCGCAATGTCCTGGAGCAAGCATCTCAAAACGCCGCGGCGCATCCGCGATGGAACCGGGACGATGGAAGTAGGTTCGGAGTTCGAAGATCATGGCTTAGTCGGCGGTGATATTTGCTGCTTTGGTGAAAGCGCCCCACTTGGCGGTCTCCGCGCTCACGAACATCTGAAACTCGGTTGGCGTGTTGGGAGGCGCGGCAAAGTAGCCGACGGTCGATACGCTTTCTTTGTAAGCCTGAGTGGCAATGATCTTGTTGACGGCCGATGAGATCGACTGGACGACCTCTGGAGGTGCCCCTTTGGGCGCGAAGATCCCGTACCACCCTTCGGTGACCATTCCTGGAAGCCCCAACTCCTTGACGGTGGGAACGTCTGGAAACTGCGGCAGACGATTCGGGCTTGTGACCGCCAAGGCTCGGAGCCGTCCTCCTTTGATCAAGGGGGAGGCTGTGGCCAGCGTGTCGAACAACACGTCGACCTGGCCCCCGGCCACGTCCGCGGCAGCCGGCGCGCTTCCTTTGTAGGGAATGTGGTTCAAACTGGCCCCTGTCTGTTGGGCGAACATTGCGCCGGTCAGATGCCCGCCACTGCCCACTCCGGCAGAGGCGTAGGAGACAGGCCTTGTTTTTGCCGTGGCAATGAGATCGGGAAGGGAGCGGATCGCGCTTTGCCCGTTGACTGCGATCACGAACGGATAGGTTGCCACTTTCGCGATCGCGTCCAGATGCTGCTGAGGAACGTATGAAACCTTTCGGTAGATCCCGGGATTGATGGCTTGAGTCCCGACGAAGGACATCATCAGGGTGTAGCCATCGGGCCGGGAGCGCGCCACCTGCGCGGCCCCGATATTGCCGTTCGCTCCCGAAACGTTGTCCACGATGACCGACTGCCCATGCGCTTCGGTCCATCGTGTCCCAATCCAGCGCGCAAGAAAATCTGTACCTCCACCTGGGGGCGCGGCCACGACGATGTGGACTGGCTTGCTCGGATATGTCTGGGCTTGCACCCCCATACAACTGAAGACAATGAAAGTGCTCGCAAGGACGAAGCGAAGAAGAGTCGACATGGAAAGGTCTCCGACGTAATTATTTTGGTGTTCAAGAGAGGCCCGAGGCCGCTGGTGCGATTGACAATGTGTGCGGCTATGCGTACGCGCCTTCCAATTCGCCGATAAGAGTGGTCCGGTAAAGCCGGCGAAGCTGACGGTAGTCGTAGTCCTGAAGGGCCAGATGCATCGTGCAGCGGTTGTCCCACATCAGGAGATCGTGCTTGCGCCATTGATGGCGATACACGAACTCCGATCGCGTGCTGTGTTCGAACAAATAGGCAAGAAGGGGCTGGCTCTCGTCGACAGTCATCCCCTCGAAGTTGGTCGTATGCATCTCATTCATGTACAGGGCTTTGCGACCGGTCTCCGGGTGAGCGCGAACGACAGGGTGCAGAACTGGTGGATTGAGCTTTGACCTTTGAGCGCGTAGCTCCGTGTCGACGTTCCGCAAGTGCCGTGCTCCAAGAACACTGTGCTCGGCCTTCAGTGGCAGCAGCAGGCGCTTCATGGCGTCGGACAGGGTGTCGTAGGCGGCGTACATGTTGGTGAACATCGTGTCTCCGCCAACTTCGGGAATCTCGTGCGCGTGAAGCAGGGATGCCATCGCCGGCCGCAGCGTCATCGAGTAGTCCGAGTGCCATTGCTGACCGAAAACCTTCTCTCGCTCTCGGCCCTCATTCGTGACTTTCAATAGGTGGGGATATCCATCGGCTCTATAGTCCGGCGTGGACTCGTGTGTATCGAGTTCTCCGAAATGCCTGCTGAAGTCAATATGGGTTTCGAACGAGATTCGCTGATCTCGGAACAACAGAACCTGGTGTTCCAAGAACAGATCTCTCAGCTCAGACACGACGTCGAGCGATAGATGGGGCGATACCTCGAACTCCAGGACTTCTGCACCAATGGAATTCGAAAGGCGGCGGATTCGCATTGCTTTTGTCTCCGGTGAATACGCGATCGACCAAGGCAAACTCGTCGGTCTGCTCTTAGAGGAGTCGATTCTTTCGCTCCATGTGAAGTCGCTCAACGGACGTTGTCCATGGAGTGGACAAATCAGCAATGTGTGAACCGCATGGACTGCTCGCCAAATCCGGGCGGTTGGCGACCCGGCTCAGGCTGAAGCTTCGATGGGCTGGATCGACTTGGAACGAAATCATCGAACCACCGAAGCTCCGACATCGCGGTGGGCTTACGGTGGTGAGTGAGGACGATCAAATCAGATCGGCGCGACGCCCACGGTCATGCCGCCGCACACGTAGAGCACCTGTCCGGTGACGAAGCCGCTGCGCTCATCGAGAAGAAAAGACACGGCATGCGCGATGTCGTCGGGTGTCCCGATGCGGCGCACGGGCACCGCATCGATGATCGCCTTCGTGCGAGGCGAGTCCGCCGGGTTGGCCCTGTCGAAAAGCTCAGTCCGGATAGGGCCCGGGCCGATGGCATTGGCCGTCACCCCGTGCCGGCCCAGTTCCAGCGCCCAGACACGCGTCATCCCGATCAACGCCGCCTTGGTGGCCGAGTACGCCGTGCGCTGCTCCTTGCCCAGCGATGCGCGTGAGGACATGTTGACGACGCGGCCGAACCCCGCGGCCTTCATTCCGGGCAGCAAGGCCTGCATGCATTGCATCGCGCATCGCACATTGAGCGACCAGGCCAGCGCAAGTTCTTTCTGCGTCTGGCTTTCCACATCGGCCGGGCAGACGACACCGACGTTATTGACGAGGCGGGTGATGGGGCCCTCGCTCAATGCACTGTACAGCGCAGCCGCCGTCGCATCGGGGTCGCTCAGATCTGCGCGGATGCCATCGCCCGCGCGGTCGATGACGAGGGGCTCGTAGCCGTCTTCGAAACAACGCTCAGCCGCGGCAGCACCGATGCCCGCGGCGCCCCCGGTGATCAACACTCGTTCTCTGCTGTTCACGGTATGGTCTCCGTCCTCAGTCGTCGGCCTTGAGACCTTCGGTGCGCACGACCTTCGCCCAGCGATCGAGTTCGAGGTGATAGAACGTGGTCGCGTCCTGGCTGCTCATGGCGGCGGGCTCCAGGCCGAGCGTGGCCAGTTGCTGCTGGAGTTTGGGATCGGCGATTGCGGTGCGAAGCGCGGTGCCGAGTTTGGTGACTACATCGGCCGGCATGCCACTTGGGCCGCCCACGGCATACCAGCTGGAGACGTTGAAGCCCTTGACGGTCTCCGACACTGCTGGAACTCCGGGGACCAACGAGGTCCGCTTGCCCATCGTGGAGCCCAGGATGTTGACCTTCTGCATCACCGGCGCAATCGAGGGCGGCGTGCCGAACTGGACGTCCAGCTGCCCACCCAACAGCGCGGCAGCGGTCTCGCTGCCACCCTTGTAGGGAATGTGCGTCATCGAGATGCCGGTATCACGTTGCAGCACGAGCGCGCTTAGATGAGGCGTCGTTCCGATGCCTCCAGCGCCATAGTTGATCTTGCCGGGATTCTTCTTGGCGCGATCGATGAGCTCCGCCAGGGTCGTGATGCCCGACGACTTTGGCACCGCAATCAACATGGGGCCTCGGCCGATCATGCCAACGATGATGAAATCGGATGCGGGCTTGTACGAAATCGACTTGTACATCGCAGGCGAGATCGCGTTGGTCGACGATACGAGCATCAAGGTGTAGCCATCGGGCGGCGACTTGGCGACGACCGAGGCGGCCAGCGTCGTGCCGGCGCCGGGGCGGTTTTCGACGATGACGGCTTGCCCCAGAGCCTTGCCCATCGAGTCGGCGAGAACGCGCGCCACCCCGTCGGCGCCTCCACCCGCAGTGAATCCGACGATCAACTTGATTGGACGTTCGGGCCATGCCGCCTGGGCGGCGGAACAGGCAGCGACGAGCGCCAGCGTCATCAGGTACCGGGGCCCGGCCTTGCTGAAAGAAATACTGTTCATGGAAGTCTCTGTCATGCGGAGGGAAGTGCGGCGAGCAGGGCGCGGGCCGACATGGAATGAAAGCCGAGGCAGGCCTCAAGGAACCGCGCACCATCGCGCTGTTGCCCGGTGGCACCACCCCAATCGAGGCAATCCTCGAGCTTCGCGGACAGCTCCGCGCTGCTCAGTGGCTGCGAAGCCGAACCATGCAATTGCTCGATGCGCTGGTTCACGGTGCGCCCATCCCGCAGATGCAGAGTGACATCGGCCCAGCGCGGCGATGCGGCACCGTCGTCATCGCGCCAGCGCACCTTGTCCAGAAAACGCTGGATCTCGGGGCGTTGGACTGCCGCGTCCGTGAAGCTTGCAAGACGCACGGCCCCGTCGGACAGCGCCACCGCAAGGGCATAGGGCAGGCTGAACTTGCCCTCGAGTCCCAGCGAAGGGCGCGGATGGACCAGGGGGAGCAACCCGGTCCTGCTGCTGAGGACCTCGATGGTTTCCACATCCTCAAGGCGCAGGCCATGCGCGGAACGCAGTGCCAGCACGGCATCGATGGAACGGTGCGTCGCGTAGCACATGGGGTACTGTTTCACGTCGACCCCGCTGCGCTCGATTTCCAGAGGCGACTCGCCCAGTCCGGCCAACACCGTATCGACGGGTTCGCCGTTTCCGTAGAGCACCAGGTACCCGGTCGGTCCGTCCAGCGCCATCTCTCCGGCCGTGAAGCCCTCCGCGGCAAGGCTCGCCGCGCGCACTGCGGCGCCGCACGCGTGTCCGGCCTGGAAGCTCTTGCCCTCGGTACCGACGTTCTCGCGCGAGCCCGCCGCCTGCGCCACGGCCAGACCGATGGCGTGGGCGATCTGGCATGCGTCGAGCTGCAGCAGGTAGGCGCAGGCGACGGTCGATCCGATCACGCCGATGCTCGCCGTCGAATGCCAGCCCTTGACGTAGTGCTTCATCGCGATGCCCCGCGAGAGCTTGCAGATCACCTCCAGGCCGACAACGAAGGCCGCGGCGACGCGCTCCCCGGGCAAGTCCCGCTGCTGTGCCAAGGCCAGCAGCGCAGGCCAGAGCACCACGCTCGGGTGGCCTCGCATTGGTACGGTGACGTCGTCGTAGTCGAGGACGTGCCCCGTCACGCCGTTCCACCAGGCGGCAATTTCGGGCGCCGCGTATTCCGGACGTCCCCACAGGCCGACCAGCGCACCGGCCCGGTCGTCATATGAAAGAAGGCCTGCCGACTGCAAGTAGCGCAACGCCGCTTGCGGCGCTGCCTCGTTGCGGCCAGCGAAGGCCACGGCATAGGTATCGGCCAGTGAACGGCCGCAGAGAAGGAGTTGCTGTGCAGTCAGGTGCGCACAGTCGAAGCCGCATGCGAACTGCGAGATGCGTTCTGCGGCACTGGGTTGAGTCGATGTCATGACTTTCTTTCTGCTCGAAGAAGCGTTTCCTGCTATTCCACCTTGACGTTTGCGGCCTTGGCTGCGCGCGCCCACTTGCTGATCTCAGCGCCGACGAACTGGCTGAACGCCGCCGCGCCAAGCGCCCGAGGCTCACTGCCCCCCGCACGGATCGGCGTCATGGCTGCGTCGTTCCTGCTCGCCGACTGCATGGCGGCGTTGAGCTTCTCGACGACCGCAGCGGGTGTACCCGCAGGGGCGAAGAGAGCGCTCCACGAGGCAACCTCGAATCCCGGGAGGCCTTGCTCGGCGACGGTCGGCACCTTGGGCAGCACCGGATAGCGGTCCTTGCTCGCTACGGCAAGCACCTTGATCTTTCCGGCCTGGATCTGTGGCAGAACCAGCGAGCCGGCATCGAACATCAACTGCACGTCGTTCGACAACAGGCCGGTGAGTGCGGCGGGAGATCCCTTGTAGGGCACGTGAAGCAGGTCCATGCCGGTTTCCGACTTGAGCAACTCCATTGCCAGGTGTGCCGTGATGCCCGCACCGCCCGAGCCGAAGCTCAACTTCTTCGGGTGCGCCTTCGCATAGGCGACCAGCTCGGGCAGCGTGTTCACGGGAAGCTGCGCGTTGGCGACCAGGAAAAGGCGCCCCGAGGCACCCAGCGCCACCGGCACGAAATCCTTCAAGGTGTCATAGGGCAGCTTGTCGTAGATGGCCGGATTGATCGTCATCTGGCCGGAGGTCCCGAACAGCAGGGTGTAGCCGTCAGCTGCGGCGGACTTGACCGTCTGGGCGCCGATGATGCCGTTGGCGCCGGCCTTGTTGTCGACGAAGACCGGCTGTCCGAGCAATTGCTGGAGCGCACCTGCGTAGGCGCGCGCCCCGACATCGACCGTCTGGCCGGGCGGATAGCCCACGACGATGCGGATAGGACGCTTTGGGAAATCCGAGTCGTCGGACTTCGGCTGTCCGAAGGCATGCAGGACCGGCAGCGAAGCCGCAGCCGCGCCCACGCTGGCGCGCAGGAGAAACCGGCGTCCGGAAGAAAAGTGCGAAGTCATCGTGTGCTCCTCAGGCTTCAGGCCGCATGCGCCAGGCGGGGACGTAGGCGATACCGTGCATGAGCCGGCGTGCGGTGCGGCCCAGGCCGAGCCGTTCGTAGGTCGCGCCTTCTGCGCCAGCGCCAGGGTTGGCACGAACGACGACGGTCATCGACCCTAGCGGATGGCCGATGCGAAGCTGATCGGGTTCACCGCCGCTCGTACCCTGGCAGGCCTCGTGAACCAGCGTGCCCGGAATGCGCGACATGGCGGCCGTGCACATCGAGCCCGTGCCGGCCATGCTCTCGTGGCATTTGTTGTAGAAGACCAGCCGGGCCCGCAGGTCCATGGAGCCGGCCGTCACTGCGAGGCCGTTGCTGCCTGTGTAGGTCTCGGGAGGCGCCACCATGACTGCGAGCGGAAGGGCAGGGGACACACTTTCCGCCTCGCGCCAGTCCTTGCACAAGCCGATGGCTTGCGCTGCCTTGCCCCGAAGTTCGCGCAGCGTTGCAATGAGGGCGTCCGATGCATTGATATCGTCGGGCAACTCACTCCCGGTCGCACCGACATCGGCAGCGCGCACGAAGACACAGGGGTTAGCAACGTCGCCCATGGTGGCCTCGATCACCCGGCCATCTTCGAGCGCGATACGGTCCACCAGACGGCCCGTGGGCAGGACCTTGCCGGTCTTGGCGCCGGTGGTGGCACTGTAGTCCAGGAAGACCAATGCACCCGTGCCGGGAATGCCCGGGATCGAGAAACTGCCTTCCACGCGCGCGCGGCCATTCACGACCGGCACATGAGCGATGAGAATCTTCTTGGTATTGGTGTTGAACACCCTGATCTTGGCGACCGCTCCCTCGGGAGGATCGACCAGGTCGCTGTCGATCGCGAAGGGTCCGACACCCGCCGAGATGTTGCCGCAGTTGCTCGTGTAGACCACGATGCCGCGCCCGGGCGGGACGATGGCATAGGTGTAGTCGACGTCGGCATCGGGCCGCGAAGAGCGTCCGACAATGGCGATCTTGGCGGTCACCAGACGCGATCCGCCGAGACCGTCGAGCTGGAGCAGGTCGTCGCTGCCGACCAGTGCCTTGAGCACGGCGTCGCGCTCGGGACCTGGCGGCGGAAGATCCTCGCTCCTGAAATAGAGGCCCTTGCTGGTTCCTCCGCGCATCAATGTGCAGGGCACACCGATCTGTTCGGCGTTCGGTTCGTTTGTCAACATGCTTTGTCTCCGTGAAAGTCTTGTGGCTGGTCAGGTGTTGGTTGAATCGACGGTTGTGGCCGCGACGGGCGCCCAGATCCAAGGGCGTACCAGCCGGTCCGTCGCCTGCCACGCGGCGATGGCCGTGCGGCGCTTCAGGGTCCTCGTGACATCGTCCATGCCGTCCAGCAGCGCTTGGCGTTTCATGGCATCGACCGCGAAGGACTGCTGGCTGCCGTCTGGCAGTGCGATGCGGCATGCCTGCAGGTCGACCGTGACGGGCGCGCCACTGCGAGCCTGATCGGCGAGGCGGTCGACCGTCTCGCGCGGCAAGACGATCGGCAGCACGCCGTTCTGGAAGCAGTTGCCGATGAAGATGTCGCCGAAGCTTTCCGCAATGACGCAGCGGATGCCCCGGTTGGCCAATGCCCAGACCGCACCTTCGCGCGACGAGCCGCAACCGAAGTTGCGCCCGGCCAGCAGGATCGGTGCGCTGGAGAAAAGAGGCTGGTTGAGGACGCACTCAGCGTCTTCCGAGCCATCGGCGCGGAAGCGCAAGGCCTCGAAGGCGTAGGGGCCCAGTTGGTCGCGCGCCAGGTCGGTCAACCGGTTGATCCGAATGATCACGTCGGTGTCCACGTTGTCGAGCATCAGCGGTGCCGCGATCCCCTGGAGGGTGGTGAAAGGCTGCATCTCAAAGCTCTCGGGGATCTGCAATGGCGCCAGCGAGCGCACTGGCCACGGCGGTCGCGGGGCTGGCAAGGTGCGTGCGCACACCGGGCCCCTGGCGGCCGACAAAATTGCGGTTGGAGGTGGACACGACGCGTTCGCCAGGCGCCGCGATCTCGCCGTTCGCGGCCACGCACATGCTGCAGCCGGGCTCTCGCCAGTCGAAACCCGCCGCGCGGAACAGACTGTCGAGACCTTCGCGCTCGGCCTCGCGCCGCACGGCTTCCGAGCCGGGAACGACCCATGCGCGGACATGCGGTGCCACGTGCCGGCCACCGATCAGTGCCGCGGCTTCGCGCAGGTCCGAGAGGCGCGAGTTCGTGCAGGAGCCGATGAATACCCGATCGATGCGTTGGCCTCTGAGCGCGTCGCCGGGGTGAACGTTCATGTACGTCATTGCCTCTTGCCAGGCCTGCAGCTGGGCAGGCCCATCGGTGGCCTCGGGCGAGGGCACGCGGCCGCTGATCGCCATCACTTGTTCCGGGCTGGTGCCCCAGGTGACCATCGGTGTCACCTCGTCGGCATCGATGTGCACTTCGCGGTCGAAATGCGCATCCGGGTCCGAGCGCAGAGCGTGCCAGTGCGTCACCGCCGACTCGAACAATGCGCCCTTGGGCGCGAAGGGGCGCCCTTCGAGGTAGTCGAACACGCGCTGATCGGGCGCGACCATGCCCATCTTGGCGCCCATCTCGATGGAGAGATTGCACACGGTCATCCGCTCCTCCACCGACATCGCCTCGATCGCCGGGCCCGCGTACTCCACGGCGTAGCCTGTGCCTGCAGATGCGCCTAGTTTCCCGATGGTGAAAAGGATGAGGTCCTTCGCAGTCACGCCGGGCGCCAGTCGCCCGTGGTAGACGATGCGCATGTTCTTTGGCTTGCGCTGCATCAACGTCTGGGTTGCCAGCGCATGCATCAACTCGGAAGAGCCGACACCGAACGCCAGCGCACCCAGCGCGCCGTTTGTGCATGTGTGACTATCCCCGCAGATGACCGTGCTGCCGGGCTGGACGATGCCCAACTCCGGTCCGATCACATGCACGATGCCCTGCCCAGGTTGACCCAAGTCGAAGAAGCGGATGCCGTGTCTTTGACTTCCATCTCTCAGCCGCATCAGCAGCGGTGCGCCGCCCGGGAAGGTCTCGGCGGTTCGCCCCGGCGCTGAGGAGACCGCGTGATCGGGGGTGGCAAACGCCAGTTCCGGCGAGACGACAGGCAGTTTCCGGGCGTCCAACTCGGCCATGCCGCGCGGCCCCGAGAGATCGTGCAGCAGATGCCTGTCGATGTGCAGCAGAGCCCAGCCGTCACCCAAGTCCTCGATGACGTGTGCCTGCCAGACCTTGTCGAACAGGGTGGAGGGGGAGCCAGAGGTCACGGCGACACCGCCTCCTGCGGCGCATCGCGAAAGCGGGTGCGGATGTCGTTCCACTCATCCGCGCCGAAACGCCGGAAGCGCTCGGCGACCGGCAGCGCGAGAGCCGAATTCGGCGGCCGGCGCTGTTCGCGCAGTTCCTTCAGTGCCTGGTCGCAGGCGCCCATCACAGTGCCGAACAACAGGCTGGGAAGGATCACGAGGCGGTATCCCATTTCCTGCGCATCGTCCAGGCCGATGTCCGGTGTCTTGCCGGCGCGAACGACGTTCAGGAGACATGGTCCTTCGACGCGTTTCGGAATGAGCGCGAGCTCTTCCAGGCTCTGCGCCGCCTCGACGAAGGCCATGTCGGCGCCGGCGCGAAGAGCGGCGTTGGCGCGTGCGATGGCTTCCTCCATGTCGACCACGGCCCGGGCATCCGTGCGCGCGATGATGAGGAAATCGGGATCCACGCGGGCGGCCACGGCTGCGCGGATCTTCGCCACGAATTCCTCGCGCGAGACGATTTCCTTGCCGTCCAGATGCCCGCAGCGCTTGGGTGCGACCTGGTCCTCGATGTGAAGACCTGCGACGCCTGCGCGCTCGTATTCGCGCACGGTGCGCGTCACGTTGAGTTCGTTGCCATAGCCGGTGTCGGCATCCGCGATCACGGGAATCTTTACCGACTGCGCCATCACGCCGGCCGCCTGTGCCATTTCACCCAGCGTCAATAGCCCGAAGTCGGGGAAGCCGCGCGAAGCGGAGACGGCAGAGCCGGACATATATGCCGCGCGAAAGCCGCCCTGTTCGATCGTACGAGCCGTGATGGCGTCGTAGCCACCCGGGGCGGCAACGATTTCAGGAGCCGACAGCAGGGCCCGCAAATCTTTTCTGGCAGATGACATGAATGGTTCCTTGAGCAGGTGCCGGATCGATCACCGGCGTCGTTAATACGTTCTAATTCTATAACGTTATATATTTATGATGATATGGGTGGATAGAATTTGTTTCTTTTCTACGCAAGCTCATGACAAAGTCTTCCGAGAGCGGATTGGCTTCCAGAAAGAACGGACTGCCGCTTCACCACCAGCTCTACGTGGTTCTGCGCGAACAGATCATGAGAGGGCTTTACGCCCCGGGTGCGCTGATTCCCAATGAAGCCCGTCTGGGCGAACTCTTCGGCGTCTCGCGCATCACGGTGCGCCGAGCCGTGGCAGACCTGCACGCCGAAGGCCTCGTGGAGAAGCAACAGGGCAAGGGGACTTTTGTCCGCATCGAGCTTCCGGCCCAGCGGCCCGCGGCGACGCTGGGCTTTGTCGATGCGCTGCGTCGCACGGCGCTGAATACGCAGGTGACGGTGCTGGACGTGCAGACGCAGGATCCTCCCGCCGTCATTGCCGTGCAACTGGACCTGCCCGCAGGACATACGGCCGTTCATGCAGTGAGATTGCGCTCGTCGAGCGGGCAGCCACTCATGGTCACAGATGCATGGGTGCCGGACCGTTTCGCGTCTGGTGTCACCCGCGCCAAGCTCAAGAAGCAGGCGCTCTACGAGATCCTGCTGGCCCAGGGCGTCGAGTTCGGGCGCGTCGTGCAGGAGATCACTGCCGTGCCTGCCGATCCGCAGCACGCAACGTTGCTGGGCGTGAACCTCGGTTCACCAATGCTGCGCCTGACCCGGGTGCTCTATGCAATAGATCGTGTCCCAGTGATGCACATCACCATTCATGTCTCGCCGGAGCGCAGCCGGATCTTGATGGACGTCGCGGTGGAAAGCCTCAATACCTTGGGGGCAGGGCAGATCACGCACGACGCGCCAAGACTGTAGGAGCCGACCGCTTCCGCGGTTGTCCCCGTTGCGAGTCATTCAATCAGAAGAACTAGCTCGCTGAGATTCCCAGTTCTCGGCGGGCCAGGAACATCGGGTCTTCAGAATCTCGACGTCCGACGACTGACCCAGGGACGTTCTGTGGCAACTGCCGTGGAAGCGGTGTGATCAATTTCCAATCCTGTATGACAACCCGATCTGCGATTCGCCATTCGCCGTTGCGTCGTTCGAAGCGGTCGAGATAGCGGGAGCATGTCCACAGGTCCCTGCCCGTCTCCGGCGCGTCGTCACCGACGCTCGCCAACTGGGCAAGAGCCGCCATCGCCTCTTTGGGATAGCGCTGCGTCGTGCGTAGATAGGTCTCGGCGAGTGCGACATCGGGAGAAGCGAATTCGATGAGCATGTTGCTGACCTGATGCATCGAGAAGGGGATGCTCTTGTGGCGTTCACGAATCCAATCGATCAGTCCCTCGATCCCTCCGTTGTAGACGCCGTGCGAGTCATTGGCATCCGGATGAAATACAGATCGGATTCCGTTGTAGTCGAGTCGATCGACGGCGCGGCACCAGCGGTACATGACATCTTGAATCTGCATCCTGTCAGCGATGCGTTGGGGGCTGTATTGCTCTGAAGTTTCCAAGGTGAAGTCTCCGGTTGGCTGATGTGTTGCTTTGTCACTCGACCGTGATGCCCAACTGCTTCACGATCTTCTTGTACTTGTCGATTTCCGCTTTGACGAATGCAGCGGTTTCTTGCGGTGTACTGATGACGGCTGTAGCGCCTTGTGTCTCCAGTTTTCGTTTGGTTTCGGCGTCCGCGAGGATCTTGTTCAAACTGGAATTCAGCAATGAGACAACATCTGGAGACACGCCAGCTGGTGCCATCAGGGCATACCAGGTGGAGAAATTCATGTCGTTCACGCCGCTCTCTTTGAAGGTGGGCACAGCCGGCAATAGATCGGTTCGCGTTGGAAGGGCCACAGCGAGAACGCGCAGGCGATCGGAGTGCAGGAAGGGAATGATCGAAGTCAGACTCACGAACGCAAGCGGAATCTGTCCCCCAAGCACGTCCGTCACGGCCGGAGCATCGCCCTTGAACGGGACATGCACCAGCGAGATTCCAGTCACCTGTTTGAATGTTTCACCGGCAATGTGTCCGGTCCCGCCGGTACCACTCGAGCCGAAGCTGAGTGCCTTCGGATTTTCCTTGCCGTAGGCAATCAGGTCGGAGACCTTTCTAGGCGCAAGAGTTGCACTTGAGATCAGTACCATGGGCACGGACGCGACGATGCCGATCGACGTGAAGTCCTGGATCGCGTCGTACGCGATCTTGGGGTAAAGCGCCGGATTCAGCCCGTGAGTTGCGCCGCCTCCCATGACGAGCGTATAGGGGTCGCCTTTGGCCTTGGCCACGAAACCCGCGCCAATCATTCCATTCGCGCCAATGCGATTCTCGACAACAACTTGTTGGCCCAACAGGGATTGGAAGCCGTTCCCAACGATGCGGCTGAGCAGGTCGTTGGTCCCGCTTGCGGGAAATGTGGAAATCAGCCTGATTGGCTTCACGGGGTAGCGGGAGGGCTGTGCCCGGGCCATCGTATTCATGGTGGCGGCGACGGCCAAAGCAGACTGCAGCAATAGCCTGCGTCGAGGACTTGCGATTCGGCGATGCATGAGATGTCTCCTTTATTTGGATGGGCAGCAACCTGCCTCGTTGCTGAACCTGGCCAGGAGTCTCGACGGCATGGAGGACGGCAGCAATCGCAGGTGTCCAGCCCTTGGACAACCTGAAGCCGACTACATGTAAAGAGGCGTTGACTGGCTGGCCATCCCTCGGAGCAGGTTATCTGGCGCACGGGGGCTGCCCCACGCGCCAGATGACGCGAAAGGCCGGCTGCGGGTCGATCGATTCGGATACTCGCGGCCTTCGCCAAGGTCGACCATTGCGCGGTGTCCCGGTGAATCTGCTTGGCTATCTGGGAAGCGTCTTCAGCCGAGAGCCGCCGGCGCGATGGCCAGGACCTGTTCCATCAGGCGATCGCCACTGGCCTGGCGCAGCAGGCCGCGGCGCAACTGCTTGGCACCGGCGATGGCGGGACCTGGCGGGTGCCGTTCCATGCGCTGCGCCACGTGCTCGACGTCCGAACATCGTCGAGTTCGTCAACGAGTCGACGTCAAGAGTTGCTATGTGGGGTGATCTCGGTTTTCGTGCATTTTGTGGCGCTTGACCCGATTGACCTCAATCAACTCAATGAGTTGCGAGATGCTCGCGTTTGGCCGGACGTCGTGACCAGGTCCCGGTTATGCACATCACCATCCACGTGTCGCCGGAACGCAGCCGGATCTTGATGGATGTGCGGTGGAAAGCCTGAACACCCTAGGCGCGGGGCAGATTCCGCACGATGTGCCGCCGCTCTAGCGTCAGGCCGATGCCTATTCATGCCTCCAACTGATCGTTGCGCGGCTGCGCTCGGCCGACGTGCGTCATCTTCGCTTGACTGCCCGGTCGGGCCGTCAAGCTTGTCCGTCATTCCATCTCCACGCCCGCAGCCTTGGCCGCAGCACCCCACTTGCGCGTTTCGTCCACAAGAAATTTCCGAAACTCTTCGGGTGTGCCCCCCGACATCTCGCTGCTGGATGCCTTGGCGGAGGCAATCACGTCGGGCCGACTTTGCGCCTGCAGCAATGCCTTGTTGAGCTTTTGAATGACGGCCGGCGGGGTGTTGGCCGGCGCCACAACGCCGGTCCATGCCGCCGCTTCGAAACCGGGGTAGCCCTGCTCGGCCACCGTCTTCAGTGCGGGCATTTCCGAATACCTGGACGTGCTCGACACACCGAGTGCCCTGAGCTTGCCTAGCTTGATCTGCGGCAGCACCAATCCGCCCGCATCCATCATGACGTCGATCTGCCCTCCCATCAGGTCGGTCAAGGCACTTGCCGAGCCCTTGTAGGGAACATGCAAGATATCAATCCCTGCTTCCTTCTTGAACATCTCCATGGCGAGATTTGCCGTGATCCCCCGGCCGCCAGAGCCGTAGTTGAGCTTCCCGGGGTGGGCTTTGGCATATTGGACGAGGTCATCAAGCGTCTTGAACGGCGAGGCGGCGGGAACGACGATGTAAAGACGCCCGATGCCACTCAACGTCACCGGCGCGAACTCCTTGAGCGGGTCGTAGGGAAGTCTCTTGTACAGGCCGGGATTGATCGCAAGCTGGCCGGAAGTTCCAAGGAGCAATGTGTGTCCGTCGGGCGCCGCTTGCTTCAGTTCCTGGGCGCCCAGGATCCCATTGGCCCCGGCCTTGTTGTCCACGAAAACAGGTTTTCCCAGGATCTCCGCGAGCGCAATGGCCATTGCGCGAGCTGCTGAATCCACGGTCTGCCCCGGCGGGTAGCCAACAATGATGCGAACGGGCTTGGTCGGGAAGTCGCTCTCTTGCGCGGCTGCGCGCAGCGGGACCCACAGAGGAAGTGCAACCAGCGCTGCTGATCGCTTGATGAATGCTCTCTTCGAGGCTGTGACGGTCAAGGTGTCTCCTTGGATTGCTTGTTGAATTCTGGGATCGCTGCCTCATTGGCCCAGGACGTTGACGTCCCGAACTACGGATCGAGCCGGATGTTCGCGGTCTTCACCAGTGCCGCCCACTGCGCCGTGTCGCGGCGAATCTGGGCGGCCATCTGGGCGGTGTCGTCAACCGTTACGAGCGAGGTGTTTCGGCGCAGCATCTCCGCCCGAAATGCCGGGTCCGCAAGCAGTTCGCGCAGCGTGCTCGCGAGGGCGGTTGCGACTGGCGCGGGAATGGCCTTGGGTGCCAGCAAGCCGCTCCAGCCCACCACGTCGAAGCCCTTCAGTTCGGGGATGCCTTGGCTGCCCAGAGGCTGATACTGAGGTGCGGCCGCTTCCGGGATCGGCGAACTGACGCCGTAGGCGCGAAGGCGGTTGGCGCGGACCTGCTCATTGCCGGTTGCCACGGCGTCGAACATCAGTGTGACTTGTCCGGCAATGACATCGGTCTCCGCCTGTGCGGGCCCCTTGTACGGAACGTGGACGAGATCGAGCCCTGCCATCTGCTTGAACAGTTCCATGGCCATGTGGGAGTAGCTGCCGTTGCCGTTGGACGCGTAGCTGTACTTCCCGGGGTTGCGTCTGATCAGCGCGATCAGCTCCTTCAGGTTCTGTGCCGGAACGCTCGGGCTCGACACCAGCAGCAGTCCGCCGCTGCTCAGCAACGCGATCGGCGCCAGGTCTTTCTCCACGTCGTAGCTCACGGTCTTGTCGATCAGCGGATTGATGACAAGCGGCGACGACGTCGTGAGCAGGAGCGTGTAGCCATCGGCCGCAGACTTCGCCACCACACCGACGCCGATGGTGCCACCGGCACCCGCGCGGTTCTCGACGATGAACGGTTGCTTCAGCCTTGCGGAGAGCTTCTCGGCAAACACGCGCGCTGCGTTGTCCGAACTGCTTGCCGGACTGAACGGAACAATGATCTTGACGGGTCTGATGGGGTAGCTGTCGAGGTTCCCCTGGGCCGAGACCAACGCACAAGTGCCTGAGAAAAGTGTGAGCGCGATCAGTGATTTCATTCTCATGCCTGTTTCCTTCTTTCCGTTCAGTGCGCGACCCGGAGGCGATCTGCGGGCAGTTGCAAGCTGCGAACGAGCGATGCCGCAGAGGGCTCCTGCCGAAGGGAAAGGAGCCGTTGTGCGAGCCGTGTGGCGTGGTCCTTGCCGTAGACGGGATCGGCGAGCGACATGAACTTCTGCTGAATCCGTGGGCGTCCCAACGGCGTGGAGGCCTCCCCGATCGGAAGCATCACCTCGATCGCGAGCTCCGGCGCGCCATGCACGCTCAGACGGCATCCGGCGCCCGGAAGGTCCTTGTCGACACTGACCTGTATGTTTGCCGCCAGTCCTTCGATGTCCGGTGCTCCCAGGCGCTCATAGCTCTGCCAGTCGGCTCTTCCGTCGAGCCAGGCCGTCGCCAGCTGGAAATAGACGCTGAATTGCCCGTCGACGATGTTGCGTGGCGCCATCTTGTTGGCCAGCGGTTCACCGACGATCTTGAAGGCCGTGGGTGAGAGCTGAATCCGAAGCGCCGCATCCTTTCTCTGCGCGGGTGCGCAACGCTCGCGCAGAGCCAATGCCGCGTCGATGGCGCTGTGGGTCAGACGGCACGAAGGGTAGGGCTTGATGGCAGTCTCTGCCGTCACCCACCGTTGCCCGAGTCCCTCCGTCAGGTTCGAGGGCTTTGAGACATTGGTGTAGCCGGTCAGGAGACCGAAACGACCCGCGATGGGCTCATTGGCACTCAGGACTCCTGCCTTGGCATAGGCCAGGGCCATCAATGCGTTGTGGCCCGCAAAGCCCGGGTGCAGTCGCTTGTTCCAGGCGCCGTTGTCCAGGTACTGCATCGACCCAGCGGCCAGGCTGGCCGCAATGCCGAAAGCGCTCTCGATTGTTGCCGCGTCGAGTCGCTGCAGGCGCGCGGCCGCCGCAACCGCACCGAAGATTCCCGCGACAGACGTGTTGTGGAAGCCGCGCTCATAGGCACTCGCAGTCAGAGCGCCGCCAATTCGGCAAGTTACCTCGTAGCCGATCACGATCGCGTCGAGGAGCGCGCGTCCGCTGACATCGCTGCGTTCCGCGCAGCCCAGCGTGATTGGAATGACCGGGGCACCGGGGTGCAACACGCCGAAGCCGTTCGTGTCGTCGAAGTCCATCGTGTGGGCGAACGCGCCATTCAGGAGCGCTGCTTGCGCCTGCGTGTAAGTCGCACGTTCTCCGACCACGGTGAAATCGCCGGCCTCGGGCGCGAGCTCGAGCGTGCCGGCGCGAAATGCGGCACTGCTCTCCGCAAATTGAGCCGAGTACGCGGTGTGGCCCACGAAGTCGAGCATGCATTCTTCGACGCACGCGAGCGTCGCTTCCGGGATCTGTGTGCTCGGGGTGTCGGCTGCAAACCGAGCAAGATCGCGCGACGGCGTGCCCACTGCTTGTTGCGTCGCGGGATCGTTGTTGGCGGTCAGGTTCAAAAGGTGCCTCCTAGGGTTCTTGTCTTGATCACTGGATACGGGTCAACGGGGCGCCTTCATCGGGAACTTCATGGGGCTCGACGTATGGGCTTTCCAGTGAGCGCCTGGTTGTCTCGAGTCCGAATACCGCGACAACGACCATCTGGACGATGCCCAGGCCGATCACGGTGAGGACCACCGCGTTGACGCCGTTGTAGGCATACAGCGCGGCGACAGCCTGCGGCGCAAAGATGGAGGCGGCGCGCCCCGATACGCTCGAAATCCCGGTTCCGCGCAGGCGGACCTCCGTGGGAAAGAGTTCAGGTACGTACGTCGAGAACCCGACAGTTCCCCCGAAATAGAACGCCGTGATCAGGATGACGCCCACGGCGGTGGTCGCTTCCAGGTTCCCTGCATTGGCATAGGCCCAGCCCAGCAGCGCGCCCACGAACGAAGAAAGAACGATCCAGTTCTTGCGACTCCACTTGTCCGCGAGCAGGCCGGCGAGCACCACGCCCAACAGGCTCCCCACGGACATCAGCGCGGTATGTCCGAGCGACGAGGCGACCGAAAGCCCTTGCTTCACCAGGAAGGTCGGCAGCCAGATGATGAAACCGTACAGCGAGGCCAGCGCAACCACATTGAGGGTGACGCCGAGAAAAGTCGAGCGCAGCAGCGGTGGCTTGAAGAGATCCGCAAAGCGGTACTTGTTCTCCGCGGCTGCCCTCTGTGCCACTGGCTCGGGGAGTGGCTTGCCCGTTTCCCGCATGACTTCCCGCTCGATCTCTTCCACGATCTTGTTGGCCTCGGCATGACGACCGACGGACTCCAGCCAGCGCGGCGACTCCGGCATCTGCTTACGCATCAGCCAGACGGCCAATCCACCCACGCCAGCGATGCCGAACATCCATCGCCAGCCCAAAGTCGGGATGACGAAGTAACTGACGACGTTGGAGACGAGCAGGGCCGACGTGGCGAGGAAGAACAGGACGGCCCCCCATTTGCCCCGCTTTCCCGGCGGAACGAATTCCCCCATCGTGGCGTAGCCGACGACGATCTCGGCCCCCAGCCCGATCCCCATCACGAACCGGCATGCGATCAGCCAGGCCATGGTCGGCGCAAACGCGGCAGCGACCGACATGACGCCGAACAGGACCAGGTTGAACTGAAAGGTGAACTTGCGACCGAATCGGTCGCCAAGCCAGCCGGCACTGAACGCGCCGATCAGCGCGCCCAGCGCCCCAGCGGAGGCAAAGTCGGCATTCGACGCCATCGTCGACCAGCCGGAGGACGTCAGCGCGACCATGACGCCGCTGGCGAGATAGAGGTCGAACGCATCGAAGAAAAGCCCCGCGCCGATCATCAAGGCCATGCGGCGATGAAAGGAGGACTCCGGCAAACGGTCGAGCCGCTCCGCGGATGAATACTGCATGTTTGTCTCTGTTGTCATTGTTCTTTGATGAAAAGGGGTCAGCCGGCGAAGTCGATGGGCACGTAGAGCTCGCCGGCCATCAGGCGCCGTGCAGTGCGCGCGAAGCCGAGGGCGGCAAACTCGGGTCGAGTGGGATCGCCCTGCGCGCGAACCTTGACGTCCATCACGCCCAGGGGATGGCCGATGCGCAGTTCGTCCGTTGCTGCTGCGCCATCGCGCAGCGCCTTGTTCACCACGGACCCTTCGACCCTGGACGCCGCCGCGGTGCACACGGACCCCGTGCCCGCCATGCTCTCGTGGCATTTGCCGAGGAACACGAGGCGGGCGCGGATGTCCATCGCATCGGCTTTCTGCGTCTCGCCGTTCATGTCGATGTACATGGAGGGAGGCGCCACCATCACGAACAACGGCAGGCCGGGCAGATGAACGGCCTTCCAGTCCGGCCAGAAGCCCATGCGTTCACCCATCTTCGACTGGATCTCACCGATCGTTTCGATGAGCGACGGGTCGGCCATGATGTCTGCGGGAAGCTCGCTGCCCGTCAGGCCGATGTCTGCGGCGGAGACGTAGACACACGGGTTGCCCACGTCGCAAGCCGTGACTTCGATGGTCCTGCCGTCCTCCAGCCGAACCGTATCGGTCACGTTGCCTGTGGGGAGCAGCCGGCCGGTTTTCGCACCGACCGTGCCGGCGTAGTCCATCAGCAATTCCGCACCGGTGCCTGGCACGCCGGCGATAGCGCAATCGCCCTGGACGCGCGCCTTGCCGCCTTGCACCTGCACCTTGGCAACCAGCACCTTGTCGGTGTTGGTGTTGTAGATACGGACCGTGGTTAAGGGCTCCTTCGCTTCCACAAGCTGCTCGTCGATGGCGAAGGGCCCGACCGCCGAGGATATGTTTCCGCAGTTGCCGTCATAGCCCACGACATCACGGTCTATGTCGACCTGCGCGAAGGTGTAGTCGACGTCGGCGTCGTCACGAGAAGAGCGCTTGACGATGGCGACCTTGGAAGTGACGAGTCGCGAGCCACCCAGCCCGTCGATCTGAATGACGTCTGGCGTTCCCATCGCGCGCTTGAGGAGGCGATCGCGTGCCGGCCCTGGGGGCGGAATGTCCTCTTCGTGAAAGAAGAGTCCTTTGCTGGTGCCGCCGCGCATGAGCACGCACCGCACGGCGGTTTGGTCGGGAGAATGATTGGATTGCATCTCTGTGTCTCTGGAAGGAGGGGATCGTGCGGGTGCGGCGCCTGAGCGCAGGACGGCATTCACTCGTCGAAGGGAAAGCGTTTGACCAGTGCGCCGAAGTACGCGTCTTCGCGCCGGATCTGTGCCGCGAATTGTTCGGGCGAAGAGAGCACCGGATCGGCCGCTGCTGCCGACATGGCCTGCTGCACCCGGGCGTCCTGTCCGGCTTCTTTCACTGTTCGGGCAATCGCCTGGGCCACGTTGGCCGGCGTGGCGCGCGGTGCGAACAGGCCGTACCAGGTGACCGATCGGAAATCGCCGAAGCCGGCTTCGGCGCTCGTGGGTACGTCGGGCAACGCCCGGGGCCTGGTTTCACCTTCCGTCACGAGTACGCGCAGCGTTCCTGCCTTGTGATGCGGCAGGGCCGCCGTGAGGCCGGTGAAAGCCATCGTGACGTTGTCCCCGATCAGGTCGGACACGATGGGTGCAGTACCCCGGTAGCTGGCCACCACGAGGTTGTCGATGCCGAAATCGGCGGCGAACTTGCGAGCCGTCAGTTTGGAGATGTTCTCGCCGGAGGCGGCCGAGCACTTCACGCCCGCGGTCTTGCAATATCGAACAAGTTCGGCCAGCGTCTTTGCGGGGACCTTCGCGCCCACGACGATGGCGGCGGGGGAGGCGGCCACGCTGCTCACCGGCGCCAGGCCCGCCATCGGGTCCACCCCCTTTAGCGCTGGCACGTACTTGTTCAGCAGCAGCGAGGGCACTTGCATCAGCAACGTGTAGCCGTCAGGCTTTGCATCGATGACGCGACGCGTGCCCAGGAGTCCGTCGGCGCCGGGTACGTTTTCCACCAGCACCGGCTGCTTCCACAGCTCGGACAGTCGCAGTGCGATAGCGCGTGCATTTGCGTCCGTGCCACCGCCCGCGGCATAGGGCACGATCAGCGTGACGGGCTTGGTGGGTTGCCAATCCGCTTGTGCCAGTGCACTGCCCGTGGCGAGCACGCCTGACAGGAGTGCGAGCAACCCGGGCAGCTTGCCTTGGCGCCGGCTCATACCGTTGCTCCTGCTGCATGCCCGGAGGGCCAGGCCCAGGGGCGTCGCTTTCGGTCATCGTCTTGCCAGGCGCGGACCAGCGTATCGTCTTTCAGCGTCAATCCGATATCGTCCAGCCCGTGCAGCAGACCCTCGCGGCGCAGCGGATCGATCTCGAAGGCGGTGACCGCGCCGACGGGCGAGGTCAGGACTTTCTGCGTCAGGTCGACGGTCAGGGTGGCTCCGTTGGCGCACGCCGCAGCGAGGGCTTCGATCTCGGCGGCCGGCAGCCGGATTGCGAGCACGCCGTTCTGAAAGCAGTTGTTGAAGAAGATGTCGCCGAAGCTGGGTGCGATCACGCAACGCACGCCCATGCCTTGCAAGGCCCATACGGCGCCTTCGCGCGACGAGCCGCATCCGAAGTTGTCGCCTGCCAGCAGAACTGGTGCGCCCCGGAATGCGGGCTGATTGAAAACGAAGTCGGGGTTCTCGCTGCCGTCGTCGCGATAACGCAGCGCCTCCATCGCATAGGCGCCGAGTTGATCCTTGGCGGTGATCGATGTGAGGCGCTCGATCCGGATGATCACATCGGTGTCGATGTTGGCGCGCGGCAGATGCGCAGCTGCACCGCGCAGGGTTGTGAACGGTTGCATGCTCATGACGCGGCCTCCAGATCTGTAATGACGCCGGCAATGGCCGCCGCGGCTGCCATCGCCGGGCTCGCCAGATGGGTTCGCGCGCCGGGGCCTTGCCGTCCGACGAAGTTGCGGTTCGAGGTCGATACCGAACGTTTCTGCGGCGGCACCTGCTCGCCGTTGGCGGCCACGCACATGCTGCATCCCGGCTCGCGCCATTCGAAGCCTGCGGTCTCGAACACTTCACGCAGGCCCTCGGCCTCGGCTGAGCGCTTCACGTTCTCGGAGCCGGGTACAACCCATGCGGTCACACCCGCCGCAACGTGCTTGCCGCGCACCACGTCCGCAGCCGAACGAAGGTCGGAGATGCGCGAATTGGCGCAGGAACCGATGAACACCCAGTCGATCGGCGTACCGGCAATTGTCTGACCCGCAGTGAGGCCCATGTAGTCAAGGGCTGCATTCAGCGTGTCGCGCCGTGTGGCGTCTGCAGCGTCCGCCGGGTCTGGCACGCGGCCGTCGATCGATATCGCGTGCTCCGGGCTGGTCCCCCAGGTGATGGTCGGTCGCACGGCGGAAGCGTCGATGACTTCCTCACGGTCAAAAGTCGCGTCTGGATCGCCAGGCAAGGTGCGCCAATGCGCAACCGCCGCATCGAAGGCGTCGCCTTGTGGTGCGAAAGGGCGACCGCGCAGGTATTCAAACGTGCGCTCATCGGGGGCCACCATGCCGAAGCGGGCGCCGAGCTCCACGGACAGGTTGCAGAGCGTGAGCCGGCCTTCGACGTCCATTCCCTCGATGGCCGATCCAGCGAACTCCACGGCAGAGCCGACACCGGCCGCAGCGCCGAGGTTGCCGATGATGTGAAGCGCAAGATCCTTCGCCGTCACGCCTGCACGCAAGGCACCGTCGCATCGAACGCGCAGCTGCCTGGGTTTCTGTTGACGGAGTGTTTGCGTCGCGAGCGCATGCGTGCTCTCGGAGGAGCCCACGCCGAAGGCCATCGCGCCGATGCCGCCGTTGGTGCACGTGTGGCTGTCTCCACAGATCACGGTGAGGCCGGGCAGCACGATGCCGAGTTCAGGCCCCATCACGTGCACGATGCCCTGGCCTGGCTGGCCGAGATCGAACATGCGCACGCCCATCTCGGCACTTCGCGCCTTGAGCGCGCCATGCAGCTTTCCGCCGAGCGGGAAGGTCGAAGCCACGCGCCCCGGCTGACTCGAGACCGCATGGTCGGGCGTCGAGAAGACAAGCTCGGGGTTGTGCAATGGCAGGCCGCGCGCCGCGACCTCGCCGAGCGCCGGGGGGCCGGAGAGGTCGTGCAGCAGATGACGATCGATGTGCAACAGCGCCCAGCCATCCCCCAGCTCGCGGATGACGTGTGCGTCCCACAACTTGTCGAAGAGGGTTTTCGCAGCCATGGCGTTCACCGGCCTTCCATGGTCGCGCCGGCATTGAACCGGGTGCGAAGGGCATCCCATTCGTCGGCGCCAAAGCGGCGGAAGGTCTGCGCGACGCTCTGCGTGACCTTTGGCGGCAGGTGCGTCGCCTTCAGTTCCGCCAGCGCGGCATCCCCGGCCTCGATCGTCGCCTTGAGCATCAGCCCGGGAAGGATGGCGAGCTTGTAGCCCATGCGCTCGACTTCTCGCAGATCGATGTTCGGAGTGCGACCGCCCGGCACCACGTTCAGCAGGCAGGGGCCGCGAACCTGCTTGGGCACCGCGGCGATTTCCTCCACGCTTTGTGTCGCCTCGACGAACACCATGTCGGCGCCTGCTTCGAGTGATGCATTGGCGCGCCAGATGGCCTCGTCCAGACCGTGCATCGCGCGGGCATCGGAGCGCGCGATCACCACGAACTCCTTCGAGCGTCGCGCTTCCACGGCCGCACGGATCTTCGAGACGAACTCGTCACGTGAGATCACCTCCTTGCCATCGAGATGGCCGCATCGCTTGGGCGATACCTGGTCTTCAATGTGGATCGCGGCCACGCCACGCGCTTCGTACTCGCGCACGGTACGCGTCACGTTGAGTTCGTTGCCGTACCCGGTGTCAGCGTCTGCGATCAGCGGGATGTTTGTGGCGCGCGCCATCACGGCGGCGTTGTCGACCATCTCGCTCATCGAGAGAAGGCCGAAGTCGGGAAAGCCGCGTGCGGCGGAGGTTCCGGCGCCAGTCATGTAGACGGCCGCAAAGCCGGCTTGCTCGATCAGGCGCGCGCCGATGGCGTCGTAGGCGCCAGGCGCGATCACCATGCCGGGGGCGCCGAGGAGTGCGCGCAATGAAGTGGCAGTACTCATCTGATTTCCATTCCTGTGGTCTGTTGTCTCTCGATTTGAGATGGTGTTTATAAAGATATCACAACATAACCACAGGTCAACACGGGTATTCTCGGGGTCTCTCGAACCGCTTATCTGCTCATGAACACGTCCTCCACGCGCTCCGTTCCTCCCCCGCCTGTACTGGCCAAGGGGACGCCGTTGCATCGCCAGCTCTTCCTGACGCTGCGTGACCAGATTTCGCGCGGTGTGTTTGCGCCGGGAAGTCCCTTGCCGAAAGAGGAAACGCTGTGCGAGAACTTCGGTGTCTCGCGCATCACGGTGAGGCGCGCACTGGCCGATCTGGTCGCGCTCGGATTGCTCGAGAAGCGACACGGTCTGGGAACGTTCGTGCGATTGGATTTACCGCTGGCGCGGCCGATTCCGTCCCTCGGATTGGTCGACAGCCTTCGCAAGACCGCGCTGGCGACACACGCCGAAGTTCTGGAAGTCGCGCATGCTGTGCCGCCTCCCGATGTCGCGACGCTGCTGCAGCTCGATCCCGGCGCCCTGGCAGTTCATGCGCTGCGTCTGCGCAGCAAAGGCGATGTGCCGGTCATGCTGACCGACGCCTGGGTTCCCCTGCGTCTGGGGCGACGGGTCTCAGCCACGGCACTACGCAAGCAGGCCCTCTACGAAATCCTGATGGGGCAGGGGGTCAAGTTCGGGCGCGCCGTGCAAGAGCTGACGGCCATCGCCGCCGATTCATTGCAGGCGCGTCTGCTGCGAACCGAGCTGGGCGGGCCTTTGCTCAAGCTTGTCCGAGTGATTCACGATACCGATCAGATGCCGGTCCAGCACCTGACGGCCTACATGGCACCGGCGCACAGCCGCATCCTGATGGACATCCCAGGAGAAACGGTCAACACGCTGACGGCCGGCCAGATTGTGTTCGATGAGTCTTGATTGTTGTTTCAGGCGAAAACATCGGAGACGTAGCGTCCGTGCACGTGCTCGACTTCGTCGGCCCAGGCTTCCGCCCGCTCTTTGGACACTCCGGCCGCCACGCTGTAGATGTCGATGAAGGTTGACCTGACAGCAGGCGCCATCTGCTTGCCATCGCCGCAGACATAGACTTGTGCGCCTTGCCTGAAAAGATGTTCCACGTCATCGCGATCCTTCCAGATGCGATGCTGGACGAAAGCCATGCCGTCCTCGGGGGCCTCCGCAAACACGGGACGCATCTCAACCGCCCCAGCCTGTTGCCAGGCTTCAAATTCGTCCTGGTACAGGTAGTCACTGTCAGGGTGATTCACGCCAAAGAAGAGCAGCGCGCGCCCCGTGGCCTGACCGTTGGCCCGCAGCAGTGCACGCTCCTGGATGAAACCCCGAAAGGGGGCGATGCCTGTACCGGCGCACACCATCACGAGAGGTGTCGACGGATCCGCGGGCAGGTGAAATCCCGCTTGCGAAGGCTTCACCGCGACGATCATCCGGTCGCCTGCCTGCAGGCTCGCCAGATAGTTCGAAGCCACGCCGTGATAGTGACTCTGCCCGGACAGTGCTGGCGCGTCGACCACGGCCACGGTGATGGTCGCGTGTGCGCCGTTCCAGCGCGGCGACGAGGAGATGGAATACTGCCTCGGCCGCAGTGGCGGGAGCATGGTCAGAAACTGGGAGAACGTCAGTTCACAGGACTGCGCCCTGTCCAGAATATCAAGGGCACTCAAGCGCTTGGGCAGGACCTCTTGTGCGTATGAGGCTTCCAGCACTTGAAGGTGCTGCTGTTCCGGCGGGCAGCGCGTTGAGGTGGCCATCGTCCGGATCTGCAGCTTCGTTGCAGGCAGGGCCAGTTCCACATAGCTGGAGAGTAATTCGAAGGCGCTGATCGCATTGCCCAACGGCAGAAATTCCCAATGCGAACTTGCGGAAGTCGCGATGAGCTGAGCGTCGCGCGCGAGTGCGAAGCGTCGCAGGACACGTTCCACGGTGGCAGGCGGATTGCGCGCCAGGATGGACAGGTAGTCGCCGGCCCGATACGGCATGTCTTCGGGTAGTGCAATCTCAAGATGCCGCTTGGAGCGGGCGCCGCGATGCTGCTGATTCACCAGTTCCCGATTGGCAATGACGGTGCCTTGGCGCAATTCGTCGGCCTGTAGGTGTACGGCCCTGGCGGTGCTGTCGATCTCGACGACGATGCCGGGATCGCTCTGTGCGGCGGGCAGGGCCGTTCCTTCTGCATTGCCCAGGCAGTTCCAGAGGCTGGCGCTCCACGCGTCGAATGCGCCGAAGAGGTCGCCTCCCGCGTCCCCTTCACCCCGTTTGCAGAGCCGCCCGCCTGAGGATTTTTGCAGAGCCTGGTCCAGTTGCTTTGGGATCGCTTGGTAGGTTCTTGCCCATTGCTGGTTGCCGCACCCGAACACGGCGAATCGCAGTCCGTGAAGCATGTCTGCTTCAAGCCCTCCGATCCAGTCGACGAAGCGCCGTGCATTGTCGGGAGATCGACCTTCATAAGAGGAGGCCAGCACGATCAAGGTCTGCTGCGGCGACAGCTTCTCCGTGAAATCGTCGAGCGTTGCCAGAATAGGTGCATAGCCTCGATCCGCCGCATCGGCGGCGACACGTCGCGCGAACGACTCGCAAGTGCCACTGTTCCCGCCGAACAGGATGATAAATGGCCTGCCATCGGGCGCAGGACTTTTCGCTGGGGTCGGGGAAGGGGCAGAGCGCAGCGAAGTGGGCCGGGTGCCGAAGACCCCAGGCTTTCGCGGGCGCGCCCGGATAGTCAAACCTTCCGGCTTGATCGTCAGTGTTTCCGCGATCTTCAGTTTGTAGTCCGGATCGTGAAACTCGATGTCGAATCTCTGCAGCAGCATTGCGAGAACGAGGTGCGCCTCCTGCATCGCAAATGCTCGCCCGATGCAGGCACGGGCGCCATTCCCGAAAGGTTTCCAGGAATTCGGCGGCAGGGCTTCCATCTCACCCGGACTGAAGCGCTCCGGCCTGAAGTCTTCTGCATCCGCTCCCCAGACCGCGGGATCGCGGTGCAACATAGGCTCGAGGATGAGCACGGTGTCGTCCGGTGTGAGTCGATACCGGTTCGCCAGCAACGTCTCCTTGATCGGCTTGACCGCGAATGCGGGTGCCGTCGGCCACAGTCGAAGGGACTCCATCAAGATATGTTCGAGGTAGCGAAGTTGTGCCAGATGCTCCACGCGCGGTGAGTCGCCAGCGACAACGGAATCGACCATCTTCTGCGCCTTGCGCAGCACCTCGGGATGGCGCAACAGGAGGTACACGACGAACGACAAAAGACCACTGGTTGTCTCATGTCCTGCAACCAGGAAGGTCACGAGCTGGAAGCGGATGTTCTCGTCACTGAGAGTCTCTCCGGTGACCGGATCCACGCCGTTGAGCATCAGATTCAGCAGGTCTTCCTTCTCTTGCCTGAGAGGATCCTGTCGGCGCTGGGCGATCAGGTCGGCGGCGACCTGGCTCAGTAGCGATTTATTGGCTTCGTAGCGCCGGTTGCTCGAGACATACAACCCCGCAATCGGACCAGGGCGCCTCCCTCTCCGCCCGGACTCGTCCAGCGCGCCCACCATCGCAGCGACGAAGGGGTGCATCTCCTCATGGTAGAAGCTGTTGAAGCGGTAGTCGAATGCGCATAGTGCGATGGTGTCCAGCGTGAGCCTCGTCATGTTCTCCGCAACGTCGATGACCGCCCCTGGGCCGAAGCGCTCCCACCGCAAGAACATCTGCTCGGCGATGTCGAGCATTCGTGGAAACATGCCGCGAACGCCGAGGGGACCGAACGCCGGCATGAGCAATCGATGCGCTTTCGCCCAGTTGGGCTCGTCGTTGTCGGCAGTGAACAGGCCATCGCCTGCGAAGGCCCGAATCTCTCTCAACGCCGCGTAGATCTTCTTCTGGAACCGGGTTTCGTCGCAGAGTTCGTTTACCAGTTCCTGCGAACTCGCGACGTGGACGTAACGAGAGAATATTCTGAATCTGTAGAAAGGCCCCAGCGTCTTCGCAAGCCTCATGAGGCTCTGAATTCGGGAGGACGGATCGATCGAACCGATGTTTCCGACAATTGGCCGGGTCGGCGGCTGGGGAATCTCGACGATGCCGTTCATGTGTTCTCCTGGCAATTGGTGCTTCTGTCGCGGAGATCTCGGCTGCGCCTCGCGTCGATTCAGGCTGAGTGTTTATATTACTATAAACACAAAATAACAAGAGATGGAATTGCGCTCAACGAGCGCCACGAGTTGCGTGCGCCACTGGGTGCCGAGCCTTCGGCATCACAGATTCGTTGCGAGCGAGATCATGTTGGCGACGGCCGGCGCGAGCGCCGAACTGCGATAGGCGATGCCAAGGCTGGCGACCAATCCAGAGTTCCTGAGCGGTATGTAGCGAACCTCGTCCGAACGACTGCTGCGCATGCACGCAGGCACGATCGTGATGCCTAAGGAACTGGCGACCAGATTGATGGTGGACGAGATCTGGGGGGCGTGCTGCACCACCCGCGGACTGAAGCCGAGCGCCTCGCAAGCGGTAACGATCGCATCGGACAGGCCAAAGCGTGTGGCCCGTGGATAGAGGACGAACAGCTCGTCGCGCAACTCCAGCAGCCGCAGGCTCTTGCGCCCGGCCAGGCGGTGCGCCTTCGGCACCGCCACCACCATCGGTTCGTTGGAGATCAGGTCAAACCGCACGTCGCTGTCCATCCCGACAGGGAGGCGAACGAACGCCACATCGATCCGCCCCTGGCGCAGCGACTGCATCAGCTGGACCGATCGGTTTTCTTCCAGCGTCATTTCCACGTGCGGGTAGAGCTCGCGGTATCGGTGAAGCGCAGAGGTCACTTCGCCGTGGAAGGACGCGGACTCGGTGAACCCGACGCCGATCCGGCCGATGACGCCGCGCGCGCTCAGTTGGCAACGCAGCGTGGCCTTGGAGACGCGGTCCAGGATGGCACGCGCCTCTTCGAGGAACACTTCGCCGGGACCGGTGAGCGTGACGTTTCCGGGTTGCCTGTCGAACAGTTGGACGCCGAGTTCCTGCTCCAGAGACTTGATCTGGAACGTCAACGGCGGCTGCGCAATTCCGATGCGTCGCGCGGCCCGGGTGAAGTGCAGCTCCTCCGCAAGAACGACGAAGTAACGCAGGTGCCGTAGGTCCATATGGAGTAAGTATTGAGAGTGCTCGTCCGATATATTGGACGAGCGTATCACGGCTAAATAGACTTCACTCCACTGATAAAAGTGGAGACAAGATGCAGAGAAAACCGACACGCGGCACCGTGAGCCGCAGGCTTTTCGTCACGGCCACGTTGCTGCTTCCGGCCATGTATGCGAGCGCGCAGAGCCCTGCAGACACATCGGGCTACCCGAGCCGCCCGATCCGGCTCGTGGTCGGATTTCCGCCCGGGCAGTCCAGCGACGTCATTGCGCGCGCTTATGCCGCGGCACTGCAGCCGATCCTGAAGGCGGCCATCTACATCGACAACAAGCCGGGCGCCAACGGAATCCTTGCAGCGCAGACCGTCAAGTCGGCGGAGCCCGATGGCTATACGCTGCTGTTCGGCACCTCGGGTCAACTGGCCATCAATCCGGCGCTCTACGCGAAGCTTCCCTATTCGCCTTCGACGGATTTCGTACCGGTCGCGCCGATCGCCAGAGGCAGGCTCTTCCTGGTGGTGAACAACGACCTGCCGGTTTCATCGCTGAAGGAACTGGTGGCCTATTCCAAGGCGAACCCCGGAAAGCTCAGCTTCGGTTCCGGCGGCACTGGGATCACGTCGCACCTTGCTATGGAGATGCTGAAGTCCGCGACGGGACTGAACGCTGTCCACGTGCCCTACAAGGGGTCGCCAGCGGCCCTGGCTGGCCTGATGGGCGGTGACGTACAGCTGATGTTCGATTCGGGCGGGTCGCTCTTGCCACTGGTCGCCAGCGGCAAGGTCAAGGCGCTCGCTGTGTCCACGAAGGACCGGTATCCGGCGCTTCCCAATCTGCAGACGGTGCAGGAGCAGGGCGCGCCAGGCTTCGAGGCCTACGCATGGAATGCGGTGCTGGCGCCCGCTCGGACGCCAGAGGCCATCGTCAGGAAGCTCAACGCAGCTTTCCTCGAGGCCAGCAGATCCGAGATGGTGACTGCGCCCGTGGCAACGGCGGCCCACGACGCGCTGCAGATGGACCTGCCGCAACTCGGCGAGTTCATGCGCGCAGAAACGGTGCGCTGGGGTAAGTCGGCCGCGGCGGCCGGTGTCAAACCCGAGTGATTCATTCCCGTCTTTCCGAGATATCCAAATGCTTTTGAACGACCCCAGCAACCAATCTTCCGACGCAGCCCAACCCACGCGACAACTGGCGGAGTTCGCCGCCGCCCTGCAGTTCGACGATGTTCCCACTGCGGTGATTGAGAAACTGAAGCTGCACATGCTCGACGGACTGGGAGTCTGCCTGCACGGCTCGGCTTTGCCTTGGACGAGAAAGGTCGCGGAAATGGTGATGGCCGAGGGCGGCAATGCCAGGGCGTCCGTGTGGGGCAGGAGCGTGCGCACCTCGGTCTCCCAAGCCGTGCTGGTCAATTGCACGGCCGGGCATGCCTTCGAGATGGACGACATCCACAAGGAGTCGGTGCTGCACCCCAACTCGCTGGCCGTCCCTGTAGCCTTGGCCATCGCCGAAAGCCAGGGGGGCGCGACTGGGCGCGATGTATTGACTGCCATCGCGGCGGGGTATGAGGTGGGTACGCGTGTTGGCAATGCCGCGACAACGGCTTTGTTCCTCAACGGCTTTCATCCGCAGGGAACCTCGGGAGCATTCGTCGCCGCGGCAACCGCAGGTCGATTGCTTGGGCTGGACGCCGATGCCATGCAAAACGCGCTCGGCATCGCTGGCAGCATGGGGGCCGGATTGATGGCTGCCCAAGAGGGCGCGATGGTGAAGCGATTGCACGCCGGTCGCGCTGCCCAGAGCGGTGTCTATGCGGCCATGCTGGCGCAGCGCGGATTTACCGGCATCGCCAACGTCCTGGAGGCCGAGTACGGTGGCTTCCTCAGCTCGCTGGCCCGCAACTTCAAGATCGAGCGACTCACGGACGGACTGGGCACGGACTGGGAAGCAGGAAAAGTCGGCTTCAAGATGTACCCCAACGTGACCAGCATCCATGCAGCCCTTGACGCGCTTCAGGCCATTCAATTGACTCACAAGGTGACACCGCAGGACATTCGCCTGATCGAGGTCGGCTGCGGCCACATGACCTATGTGCACACCGCATGGGAATACAAGCCCGTGAGCGTGACTGCAGCGCAGATGAACATCTTCCACGGGCTTTCTGTCATGGCCCTGCGAGGCAAGGTGACGGCCGCTGACTACACCGAAGATTCGATTGCAGATCCTGACGTGCTGTCGTTCATGGACCGCATCAGGCCCTTTGAGGATGACGCCATCGAAAGCCGCGGGCCAGAGGCCAGGCACGCGGCCACCATGAGGGTGCACACAGCCTCCGGAGAAATCCTGGTGCAGGACATCTGGGCGCGTCGCGGCAGTCCTGAGAACCCCGTGACCTCCGATGAGGTGAAGGAGAAATTCTTCGGCAACGTCGTGGATCGGATCGAGGTGGGCAGCGCGGAACGTATTGCTTCGCTGACGAGTGGCCTTGACCTACTCGCTTCGATGGATGAACTCAACGCTCTTCTCTGAAATTGGCGTTTCGGCAGATCGGCCGCCTGGCCGATCTGATGCTGCGCCTTCCTCCGAAACGAATGCTATGCGAGCCATCACGATCGAGCAGTACGGCGGCCCCGAAGTTCTGCAGAGGCGCTCCGACGTGGAGATTCCTGTCCCCGGCCCGGGTGATGTGCTCGTGCGAGTTATTTGCGCTGGCATCAACTTCATGGATATTCACACCCGCCAGGGCAAGTACGCCAACTCTCGAACTTATCCAGTACGCCTGCCTTGCACGCTCGGAATGGAAGGCGCAGGCGAGGTGGTCGCCGTCGGGCAAGACGTGCAGCATCTAGCGATTGGCGACCGCGTAGCCTGGTGCATCGCTTGGGGAAGCTATGCCGAGTACGCCCGCATCCCTGCGGCGCTCGCTGCTCGTATTCCAGACGATGTGGACTACGACCTCGCCGCCGCATCGATCTTCCAGGGCTGCACCGCTCACTACTTGGTGGAAGACGTTGCCTGCATCGTGCCCGGCTCCACATGCCTCGTGCACGCCGCATCAGGAAGCATCGGCCAGCTGCTCATCCAGATGTCCAAGCGGCTAGGGGCAACGGTTTTCGCCACGGCCAGCACTGAAAAGAAATGCGCGGCCGCAATTGCTTGCGGGGCGGATCGGGCCGTGGTCTATGGAGATGGAAGCTTCGTCGACGTCGTTCGTCAGGCGACCGACGGCAGGGGTGTGGATGTCGTCTTCGATTCCGTCGGCCAAGCGACATTGCGCGACAGCATGAGAGCCGCCAGAACCCACGGTTTGATCGTGAACTACGGAAACGTCTCCGGCTCTGTGCGAGACCTCGATCCGATCGAGCTGGGCGAGGCGGGTTCGCTCTTCCTGACACGCCCGCGCCTGGCGGACCATATGGCCGACGCCGTCACCGTGCAGCGCCGCGCCGATGCGGTGTTCGCGGCCATGCGGCAAGGCGCATTGCGTATCGAGGTCGCAGCGCGCTAAACACTCGACGATCTGGACCTGGCGCTCGCCCGGATCGAAAGCCGCGAGCAGATCGGCAAGGCAGTCGTATGCATCTGAGTACCCCCTCGCACAACAGTCATCAAACACCAAACACCGACGACGACCACACTCCATGAACTCGATCAATCAGCACCCTGGCGCCTTGCTGCGCAGTCACATCGAGGCCCGAAAGGGACTGCTCGTTCCGGGCGCGGGCAACGCCCTGGCCGCACGCGTCATCGAAACGATGGGGTTCGAAGCGGTCTATCTCAGCGGTGCCGGGCTTGCCAATACTTTCTACGGCTTGCCCGACATGGGGTTTGTCAATCTGTCGGACATTGCAAACCACACGGCTGCCATTCGTGATGCCGTGACATTGCCGCTGATCGTGGATGCCGATACCGGCTTCGGCAATGCACTGAATGTCCGGCACACAGTCCGCACGTTGGAGCGTGCTGGTGCCAACGCGATTCAGCTCGAAGACCAGGTGATGCCCAAGAAGTGCGGACACTTTGCCGGCAAGGCCGTCATCGAAAAGTCCGAAATGGTGGCCAAGGTCAAGGCTGCCGTCGATTCGCGCCAGAGCGAAGACTTTCTGGTGATCGCGCGAACCGACGCGCGCGCGGTGCACGGGCTGGAAGATGCACTGGATCGAGCTCAGGCATTTGCAGAGGTGGGCGCTGACGTGACCTTCATCGAGGCACCTGTCAGCATCGAAGAGCTTCGCCGAATCGGCAGCCTTTCAACGCCTCAATTGGCGAACGTGGTGATCGGTGGCAAGACGCCTGCGATGCCGTTGGGGGACTTTGCAGCAATGGGTTTTTCCATTGTCTTGTACGCCAACGCTGCGCTGCAAGGTGCGGTGCGCGGCATGACCAACGCGTTGGGTCAGCTGAAAGAACACGGCGAACTGCCGGAAGATCCCTTAGTGGTCGCTACATTCCAAGAGCGTCAGGACTTGGTGCAGAAGCTCCTGTTCGACGAATTGGACCTGCGTTACGCCTCTGAGGCCGTCTAGATGTCCATTTCGGATTGTCTGGTCTGGATGGTTCGAATGTTCTTGGCCCAAGCGACTCGGTCTCTGGGCAGAGCCATGCCGTTTTTACAGCCAGCACTCGCGGTGGAGGGGCATAGGTGCCGGGGTTCCGCGCGTTGATGCGGTGCAGTTGACCTGGTTCCCGCAGGTCGAATTGCTGGGTTCTGCGCGTGCTTGCCTCATAGCATCAGCTGGCTGCTAGCTGTCAAAGGAAAGACCCCGACCAAAGGGCGACCGACTGACCAGTGTCCTGGGGCAGGGGACGGTCCGCAGCTGTCGCCGCTGGAGGATGCGCCGGCAGCAGGGCTTTTGCGACACGACCTGCTGCATGTCGATGGATCTATTGTTGCCGCATCGATGAGCGCCGCCGCCCTGGCGATCCCGACGCTCGCGAACGTCAGGTGCGCGTCGCGCGAGGGCTTCAGCATCGGAAGAAGGGCACGCGGAGTGCCCGTCAGGGCCAGGGGAAGCGCGTCAGGCTTGATCGCGCTTGAACGCTTCCTTGCGCTCATGTCGCTCAGCGTCGAACGACTTACCGAGCGTCGCGGAAAGTTCTTCCCTGCGCATCTCTTTTCCGCATTCCCGACACATCGGACCCAGTCCCGGATCCTTTCCGCAGGGAACGTGCGTATAGCGAATGGCCACCTCCTGTTTTCCGGGCTTGCACCAAGTCTCACCCCAGGCGCGAAATGCCAGGAATACGGGGTAGAAGCCGATGCCCATCTTGGTGAGGTGGTACTCGTTTCGCAGCGGCCTTGTGCTGTAAGGACGGCGTTCGATCATTCCGTCTGACTCGAGCTTCTTCAGCCGGCCTGCCAGCATCTGCGGTGTGGCCTGAATCTGCGCCTGAATCTCCTCGAAGCGATGGCTCCCGAGGAACAACTCGCGCAGCACCAGAACTGTCCAGCGGTCGCCGACGATCTTTTGCGCCAACGCAACCGGACAAACGGTGTCCTGTGTCACCGATGGCGACGCACTTTCAGCCATTCTTTTTCCTCAAAGTCTATGTACCTATGATAATCATAGGTATAGTGATCATGTTCGCGAGAGGGCCTACCAACCGGACGCGAGCCGCGGAATCAGCTGATGCACCGCGAATAGGAGCTACTGATGCAGAAAGGTTTTTTCAACATGTCTGAAGCTACAAATCTCAATCTTGCCGCGATCGCCGACCGCTACGCTGCGGCATGGCTCTCGCACGATCCCCAAGCCATTGTCGCGCTGCATACCCCTGACTCGACCTTCCAGGCGCATGGCCGCAGCGGAGCTGTCAAGGGCAAGGCGGCATTGCTCAAGGAGTTCGCCGGCGTGTTTGAGCTCTATCCGAATTTCGGCGTCGAAATACGCCGCCTTCTTCTTGGTGACAGGCACTGGACTCTCGATTGGGACCTGACATTCCAACCGCCCGGCAAGGAGTCCAGGAAGTTCCACGCGCTCGACGTCGTGGAAGTGGATGACGCTGGTCTTGTCACAAGGAAAGACACCTTCTTCGATTTCGCCCAAGTCAAAGCAGCGCTCGAGGCGAAGTGAGAGATAGACCATGACGAACACAACGACCTTCGCCACCGCACCTGCGACGCCGCTGTTCGGTCGGCCGTTGATCAGCGCATTGCCGGTGGAGCATTTATGCGACCTCAGCATCGACCTGGAACTCGGTCAAGTTATCAAAACCCACCTCGGCATCCGCTTGACTTTCGTGGTCAAGGGCGGACGCTTCGAAGGTCCCCGTTTCCGAGGCGAACTGTTGCCGGGCGGTGGCGACTGGGTCCACCTTGGTGCTGACGGGATCAGCCGCATGGATGTTCGCGCCACCTTTCGCACCCATGATGGCGTCCTCATCCACTATGACTCGCAAGGCCTGCTCAGGTACCCGGCCGACGGCCGCGAGCGGCTTGCCAAGGGCGAGCGGCTGTCCTTCGATGAAACATACATCCGTCCAACGCCTCGGTTCGAGACGTCCGACGAGCGCTATGCCTGGCTCTCCGGAATGGTCACCGTCGGCTACGGCGAATACGGCCCTGGCCGCATCGACCATCGGATGTATTGCGTCCTGTGACATGACCCGCGCAGCGCGCGAAGGGCGATGCTGCGCGGGCCAGTCTCACGCTTCGCTCCACCACAGGGATATGCCTTGGCTGATGGCCCGGCTTTGCGGCAATGCGCGCGCCAGCGCTCGCATGAGGTGGTTTGTTCAAGGCTTTATGGCGTGATGCCGCTAGCTGCATTCGTATGGCGGCGGGAATGTACGGTTTGCGCCGCTCAATGCAGACATCAGTGGCTCTGAGCCCCATGACGGCAATCGCTGCATACCTGCCGCTCGTAGAGGTGAGGTGCCGACCTGGGCGCAGCATGTTCCTTGCGTTTGCGGTGCGCTCTCAGTCGCCGATAAGGAGGGGGTTCTCATGACCTTCGTTATCGCAAATTGGGGCGTGAGACTGAACCAGCCACCGATAACTGGGTGTTTACGTGCCTTTGGTTATCGTCGGTTATCGGGGTTTCGGGCTCACGAGGTCATCATCGTGCTGTGAGTGCAGCCGGCAGCGAGGTGACGGGGCAGGCTGTGCGCAACCTGGGCCGCACGTTGGCAACGCGCTAGGGGCGGGGGGCATGCACCTGACCTTGCGGCTACGCAGCCGCGTGAACGCCACTCGCGCGGCGGCATGCCTGACGCTGGTCGTCAGTTCGTCGCGTCCAAGCGCTGAACACTAGGTGAGGAGGGGCTGGACTGTCGGTGGCACAGTTGTCTGACTGGGTATGGTGGCCCGGCAGGCAAGGGGCATGCGTCGCAGGTCAGCCTAGGTGGGGGCTAGCCCCGCCCGCTTGTCGTTTGCACTTGACCACTCCCAGCGCCGCAGGTGGCGGCGCTGGAGGATGCCTAGGGATTCATGCAGCCGGCGTAGGCCTCTCGGAGGCACGAAGCGGCACTAGCGACGGGCTACACTGAGTGTGGCACGGTGCCCGTGAATCGGGTTGGTTTCGCCTAGAGCGAAATTCGAACGAAGAGAGGTGGCGGAAGGGCGGTCGTGCACCATCCATGACTTACGATTGACGGGCTGGTGACCACACGCACACGTAGGGACTGGCCGATGAATGAGCCGCAGTGTGCACACCCAAATGGTGTGCAGATTCGATGACCACATCCGTTCATTACTTGAACGACATACTCACACCACATTTACGCCTTAGGGGCACATAGTTGAACGCCGTTGAGATAGAGCAGGCCATCACCGATCTTGCGGAGCAATCGTTCGATGGCGAGAACTTTCCATATGCCTTCCTTGAAGCCTTCGGCAACAAGGCGACGACGATCCAACGCCTGCGTAGCGGTGCGACGAACAAATCCGACCTTGGCGGCGTTCTTCAGACCAACAACATCCATTTCGCTGCCTGCGACAGCGGCCATGTCTCGAACACCCTTAAGGCCTTGAAGGGCAGCCCGGCGACCGCCCGGGCTAAGGCGAAGTTCATCCTTGCCACGGATGGCGTGGACTTTGAGGCTGAGGACTTGACGAGCGGCGAAACCGTCGCCTGCTCTTTCAAGGACTTTCCCGACCACTTTGGCGGCGGGTATCAGCACCGTCCGGCAGATCAGCGAGAACGCCTTTGACATCCGGGCGACCAGCCGCCTGAACCGCCTCTATGTTGAACTGTTGAAGGACAACCCCGAATGGGGCAAGTCCGATCGTCGCCATGACATGAATCACTTCATGGCACGGCTCATCTTCTGCTTCTTCGCCGAAGACACGGATATTTTCATCGGCAAGCGTCTGTTCACCGACACTATCACGCAGATGGGGGCGAAGGATTCATCTAACTCCCATGAGGTGATTGGCACGCTGTTCCTCGCCATGAACACGAAGCCGGGTGAGGACCGGAGAGAGGCCAAGATTCCCCGCTGGGCCGACGCCTTCCCCTATGTCAACGGCGGGCTTTTCTCGGGCAGCCTCGATGTGCCGCGTTTCAGCAAAATCGCCCGTTCCTATCTGCTGCACGTCGGCGGTCTCGATTGGACCAAGATCAATCCGGACATCTTCGGGTCCATGATCCAGGCCGTCGCCGACGATGAGGAGCGGGGCGAGCTTGGCATGCACTACACCAGCGTGCCCAATATCCTCAGGGTCCTGAATCCGCTTTTCCTTGACGATCTGCGCGCGCGGCTTGAGGAGGCGGGCGACAACCCGCGCACTTTGCTCAACCTGCGCAAGCGCATGTCGAAGATCCGGGTCTTTGACCCCGCCTGCGGCTCCGGCAACTTTCTTGTCATCGCCTACAAGGAGGTGCGCGCGATAGAGGCTGCGATCAATAGGCGGCGTGGGGAGCCAGATCGCAACTCGGAAATCCCGCTCACCAACTTTCGAGGCATCGAGCTACGCGACTTCCCGGCCGAGATCGCGCGGCTGGCGCTGGTTATCGCCGAGTACCAGTGCGATGTGCTGTATCGCGGACAGAGGCTAGCCTTGGCTGAATTCCTTCCCCTTCGCAGTGAGAACTGGATCACCTGCGGCAACGCGCTGCGGCTCGATTGGTTGAGCATCTGTCCGCCGACTGGAACCGGCGTGAAGTTTCAGGCGGACGATTTGTTCAGCACGCCCTTGGATCAAGCACAGATCGACTTTGAGAACGAAGGCGGCGAGACTTACATCTGTGGTAATCCGCCTTATCTTGGCTCACGCGATCAGACGGACGAGCAAAAGGCTGATTTGGCAATGCTCTTCGACATGCGAATCCAGAACTGGAAGTCACTTGACTATGTTGCTGGCTGGTTCATCAAGGCCGCCGACTATGGCATCAAAACGCAGTCCACCGCCGCCTTTGTTTCCACAAACTCCATTTGCCAAGGTCTGCAAGTTCCAATCTTGTGGCCGGCAATCTTTGCCGGAGGCTTCCAAATCGAGTTTGCCCACACATCCTTTCCGTGGGCCAACCTTGCAAGCCACAACGCAGGTGTGACCGTAGCCATCATCGGAATTACGACGCAACCACGCAGCCCGAGGCGCTTATTCTCTCTGGACGATGCTGGACAAACCATCGGGCGCCAATGCGCACATATCAATGCATATCTAGTGCCAGGCGAGAGTGTGATTGTGGACAAGGCTAGCCAGCCTTTGTGCACGCAGAGTGATATGACCTTTGGAAACACGCCAATAGACGGGGGTCATTTGCTGCTCTCGCGAGACGCACTTGACGCGCTGCAACTCACACCTGAGCAGCAAGACCGCTTTGTCCGTCGAATCTACGGCTCGGCCGAGTTCATTCGCGGCCTAGAGCGCCACTGTCTGTGGATTGAAGATCGACACTTGGCTGAAGCACGAGCCATTCACTCCATTGCTCAGCGTCTTCGTGATGTGCGCAGTCTGCGGCTCAACGGCGGGAAAACAGCAAGGGACATCGCTGAGAGATCGCACCAATTCCAAAGGATGTACTTTGGCAAGGTTTCAACGCTCATTGTTCCTAGCGTTTCATCAGAAAGCCGCGAGTATCTTCCTGTAGGGCTCATTGACAACCGTTCTGTTGTCAGCAATCTCGCATTCGCCCTCTACGATGCGCCCCTATGGAACGTGGCACTGATCGCCTCTCGCCTGCACCTCGTCTGGATCGGAACCGTATGCGGCAAGATGAAGACGGATTACCGCTACTCCAATACCCTAGGCTGGAACACGTTTCCAATCCCCGCTCTAACCGATAAGAATAAGACCGACCTCAAACGCTGCGCCGAGGACATCTTGCTGGCGCGCGAGCATCACTTTCCGGCGTCGATTGCTGACCTCTATGAAGTCAAAAATGGAGTTTCGCAAATGCCACACGATTTGCGCGCGGCGCATGAGCGGAACGACGAAGTGCTTGAGCGTATCTACATCGGTCGTCGCTTCAAGAACGACACCGAGCGGCTGGAAAAGCTGTTCGACCTCTACAAAAAGATGGCTGCTGCGGTTGGGCCGGCTAAGACCAAGAAGCTAAAGACGGGAGTCACCGCATGAACGACAAGAGCAAATCCGTCCCTTCGGTTTCCGTTACCTACGCCCGCAACGGCGCGTCCACCAAGGCCAATGCCCTTGGAATGCGTCCGATGCAGGAGCGTGCCTACGAAAAGCGTGGGGAGCAGTACCTCCTCATCAAGTCGCCGCCCGCGTCAGGCAAGAGCCGTGCGCTAATGTTCGTCGCGCTCGACAAACTCAAGCACCAGAGCTTGAAGCAAGCCATCATCATCGTGCCGGAGAAGTCCATCGGTGCGAGTTTCAACGATGAGCCGCTGTCGCAGTTCGGCTTCTGGGCCGACTGGCACGTCGAGCCGAAATGGAATCTGTGCAACGCGCCCGGCAACGACAACGGAGGCAAGGTGAAGTCGGTCGGCGCGTTCCTCGACAGCACCGACGAGGTCCTAGTCTGCACTCACGCGACGTTCCGCTTCGCGGTCGATGCATATGGCGTAGAAAAGTTTGACGACCGGCTGATCGCCGTTGATGAGTTCCACCACGTTTCGGCGAACCCCGATAACAAGCTCGGCCTGCATCTTGGGCAGTTCATTGCGCGAGATCGTGTTCACGTCGTTGCGATGACCGGCTCCTACTTCCGGGGCGACGCCGAGGCCGTGCTTGCTCCACAGGACGAATCCAAGTTCGATTCCGTCACCTACACCTACTACGAACAGCTCAACGGCTACGAATACCTCAAGCAGCTCGACATCGGCTATTTCTTTTACAGCGGCCCTTACGTCGATGACATCCTCAATGTCCTCGACCCGGTGGAGAAGACCATCATCCATATCCCCAACGTCAATTCGCGCGAAAGCACGAAGGACAAGATGCGGGAGGTGGAGCACATCATCGAGGCTCTTGGTGAGTGGCAAGGCATCGACGCCGCGACGGGCTTCCAGCTAGTCAAGACGCCTCAAGGCCGCGTGCTGCGTATCGCCGATCTTGTCGACGACGACGTCACGAAACGCGACCGCGTATCTGCCGGACTAAAGGACCCGACGCAGAAGAACAACCGGGACTATGTGGACATCATCATTGCCCTCGGCATGGCGAAGGAGGGTTTCGACTGGATTTGGTGTGAACATGCGCTCACGGTCGGCTATCGCGCCAGCCTGACCGAGATCGTGCAGATCATCGGGCGTGCAACCCGTGATGCGCCCGGCAAGACCCGCGCGCGCTTTACCAACCTGATCGCCGAGCCTGACGCTTCGGAGGAAGCCGTTACCGAGGCCGTCAACGATACCCTCAAAGCCATCGCAGCCAGCCTACTGATGGAGCAAGTTCTCGCACCGCGCTTTGAGTTCAAGCCAAAGAATCCGGATAACGGACCCATCCCGGGCTTCAACTATGGCGAAGGCGGCTACGATCCCGACAAGTGCAACATCGGTGTTAATGAGCAGACTGGGCAGTACCAGATCGAGATCAAAGGCCTTGTTGAGCCCAAGAGCAAGGAAGCCGCGCGCATCTGTCAGGAAGATTTGAATGAGGTGATTGCCAGCTTTATTCAGGACAAGACCGCCATCGAGCGCGGCTTGTTCGATGAAGAATTGGTGCCCGAGGAACTGACTCAGGTCCGCATGGGCAAGATCATCAAAGACAAGTACCCCGAGCTTGACGCGGATGATCAGGAGGCCGTGCGGCAGCATGCCATCGCCGCCCTCAATCTGACGCAGCAGGCCAAGCAGCTTGCCACGGGCGGCGATAGCGCCGAGCCAACAGCCAACACCGCCCTTATCGACGGCATACGCCGGTTTGCGATGGACGTGCGCGAGTTGGACATTGACCTCATCGACCGTATCAATCCTTTCGGCGAAGCCTACGCCATCCTTGCCAAGACCATGAGCGAGGAAAGCCTGAAACAGGTCGCGGCGGCTATCTCCGCCAAGCGCACGAACCTGACGCCGGAAGATGCGCTCAGTCTCGCCAAACGCGCAGCGCAATTCAAGAAGGAGCGCGGTCGTGTGCCTGCGCTCGATTCGCAAGACGTATGGGAGCGACGCATGGCCGAGGGGGCATCGGCCTTCATGCGCTTCAGGGCGGAGGGGCGCTATGAGTGATCCTGGTCTCGACGAACTAGCGGCAGAACTTTCCGACTTCGCCGCGCCTGAGAAAAAGGGCGGACGTCCCCCGCGCGAGGAGCGCATCATTGCTGGTTTTGAGGAGATTCAGCGGTTCTTTGAGAAGCATGGCCGTGTACCGCAACACGGGGAAGAGCGCGACATTTTCGAGCGGTTATACGCCGTGCGCCTCGATCGTCTGCGCGCGCTTGCGGATTGCCGCGCCGTGCTTGCGCCGCTGGACCGTCAAGGGTTGCTTGCGGGCGCGTCTAGCGTCGCCGCAACCGAGGAGGCTATCAACGTGGACGAGCTCGCGGCCGAACTGGGGGGCACGAGCAACGCCGAGGACATCACCGTCCTGCGTCATGTCCGTACGAGTACCGAGAAGCGCGCCGCCGAAGAAATCGCGCAGCGCCAGCCATGCGAGGATTTCGAGACGTTCAAGCCGCTCTTCGAGTGCGTGCAGCGCGAGATCAAGGAAGGCATCCGCGAAACGCATGCCGTCCACAAGCTGGACGAACTCAAGCTGACCGAGATTCAGCAGGGTGAGTTCTTCATCGTGGAAGGCCAGCTCGCATACATCGCAGAGGTGGGCGATGACATTCGGACGAAATACGAACGTCGGGATAGCCGCCTTCGCGTCATCTATGACAACGGCACCGAAAGCGACGTGCTGCAACGCTCGTTTCAACGCGCCCTTTACCGCGACGAAGCGGCGCGACTCGTCACCAACCCTTCCGCCGGTCCGCTGTTCTCCGATAAAGCATCGGAAGACGACCAGGAGAGCGGCACGATCTACGTTCTTCGCAGCAAATCGAACCTTCCCATCGTCGCTGCCAACCGCGACGTGCTGCACAAGATCGGAGTGACGGGGCGCAGCAATATTGCCGCGCGCTTTGCCAACGCGAAGAACGAAGCAACCTTCCTGCTAGCCGACGTGGAAGTCGTCGCCACCTACGACCTCTATAACATCAACCGCGTCAAGCTCGAAAACCTGATCCACCGCGTGTTCGATCCGGCGCTCCTCGACATCGACATCAAGGATCGATTCGGCAAACCGGTGGTTCCGCGCGAATGGTTTCTGGTGCCCGTGTTCGTCGTCGACGAAGCTGTCGAGCGCATTAAAGACGGGACGATTACGCAGTACGTCTACGACCCCAAAGCGGCGCGCCTTGTGAAGGCCCCAAGGGTGGCGCGGACCTGAGCGAAAACTTGCTCTTCACTGAAGACGAATGGAATGCCGCGATTCCAGGCGTCGTCGCTGCAATGACTGACTTCCTGCACCCCTATCGCACCGCGATCTATGAACATAAAGGGGAGTACGGCGAAGGGTGGGGTAGCGGCTCATTCCTGCGTTTGGGAGACAAGGTCTTCATACTGACCAACCAGCATATTGCCCGCATACGCGAGGAGAGTCGGATGCTTGCCTATCAATTAGACGGTCAGGAGGATATCCGCGCAATCGCTGGGAACCACACCGCAGAATGTCCGTGGCCCCTTAACCTGGCTGTGCTGCCGGTAGACATAGAGGCGTGGCCGGATGCGACCAACAAATCAAGGCCAATCACGGTAGAGCAGATCGAGCTCTGGCACGACCCCGTGCCGACGGAGCTCCTGGCGTTCACCGGCTTTGCCGGTCAGAACACATCCTTCCACTACAACACACTGTTCAGCAAGGGCACGTGCTACACCGCCCGCGAAATCGAGCCTCCTCAGGATGAACGGTTCTCTTCGCGTTTCACTTCGGGCTGGACTATCGTCCTGACCTTGCATCGAATGTGAACAGCAGGGACGCCTTGCCGCTTCCGCCCGGCCTGAGTGGCTCCACGGTTTGGGATACCAAATTTGTGGCCGCAAAGATGGCCGGTGTTTCGTGGACGCCGGACTTAGTAAGGGTGGCTGGTGTAGTCTGGGGCTGGCCTTCCGGCAACGCCTGTCTGGTTGCCACCCGTGCGGAGTTCGTGCGCAGCTTCCTTTTGGAAGTGACATCGAAAATGTGGCCAAGCACGTAAACCTGATTCAACGCAACGCGGCAGGCAACATCTTCAGTTGCCTGCCGCTTTCTTTTGCCGACGGTTATTGCGTGGCTAGTTCTTCTTGTCTTTCGGGGGATTGGGATCGTTGCCGTAGCTGTCGCTGTCGCGGATCGTGCCATCCTTGCGATGGATCACGACCTCGACGTGGTCCCGCTTCGCCTGGTCGCGCGCTTTGTCGATGGCGGCCTTCTGGGTGTCGACGACAACCCCGGCACGCTCCGCGCCTTCCTTCTTCGTCGCCCATCCATCCTTGTGCGGTACGACGTGAATGTCTTTCTTGGTCATTTGCGAATTCCCTCATGTGAGCTCACGACACGAAGCTGAGGCGGCTTGCCAGTTTTGGCCTTGCCAGTTCCCCCGCCGCTGAGCCCCGTGAGTGCGAGCCCAAACACAAGTTGATCCAGCTCCTCGACAGGGACGCACAGATCGCTGGCGATGTCGCCCTTGGAAATGCTTTCATCCCGCAAGGCTGCGAAGACCTTTTGAAGAATCTGAGAGGCTTCGCGCTGTCCTTCGTCGGGTTCGCTCTTGCGATACCCGCGCGACGACAGCTCGATGTAGAGCGACTGGTAGTGCCAGTCGCTCAAGACGCCGACGGTGTGCAGCCGATAGGTCAACGCCGCCACCGAAACGCTCCAGTACTTCTTGATCTTGATCAGATGATCGAGGGTTGCCATGCGCGGCGCATAAGCCAGCACGCTGGCGCGCGGCATCAGGAATGCCGAGGCAAAGGTGTTCGCCTCGCGCTCGGCTTCGCGGCCCTGCGGCGAGCCGTGCCGATGCAAGACCAGGTGCCCGAGTTCGTGCGCGGCATCGAAGCGACTGTGTTCGGCGGACTTCTTCGTGTTCAGGAACACGAAGGGCGTACTTTGCCGCCACATCGAAAACGCATCGACCTCGGCAGCATCCACCGATAGGGAGAAGACACGGACGCCCTTCGACTCGAGCAGGTGGACCATGTTCTTGACCGGGAGCTCGCCAAGGCCCCATTGCTGGCGCAGCATACGCGCCGCAGCCTCGGGGTCGTCTTCGCGGCTCAGGTCGGGCAGGTCCTGCGCCGGCAGCTCGAAGCGGGCCTCGATCCAGGCGTTCAGCATCAGGGCGATGGCACCGGCACCGAGCGCGGTGTCACGCTGACCGGCGGTCATCTTCGAGAGGGCACGAAAGCTGGCGATGTCCGGCGTCGGTTCGTCTAGGTCGTCCCCAAAGAAGAATTCTTCGGGGAACCCCAGGACCGAGGACAGGCTGGTCAGGCGGTCATCGTCCGGGCTGAACTCGCCTTTCTCATAGGCCGAGATAGAGCGCGGCTCTACGCCGACCGCTGCAGCCAGCTTGGTCATCGTGAGCCCGCGCCGTTTGCGAGCCAGGGTGAGCCGTGACGGGTTGAATAGAGCGGCTTCGATCATGCTCGACGCTTAACGTCGACATTGATGTCCGGCTGATGCGGCGGCGAGGGCGGGGTGATCTCCAGGAGGTCCGGATCGGTCGGGATTGCGCCCAGGATGATCCGCTCCTGCCAGCCATCCACGCGGCCATCCGGGCCCATCGATGTCGGCAAGGACAATTCGCAGCGCACTTCCCCCTGCGCGCGGTGGACCAGAAGAATCCACGTCATGCGCGGCTCATCAGATGCCGCCGGGCGCGCCGCAGGCGGTACTTCGGCCGGAGGGAAGATGAGGTCGAGCTGCAGTTGGTTGCCGGTCACCGCGCTGGCGGTGCTCGGCCCCTTCGAGGACTTGGTCGTCGGCTGGAACTCGGCGCGGCCCGTGGCATCGTCGCCGGTCGCCACCGCAATCGCCACCGCGCCCGCCCCGTTGATCACCAGCGAATAGTTGTTGTCGTCGCATCGGTCCCAGCCTTCGGGCAGCAGATATTCGCGCAGGCCGCGCACCATGGTCGCCCACGCGCTGAAGCCGGGGAAGAGCGGGGGATCGTTCGGGGTGCAGGACGTAAAGGTCACATAGCCGCGCTTCACGATCTCCGCGAGCCGGAACTCCTCCAGCCCGAGCTGCGCTAGGCGGCTGCCTACGTCTCCGGTCTCGATATGGGTCTGCGTCACTTCAGTTTTCCTTTCTGCGCCTCGCGGCCAACTTCCGGTTTTTATACCTTAAGTCAGGAGGAAAAACAAGAAGTCAGAGCGATTTTCCTGTTCTTTTCCACAGTGAGGGGAAGGTTAGGCCTCGCCGTCGCCGCCTGCCGATGGGATTGGCAGCGCAAAAGGGAAAATTCGGGGGTTCGATCATCTCAATCAGTTCGAGTCGGCGTTCGTCGAGCAGGGCTCTTCCCGGCATCCGCTGTATCAACTCAAGCTGCGCCTTGCAAGGCGGCCTCCACCTTCGGCTCGAGGAGAAAACGGCTCAGCTTTGAGTATTCGCGGCGGACGCCACTTACCTTGATTGGCGAGTGGCCCAGCCAAATCCGCTTGCGTGCGCGGGTGATAGCTACGTAGAGGACGCGGCGCTCCTCGTCCAACTTTTCAACCGTCGTCGAGCGGCGATCGGGTAGCACACCCTCTGTGACGCCAATCACAAAGACGTAGTCCCACTCCATGCCCTTCGCAGCATGGATGGTGGAGCAGGTAATCGCGCCGGTGCCGGCGATCTCTTGGATATGGACGCTCATCTCTGCGGCGCACGCGAAGCGTCGGGACAGAGGCTCCCATCGATTCAATGCGTTGCGTAGCACCTTGTTGGCGTTGACGCCGCCGTGAAGCCTCAAGTACGCACGGACGCAAGCTCTGTACGCGCCCTCCGTGTTTTTTCCGCCGGTGATGTTGAGGAACTCGTTGACAAACTGGTTCCACTTCTCGAGCTTCGGAAGAACCATCCGTGTGGTCTTGACATTCGGGTCGGCACCGGAGTCCTCCGTGGCGCCGGATAGATCGATCAGCCAGGCTGAATCGTCTAGGCCCAGCCTATCGCGCATCTCGGCCTCCAATTCGGCCGTCATGCGAGCGCGTCGGCTGTTGACGCCCGTATCGAGACCGATCCCACAGTCGTGCAGATCCTCGAACTTGTCGGCTAGCCACAGCACATCCAGGACGGCCTGGAAGTGGCTGTCGGATCCGGCGAGCAGCGTCGCTACGTTACGGGCGGCGAGTTCCTGCGCCAAGGGGTGGAGAACGGCTCGTGTGCGACCCAGAAGCGCAATTTCGGAGTGCGGCACGCCCCGTCGCAGCAGTTTGCTTACGCGCTTCGCCACGGTGCTGGCCAAGGTGCGTGTATCCGACTCCTGGATCAACACCGGAGCTTTGCCCGTCTTGTCGGTCTTGATGGCGGGTGGATCTAAAGGCGCAGCCACGGCTTGAGCAAGAGCTGCGATCTCGGCTGTCAGCCGATGCGACCGGCGCAGCACGTGTTTCTTCGACTCACCGGCAACCAGCACGACGCCAGCCTCGACCAGCGCTCGACGAAGCGAGGTGTACCGGCCGCCCGCGAACCCGTAGATCATCTGCAGGCGATCGCCCAGCACGACCGTCGTCTTCACTTGCTGGGCCAACCCGGCGACCAGCTTGGCCTGGGTGAGCGTGCAGTCTTGCCATTCGTCGACGATCAGGTGATCGATCCCCAGTTCTTCGCCAGATAGTTGGGCCATCAGACGGAGACCCAGCCGCAGCATGTCGTCGTAGTCAATCGCGCCGGACGAACGCTTGTGATCTTCGTAGGCCTGATTGCGGGTCAATTTGGCGGTCGAGGTCTTGGAGCGAACAGCGGACCTCCTTGCGGATCCCTGCTTAGCTGCGCTGAAACTCGCACCCGTCTTCCCCGCGCGAGAGCTGCCATCGATCCGTTCGAGGATCTTGGTCAAACGGGAGGGATCGACAACCGCGGGAACTGCACGATAGCCAAGTCGACGGTGGTGCCGACGAATCAGGCCGTAGAAGAGGGCATGGATGGTAGACACCTTGACGGTAGCGTCCCTGCCGGCGCTGATGTTGACGTCGGCGGCCTGGAGGCGTTGCCTGAAGTTCACGACCGTGGCGTTGGTGGCCGAAAGGACCTGAATTCGAGCAGCGGGATCCTGTTCGAGAAGATGCTTCACGCGAGCTACGGCAGTAGTGGTCTTACCACCGCCGGGGACGGCCGTGACTTCGGTGAATCTGTCCGTGCTACGGATGACGCGGCGCATGGCCCTTGTGGTCTTGATGGGCACGATGAAGGAACTCCTTGAGAAAGCTGATCGATCAGGTGAGGGCGGCGGCTCTTGGCAACTGCTGCCTCTTTGGCCTTCGCCATCCTTCTGAGTGAGCAGGATGGATGGGGCACTCGATGTAGTGTTGCGGCCGAGAAAGTGAGGTGTTTTGGCCGAGGGTGGAGGTGCGAAAAGTGCGCTAAATTGCATGAAAAAGGCCCCCAACACGATGTTTTGATCGGTTGAGGGCCCGGTGCAAGATAAAGATCCGGTACCTATACCAGGTGCAGATTTTCAGGGCCACTCGCGAGGGGGCGCCGCGATGACGCGGGCCGCTTCGCGCAGCCACGTCTTCGCGGTCATCGGCAGCAGAGCATTGGTCACCGAGGGGCGCTTCCGGCACAGCATCTGGAGGACGAACGCGTCGCCTGCTGTGTACTTCGGGGTCGTGAGCGCCCGGCGAACACGAGCCTGAAGTGCGCCGTCCCCCGTATCTCGGCGAGCGGATCGACTCAGCGCGGCTCCTATCGCGGCCCGGTTGCCGAACGCGTGATAGCGGACCTGCGTTGCCCAGAACTTGCTGAATTTAAAGTCGATCAGTGCTTCGATGGTGCCGAGACCCATCCGCTCAATCAGTTGCGTCTCTTGCAAGCGAATCTCGGTGTGCAAGCAGCGATAGCCTCGCGCGGCGGTGGCCAGCTTGGACTTGCGGTCGGAGTAGGTGACGAGGCGACGGGGAGCGTGGGGCTTTCCGAAGTAGTGCGTATTCTTGTGCTCGGTCACCTGCGCTGGTCCGTACCGCATCGTGATCGTGCGAAGGAAGTAACGCTCGAGGCGCTGCGCATCAACCTTCCAGCGGACCGGATAGTCCCGGGCAATCTCGACGTACGCGACCTGAGCTGCGATGCGAATGCCCAGCATGCGTTGAAGGACGTGCAAAGTGCTCGCGCTGGGCTGAAGCACGCGAAGAACGTATTTCCAGCGCGGGTTGTAGGGTACGTTGACCGGATCGATGGTGACCTCCTCGGGCAGGGTGTCGACCCACTCTTGGCCGGGGTGCAGGTCAATCCAAATGTCGAGGCGGTCGAACGCATCGAAGAAGCGTTTGAGAAAAAAATTGCGCATGAAAGTAGCGACCGCCCGGGGCGGCCGCGGTGAATGAAGGCTGTGATTTACCTGTCGTTGTTGGACGGGGTTTCCATGTTGGCGGACCTCTCGTACGCGCCGGCGTAACGAGAATGCCAATAGCTCGGGATGTGCGAGTGGCGCAGGGGGCGCATGGCCGTAAGTCGGGCGTCGACCTGCTCGATGCTGAGCTCGACGGCGTTGGCGATCAGGGCTCGAGGCTTTTCTTCGGCGGCGAGGTACCAGATCACGCGATCTTTGACCGTGCTTGCCACGAAGGGCTGGAAGTCAAGTTTGAAGCGCTCGCGACCGCGCGCTACTTGCGCCATGACCTTGCCGCATCCGTCCGCGAAGTAGTTCTCGCAAGTCAAGTACTCCATCGAAATGGCGACGCTGAACTCAGGATCGGGCTCGCATTCCTTGCACAGAACAGCCTCGTCGGCCGCAGCGCCGAGGATGACGAGGTCTTCGCAACTGGCGACTCGTGCGACCACCACGATGTGCTTCTTGTGGGCAACTGCGGCTTCCCGGACGGAGGCCAGGTCATCGGCCATGGCAACGGTCAGGCCGGGCGATGGAATCTGAAGAAGCAAGACGTCCGGGGAGGCGGGGTCAGCGATCAGTCGGTCGAGGTCGAGGCGCGTTGGACCGCTCAGCCAGATCGCGGCTTCGTCCAGAGACGGGTGCAGCAAGACGGGTTGCTTGCGCTTCTTCTTGCTCTCGTCTTTCTGCTTTGCCAGGTACATCTCCATGAGGCGGCTTTCGATCATGTACTTCGCAGGCGAGCCGCCGACAACAGATCCGCTGAACATGTCTGCTGCCTGCGGCAAGTACGGAAGCGATTTGGGGCGACGGAACATCCGGAGGAGGGCGCCGGAGATGTCCTGGATCAAGTTGTCCGTCAAGGTGGCGACTATCTGGAGACCGATGGAGCGGGGTGACGCGATGTGTTGTTCCCACATCGTGTTCTGGTAGGCGTCGGACGCAGTACGTTTGACGGGCTTGGCCGTCTCGGGGGTTTTCTTGGGAGGCATTCGTTATCTCGAATGGATCGAGCGCAGCGACAAGTGGTGAGTTGGCTGCTGGCTCGAAGGGGCTGCTAAAAGTGGAACGGTCTTTGTGAATACACATTGCGACCGCGGTAGCCGTATTGCTAGGCCTATGTACAACTTCGCGGGCATAGGCAGAGCAGCGGAAAAGCTCCGCCCAACGGCAGACTTTTGAGGGCTGTCGTGGGCGAAGAACGCAGGGTGAACCGGCTTGCCGAGATTCCCTATCCGGGCATCACGACTGACCGGCCAGGGAGGCCATCGAATGTGCGGCGTGGCGGCAATGCCTCGCCGATCTATGTGCCAAGCGACCGTTGAATTTCGGTAACTACAGCAGCGTAGTAGCCCTTGGTTCCCGGCCCATTGCTTTGGGCTTTAGGGATAAGACCTGCGCGCACGCGGTTGTAATAGGTCGAGCGTGACCAACCCATCAACTCAATAAACTTTTTAAGACGAACGAACTGCTGCGGAGGGTCCATGGGAATCCTCATAAAACTTCTTGACAAATCGCTTTTGGGAAAGCGCGCTAGTCAGCCGGATACGTAACGCGATGGCGCATCTCATCGCGATCCGGCGCAGAGTCAAGCCTTCGGCCTGCGCAAAGAAGGCAGCCTAAAGCTTCGCCCCGTCGTGACGGCGGCGTCTGGCGTATGGGGTTCGACGACTGGAGTGCCAGCCGGAAAAAAGGGTAGCGCGTAAAAGTAAGAAGCCAGTCACGCTAGTTGCTTAACTGGCTCCCGAGCTGACCATTGCGGTCGTGCCCTGATCTAAAAGTAGAGGTAAGGCCTCGAATCAGGTATGAATATACCTGCGTAGAAAACTCCGGTCAATACGGCGCCGCTAAGTCGGCTGCGTCCAATTCCTGGTTCTATGCCGCAATATCGGGTCACGGCCGAGCCGCTCATGCCGAGCGCACGAAACGCATCTGAGGCCGCCGTTGATTGGTGCTGCTGGCAACTGCAGCTCAGGGCGCTCAGATCGACACAGAGTGCCTATCGGCGCATGCGCCATCGTGCAAGCGCAGGCGTGTGCTAGGTCCGAGAGCCCACGGGGGCAGTTGATCTACTTTAGGACCATCCCAGAGTGATTAGGCTTCGCTGGCGGCACTTCAATCTAGCCCTGCATGCTCAGTGCTTCCTCGATCTTCTGACTCAGCAGGTCCCATGCTGCGCGCTTCTCAGGCGCGTAGTCATGGTGCAAATATGCCCGCCGCACCTTGCTGCCACCGAGCACATGGTTCTGGCACCGGTCGATGATGTCCAAGCCAATGCCTGCTCGCTGCATCATCGTGGCACCTGTGCGACGCATGTCATGCGGCGTCCATTCCCCATTGGCGCCATTGGCAAGCACTAGCGTGTTGTCGTTGGTTCGGTTCTTAAGCGCCTTGCGTTCCTTGAACATGGTCTGTCGGTCACCAATCTGCTTCGACACGCTTTTCAAACATACGTGTGTGTTCTCGGCGTCGTTGATTTTCTTGGCGTTGCGGGCGGGGAAACACCAGGGACCGATCTTGTCGCTCTGAAGCGACTTGAGCGCCTGAAACTGCCGCAGAGCAAAGGCGCTTAGGTAGACGATGTGGTCCTGCTGCCTAGCATTGGTTTGCTTGGTGTTTTTCTTCGGGATGCGCCAGACGCCAGTTTCCGTGTCCACGTGCGCCCACTCGGCCATCAGCAACTCGCCAATGCGGCAAAGGGTGGACAAGCAAATCCAGATTGCAATTTGGCTTTCGCGCTTCAGGCCATGGGAAACGGCGCGCTTGTCCTCGGCGTTTTGCCGCGCCTCTCGCATGTGGTGGAAGACATTCTGAAGCTCCCGTAGTTCATCCGGCGACAGCACGCGTTCGCGTTCATCGTTGATGTCGTACTCGGGAGCGACGATTTTTTCGATCTCGAGTAACGCGGCGGGGTTCTGCTCTATGAACAATTCTCGCCAAGGCTTGCGTTTCTCGCCCCATGCGAACAGCTGAACGAGGTCGCGATAAACGCGCACCGCCATGCGGTTGCGGCCGCGTTCCACGATGGAGGTGAGAACTTTACGAAGATCGTGTTCCGTCAACTCCTTGATCGGCTTGTTGCCGATAGCGGGGAGCACGTCTTTTTGGAAGGACCTGCGCAGTTCTGCATTACCGTCTTTACGCAGCACGCCGGTCGACAGCCATGCGTCGAACATCTCGGAAAATGGGAGCAGGGTGGCACGTAGCTGCTCTGCTGCTTGGCGTTGCTTGGCCAGGGCTTCCGCCGCCTGCTGCTGAAAGTCAATGCCGGACCGGGCTAGCGATTGAATTCTTGCGTTCTCAGCGGCGGCGTCAGCCACTCCCAGAAACCCTTCGCCGCTGCTCCCATAAGGCTTGGGGAGGCGGGCTTCTCGCTGCCTGCCGTCAACCACGTATTTGACGAGCCACCGCTTTTCTCCGTTGGCTGCGACGCGGATATATAGCCCGGTGTCTACCGTGAGCTTGTACGGCTTTTCTCGTGGCTTGGCAGCCTCGATCGCCCGAACAGTAAGTTTTGCCATGCCCTAGTCGTGCCCTAAATATGCCCTAAATATCAGTGCATTTTAGCAGGCCTGGATGCGCTAGGTTGGATGGGCGATTGTGTAAGTTATTGAATTTAAAAGGATTTATTTGTTCAGGACGGTGCAGCGCTGTGCATATTTAAATGCATGGGGTGCAAGGGGTAGAAGGTTCGAATCCTTTCACACCGACCAAAATCAGTAGATAGAACGACGGGTTACGCTCACAAGGCGTAACCCGTTTTTCTTTGATAGAGCCAACCAGAAATAGACGGCATCAGTCCAGAGTAGTTGGACTGCCGACCAACTTCTGGTGCTGCGACTAAGGCGGCTTCTTGGGACCTTCCTTCGGCCAAACCAACTCCTTGCCGGCGTATCCGATTGCGCACAAGGTCGCAACCACGGCAGTCGCGTGGAAGCTCGCTCTGCTTGCCCTGATCACATAGCCTCTGACTCCTCTGGCGCCGGGGTAGTACTGGGGGAGGCTTCGGTGCGCGACTTTGTGCGGCCTGACCGGATCTTCCTCGGATATGAAGATGGCGTTGGGTCGATTCGCAGGACCAACGAAGACTTTGCCCACGACGACCCGGTTCTTGTTCTGGAAAAACAAGGGCTTATTCGTGAAATAGTCTTCCCAGACGTCAGCAACCAGCGATGTCTCGACTGACAAGGTGGGCTTGGTGAAGTCGTGATTGCCCAACCAGCCGAAAAAGTAGCCCAGCAGGTCGTACTGGCCTCGTTGAAGTCGTGGAGCAATGCCGTGCCAGAGCGCGTTGTCGGTCAGCGGGTGCCCCATTCGCACGTTCGCCACGGAATTGGAAAGTCCCAAGGCCAATGAATTCCCGTATGCCAGCTGCCTGGTTTGTGGCAGTCCTGCTGCTTGAGCCGCGACGACCGCCAGCACCTTTGCCAGCGCACTGACCCATTGCGCCCAGATCACGAAGAGCCGTGGGGTAACTATCACGTCGACCCAGCTCGTCAGATAGAGCGTGCCGATCCGGTCGACGAATCGTCCAAGGGTTATCTGCCTGTTCAGGTACTCGCAAACACACTGCTGGATCACATGGTCGGCCACATGATGCGCCCGCATGGTGTTCTGGCCGGGGACCGAGACCCCCGTCTTTGACGTCGTGCCTATGTGAGGCACACCAGCCAGATACCTCTGTTCGATCAACCCCAGCGGGTTATAGCCGCCCAGAGGGTACATGGCTCGTTGCAGCCAGGAGGTCGATCGGTCGACGAACAGCGTCGTATTTTGTTGAAAGTCGTTCCTGCCCCTGACTTCGAAGCGTGGAGGCGGGCCTGGATTGAAGACGATCGGCATGGCTTTGCATTGCCACCTCTTATGTCGCCCGACGGGCTTGTGTGGCCTCCTCTTGCGTAAATGTAAGTTTGCGTCACACAAGATGCAAGTCGGGCCGTCTATCGCTTGCGCGGTGGCGAATGACGGTGCGGGCAAAAAAAAGCTCGCACAAAGGCGAGCTGAAGGACCCCGTTCTTGCGCATGGGGTCGGAGGGAGGAGCCCGCCGGAGGGAGGCGGGCAAGCCAATGATCGCGACCAATCTGGGAGACATTAAGGATGAGGGGCACGCCAGATATCCCCCTGATGACAATCTTGAAGTATTGCTAATGCGAAGGAACTAGTTCCTTGGGCGCTGCGGGTTCGAGGCCTATCCTCAGCCTCAACATGAACGTCCAGCAGCAACCGCAACTACAACTCCTCGTCAACCTGCCCGATGGCTGGTCGAGCCGCATCGATATCAAACAGACCACCAGCGGCCGTTACGCGGGCGTTGCCGAGTTGAGCCTTCGTGGGCTCAGGCGGGGAGTGGTCGTATTCATGCAGCAGCCCACGCTGGAGGCCGCATTGCAGCGCGTGCGGCTTCGGGCCAGCCAGTTCGCGAGGGAGCGGCTCTCCTTGCCGGGTACCAAGGCGTAGATGCTGCTCTTGCGGGTTGGGGTTTTCTATCCCGCGCATGAGGATTCCCAACTCACGAACACCCCGCCGCGCGGCACCATAGAGCTTCACTGAAGGAGAACAACGCCATGAAGGCATTCAGGAAGTTCGTCGGCGGCGCCATCTCTATCGCCGGGGCCGTGGTGCTCGTAGCTCAGCACCTGTAAGGGGCAGGGCACCGGGGCGATCAGCCGAAGGTGAACACGTAGGCCTGCGCGCCCGCGTCGAGAAATTCGATTTCGAACAGGCGGTCTTTTTCGTTCACCGTCTGACGCACCAGTTGGTACAGCCGTTGTCCGTCGATGGTGCCGTTGCCCTGCGCATCGGTATCTGTGCCGTGGTCCGCAAGTGGTGGCTTGCCATCGATCAGCACTTTGAAGCGCACGGGCTTGCCATCGGCTGACGGGCCGAGCACCAGGTGCAGGTCGCGTGCATGGAAGCGATAGGCAACGCGCCCGTTGGCGCGCACCAGCACCGCGCGTTCGCTCCCCACCGTCCATTCGCCGCTCAGCGCCCATTGGTTGACACGCAGCGACGAAGCAGCGGGATAGACCCGCGCGCGATCCTTCGCGATGCCACCGGGCGAAGCAAAGCTGTGCGCCCGTTCGTAGCCCAGGTAGGTCTCGCCCGACAAGGCCGGTGATGAAGCCGGCGCGGCCTGCGTGCCCTGGCCTTCCGGCGAGACCACGTCGGCCGATACAACCGGCCGCCCGGCTTCCGCCAGCAGCTGCTGGATGACCTGCTCCGACTTCGCGTACTGCCCCTCGCCGAACTGGTGATGCCTGATGCGCCCCTGCGCATCGACGACATAGAACGCCGGCCAGTACTGGTTGCCGAAGGCGCGCCAGATCGCGTAGTTGCTGTCGACGGCCACCGGGAAGCCGATGCCCAGGTCCTTCGTCGCGCGGCGCACGTTGGCCGGCAGCTTCTCGAACGCGAACTCCGGCGTGTGCACGCCGACGACCACCAGCCCCGCGTCCTTGTACTTCTCGGCCCATGCGCGAACGTAGGGCAGGGTGCGCAGGCAATTGATGCACGAGTAGGTCCAGAAGTCGACCAGCACCACCTTGCCTCGCAGGCCCTCGGGCGTCAGCAGTGCGGAGTTGATCCATTCGGTGGCGCCGGCCAGCGAAGGAAGGCTGCCTTCGTCGGGCAGCGTCAATGCGGGCTTCTTCGGCTCCGGTTGAGTCGACGTCCGCACCAGGCCGCCCGAGTCGATGGAAGCCTGCGGTTGCGGCGACGGCATGGGCATGTCGATCTTCTCCACAAGTGCTTTCTCCAGCGCCGAAGTCGTGCCTACCGAGAGACGGCTGAGCAGCCCGGTGTCCAGCCCCAGCGCGATGGCGCCGACACCCGCGAGAACGGCTACGCCGGCTACGCGCCGCATCCATTCACCGGTGCGCAGCGACCCCTTCATCGCCGAGAACAGCCGCCCGCCAAAGAGCAGCGCGGCCGCCAGCGAGGTGCAAGCACCGGCCGCATAGGCCAGCAGCAGCAACGACGTACCGATGCTCGCGCCGTTGAGCGCGGCGCCAGTCAGGATCAGCCCGAGGATTGGCCCCGCGCACGGCGCCCACAGCAGCCCCGTGCCAACCCCCAGCAGCAGCGGCGAAAACACCGACGCCTTCCCAGAGGCGGGCCCCGACAACCGCAAGCCGAGCGCCACCAGCGGCCGGCTCAGGCGGTCGGCCACCGATGGAAACAGCAGCGTCACGCCGAACACCGCCAGTAGCGCAATCGCCGCACTGCGCCCGTATTCGTTGAGCGCCACGACCCAGCCACCACCCACCGCCGCCAGCGTGGCGATGGCCGAAAACGCCAGCGCCATGCCCAGCAGCATTGGCAGGCCATGCGAGCGAAACGGCCGGTCGGCGCGCGCAAACACGAACGGGAGCACGGGCAGGATGCACGGGCTCAGGATGGTGAGCACACCACCCAGGTAGGCAACGATGAGGAGGAGCATGGTCGGGGTCTGGTCAATGGAGGGATGAGCGCGCGGCTCAGTTCGGCGGCGCGGCGCGCGTGCTCATGGTCAGTCGGGCTTCCAGCCCGCCTTCGGGGCGGTTGCGCAGCACCAGCTCCGCGCCCATCGCCATCGCCAGTTGATGAGCGATGGCCAGGCCCAGCCCGGTGCCGCCGGTATTGCGGTTGCGCGATCCCTCCACACGGTAGAAGGGTTTGAGCACGTTCTCCAGCTGGTCGGGCGGAATGCCCGGTCCGTTGTCGACTACGGCCAGTACCAGCCAGTCGGCCTCGGCATGCACCTGCAGGCGCACGTCGGTGCCGAACTTCAGCGCGTTGTCGATCAGGTTCGTCAAGATTCGACGCAGCGCATTCGGCCGCGTCACGATGGGCTCGCCCGTGCGGCCTTCGAGCAGCACCTGCTCGCCCGAATCCTCGTAGTCGGCCACCATGCTCTCGAACAGCGCATCGGCGTCGATGCGGCACGGTGGTTCGGTGGCGCCGTGCAGCGTGCGCGCGTAGGTCACGCCTTCGCGCACCAGGGCGTGCATCGCGTCAAGGTCTTGGCGGAACTTGTCGCGGTCCTGGTCGCTGTCCATCAGGTCGGTGCGCAGCCGCATGCGGGTGATGGGCGTCTGCAGGTCGTGCGAGATGGCTGCGAGGATCTCCACGCGCTCGGCCATGTAGCCCGCGATGCGCTTCTGCATTGCGTTGAATGCGCGCGCCGCGTGCTTCACCTCGGTCGGGCCTTCTTCGGGCAGCTGTTGCCCCTTCAGGTCCGGCCCCAGTTCGTCGGCCGCATCGGCCAGTTGCGCCAGCGGCCGCGTGACCAGCCGCACCGCATACCAGGCGCACACGGCCAGCACCAGCAGTTGTATCCACAGCAGCCACATCACCCAGCTCGACACCGGCATGTCCACGCGCCGTGCATGCACGACCACGGAAGAACCGTCCGACAGCCGCACCTGGATCTGCAAGCTTTGCGACGGGCTGTTCACCTGGCCGACCTTGACGATCTCGAACGGGCGCATCGCATCGACGATGGCTGTGGCGAACTGCTGCACCATCGGCGTGTCGGGCGGCGTGCCCTGCGCGCTGCCGCCCAGCACGAAGCGGTAGTTGCGCCGCTCCAGCCGCGCGAGCCAGCTTTCGCGCTCTGCGGCCGGCAGCCGGTCGAGGATGGCGACCGAGCTCGCGATGTCGCGCTCGATGCCGATCATCATCAGCTCGCGCATCGCGATGCCGCGTTCGTAGCGGATCGCCGTGAAGGTCAGCAGCTGCGCGATGGCCAGACCGATGACGATGATCAGCGTCACGCGCGAGAACAGCGAGCGCGGCAGCAGCCGGCGCAGGCCTGCGGGGTTGGCCAGGGCGAGGGGTGCGGGGAGGCTTGCGGATGTAGGCATGGGCTGGTTTATAGACCCGGGGTCATGCTGCAGATCACTTCTTTGTATTGCAGTGTGTTGGGCGGCGAACAGGACATACAACATTACCTACCCGGCCCAGGTGCCGCCGCAGCCTCGGCTTTGTATGGCCGTGTATCGGGTGCAGCCCGTACACACGGCCATACAAGAACACCCCTGGCATGACACATGCCGCATACATCCGGCGCATTCAATCGTTCCGTCGCCAACACAAACGAAGGAACATCCCATGTCCGAAGAACCCGTCAACCGTCAACGCCGCTTCCTGCTGGGCGGTGCCGCCGCCAGCCTCGCGGCCGTCGAGCTGGCATTCATGAGCAGCACCGCCCACGCGGCAGATGCCGTGCCCGCCACCAGGCCGCGCAAGCTGGAGCCCATCCGCCAGATCAAGGCTGGCGAGCTCGACGTCGGCTACTACGAAGCCGGCCCTGCCGACGGCATTCCCGTGCTGTTGATGCACGGCTACCCCTACGACATCCACAGCTATGCCGAGGTCGCGCCGCTGCTCGCGGCCCGTGGCTGCCGCGTGATCGTGCCGCACCTGCGCGGCCACGGCACCACGCGCTTTCTCGACAGCGCCAACCCGCGCTCCGCGCAGCAGGCGGCAGTGGCGCTCGACCAGATCGCGCTGCTCGACGCTCTCAAGATCGACCGCGCCGTCATCGTCGGCTACGACTGGGGCGCGCGCACCGGTTGCATCATCGCGGCGCTCTGGCCCGAGCGCTGCATCGGGCTGCTTTCGGTCAACGGCTACATCATGACCAACCGTCCCGGCAACAGGCTGCCGCTGCCTGCGAAGGTCGAGCTGGGCTGGTGGTATCAGTACTACTTCGCTACCGAGCGCGGCCGCCTCGGCCTGGAAGCGAACCGGCGCGACATCGCGCGCATCCTGTGGACCACGAATTCGCCGAAGTGGGCGTATGACGACGCCACCTTCGAGCGAACCGCCGCGTCGTTCGACAACCCCGATTACGTGCAGATCGTCATTCACAACTACCGCTGGCGCCTCGGCCTTGCGGACAGCTTTGCGCAGTACGAGGAATACGAGAAGCGCCTGGCCGCGTTCCCGACGATCAAGGTGCCCACGATCACGATGGATGGCGACTCCGACGGCGTCGTGCCTGCCACCGATGGCAAGGCCTACGCCGCCAAGTTCACCGGGCCGCGCACGCACCTGGTCGTGAACGCGGGACACAACGTGCCGCAGGAGACGCCGCAAGTGTTTGCCGATGCGGTGTGGAGGCTCGCGTCGGCAACGTAGTGTGGCTGGCCGGGGCGCCGGATACACAGGAATACAAACCCGCTTGTCCCGGCCCGCAGCCGGGCTACATTGCGGCTTCCGACGTACCGGCCACCTGCATGACGACCTCGAAGACTTCCGACCACATCCTCATCGTCGACGACGACCGGGAAATCCGCGAGCTGCTCACCACCTACCTGGTCAAGAACGGCCTGCGCGTGGTCGCGGTGCCCACGGGGCGGCACATGCGCGCGGCGCTGGAGGAGTCGGGGCCGTTCGATCTCATCATTCTCGACTTGATGCTGCCGGGCGAAGACGGGCTCACGCTGTGCCGCGACTTGCGCACGGGCAAGTACAAGGCGACGCCGATCCTCATGCTCACTGCGCGCAGCGAGGAGGCGGACCGCATCCTCGGTCTGGAGATGGGCGCAGACGACTATCTGGCCAAGCCGTTCTCCGCCCGCGAGCTGCTGGCGCGCATGCGATCGGTGCTGCGCCGCACGCGCATGCTGCCGCCGAACATGCGCTCGACCGAATCGGCCTCGAAGCTGGCGTTCGGCGAGTGGCAGGTCGACACCACTGCGCGCCATCTGATTGACGACAGCGGGGTGATGGTGGCGCTCAGTGGCGCGGAGTACCGGCTGCTGCGCGTGTTCCTCGACCATCCGCAGAAGGTGCTGAGCCGCGACCAGCTGCTGAGTCTCACGCAGGGGCGCGAGGCCGAGCTCTTCGAGCGCTCGATAGACCTGCTCGTGAGCCGGCTGCGCCAGCGTCTGCGGGACGATGCGCGCGAGCCGCGCTTCATCAAGACGGTGCGCAGCGAGGGCTACGTTTTTTCTTCGACGGTCGAGGCGTTGGACTGAATCGTGCTGTGATGCACTGGCAGCTCACCGGGTTGCGTATTTCGTGCGTGAAGCCGCCTGCAAGGAAGAGGAGGGCGAGCCAGAGCTTCTTCATTTTTTTGTTCCAGCGTGGGTTGTGTTTTCGGGGGGCGTGTTCGGGGTGCGTGCGAATGACACCGGGTACTCCCCTCCGCGAATGTCCCCCGCCTTCGGCTCCTCCTTTATTTCGCTGCGGGGAGCACCCGGTGCCATTCGCACATGGACGCAGCGCTTGTGCGGGCCGATCAAACGCTGCGTCCATCGATCACGTCGATGGTGTGCTCTGCGCAGCGAAATAAAGGAGGAGGCCGAAGGCCGGGGGACATTCGCGGAGCAGAGCACGCCGTCGGCGTGATCGTGCCCTGAACAAAGCTCTCAAGATCCCACCGGCGAAGGCTCAGCCAGCAGCGCCTGAATCTTCTTCTCCGTAGTGCCGTAGCTGCCTTCGCCGAAGTGCGAATAGACGATCTTCCCCTGCTTGTCGATCAGGTACACGGCGGGCCAGTACTGGTTCTTGAAGGCCTTCCAGGTGCCGTAGCTGTTGTCCTGCGCCACCGCATGCCTGATCTGCAGCCGCTGGATCGCATCCTTCACGTTCTTTGTCGATTTCTCGTACGCGAACTCCGGCGTGTGCACGCCGACGACGACCAGGCCCTTGTCCTTGTACTTCTCGTTCCAGTCCTTCACGTAGGGCAGGTGGTTGAGGCAGTTGATGCAGGTGTAGGTCCAGAAGTCGACCAGCACGACCTTGCCGCGCAGCTCACTGAGCTTCAGTGGCTGCGAGTTGAGCCAGGTGTCGATGTTTTGGAATTCAGGCGCGGGCACTGCCTCGCCGGCAGGAATGTCGCCGCCGAGCGGCGATGGTGCGGCAAAGGTCAGCGTGAGGGCCGCCGCAGAGGCCGCGATGGCGACGGCGAAGAAGAGGGTGGAAGAGCGAAAGCGCATGGTGGTTCCTTCGGAAGAATGACGGGCGTTCGTCTGTGAACGGAGCCGATTCTTCGTTGGACCACCCTGTCGTGGCGCGAAACGCGTATGCCTCTGTATCTGCGGGGAGAAGCCCACACACTACGTTTCACACCCCGTCGAGTGCAGGATCAATCGACCCTGATGTTGCGCGCCTTCACCAGCGCGCTCACTCTTCCCGTCTCGTCCTGCACGAACTTCGCGAACGCCTCTGGCGTGGTGCCGGCCGGCTCCAGGCCGAGCTGCAGTAGCTTCTGCCGCACCGTCGGGTCGTTGACCGCTGCCTGCACTGCCTTGCCGAGTTTCTCCACGATGTCGGCCGGCGTGCCCTTGGGCAGGAACACGCCGTTCCACTCGACCACGTTGTAGCCCGGCAGGCCCGACTCGGCGAGCGTCGGTGTGTCTGGCAGCCCCGGCACGCGCTTGATGGAGCTCACGCCCAGCGCGCGCAGCTTGCCGCCCTTGACGTAGCCCAGCGTCGAGGCCACGTTGCCGAAGTAGGCCGACACCTGCTCGCCCATCACGTCGGTCAGCGCGGGCGCGCCGCCTTTGTAAGGCACGTGCATCAGGTTGATCTTCGCCTGCTCGTTCAGGGCTTCGCCCGCCAGGTGCGAGCCGGTGCCGCCACCTGCCGACGCAAAGCTCAGCTTGCCCGGGTTCTTGCGCGCGAAGTCGATGAACTCCGCCACGGTCTTGTAGGGCGCACTGGTCGGCACGACGAGGATCTGCGGCGCGGTGGCCACCAGCGACACCGGAATGAAATCTTTCGCCGCGTCGAAGGGCAGCTTGCGCAGCGACGGGTTCACCGAGAACGCCGATGCGTCGTAGAGCACGGTGTAGCCGTCGCCGGCCGCCTTGGCCACGTTGTCGGCACCGATCACGCCGCCCGCGCCCGGCTTGTTGTCGATGACGATCTGTTGGCCCAGTGCTGTGCTCATCTGCTGCGCCACGATGCGCGCGGTGTTGTCGGCGCCGCCGCCCGCGGCGTATGGCACCACCATGCGGATGGGCTTGTCGGGCCAGGCGGCCCAGCTCAGCAGGGGAGCGGCGCAGGCGGCCAGCGCTACGACGGATTTCAGAAGGCGCTTCTGTGGTTGCTTCATGCCAATGTCTCGGAGTTTGTTTGTAGTTCAGGAAAAGTCGTAGAGCCGCGCCGGGTTGTCGACGAGCGCGCGGCGGCGCGCGGCCTCGTCGGGAATCCATTGGCCCAGCAGGTCGAACAGCTGTGCGTCGTCGGGCTTGGCGGCGCGCTCGGTCGGGTGAGGCCAGTCGCTGCCCCACACCACGTGGTCGGGTGCGTGCCGTACCCAGGCTTGTGCGACGCCCGTCGTGTCGGCATAGCCGCCTTCCGCACCGACACGCGAATCCAGGTAGGCGCCCGACAGCTTGATCCACGTGCGGCCGTTGTCGAGCAGCCGGCGCACGACGTCGAACGCGGGGTGTGCTAGCGCATCAGGCAACGGCAGGCGGGCGAGGTGATCGAAGACCACCGTGCAGGGCAGGCGCGCGAGCAGCGCCGCGTGCTCGACGATCTGGTTGGCGTTCCAGTGCAATTGCACATGCCAGCCGAGCGCATGCACGCGCTGCGCCAGCGGCTCGACCATGGAGAAGTCCGTCGCCGCATTCGCCGGCGTGTACAGCGTGAACCGGATGCCGCGGATGCCACCCGCGTGCAGGCGTTCGAGTTCGGCATCGCTCACCTCGGGCCGCACCACCGCCACGCCGCGCGTGTGCTCGGTGCCCAGCGCCTGAATGGCCGCCAGCGTCACGCCGTTGTCGGTGCCATGGGCGCGCGGCTGCACGATCACCGTGCGCTGCGTGCCGATGCGTTGCTGCAGCAGGCGATAGTCGTCGGCCGTGGCGTGATCGAGCATGGCGTCGGGCGGCCCGTGCAGCGCGAAGCGTCGGTCGTACACATGCATGTGAGCGTCGCATGCGCCTTCGGGTGCCGCGCTGGTGGGCTTGCGAGTGCCGCTGCTGTGGGGCACTGTGATGTCGGTGGGCATGGCTTATTTGTCCAAGCGCTGCGCGGCCAGCACGACCCCGGTGTGCTGCCCCAGCGTCGGCGCGGCAAAGGGCTCGGGGCCCGGCGTGCGGCCGAATCGCACCGGCCGGGTGAAACCGCGGTACGAGCCCAGCGTGGGGTGCGCAAAGTTCGCCACCATGTCCTCGGCCAGCACCTGTTCGTTGTCGAACATGTCTTCCACGGTGCGTGCTGCCGCGCAGGGCACTTCCTCGCCGAACAGTTCTTCCCATTCGAGCGCGGTGCGCGCGGCCAGCGCGGCACGCAGCTTTGGAACGATCTCGGCGGCATGCTGCGCGCGCTTGCGGACCGAGTCGTAGCGTTCGTCGGTCGCCAGCTCCGGCAGGTCGACCTTCGCGCACAGCGCCTGCCAGAAATGCGGCGTGTTGGCCGAGATGTAGATGTGGCCCTCGCGCGTGGGGTGAAGGCCCGTGATGCCGCCCGAGCGCATGTCGCGCCCCACGTCTTTCGGCTCGCCCTCGGCCCACACCATGCGGGCCGACTGCATCGTGAGCGCGGAGCGCAGCAGCGACACGCCGACGAACTGGCCTTCGCCGCTTTTCTCCCGCTCGTACAGCGCCGAGGCCACGCCGGCAGCCACCAGTGCGGCCGCGTAGTAGTCGACCACCGAGCCGTAGATGATCTCGGGTGGCTCGCCGCGCTTGCCCTGCAGTGCGCACATGCCGGTCATGGTCTGCAGCACCTGGTCGTAGCCTGCCTTCTCGCGCAGCGGCCCGGTCTCGCCATAGCCGGTGACTGCGCAGTAGATGAGGCGCGGGTTCACCGTTTTCAGCTGGTCGTACGCAATGCCCAGCCGCGGCGGCACGCTGGGGCGAAAGTTATGCACCAGCACGTCGGCAGTGCGCACCAGCGCCATCAGCGATGCGAGGTCTTCCGGGTTCTTGAGGTCGAGCACCACACCCAGCTTGCTGCGGTTGACGCCGATGAACGCACGGCTCTCGGCCTCCAGCGTCGATGGGTACTTGCGCAGGTTGTCGCCGGTAGGCGGCTCGATCTTGATGACTTCCGCACCCTGGTCGGCCAGCAGCGAGCAACCGTACGGACCCGCGATGTAGGCGCTCAGGTCGAGCACACGCAGGCCGCTCAACGGCCCGGCTGGGCCTCGGCGTGCGCTCGGACCTGTGTTGTCGGGGGCGGCGGAAGTGCTCATGGGGGTTTCTTTCTTTCCTCAGTCGGCTGTGATGTTCTGTTGCTTCGCGAGCTTCTTCCAGCGCTCCACCTCGTCGGCGATCACGGTGCCGAATTGCACCGGCGTGAGCGGCGTAGCGATGGCGCCTTCGCGCAGGAAGTTGGCCGTGATCTCGGGCCTGGCCAGGATCTGGTTGACGGCTCCGTTCAGCTTTGCGACCACATCGGGCGGCGTGCCTGCCGGTGCCAGCAGGCCCCACCAGAGTTCGAATTCGTAGCCTGGCACCGCGGTGGCCATCGGCGTGAGATCGGGCGCGACGGGGCTGGTCTTCAGGCTCGTGATGCCAACGGCGCGTAACTTGCCGGCGCGCACCATCGGCAGAAGCGAGGGGCCGCTCGAAATCAGCAACTGCGTCTGGTTGCCGATCAGGTCGGTCACGGCCGGACCCATGCCCTTGTAGGGGATGTGCGCGATCTGCAGGTCGCCCACCTTGGCCTTGAGCAGCTCGGTGCCGAACTGGTTCACGCTGCCCGAGCCCGACGAGGCGTAGTTGTACTGGCCCGGCTTGGCCTTGATGGCGGCGATCAGCTCGGCCGGCGTCTTCGCGGGAAACTCGTTGTTGACCGCGACGATGAACGGGCCCTTGGCGAACATGGCCACCGGCGCGAGGCCCTTGACCGGGTCGAAGGGCATCTTCGATTGAACGGCCGCGTTTGTCGTCATGCTGGACGACACCGCTACCAGCGTGTAGCCGTCGGGCGCGGCGCGCGCCACCTGCGCCGTGCCAGTGTTGCCGCTGGCACCGGGGCGGTTGTCGATGATCACCGGCTGCTTGAGCTGGTCGCCCAGCTCCTTGGCCACCTGGCGCGCGAAGGTGTCGTTGGAACCGCCGGCCGGGTAGGGCACCACGATCGTGATGGCCTTGCTGGGATAGGCGCCCTGGGCGAATGCCGCGCCAGCGAACGCCGCTGCCGCAACAACGGCGAGCACGCGCGGGCGAAGGATGGAAGGGAAATGCATTTTCTTGTCTCCGGTTTCTTATTGATGAGAAGCTCAGTTCGGCAGCAGCCCCAGACCACGTGCGCTCTCGACGATGGCGCGCGCACGAATCACGAAAGGGATGTCGATCATTTTTCCGTCCACCACGTAGGCACCGATGCCGTTGGCATCGGCCTCGCGCGCAGCCTCGACCACCTTGCAGGCGTGCGCAATCTCTTCGTCCGTGGGGCGGAACACCTCGTTGGCGATGGCGATCTGGCTCGGGTGGATGCAGGTCTTGCCCAGAAAACCGAGGTCACGTGCCAGCATGGCTTCGGCGCGGTAGCCCTCGGCATCGCGGATGTTCGCGAATGCGCCGTCATACGCATACATACCTGCTTCGCCGGCCGCGATGCGCACAGCGAACATCGCCTGGCGAATCGCCGAGGGTTCGCGCCGAGCGATGCCCAGCGGCTCGAAGAGGTCGCCCAGCCCCAGCTGCAGACCCGACACGCGCGGATGCGCCAGCGCGAGTTCCGATGCCGTGCGCAGGGCGGTGGGCGTCTCGATATTCAGCAGCAGGCCGATGGGCGCCTGCACTCCGTTGGCTCGCTCAGCGTGCTCGATGGCCTCGACCGCTGTGCGCACATGCTCCGGGCTTTGCGGCTTGGGCAGGTTGATCAGATGAACGCCGGTTTGCGCCACCGCCGCCACGTCGCGCTCGAAGTGCGGCGTGTCCATGGCGTTGACGCGAACGATCAATGTCTTTTGCGATGAGGCCGCATTGCCGCCGGCCAGCAACAACTGGCGCACGGTCTCGCGAGCCTCATCCTTGCGTGGCTCGGACACCGCATCCTCCAGGTCGAGGCAGATGGCATCCGCCGCACTGGCCAGTGCCTTGGCGAACAGTTCAGGACGGGTACCGGGAACGAAAAGTTTGCTTCTCATGCATGCAGTGTCCGCAGTTCATGAGAAGAGAAAAACAGCTGCTCTCTGCGATCAGATCGCAGAAAATCTATCTTCATGGAAACGGCCTACCTGCAAAGCTTTCTTCTGGTGGTGGAGTCGGGCTCGATGTCGGAGGCCGCGCGCCGGCTCGACCTGACGCCCGGTGCGGTGGCGCAGCAGATCCGCGCGCTGGAGCGGGAACTCAACGCGCCGCTGCTCGCGCGCGCCGGCCGCACGGTGCAGCCGACCGAGGCGGGGCACCGGCTGGTGCAGCGGGCCCGTACGCTGCTGCGCGAAGTGAGCGATATCAAGGCGCTGGTGGGCAGCGAGGCGGCCGGTGGCGAGCTGGTCATCGGCACCATCAACACGGCCATTCACAGCCTGCTGCCGGACATCCTCGCGCGCTTCGTGAAGACGCATCCGGGCGTCAAGGTGTATCTGCAGTCGGGCAACACCGCCACGCTCTACAAGGCCATGCAGCAAGGCGAACTCGACGCGGCCGTGTGCCTGTATCCACCGTTCGCGCTCGCCAAGACATTCGACTGGGCCCTGCTGCGCGAGGAGCCCCTGGTGCTGCTCGCGCCCAGCCGCCTCGCGCGGCGCGATCCCCACGAGCTGCTGCGGACCTCGCCGCTCATCCGCTACGACCGCAACTTGGGCGGCGGCAAGCAGGCCGACCGCTACTTGCGTTCGGCGGGCATCGTGCCGCAGGAGCGCTTCGAGCTCAGCTCACTGCTGGCAATCGCGATGATGGTCGATCGCGGCCTTGGCGTGTCGATCGTGCCCGACATTGCGTCGCCGCTGCTCGACGGGCAGCGCATCGCCAAGATCCCGCTGCCGCTGCCTTCGGAGACGCGGCGCTTCGGCGTGCTGTGGCAGCGGGCGTCGCCGCGGCTGAGGTTGATTCACGGCTTTGTCGAGAGTGCGGGGCTTGTCATTGCCGGCAAGGGCAATGGCTCTCGCAAGTCGACGGCCCGCTAGGCAGGCTCCATGCCGTGGCGGCGCTTCGCTTCTGCAGCGTCGGCTGAGGCCAGGTAAGCGAGCAGCCCGCGCGCGGCATCCGGCTGCGAAGTGCATGAGCCCGGTGCCGCGCTGAAGATCGTGGTGATCTGGATTTCCGGTGGCAACGGCCCCAGCAGCGCGATGCCTTCGACGCCGATCAACTCGCTCAGCTGCTGAAAGCCCAGCGCGGCTTCTCCCCGTGCGATCAACGAGCCCACCGGCACGCCGGGTGGCGCTTGTACCAATCGGCCCTTGATGGTGTCGGCGATGCCCCAGCGCTCGAACAGTGCGGCCAGGGCAACGCCACTTGGACCAGTCGAATACGCGACGCTGGCCGCATCCAGAACGGCGCGCCGCACCGCTTCTTCCGTGGAGATGTCGACCCGCGCGGCGTTCGCGGCAACGGCCACCGCAACACCGGAGCGCACCACGTCGGTCTTGCGCGATGCATCCACCTTGCCGGCAGCCGCCAGCTTGTCGATGGCATCAGAGGCGAGAACCACCACGTCGAATGGCTCTCCTGCCGAGACGCGCTTTGCGGCATCCACACCGCCCACCGCTTCGAAGGAAACCGGCACGCCGCTCGAGCGTGTGTACGCCGCGGCCAGCTCCAGCAGCAGGCCCTTCGTGGCCATGGAGCAGATGCCCCGTATCGAATCCGTCATGGTCATGCGCGGCCGATGAGGCGATCCGCGTAGGCTTGCCAGTCGCTTGCGGCATCCAGCCCCTCGAACAGGCCATCGCGTGCCTGCGTCGCAACCCAATCCTGCTTGGCCGCGATGGCCGCCGTCATCAAGGGCTCGAAGCCGGCCTCGCGCACGGTCTGCGCTGCTTCGCGCATTTCTTCCGCGCGACGCTTGCCGTGCTGCACGACACGGCTGAAGAAGTAGGCGCCTTGCTTGTCCCAGTCGATCTGCGGAAAGGTTTCCTTCAGCGTCGGCAGCACATGGGCTTCGACGCCGTAGCGCCTGGCGGTGGTGTAGCTCTCGATGACCAGCGCCTCCAGCCCCTTGATCATGATGCTGCGGCTCATCTTGATCGCCGAGGCCACGCCGAGCTGGTCGCTCACCACGCGAATGTCCATGCCCCAGCCGCTCAGCGTTTCGGCAATCGCTTCGGCCTGTGCGCCGCCCAGCAGCATCGGCACGCGGATGCCGTAGGGCGGCACCGAGGTCATGACGCCGGCCTCGACGTAGGCGACGCCCATCGGTTCCAGCGCCGCCGCGGCGCGCTGCTTGGTGCCGGGCGATGCTGAGTTGAGGTCGAGAAAGCGACTGCCGGCACGCGCGTGACGCGCGGCTTCTTCGGCCACCGCCAGCGTATTCGAGGCGGTGACGGCCGAGATGAGCAGGTCGGCGCGGCTGCAAAGCTCCTGCATGCCGCTTGCCACGAGCATCCCGTCGCTTTCTGCTGCAGCGCGTGCAGCTGCACCCGTCGTGGGGTCAGCAAAGCGCTTGTCCCAGACCCAGACCGCATCCACGCCGCCTTGCCCGCGCAAGCCGCGTCCGAAGATGCCGCCCACTTCGCCATAGCCGATGAGGCCCAGTGTCGTTCCCATGATCGTGTGTGTCCTTGTCAGAAGATGGCCTTCTCGCCGGGCTTCAGTGCCAGCACGCGCGTGCTGGTGTTGCCCAGCGCGCGGATGTATTCGTCCGGCGTACCTTTGCCGAGCGGGTTGGCGCCATAGTGCATCGGAATCACCGCGCGCGGCTTGAGCCATTCGCGTGTGGCGTAGGCGGCGTCCACCGGGTCCATCGTGAAGTGGCCGCCTATCGGCATCAGCACGAGGTCGGGCTTGTAGTAGTCGGCGATGAACTTCATGTCGGCGAACAGGCCCGTATCCCCCATGTGGTAGATGCGGAATCCGTTCTCCAGCTCGATGATGTAGCCCACGGGCTCGCCGCCGGGGTGCACTTCGTCCTTGCCGGTGGCCGGGTTCTTCCACACGATGACCGATGAGTGCTCGGCGTGCACGGCAGTCACCTTGATGCCCGGCACGGGGTTGATGGTGCCGCTCTTGTTGAAGCGCGGCACCAGGTTGGGCGGCAGGATGCCGAGCACGCCCACCGTCTGGTTCATGTCGCCGGGCGCGTACATCGGCACCTGGTTGAGCAGCGCAAGCGCAGGCGCATCCGCGAAGTGGTCGAAGTGGCCATGCGTGACCAGCAGCACGTCGACCTTGCCGAGCGCTTCGAGGTTCTTGTATTCAGCGGGCGTCAGCGGGTTCAGCTTGAGCCACGGGTCGGTCACGATCACCTTGCCGCCCGGCGTGGTGATGCGGAATGCCGACTGGCCGAGCCAGAGCACTTCGGTCTTGCCGCCGCTCGTGGGTTGTGTCGATTGCGGCGATTGCGCGCAGGCGGCGAGCAGTGCCGCGACCACAAGGGCAAGCAGCAGACGGGCGAGCGATTTCATGGTCGGTATGTTCCTGCGCAATTTCTGTCAGTCGACGGTGATGTGGGCGCTCTTGATCACGCGGTCCCACCGTTTCATCTCGCTCGCGATCAGCTGGCCGAAGGCCTGCGGCGTCGTGGGCGTGGGCTCGGCGCCCTCGGCCGCCAGCCGCGCATGCACGTCTGCCGTGTTGAGCGATTGGTTGATCTGCCGGTTGAGCATGGCGACGATGTCCGCAGGGGTTCCAGCGGGAGCGACCACGCCGTACCACTGATCGGCTTCGAAGTCCTTGGTGCCGGGCACGCCGCTTTCCGCGACCGTCGGCACGTCGGGCAGCAGCGCGATGCGCTTCGGGCTCGACACCGCCAGCGCACGCAACTTGCCGGACTTGATGTGCGGCAGCAGTGCGGGCGCGCCGGTGAAGAGCAGTTGCAGCTGGCCCGCGAGCAGGTCGGTCACCGCCGGGGCCGTGCCCCTGTAAGGCACGTGCAGCAACGAAGCGCCCGTCTGCAGCTTCAGATATTCGGTCGCGATGTGCGCCGCGCTGCCGTTGCCACCGGAGCCGAAGGCCAACTGGCCCGGCCGCGCCTTGGCCAGCGCGACCAGTTCGGCCAGCGTGCGTGCCGGAACGGAGGAATGCACCACCAGCACGTTCGGCACGCGCGCCACCCAGGCCACGGGCGCGAAGCTGCGCACCGGGTCGTAGTCGAGCTTGGGGTACAGCGATGGATTGATGGCCAGCGTGCCGATGTGCCCCATCAGCAGCGTGTAGCCGTCGGCGGGCGACTTCGCCACCTTGTCCGCGCCGATGGAGCCGCCGGCGCCGGGAAGGTTATCGACCACCACGGGCTGGTGCCACGCGCGGCCCAGCTCGATGCCGATGGCCCGCCCGAGCACGTCGGTGGAGCCGCCGGGCGTGAAGGGAATGACCATGCGGATCGGCTTCGACGGATAGGCCTGCTGCGCCATTGCGGCGCGGCTTGCCGGCAGCAGGGCGGCTGCTGCGGCCGCGAGGCAGGCGTGACGGCGTGTGATGCCTGTTGTGGTCATGACGATCAATCGGGCTTGATGTTGGCTTCGCGGATCAGCTTGCCGTAGCGCGCCACATCGGCCTTGAGCAGCTTGTCGAACTGCTCGGTCGGCCCCGGCAGCGGAACCCCGCCCGCTGCTGCAAGCTGGGCGCGCACTTCGGGCGAGTCGATGGCCTTCTGCACGGCGTCGTGCAGCTTGTCGACGATGGGCTTCGGCAGCCCTGCCGGCCCGACGAAGCCATACCAGACGCTGGCCTCGAACCCCGGGTAGCCCGACTCGGCAACGGTCGGCACGCCCGGCAGCACGGCGGAGCGTTCGGCGCTCATTACCGCCAGCACGCGCAGTTTGCCGGCCTTGGCGAGCGGCAGTGCTTCAAGTGCATTGACCGCGACCACGTCGACGTGGCCGCCGAGTACGTCGGTGAGCGCCTGCGCGCCGCCCTTGTACGGCACATGCCGCAGTTGCAGGCCGGCGGTGTGCTGGAACAGTTCCATTGCCAGGTGCGGCGTCGAGCCATTGCCCGGCGTGGCGACGGTCACGCTGCCCGGCTTCGCCTTGGCCGCCGCGACCAGTTGGGGCAGCGTCTTGATGGCCGACTCTTCGCGCACGGTGAACACCACAGGCACCCGGCCGACCGAGGCCACCGGCGTCAGTTCGCGCTCCAGGTCGTAGGGCGCCGGCTCGAACAGCGACGGATTCACCGCCAGCGCATTGGCGGCCAGCAGCAGGGTGTAGCCGTCGGGTGCGCTCGTGATGACGGATTTCACCGCGATGTTGGTGCCCGCGCCGGGCTTGTTCTCGACGATGACCGGCTGGCCGAGGATGGCCGACATGCGCAGGCCGACCGAGCGCGCAATGGCATCGACCGCGCCGCCAGCGCTGTAGCCCACGAGGATCTTCAGGGGCTTCGACGGAAAGGCGTCGGCCGCGCTGGCAATGCCGAGCTGGCCGAATGCGACCAGTGCGGCCACGCCGAGGGCGAGGCGTCGGGAAAGAGGCTTCATTTGTGTTGTCTCCAGAATCAAAAAATCAGGTGCGGCTCAGCGGCGATCCCACGCCTGCGGCGCGGCGTCCTTGCCGGCCACTGAATAAAGTGCGCCGGGCGCATTGCGGGTCTGCTGGAAGTCCTCCAGCGACTGGCCGCGCATCGCGGCATAGATGTGCAGGTTCGACACGCCCACCACCGCGCCCAGCTTTTCCAGCATGAAGAAGATCACGCCGTACTGGATCAGGCCGCGCCAGTCGCGGCGGCGCACCATGTCGCGTTCCTTGTCCGTCAGCGCGGCGGCGTCGAACGCGGCCTCTTCGTCGGCAAGAAAGGCCGCGCGGTGCGCCGGGCGCGTCATGCCGTGCAGGAACTTGTTGAGGCGGTAGGCGCGCACGCTGGTCTCGAGCGTGAACGGGTAGGTGCCCTGCAGCGCTTCCACGCCCGCCAGCTCTTCGGCGATGCGGCGGCGGTGCCGCTCGACTTCACCCGCGATGGGCGGGCTCGCCAGGTTCTCGTAGATGGCTGTGGCAATGCCCGTCATCGAGGGCAGGTAGTAGCTCTGGTGCGTCTTGCGCACGTTGGACGACAGTGCGCCGCGCATCACCAGCCACATGATGACTTCGGCGCCTTCCATGCCTCCGAGCGTCGCCAATTCGGCCTGCGTCATCTCGGTCAGCCGCACCGGGTCGTTCTCGATCAGGTCGAGAAACTGCGCATCCCACGCGGTGTTGTTGAAGCCCGCACGTTCGCCATGCACCTGGTGCGAGAGTCCGCCGGTGGCAACGATCGCCACCTTGATGTCGTCCGGATAGCTTTCGATCGCGCGTCGCAGCGCCTGGCCAAGCTTGTAGCAGCGCCGCGCCGACGGCACCGGCGACTGCAGCACGCCGACCTGAAGCGGCACCACCGGTATCGGCCATGCCGGCTCGTGCGGGCACAGCAGCGACATCGGCGAGAACACGCCGTGGTCCAGCGCCCGGTCCTGGAAGAAGGACATGTCGAACTCGTCGGCCACCAGTGAGCGGCCGATGTGCCGCGCCAGTGCTGGATGCCCCGACAGCGGCGGCAGGTCGCGTGCGCCGCCGCCTTCGTCGGCCACCTCGTGCCGCTCGCCCACGCCAAGGGAGAACGCCGAGTAGTGGTCGAAAAAGAACGAGCTGACGTGATCGTTGTAGATGAAGAACAGCACGTCGGGCTTTTTGTCGGCCAGCCATTGCTGCACCGGCGCGAAGGCCTCGAAGATGGGCGCCCAGACCGGGTCCTGCTGCTTGTTCTTGTCGAACGCGAAGCCGATGGTGGGCGTGTGCGAGCATGCGACGGCGCCGATGATGCGAGCCACGGTGCGGTCCCTTGCTCAGTCCACGTAGCGCAGGCCGGCCTTGGCAAGCGGCTCGCGCATGGCGTACATATCCAGCCCCAGCTCGCCGGCCGCGAAGCGCGCGCGCTTGCCGGCTTCGTTGGCTTCGCGGGCTTCGGCGGCGTCGGCTACGCGCGCGGCAAGCTGCGCGGGCACCACCACCACGCCGTCGATGTCGGCCACCACCACGTCGCCCGGCTGCACCAGCGCGCCGGCGCACACCACCGGCACGTTGACCGAACCCAGCGTGGCCTTGATCGTTCCCTTCGAATGGATGGCGCGGCTGAACACGGGGAAGTCCATGGCGATGAGGTCGCGCACATCGCGCACGCCGCCGTCGATCACCAGGCCCTTGCAGCCGCGCGCCTTGAGCGAGGTTGCCAGCAGGTCGCCGAAGAAGCCGTCGGTGCTGTCGGCGGTGCAGGCCGCCACGACCACGTCGCCGGGCTGTATCTGCTCGGCCGCAACGTGCAGCATCCAGTTGTCGCCGGGCTGCAGCAGCACCGTGATGGCGGTGCCGCACAGGCGCGCCTCGGGGTGGATGGGGCGAATGCGCGGCGCCATCAGGCCCAGGCGGCCCAGCGCCTCGTGCACCGTGGATACGCCGAAGCGCGACAGCTTCTCGACGGCGGCTGCATCGGCGCGCACCACGTTGCGGTGCACGACGCCGAGTTCCTGGAGGAGGGGAGAGGTTGACATGTTCAGAGTCCTTTTTTCGAGAGTGCGCGGTCCAGCCGCGGGTACACGCGGCGCGCGTTGCCTTCGTAGATCTGGTGGCGCGCCTTGTCGTCGAGCATCGGCGTGGCGTCGATGTAGCGGCGCGTGTCGTCGTAGAAGAAGCCGGTCTCGGGGTCGATGCCGCGCACCGCGCCGATCATTTCGCTCGCGAAGAGCACGTTGTCGACCGGAATCACGCGCGTGAGCAGGTCGATGCCCGGCTGGTGGTACACGCAGGTGTCGAAGAAGATGTTGTTCAGCAGGTGGTCTTTGAGCAGCGGCTTCTTCATCTCCTGCGCCAGGCCGCGAAAGCGCCCCCAGTGGTAGGGCACCGCGCCGCCGCCGTGCGGGATGACGAAGCGCAGCGTCGGAAAGTCGGTGAACAGGTCCGAGGTGAGGCACTGCATGAAGGCCGTGGTGTCGGCGTTCAGGTAGTGCGCGCCTGTGGTGTGAAAGCAGGCGTTGCAGCTCGTGCTCACGTGCACCATGGCGGGAATGTCGAGCTCCACCATCTTTTCGTAGAGCGGGTACCAGTGCCGGTCGGACAGCGGCGGGCTGGTCCAGTGGCCGCCCGAGGGGTCGGGGTTGAGGTTGACGCCCACGAAGCCGTATTCGTTCACGCAGCGCTCCAGCTCGGGAATGCAGCTGGCCGGATCGACGCCCGGCGACTGCGGCAGCATGGCCGCGCCGATGAAGTGATCGGGAAAGAGCTGGCTCACGCGATGGCACAGCTCATTGCAGATGGCCGCCCAGGTGGACGAGACCTCGAAGTCGCCGATGTGATGCGCCATGAAGCTTGCGCGCGGGCTGAAGATCGTCAGGTCGCTGCCGCGTTCCTTCATCAGCCGCAGCTGGTTGCCCTCGATGGACTCGCGCAGCTCGTCGTCGCTGATCTTCAGCTCCGAAACTTTGGGCTTGGCCGACGGGTCCTGGATGCCGGCAATCTGCCGGTTGCGCCATGCCTCCAGGGCCTTGGGCGCGGTCGTGTAGTGGCCGTGACAGTCGATGATCATTCGCAATGCTCCGGAAGATGTGCAGGGGGTGCTTCAAGCATGGAAGAAGTCTGCGCGGCGGCGGTCGTGCATGGGGTGAGTTAGCGTTTTGCTGCCATCATTCTTTTTTATCGATAAAGGGTTTACCCTTAAACGTGAAAATGCATGATCGAGAGGGACGCACCCGCCCGTGAACAAAAAAACCGAGCATCACAAAGTTATCGAGCACGCCGACAGCGTGGCGCTCGGCATCAACCTGCGCCACCTGCGCGCGTTCTCGGCCGTGGCGTCGACCGGAAGCATTGCCGCGGCTGCCGAGGCGCTGTTCCGGGTGGCGTCGGCGGTGACGCGCTCGATCCTCGATCTGGAGGCTGCGCTCGGCAGGCCGCTGTTCGACCGGCGCTCGCGCGGCGTGGCGCTCAACGCCTATGGAGGCTTGGTGCTGGTGCGTGCCCTGCGCATCGAGCGCGAGTTCGAGGAGGCACGAACGCAGCTGGTGGCGCGCGGCGGAATCGACAGCACCGCCGACGTGCACTCGCTCTTCACCTCGATCCTGAACGGCCGGCGCCTCGCCGTGATCGCGAGCCTTGCCGAGAAGCGCAACATGCCTGCCGTCGCGCGCGAGTTCGGCATCACGCAGCCGGCCATCAGCAGTGCGCTGAAAGACCTGGAAAGCGGGCTCGGCGTCACGCTCTTCAACCGGAACGCGCGCGGGCTCTCGGCCACCCCTGCGGGCGAGATCGTGGCCTTCTACTTCAAGCGCGTGCTGTCGGAGCTGCGGCATATCGGCCCCGACATCGCGGCCAGCGAGGGCACCTTGCAGGGCCGCGTGAACGTCGGTGCATTGCCGCTCGGGCGCACGCAGATCCTGCCGCTGGCGATTGCTTCGCTGCTCGCGCGGCACCCGGGCCTGCATGTCACCACCGTCGAGAGCCCGTACGACGCGCTGGCCGCGTCGCTGCGCAGCGGCGACATCGACTTCATCCTCGGCGCACTGCGCAGCGCGGGCGAAGCGAAAGACCTGCAGCAGGAGCCGTTGTTCGAAGACCGCATCTCGGTGATCGCCCGCGCCGGCCATCCGCTCGCGCGCGCAAAGCGCATCGACTTCAGGATGCTGCGCGAGGCGAGCTGGACACTCTCGCGGCATGGCTCGCCATCGCGTGAGCTGCTGGAGCGCTTCTTCTCGGATGCACGGCAGGCACCGCCGCTGCCCGCGGTCGAGACAGGCGACCTTGCCGTGCTGCGCGGCTTGCTTCTGGAAAGCGACATGCTGACCGCGATCTCGGCGCACCAGTTGCGCTACGAGATTCGCGACGGCAGCCTGGTGGTGCTGGACTTTCCGCTTGAGGAGACCCGGCGCGAGATCGGCTTGACTCAGCGTTTGGGCGCGTTTCCGTCGCCGGGGGCGCGGGCCTTGATGGACGAGATCCGCAAGGTGGTGGCCGGGTCGCCGGATTTCCACGTGCCGGAGGGGCGGAAGTGAGGCGACCGGGCATTGCCTTCAATGTGGCGCTGCCGGCGACTTCCGGCTGAAGTCGAAGCCGCGGCATACGCCGGTAGCGATCACCCCGGTGACGGCGAGCATCGCCGCGGTGTGAACACCAACGGCCACGAGCGCCAGCATCAGCGAGCCCGATGCGGTGATCTCGCGTGCTGCTGGCGCGTCGCCCATGCACAGCGGGATCAGCGCCGGCACCAGCATCAGGCCCGCGCCGTGCGCGGTGGACATCATGAAGGACCAGAGCGCCAGTCCGGCGTGCCCGGCCGTCTTTCTGGAACTGCGACCCCATAGGTGATAAGCCACGACGGCAACAAGCAGCCCACCCGCCAGCACCTGCAACGCCACGCGATCCATCGACAGGCCCAGTGCCACAGCAGCGGCGACGAGCGCGACCGATGCGGCGTGCCCGGCCCCAATCGGCACCAGGGCGCGCAGCGCGAGCGACCAGTCGTGCGAGCGCACGCCCCAGGCGGCTGCGAACGCCCAGCCGGTGGCGGGGTTCAGCCCGTGAAGGGCGCCGACCCCCGCAACCGCCAGCCAGGGCCAGAGGCTTGCCATGATGCTTCGCGCTTCAGCCGTGCGCCGAGCAGCATGAATCGCCTGCCGCCTTTGCCTGCGGCTCGTAGCGATCGTGGTGGCGCACCCATTCCATCTTGTAGGGCACCTCGCGCTCGTCGCGGCCCTTGGGCGTGAGATCCATCATGTAGTAGGCGCCCATCATCACCTCCACGCCGCGACCGAAGGTCGAGTAGGTGTGGAACACCTCGCCAGCGTCGTCCTTGTAGAACACGCTGACGCCGGGCGCCTCCTCCTGGGGAAAGGGCTGCACGGCATAGTTGTAGTAGACCTTGCCGGTAGCCTGTTCCTGGGGCGTGAAGCTGACGTGGAAGTCGTGGTTGAAGTCGCTGCCGTTCGCCGACACCCACTTGAACTGCCAACCCATGCGCTCGCGAAAGCGCGCAATTTCGGCCAGCGGTGCGCGCGAGACGGCCACCATCGTGATGTCGCGATGCGCCAGGTGCATATTCATCCCGTCTGTGTGGTCGGCCATGAAAGAGCAGCTCTGGCAGCCTTGCTCCCACCCCGGGCCGAGCATGAAGTGCTGCACCATCAGCTGGCGGCGGCCCTCGAACAGCTCGGCCAGCGTGCGCTTGCCTTCGGGCGTGTCGAAGACGTAGTTCTTCTCGACACGCTCCCACGGCAGCGCGCGGCGCTCGCGGGCGATCTGGTCGTGCAGGTGCATCAGCTCCTTTTCGCGCGCCAGCAGTGCCTTGCGCTCGGCGAGCCATTGGCCGCTGGACACGACAGGGTGGTTCGCGGTGCCCGGTTCAGTAGTAGCGGTGTTCATGATCGATGTCTCCTAGTGCCAGTTGCCGATCTGCACGTCATGGGGCGCGGGCTCGCCCTTGCCCGTTTCGACGAGGCGCTTGAGGCTCATCATGAAGATCGCCCACTTCGTGCTGCAGTGATAGGTGAACTCGACCGCCTCGCGCCAGTTCTCATGGCTGAAGAGAACGATGGTGAAGTCGCCGTCCAGGGCCAGCTTGAATCTCGCGTCGGTGCCGATCCATTCCTCCGGCCCTGAGGTGAAGCGCCATCGCACTTCCTTGTCGGGGTCGAGCGCCGCCACCTGCATGCCGATGCCGCCGATGACTTCTCCGCTCGGGGTGCTGAAGTTGAGTTCGAGATTGCCGCCGACTTCAGAGGCACCGGTGGTTTCCTTTGTCCACCAGCCAGCCACGCCCTCGCGGGTTGCCAGCGCTGCGTAGACCTTCGAGACGGGGGCCTTGATGCCGACCCCGTGAACGATGTTGATCATGTCAATGCTCCGTTGGGTTGCGGGGACGGCGAACGGCGAACGGCGCGGACCTTGCCGCTCTTGCCGCCGCCGGCATAGAAAAGATCGGCGCCGTCGGACTCGAGCCCGCTGACGCCGACGCCGTGCGGCATTTCCAGCCGCTCGAGCACGGCGCCGCTTTGCGGGTCGATGCGGCGGATGTCGCTTTCTTCAGCCTCCCAGGTGCCGTGCCACAGCTCGCCGTCGACCCAGGTCACGCCGGTGACGAAGCGGTTCGACTCGATGGTGCGCACGACTGCGCCGGTCTCGGGGTTGATCTGGTGGATCCTGCGGTCGCGGTGCTGCCCCACCCACAGGCTGCCTTCGGCCCAGGTGAGCCCCGAGTCGCCGCCGTGGCCGGGCGAGGGAATCGACGACAGCACCTTGCCCGTGGCCGGGTCGATCTTGTCGATGCGCGACTCGGCGATCTGGTAGAGGTATTTGCCGTCGAAGGCGGTGCCGGCGTCGCAGGCGGTGTCGAGCGTGCGCGTGGTCTCGCCGCTGGCCGGGTCGAAGGCGACCAGCCGGGCGCCGGTGGCGGCCCAGACGCGCTGGCCGTCGTAGGTCACGCCGGCCACCTGGGTGGCGTCGGCGAAGGGGCCGTACTCGCGCACGATTTCGGCTGCCCGCACGGTGGGCTGGGGTCTGCTCTTGCCTGTCTTCTTGTTGCTGCTGCTCATCGTTGGCTCCTTGTGAAACGCCTCGGATCGGCGCCTGGAGACAACTCTATTCAAACGGCAGCGCAGCGGGGAGTAACAAGATCGTCGTGAATCCCGCCAGCGGCGGCGACAGCCAGCGGCGCGACCGCGTCTGGCCGATGGAGCGCACCCGCCCTTCGGCCTCCAGGTCGGCGAGCGCGCGCTGCACCGTGCGCTGGCTGGCTCCGAGCGCCAGCGCCAAGGCCGAGGTCGACCATGCCGAGCCGTCGGAGAGCAGCGCGACCAGCGAGGCCTGGTCGCCGTCGATGGGCGGCGCCAGCAGGGCGACGGCGCGTTCGCCGAGCGGCTTGAGCACGAAGCCGCGCGGCGTGGCTTCGATGCTCGCCAGCGTGGTGACGAGTGCGCGCAGCCGGCCGATCTCGACACGCAGGCGCGCGCGATGCGTTTCGTCGGGGTGGCGGGTGCGGAATGCGCTTGCGATCAACGCTTCGCGATCGACATCGCCGGGCCACGCCTCGGCCAGCGAGCGCGCGAGCGTGAAAAGGATCGGACGGCGCGCCAGTGGCTGCCACGCATCGCCGGCGCCCAGGCCCCGGCGGCAGGCGTCGACCACCAGTGCGTCGGAAGCCAGCAGCGCCGCGACTTCATCGAGGCGCAGCGCCTGCTCGCCGCCCGCGAAGATGCGCCGCGCGGCGGGGCGCTCGAAGGCCGCGCGCGCCTCCGCCACCTCGGCCAGCAGCGCCGGCACCCGCGCGCGGGTGGCTGCCTCGTGTGCGCGGGCGAGCGCTGCCTGCGCCGGGCCGATGCGCAGCGAGCGCAGCGCCAGTTCGGCCGCGCTCAGCTCGGCCACCGCCGCCAGCGACGGCGGCAAGCCGCGCGCATCGAGGCGCTCCAACGCAGCCGAGGCCTGGTCGAGGCGGCCGAGCAGCAGGAGCCGGCGTGCCGCGATCAACCGCGCCTGCAGCGCGTTGGCGTGATCGTCGTGCGCCTCCAGCGTGGCTGCCGCCGCCGTCAGCGTGCGCGGCGAGCCGCCAAGGTCGCGCATGGCCAGCGCTACTTCAGCCTCGGCCACGATGCAGCGGGCGCGTGACAGCACTTCATGGGCACCGAAGTCGCGCGCGGCGCGCCGCAGGAGTTCGCGGGCGCGCGTATGTTCGCCGAGCTGGGCCATGGCGATGCCGCGCAAGGCCAGCGCAGGCGGGTCGTCGCGCAGGGCGACCCGCTTGAGGGCACCGAGCGCATCGCCCGCGGCGAGGGCGCGGGCGGAGGCGGCGATCAGGGAGTCCATGGCGCAACAGGTTACCTTGGTGTGCTGACGCCATCTTTTCGACGGCTCGTGGCCCCTAGCGCACGGCCTCGATATGCGTCACGGTCGGCTTGCCCTTGACGACCTCCACATGGAACCTGACCTTGTCGCCCGCCTTGACCTGGGTGAGCATCTTCCTGTCGGCCACGTCGAAGCCCATGGTCATGGCCGGCATGGCGAGGTTGGGAATGTCGCCGTGCTTCAGCACGATCACTCCGCCGGCCTGATCGATCTTCTGGACGACAGCGTCGGTCAGCATGCCGGCTGATTGCTGGCTGGGCGCCGGCATCTTCATGGATGACATGTCGTCCTTCGGCATCTGGGCCTGGGCGGCGCCGGCCAAGCCAGCAAACAGTGCGAGCGCGAGGGGATACGAGACTTTCATTGAACAACTCCTTGGTTGGGTAGGGTGGAAACAGCAGACAAAGGGGCGCGCGCCGGGCGGCCATGCCGGCGCAGCAGATACCAGGCAGCAGGAACGACAAGCATGCTCAGCAGTGGCGCGGTGACCATGCCGCCCACCATGGGCGCGGCAATGCGGGTCATCACCTCCGAGCCAGTGCCGCTGCCCCACAGGATGGGCAGCAGCCCGGCCATCACGACGGCCACGGTCATGGCCTTGGGCCGCACGCGCAGCACAGCGCCTTCGCGGATCGCGGCCAGCAGGGTTTCGTCGTTCATCGGCTCTCCGGCGTTCAGGCGCCGTGCCAGCGCGTTCTTCAGGTAGACCAGCATCACCACGCCGAACTCGGCCGCCACGCCGGCCAGCGCGATGAAGCCGACTGCCGTGGCCACCGAGATCGAATGGCCCAGTGCCCAGATCAGCCAGAAGCCGCCAATGAGCGAGAACGGCACGGCCGCCATCACCAGGGCTGCATCGGCGAACGACCTGAACAGCAGGTACAGCAGCACGAAAATGACAGCCAGCGTGACCGGGACGACCAGCTTCAGCCGCTCGGTCGCGCGCTCCAGGTACTCGAACTGGCCCGACCACGACACTGCATAGCCGGCTGGCGTCTTCACGGCCTTGTCGACTGCAGCCTGCATGTCGTTGACGGCGGAGCGCAGGTCACGGCCGCGCACGTCGACGTAGACCCAGCCCGACAGCCGCGCGTTCTCGCTGCGCAGCATCGGCGGGCCGTCTTCGATGGCGATCTTCGCAACGTCGCCCAGCAGCAACGTCGCACCCTTGTCGGTCACGAAGGGCAACTGCCGCAGCCGCTCCAGCGAATCGCGAATCTCGCGTGGGTAGCGCACGTTGATCGGGTAACGCTCGCGGCCCTGGATGACTTCGCCGACGTTGTCGCCGCCGATGGCCGTGGACACCACGGCCTGCACGTCAGCCACCGAGAGCCCATAGCGGGCGGCGGCGAGCCGGTCGACATCGACGTCGATATAGCGTCCGCCGGTGAGCCGCTCCGCCAGCGCCGACGACACGCCGGGAACGCCCTTGACCGCCGCCTCGATCTGCGTGGTCAGCGAATCGATCGTGGCCAGGTCTGCCCCCGCCACCTTGATGCCGACCGGGCTCTTGATGCCCGTGGCCAGCATGTCGATGCGGTTGCGGATGGGCGGCACCCACACGTTGGTCAGGCCCGGCACCTTGACGGCGCGGTCCAGTTCCTCGACCAGCTTGTCCGGCGTCATGCCGGTGCGCCATTGCGCCTTCGGCTTGAACTGGATGGTGGTCTCGAACATCTCGAGCGGCGCGGGGTCGGTCGCGGTGTCGGCGCGGCCGGCCTTGCCGAACACGCGTGCGACTTCGGGCACGGTCTTGATGAGACGGTCGGTCTGCTGCAGAAGCTCGGAGGCCTTCGATACCGACAGCCCCGGCAGCGCGGAGGGCATGTAGAGCAGGTCGCCTTCGTCCAGTGGTGGCATGAACTCGCCGCCCAGCCGCATCAGCGGCACTGCGGTCAGCGCCAGCAGCACTGCGGCGACGGCGAGCGTTCCCTTGGGAAAGCGCAGCACCAGTTCCAGCGCAGGCCGGTACACCGCCATCAGGAAGCGGTTCACGGGATTGGACGCTTCGTGCGGAATGCGCCCGCGCACCAGATAGCCCATGAGCACCGGTATCAGCGTGACCGACAGGCCTGCCGCAGCGGCCATCGCATAGGTTTTCGTGAAGGCCAGCGGCGAGAACAGCCGCCCCTCCTGCGCCTCGAGCGAGAACACCGGCACGAAGGACAGCGTGATCACCAGCAGCGAGAAGAACAGCGCAGGCCCCACTTCCACCGACGCGTCAGCGACGAGCTGCCACCGTTCCGCCACCGTGGGCTGCTGGCCCTGCGCCGTCTCGAAAGCCTCGATGTGCTTGTGCACGTTCTCGACCATCACGATGGCACCGTCCACCATCGCGCCGATGGCGATCGCGATGCCGCCCAGCGACATGATGTTGGCGTTGACGCCTTGCCAGTGCATGACGACGAACGCCGCCAGCACGCCAATCGGCAGCGCCACTACCGCGACGAGCGCCGAGCGCAGGTGGAACAGGAAGACCGCGCAGACCAGCGCCACCACGATGAATTCTTCGATCAGCTTGCCGCGCAGGTTCTCCACGGCGCGGTCGATCAGCAGCGACCGGTCGTAGGTGGGCACGATCTCGACGCCCGGTGGCAGGCTGGGCTTGAGCGTTTCGAGCTTTGCCTTGACGGCCTCGATGGTCGAGCGTGCGTTCTTGCCGGAGCGCATGACGATCACGCCGCCGGCCACTTCGCCTTCGCCATCGAGCTCGGCGATGCCGCGGCGCATCTCGGGGCCGATCTGAACGGTGGCCACGTCGCGCAGCAGCACCGGCGTGGCGCCCGTCACGGAAAGCGGGATCGCGCGGAAGTCGTCCAGCGAACGCAGGTAGCCGCGCGAACGCACCATGTACTCGGCCTCGGCGAACTCGATGACCGAGCCGCCCGATGCCTGGTTGGCCTTCTGCAGTGCCTCCACGACCATCGACTGCGTGATGCCCAGCGCGCGCATGCGGTCGGGGTCGAGCACCACCTGGTACTGGCGCACCATGCCGCCGATGCTGGCGACCTCGGCCACGTCGGGCACGGTCTTGAGCTCGAACTTGAGGAACCAGTCGTTCAGCGCGCGCAGTTGCCCGATGTCGCGCTTGCCGGTGCGGTCGATCAGTGCGTACTCGTAGACCCAGCCCACGCCCGTGGCATCAGGGCCCAGCGAGGCGTTGGCGCCCACAGGGAGCTTGCTCTGCACCTGGTTCAAGTACTCCACGACGCGCGAGCGCGCCCAGTACGGATCGGTCTTGTCGTCGAACAGCACGTAGACGAAGGAGTCGCCGAAGAACGAGTAGCCGCGCACGGTCTTGGCGCCGGGCACGCTGAGCATCGTGGTGGTGAGCGGATAGGTGACGAGGTCTTCGACCACCTGGGGCGCCTTGCCGGGAAAGGGCGTGCGGATGATGACCTGTGTGTCCGAGAGATCGGGTAGCGCATCGAGCGGCGTGCGGGCGACGGACCACCAGCCTGCGGCCACGAGGAACAGGGTCGCGATCAGCACCAGGAAGCGGTTGCCGACCGACCAGCGAATGATTGCGGCGATCATTGCTTGGCGCCCTGTTGCATGCGCTGCACGGAAACCAGCTCGTAGCCTGTCGGGCCGCCTTCCTTGAACTCGAAACGGACCTGATCGCCGGGCTTGATTTCGGGGAAAGCGTTCGGTGCTGCCTTGGCGAAGCCCATGGTCATGGACGGCCACTTGAGCGTTGCGACGGGCCCGTGCGAGATGGTGATGCCGTCGGGCGCCACGCTTTCGACTTTGCCTTCTGCCTTGTGCAGCACCACGGTCGGTGGAGCGGTTGCAGGCGATGAGGTCATGTTGCCCAGTACGGAACGCAGCCGGGCCTCGGAGTCGATGAGGAACTGGCCGCTGGCCACCACCTGATCGCCTTCGCTCAGACCCGAAACGACTTCAGTGTCGTCGCCCTGGTCCGCGCCCAGCGACACGTCGCGCGGCTCGAATGTGCCGTCGGCCTTGCGCACGATGACGACGGCGCGCTTGCCGGTGCGGATGACGGCCTCGGACGGCACGACCAATCGGGTGCTGGCGAGGCCGGCCACCTGCAGGCGCAACAGCATGCCGGGCGTCAGCTTTCCGTTCTTGTTGTCGACCTCGAAGCGGGCTTTCAGAGTGCGGGTCGAGCTGTTGATTTCGGGAAGTATCTCGTCGAGCGTTCCATCGAAAGACTGGGTCGCATCGGCCTGAAGGATCGCCTTGACCTTCTGGCCGCGCGCGAGACGCACCGCCTGCGCCTCCGGAATCTCGGCTACCGCCCAGACCTTCTCCAGGCCTGCGATTCGGAACAGCGTCATGCCCGGTGTGACCGCGACGCCTTCGCGCACGCCAAGCTCGGCCACTACGCCATCTGCCGGCGCGGTGAGCACGTAGCGCGCCTGCGCCATGCCGGTCTCCTCGCTGCGGCGGATGAGTTCGGCGGGGATGGACATGGCCCGCATGCGGTCACGCGCAGCTGCGACGAGATCGGGGGCAACGCCTGATCGCTTGAGGGCAAGCAGCTCGTTCTGCGGCCCGAGCCACTCCGGTGCGAAGACCGTCGCCAGTGCCTGGCCCTTGCGCACGCGTTCCATGGGCGCGCGGACCGACAGGCGCTCGATGTAGCCTGCAACGCGCGTCTGCACGACGACATTGAGCCGCTCGTCGAACTGCACGGCGCCGACAGCGTCGAAGGACGCGGAGGTTTCCGCGCGCCGAACGCTGGCATACCGGATGCCGAGGTTCTGCTGGACGGTGGGGCTCACTTGCACGCCGCCTTCATTCGCCGTGCCCGTTGCGCTGTCTGCGTACATGGGCACCAGTTGCATGTCCATGAAGGGCGACTTGCCGGGCTTGTCGAAGCGCGGGCCCAGAACCATGGGGTCGTGCCAATAGAGAACCTTGCGGCCGTCGGCTGTGGGTGCGTTGGCCGGCGCGGTCATCGACGTGTCCGCGGGCTGGGCTGTCTTGCGGCCCAGGTAGAAGGCGCTGGCCGCGAGCAGCAGGGCGGCCAGCAACGAGACGCCGATCATGCGTGTTCTGTTGTTCATTGCGCCACCTCGGCAGTGAGCGGCCGGAAGGCCAGTTGGACTTGGGTTCTGGCAAGGTCGCGCTGCAGCGCCAGCAGCTTGCGCTGCGCTTCGACCTCGGCGTGCCGTGCCTCGAACAGGGCGACGAGGCTGACCTGGTTGGACTGGTAGGCGGCCGTTGCCGTGGCTGTTCTCTGGCTGGCAGGAACGACGACACCGGCGCGATAGCGGTCGATGCGCTGCTCCAGGCGTCGCGCGTCGCTGCGCAGCGACCGGTATTCGGCGGTTGCGGCCCGGGTCGTTTCAGCCAGATCGGCTTCGGCCTTCTCGACCAATGCCAGCTTGGCCGCAGTGTCCCGGTCCTGCCGTTCGCCGGGTGCGACGGGCAGAGGAATGCTCACGCCCACCGACACCATGTCTGAATAGCCGGTGCGCTGGCCGTAGGCGACCTCCCAGGTCCAGTTGGGCTTGCGGTTGGACGCGGTGACGGCTGCCGTCTGCCTTGCCACGTCGACATCGCGCTGCATCGCCGCGACCGTGGGGTGCGCGGCAACGTAGGCTTCTTCGGACGGCAGGGTGATGGCACCCGGAGGCAGCAGTTCATCGGGCGGCACGCCGACCCATCGCTGGAACGCGACGCCTGCGACGCTTTGCTGCTGCAGGATGTCGGCCGTCTCGTCTTCCGAGACGCCTCTTGCACCGGCCAGCGCCAGCACGTCCTGGCTGCTCCCCGCAGCCGAAGACAGGCGTGCACGCGATGCCTCCAGCTCTTCGTGCGCATGGTGCTCCATGAGCGTCGCGAGCTTCAGGCTCTCGCCAGCGTAGAAGGCGTCCACGTAGGCGAGCGCTGTCTGCCGGCGGGTGTCGGCGGCAGCGGCTTGCACCAGCACCGTCTCCCGGCCGACCGAGGCATCGGCGGCGGCCTGCCGCGCGGCGCGCTTGTCGGCGGACAACCATTCCTGGCTGATGCCGATGCGCTTCATCGTCATCGAGTCGCGGGTTGTGTGAAAGCGATCCGGCCCGGTCGCGGGCAGGTTGTCGACGCCGATGCGCAGCGTGGGGTCGGGAAGCTGGGCTGCGGCTTGCGCCGCCTCCGTGGCACTCAATGCGCCGGCACGGGCGGCGCGGGTGGTTTCGGAGCGCCGGGCTGCAAGCCGAAGCGCTTCCTCGAGGGACAGGGGGGCTGCCGTCGCAAGATACGGCAGCAACGCGGCGGCCAATACGGCCGTGCGCGGGAAAAGAATGAACATGAGAACTCCGCAGACGAACGAGGTAATCGCTGGCGAGCGGACAAGCCGCACCAGCACCGGTCAGTCGACGGAGATTTCAGACGCGAAGTCTGCGTGTGGCGAGAAAAACGGGATCGGGCGGCGGATGTTGCCGCTCCGGTACGGCCTGCTGCGGAAGGGCGTGGCCTTCCGACACCAGCACCAAGGGCATGACCACGATCTGCACGATGGCGGGCAGCGATGGGGTGGTCAACTTCACTGGCTCGAAGGACAGCGACATGTCGGCGGCATGCTGGAAGCACAGCACCGGCTGTGCCATGTCCATGCCTTCGCAGGGCTCGCCCGAAGCCATCATTTCGGACATGGCGCCCGTATCCGGCGCACCCGGGCAAACGTAGCTTGCCAGCGCCAGCTGCGAGAACAGCAGCGACAGGACCACGAAGAACGTGGTCATGCAGCGGGGGAGCTGGCGGCGGCTGGGCATGGCGGGGTAGTGTATCTGCGGCGCTGGAAGTTCAATGTCCGATGGCGCCCGAGCCGCTTATGCCGCCTTCGGCTCGGGGATGACTGCCGTCAACGCAAAGTCGACGAGATAGAGCCAGGTCTCTTCCAGGCCCATGATGCTGTGATGGTTCGACGCGGGAACCGTCTGCACGCTGACCGGCGTGGGCCACGCCGCAATGAGTTTTTGCGAGCGCTCGGGCAGCACGACGTCGTCGTGCTCGGCCAGCAGCACTTGCGTCTTGGCCGCGACCTCCTTGCAGTGCTCCAGCGAGTTGAACTGGTGCCGCAGCAGCAGCGAAAGCGGCACGAGCGGGAAGCGCTTCTTCGCCACCTCCAGCATCGAGTCGTAGGGTGTTACCAGCTGCAGGCTCTCGAAGTCCTGCCGCGCCACGAGCTGGATCGCCACGCCCGTCCCCAGGCTGCGGCCGACCACGTGCAGGCGCGCCTGCGGAAATGCGTGGCGCAGATGGTTGGCGAACTGGCTTGCGTCTTCGACGGAGGCGATCTCGGAAGGGCGCCCCTGCGAGTCGGCCACCCCGCGGTAGTTGAGCGCGGCGAAGCCGAAGCCCTCGGGCAGCCAGTGCAGCATCTGCGCGGTGGCGCGCACGTCCTCGCCGCGGCCGGCGAAGTAGACGAACAGGTCCCGCAGCGAGTCTTCACCCTGGGGGTGATAGACATACCCGCGGACCATGCCGCCCGGCACGGTGTGGGAGTACGTGGAGAAGTCGTCCGACAGATGAACGACGGGCAGTTTGCGGGCGTTGAAAAGGATATGCCCCTGGCGCGTGGCAAGCAGGGTCCAGTACGCCGCGATGCTGCCGATGGCTGCAGCCGAGGCCGACAGGGCAATGCGGGAGACTTTGGATGACAAGGTAGGCTCCGGAGGAAAGACTGAGACGTGGCGCCTAGTTTCGCCTCATTCCTCCGTGCAGGGCCTTTGTCGGCTTCTTCCGGGCTAGTGGGACGCGATCAGCTCCTGGTAGGCGCGTGGCGCGTTGGGTGCGTAGGCGTTCAAGGCACTGACCGACGTGTTCGCGGATGCGGCGGCAGTGTGCTGCCGCTCCAGCTTGAACCTGCCGACGATCCGCGACAGGCTGCCCGCCTGCTCTTGCAGCGATTGGGCCGCGGCCGAGGCTTCTTCGACCAGCGCCGCGTTCTGCTGAGTCGCCTGATCCATCTGCGTGACGGCCTGGTTGATCTGCTCGATGCCCGAGGTCTGCTCCTGGCTCGCCGCGCTGATCTCGCCCATGATGTCCGTCACGCGCTTCACGCTGCCGACGATCTCTTCCATGGTGCGACCGGCATCGGCCACCTGCCGGCTGCCTTCCTCGACCTTGTCGACGGAGTCACCGATCAGCGTCTTGATTTCCTTGGCTGCCGCGGCCGAGCGCTGCGCCAGGCTGCGCACTTCGGAGGCGACCACGGCGAAGCCACGCCCCTGATCGCCCGCGCGCGCTGCCTCGACGGCCGCGTTGAGCGCCAGGATGTTGGTCTGGAAAGCGATGCCGTCGATCACGCTGATGATGTCCACGATCTTCTTCGACGACGCATTGATCGAGCCCATCGTCTCCACCACCTGGAACACGACGCTGCCGCCCTTCACTGCCACTTCCGAGGCGGACGCGGCCAGCTGGTTGGCCTGGCGCGCGTTGTCCGCGTTCTGCTTCACCGTGGAGGTCAGCTCCTCGAGGGAGGCGGCCGTCTGCTCCAGTGAGCTGGCCTGCTCTTCGGTGCGCGACGACAGGTCCTGGTTGCCAATGGCGATCTGCGAGCTGGCCGTGGATACGTTCATCACCACGCCATGCACCTGCGTCAGCGAGCCCTGCAAGGCGGTGCGCATCTGGTCGAGGGCGCGCAGCAGGTGGCCGGTTTCGTCCTTGGCATAGCTTGGCTGGACTGCGCCCGTGAGGTCCATCTCGGCGATCGATTGCGCGATGGTTTCGGCGCTGCGCAGCGGATGCGTGATGCTGCGTGCCAGCAGCCAGGCCAGCAGGGTGCCGAGCACCAGGCTCACGGCGGAACACACGATCAGCAGCGTGCTGGTTTGCGCGCGCAGATTGTTGGCGCGGACGGCGGCGGCGTCGAGCTGCTCGCGCTGCATGTCCACCACCTGCTGCACGCCCGCGATGTAGCTGACCGATGTGGGCTGGAACTGGGAGTCGAAGATGCGGTTGGCGCCTTCCAGGTCTCCCTTCAGCTTGAACTTGCTCACTTCTTCGCGCGAGGCGAGATACGCCTTGCGCAGGTTGCCGACCTTCTCGAGCAGTTCGCGCTCTTCGGGCTTGACCAGCTTGCCTTCGATGAACTTCTGCAGCTCGTTGGTGTCCTTGATCGACTTGGCCGTGGCCGGCGCGAAGTAGTCGATCAGGCTGGCGTCGCTGCTCTTGGCGATGGCCGCCGCCCGCTGCACGCCCGAGGTGGTGTGGCGCAGCCAGTCGGAGCCGGCACGCTCGGTCTTGACGTTGTCCTCGATCATGGTGTCGATCTCCTGGCTGAGCTGCTGCAGCTTCCACACCGCGGCGACGCTGGTGGCGAGAAAGAGCGCCAGGATGAGGCCCAGCACGATGGCCAGGCGCTTGCCAATTGAGACGTTGCTCAGAAACATATTCGGACTCCGGAATCCAGGGGAATGGCTGGATATCGGCAGTCCAAATGAAAACTTTAGTAAATGACCCACAGATGGAGCCGCGCCGGGCCCTCGGGCCCCTGCTTCAGATCTTCAGGGGCGCGAACGACTTGACCAGATCGTCCAGCGCTTTGATCTGCGTCAGGAACGGTTCCAGCTTGTCCAGCGGTAGCGCGCTCGGACCGTCGCACTTGGCTTGCGCCGGGTCCGGGTGGGCTTCGAGGAAGAGGCCGGCCAGGCCGACGGCCATGCCGGCACGCGCCAGGTCTGCCACCTGCTCGCGGCGGCCGCCCGATGCGGCGGCGCCGGCTTCGCGCTGCTGCAGCGCATGGGTCACGTCGAAGATGATGGGCAGGTTCTGCGTGACCTTCTTCATGACGCCGAAGCCCAGCATGTCGACCACGAGGTTGTCGTAGCCGAAGCAGGTGCCGCGGTCGCACAGAATGAGCTTGTCGTTGCCGGCTTCCTTGAACTTCTCGACGATGTTGAGCATCTGCGACGGGCTGAGGAACTGCGGCTTCTTGATGTTGATGATGCGGCCCGTCTTGGCCAGCGCCACGACGAGGTCGGTCTGGCGCGCGAGGAAGGCGGGCAGCTGGAGCACGTCGACCACTTCCGCGACCGGCGCGGCCTGCGCGGTTTCGTGCACGTCGGTCAGCACGGGCACGCCGAAGGCGTCTTTCACGGCTTGCAGGATCTTCAGGCCTTCCTCCAGGCCGGGACCGCGGTAGGAGTGGATGGAAGAGCGGTTGGCCTTGTCGAAGCTGCCCTTGAAGACGTAGGGAATGCCCAGTTTCTGCGTGACGCGCACGTACTCCTCGGCGCTGCGCAGGGCCAGGTCCTTCGACTCGAGAACGTTGACGCCGCCGAAGAGGACGAAGGGGGCTTCGTTGCTGGCGTTGACTTGAGGGGTGATGGTGACGGTGGACAAGGTTTTCTCCTGGACAGGTGCTTCACTGCAGGCGCCTATTGTCGTTGCGCCGGCAGGAGGGGGTCAGCCTGCCGGCGTTACCGTCAGGTAAAAGGGCGTCAGCGTCCCGGCCACGGGCCGCAGCAGCTTGAGCAGCAACGGCCGTCCATAGCCTTCACCCGCCAGCCGTTTGAGCAGGTCGGACAGCTGGGCTAGCGGCACGCCGTCGCACCCGATGAGGATGTCGCCGCTGCGCAGCCCGTCGCGCGCGGCGGCCGAGCCGGCCACCACTTCGACCACGCGCACACCGGTGGCCACGGGCCATTCGTTCTCGCGCACCCAGCGCCTGGGCAATGCCACGGCCGCGCATTGCACGCCCAGCTTGCCGCGCCGCACCGCGCCATGGCGCATCAGCTCGCCGGCCACCCAGCGCGCGGTGTCGATGGCCACCGCGAAGCTCAAGCCTTGCGCCGAGGGGATCACCGCCGTGTTCACGCCGATGACCTGCGCCGCGCTGTCGAGTAGCGGGCCGCCCGAGTTGCCCGGGTTGAGGGCCACGTCGGTCTGGATCACGTCCTCGATCATCCGGCCGCCGCGCGCGGGCAGGCTGCGGCCCAGCGCGCTCACGATGCCGGCGGTCACGGTGAAATCGAAGCCCAACGGGTTGCCGACTGCCACGGCCAGCTGGCCGGGTTGCAGGGCGGCCGAGCTACCCAGCGGCAGGAAGGCGCTCGGGTGCGACTCGATGCGCAGCACCGCGATGTCGGTCGAGGCGTCCAGCCCGACCAGGCGCGCGACGCTTTCGGTGCCGTCGGCGAATGCGGCGCGCAGCTCGCTCGCGCCCTCTACAACGTGGGCATTGGTGAGCGTGAAGCCGTCGGGCGTGAAAAGAAAACCGGAGCCGCTGCCCTGGCCGCCCGGGTTGCCGCGCTGCGCCTGCTTTCGGACCTTGATGTGGGCGACCGCCGCGCTGGCGGTGTGCGCCACCCGCGTGACGGTGGCCGAGTAGGAGTCAAGAATGAATTCGTCGCGCGCGCCCATGGAGCACCTCTTTTCAGTCGCCAGATCCCAGAGGAAATGGCGGCGTGCCGGGGCTTTTCAACCCGGGCACGGTGCCCGGTGGCAACTCAGGGCGCCTTCGGCCGCGACGACGGCTCCCACGAGTCGGGCGTGGTCGCCACCAGCGACTTGAAGTCCTTCCACGACCGGGCACCAGGGATGGTGCGCCCGCCGACGATCAGCGCCTTCGCGAACACCACCATGCGCTCGCGCAGATAGGCTCGGTCGGATTCGGGCCAGGTCTCGATCGAATGCGGCCCGCGCGCCAGCACGATCTCCTTCACGCCGCGGATGCGGTTGTAGGCGGCCACCGTGCCTTCGAGCGTTTCCGCGCGGTCCCACAGGCCCTTGCCGAAGAAGGCGGCAGGCCAGCGGTCCATGCCCGCGAGCGTGGACGAGTTCGGATAGAAAACGATGTGGTGGTCGGCCGCCATGCCGCCCAGGAACAGATTGCGGTCGGCCAGGTCGGGCGCATCGCCCACATAGCCCGCGCCGCTGGCGAACGACGACAGCAATATTGCGCCGCGGATGTTCCGCAGACCCTTGGGCGGCGTGCAGTTGGGCTCGGGCATGTCGAAGCTGCACTGGGCCACGTAGTTCCTCGTCATGGCCCAGGCGGTGGACATCGAGCCGCGCGAGTAGCCGCCGAGCACCAGCGGAATCTCGCTCGACGCCATGCCCGCGAGCAGCTTGCCCCGGGTGGCTTCGCCTTCGAGCACTTGGCCCTGGGGCGTGAGGATGCGTAGCCCGCGCCCGGTTTCCAGCGCCGTGAGCGCGCGGAACACGTCTTCGCCTTGCTCCAGCGTGTTGGTGTCGCTGAAACCGCCCGACAAGCCTTCGCCGCGTCGGTCGTAGGCCAGCACGTCGAAGCCGGCCTGATTGAGCGCATACAGGTTCTCGCGCCACCAGCGTTGGCCCATGGTCTCGGTGGTCGCGTTGGGAAAGTTGATGGGAACGGTCTTGCCGGTCTTCTCGTCGATGCGGTACGAGGCTTCGTCGGGGTGCTGGATGGCCGTGAGCTGCCCGCCGCCGCCCGGCGCCATGATGACCAGCGCGCGCACCTTCTTGCCCTTGCCGCCGTCTACGCCCGCGCCTTCGATGTACCAGCCGCGCAGCTTGATGTCGCCGGTCATCTTCAGGTCGATGCGCTCGAAGGTGTCGCGCGGCGCGGTGAACTCGACCACGTAGGTGCGGGCGTCGGCCTCGGCAATGCCTTCGCGGTACGGCGCCTTGGCGAAGAAAGCGGGCCGGCGGATCTGCTTCAGGTCGACCTGGCCGTCCGGATCAATCTTGCCGGAGGGGTCGACCACGCCGGTCGAGCGCGTGGCGCGCTCCTTGTTGGGCGGCAGCCAGCGCTGCATCTGCGCGTCGATGCGCTTGAAGCACGCCGGGTCTTCCTTGCAGGCGCGCCAGCGGGCCTTGAGCTTGTCGTCGGTGAACTCGGCGATGTGATAGTCGCCGCCCGCATAGCCGGAAGGCGTAGGGTTGGCCGTCATCAGCACCGGCACGCAGACCTTGGTGCCGGTTCCCTTCGGGCCTTGAGGCAGCAGGTAGCCGCCCATCATGGCGTTGCGGTCGGTGCCGACCCAGGCCGTGCAGTCGGTAGGCGGCGGCGTGCTGGCGGTGGCCAGGCGCTGGGCTTCGGTGGGGCCGGTGCAAGCGCCCAGCAGGAGCACAAGCGCGGCGGCAAGGCCAGATGCGGCGGATGCGGCGGATGCGGCTGCGCGGCGGCGAAGCCGGGCAGGGCGCGTGATCGTTTCGGTCATCGAATCGGGTGCTCCGGGAAGGCTCCGGGAACAGGAAATCTGGAAGCTCCGATCTTCGCCGCATCGGCGCTGCGCAACGGGAGCCGAAACCGTTTCTGGATACAAGTTCGCTCCTTGTTTTTGTAGGACATTTCCTGCACGTGCATGCGAATATTTCTACTCTTTGCCGCTGCTGCGTGCGCGTCCAATCGCCGCCGCTTCACAAGGAGACAAGAGAGATGAACTTCGAAGGCATCTATTGCTTCGACACCGCGAGCGTGCGATTTGCCTTCTACCCCGAAGGCCCTGGCGGCCCCCGAGTCATCGCGCAGATTTCCGAAGAAACTTTGCATGACGAATTCGGCACGCGCGAGGTCGGCGACCACCTGCTGGAAACGTGCCGGCAGCACTTTCACGTCATAGAGCCCGTGGCCGTCGCCCGCTACCAAGCCGGGCCGCGTCGGTCCATCACGCTCACGATCGACGACTTCGCGCTGCACGCCTGAGCCGGTAAGGCTTGAAGGCGCTGTGTGCGATTCAATCAATCAACCGTGTCCGGCAGGCGCGCGGAGACGGATCTCGCTCTGCAGCGCACGCTGGCCGGCTGAGAGCGCCAGTTCGTAGCTCTCCACAGCGTCATACGCTTTGCGCAACACGCGCGGGTGCGTGCCCCTGTCGTCGGTTTCCAGCAACTGCCAGACAAAGGCGCCCGGTAGCGGTTCTTCGATGGTGAGTTCGATGGGGTGTGTCATGGGTTTCACCATGGCGCGGCGGGGGAGTTTTGTCTGTAGGTCAGCGGCGATGGCTGTTGCGCGGAGAGCGGGGCAAACGCCGGGCGTCGCGCGCGAATTCACTGGCATGCGGTGGCGGTGCATGTCGAGTAATTCATATGCATTACATCGGCCGAAAAATTTCGACGTGTTATTACAAATCGTGACTAAATGCCTTGCTGAGATGTAACGCTATCCCATAATCGCGCCCGCAATACGTGTTTCGACACAAAAGTGTTGCTAATTAACAGAGATTTCAGGGGCGTAAAACATGAATCGGCACTTGCACCGCGTTGTCTTCAATGCGGCCAGAGGTATGCGTATGGTGGTCCAGGAAACGGCCACCAGCACGGGCAAGGGGGCAAGCAAGGCCACTTCTACTTCCGGCGTCGCGTTGCTTGGCGCGGTGATTGCTGGCGCTCTGGCTGCAGGACCGGTTCATGCGCAGATTGCCGGCGCACCCAACGTTTCCGGCAACCTTCGCCCAACCGTACTGGTGGCGCCCAACGGCGTGCCGCTGGTCAACATCCAGACACCCTCGGCCGCAGGCGTTTCGCGCAACGTCTACAACCAGTTCAACGTGGGCGCGAACGGCGCCATCCTGAACAACAGCCGGGTGAATGTGCAGACCCAACTGGGCGGGTTCGTGCAAGGCAATCCGTTCCTGGCAACGGGCCCGGCGCGCATCATCCTGAACGAAGTCAACGGCGGCTCGCCGAGCCAGCTTCGCGGGTACATCGAGGTGGGTGGCCAGCGAGCAGAAGTGATCATTGCGAACCCGGCCGGCATCAGCGTGGACGGAGGCGGCTTCATCAACGCCTCGCGGGCCACGCTCACCACGGGGACGCCGCAGTTCAATGCGATCGGGGGGCTCGACAGTTTCTTGGTTCGAGGTGGCACCGTCACCATCGATGGCGCCGGGCTCGATGCGAGCAAGACCGACTACGCAGCCATCCTGGCGCGTGCTGTGCAAGTCAATGCGGGTATCTGGGCGAGTGAGCTCAAGGTGGTGACTGGCGCGAACGAGATCAGCGCCGATCACAGTCAGGTTACGCCGACAGCGGGCACCGGTGCTGCTCCGACTTTCGCGCTCGACGTTGCGGCGTTGGGTGGCATGTATGCGAACAAGATTTCGCTGATTGGGACTGAGGCTGGTCTCGGGGTGCGCAATGCCGGGAACATCGGTGCTGGTGCAGGCGGGCTTGTCGTCACTGCAGCGGGTCGTCTTGAAAATATCGGCACGCTGGAAGGCCAGCGTGTTGAACTGACCACTCCCGGTGACATCGACAACCGTGGCGGCACGATCCGCCAGACCAGCACGGCTGGCCTGACTATCGCCTCGCCAGTCTTGAGCAACACCAATGGCGGCGTGATCGGCGCCGAGCCTGTAAGTGCTGGCACGGGCAGCACCAGTACAAGCAATGGTGGCACAACAAGCTCGGAAGGCGCGAGTTCTGGCACCAGCGGCGGTGGCACGACGACGCCATCTGCAACGGACGGCACCGGCACTGGCGGTAGAGCCGCGTCCACCACGTACACGCCCCCCGCACCTGGCGCCATCACCGCAGGCGGCACCATCTCCAACGACGGTGGACGCATCTACGCGGGCGGCCCCATCACGCTGAACACGCCCCAGATCAACAACGCAGGCGGTACGTTGAACGTTGCGACGATGGCGCTCAGCGGGGCGAACTTCAGCAATGCCGGCGGCACCCTGAATGTCAGCAACAGCTTTAGCGCCAACGTCGGCCAACTCGACAACAGCGGCGGCACCTTGCACGCGGGCAGCCTGCAGATCAACACCACGGGCAACCTGGTCAACGTCAACGGGAAGCTCACCAGCGACAGCGATGCCAACCTGACCATAGGGGGCAAGGTCGACAACACGCGCGGAACCGTCTCGGCCACCGGGGCACTGACCGCAAGCGTTGCTGGATCGGTCCACAACACGTCGGGCACCCTGGTCGCCAACAACAGCGTCGCACTCACCGGCGCGTCCCTGGACAACGCCCAGGGCAGCATCCAGTCGGCCAACGCGAACACGCAACTCGCCGTCACGAACCAGTTGACCAATAACGGCGGAACCATCGGCGCGGGCACGGACGTCTCGGTGCACGCCGGCTCGCTGAGCAACAGCGGTTCCATCCGGGGCACCGACGACACGGCGCTCACCGTCTCTGGCGCCTTGACCAACGACGGCAACATCACCGCTGGGCGCAACGCCACGGTCACAGCAGGCAGCGTGGCATTTGGCACCGCCGGCGTGCTCGGTGCAGGTGTGGGCAACGACGGCAAGCTCGGTGTAGTCGGCGATCTGCGCGTGACTGCTTCCGGTGCACTGGTCGCCAATGGCACCAACCTCGCCGCAGGCAACGCCATGCTGCAAGGCGCGAGCGTCGACCTGTCATCGAGCCAGACCAGTGCGGCCAACATCGCGGTCGCGGCCACACAAGGCAACGTGACCACCAGCGGCGCTACCGTCTCCACACCGGGCACGCTCGCCATCACGGCCAACAGCCAGCCCACGCAGACGCTGGTCAACAACGCCGGCCTGGTCAACGCCGGTGAACTCGATCTGCACGTCTCGAACATCGCCAACACGAACAACGGCCAGATCGTGCAGACCGGCACCGGTGCGACCACCATCGCCGCCTCCGGGAGCATCGACAACTCCGGCGGCCGCATTGCCAGCAATGGCCAGGACCTGCGCCTGCAGGCCGCGAGCATCGTCAACACGGCGGGCAAGATCGAGCATGCCGGCGCCGGCACCTTGACCCTCTCCGGCGGCACCTACAGCGGTGCCAACGGACAGATCACGGGCAACGGGACCCTCGCCGTTGCCATGTCCGGCAATTTCGCCCAGGACGCAGGCACGACCACCGCGAAGCAGATCACCATCAACGCGGGCTTCTTGAGCAACCGTGGCGGCCAGATCATCCAAACCGGCCCCAATGCCACGCGCATCACGGTCGTTGGGGCTTTCGACAACACCGCTGGCACCATCGCCAGCAATGGCAACACGACCATCGCGGCCGGCAGCCTGACCAACCAGGGCGGGACTGTGCGTGCCGCCGAGGCGTCCAGCCTTGGACTGAGCGTCGGCGGGGCAATCGACAACAGCAACAAGGGCGTGATCGGTGCCGGTGGCAGCACCACCGTCACAGCGGGCAGCCTGAACAACAATGCCGGCAGCGTGACCGCCGTCGGGGATCTGAATGCCACGGTGGACGGTGCTGTCACGAACGTCGGCGGTACGCTGGCGGCCAACGGCAACACCACGCTCGTCGCCGGGACGCTGGACAACAGCAGTGGAACCGCTGCCGCGGTGAACGGCAACCTCAGCGTCACGACCTCGGGCACGACGACCAACAACCAAGGGACGATGCAGGCCGGCGGCAACACCGCGCTGGTGAACGGTGGATTGGTGAATATCGCGGGCAAGGTCACTGGCAATGCTCTGTCGGTCAACACGAACGCCAACACGCTGAACAATGGCCAGGGCACGCTGGCTGCGACCACCGCCGTCAGTCTGCAGTCGGGCGCCCTGGCCAACGACGCCGGTCTGATCCAGTCCGGCGGTGCGATGACCATCAACACGAATGGTCAGAGCCTCAGCAACACCAACGCGGCCGGCTACAGCAACCAGCAGGGCGGCATCACCAGCGCCGACACACTGGATCTGAAGACGGGCGCTGTCAACAACGCGGGCGGCTTCATCGGCGCCAAGAACGCGCTGACGGCCAACACCCAGGCGTTCTCCAACACTGCAGGCGGCGTAGTGCTTGGCCAGTCGGGCGCCGCCATCAATACCGGCGGCGCGGCCTACGACAATAGCGGCGGGCAGACACTCGCCACGGGTGACCTGGGCATTGCTGGCGGCAGCATCACCAACAACGGCGGCCTGATCCGCTCCGCAGCCACCACCACGCTTAACGCCGGCAGCGTCGGCAACACCAGCACCCAAGGCAGCAATCAAGGCATCGAGAGCAAGAATGTCGTCATCGGCACCGGCAATCTCGACAACACCTCCGGCGCCATCCGCGCCGATGTCGATGCGACCATCACCAGTGGCGGTACCGTCAACAACACCTCGGGCCTGATCTCGGCGGCGAATGCGCTGACCATTCGGGACCCGAACGCGAGCCCACCCGCCGCCAAGACGCTCAGCCTGCTCAACACCAACGGCACGCTGGTGGCGGACAAGAGTCTGAAGATCGACGCCGCCACCTTCAGCGGCGACGGCAAAGCCATCTCCGGCCAGGACCTGAGCATTGGGCTCACGCAAGACATCGTTAACAACGGCGAAGTCGCGGCCAACGGCAACCTGAGCTACACCACCACGGGCAACTTCACGAACAATGGCAAGCTGCTGGCGGGGCAAACGCTTACCGTGGGCGGCAACAACGTCGACAACACCGCCAGCGCAGAAATGTCGGGGGCGAATACCACCGTCAACGCCAGCGGCACGCTGACCAACCGCGGTCTGATCGACAGCAAGGGAAATACGCAGATCAATGCGGGCACGCTGAACAACATCGGCACAGGGCGCATCTACGGCAACGCGATCTCCATCGCGGCTGGCACGCTCAACAACGACGCCGAGACGGCCAACGGCGTGACCAAGGCGGCAACCATCGCGGCGCGAGATACCCTGAACATCGGTGCAGGCACGATCAACAACCGGGAGCACGCGCTGATCTTCAGTGGCGGCCTCGGTGTGGGTTCGATGAACATCGGTGGTTCCCTCGATGCCAATCGCAAAGCCACCGGTCAAGGCGGTGTTCTTAACAACCTGAGTGCGGACATCGAGTCCTTGGGCGACATGTCGATCTCGATGGCGCAGGTCAACAACCGCGACGTGCACATCCAGAAGGGCACCCCCACAGTGACCTCCAGTCTGGTTATTGGCATCGCGCCCAAAACGCCCGTAGGCAGCGGCGTAGGGCGGACCACGACCTATTCCTTGGATGAGGTCACTCTCGACTACGCCAACGGACTTGTCTATCGCAAGGACACGGGAGAGCTTGTCGGCATCGGTGGCTTCGGCGTCTGGAACAACCAGGTCACCACCACCACGGATACCGCGATCAACGCCGATCCGGCCCGTCTCGTAGCGGGCGGCAACATGAATGTGAACGGACGCCTGTACAACCAGGACAGTCAGGTGCTGGCCGGAGGGACGATCACCACCAACGATTACGTGCCCGATCAGATGACCGGCCAGCTCACGGTCACAGGTTCGGCGACGGTGTACGACAACCTCGGTCAGCTGCAGATGGCGAACATCCCGATCATCGTTGCGCCCAAGACGATCGACCTCGGAGCCTATAAGCACCAACCCAACATCAATGCCTCCAGCGGCTATGACGCGGGAAGCGCCCCGGTCGGTGGCGCGACGGGCGGTGCGGGCGGCGCTGGTGGTGTGAATGGTGCCAGTCGCCTTGGCGCCATCGTCGAGGTGCCGGCCAATGTAGGTGGGTTCGTGAAGACCTCAGGCAGCACGGCGGGCGAGGCCGCCAGTGCAAGCGGTGCCGGTGGTGCCGGCGCCAGTCAGACGGTACCGATGGTTGTGCGTACCAGCATGCCGAACATCGGTCTTCCGACGGCCAGCTTGTTCAACATCCACACCGGTCCAGGTGGCTATCTGGTCGAAACCGATCCGCGTTTTGCGAACTATCGCAACTGGCTCAGCAGCGACTACATGCTGAGCAGCCTCGGGTTCGATCCGAACAACACCCTCAAGCGTTTGGGCGATGGCTTCTATGAGCAGAAGCTCATTCGCGAGCAGGTGGCGCAACTCACGGGCTACCGCTACCTGGATGGTTTCAGCAATGACGACGACCAGTACGCTGCATTGATGGATGCAGGCGCCACCTTCGCCAAGCAATACGGCCTGCGTCCGGGCGTAGCCTTGAGTGCGGCTCAGATGGCGCAGTTGACCAGCGACATCGTTTGGCTCGTGGAGCAGACGGTGACGCTGCCCGATGGAACGACACAACGGGTGCTTGTGCCACAGGTCTACGTGCGTGTGCGGCCCGGTGACGTCGATGGCTCGGGGGCTCTGCTGAGTGCTGACGCGGCGGTGATCAAGAGTTCGGGGGACCTCGTCAATACCGGCACCATAGCGGGGCGAAGTCTGGTCAAGATCGACGCGGAAAACGTCAGCAACCTCGGCGGCCGAATTGTTGGTGGCAGCATTGGCATCAACGCCCGTAACGACCTGAACAACATCGGCGGAAGCATCACAGCCCGGGACTCGGCAGTCCTGACAGCCGGGCGCGACATCAATATCCGGACGACGACACAGACCGCCGGCACGAGCACCGGCATTGATCGCGTGGCCGGTGTCTACGTGACCAATCCCGGAGGCGTGTTAATCGCCTCGGCGGGACGGGATGCCAATCTCATCGGAGCAGCGTTAGTCAGCGCGGGGGCTGCGTCGGTGGGGGCGGGGCGCAACATCAACATGGGCACGGTGTCTGAGGGATACACCATCTCGTTCGCAAACAAGAACGGTGCAGGTATTTCATCGGAGAGCCGAGAGGTGGGGTCGGTCATACAGGGGCAGGACAACGTGCGGTTGGCGGCTGGCAATGACTTGAACATCCGCGCGGGTGCCGTCGCCAGCGTGGATGGCGCGTTGGTCGCCACAGCCAAGAACGACATCAACGTCACGGCCGGGCAGTCCACGACCAGCGTGACCGCGGCCACGCAACGGTCGTCCAAGTCTCTGTTCAAGAAGAGCAGTTCCAGTACCTTCGACAGCACCACTACCACGGACGTTCTCTCCAGTAGTCTGAGTGGCAAGAGCGTGGCATTGCTGGCGGGCAACGACATCAACCTCCAGGCTGCACAGCTTCATTCCGACGAGGCCATGAGCCTCTCGGCGGGGCGGGACATCAATCTGACGACCGCCAACCGCACGAGTCAGGAACTCCATGCCGCGCAAAGCAAGAGCAGCGGCACGGTCTTCGGTCAACTCGCCGCTGGCGCCACGTTCGCCGGCGATGCGACTGCAGTGGCCATTGCCGGCAACAAGAAATCCTCCAACCATGCCGAAGCCAGCATCGAGACCCGAGCCATCGGCACTAGCATTTCCGCCGGCAACCTGCAGACCTTGAGCGGCCGAGACACGACCCTGCAGGGGGTCACCGTGGTTGCCGACAACGACGTCACCATGATGGCCGGGCGCAATCTCACCATCGAGAGCGCACAGAACACCCGCGCCGAGACTAGCTACGACGCCAACGGTAAGTCCGGCATGGTCGGCACTTGGTACAACCCAGCCATCGGCAACGTCAAGGGCTCGCAAGCGAACGCGACCGTCAGCACAACGCAGCAGGCGAGCCAGGTGGCCAGCCTGCAAGGCAACGTGACCCTGGTGGCGGCCAACGACTACCGCCAGACCGCCAGCAGCATCATGGCTGCCGGACAAGCAGGTCCGTTGGTGGGCGGCGACGTCAACATCCTCGCCAAGAACGTAGTCATCAACGAGGCTTACAACACTACGCAATCGGTCACGCTGGATAAGAGCTCCAGCACGATCGTGGGCGGTAGCGCCAGCTTCGCCGGCGTTAGCACCGACACCCTCAAGGGCGCTTCCAGCACGATCAAGGCCATGGGCGACACAGGCGACGGCCGCATGCAGGCCCTGGGCGCCGTCAATCTGGCCATGAGCGGCAAACAGGCCTATGACGCTGCCCAGGCCATTGGCGGCACAGGTCAACTCAGCTACGGCGTGAGTGTCAATGTCAGCCGCAACACCAGCCAGAGCACCAGCTTCACCAACAGCAGCGAAGCTGTGGGATCCAGCGTGGTGGGAGCGAACAACGTCAATATCGTAGCTACAGGCGGCGGCAAGGGATCCAACATCAGTGCCATTGGTTCCACCATCGCAGCAGGCAACACCGTCAATTTGGTGGCGGACAACGACGTGACGCTGCAGGCCAGTCGCAACACCAGTGTGACGGCTGGCCAGAACTCGAGCCATGGCGCCAATGTGGGGGTCACGTTCGGCGCAGGCGCGCAAAACGGCTTCAGCATCCAACTCGGCGTGAACAACGGACAGGGCAAAAACGACCAGAACGATGTCAGCTACAACACCACCCAAGTGAGCGGTGGCAAGGCTGTCAACATCAGTTCGGGCGGTGATCTGAACATGCGAGGGGCCACCGTCGAGGCCAATCGCGTCACGGCGGACGTGGGCGGCAACTTGAATATCGAGAGCCTGCAGGACGTGAGCGTGGGGCAGTCGCGCCAGAGCAGTTCGGGCTTCGGTTTGAGCTTGTGCATTCCACCGATCTGTTATGGCGTGGTAGCCACGGCCAGCGCCAGTGCGGCTGGTGCCAAGGCCGACGGCATCTTCGTGAGTCCGGCTGTGCAGTCCGGTATCAAGGCTGGGGACGGCGGCTTCGACGTGAAGGTGGCGGGCAACACAGATTTGAAGGGCGCCGTGATCGAGAGCACGCAGGCAGCAATCGACGCGGGCAAGAACAGCTTCAACACCGGCGGCACGCTGACGATGGTGGATCTGCAGAACGTCAGTCAGTCGAGCGGCAGCAGCTACTCGGTCAGCGGTAGCGTGGGCATTGGCTACACAACGGCGCCGACCGCAGCCACAGACACGGCGCCAGCCAGAGATATGACTGCTTCGTGGGCCGGACCAAACAACAGGCCTGGTGGCAGTGCTGGCATTGGCAGCTATTCGGGAAATAACCAGACCAGCGTCACGCGATCCGGCATCTCGGGCATTGCGGGGGGTCAGAGCGTCAGGACGGGCGACACCAGTAGTGCGGGCAAGTTGATCAAAGACTGGAACACGCAGACCATCGTCAAAGACGTTCAAGCACAGGCGCAAATCACACAGCAGTTCAATCAGAACGCGGCGAGGGAGATCGGCACATATGCAGGCAACCAGGCCGCCCAGCTTCGTACCCAAGCCAAGGTGGAGACCGACCCTGCCAAGCAGCAAGCGCTTCTAAACGAAGCCAGCCAATGGGACGAGGGTGGCTCCTATCGAGTGGCGTTACACACGGCCGCAGGCGCGCTGGGAGGCGGTATCGGCGGCGCATTGGGGGCAGGCGCCAGCGCAGCGCTGATGCCACGGATTGGGCTGGCCATCGCGGACATGGACTTGCCAGCACCGGTTGCGCAGGCATTGGGGGCCGTCAGCGCGGCGGCGATTGGGGGCATGACTGGAGGAACTGCCGGTGCAGCGAGCGCCTATAGCGTCGATATCAACAATCGGCAACTGCACCCTGCGGAAACCAAGCTGATCAAAGACCATGCCAAGGAATATGCGGCCCAAAAGGGCATCAGCGTGGCCGATGCTGAGAAAGAGCTGGCAGCTCAAGCGTTCAGACAGGTTCAATTCGGTGCGTCTGGTGCCTGGGACCAGGATGCCAGCAAATTCTTGATGACTATTGCCAAGTACTACAGCCAAGGTCAGAACCTGCCAATAGATCCGGCATTTCCGCAAGCTGGCCTTGGGTACTACTTCCAGGCACCTGATGCACAAAAAGCCAATGCGGCAATCTATCTGAATGAGGTAATTCGCAGTCCCCAAGCTTTGCAGTTTTATCGCGACAACAACATTCAGCAGCCTACCATTGCCCAGATCGCTGTGGCTGCGAGCAAGAACCAAGGCTCTATAAATGAGATTACTCAACTAACGATTCAGGCCGCGACACTTGCGGGAGGGCTTGCCTTGGCGCCTGCCCTGAGTGGCCTTGCCGCCGAGGGTTATGCGTTCACGCAAAACCCGGTCGCGTACTGCACACTCAATCCAACAGGCTGTATTGTGGCGGCTGACTTTGCGGCAACAACCGTCGCTGGCGTACCAACGAGTGGCGTAGCGATTCCAGGCCAAGTAGGCAAAGCCGTAGGAAAAGTGGCTGAAGCAGAGTTGAACTCTGTTAGGGCAGCCGAAAGGGTAAGCGTTGGAAGCTTAGCAGAGGCGGGAACTGTAAATTTAGCTTTAGAAAACAAAGCTAGTGGTGAATTGCTTAGCGCGATCAATAACTTAGGATCAAAATCCTCAGCGCGTGGATCCTCCGTGATGGTTGGTGCTTATGATTCGACAACCGGACTCACATCGGTTGGTGCTAGCGGTGCGCTGAAGGCGGAAGATTTGAGTCCCACCATGGTGAAATTTGTAGAAGACAAGTTGGGTGTCCCGATTGGGCAGGCAACCAGCTTTTGTTCGAATCTTGCAGGATTTTGTGCCGAAGTTAAAGCGGCTGATAAATTGGTTCGGCAGGGCGCCGATCCTGCCAACATCAAATTTACAAATCCAGTTCGCCCGGGAATGGTCTATGGGAACACTTCAATTCCAGAAAATGCATTCGTGCCAACCTGCGCAAATTGCTCTACCACTTGGCCAAATGGATATAAAAATTGACTAATGAAAAATTAAATCCCAACTGGACGCCTCAAGGCGCGGACTGTTTTACATGGATTGCCATGGATTGCTCGGGAAAATTGGCAGTGATGAGCAATAACGGCTTCGGAGATTTGCCCGAGAGTCTGCTTGCTCGAAATGATTCGGAAGAGTTGTTAAATGAATTTTCGGATTTTTTGTTTGAGGAGTCTGAAAAATATCCAAGTAATCTTCAAAAAAATGGGTTGGTGAATTTGCATTTTTATTCCTCTTGGATTTATCGCTCGAAAAAGGACAAAAATGAAGTTTTTCTTGATATTTTGAATGATTGGAAGGGGCGGAGGAATCTTGCGAACGCAAATTTGAGCATCAACAAAGGGATGTTTGTTTTTGAGGCCTTGGATCATGGGAATATACCCGACGAATTTCCGGTCGGCTATTCTGGAAAATGTGAAAACGGTGATTATTACAAACATTTATCGCCAACGATATTTTCTCGCATCGAAGATATTCCATTTCCACTGAGGGGGATTGTTGCGAAATCGGATTTGCTTGATTTTTCTCGGGTTGATTTAATTTCGAGAAATGAAATTCGAAAATCGTTTGAATGAGTGGGCTCAATGAATTAATGTCTGATTAATTTATTTGGGCGTGGGGTAATTGCGACTTTGATAGAAATATAAATATGGCGTATAGGTGTGTTCTTTTTGCTGCCCTGTCTGCGACGACTCTTTCGTCATGCGCGTATCACGAAATCAACCCCGACGCGGCGCTGGCCGACATCCGTGCCAACAACGGCTACAACGAGTTGCCCGATGTCGAACCTGGCACCGCCAAGCTCATCCTGCGGGCCACCGGATCAGGCTATCCGGCCAACTTCTCGGTCAGCACCTCGTCACAAGCCTGTCGGGACTTCACGTCTCTGGGCAGCGTGGCTTACGCCGGCCGTGGCATCGTGTACCCCTGGATCGCCAACGCGGTGCAGCGCGGACGTCGGACCGAGCCTTATCTTGTTTATGAGGTTAAGCCGGGCGAGCCGATCCAAGTACGCGGCTATGGCTCCTGGGCGGATGGAACAGGCTCCGGCTATCGCACCGGCCATTGCGGCCCCTCCACGGTGAAGTTCACGCCGCAGGATGCGCACGCCTACACCGTTGAGTTCGTGTGGGGTAGCAAACCGGCCTGCAGCTTGAACGTCATGGATGCCACCGACCGTGATGCCCCGGTATCCGTTCCGGTGCAGATCGTCGCGGATTGCCCCGCACCCGTTCGCTGAAGGCGGTTCTGGCCCATACAGGCTTCGATCCTAGGACAAGAAAGAGAAGAGGGAGTCTGATTTGAAACGCAATTTGTTGGCGGCCGCCATGGCGGTCTGTCCTCTGCTGGCGATGAGCCAGCAATCGCCGACCACGCCACAACCCTTCGTCGAGCAACAACGACAGCAAGAGCGCGAACGTGCCTTGCGCGAGCAGAACGAGCGTACTGTCGATCAGCGTCCACAGACTGCACCGCCAGCACCGGTCCAGCGCATCCCTGAAGCCGAGTCCCCGTGCTTCCGCATCGACCGCGTGCTGCTGGTCGGCGAGCAGTCCGAATCCTTCCAATGGGCCGTGGCCGATCTGTCCGGCCCAGAGCGAAATGATTCACCCGTTGGCCGTTGCCTCGGCACGGCTGGCGCCAACGTGGTTCTCGCGCGCGCGCAGCAAGCTGTCATTGCGCGCGGCTACGTCACCACCCGCGTACTGGCTGCGCCGCAGGATCTCTCTGCCGGCACACTGACCCTGTCGCTGGTGCCCGGCCGCATCGCAGCCATTCGGACAACGCTCGACTCTTCGTCCACGCTGCTCGGCAGCTCCGCCTTGTTGACCACGGCCATTCCTGCGCGTCCAGGCGATCTTCTGAATTTGCGTGACGTCGAGCAGGGCCTTGAGAACCTGAAGCGTGCTCCCACGGCAGAGGCCGACATCCAGATCGAACCATCGACCGCCCCCAATGCCAAGCCCGGCGACAGCGACCTCGTCGTCAAGTACATCCAGGCCAAGAAGTGGCGTGTCACCTTAAGCCTGGACGACAGCGGCACCGAAGCCACCGGCCGCTACCAGGCTGGCGCAACCCTGTCCCTGGACAACCCCTTCGGTCTGAACGACCTGTTCTACGTCAGCGCCAACCACAACATCAACAACCACGTCTTCAGTGATTCGGCCAAGGGCACCGAAGGCCAGACCGTTCACTACTCGCTGCCTTACGGCTACTGGCTCTTGGGCTTCACCGCTTCCAACGGCCAGTACCACCAGAGCGTGGCCGGCCTGAACCAGGACTACGTCTACGCCGGCAAGTCCAACAACGCCGAGGTCAAGCTCTCGCGCCTGATCTACCGCGACCAGAGCCGCAAGACGACGGTGGCCATCAAGGGATGGCGGCGCGAGTCGCGCAACTTCGTGGACGACACCGAGGTCGAGGTACAGCACCGCGTGGTCGGCGGCTGGGAGTTGAGCCTGAACCACAAGGAGTTCATTGGTGAAGCGACGCTCGAGGGCACGCTGGCCTACAAGCGCGGCACCGGCGGCTTCGGCTCGCGTGTTGCGCCGGAAGAAGAGTTCGGCGAGGGCACCTCACGCCTGAAGCTGTATACGGCCGACATCACCCTCAACGCACCGTTCAAGCTTGGTGAGCAGAAGCTGCGCTACTCCGGCCTGATCCGCGCCCAGTGGAACCGCACGCTGCTGACGCCGCAAGACCGCTTCGCCATCGGGGGGCGTTACACGGTGCGCGGCTTCGATGGAGAGACGAGTCTGTTGGGCGAGCGCGGCTGGCTCATCCGCAACGACATCGGCTGGGCGATGGGGCAGAGCGGGGCGGAGCTGTACACAGGCATGGACTACGGCCATGTGGGCGGACGTTCGACGGTTGACCTTCTTGGCCGCAGCCTTGCCGGCGCAGTCGTCGGCGTGCGCGGCCAGTGGAGCAGGCTGAGCTACGACTTCTTCGTCGGTGCGCCGATCAGCAAGCCCGAGGGCTATCGCACTGCGAAGGTGACTTTGGGGTTCAACCTCAATGCGAGCTTCTGACACGCCGCTCGTCGCGTCCTTGAGAGTTCTCGCATGATCGAGACAAGGGCCCATCGCTGCATGAGTTCGTTCGCCAGGCCGTTCTTGCTGGCGACGTTCTGCGCGGCGACTGTTGGATGCACTTCCGTCCCCAAAGAGCCCAAGGCCGTCGTCGAGGCCTACCGCCGGTTCCTCCTCGACACGGAGACGCCGTTTCTCCGTCGAGCCCAGAGGCATCTTGGAATGCAGGCCGAAGTCGACCCTGCTGCGCTGGAAGAGGGCCGCTTCACACGGTTGGGGCCATCGCCCGGGAATGCATTCAACTACGCGACGGTCACCCTGTACAAAGCCGATCCGCAGTTTCCTCTGGGAAGAATGAACATGGCACTTGATGCATCCGTTGTGTGCATCAAGCCAAGCGATCTGGCTGCGCTTGGCTTCATCTCTCCTGGCATGCCCATCGTCAATCACGAAATCAGAAACGGACAACTTGTCGTCAGCGGGCTCATACCAACACCGGATCGAATTGATTTCCCGACGCCACGCGGGCGGATAGATATCTCTCTTCTTGCTGTTGTCGATCCGGGTTGTATTGCCCGCATAGAGCACGGCATCCAATTGGCGCCCGCACGCTGAACTTGCCGGACTGCTGGTGTGCGTTCAGTGGATGCCTGCCGGCACCGACATCCGCCGCAGCAACGGCTGCCTCGCCAACACCACCTCGCACGGCCCATGGTCGAGCACATGCCCCGCCTCCATCAGCACCACAGTGTCGAACCGCTCGAGCAAACTCAGCCGGTGAACCGACGCGATCAAGCAAGCATCCGGAAACGCATCCGCAATGCGTTCGAGCACGCGGGCTTCGGTGTTTGCATCCAGCGCACTCGTCGGCTCATCGAGCAGCAGCAGCGAACTGCCTTGCGCTGCGAGCACGCCGCGCGCAAGGCACAACCGCTGTCTCTGCCCGCCTGAAAGATTGAAGCCCCGCTCCGACACGGCCGTGTCGAGGTCGCCGTGGTTCGCTTTCAGCACTTCGTCAAAAGTGCTGGTGTGCAGCGCGGCCTGCAGCAGCGCGTCGTCGCGCGGCTGGCCGAAGGCGAGGTTTTCGCGCACGCTGGCTTCGAACAGTTCGGTCTCCTGCGGGATCAGCGTGGCGAGCCGGCGCAGTTGTGCCCAGTCGACTGGTTGGCCGTCGAGCAGCAGCGTGCCGCCGTCAGGCGGATAGAGCCCGGCCAGCACGCGCAGCAGGGTGCTCTTGCCGCCGCCGCTCGGGCCAACCAATGCGACGCGCTCGCCGCGGCGCAGCGTCAGCGCCACGTCGTGCAGGCCGCTGCGCACAGGTTCGTTGGCAACGCCGGCTTCTTCGGCCGAAGCGCCGCGTGATGCATAGCGCCATTGCAGCGCCTGAATGTCCAACTGCCGCCACGGCGCACCGGCCTCTATCCGCTCTCTCTCGGGCACCTGCTCGGGCGGCGTGGCCAGCGCTTCGTCGCCCGATGGCGCCTGCCAGATCGGCTCGGCGCTGCTGTAGTCGGTGTGCATGCGCGCGAAGAAACTGAAGTTAGCCGCCACCGAGGTCACGACACCGGCCGCCTGCTGCGCGTATTGATAAATCATGAACACCGCGCCCAGCATCACGGCCTGTCCGGGCGCGCGCGCCTGCCACACGTAGACGACCACCAGCCCCCAGGTCAGCGCCAGCCCCATGAGGTCGACGGCGAACCACTTGCCTTCGTTGAGGACCACGGTGCGCTTCAGCGGCAGCGAGATGGCGGCCATGCGTCGCCGCAACAGCAGCCGCGAAGCGCCCTGGAGGCGCAGACCGATCATGGTCGAGGCGTTGCCCAGGAAGTCGAGCAGCGTGGCCACGTAGCGGCGGTCGGCATCGTTCTCGGCACGCGCGAGTTTCATCAGCGCGCGGTCGATGCGCACGATGACGAGGCCGATCAGCACGTAGCCTGCGAGCGCGGTCATGCCGCTGGTGCGCGACAGCAGCGCCAGCGCGACCAGCGGGCCGACGAAGTTGACGGCGTTGGTGAGCCAGATGAACTGGTTCTGCGCGAAGTCCGACAGCGCGCGGCTGGCCTGGTGCACTCGGTGCTGCAGCTCGCCGGAGTGGTGGCCGTCGTGCCAGGCGAGCGGTGCGGCGGCGATGCGCGCATACAGCTGGTCGGCGAGGGTCTCGCGCACCTTCACGCCGACGTTGCGCTCGAGGATGCGACCCGGCCCGTGCAGCACCCATGCGGCAACGGCCACCCCGACCAGTGCCGCGATCCAGTAGCCGGCTGTGTTCAGCTCGCCGCGCTGCAGTGCGTTGATGGCCTGCCCCGCGAGATACGGCAGGGTGAGTCGGATCAACTGCGAGGCCGCGAGCAGGGCAGTGGCCGCCAGCAGCTGTCCGCGCGCGCCTTCCGCAAAGTGCCACAGCGCGGCATAGAGCTCGCGGATGGCGCTGCCGGGGCCGGTCTTCTTGTTCGTCTTGTCGCTCGCCTGCATGCGTGTCAGCCCGCCTTGCGGAATGTGAGGTTGATGCGCGTCGCGCCCAGCAGCGGGTGCGGCTCGTCTTTCAGGGGCAGCACGCCGTGGTAGCGCAGCCGGTCTTCGCCGCCCCAGACCACGACGTCGCCGTGCACCAGCGGTACGCGCACCTGCTTGTCGCTGCGCGCGTGTCCGCCCAACAGGAACACGGCGGGCATGCCGAGCGACACCGAGACGATGGGGGCGCCGTAGTCGTGCTCGTCCTTGTCCTGGTGCAGCGACAGCCGTGCGCCCGGTGCGTAGCGGTTGACCAGGCAAGCGTCGGGCGCGAAGCCGTCGAAGCCGGCCGCCGAGGCTGCCTCGCGCGCCAGTCGTGCGAACGGCTCGGGCATGGCGGGCCAGGGCTTGCCGCTGTCGGGGTCGGTGGGGCTGTAGCGGTAGCCGCGTCGGTCGCTGGTCCAGCCGAGCGCGCCGCAGTTGGTCAGCGCGACGGACATGGTGAAGCCGCCCGGCGTGACGAGGTGGCGGAAGGGCGCGCGTTCTGCCAGCCCTTCGATGGCCGGCAGGAGCGCGTCGACGAAGGGCAGGGCGAAGCCTGGCAGCACGAAGGCGCCGGGGCCGAGCGGCTCGCGCGCCTCGTGCGGCGGGTCGTCGAACAGTGAAAGGGTGGCAGGTCCGCCGCCGCTGGAATTTCGGGAGCTCGTCGTTGAGTTCATGCCCCTCGATCTTTGCCTAAAAGCCGCGTCGGCCCCAATTCGCCGTAGCTCCCATGTTCGGGTGATGTCGTTTGGCGGTGTTGCATTTAGCCTCGGCTCCCCGGCCATAAGTAGTGCTTAGGGTTTAAATTCTTGAAACTGCGTAATAAAAGGAATACGGTGTGCTCACCATGGACAGCGCTCGACTCCCCCTCAGCGTTCCAGAAGGCTGGACGGGTTGGTTCGAGCTCATGCGCACGCCGAGCGGCACCTATGCCGGCATTTGCGAGTTGAGTCTGCGCGGCATTCCGCGCTGCGCCCTGGTGATCACCCAGCAGCTGACATGGGACGCGGCGATCGAGCGGGCCACGCTGCGGGCGGACCACTTCGTCAGGCAATGGGGCCCGGCGCGCGAGCATTGAACTGAACGCGTGCGGCGGCGCAGCAAGGTCGGCAGGCGCGTGGTAGAAACCGCGAGCCTTTCGATCCACGCTCCAACCCACGCCTCGTCGTTCCAATGCCGAACTCTCCTTGTCGGGCTGCTGACAGACCGCGCGCCCGGTGGCTGTCGTGGCTGCTGCTCGGCATCGTCGCGCTGTGCATGGCCGGCTGCGCCGGACTTCCTGTCGACGTGCAGCGCAAACCTTCCGTCGCAATCAGCGACGGCGCGGACACCACCCTCGGCCGCCTCGTGAAGGCGGCTGCCCCGCCCGGCGAGCCGCTGAGCGGGTTCAGGCTGCTGCCGATGCCGCAGTTCTCGCTGCACGCGCGCATCGAGCTCGCACGCCGCGCGCAGCGCTCCATCGACGTGCAGTACTACCTCGTGCAGAACGACGAGACCGGCCGCTACCTGCTGCGTGCCCTGCGCGATGCGGCCGACCGCGGTGTGCGCGTGCGGCTGCTGGTGGACGACCTCTACACCGCCGGCGCCGACCCGCTCTTCGCCAGTTTTGCCTCGCACCCGAACGTCGAGGTGCGCTTCTTCAACCCGTTTCCCGCAGGGCGCAGCCGCTTCGGCACGCGCTGGGCCTGGTCGATCCTCGACTTCGACCGCGTGCACCGCCGCATGCACAACAAGCTCTACGTGGTCGACAACACCATCGCCGTCATGGGCGGGCGCAACATGGCCAACGAGTACTTCCTGCGCGACGGGGGCTCGAACTTCATCGACATCGACACGCTGGTGGCCGGCGCCGTGGTGCCCAAGCTGTCGTCGCTGTTCGATATGTACTGGAACAGCCCTTACGTGTACCCCATCGAATCGCTGGTGCCGCCCACCGGCGAAACCTCGCAGCAGCTGCGCGAGCGCTTCGACCGGCTGACCTCCGGCCCCGACCAGCTGCACCCCGAAGAGCCCGACTCCACCGACCTGCTGGGCAACAACCCGCTGGCCAAGGACCTGGACGCGGGCGCGCTGAAGCTGGTGTGGGCCCGCGCCGAGGCGTATGCCGACCCGCCGGCCAAGGCGCTCGGGCCGACCGAAGAAGCGCGTGGCCCGCCCGCCGACGAGTCGAAGGACAGCGTGCTCTACAACGTGCGGCGCTACGTGCGCGGCGCCGAGAACGAGGTCATGCAGACCACGCCCTACCTGATTCCGGGCCGCGGCGGCATGGAGACGATCCGCCTCGTGCGCGGCAACGGCGTGGCCTACACCATCGTCACCAATTCGCTGGCGGCCACCGACGAGTCGCTGGTGCACATCGGCTACCGCCGCTATCGCCCCGAGATGCTGCGCCTGGGCGTGGAGCTGTACGAGCTGAGCCCCAAGCGGGTGGAGCAGACCAAGCGCTTCGGCATGTACGGCTCGGCCAGCGGGCGGCTGCACGGCAAGTCTGCGGTGGTCGACCGCAAGATCGTGTTCATCGGCTCGATGAACTTCGACCCGCGCTCGATGCTGCACAACACCGAGGTCGGCATCTTCATCTTCAGCCCGCAGATCGCGCAGCAGCTCACCAGCCTGATCGGCTTTCTCCGGCTGGACGGCGCCTACCAGCTGCAACTGGGGCCGACGGGCGCCATCGAGTGGGTGAGCCCGGCCTCGGGGGACGCGGCCGACACCATCCTGCACCAGGAGCCTGAAACGGACTTCTGGTCGCGCTGGAGGCTGGAGCTGCTGGCGCCGCTGGTACCCGAGAGCCTGCTCTAGCTCGCACGGGCCCGCATCCTCAAAACAGAGGATGGTGAGGAAGGGAGGGGCACAGAAGAATCGCAACGCTCGTGTTACGAGTTGATTCTTTTGTTTGCCCTTTCACCTGAAAAACCATCCATGAAAACAAACTTCGCGACCCCCGAGGCTTTCAGCCCGCTCTTCTTCAAGACGACGCGTTCCGCATGCGCAGTGGCACTGCTGATCTCGCTTGCCGCCTGCGGCGGAGGTGGGGGCGGCGGTGGCGGCGGGTTCGCCGGCTTCCCGGCCGCGGGCGGCGCCAGCAATCCGCCGGCCAGCGATCCGCCGGCCGCATCCACGCCGGTTACGTTTTCGGGCACGGCGGCCTCCGGCCTGCCCCTGGTGGGTACCGTCACCGTCAAGGACGCCAAGGGCGTGACCAAGACCGTGACGCTGGTCGACGGCAACTACAACATCGACGTGAGCGGCATGACGGCGCCTTTCGTCTTTCGCGCCGAAGGCACGGTGGGCGGCGAGCGCACGGTGATCCACTCGGCCGCGACCGCCGCAGATGCCAACGGCACCATCAACATCACGCCGCTGACCGACCTGGTGGTGGCCAACATCGCCGGCCGGCTGGCCGAGCAGTATTTCGATGGCGGCGAGTTCGCCTCGCTCACGGACGCCGAGCTCAAGGCCGAGTCCGATGGCCTGAAGGCCAAGCTGCTGCCGGTGCTGCTGGCGCTGGGCGTGGATGCGAGCATCGACCTGCTGCGCACCGCCTTCACGCCGCTGTCGAGCGCGCTGGACAAGGCGCTCGACGTGCTGCGCGTGAGCGTGGACCCGGCCACCAACGTGGCAACCATCACCAACATCGTCACGCAGCAGCAGATCGCCGACGACCTGGCTGTGAAGGCGGCGGCCGAGACCTCAACAACGCCGCTGAGCGGCGACGGCATGGGCACCGCGGCGGACGACATCACACTGATCCGCAAGGTGCTGTCGGACTTCGTGGGCAAGTTCGCGAACGGGCTGCCCGCGCCGGCCGAATTGCTGCCCCTCATGACCGATGGCAGCAATCCCGTCACCGGCACCTACGGCTTCAGGTCCTCCGACCTGAACGCGGCGCAGTTCGCCGGCGACGCGGCGGCGGACCCCAGCCTCGTGGGCGCGAGCTTCACGGACGTGGTCATCCAGCGGATCAACTACACCATCGACGCGAACAACACGAGCCCGCGCGCGTTCGTCGAGTTCACGCACAAGGACAAGAACGGCGTCGCCTTCAGCAACAACCAGGGCATGCAGATCGTCAAGGGCACGGACGGCACGTGGCGCCTGCGCGGCGACGGGCGCGTGCTGGACATCAACCCGCACATCCACGCCACCAAGGAGAAGGCGACGGGTTGCGTGAGCAGTTCGCTGCAGTTCGCGATCCAGGACACGAACACCGGCAACAGCGGCAACGTCGCCTCGGTTGTCGTTACCGGCCCGGGGTTGCCCGCGGGCGGCTTGCGGCACATGCGTCCTTCGGGCGGCGGCGACTGGCCGATCCAGGGCTCCTCCAACAACAACTATTACTACCTGACGTCGAACTGCAGCGGCCTGTCGACCGCCGGCCTGAGCGACAGCGCGATCGCGGCGATTTCCGCCACGCCCGAGTACACCTTCACGGCCTACGAAAGCGACGGCTCGACGGTGGCCAAGTTCAGTGGCTTCGACATCGTCTACAAGCACCGCTTCCATGGCCGGCCGATGACGCTGGCAGAGGCGGCGGCCGCAACTTACCCGGGCTTCTCGACCACGCCAGCCCTCGCGTCCTACGCAGGAGGCAGCGACTTCGTCGTCAGCGCCACGGACCTGAACCCCGGCTTCGCCGCGGAGTTCTTCCTGAACCTGGCGTCCGGCCCTTCTGCCGGCGCGCAGGACCGGGCCGATGTCGCGCCGTCGGCGGCAGGCACGGCTTCGAAGACTTTCAATCTGCCGGCGCAGGGTTCGGTTGTCTACAGGAACGTGTACGTCAGCACGTACGACGCCAACTGGCGCGAACTGGCGCTTCGCGACCAGAACTGAGGCCGGAGCACCCCTCAAAGCCGAAAGCCCCCGCGAGGGGGCTTTTTCATGGGCGCGGCGCCAGCAGACGGGCTGCTGCGGGGAGGCTACTGCTGCAGCCGTCCGCTGAGGTACGGCTCGGGGTCGACGGCCGTGCCGTTCTTGCGGATCTCGAAGCGCAGCTTCACGCGGTCGGCGTTGCTGCGGCCCATTTCGGCGATCTTGTCGCCCTGGCGCACCACCGCGTTTTCTTTCACGAGGATGGTCTGCACGTGCGCGTAGGCGGTAAGGAAGGTCTCGTTGTGTTTCACGATGACCATGTTGCCGTAAGCCGGCAGTTCGCCGCCCACGTACACCACGCGTCCATCGGCCGAGGCGACGACCGGGTCGCCGAGGTTGCCGGCGATGTCGATGCCCTTGATGCGGTCGCCGTCGAAGCGGGCGATGGTCGCGCCGTTCGCGGGGCGGATGAATAGGGCTGCCGGGCGTTGCTGGACCGGTGGCGGCTTGACCGCCGGAGCCGGCCACGGGGTGTTGAGGTCGACCGTGGAGCAGGCCGCGAGGCTCGCGGCAAGCAACGCTGCGGCGCCGGTACGTAAAACAAAAGTCTGAAGGTGCATGGCGCTCTGTTGGAACGGGTTCGTTGCGGAGGGTTCCTGCGGTCTGGCTCGCCGGGCGGGCCAAGCGGCAGATGCTAGCAAACTCATGCGTCGGAGCTTGAAGAGCAACCCGGCGCGAAGTGGCCATTGAAGGCCGGCCGAGGCTATTTCAGCGGAATCGGCGTACCGCGATCGATGGGCACGGCCGTTACGCTGTTCTTGGGTGAACCGTCGATCAGCAGGTCGGAGTAGGTCAGGTACACCAGCGTGTTGCGCTTTGCGTCGACCATGCGCACCACGCGCAGGCGCTTGAAGAGCACCGACAGCCGCTCGCTGTAGACCTCTTCGCGCTTGGGCAGCGGCTGCGTGATGCTGACGGGGCCGACCTGGCGGCAGGCAATGGAGGCTTCAGACTTGTCCTCGGCCACGCCGAAGGCGCCGGCCAGCCCGCCCGTCTTGGCGCGCGAGACGTAGCAGGTAACGCCAGTGACCTTGGGGTCGTCATACGCCTCGATCACGATCTTGTGGTCGGGGCCGATGAGCTTGAAGGCGGTGTCGACTTCGCCCACCGTTTCCGCCTTGGCCGCCGATGCCGCCAGCGCAAAGCCGAGGCCGGCGCCGTAGAGGAGGGTGGCGCGCAGTGTCTTGTTCATGGATTTCGTCAAACGATGCTGAGTTCGTGCACGCGGTCGAAACTGCCACGCCGCCGGTCGGCGAAGTAGTGCTCGAGGGTTTCGCGCACGGTGCGAAAGGCGATCTCGTCCCAGGGAATTTCTTCTTCGGTGAAGAGCTTCGCCTCGATGGTTTCGTGGCCCGGGTCGAACTTGTCGTCGAGCAGCCGGGCGCGGTAGAACAGGTGCACCTGGCCCACGCGCACCACGCTGATCACCGAAAAAAGACCTTCGAGCTCGAAGTTGGCGCCGGCCTCCTCGTCGGTCTCGCGGGCCGCGCCCTGGGCGGTGGTTTCCTCGAGTTCCATGAAGCCGGCCGGCAGCGTCCACTTGCCCCAGCGCGGCTCGATGTTGCGCTTGCACAGCAACACCTTGTCGCCCAGGACCGGAATGGTGCCGACCACGTTCAGTGGGTTCTCGTAGTGGATGGTGTGGCAGGCCGGGCAGACGGCGCGCTGCTTGGTGTCGCCGTCGTCCGGCACGCGGTAGACAACCGCGGTGCCACAGTTCTTGCAGTGCTTGATGGGTACGCGCAGGAGCATGAAACCGGCCGCCGACTTCAGACGACCTTGACGGTCAACGTCGGCAGGCCCGCGACTTCGCCCACGAGCGTGTCGCCGGCCACCACGGCGGCCACGCCTTCGGGCGTGCCCGTGAAGATCAGGTCGCCGGGCTGCAACTCCCACGCGGCCGACAGGTGCTCGATGGTTTCGGCCACGTTCCAGATCAGCTTGCTCACGTTGCTGCGCTGGCGGTCGGTGCCGTTCACCTGCAGCGAGATCTCGGCCTTTTCGGCGTCGCCGGCCTGCGCCACGGGCACGATCGGGCCGATGGGCGCGCTCTGCTCGAAGCTCTTGCCGATGTCCCAGGGACGGCCCTGTTTCTTCATGTCGTTCTGCAGGTCGCGGCGCGTCATGTCGAGGCCGACCGCATAGCCGTAGATGTGCTTGTGCGCGTCGGCGGCCGCGATGTTCTTGCCGCCGGTGCCGATGGCAACCACGAGTTCGATCTCGTGGTGCAGATTCTTCGTCAGGGTGGGGTAGGCCATGGTGCCGGTCTGGCCCGCATCGACCGCCACCAGCGCATCGGCCGGCTTCATGAAGAAGAAGGGGGGCTCGCGGCCGGTGAAGCCCATTTCCTTGGCGTGATCTTCGTAGTTGCGGCCCACGCAGTAGATGCGGTGCACCGGAAAGCGGGCGGGCTGGCCGGCCACCGGCACCGAAACGGTGGCGGGCGGGGCGAAGACAAACTCGGAAGCCATTTCGACGTGTCCTTTTTCAGCGAAACCTAGGCGGGAGACCGGCAGTGTGCCAGAGGCGGGAGGCTCACAATAGACGCTTCGCGCATCTGTTCATCTGTTCATTTCCACCATGCCTATCCGAATCGGCAAGGCCGGCAAGGCCAACGCCCTCAACGAACTCGGCCGCCAGCGCGACGAGGAGGGCGACCAGGACGGCGCGCTGCAAGCCTATGCCCAGGCCAGCGCCGTGCACCCGTACTGGTCGGCCCCCTGGTACAACGCCGGCCTCATCCACAAGTACCGTGGCGACTGGGCCGCCTCGCTGCAAGCCAACGCACGGGCCGTGCAATGCGAGCCGCGCAACGAAGGCGCGATATGGAACCTGGGCATCGCCGCCACGGCGTTGGGCGACTGGGCGACGGCGCGCAGCGCCTGGCGGCAGTACGGCATCGAGGTGGCGGACGGCGAAGGCCCCGTCGATCTTTTCATCGGACTCACGCCCATTCGCGTGCACGGCGACGAGGCCAGCGAAGTGGTGTGGGCCGACCGCATCGATCCGGCCCGCGCCATCCTGCGCAACGTGCCCACGCCAGACTGCGGCCACCGCTACGGCGATCTCGTGCTGCACGACGGCGCGGCCAACGGCTACCGCCTGCGCGGCGACCGCGAGGTGCCGGTGTTCGATGCGCTCGAACTGATCGCGCCGTCGGACTATTCGACCTACGAGGCCACCGTCGAGGACGCGACCAAGGAAGACATCGACGCGCTCGTCCAGCGCTTCGAGGCTGCAGGTGCCGGTGCCGAGAACTGGACCACCAGCATGCAGATGCTCTGCCGCGCCTGCTCTGAAGGCCGCCCCTTCGGCGAGGGCCAGCACAACCACGCGGCCGGCGAGGAGCCGGGCACGCTGGGGCCGTGGCGCATCGGCATCGCCGCGCGCGAGGAGGCGGCCGCGCGCCGCATCCTCGATGAATGGCACAACGCCATCTCCACCACATCACCAAAGGCTGCGCTGCACGACTTCCGCTGCGTGCTGGCGGCCACGCCTCGTTCCTGAGGGAGCGCTATGCTTGGAAAACCATGAAGCTGCATAACTATTTCCGTTCTTCCTCCTCGTTCCGCGTGCGCATCGCCCTTGAGTTGAAGGGCCTCGATTTCGAGTACGTTCCCGTGCACATCGCGCGCGGCGACCATCGCACCGGTCCTTATTCCGCCATCTCGGCCGACAGGCTGGTGCCGCTGCTCGAAGACGAGGGCGAGCGCTTCTCGCAATCGATGGCCATCATCGAATACCTCGACGAAGTGCACCCCGAGCCGCCGCTGTTGCCGAGCGACCCGGTGGGCCGCGCCCACGTGCGCGCGCTGGCGCAGTCGATCGCCTGCGAGATCCATCCGCTCAACAACCTGCGCGTGCTCAAGTACCTCGTGAAAGACCTGAAGCTCGACGACGAGGCGAAGAACACCTGGTACCGCCACTGGGTGCGCGACGGCATGCTGGCCTTCGAGCGCCAGCTCGCGCAGTACCCCGCCAGCACCTATTGCTGGGGCAACACGCCCACCATGGCCGATTGCTGCCTGGTGCCGCAGATCTTCAACGGCCGCCGCTTCGACTGCGACTTCAGTGGCCTGCCGCGCACCATGGCCGCCTTCGAGGCCTGCATGGAGCTCGACGCCTTCCAGCGCGCGCAGCCTTCGCAGGCGCCCGACGCGGAGGCCTGAGCCTCATGAACGAGCGCTGGCTCGTGCCCGACTGGCCTGCGCCGCCGAACGTGCGGGCCGTGTGCACCACGCGCGACGGTGGGGTTTCGCGGGGGCGCTATGAGAGCCTGAACCTCGGCGATCACGTGGGCGATGAGCTCGCGCACGTGGCAGAGAACCGAAACCGTTTGCGCATGGCCATCGGCACGCGTCCTGTTTTCCTGCAGCAGGTGCATGGCACAGGCGTCGTCGCGCTCGATGCCGCACAGGACGTGGTACGTGACGGTACTGCTGCCGATGCCTGCACGGCTACGGCGGCCGGCCTGGCCTGCACGATCATGGTGGCCGACTGCCTGCCAGTGCTTTTCACCGACGAAGCAGGCCACCGCGTGGCGGCTGCGCACGCCGGCTGGCGCGGACTCGCGGGCGGGGTGCTCGAACAGACCGCCAAGGCCTTCAAGGCGGATGGCGCGGCCCGGGGCATCGCCTGGCTGGGCCCGTGTATCGGCCCCAAGGCGTTCGAGGTCGGCCCTGAGGTCAAGGCCGCCTTCGAGGCGCATGCGTCCGAAGCGGCGTCCTGCTTCCGGCCTGCGCCGGCACCCGGCAAATGGCTGGCCGACCTGCCTGCGCTGGCGCGCCAGCGGCTGCGCGCGGTTGGCATCGAAGCTGTCTATGGCAATGACGGCAGCGACGGCTGGTGCACCGTCGGCAACCCGTCACGGTTCTTTTCGCACCGGCGGGACGGCGTCAGCGGCCGCTTCGCCGCCCTGGTCTGGAAGGCCTGAGTCTGTACTCGGTGGCGCGGCTTCTTCGGCTGCGGCACGTCGGGCAGCTTCCTGCGCTTCGGCCTCGCGCTGCCTGATCGCACGACGCCGAGCAGGCGTGCCCATCAGGTAAACCACCAGTGCCACCGGCGCCAATCCGTACAAAAGAAATGTGAAGATGGCGCCCAGCACCGTGCCGTTGGTGTTGGTGGCTTCGGCCACCGCCATCATCACGGCGACATACAACCAACCGATGACGATCAGATGGATAAACACGAGAAGTTTCAGTTGGTAAGCAAAGGGGGCGGCGTTGTGAGTGCCTTGTGAATGCAGGATACTCAAAACACGCAAGCCATCCGTATCGTTTCAGGCGAGGACCAGGAGACATGATGAAGCAACAAGCCACGGGGGCCGATGCGTTCGCGCCCTTTCAGCAGGCACTTTCAGAGGGATGGAGCAAGGCGCTGGAGTCGTTCCAGCAGTCCGTCGCACAGGGCACCGTACCGGGGGCTTCGGCCTTCAATGCCGGCGGCACGCCGCTATGGCAATTGCCGCAGGGCGCGAAGATGCCCGAGCTGCCCAAGTTCTCCATCGACCCCGAAAAACTCCAGTCCATCCAGCAGCAGTACCTGGCGGAAGCCACCGAACTCTGGCGCCAGGGTTTCGCCGCCAAGCCCGAAGGCGACAAGCGCTTTGCCGGCGATGCATGGGGCAGCAACCCGCTGTCGGCTTTCTCCGCGGCCGTCTACCTGCTCAACGGCCGCACCATGCTCGGCATGGCCGAAGCCATCGACGCTGACGAAAAGACCAAGGCGCGCATGCGCTTCGCGGTCGAGCAATGGATGGCCGCTTCGGCGCCCAGCAATTCGCTGGCCTTCAATGCCGAGGCGCAGAAGAAGGCCATCGACACGCAGGGCGAGAGCATTGCCAAGGGCATCCAGAACCTGCTGCACGACGTGAAGCAGGGGCACCTCAGCATGACCGATGAAAGCGCCTTCGAAGTGGGGCGCAACGTGGCCACCACCGAGGGCGCCGTGGTGTTCGAGAACGAGTTCTTCCAGCTGCTCGAATACAAGCCGCTCACGCCCAAGGTGTACGAGCGGCCGTTCCTGCTGGTGCCGCCGTGCATCAACAAGTTCTACATCCTCGACCTGCAGCCCGAGAACTCACTGATCCGCTATGCGAACGAGCAGGGCAACCGCGTGTTCGTGGTGAGCTGGCGCAACCCGGACGAGTCGATGGACAAGGCCACCTGGGACGACTACATCGAGAACGCCGCCATCAAGGCGATCCACACGGTGCAGGAGATCAGCGGAAGCAAGCAGATCAACACGCTGGGCTTCTGCGTGGGCGGCACCATCCTGAGCACCGCGCTGGCGGTGCTCGCGGCGCGCGGTGAGAAGCCTGCCGCATCGGTCACGCTGCTGACCACCTTTCTCGACTTCAGCGACACCGGCATCCTCGACATCTTCGTGGACGAGACGATGGTGGCGTACCGCGAAATGCAGCTCGGCAAGGGCGGCCTGTTGCCCGGCGGTGACCTGGCTTCGACCTTCAGCTTCCTGCGGCCCAACGATCTCGTGTGGAACTACGTGGTCGGCAACTACCTCAAGGGCGAGACCCCGCCGCCCTTCGACCTGCTGTACTGGAACAGCGACGCCACCAACCTGCCAGGCCCGTTCTACGCCTGGTATCTGCGCAACACGTACCACGAGAACAAGCTGGCCAAGCCGAATGCGCTCACCGTGTGCGGCGAGAAGATCGACCTCGGCAGCATCGACATTCCGGCCTACATCTACGGCTCGCGCGAGGACCACATCGTGCCCATTGGCGGTGCGTATGCCTCCACGCAGCTGCTGCCGGGCAAGAAGCGCTTCGTCATGGGCGCGTCGGGCCACATTGCCGGCGTGATCAACCCGCCGGTCAAGAAAAAGCGCAGCCACTGGATCCGCGACGACGGCAAGTTCCCGAAGACGCAGGCCGAATGGCTCACCGGCGCGCAGGAGCATCCCGGCAGCTGGTGGACCGACTGGGCACAATGGCTCAAGGGCCACGCGGGCAAACAGATTCCCGCTCCCAAGGCGTACGGCAACGGCAGGGCTTACAAGGCCATCGAACCGGCGCCGGGACGCTACGTCAAGGCTCGCGCCTGACCTTCGCTTCGCTACATCCCGATTTCAAATCACTTCAACGGAGAACCTCATGGAAGACATCGTCATCGTTTCGGCAGCACGCACGGCGGTCGGCAAGTTCGGCGGCTCGCTCGCCGGCATCGCGGCCACGGAGCTGGGTGCGATCGTGATCAAGGAAGTGATTGCACGCGCCAACCTCACGGCCGAGCAAGTCGGCGAGGCCATCATGGGCCAGGTGCTCGCGGCCGGTGCGGGCCAGAACCCCGCACGCCAGTCGTGGCTCAAGAGCGGTGGCGCCAAGGAAACGCCGGCGCTCACCATCAACGCCGTGTGCGGCTCGGGCCTGAAGGCCGTGATGCTGGCGGCGCAGGCCGTGGCCACGGGTGACAGCGAAATCGTCATTGCCGGCGGCCAGGAAAACATGAGCGCCGCGCCGCACGTGTTGCCCAACTCGCGCAACGGCCAGCGCATGGGCGACTGGAAGCTGGTCGACACCATGATCGTGGACGGCCTGTGGGACGTCTACAACCAGTACCACATGGGCATCACCGCCGAGAACGTGGCCAAGAAGTTCGGCATCGACCGTGCCGCACAAGACGAGCTGGCGCTGGGCAGCCAGACCAAGGCCGCTGCCGCACAGGACGCCGGCAAGTTCAAGGACGAAATCGTCGGCGTGAGCATTCCGCAGAAGAAGGGCGACCCCATCGTCTTCAACCAGGACGAGTTCATCAACCGCAAGACCAACGCCGAAGGCCTGGCTGGCCTGCGCCCCGCCTTCGACAAGGCCGGCGGCGTGACGGCAGGCAATGCCTCGGGCCTGAACGACGGGGCAGCAGCCGTGATGGTGATGACGGCCAAGAAGGCCGCCGCCCTCGGCCTGAAGCCTCTGGGCCGCATCGCCAGCTACGCCACCGCCGGGCTCGACCCCGCCATCATGGGCATGGGCCCGGTGCCCGCGTCGACCAAGGCGCTGCAGCGCGCCGGCTGGAAGGCCGCCGACCTCGACCTGCTCGAGATCAACGAAGCCTTCGCAGCGCAGGCCTGCGCCGTGAACCGCGAAATGGGCTGGGACGTGAACAAGGTGAACGTCAACGGCGGCGCCATCGCCATCGGCCACCCCATCGGTGCGTCGGGCTGCCGCATCCTGGTGACGCTGCTGCACGAAATGCAGCGCCAGAACGCCAAGAAGGGCATTGCCTCGCTGTGCATCGGCGGCGGCATGGGCGTGGCGCTCACCATCGAGCGCTGATCGCAGCAGGGCGCAGGCGCCCGTCGACGTTGCCGCTCAGCGCGACATCGACGGCCGCTGCGCCATCGCAGCGCGCCAGCGCATCAGCTCGGGGTGCTGTTCCCCGGGCTTGACCCGCACCACACGGGCGAAGTCCACCGCCACCACGGCGGTGATGTCGGCAATGCTGAACTGGTCGGTGGCGATGAAATCGCGGCCGACCAGCCGCTCGTTCAAGGTCTGGAAGAACTGGTGCACCCGTGCCAGTCCGCGCTGCGCCAGCTCGGGAATCTGGGCGTAGTTCACCGGTCCGGGCAGTGCCCGGTCGGCCATGGCCGGCGAGCCGTTGCGCAGCGTCTCGGCAATGGCCAGCAGGCCTTCGAATTCGATGCGCCAGTTCCAGCTGGCGATCTCGGCTCTTTCCTGTGGCGTGACGCCCATCAGCGGCGGCTGCGGATAGCGGGCCTCCAGCCAGGCTGCGATGGCGGCGTTGTCGGTCAGCAGCAACTCGCCATCGTCATCAGTGCGTAGCGCCGGCACGGTGCATTGCGGATTGATCGCGCGATAGGCGTCACCCATTTGCTCACCATGAGCGAGGTCGACCTGCACGGTCTCATGGGCAATGCCCTTTTCTGCAAGCAGGATGCGCGCGCGCCGCGGACTGGGTGCGGTGGCGCAGTCGTAGAGAATGATCATCGTCCGTCCAACTCCTGGAACTCATCGCATGAATGGCACGACAGCCTACACGCCGCCCACCGTCTGGTCCTGGAACAAGGAAAGCGGTGGCCGCTTCGCGAACATCAATCGCCCCATCGCGGGTGCTACCCATGAGAAGAACTTGCCGGTGGGCAAGCATCCGCTGCAACTCTATTCGCTGGCGACGCCCAACGGCGTGAAAGTCACGGTGATGCTCGAAGAACTGCTGGCGCTGGGCCACACCGGCGCGGAGTACGACGCCTGGCTGATCCGCATCAGCGATGGCGACCAGTTCTGCAGCGGCTTCGTGGCGGTGAACCCGAACTCCAAGATCCCCGCGCTGATGGACCGCAGCGGCGACAAGCCTGTTCGCGTGTTCGAGTCGGGCGCGATCCTGCAGTACCTGGCCGAGAAGTTTGGCGGCGCCTTCCTGCCGACCGAGCGCGCGGCCCGCGCCGAATGCCTGTCGTGGCTGTTCTGGCAGATGGGCAGCGCGCCGTACCTGGGCGGTGGCTTCGGGCACTTCTATGCCTACGCGCCCACGAAGATCGAGTACGCGATCGACCGCTTCGCCATGGAAACCAAGCGCCAGCTCGACGTGCTCGACCGCCGGCTGGCCGAGAGCCGCTACCTGGCGGGCGACGACTACACCATCGCCGACATGGCCATCTGGCCCTGGTACGGCACGCTCGCCAAGGGGCAGCTCTACGAAGCGGGCGAGTTCCTCCAGGTGAGCGAGTACAAGAATGTGCTGCGCTGGACCGACGAGATCGCGAAGCGACCGGCGGTGCAGCGCGGCCGCATGGTCAATCGCGCCTGGGGCCAGCCGAACAGCCAGCTGCACGAACGCCACGACGCCAGCGACTTCGAGACCCGCACCCAGGACAAGCTCGAAACGCCAACCTGAGCGCGGAACACAACGATGAGCGACAAGATCCTGGTCTTCTACGGCTCGTACCGCTCCGACCGCATGGGCGTGCGCCTGGCGGACTACATCGTCGCCGGGCTTCGCGCACGTGGCGACGATGCGGAGCTGATCGACGCGAAGGCAGTCGGCCTGCTCATGCTCGACCGCATGTACAAGGAATATCCGAAGGGCGGTGCTCCCGCGGCGATGGAGGCCCTGGCCGAAAAGATCCGCACGGCCGACGCCTTCGTCTTCGTCACCGGCGAATACAACTGGGGCCCGCAGCCGGGCCTGAAGAACCTGACCGACCACTTCCTCGAAGAGTGGTTCTGGCGGCCCGCGGCCGTCGCGAGCTATTCGGCAGGGCGCTTCTCTGGCGTGCGTTCGGGCACGGTGTGGCATTCGATCCTGTCGGAGATGGGCATGGTCGTGGTGTCGAGCACGCTCGCGGTCGGGCCGATCTCTCAGACGCTGGATGCGGCAGGCAAGCCGACGGGGCCTGCGGGCGAATCGCTGGAGCGCTCGTTCGGCCGCTTTGCGGACGACCTTGCCTGGTGGACCGAGGCCGCGCGTGCGCAGCGGGCGCGCAAGGCGCCGCCTTACTGAGAAGCTGAAGTGCAGGCTCGCGGCAGGCCGGGCAGCGCAGCTTGTTCACCGCCCAATTTTTGGGCAAAGTGATTAATCCCTTTATAAAACAACAGCTTGCATTCCTTTTACAAGGCTCTGCATGAGTTACCCCCAAAGTTGTCCACGGAAAATGGGGACGACATCGGACTTTTCGCAATCGCGTGCAAGTTGCTGATTCAATGACGTTTTCTGCCCACCGGAAATCGCGAAAAAGTTCTCTTCGCAGCCGCTTTCGAGCCCATGAGGCCTGTTTTGCCTGTCAAAGTTGTTCACCGCCCAAATTTTGAGCAAACTAAGGAATACCCTTGTAAAACAATGACTTAAATCTGTTTTACAAGGCTCCTCATGAGTTACCCCCAAAGTTGTCCACGGAAAATGGGGACGGGACGGACTTGTTCAGCAAACGCCTGCAAGTCCATGTTTTTGGGGTGTCGCGCTCAGTTTTCTTCGGCCAGCTGTCCGGCGTAGTGCCGACACAAGGTTTCGACCAGCGCCTGCGCATAGATCGGCAGCGCCGCCCGGTCTCGCACCAGCAGGTAACGCTCCCGCACGCACCACGCATCGCTGAGGTCGATCAGCGCGAGCTGCATGCTTTCCTGGTTGCGCCGCGCGGCCGACTCGGGCACCACGCCGATGCCCACGCCGCTGCCGATCATCCGGCACATGGCGTCGAAGCTCCCCAGCTGGATGCGCAGCTTCTGCCGCTTGCCGAGGTTGTCGGTGATCTGCGCTAGGAAGGTCTGCAGCGTGCTGCCTTGCTGCATGCCGATCGCGTCTTCGTCGAGCGTCTCGGCGAACGAGATCTTCCGGCGCTTGGCGAAGCGGTGCTTGCGCGAGGTGACGAGCACCAGTCGGTCGGTGCTGAAGTGGATGGCCTCCAGTCCCAGCGTGTCGACGCGGCCCGCGACGATGCCGATGTCGGCGCGGCCGTCGAGCACGCCGCGCGGGATCTGAGCATTCGGTTTTTCCTGAAGGTCGACGTTGATGCGCGGGTTGTGCGCCAGGAAGCCCGGCAGGATCTCGGGCAGAAAGTCGGTCACAGCCGTGGTGTTGGCGAACACGCGCAGGTGGCCGCGCAGGCCGCCGCCGTATTCGAGCAGGTCGGCGCGCAGCTGCTCCGTTTGATGCAGCACGAGGCGCGCGTGGTGCAGGAAGGCTTCGCCCGGTGGTAGCAGGCGCACGCCGCGGGCCTCGCGCTGCAGCAGCTGCAGGCCGGCCTGCGTTTCCAGCGCCTTGATGCGCGCGCTGGCCGCGGCCAGCGACAGATGCTGGCGTTCGGCGGCCCGCGTGAGGTTGCCGAGTTCGGCCGTGGCCACGAACAGCCGCAGGTCGGTGAGGTCGAAAAGCATCGCGCGATGCTAGACCCTCCCAGGCCCCAAGCCTTCGGAAACGCGGAAGGCTGGGTTCCGAAATCGCAGATTGCGCGCGGGGGGAGGGCGAACGACCATGCGGCCATGGAGACACAACACATGAGATTTCGCGCCTTCGCATTGCTGGCGTTTGCAGCGGCTGCGGCATTGGTCCAGGCCGGCCCGGTACGCGCCGAGGCCTACCCCTCGCGCCCTGTCACGCTGGTGGTGCCGCAGGCAGCCGGCGGAACCAACGACATCGTCGGCCGCCTCGTGGGCCAGAAGCTCGGCGAAGTGATGAACAACGCCAGCGTGGTGGTCGACAACCGCCCAGGCGCGGGCGGCAACATCGGCACACAGCTGGTGGCCAAGGGGCCGAAGGACGGCTACACGCTGCTCATGACCATCAGCAGCAGCCAGGCCATCAACCCGGCGCTGTACAAGAACCCGGGCTTCGATCCGGTGAAAGACTTCAAGCCTGTCGGCCTCATCGGCGCGGTGCCCAACGTGCTGCTGGTCAACCCCACGTTCCCGGCGAAGAACTTCGCCGAGTTCCTGAAGCTCGCGCGGCAGAAGGGCGCCAACTACCAGTACGCCTCGGCCGGCAACGGCACGCTCAACCACCTGCTGGGCGAAATGCTCAACAGCATGGCCGGCATCTCGCTGCAGCACGTGCCGTACAAGGGCGTGGCGCCGGCGCTCAACGACGTGCTGGGCGGGCAATTGCCGATCGTGTTCGCGAGCCTGCCTTCGGCGCTTTCGCATATCAAGGCCGGCAAGCTGCGCGCGCTGGCCGTGAGCGGAGACAAGCGCTCAGCCGTGCTGCCCGACGTGCCCACCATTGCCGAGGCGGTGCCCGGCTACAACGGCACGCTGTGGATCGGCCTGTTCGCACCCGCGGGCGTGCCGGCCGACGTGCTCGCTACCTTGCAGGACGCCACGCGCAAGGCGCTGGCCTCGAAGGATCTGCGCGACAAGCTCGACCAGCAGGGTGTCGAGATCGCGGCGCCCACCACACCCGAACAGTTCGCAGCGCTGCTGCAGGACGACCTCGCCAAGTGGGCGCGGATCGTCAAGGCCTCCGGTGCTGCGGTCGACTGAATGAAGCAATACATGTCTAACGAAACTCCCACGACCCCTTCCGTGATCGACGGCGAAACACTGGCGAAGCTGCAAGCCTGGCAAGGCCGCAGCGAAACGCTGGCCGACGACATCACCGCTGCGCCCGTGCGCGCGCTCTCCGCCACGCTCGACCGCGACGATGCGCCGCCCGAAGCCGGCACGCGCCTGCCCGAGCTGTGGCATTGGCTCTACTTCCTGCCGCACCACCGCCAGTCCGAGATCGGCGACGACGGTCACGCGAAGCGCGGAGGCTTCCTGCCGCCCGTGCCGCTGCCGCGCCGCATGTGGGCCGGCGGGCGGCTCGCGTGGGAGCCGGGCAATCCGCTGCAGGTCGGCGACAAGATTGAGCGCACCTCGACCATCGCATCTGTCACGCACAAGGCAGGCCGCACCGGCGAGCTGGTTTTCGTGCTCGTGCGCCACGAGGTGCGCAACGAGCGCGGCCTTGCGCTGACCGAGGAGCACGACATCGTCTACCGCGCCGCCGCGCAACCGGGCGAAGCTGGCCCGCCACCCACGCCCGCGCCGAAGGACGCCGCCTTCAGCCGCGACATCGCGCCTGACGACGTGCTGCTGTTCCGCTACTCGGCGCTCACCTTCAATGGCCACCGCATCCACTATGACCGCCGCTACGTGACGCAGGTCGAGGGCTATCCGGGCCTGATCGTGCACGGCCCGCTGATCGCGACGCTACTGGTCGACCTGCTGCGCCGCAACGTGCCGGGCGCGCAGCTCGCGCGCTTCGAGTTCCGTGCGGTGCGACCGACATTCGACATCGCGCCGTTCAGCGTGCATGGCAAGCCCGGCGCCGATGGAAAAACATTCAGCCTCTGGAGTGAAGACGCCGACGGCTGGCTCACGATGCAGGCCACGGCTGTGCTGGCCTGAGGGGAGAAAGAACACATGACAAGACCTCTTGACGGCATCACCGTCATCTCGCTCGAACACGCGATTGCCGCGCCGTTCTGCACCCGCCAGCTTGCCGACCTCGGCGCGCGCGTCATCAAGGTGGAGCGTCCCGAGGTGGGCGACTTCGCGCGGGCCTACGACGCCCGCGTGGGCGGCGAGGCCTCGCACTTCGTGTGGGTGAACCGCTCGAAGGAAAGCCTCACGCTCGACCTGAAGCAGCCCGCCGCGCTCGCCGTGCTGCAGGAGCTGGTGGCCGATGCCGACGTGCTGGTGCAGAACCTCGCGCCCGGCGCCGCCGCGCGCATGGGGCTCGGCGCGCAGGTGCTGCAGGCGAAGCACCCGAGGCTCATCGTGTGCGACATCTCGGGCTACGGCGAAGACGGCCCGTACCGCGACAAGAAAGCCTACGACCTGCTGATCCAGAGCGAGGCCGGTTTTCTCTCGGTCACGGGCACGCCGGACGATCCGTGCAAGTCGGGCAATTCCATCGCTGACATCGCGGCGGGCATGTACGCGTACACCGGCATCCTCGCGGCGCTGCTCCAGCGCGGAAAGACCGGCAAGGGTTCGCATATCGACGTGTCGATGCTCGAATCGCTCGCGGAGTGGATGGGCTACCCGATGTATTACGCCTACGACGGCGCACCCCCGCCGCCGCGCAGTGCCGCTTCGCACGCGACCATCTATCCGTATGGACCGTTCCCTGCCGGCGATGGCGGCACCGTGATGCTGGGCCTGCAGAACGAGCGCGAGTGGCGCACCTTCTGCGAGAAGGTGCTGCTGCAGGCGGGGCTTGCGGCCGACGCTCGCTTCGACAGCAACGCGCGGCGCAACGAGAACCGCGAGGCCCTGCGCGCGATCATCGTGGAGACCTTCGGCGTGCTGAGCACGGCGCAGGTGCTGGAGCGGCTCGACACAGCGCAGATCGCCAACGCCCGCATGAACGACATGGCCGGCCTGTGGGCTCATCCGCAGTTGCAGGCGCGCGAGCGCTGGCGGCAGGTGGGTTCGCCGGCGGGTGACATTCCTGCCTTGCTGCCGGCCGGGCGCCAGAGTGCGTTCGACTACCGCATGGACGCGATCCCGGCTGTTGGAGAACACACCGAGGCGATCTTGCGCAGCCTCGGGCGCAGCGAGGCGGACATTGCGGCGCTGCGCGAGGCGAGGGCGGTGTGAGCACACTCGCCTTGGCACGTGCCTTTCTCTTCGTGCCGGCCGACCGGCCCGAGCGCCATGCGCGCGCGCTGGCCACTGGGGCGGGAGGCGTGATCGTTGATCTGGAGGATGCGGTGGCGCCGGAGCGCAAGGTGGTGGCGCGAGACGAGCTCGCCGCTTCGTTCGCCACGCTGCCCGACATTGGCCGGCAACGCCTGCTGGTGCGCATCAATGCCGCCGGTACGCCGTGGCATGACGATGACTGCGCGCAGGTTGGCGCGCTGGTGGCGCAAGGCCTGATTGCCGGTGTCGTGCTGCCGAAGGCGGAGCGCGCGGCCGACCTGCGCCGGCTGGCCGAGGCCGTCGGTCCACGGGGCTTGCTGGTGCCGCTGGTCGAATCAGCCGCGGGCTTGGCGGCGGTCGATGAACTCGCGGCCGGCCCGCAGGTGCTGCGGCTCGCGTTCGGCAATCTCGATTTCCAGGCCGATCTTGGCCTGGCCTGCGACGCGGACGAAGCCGAGCTGGTGCCAGTCCGCCTCGCGCTACTGCTGGCCTCGCGCCGCGCCAACCTGCCAGCGCCCATAGACGGCGTGACGCCCGACTGGCGCGACGGCCAACGACTGGCCGCCGACATCGCACGCGCCCGGCGCGGCGGCTTCGGCGCCAAGCTGTGCATTCACCCCGATCAGGTCGCGCCAGTGCATGCCGCACTGGGCCCCAGCGCCGACGAACTGGCGTGGGCCCGCCGCGTGGTCGAAGCCATCCGCGCATCGGGCGGCGGCGTGGTCAGCCTCGACGGGCGGATGGTCGATGCGCCCGTGGTGCGCCTGGCCGAACGCCTGCTGGCGCTCGAAGACCAGCCGACGCCCTGACAGAACACCCATAACCATAGGAGACAAAGAAGTGACAGCAACGAAGACAACGACAAAAGCGAAGACCTGGAAATTCAAGGCCCTGCTCGCGGCCTCGGCCGGTGCCTGCCTGTTCGCCCTGCAATCGCCCGCCGCAGCACAAGCCGCGTGGCCCGACAAGCCCATCACCATGGTCGTGCCGTACTCCGCCGGCGGCCCGACCGACGTGGTGGCGCGCATGCTGGCCATTCCCATGGGCAAGTCGCTGGGCCAGACCGTGATCGTCGAGAACACCGTGGGCGCGGGCGGCACCATCGCGCCCACGCGGGTGGCCAGGGCGGCGCCCAATGGCTACACCATCCTCATCCACCACATGGGCATGGCCACCGCGCCCGCGCTCTACAAGAAGCTCAACTATGACCCGCTGAAAGACTTCGAATACATCGGCCAGGTGTTGGACGTGCCGATGACGCTGCTGTCGCGCAAGGACTTTCCGGCCAACAACTACCAGGAGCTGCTGGCCTACGTGAAGGCCAACAAGGACAAGGTCACGCTGGCCAATGCGGGCGTGGGTGCGGTGTCGCAGCTGTGCGGCCTGCTGTTCATGAACCAGATCGGCGTGCAGCTGACGACGGTGCCGTACAAGGGCGCCGGCCCGGCGCTCAACGATCTCATGGGCGGGCAGGTCGACCTGCTGTGCGACCAGACCACGCAGACCGCGCCGGTCATCAAGGACGGCAACCGCGTGAAGGTGTTCGGCGTGACCACGCCTCAGCGCCTGTCGAGCATGCCCAACATCCCGACGCTGGACGAGCAGGGCCTCAAGGGCTTCGACGTGCGGGTGTGGCACGGCATGTATGCGCCCAAGGGCACGCCACCTGCCGTGATCGAGAAGCTTAACGTCGCCCTGCGCGCCGCGCTGCAGGACGACATGGTCAAGCACCGCCTTGCCGAACTCAGCTCGGAAATCGTGCCGCTGGACAAGCAGACGCCGGAAAGCCTGCGCACGCACCTCACGGCAGAGGTCGCCAAGTGGGGCAAGGTGATCCGCGCGGCGGGCGTGCAGGCGGATTGATCCTTCGTTCAGGCGGGCGGTGGCTCTGGCTGCGTCCGCAGCGTCTCGTCGAACAGCGCGAGCAGGTGCCGCGCGAACACGTCCATGTTCGCCGGCCGGTCTGTGTCGCCGGTCTCGATGGTGCGGCTCACCGTCACCGCGCCGACCACTGCGATGCACACGTGCCCCGGTGCATCGCCATACGGGCTGCCTGACGGGCCGGCCGCGCCGCTTTCGGCGATGCCCCAGGTGGAGTGGTGGGTGTCGCGCACCCGACCGGCGACGAGCAGGGCGTAGGGCTCGGTTTCCCCGCGCATGCCGGTCATGTCTTCAGCGGTCAGGCCCAGCAGCGCCCGGCCGGCGCGCCGCGAATAGACGACGGCGCCGCCGCGGAAGTAGGCCGACGCGCCCGGAACGGCAAGCAGCGCAGCTGACACGAGGCCGCCGGCCGAGGACTCGACGACCGAGACCGTCTGGCCCCGTGCGCGGAGCGTCTTGCCGATGCGCGCGGCGAGCACCGGCAGCGGTTCGGGCAGGGCGGGCGCAGTCATGGCGCCCGGAAGCGGGAGCCGGGCCGCTTCACGTATGCCGGCGCGCGCTCGTGGCTCGCCGTGTCTCCGTAGACCGTGTCCGCCGGGTAGTACTCGGCCTGCAACTGCACCCGGGCCGCGGCTTCCTCGCCCGCGGTGTGGGCGATGAAGGCCAGCATCAGGTCGGTACCGGCCGATACCCCGGCCGAGGTCCAGACGTTGCCGTCCCGCACGAAACGCTGCTCGACCACTTTCACGTCGCCCAGCGCGCGCAGGCGGTCGAGCGAGCCCCAGTGCGTGGTCGCGGTCTTGCCCGAGAGCAGCCCGGCCGCGTGCAGCACGAAAGCGCCGGTGCACACCGACATGAGCGTCTGGCAGCCCGGCGCCTGGTCGGCCAGGAAGCGCGTCATCGCTGGGTTGTCGACCTCGCGGCGCGTGCCCATGCCGCCGGGCACGAGCAGGCAGTCGAGCGGCGGGCAATCGGCAAAGGACACGTGCGGGTTGATGGACAGGCCCTTGGCGCAGACCACCGGTTCGCGCTTTTCGGCCACGATCAGGCAGTGCTCGGGACCGCCGGCCAGCTTGCTCCACATGGTGAGCATTTCCCAGGGGCCGACGAAGTCGAGTTCCTCGACCTCGGGGAAGACGATGATCCCGAAATTCATACTTTCGAACTCCTTGGGTGTTGCCGCTTGCACGGGCTTGCACAAGAACAGACAGTGCGAGGATAGAGGCTGGGCACGAAGGCCGCTCTTCGTGACAGCTGGTTGCAAGCTTGGCTCAGTGTTTTCCTCAGAGGACGCAGGCTTGAAACTCGCTAGAGTGAAGGTGGCCGTTCAGGCTTTTGCTACGTACACAAAGGAAATCTTATGAGCAAGAAAGTTGCATATGTCACCGGGGGCATGGGTGGCATCGGAACAGCCATCTGCCAGCGTCTGCACAAGGACGGGTTCACCGTGATCGCCGGTTGCGGCCCCACGCGCGACTACGCCAAGTGGCTGGCCGAACAGAAAGCCGAAGGCTTCGAGTTCCACGCGTCGGTCGGCAATGTCGGCGACTGGCAATCCACCGTCGAGGCCTTCTCCGCCGCCAAGGCAGCGCACGGCGCCATCGATGTGCTGGTCAACAACGCCGGCATCACGCGGGACCGCATGTTCCTGAAGATGACGCCCGAAGACTGGAGCGCGGTGATCGAGACCAACCTCAACAGCATGTTCAACGTCACCAAGCAGGTGGTGGGCGACATGGTTGAAAAGGGCTGGGGCCGCATCATCAACATCAGCTCGGTCAACGGCGCCAAGGGCCAGGCGGGCCAGACCAACTACTCGGCGGCCAAGGCCGGCATGCACGGCTTCACCATGGCGCTGGCACAGGAGCTGGCCAACAAGGGCGTGACGGTCAACACCGTGAGCCCGGGCTACATCGGCACCGACATGGTCAAGGCCATCCGCCAGGAAGTGCTCGACAAGATCGTGGCCACCATCCCGGTCAAGCGCCTGGGCGAGCCGAGCGAAATCGCCTCGATCATCGCGTGGCTCGCCACCGACGAAGGCGGCTACAGCACGGGGGCCGACTTCTCGGTCAACGGCGGCCTGCACATGCATTAAGCATGCTGACCTACACCTGATCGACAAGACCCGCTTCGGCGGGTTTTTTCATTTGATCGATGCGGATTCCACGGATAGAAAGCCGCCGACACGCGTCCTACAGTTCTCAACCCTCCGGAGGCAAGCAATGGAAAACACAACAAGCACATCCGCCAAAAAGCTACCGCTCTACCGTTCGCTCTACGTGCAGGTGATCACCGCGGTGATCATCGGCGTGCTGCTCGGCCACTTCTATCCTGCGGCCGGCGAAGCGATGAAACCGCTGGGCGACGGCTTCATCAAGCTGATCAAGATGATCATTGCGCCGATCATCTTCTGCACGGTGGTGGTGGGCATCGCCGGTATGGAAGACATGAAGAAGGTTGGCAAGACCGGCGGCCTGGCGCTGCTGTATTTCGAGGTGGTCAGCAGCATCGCGCTCGTGGTCGGGCTGGTGCTGGTCAACGTACTCAAGCCCGGCGCGGGCATGAACGTCGACCCGGCCACGCTCGACACCAAGTCGATTGCCTCCTTCACCGGCCCCGGCAAGATGACCGGCACGGTCGACTTCATCCTGAACATCATTCCCAACACGCTCGTCGATGCGTTCGCCAAGGGCGAGATCCTGCAGGTGCTGCTGATCGCGGTGCTGTTCGGCTTTGCGCTGCACCGCTTCGGCGGCCGCGGCACGCTGGTGTTCGATGTGATCGAGAAGGGCTCGCACGTGCTCTTCGGCATCGTCAACTACATCATGAAGCTGGCGCCCATCGGTGCCTTCGGCGCGATGGCCTTCACCATTGGCAAGTACGGCCTGGGCAGTTTGTTCTCGCTCGGCAAGCTGATGGGCACGTTCTACCTGACCTGCCTGCTGTTCATCTTCGTGGTGCTGGGGCTCATTGCAAGGTTCCACGGCTTCAGCATCTGGAAGTTCATCAAGTACATCAAGGAAGAACTGCTGATCGTGCTGGGCACGTCATCGAGCGAATCGGTGCTGCCGCGCATGATGGAGAAGATGGAGAACCTGGGCGCGAACAAGACCTGCGTGGGCCTCGTGATCCCGACCGGCTACTCGTTCAACCTCGACGGCACTTCGATCTACCTGACGATGGCGGCGGTGTTCATCGCCCAGGCGACCAATACGCCGATGACGCTCACGCAAGAGATCACGCTGCTGGCCGTGCTGCTGCTCACCTCGAAGGGTGCGGCGGGCGTCACGGGCAGCGGCTTCATCGTGCTGGCGGCCACGCTGTCGGCCGTGGGCCATGTGCCGGTGGCGGGGCTTGCGCTGATCCTGGGCATCGACCGCTTCATGTCGGAGGCGCGCGCGCTGACCAACCTGATCGGCAACGGCGTGGCCACCATCGTGGTCGCCAAGTGGACCAACGAGCTCGACGAAACGCGGCTGCAGGCGGGGCTCAACAACGAGAGCTGGGTGGAGTCGCAGGAACCCGAAGTGCTCGATGCTGCTCGCACCAGCAAGATGGCTGGCTAGGACGAAGGGCATGGTTCGGGGCGCGATCACGCCGACGGGGTACCTTGCTCCGCGAATGTCCCCCGGCCTGCGGCCTCCTCCTTTATTTCGCTGCGCAAGGCACCCCATCGGCGTGATCGTTCAGAGCACCGGCTAATCGGCCAGCACAACGACTGCGCCCATGTGCGAATGGCACCGGGTGCTCCCCGCAGCGAAATAAAGGAGGAGCCGAAGGCGGGGGACATTCGCGGAGGGGAGTACCCGGTGTCATTCGCACGCACCCCGAACACACGCACCAGGAACCCGAACAAGATGGCCGTGTGAAATAAAAGGGCAGACATCGTTCCTGCAAAATGGAGCGATGCCCCACAGCGTCTCCCTCATCAACACGATCGCCGCCGGCTTGGGGCTGGCGCTGGTGTTCGGATTCCTGGCAGCCAAGCTGCGGCTGCCCGCGCTGGTCGGCTACCTGCTGGCGGGCGTGATCATCGGCCCCTTCACACCGGGCTTCGTGGCCGACGCGGAAATCGCCGCCCAGCTTGCCGAAATCGGCGTCATGCTGCTGATGTTCGGCGTAGGCCTTCATTTTTCCCTCGACGACCTGCTGGCCGTGCGCAAGATCGCACTGCCCGGCGCGATCGCGCAGATCGGCGTGGCCACGCTGCTCGGCGGCGGGCTGGCCCTGTGGTGGGGCTGGAGTCCCGGCGCGGCGCTGGTGTTCGGGCTGGCCCTGTCGGTGGCAAGCACGGTCGTGCTGCTGCGTGCGCTCGAAAGCCTGGGCATCCTCGATTCGTTCACCGGTCGCATTGCCATCGGCTGGCTCGTGGTCGAAGACCTGGCGATGGTGCTGGTGCTCGTGCTGTTGCCGCCGCTGGCGGGCACGCTGGGCGGGCAAGGCGCGCAGCAGGGCGGGCCGGCCGATCCGCTGTGGCAGACGCTGGGCCTCACGCTGCTGCAGGTCGGCGGTTTCGTGGCGCTGATGCTGGTGGTGGGGCGGCGCGTGTTCCCGTGGATCCTCTGGCAGGTCACGCGCACCGGTTCGCGCGAGCTCTTCACGCTGTGCGTGGTGGCCGCGGCCGTGAGCATCGCCTTCGCCTCGGCGGCGCTGTTCGGTGTGTCGTTTGCGCTGGGCGCCTTCTTCGCCGGCATGGTGATGCGCGAGTCGCAGTTCGCCCACCGCGCGGCGCAAGAGTCGCTGCCGCTGCGCGACGCCTTCGCGGTGCTGTTCTTCGTGTCGGTCGGCATGCTGTTCGACCCCTCGGTGCTGATCGACCGGCCGCTGCAGGTGCTGGCGGTGGTGCTGGTCATCGTGCTGGGCAAGTCGCTTGCGGCCTGTGCGCTGGTGCTGGTGTTCCGCTACCCGCTGGGCACGGCGCTCACGGTGAGCGCCAGCCTGGCGCAGATCGGCGAGTTCTCGTTCATCCTGGCCGGGCTGGGCGTTTCGTTGGGCCTGCTGCCGGTGGAAGGCCAGAGCCTGGTGCTGGCGGGCGCGTTGATCTCCATTGCCACCAACCCGTTGTGGTTCAGCCTGATCGGGCCGATGCAGAAGTGGCTGCACGCCCGTTCGTCCTTCGCGCGCGGGCTCGAATCGCGCGACGACCCGCTGGCCGAACTGCCCATGACCACCGAGGCCAAGTACCTCTCGCGGCAGGTGGTGCTGGTGGGCTACGGCCGCGTCGGGCGCCGCATTGCGGCCGAACTCGATGCGCACGACATTCCCTACGTAGTGGCCGACCAGAACCGCGAACTGGTCGAAAAGTTGCGCGAAGCCGGCACACCCGCCGTGTGGGGCGATGCGGCCGACCCGGCCGTGCTGATCCAGGCGCACATCGCGCGCGCCCGCGTGCTGGTGGTGGCCACGCCTGACGCCATGAACGTGCGCCAGATGATGGAAACGGCGCGCACGCTCAACCCCACCATCCAGACCGTGATCCGCAGCCACAACGAGCAGGAGGCCCGGCTGCTCACGCAGGAAACCTCCGCCACCGTGTTCCTCGGCGAGCATGAACTGGCCCAGGCCATGGCCCGCGATGTGGTCCAGCGCGCCGTGTCGATGGCCGTGCCGGCTTGAAGACGCCCGCCTTCCTCTTCTTCTCAGAGGTCTTCGATGACCAGCGTGCGGTAGCGCTGTGCGATGGAATAGGGCACGGTGCGCACCAGTTCCATCAGGCGTTCGGCGGCGGCGCCGTCTCTTGTCCTTACCAGCAGGCCCGTATGGCCGTCGTGCGCCAGCTTGGTATAGGCGCGTACCGTCGCGGCGTCGGTGCCGGCGGAGGGCAGGGGGTTGTCGGATGCCTTCGCGGTCGGGGCGATCTCGGCCAGCACCGCTTGCGCGGGAAGCAGATAGACCTCGTCGCCACTCATGCCTTTTTCGATCAGGCGGTGGCCGATGCGGTCGGCGTCTTCCGCATTCGGAAACATCACCATCGAATAGCCGGTCGGATAAAAGGCTCCGCCGATGCTCGATCGCATGCCCGGTTCAAGAGTGAAATGCTTCATGCTGCCTCCTGTTCTTGGAAAGGCTTCTGAAAGGTCCCTGACTACAACATTAGGTCGCACCGGCACCGGGCTCTGTAGGAGAAACCCGAAAGCACTGTCAACCGCGTGCGTACCCCGCCCATTCAAAAAAGAACCGACAACCTTGTCAGCCACTCGCACCTCCATGTCCTCATCGAGAAACATCGCGCTCACCGTCCATGAACTGGAGGCGGGCGAGTTCTATTGGGTGCTGATGGAGGCGGTCGACGATACGCCCGGCGAGACCTCCCACATCTACATGCCGCTGGAGGCCGCGCACGATCCCTATGCCACCTATTCGAATGCGCTGGTGGCGGGCGTGGCCGTGATGCGGCGGCTGTTCGGACCCGAGGGAAGGCCTGTCTGAGGCTCGCCCGAGGCCTTCGGCGGAAGGCCGCTCCCTATAATCCCGCCGTTCTGGTGTGTTAATTCTTATTAATCCCGCCAGGCAATACGGTTCGAAGGTGCCCCGCACGCCATCTCATGGCCACGGGGTTAAACGGGAAGCAGGTGCGCCGCGTCGTTCATTCTTGATTGATTGACGCTGCAACTCCTGCGCTGCCCCCGCAACGGTCAGCGGATCTGGAAACCCTCACGCTCATGTCCCCTCGATGGCATGGGCAGCCACTGCGCTTCGGCGTGGGAAGGCGAGGGTTTCGGCCGCGGTGTGCATCCATTCATTGATTGATTGATTGGCACGCCGCGGCGCTCCGCAAGCCCGGATACCGGCCTTCGCAACCGCCTTCGGATGCTGCGGGAGTGCGTGTCCGGGCCTGCCACCGCTTCGCGCTCGCGCGTACCGTCGCAGTCCCTTCGTCTCTTCCGCCACGTCCTTTATCGGTCAGGAGCCTGCGGGGACGCAGGTCGGAGGAGAAGTCACATGGGTCATGCATCGCCAGCGCGCGATAGCAGGGGCGCGCCGCTGTGTTGGGCACGCCTTTCGGGTCTTTCGCTGGGTCTGGGGCTGGTTTTCGGGCCTTCCGCGGTCCTCGCGCAGTCGTCGGGTGAAACGGCCAACGGCAGCGGCCAGAGCCTCAAGCCGGTGCAGGTCGAGGCCGAGCGGCACACGCCGCTGGCCATCGACGAGCCCTCGCACACCGGCAGCCGCCTGGGCCTGACGCCGCTGGAAACGCCGGCCAGCATCGAAGTGCTGACGGGCGACACCATCCGCGCACGCGGCGACGTCTCGGTAATCGATGCCGCCACCCGCGCCACCGGCATCACCGGCTCGCCCGGCCCCGGCAACGGCGGCACCGCGATGGCGGCGCGCGGCTTCTCGGGCCACGGCTCGGTGATGCAGCTCTTCGACGGCACGCGCCTCTACGCGGGCGCGGGCACCGTCACATTCCCGTTCGACACCTGGTCGGTCGACCGCATCGAAGTGCTGCGCGGCGCGGCCTCGGTGATGTTCGGCGAGGGCGCCATCGGCGGCGCGATCAACGTGGTGCCCAAGAAGCCCACGCGCGGCCCGATCCAGAACGAAGCGCTGGTCACGATGGGCTCCGACGCCACTCGCCAGGTGGCCTTTGGCAGCGGCGGGGCGATCAACGACAAGCTCTCTTACCGCTTCGACATCAGCCACCGCAAGACCGATGGCTTCATGCAGCGCGGGCAGGCCGAGAGCCTGGCCGTGGGCGCGGCCGTGCGGCTCGACGTGTCGCCGCAGCTGCAGTTCACGCTGTCGCACGACGAGGGCCGCCAGTCGCCGCAGCGCTACTTCGGCGTGCCGCTGATCGACGGCCGCCTGAGCAGCCAGACGCTGCGCCAGAACTACAACGTCGACGATGCGGAAGTCAAGTACCGCGACAAGTGGACCCGGCTCGACGCCCAGTGGACGCCCAACGATGCCGTCACCGTGCGCAACCAGCTCTACCGGCTGGAGAGCAAGCGCCACTGGCGCGACAGCGAGACCTACACCTACAACGCCACCACGCGGCGCGTGACGCGCGGTGACTACCTGGAGATCGGCCACGACCAGGAGCAGATCGGCAACCGCACCGACGCAACGTTCAAGCACAGCCTGTTCGGCCTGGCCAACCAGGTGCTGGTGGGCTTCGACGCGAACCACATCAACTTCCAGCACAGCAACGATTCGCCCTACGGCGGGCGATCGGTGGTCGACCCCTTCGTCTTCAACCCCGGCTACTACGTCTCGCCCGTGGCCTACACGCCGCGCTACCGGACCAAGACCGACACCTACGCTTTCTTCACCGAAGACAAGCTGGCCTTCAACGAGCAGTGGTCAGTGGTGGGCAGCCTGCGCTGGGACCATGCCAAGGTGGCGCGCACCGATCTGCAGAACGCGGCCAACAACCTTGGCAAGACCTTCGAGTACGCCACCGGCCGCCTTGGCGTGGTGTATGCGCCCGATGCGTCGCAGTCGTTCTACGCACAGGTGGCGCGCGCGGCCGACCCGCTGACTTCGCTCATCACCACCTCGGCCACGCAGGTGCCGTTCGAGCTCAGCACCGGCCGGCAGGTCGAGGTGGGCTACAAGCGCCTGCTGGCCGACAACCGCGGCGCCTGGACCGTGGCGGCCTATCGCATCGAGAAGACCAAGCTGCTCTCGCGCGACGCGACCGACCCGACCATCACCCAGCAGATCGGCAAGCAGTCGTCCGAAGGCATCGAAGCCACGCTCGACCTGGCGCTCACCTCGACGCTGCGGCTCGAGGCCAACGTGGCCAAGCTGCGTGCGCGCTATGACGACTTCAACGAAGTCGTCAGCGGGCGCCTGGTCTCGCGCGCGGGCAACACACCCACAGGCGTGCCCGAAGAGGCCGCGAACCTCTGGCTCAACTGGCGCTTCCTGCCGCAGTGGGAGGCCGATTTCGGCGTGCGCTACGTCGGTCCGCGCCAGGTCGATACGGCCAACTCGCGCAAGATCGGCTCATACACCGTGGCCGACGCGGGCGTGAGCTGGCAGGCGAACCCGTCGCTGAAGTTCGCGCTGCGTGCCTACAACCTGGCCGACCGTCGCTACGCGGTGTCGTTCTCGAACGGCGGCAACCAGTGGCTGCTGGGCCGCCCGCGTTCGTTCGAGCTGTCGGCTCTGGTCAACTTCTGAGCGACGCTCTCATGACTTCCGCATGGCGCCGCGCCTGGCCGGGCATCCGGCACTGGCTCTACTGGACGCACCGGTGGCTGGGCATCGGCGGCTGCCTGCTGTTTGTCATGTGGTTTCTCTCAGGCGTCGTGATGATGTATGTGGGGTATCCCAACCTCACGGACGAAGAGCGGCTCGCAGGCCTGGCGCCGTTGCGTTTCGAGCAGGCGGCGGTGTCACCTGCGGCCGCGCTCGATGTGCTTCCGCAGGCCGCCCGCGCGCAGCCGCCGCGGCGCATGGTGCTGGAGATGCAGGGCGGCATCAACGCCGAACCCGTATGGCGCATCGTCGATGCGAGCGGCGGCCGGCACACGGTCTCGGCGCGCGACGGCCACCTGCCCGGCCCGGTCGATGCCGCGCAGGCCGAGGCCATCGCACGGGCTTTCTCGGGTCACACGAGTGCGCATTGGGCCGAGACGCTGGAGCGCGACCAGTGGACCGTGCCGCAGGGCCTGAACCCGCTGCGCCCGCTGCACCGCATCGAAGTCGGCGACGCCGCCGGCACGGAGCTGTATGTGTCGCAGCGCAACGGAGAGGTGGTGCGCGACACCACGCGTTCGGAGCGCTTCTGGAACTGGCTGGGTTCCGTGCCGCACTGGATCTACTTCACGCCGCTGCGCGCCGATCCGCCGCTGTGGCACGACGTTGTGGTGTGGTTGTCGGCGGCATGCATCGTTTCGGCCGTGACGGGCATCGTCATCGGCATCCTGCGGGTGCGCTTGCGGCGCAGGTTCCGAAATGGCGCGGTCACGCCGTACAGCGGGTGGATGGCGTGGCACCACATCGCGGGGCTCATCGGTGGCTTCTTCGTGCTGACGTGGATCATCAGCGGCTGGCTGTCGATGAACCCCAATGGCTGGTTCCAGCGTGGGGCTGGCGATGCGGCGGCGATGGCGCGCTACACGGGGGCCGGCACCTCGCCGTTCCCCTGGCCGCCAGCGGTGTTGCCCTCAGGCGAGGGCGACGCCGCACCACGCGAGGCTGTGCTGCTGTGGTTCGACGGCAAGCCGCTGCTGCAGCTGCGCGACGCGAAGGCGCGTGTGCGGGTGGTCGATGCGGCCACGGGCGACCTAGCCTCTATCGCCAAGGACGACATCCTGCGCACCGCCGCCCGCCTGCGGCCCGGCGCCATCACCCAGGCCACGCTGCAGACCCGAGAAGACTTCCACTGGTATGGCCACCACCGCGAGCGCATCGTGCCCGTGTGGCGCCTGCAGTTCGACGACCCCGCGCGCAGCTGGATCTACATCGACCCGGCCAGCGGCCAGGTCGCCGGCAGCAACGACAGCAATTCGAGGCTGCGACGCTGGCTATTCAACGCCGCGCACAGCCTCGACTTTCCCTGGCTCATCCAGTACCGGCCGGCTTGGGACGTCGTGGTGTGGCTGCTGTCGATCATCGGCACCGTGGCCTCGGCCAGCGGCGTCGTGATCGGCTGGCGACGGCTGCGGCGCAAGCCCCGGCCGTCGGCCGTATCGAAGGGGCTTGCGCAAGCAGGCCCATGAACCAACAATCAACTTTCGCACTGCGGTGCATTTCAGGAGGTGCTTGATGCACATCGAACCAGGTCTCGTCGACGGATCCAAGATCTTCCTCAGCTACGCCACGGCGGCAGCTGCTCTCGCCTATACGGGCAAGGTGGCCTTCGATACGGCCGTGAAGGACGGCCTTGCCGCCCTGGCGCTGCGCTCGGCCATTGCCATTGCGCTGGTGTTCTGCTTCTTCGAAGTGTTGCCGCATCACCCGGTGGGCGTGTCCGAGGTGCACCTGATTCTCGGCACGACCCTGCTGCTGGTGTTCGGGTTGGCGCCTGCGGCCATCGGCCTGGCGGGCGGGTTGCTCATCCAGGGACTGTTCTTCGAACCGCAGGATGTGCCGCAATTCGGCATGAACGTCACCACCTTGCTGGTGCCCCTGTTCGCGACTGCCGCGCTGGCACGGCGCATCATTCCCCAGAACGTGGCCTACGTGGACATCGGCTACCAGCAGGCATTCAAGCTGTCTGTGGCCTACCAGGGTGGCATCGTGGTCTGGGTCGGCTTCTGGGCGCTCTACGGACGCGGCACCGGGCTCGAGAACCTGAGCCAGATCGCCAGCTTCGGCGCTGCCTACATGACCGTCGTGCTTGTCGAGCCGCTGGTCGACCTGGGCGTGTTGGCCGCCGCAAAGGCCTGGCGTCGTCTGCAGGGCACGGCCTTCGTCGAGCGCCGCCTGTACAGCGCCATCTGATTCAACCAATGCATCGCCGCGCTCACGAGGTGCTACCTCGGGGAGTGGCACAGGCGCTTCCGCGCCTGAAAGAACATCTCCCATGACACAAGCAAGCAACGCCAAGATCCCCGTCACCATCGTCACGGGCTTCCTCGGCAGCGGCAAGACCACGCTGCTGCGCCACATCCTCGGCAACGCCGAAGGCCGCCGCATCGCGGTGATCGTCAACGAGTTCGGCGAGCTCGGCATCGACGGCGAGATTCTTCGCGGCTGCGGCATCGGCTGCGACGACGAGGGCAACGAGCGCGAAGGCGCGCTGTACGAACTGGCCAACGGCTGCGTCTGCTGCACCGTGCAGGAAGAATTCCTGCCCGTGATGCTGCAACTGGCCGAGCGGCGCGGCGACATCGATGCCGTGATCATCGAGACCTCGGGCCTCGCGCTGCCCAAGCCGCTGGTGCAGGCCTTCCAGTGGCCGGACATCGCCAACATCTTCACCGTGGACTCGGTGGTCACGGTGGTAGACGGCCCGGCCGCCGCGTCGGGCCAGTTCGCCGAGAACCCCGAGGCCGTCGACGAGGCGCGCCGCGCCGACCCCAACCTCGACCACGAATCGCCTCTGCACGAGCTGTTCGAAGACCAGCTCTCGGCCGCCGATCTCGTGGTGCTCAACAAGACCGACCTGATGGACGACGCCGCGCGCGCCAAGGTCGAGGCACTGGTGCGCGAGGAGCTGCCGCTCGAAGTCAAGATCGTCGCCGCCACCGAAGGCAGGCTGCCGCTCGCGCTGCTGCTAGGCCAGGGCCGCGCGGCCGAGGCCACCATCCACCTGCGCGAAAGCCACCACGACCACGAGGAAGACCACGACCACGACGAGTTCGACTCGCTCGTGATCGAGCTGCCGCCCGTGGACCGCGACAGCCTGCTCGCAGTGCTCGGCAAGCTGGTCGAGCAGCACACCATCTACCGCGTGAAGGGCTTCGTCGCCATTCCGGGCAAGCCGATGCGCCTTTTGGTGCAGGGCGTGGGCCGCCGCTTCGACCACCACTTCGACCGCCGCTGGCGCGATGGCGAGGCGCAGCGCACGCGGCTCGTGTTCATCGGCGAAGACCTCGACGAGGCCGTGTTGCGCAAGGCGCTGGAAGAGGTGAGCGCGGTCGCAGCCTGACGGCCTGAACGCATGCACCTGCTGAGCACCCAGCCCGGACGCTTCGTCGAAGACGACAGCGTTGTCACCCGGCTCGACCAGACGCCGGGCGACATCGTGGTGCTCAGTTCGGCCGACACCACGCTTGCGCTGCTCGCGGCGGCGCGCACGGCGCTGGCGGCCACCGACCCCGGTTATCCCTCGCTGCGGCTGGCCAACCTGATGCACCTGCGCCAGCCTGCGTCGCTCGACCTGTACATCGACGAAGTGCTGCAACATGCGCGCGTGGTGGTGGTCGATCACCTGGGTGCGGAATCGGCCTGGGCCTACGGCTTGCAGCAGCTTGAAAAGCTGGCGAAGCGCAAAGGCCAGCAGCTCGCCATGTTCTCCGGCGACCTGCAGGAAGACGAAGACCTGCTCGCGCGCAGCACGGCGCCGCGCGTGGTGAGCCACCAGCTCTGGCAGTACATGCGCAGCGGAGGGGCGGGCAATGCGATGCAGTTCCTGCGCGCGGTGGCCTTTCATGGCCTGGGCCACGGCGAGGCGCCGTTGCCGCCGCGCAGCCTGCCGCAGGTTGCGCTGCATGTGCCGCGCGGTATTGACGCGGCCCACACCGTGGCCGGCATCGATGACCTGCGCGCCGGGTGGCATGCGGGCGCGCCGGTGGTGGCGCTGGTGTTCTATCGCTCGCATCTGCTTTCGGGCAACACGGTGGCTTTCGATGCGCTCGCTGCCGCATTGAGCGCAGAAGGGCTGAACCCGCTGCCGGTCGCGCTCGATTCGCTCAAAGACCCGCTGTGCCTGTCCACGCTGCGCGAGCTATGCATCGAGCATGACGTGCAGCTTGTGCTCAACACCACGGCCTTCGCGGCACTGGGGCAGGGCGCGCAGAACGAAGAGGGCGAAGGCATCGCGCTGGCCGGCGACGCACCCGTGCTGCAGGTGATCGTGAGCGGCGGCAACCGCGAAGACTGGCTGGCCGACAGCCAGGGCCTGCGCCCGCGCGACATCGCGATGCAGATCGCGCTGCCCGAGATGGACGGCCGCATCATCACCCGGGCCGTGAGCTTCAAGGGCCTGTCGCACCGCTGCGAACTCACGCAGACAGAGGTGGTGAACTACCAGCCCGAGCCCGATCGCATCGCCTTCGTGGCCGAGCTGGCGCGCCGTTGGTGCAGGCTGCGCAGCCTGCGGGCCGGCGAGAAGCGCATCGCGCTGATCCTTGCGAACTACCCGGGTAGCGAAGGGCGCATCGGCAGTGGCGTGGGGCTGGACACACCGGCTTCGGTGATGGCGATTCTGCGAGCGATGGCGGCCGAGGGCTATGCGCTGGGCGAGCCCGGCACGATGCCCACCGACGGCGATGCGCTGATGCGCAAGCTGCAGGAAGGCATCGCGAACGACCCCACGCAATGGACCGCGCGGCCGGCATGGCAGAGCTACGGGCTGGCCGAGTACCGCGCATGCCTGGCGAAGCTGCCCGACGGCATGGCGGCCGCCATCGACGCGCGCTGGGGGCCGCCCGAACAAGACCCGATGGTGCGAAACAACCGCTTCATGATCGCCGGCCTGCGACTGGGCCGCGTGTTCGTCGGCATCCAGCCTGCGCGCGCCCTGGGCACACTGGGTGCGGCCGACTACGCGAGCTATCACGACGCGGAGCTGGTGCCGCCGCACAGCTATCTCGCTTTCTATTTCTGGCTGCGCGAGGCTTTCGCCATCGACGCGGTGGTGCACGTCGGCAAGCACGGCAACCTCGAATGGCTGCCGGGCAAGAGCATCGCGCTGTCGCAGTCCTGCTGGCCCGACGCCATCCTCGGGCCGCTGCCCAATGTGTATCCCTTCATCGTCAACGACCCGGGCGAGGGCGCGCAGGCCAAGCGGCGCACGCAGGCGGTCATCGTCGACCACCTGATGCCGCCGCTCACGCGCGCCGAGAACCATGGTCCGATGCAAGACCTGGAGCGGCAGGTCGACGAGTACTACGACGCGCTGCTGGTCGACGCGCGCCGCGCCAAAGTGCTGCGTGCCCAGATCCTCGCGGCGGTGCGGGCGCAGCATCTGGTCGAGGAGCTGGGCATGCCGGGTGTGGAAGACGATGCGGTGCTCGCGCGCGTGGATGCCTACCTGTGCGAACTGAAGGAAACGCAGATTCGCGACGGGCTGCACGTGTTCGGCGCGTCGCCGCAGGAGCGGCTGCGGCGCGACACGCTGCTGGCGCTGGCGCGCTATCCGGCTGCCGATGGCGTGGGTGCGAATGCCGGCCTGCTCGGCGCGCTGTCGCAAGACCTGCTGGCGGGCGATGCCTTCGACCCGCTCGACATCGACGCGGCCAAGCCTTGGCAGGGCGCGCGTCCTGCGCTGCTGCAATCGGTGAGCCCTGAAGCATGGCGGCATCAGGGTGACACGCGCGAACGGCTGGAACTGCTGGCGCAGCGCCTGCTGGAAGAGGGCGAATGCCCGCCCGAACTGCCGAAGACCGCCGCTGTGATGGGCCGTATCGCGCAAAGCCTGGCGCCTGCGCTCGATGCCTGCGGTGCGCAAGAGCTGCTGCAACTCTCTCGCGCCCTGCAAGGCCGCTTCGTGCCGCCGGGCCCGAGCGGTTCTCCTTCGCGCGGCCGTCCCGACGTGCTGCCCACCGGGCGCAACTTCTACGCGGTCGATACGCGCGCCATTCCCACACCCACTGCCTGGATGCTCGGCCTCAAGTCGGCCGCGCAGTTGGTCGAGCGGCACATGCAGGAGCACGGCGACTATCCGGTGGCCATGGGCCTGTCGGTTTGGGGCACGGCCACCATGCGTACCGGCGGCGACGATCTGGCGCAGGCCTTCGCGCTCATCGGCGTGCGGCCCAAGTGGGCGCCGGGCAGCCAGCGCGTGGTCGATTTCGAGGTGCTGCCCACGGTCGGCCTCGGCCGTCCGCGCATCGACGTGACGCTGCGCATCTCGGGCTTCTTCCGCGACGCCTTTCCCAACGCCGTGCAGATGTTCGATGCGGCCGTGCAGGCTGTCGCTGCGCAGGAAGACGAAGACGCCGAGCGCAACCCGATCCGCGCACGCATCCTCCGCGAAGCCGCTGCGCTGGAAGCACAGGGCACTTCGCCGGAAGAAGCGCGCCAGCAGGCCGGCTGGCGCGTATTCGGCTCCGCGCCCGGCAGCTACGGCTCGGGCCTGCAACCGCTGTTCGACCATGGCGACTGGCAGACCGACGACGACCTGTCGAAGGCCTATGTCGGCGGCAGCGCTCACGCTTACGGCCAGGGCAGCGACGGCGTGCCCGCCACCGACGCACTGGTGCGCCGCCTGCGGGCCATGAACGTCGTCATGCAGAACCAGGACAGCCGCGAGCACGACCTGCTCGACTCCAACGACTACTACCAGTTCCAGGGCGGCATGGTGGCCGCCGTGCGCCACCTGAGCGGCCGGCAGCCGACCATGTATCACGGCGACCACGGCAACCCGCAAGCGCCGCGCGTGCGCACGCTGAAGGAAGAAATCAGCCGCGTCATCCGCTCGCGCGTGGTCAATCCGAAGTGGATCGACGGCGTGAAGCGCCATGGCTACAAGGGCGCTTTCGAGATGGCCGCGACGGTCGACTACCTGTTCGGCTTCGACGCCACCGCGCGCGTGGTCGGCGACCACCAGTACGCGATGGTGGCCGACGCCTACGTGCTCGACGAAGCCACCCGCGACTTCGTGAGCGAACACAATCCGCGCGCACTGCACGACATGCTCAGCCGCCTGCTCGAAGCCATGCAGCGCGGCCTGTGGCAGTCGCCCGGTGACTACAAGAACCAATTGGAAAACCTGTTGCTCGACCACGAGCAGCAGATGGAAGGAAGCCTGCGATGACCACTGCCGCCCCGATGCCGGTGCCTTTTCCCTTTTCCGCGATAGCGGGTCAGCCGCAATTGCGCCAGGCGCTGCTGCTGGCCGCTGTCGATCCGGGGCTGGGCGGCGTGCTGATCGAAGGGCCGCGCGGCACGGCCAAGACCACGGCCGCGCGCGCGCTCGCCGAGCTGCTGCCCGGTGCGCCCTTCGTCACGCTGCCGCTGGGTGCGAGCCTCGAAAGCCTTGTCGGCACGCTGGACCTCGGGCATGCGCTGGCCGGCCATGAGCTCAAGTTCGCGCCCGGCCTGCTGGCGCGCGCGCATGGCGGTGTGCTGTATGTGGACGAAATCAACCTGCTGCCCGATGCGCTGATCGACTCGCTGCTCGACGCGGCGGCCAGCGGTGTCAACGTGGTGGAGCGCGACGGCATCTCGCACCGGCACGCGGCGCGCTTCGTGCTGGTCGGCACCATGAATCCGGAAGAGGGCACGCTGCGCCCGCAACTGCTCGACCGCTTCGGCCTGTGCGTACAGCTGCGCAACATCGGAGACGCGGCGGAGCGACAGGCCATCGTGCGTGCGCGGCTGGCTTTCGATGCCGATCCGCTGGGCTTTCGCGCGAAGCATGCACAGGAAGAGGCCGAACTGGCGGCTGCGCTGGTTCGTGCGCGGGCGCTCGTGGCCGATGCATTGGCGCTGCCGTACGGCGATGCGGTGCACGAGGCGGTTGGTGCGCTGTGTATCGAGGCCGGCGTCGATGGGTTGCGCGCCGATCTCGTGATGCTGCGCTCAGCCCGGGCACTAGCGGCGTGGGAGGGCTCTGCCGCCATCACCACCGACCACGTGCAGCGCGTGGCCGAGGCCGTGCTGCTGCATCGGCGCAAGCCTGAAGCCGAGGCGACTCCAGCGCCGGCCCCCACCCCCCGAGTCGCCAAGCCCGACGGGAGCAGTAACGGCAAGGATGAAGCGAACAGCACAGGCGACGAAGACTGGGGTGCCATGCCGCCAGAACCCGTCGGCATCGAGCGCGTGAAGCCGCTGCGCCCGCTGATCGCCCCGGCGCAGGCCGCCCCAAAAAAAGCCTGAGCCTCCGGGACGCCGCACCCGCTGGCGCACGCCAGGGTGACCGGAGGCAGGGCTCGCAAAGGGAGGCATGGCACGGCCCCTCGCCGCAGGGCACGGCCTTCGACTGGCCGCGCACTCTTGTGGCGCGTGGCGCCGATCGGCTGCGTGCCGAACACCTGCGCCATCGCCCGCAAGAGGCGCGCAGCGGCGCGCTCCATTGCTTCCTGCTCGACTGCTCGGCCTCTATGCGCAATGACGGCAACCTTGCACGCGCCAAGGGCCTGCTGCTCGTGCTGATGCAGGAGGCCTACCAGCGCCGCGACCACGTTGCGCTGCTGTGCTTTGCTGGCGAAGTGGTCGAACTGCGCCTGCCCCCACGCCGCGCCAGCGCCTGGAACGACGAGTGGGTCGCGCCGATTGCCGCTGGCGGCGGCACGCCGCTCGCGCTGGGTGTGCAGCGTGCCGACCAGTTGCTCGCGAAGAGCGAGGCGCGGCAACGCTGGCTGTGGCTGCTGACCGACGGCCGCAGCAGCGAAAGCCCCGCGCGGCCCGAGGCCGCCGATGTCGCGTGCGTGGTCGATTTCGAGGCAGCGCGAGTGCCGCTGCACCGCGCCAAGCAGCTCGCCGCGCAGTGGGATGCGCGCTACCTCACCGTGTAGGGCTGATTGGCGGTTTTTGCACCGCCGTTGCGTTACCGTGCGGCATGAGCGTCAAAACCTTTTTCCTGGCCCTTGCGTTGAGCGTGACGCTGCCTGCCTTCGCACAATCCGCCGTGCCGCCGGACGGCGCGACTTGCCAGGCGGAGGAGGCATCACTTGAGCGCGACATCGATCTCGCGCGTTCCCGGGGCCAGATGCTGCGGCGGCGAGAGCTTGCCGAGGCATTGAGCGCTCTGCAGACGCGTTGCAGCAAGACCGCGCCGCCGGCCGAGAGCCGCGCAGCCCGCATCGACAAGCTGGAGCAGGAAGCCAGGGCGCTTCGCCTGGAACTCGATCGCACCGAGGAGCAACTGCGCAAGCTGAAGAACGAGTCGCCCTGACGGCAAGGCCACCTCGGACGACGGGTCGCTTACGGGGCGGGCGCCTCGGTTTCTTCAGGCGCCAGCATCGTCCCCCTACAGCCCGGTGAGCCGCAATGGCAGGGGTACTTCGATGGCGGCGAGCCGTCGTCCGCCGTCAGCGAATAGTCGATGAACAACTCGTCGCCCGCGTCCACCGCCACCAGCGTCTGGAACTTGAGCACCAGTTCGCCAGCTTCGTCGTATTCCTCCACCGCTTCGCAGTTCGGCTCGCACGAGTGGTTCAGGTGGCGCGTGGCGTTGCCGCCCTTGGCGCCATCGATGGTCTCGTGGTTCGTCAGCGTGAACAGGTAGGTGAGCTGGTCGTCCCAGACCTTGGTGGCGATTTCGGCCTTGGTGTAGCGGCGGCCTTCGTAGAGGCCGAGGAAGGCTTCGGGCGGCAGGTCGCGCGTGGCGAAGGCGCCGAGGCCGTGCACGCCGCTGGGGCCCACCCGGACGAAAGGGGTGGAGGAGGTTTGCTTGCGATGCTTCATTGGGGAAAGAGGGAAACGGTGGGCGTGTTGTTGTCGCTGTCTGTCATTCAGGGCTTCGGCTCGCCCAGCGAGGCCAGGCACCCCACGATGGCATCGGCCGCCTCGTCCAGACGCGGGCCGGGGCGCATCATCAGGTCGAAACGCGCCGACGCAAAGCTGCACACGCGCCCGCGCTGGATGGCCGACATGGCCGACCAGCCGGGCCGCGAAGCCATGGCGGAGATTTCGCCGAGGGCCGAGACCATCAATACGTCTGGGTTGGCGCGCACCACGAATTCGGGGCTCATCTTCGGGAACGGGCCGAGCGTGCCCGGCACGGCGTTGCCGAGCCCGAGGCGGGCCAGCGTCTCGCCGATGAAGGAGCTTTCGCTGGCCGCGGCCATGCCGCCGTGCACTTCGAAATACACGCGCCGGCCTTGCCAGCCGGCCGGCACGCGGGCCTTGGCCGCGTCCAGCCCGGCATCGAGCTTGCGCCAGAAGGCTTCGCCCGCACCGGGACGGCCTGTGGCTCGGGCCACGGTTTCCATCACGCGGCGCATGTCGGCATGGGTCTTGGCGTCGAGCGCCAGCACCTTGATGCCCAGGCGCTCCAGCGGTTCGGCGGCGCGGCTGCGCGGACGCAGCAGCACCAGGTCGGGCTTGAGCGCGACGATGCGCTCGATGTTCGCGTCGTCGATGCCGCCCACCTGCGGAAGCCCTTTGACCGACGCTGGCCAGTTGGCGTGGCGGTCGATACCCACCAGCCGATCGCAGGCGTCGAGCGCGCAGACGGTTTCGGTCAGCGAGGGCATCAGCGACACGATGCGTTTTGCTGGCGCCTGCAGTTCAAGCGTGGTGCCGCGGTCGTCCTCGAGGCGGATGCCGGCTGCGTGCGCGTGCATCGCCGCTGGGCCGAGGCCCAGGGCCACGAGGGCCGCGGCCTTGGCGATCTGTCGTGCGGTGGTGGTGGAAAGGGGCGGGCGCAGGGCGGAAGAGTTCATCGGGCGGGCATCGTGAGCCCGCTATTGTCGCGGCGTCTGCATGCGCAGGCGCCGCGCCGCTTCTTCCTCGCGTGCATCGTCCACCTCGCGCAGCACGTTGCGCAGGTCGACCGGGCCGGTCTCGTGCACGAACATGCCCGTCAGCTCCGTCTCAGGGCGCAGCAGGCCGCGCTCGTAGAGGTGCCAGATTTCGTCGCCATAGTGCGTACGCAGCAGCGCGGGCGCGAATTGGCCGAAGAAGTCGCGCAGGTTCCCGACGTCGCGCAGCAGCATGCGCCGCGCATGGTTGTTGCCCGCTGCGTCCACCGCCTGCGGCAGGTCGATGATCACGGGGCCGTCTTCGGCCAGCAGCACGTTGAACTCCGAGAGGTCGCCGTGCACGATGCCGGCGCACAGCATGCGCATCACTTCCTTCAGCAGGCTGGCGTGGTGGCGTATGGCATCTTCGGGCGAGAAGGCTACGTCGTTCAGGCGCGGGGCGGCGTCGCCGTTGGCGTCGGTCACGAGGTCCATCAGCAGCACGCCTTCGAGAAAGTTGTGCGGCGTGGGCACGCGCACGCCCGCGGCGGCCAGGCGGTAGAGCGCATCGACCTCGGCGCTCTGCCAGATGGCCTCGGTCACCTGTCGGCCGAAGCGCGTGCCCTTGGCCATGGCGCGCGCTTCGCGGGTGTTCTTGACGCGGCGGTTCTCGGTGTAGTCGACGGCCTGGCGGAAGCTGCGCTTGTCGGCCTCCTTGTAGACCTTGGCGCAGCGCGTCTCGTCGCCGCAGCGCACGACGTAGACCATGGCCTCCTTGCCGCTCATGAGCTGGCGCACCACGGTGTCGATCAGGCCTTCGTCGATCAGTGCCTGCAGTCGCTGGGGTGCTTTCATGGACGTGTCTCCTGGAGGAAGGTTCTCAGGCTTTCCGTGCCGATCTGGTAGAGCCCATCATGCCTGTGCGCGGCATAGCCGAGCCGGTGGTTGATGGAGAGCATGGGCTCGTTGACCTCGGCGTTGTGGGTAAAGGCCATCGCGACCTCGGGATGGCGCTGGCGCACGAGCTGCAGCATGGCGGCCTTCACGCCCTTGGCCAGGCCCTTGCCGCGCCACCGGCGCGCCACGGCCGTGAGCCGCTGGTGCATGCGGTCGGGAAAGCGCTGGTTCCAGGCGGCGTCGCACACCGCGATCACTTCGTCGCCGTCGAGCAGCAGCACGAGAAAGTGGTCACCGCCGCGGCGGTCCATGTCGGCGTACCAGGGCGGAAAGTCTTCCAGGTCGTAGCGCAGCGGCGGCCGTTCGAGCATGGTGGTGGGCGCGTCGCTCAACAGCACGGATAGCGGCTCCATCAGCGTCGCGAGCCGCTCGAACGGCACGCGGCCGGCGTGCACCTCGGCGCGCAGGCCGTGGGCGGGTGCAAAGCCTTCGGCACGCCAGCGTGCGAGTGCCTGCCAGTCGAGGCCGGCGAAGGCCATGCGGTTCTCGACGCTGCGATGCTTCTCGACAGCGCCGATGGCCTGCAGGAAGGCGTGGCCTTCGGGCAGGTGCGCCTTGATGGTCGCTACGGACTTGCCCTGCGCCTCCATCAGCGCCAGCAACGTACGAAGCAGCGCGCTCGCCACGCCGCGGCGTCGGTGGGGGCGCAGCACGCCGCCCCAGGCTTCGAGGAACGGCGTGAACGCCTCGTACTCTGGAGTGCCTTCGCGGCGAAAACTCGCGCTCAGGCTGCCGATGAATTCGCCGTGCTCGCCGACGGCCAGCACGCGGTGAAAGACATACAGCGGGTTGGGCCGCTGCACGTTGTACCGGGTGTCGGCATCGGGAGCGATGGGGTCGCCGGGAAAGTCTTCTTCGGTGCGCAGGCGCCAGTACGCGAGGAAGTTGCCCCAGTCGGCTTCGCTCGCGCGTTGGGGATCGAAAACAGTGATCACGGTATGCCGCGCAGATGCGGCACGGGTTTCGAGCATGGTTGTTGGCCTTGATTCGACAAATGAACGGGGCGCCGCCGGCACATGCGTGCCGGTGGCGGCGTTTGAATCGGGGCGGCTTGGGGGCGTCGCGACGGCCGGGAGGCCGTGCGGGGCAGACTGGCTACGCGATAGACGCGTGAGCGATCAGTTCAGATGAGGCCCGACAAACCGCACGTGGATGGGGGCATGAATTGCAGTGTCTACCATCGCGCACCTCCGCTTTCTGTGTGGTTGTCGAAGCGTCGAATGTAGCGGGCTCGCCGCGTGCTGGGAAGTGCCGTGTGGTTTTGGCGCATGCAGCGCGTCAGTTCTTCATGCCGTGCACGACCGACGCAATCACCGAAGACACGAGGATGGCCGCGATGAAGCGCAGCCAGCCGGGCTTGCGCTGCAGGAAGTTGCTGATCGCCACGCCGCCCGTCAGCAGCCAGATCAACGGGCTGGTGCCCGCGAGGAAGACGCTGACCACGTAGAGGGCCTGCAGCACCATGCTCAAGACCCAGCCGATCTGGGCGGCGGCGCCCAGCGTCCTGGTGGGTGCTTCAGCCTGGCTGGACGCGGGCCGTGCCGTGCTGCGCGTCGCTGCGGGGGCGGTGGCCGGCTGCTGCGGCCGTGCTGCTTCGCGCTGCGCCTTCTTTTCTTCCGCCAGTTGCTCGGCGGTTTTCTCCAGCACCGGCGCGGGCGCTTCTGCCGGCTGCCACCACGCGGGCCAGGGCGCCTTGCCCGCGGCGGATTGCTTGCGGAACTCGCCTGCTGCGAGCTTGCGTTGAGAGGCTTGTGGAGCCGTCGTCGTCGCTGCCGCGCCGCTTCCTTGGTGCTTTGCAGCCAGCGCACGCACGCGTTGCAGGTACGGCTCGCCGCGCGCCGGGTCGGTCATCGCGATGAAGTTCGCATAGCCGCGCAGCGCACCGATCACGTCGCTGTTGCCGTTCCACTGCAGGCCCTGCGGTCCGTGCCGTTCGGCCTGGTGCAGCACGGCGCGGAAGCGCCGCAGGGTGTCGCGGTCGACCGAGAGCTTGTCGTTCACCACGATGCCCGTCACATGCTGCTGCTGATGCTTGCGCATGACCTGCTGCTTGTCGGGATGCACCGTGAGGCCTTCACTGGCTACGATCTGCTTCACGCGCCACAGCAGCTTGCCGGTGTCCTGGCTGTGCTCGGGGCCGGCCGAGAAGCTCAGGTCGTCCGCATAGCGCGTGTAGCGAAAGCCCAGCTTGGCGGCGCTGGCGGCCAGCCGCGCGTCGAGGCGGCGACACAGCAGGTTGGTCAGCATCGGGCTGGTGGGTGCGCCCTGCGGCAGCACGCGTTCGCCGCGCGCGACGAAGTAGCGCCGGCCGTCGAGCTGCACTTCGTCGGTTGGCGCCTCGGTGCACACCAGCGCCAGCAGGCTCGCCACCTGCGACGAATAGCCGAGCTGGCGAAACACGCCGCGCACGCGGCGCATGCCGATGGAGGGAAAGAAGTCTTTCAGATCGAGGTTGATGACCACGTCCTGGCCCACGTGCGGCGCAGCATTGGTGAGGATCGATCGGCCTGGCAGAAAGCCGTGCACGGCCTCGTGCACCGGCATCTTCGCGAGGATGTTGTCGAGCACCCAGTACTGCGCGCGCTTCATGCGCGGCATGGGCGCGGAGATGTGGCGCTCGCCGCCGCTCTTCTTGGCAATGGTGAAGCGCTGGTAGTGGCTCACGCTCGCCACCTCGCGGTGCCAGGCGAGAAAACGCAGTTCGCCGAGGCCGATGCCCATCGCGGTGGCGAGGTCGCCCGCATGGTCGAGCGCGGGCAGGGCGTTGCGGGCCAGCGCCTGGCTGTCGCTGTGTGCCTCGTTGAGGCCGCCCGATACGCCGTCGCCCACATACAGCAACTCGCGCTGGCGCCGGTCGTGCCATGCCACGGCGCGCGCATGGCGGCTCTGTGCAAGGCGCTGGCGGGTTTCCTCGCGGCGTTCGCGGGCCTTGGCCATGCGCTCCTTGCGCATCGTCTTCAATGCCCTGTCGCGGTCTTCGATGCCGCGCAGTTCGTCGCCGAGCTTGGAGAGAGCCGTCTGCAGCTCGCTTTCGCGGCGGATCAGTTGCGCCTCGACCGTCGGCTGCGCAGCGTCCTGCGGCCAGAAGCCGAGGCGCTGCATTTCCTCGAGGATGACTTCCTGCTTGGAGCCCTTGCGGATGCGCTCGTACAGCTCCTCGCGCGTAAGTGCCGAGTCGGGAATGGAAGAAGAGGAGGCGGGGGACTGCATGGTCATGGCGCTGCGCCACTGGCCGATGCACTGCTGATGATGAATCAGAAAAATTGCGAACGAAGCGGGAATCTCGTCGAAGAGCCTCGGGACTGGAGGGCTCCACTCGACGCCGGATGGCCATGGTGACGCCGATGAGCTTCGAGGAAGCCGCACTGTTGTCGCGTCACCATGGCCATCCGGCACAGTGAAGAGACGTCCAGTGACGCTTGGGAAGTGCTGTGTACGAGGACGGCGATACGCCGTCCGGATTGCAAGAGCCTTCCCGCTCCGTTCGCAAAAAACAGTGTATCAGCCGATGTGTGCGGTGGTCCTTTCCTGATCGGTCGATGTTGCTGCCGGATTGGCCGACAGGCGCAGCGCGAGCATGTGCTCGCACGGGCCCTTGGTCATGCGGTGGCGGACGAAGTGGGAGCACTGACAGTCGCCCGAGGCCACGCGCTGATCGGCGTCGAGCTGCAGGCTCATGAGGTATTCGCGCTGCCCCGAAGCGCCCTTGCACTTGCCGCTCAGCGTGAGGCCGCCGTTGGGGCGAGCAAGCGTCTTCACGTTGGCGATGCGGCGCGCCTGCACCAGTTCGGCCGCGGCTTCTTCTTCGGGGCTGGCGTAGCGCAGCTTGTCCATGGGCAGCGGCTCGCGGCTCAGTTCGCGCAGCCGCCACACGCCGTGCGCGATGTCGTACACCACGCGCCCGGCCTGCACATAACCGCCGAGGGCTGCATCGACCGTGAGGGTCGACAGGCCCGTGGCCGCTGCCAGCTCGGCCGTGGTGGCGCGCCAGCGTTCGCCCAGCGCCGCGAACACGCGCAGCTGGCTGTCCTGGTCGACCGTGTGGCGTGGCTGCAGCAGCTCGAAGTGCCCGTTGCGCGACCAGTCGTTGGCGGTCCAGCCCGAGAGGCCGAGCGTGAATTCCATGTCGGGCAACTGCGCCACCCAAAAGCTCGGCATGCCCGTGCCCAGCAGGTGCACCGTGAAGCCCTGCGCCACCGGCACGAGGCGTTCGAGCTGCAGCAGGCGGCGCCGGCCCCACACGCGGATGTCGATGTCGGAGGTGGCGCTGTGCGTGGAACGCGGGCACACCAGCTCGTGGCCCCAGGGCTCGAACAGGATGCGCACCGGCTGCCCCGGCCGCAGGATGAAGCGCAGCGAGCGCGGGCCCACGCGCTCCTTGCGGCGGCGCAGCACCAGGCAGATGTTGTGCACGTCCATCGGGTGCAGCTGCAGCCGCTGCGCCGGCAGCAGCATCGCGCTGCTCACTTGCAGGAAGCCGCGCACCCAGCTGTCGGGCACGTCGATCTTCGGCTCGTGGAAGGCCGGGTCGTTGTCGCTCTGCACCTGGAAGCCACCGGGGTCGATGGCCAGGCGCGTCGTCTTGTAGTCGCGGATCTTCTGGAACTCGTCGTACAGCGATTCGGAATAGTCGACGTTGGTAGTGCCGAAGGCGTGGTCGCTCACGCGGTCGAAGATGTCGTGGCTGCACGAGAACATGCCGTAGCTCGACTCGTCCTGGCTGAAGCACTCGAAGAACACGCGGTCGGGGTGCACCGTGATCACCGGGTCGAGCACGAACCAGGCTTCGCGGTTGACCTTGTAGATGTGGTCGAAGTAGCGCTGCTGCGCGCTCATGAAGGGCTGCAGCACGGCCCGCTTGCTCTTGCGCAGCTCGGCCAGCTCGTTGCTGATGGGCGCCATCTGCGCCTTCAACTGGTCGCTGCGGGCCATGAACTGCGCGAGCAGTTCGTTCTCCTGCCCGGCCAGCCATTCGAGGTACGCGCTCTTGTCGCGCGGCTTGAAGCGAAGGTCGCCCACCACCACGTCGTGCAGCGCGGACATGCCTTCGCGGAACGGCAGGTGGCGGTTGATGTCGGCGACGAAATGCACCGGCGCGCGCAGGGTGTCGGGCGCGAACTGCAGCGCCGTGCTGTTGGCGGTGTGCTGTGCGCCCGAGTGGCCGAAGTAGCGGTACTGGAATCTCATGCGGCGGGCCCTCCGGTGGGGGCTACAGGGGCTATGGGCAGTGCACGGCGCGGCGCGACGCTGCGCACCGGTGCGGTCTGCAATGGGTTGTCCAGCCCGGGGAACGCGGCCTGGATGCTGCGCAGGCCGGCCACGTACTGGGCGCGTTCGGTGATGGCGCCGGTAACGGCCTGCCGTGCGAACACCCGCGCGACGATGCGTGCGATGTCTTCCGAATGCGCCGCCTGTGCGGCCAGGAACTCCATGACGCGTGCCTTGGCCAGCCGGCCCCGGTTGGCCTGCGACAGCACGCTGAGGAAGTAGGGCTCCAGCCGCGCGAGCACGTCGACATTCCGGCTTGCGGCCGAGGCCAGCCAGTTCGTGACGAAGAGTTGCATGCCGGGCGAGGGATGCTGGCTCAGCTGCAGCATGTAGGTGGTGACGTCGGTCACGTCGAAATGCGTGGTGAGCAGCTCGCGGCCCAGGCGCTGGGCGCCTGCGTCCTTGTGGTCGCACAGGCGCACCAGCAGTGCAGGCGTCCACTGGCTTGCGCCGCTCTGGGCGCCGAACCATTGGCGGGCCCAGTCACGTGCGTCGTCCCAGCGGCTGTCGAACATGCGCAGGGCATCGCCCGGCTGCGCCAGTGTGCGTTCCGGGTTCGCGGCCAGTTGGTCCATGGCCCAGCGGCGCGCGGCGGCGGTGTCGACAAGGCCGAGGCTGGCGGTCTGCAGCACGTCGAAGCTTTGCGGGTCTTGCTGCGGCAGCAGCCATGCACCGAGGCGTTGCGCGCCCTTGCTGCGCGCTTCGAGCAGGCGCAGCGTGACGGCGGTCTCGCCGCGGCGCGTGTGCTCGGCCAGCGGGCCGCACAGCCATTGCAGCAGCGAATCGAACACGCCCTCGGCGGCTTCGGCGCGGAACAGTTCGTCGCGCAACAGCGGCATCAGCGCGGCGCCGAAGTCGGGGTGCGCGGGCAGCAGTTGCGCGAGCCGGGGCGCGACGGCCGCGCGCACGGCTGGCATCGGGCTGCTGCAGAAGGCGGCGAACAGCTCTGGCTGGGTAATGAGTGTGGCGTCGGGCAGGGCCGTGAACAGCCGCACGCCTGCGCCGCGCAGGCGCTCGTCGTCGGACTGCAGCAGGCGCGTGAGCACGCTCACCGGCAGGCCCTGGACCGACGATGGGTGCAGCAGCAGCCATTCGGCAGCGGTGCGCACCACGTCGGGGCTCGCATGGTCGAACAGCGCGAGCAGTTCGGGCAGCGGTGCCTTGGCGGCCGGGTTGCGCAGCAGGCCTTGCAAGGCCCACTGCAGGTTCTCGCAGATGGCGCCGAGCTCGGGTTGCCCGGCGTCGCATCCTGACAGCCATGCGAGCAGGCTCCCGCACAGGGCATCGAGCGTCGACGGGTTCGGGGCGGCGGCCTGCAGCAGAAGACGGGAGGCACGGCGCACTTCGGCATCGGCCGAGGTCAGCAGCATCAGCAAAAGGTCGACCTGCTGGCTGTAGAGGCCCGGGTCTTGCCCGATGCATTCGAGCGCAAGGGCGCGCGCCTCGGCCAGCGGCGAATTCAGCAGGGCGGGCAGCCAGGGCAGGGCCTGTGCGCCTGCCGCAATGCGTTGGCGCGCGATGGCGAGCGCGAAGCGTGCGGTGTCGTCCCAGGTGCTGCCCAGCAGGCGCCAGACGGCGGGCGCTTCGAGCGCTTCGCAGAAGGGCTTGTTGTCCTGCAGTGCGCGCGTAGCAAAGGCATGCACGGCGGCACAGCGGCCCTGTTGCATCAGCTGAAGCAGCGCCCGCGGGTGGCGGTCCCAGCGCTCGGGCCAGGCTTCGGTGCGGTTGACGCGCTGCGCGGGCAGCGGCGTATTGCGGCGCCAGCGCAGGCCGCCGCGTTGGGCCTCCCATTCGGCGTCGTGGCGGTGCAGCAGCTGCATCAGCACCAGCCAGCGGCTGTAGGGGCCGGTGTGCCAGCTTTGAGGCTCAGGGGTCCAGCGGGTTTCGCGTTGCTGGCCGGCGGCGTCGGCTTCGGTATCGTCGGCTGCGAGCAGCACGCCCATGGCCAGTTGCAGCCAGCTTGCTTCGTCGGCCGTGCCGGCCAGCGCCAGCCGGCGCAGGCTGCGCCAGGTGCGGCGGCGCAGGTAGTCGCGCGTGCGCTGGCTGTAGGCGAGGCGGCTGTCGGGCCGCACGATTTCCTTCGCGATCTCGACATAGCGGCCATTGACCTGTGCCCAGCGACCACCGGTGCGGAAGGCTGCGCGCTGCGTTTCGAGGCGCTGGTGCAGCACGCCGAGCAGGGCGTAGTCGCCCGCGAACTCCGCGCCCTTGTACAGCCGGCGCCATGCGCGGAAGCTGCCGGCGGCGAGCTGCAGCGTCGGTGCGATTTCCATCAAGGCCGTGCGTGCGAGCCCGTCGGTAGCCGGGCTTTCGAGCAGTGCAAGGTCGAACAGCTGCTCGACCCAGACCGCGTATTTCAAGCCGTTCCAGAGCGCGGGGTCGGTCAGGTGCTGCCGAAGCAGCGGCATGGCCTGCTCGACCGGCACTTCGCGCATGGCAGCCCAGGCGCGGCGCAGCGGCGCGGGCCAGTCGTCCACGATGCGCGCCGTCTCGGCCGCGCGTTGTTCGGCAGGCCACAGGTTCAGCGCAGCCCAGCGCGCTGCGCGGGTGATCACGGGCGTGCGGCCGCGCCGGGATAGTTCACGCATCGCCTCGAACGCGCCACCGTCGCCACAGCGGCCGATCGCCCAGGCAATGCAGTAGTCGAGCAGCGGCTCGCCGGTTTCGATGTGGTCGATGAGCTGCGGCACGGCGGCGGCCAGCCGGCGCTCGCCGATGCGCCACACCACGCGGCTGCGGCGCACGGGGGCCAGCAGGCGCCATGCATCGGGGCGGATGCTGGCCAGCAGCACGGCGTCGCCGGGGTGTGCGAGCACGGCGGTTGTAGCGGTGGTGACGACGGCCTCAGCGGCCGTCCCTTCGATCGCATAGCCCTGCGCGATCTGCGCCGCCACGGCACGCTCGAAAGCGGCGTTGGCGGCCTCCAGTGGCAGCGGCGATGGCGTGTAGACCGTCTCCTTCCACTGCAGTCCGTCGCGGCTGGTGCTCACATGCACCACATGGCCCGGCGCTTCCGGCAGGGCGAACAGTTCCACGGTGCTGAAGCCTGCGGCGCCTGTTGCGCCCGGCTTCGTGCGGATCAATTTCTCGGAGCGAATGCGCTTCACGCGGAGGCCTCCCTGCCTTCGGTTGGGTGCTTGTGCTTTTTGTTTCGCTGCGCATCTTAGCGGCGATGCGTGCCAATCGTGTCGATGTGTAGCATCGCGGCCTGAGATTCACCCCCGCACATCTTTCCCATGCCGAATGCAGAACAGACCCCTCAGTCGAGCTTTCTCTATTTCACGGGCCAGGGCTCGGACAAGGTCTACCAGGTGCACCTGCGCCCCAAAGACGATGGCTGGGTGGTCGATTACGGCAACGGCCGGCGCGGCGGCACGCTCTCCACCGGCACCAAGACCAGCAGCCCGGTCGCCTACGAGGCGGCGCTGAAGATCTACGACAAGGTCGTGAAGGAAAAGACGTCGAAAGGCTACACGCCCGACCAGTCCGGCGCGCTCTACACCTCGACCGACCTGGCCGGCCGCATGAGCGGCGAGCTGCCGCAACTGCCCACGCTGATCCTCGAGGAGCAGGCGGCACGCTACTTCGACGACCCGGGCTGGGGCCTGCAGGAAAAGGCCGATGGCGAGAACCGCATCCTGTTGATCGAGGGCGAGGCGGTGCGCGGCACCAACCGGCGAGGACTTTTCGTCGACATTCCGCAGGCTTGGGTCGGCGTTGCAGATGCGTCGGCGGGCCGCACCGTGGTTGCCGGCGAGCACGTAGGCGATGCCTTCATGGCCTTCGATCTGCTGGAGCTCGGCGGGCAAGACCTGCGCGGCGCGCCGTTCATCGAGCGTTTCGGGCATCTGCGGAAGGTCGCTGAGCGTGTTTCGTGGATGGCCGTGCTCGAACTCGAACTCACCGCCGAGGGCAAGCGCCGCCGCGCCGCCGAACTGCTGGCCGCGCATGGCGAAGGCTATGTGCTCAAGGCGCTCGACGCGCCGTTCTCCGCGGGCCGCAGCGCCAGCAGCCTGAAGTTCAAGTTCAACCAGAGCGCGACCTGCGAGGTGATTCGCGTCAACGCACAGCGCTCGGTGGCCGTGGGGCTGCGTGACGAGGCTGGTGCGATGCTCGACCTGGGCAACGTGACCGTGCCGCCCAACGAGCCGCTGCCGGCCGTGGGCACCCTGGTCGAGGTGCGCTACCTCTACCGCTATGCGGGCGGCAAGTTCGAGCAACCCGTCTACAAGGGCCAGCGGCCTGACATGACGTCCGCAGACGCGGTGCTGTCGCAGGTCACGCGCATCAAGGATCGCAGCGCGGTCCTCGACGACGAAGCGGCCTGAGCGCCATTCAACTGGAAGATCCGAACGCCGCGCGCAGCTTTGCCGCAAGCCGGTTCGCTTCAGCGGCGGTGGCGATGTTGGTGAAGCCCATCAGCAAGCCCTGCTCGCCGGGCCCAGCGACACCGCGTGCCGACAGCGGCTGGCAGTTCAGCCCCGCCTGCTGAGCGCGACGGGCTAGCGCCATATCGCTTTCGCGGCGCCCATCGAATCGTGCGATCAGGTGCATGCCGCCGCCGCGCAGGTCGATGCGCACCGTGTCGCCGAAGGCCTTCAGTAGGCCGGCCACGAGCATCGCGCGCCGCCGCGCATAGAGCAGGCGCATCTTCTTCAGGTGGCGCGGGAAGTGCCCCTCGCGCATGAAGTCCGCCACCACGGCCTGCGTGATCTGCGGGCTGCCGTTCGACCAGGTGCGCGCGGCCTCCTCGAAGCGCGTGCGCAGCGATTCGGGCACGACCACGTAGCCCAGCGCCAGCCCGGGGTAGAGCACCTTCGAGAAGCTGCCCGCGTACAGCACGCGGTCATGGCCGTCGAGGCTCTTGAGGGCCGGCAGCGGCGCTCCGGCATAGCGGTACTCGCCGTCGTAGTCGTCCTCGACGATCCATGCATTTGCCTGCGAGGCCCATTCGAGCAACTGCAGCCGGCGCGCGAGCGTCATCGACACACCCAGTGGCGCCTGGTGCGAGGGCGTGACGACGGCCATGCGCGCCTTCGGCGCCTTGCGCTGGCCGCGCGCGACGACGAGGCCGTCTTCGTCCACCGGCACGGGCACCGCGCGCTGGCCGGCGGCGCGCAGCACCTCCTGCGTTGGCGGAAAGCCCGGGTCTTCGATCCAGACGCGATCGTCCTTCTTCAGCAGCGTGCGCGCGACGAGTGCGAGCGATGCGCGGTAGCCGCCCGTCACCAGCACCTGCGAGGCATGGCACGACACGCCGCGCGACACCAGCAGATAGGCCGCGATGGCTTCGCGCAGCGGCGGATAGCCGCAAGGGTCGCCGTAGAACATGTCGGCCGCGTTCGTAGCCCGCGCGCGGCGGGCCGTGAGGCGCGACCACAGCTTGCGTGGGAACGCGTCGAGCGCCGGAATGCCCAGCTGCATGGGCGGCGGCTCACCCGGCTGCTTGAGTGCATCGCCAGACGTCCGCGCATCCGTGCGCCGGGGTTCCCGCCGCGTGGGCCGATGCAGCGGAAGCGACGGCGAGACCACGGTGCCCGCCTGTCCGCGCGAAGAAAAATAGCCTTCGCCCATCAGCTGGTTGTAGGCCGTCTCGACGGTGCCGCGTGCCACGCCGAGTTCGCCGGCCAGGCTGCGCGCCGATGCCACCCGGTCGCCGGGGCGCAGCGTGCCTTGCTCGATGGCGCTTCGGTAGCGCCCGTAGATCTGGCGGAACAGCGGTGTTTCTTTTGCGCGGTCGATCTTGGGTGTCATGGCCTGGTCGTTTTCAAGATTCTTGGCTCTTTTCGATGGGGCATCGTAAATCCATGATCGACCTTCCGAACAGCCTGGAAGGAAGAGACGCAATGAGCGAGAAGGTATTTTTGGCGGGTGCCACCGGAGCGGTCGGCGCCGCGCTGGTTCCGGTGCTGATCGAGGCGGGCTACACCGTGCATGGCAGCACGCGGCGCGCAGATCGTGCAGGCGTGCTGGAGGCGCAGGGCGTGCATCCGGTCGTCGTTGACGTGTTCGACGCTGCGGCGCTGCGAGCCGCGCTGGTGCGCATCGCGCCGTGGGGCGTGATCCATCAGCTCACCGATCTGCCCAAAGACTTGGACCCGGGCCGTATGGCCGCGGCCTCGGTACTCAATGCGCGCGTGCGCATCGAGGGCACGCGCAACCTCGTGGCGGCAGCGCAGGCCGCGGGCGCGAAGCGGCTGGTGGCGCAGAGCATCGCCTGGGCCTATGCGCCGGGCCCCAAGCCTTTCATGGAAGAGCAGCCGCTCGACACCGAGGCGGAAGGCATCCGCCGCGTCAGCGTCGATGGTGTTGTTGCACTGGAGACATGCGTGATGGCCGCGCAGGGCATGACCGCCACCGTGCTGCGCTACGGGCAGCTCTACGGACCGAACACTTCGACCGATACACCCAAAGGCCCGAGCCCCCTGCACGTCGAGGCTGCAGCGAGGGCCGCATTGCTGGCGCTGCAGCGTTCGACCGGCGGCATCTTCAACATCGCCGAAGACGGCGCCGAGGTCAGCAGCGAGAAGGCGAAGCGCACGCTGGGCTGGCGCGCCGATGCGCGGCTTTCTCAAGGAGCCATGTCATGAACACGATGCCTCTCTTCCTGCGCCACCGTGCGGGTGCCGGGCTTGCTGCGTTGACTGTCGCCGCTGTGGGCTGGGCATTGCTGCCCCACGCGAGCAGGCAATCGACCGTGCAGTTCATCGACGACATCTGCAGCACCGTGAGCCGCCCGATGTTCGCATCGGCGCCGGCCCCCGAAGGCTCAACTGCTGCGGCGCGCCCGCAGACTTCGACCAAGGTGATCTCCTGCGAGGCGCTGCCCAATGTGCCTGGCAAGTCGGTCACCACCGTCCTCGTCGACTTTCCGCCGATGGCTTACTCGCCGGCCCACCGGCATCCGGGTTCGGTGACTGCCATCATTCTCGAAGGCACGGTGCGCTCGCAGCTGGCCGGCGGTCCGGTGGGCGACTACAAGCCCGGCGAGACCTTCTTCGAACCGCCACGCACGCTGCACATGTTCGCGGAGAACCCTGATCCGGTGAAGCCCGCGAAGCTGGTGGCGGTGTTCGTGGCGGAAGAGAACTGCGGGCCGCTGCTGCTGCCGCCCTGAGCTACCGCACCCGATCCCCGTCGCGCACCGACTCCACCGCGCCGTTGTAGAAGCGAACGATGCCCAGGAAGTTGCCCTGGCCGCGGTGGTAGACCCAGTCTTCCATCGGAACGCACTGCTGCGTTACTACCTGCTGGGCGGGGCCGCCAGGGTAGGGCGAAAGCACCCACGCCACCTGCGGGCGGGGCACGCAGACAAGCTCCTTGGACAGCGGCTCGCCGCACTTCTGCACCACCGAGAATTTGGAGTCGCCGACGCCGGAGAGCGAGCCGTTGCAGCTCAGGGACTGGGCAGAGGCGGTGCCGATGTGCATGACGGCGGCAAGTGGGAAGAGTGCGGTCGCGGCGAATTTGCGCATGGTGTGGATGGACTCCTTGAGCAGTCTGGGACTGTGGCGGACCTCGATAGTTTCTCTTGCCGTCATCAAGACCTCGGGCCGCGCAGCTTGGCGACGCCGAAGCCCAGTGCGAGAGCCGCGCAGAGAAAGGCCAGCAACGCGAGCCAGACCGACCGCGTGAACGCATAGGTGCCCAGCGTGGCGCCCGCGGCGAGCGCCACGGCCAGCCATTCGAGCACCGGGTCGATCCAGCTCCTGGGCTTGCTGCTGCGTTGCGCGGCCAACGCGCGTTCGTGTTTCTCGATCTGTTGCTGGGTTTGCGGCTTTCGCGGCTTCCGTTGCCTTGGGTCGGGGAAGAGAGCTCTCAGCGCCGGCGTGGGCCATGCGTCGTCCGGCGATGCGCCGATGCCCGCCAGTTGCCAGACCACGTCCGCATCGTGGCGCGAGAGATCCGTCATGAGGTCATCGAGCACCTTCTTGTCGTTCAAGCGGTCGATGGAGGCCAGCTCGGCGCGCAGCCACGGCTCTGCATCGGCGGCATCTGGCAGCCCCTGGGTCCGCAGCAGGATGTGGTCCGCGAAGCCGTGTGCGGTCCAGGCTTCGAAGCCTTCGTAGAGAGGTCGATAGCGCTCGCCGATGGCCGCGATCACGGCTTCGCGCCGCGTTGCGAGCCGCTCCAACGCAGTGGCCTTGTCGGTGACGAGGTACGGGTAGGCGGCGTCAGTGCCGAACTCTTCCAGGCATTCCTCGCGCTCGACGGTGCTGTCTTCATCGTCGATGTTGTATGCGTCGATGAAGCGCGCATGGCGGATGTCGCTCTCGCTGAAGAGCGCCCGCCAGAACAGCGGAAAGAAGGCGTTGGCCTCGAGCTCTCCACCGTGGCCGAAGAAGCCGCGCCATTCGTTGCGGCTGCCTTCGGGCATGCGGGGCAGGGTCGAGCTGGACAGGTAGACGGGGTGGGACATCTTCTTCGCTCCGGGGAAGGGGCGGAAGCCATCTTACGGGCGGGGCGCAGATTGCTTTCTTGTAATCCGCGTGTCAGGCGATGGCCGGGTGGGCTTTACAGAATCCAGCGCGTGCCGGTCTTCATCACTCGCCATTCATCACTTCAAGGAACACCATGAAACACGCATTCCTCGCTACCACTGCCTTCGCCGCGCTGCTGGCCGTGTCCGCCACGGGCGCCGCCGCATCGGGCACGCACGACGGTGCCATCGGCAAGCCCGGGGTGGCTGCCAAGGCGGCTCGCACGGTCCAGGTCGACATGACGGACAGCATGCGTTTCACGCCAGCCGACATCGGCGTCAAGCAGGGCGAGACCGTGCGCTTCGTGGTCAGGAACTCTGGCAAGCTGAAGCACGAGCTGGTGCTCGGCACCGCGCAGGAACTGAAGGCGCACTACGCGGCCATGATGAAGAACCCCGAGATGGAGCACGCCGAGCCGAACATGGTGACGCTCGCGCCGGGCAAGACGGGCGAGGTCGTCTGGCAGTTCACCAAGGCAGGCAAGGTCGACTTCGGGTGCCTGCAGGCGGGGCACTACGACGCGGGGATGAAGGGCGTCGTGAGCGTGGCGGCCAAGTAGACGAGCCCCTGGGCCCAGGGGCTCGACGTACACCCGTGCGGCGAACGGGATTGAGCGGATTCCCGAGAATGGGATTCATGAGTCCCGAGCATCTTTCTCTTCTTCCAGGCTTGCCTGCCGGCAAGGAATGGCTTCCCGTGAGCCATGGCGAGTCGGCGGACAGTGTTTATCGGCGCACCGATGGCGAGGCCTTCGCCAAGGTGTCCGGCCGGGAAGGCGCGGCGTCGCTGGCGGGTGAACGCCTTCGCACCGAATGGCTGGCGCCTTTCGGTCTTGGGTCCGCCAAGGTGCTCGATTGGCATGCATCGAAAGATGGCGCATGCCTCGTCACGAGTGCCGTTCCCGGCGTGCCTGCCAGCGACCTTCCGGCTGCGGATCTACTCAAGGCGTGGCCGTCAATGGCGCAACGGCTCAAGCTGCTGCACGAACTCCCGATCGCGGATTGCCCGTTCACGCGCGCGCTCTCGACGATGTTCGATCGGGCCGCCGACGTGGTCGCGCGCAACGCAGTCAACCCCGAGTTCCTCGATCCCGAGCAGCAGCACATCCCGCCGCCGCTTCTTCTCGAAGCCCTTCGCGTACAACTGCCCGAACGCCTCGCGCAGGAAGAGCGCGACCGGGTCGTGTGCCATGGTGATGCGTGCATGCCGAACTTCATGATCGATCCGCAGACGCTTCGCTGCACGGGGCTGATCGACCTCGGTCGGCTGGGCGTTGCAGACCGGTATGTCGACCTCTCGCTTTTCCTGGCGAATGCGCGCGAGAGCTGGAGGGGGCCGGACGATGAGCTCGCCGCGCGTGCCGGGCTATTCGGCGCCCTGGGCATCGACGAGCCCGACGACGAGCGGCTTGACTTCTACCTTCGTCTGGATCCGCTGACCTGGGGTTGATGCACAGCGCTCGGTGCTGCGATTGTTTCCATCGCATGAACGCCGCGGTTCCTTTTGCTGCGGGTTTTTACCTACTCATCGGCTCACAATTCATCTCACAGACCAGCCCACAAGCGAATCTGGATGAACAGGCCCCGAGCGAGGTGGCCGCCCCCCGAAGGGACGGTGACCCACCCAAGACCGGTTCGAAACCATCCCGTATGCAAAGAACTGAATTGAAGGAAATCCAAATGACCGCCTCGAAGCTCCTCTCCGCCATCTCCCTCGCACTGCTGGCCGCTGCCGGTGCCGCTCATGCCGAAAGCTATGACGGCGTGCATCAACTGACCTCGGCCGCAAGCCGCGCCGACGTTGCAAGCCAGGCCGTGGTTGCCGCACGCAGCGGCAACCCCTACGCCGACGGCGCCAACTCGGGCCCCGTGCAACTGATCGCCTCGACGACCAGCCGCGCAGCAGTTCGTGCTGAAGCCGTGGCTGCTGCACACAGCGAGAACCCGTATGCAGAAGGCGTGACCTCGCGTGTCGCTCCGGTTCTGGCCAGCGGTGTCGATCGTTCCACCGTGCGTGCCGCAGCCCGCGCTGCTGCTCGTGGTGACGCTCTGCCGCTGTAATCGACAACAGCGCGCAAAAACAAAAGCCGGGCCCTGTGAAAGCGGGGCCCGGCTTTTTGTTTGTTTGTCCAGGGGCGAGCTAGTAGACGCGCTCTTCGATCGGCCCCACGCGGTCCGGATAGAACGCCACGTAGTCCTTGATCTGCGAGACATGCTCGTACGGCGACTCGTAGGTCCACACCGCATTCACCGAGCGCTCGCCGCCGGCCGGAATGCTGTAGTAGTTGCACTCGCCCTTGTACGGGCAGTAGGTTGCATGAGACGTGCGCTCGAGCAGCGACATCTTCACGTCCTTGCGGGGTATGTAGTGCACGGTTCCGAAGTGCGCCTCGCGCAGCGTCAGCGCTTCGCGCGTATCGGCGACGACGCAGCCATCGACCGACACCACCACGCGAAGCGGGTTGGGTGCAATGGTGATCGGATGGTCAGGGCCGGGGGTCTTGATGGTGCGTTCTGCGGTAGCGAACATGAGAAAGCTCCTTCGGGCAATCGGGGTGACGCAGGAATCGGCGGATGCGCATCTTGCCGCGATGCCGTGGCGATTTGAAGTAGCCAGAAAATTGGCCCATTCGCGACATGGTTAAAGACCGCGAATTCATTTGAACGGCTCTGGGAGCCTTTCAGATGATGATTCAGCATGTAAGGAATACTGAAGTTCCATATCTTCGGTGCGCAGGTTGCGTGTGGTCACGAATGTGTGTGCTTCGCGCATCAGCCTTCGATGAATCGAAGGCCCACGGTACCGCCGATTACCAGCGCGATGCATGCCAGTCGCGGCGCGAAAAGGGCCTCGCCGAAGAACAAAACGCCCATCAGCACCACGCCCACCGAACCGATGCCAGTCCAGATCGCGTAGGCCGAGCCCAGCGGCAGGTAGCGCAGCGCCCTGGCCAGCAGGTAGATGCTGAGCAGCGCGGTCGATACGCCGACGACCGAGGGCGCGAGCCTTGTCCAGTCTTCCGATTGTTTGAGTGCGGCGGCCATTGCGATCTCGACGAGACCAGCAGCCAACAGAAATATCCAACCCATGAAAAAACTCCTTCGATGCTGTTGCGGGTAGAGCGGAACCGGATAATTCCGGGCTGGGCACCGATCAACAAGTACGCACCTTTTGGTAACCATGGGAAATTCAAAGATGCCATCGAAGGAGGCCGCGCCGGCCGACGTGTGGAGCGCCGACTGCCCCTCGCGCCGCGTGCTCGAGCTCATCGCCAACAAGTGGGCGCTGCTGCTCATTCCGTTGCTGCGCGGCAAGCCGCAACGCAACAACGAGCTGCTGCGCAAGGTCGGCGGCATCTCGCAGAAGATGCTCACGCAGACTCTGCGCGACCTGGAGTTGAACGGGCTGGTGCTGCGCGAAGACCACCAGACGGTGCCGCCGCATGTCGAGTACAGGCTCAGTCCGCTCGGCCTGTCATTGAGCAAGACGCTGATCGCAGTGGACCGCTGGGCCGAGGCGAACCATGCGCAGATCGACGCGGCGCGGCATCGTTGGTGATCAACCGAAGGACCGAAGTGAAGAAGAACAAACTCGCCACGTTGTTGCTCGCCGGCCTGCTGGCCGTCAGCGCCTGGGCCCAGGACTGGCCCGCCAAACCCGTGCGCGTGATCGTGCCCGCACCGGCCGGCAGCTCGCTCGACCTGATCGCGCGCACGCTGGCCGACCGCCTGCGCGTGATGTGGAAGCAGCCCGTGGTGATCGAGACTAAGGCCGGCGCGGGCGGCCTGATCGGCATGGACACGGTGGCCAAGGCGCCGCACGACGGCTACACGCTGGGCATCGGCTTCAACGGACCGATCGCCTTCGGCCCCTACATGTATGCACGCATGCCCTATGCGCCCGCGCGCGACCTCGTGCCCATCGTGCTCACGACCTCGCAGCCCAACGTGCTGGCGGTGCAGGCGGGCAACCCCGCGAACACGTTGCCCGAGTTCATCGAATGGGCGAAGAAGCGCGGCAACAAGTTCAGCTATGCATCGGTCGGCGCGGGCAGTTCGTCGCACCTCACGATGGAGCTGTTTCGCAGTGTGGCGCACATAGAGGCGGTGCATGTGCCGTACTCGGGCTCGCCGCCTGCCGGGCTTTCTTTGGCGGCCGGCGACACGCAGGCGCTGTTCACGGTGGCGCCCGCGCTGCTGCCGTTGATCCAGGGCCAGCGCGTGAAGCTCATCGCCGTGACCAGCGCCAAGCGCTCCGAGCTCATGAAAGACCTGCCTACCGTGGCTGAGTCGGGCTACCCGGGTTTCGAGTCGCTGGCCTGGAACGGTTTGTTCACCGCCAGCGGCACATCGCCCGAGGTGGTGCGCCGCATCAACGCCGACGTCAACGCCGTGCTGCAGGAGCCCGCCGTGCGCGAGTTGCTGGCCAACCAGGGGCTGGTGGCGGGCGGCGGCTCGCCGGAAGAGTTCAAGGCCTTCATCGATAGCGAAGGCCGCAAATGGGGTGCGATCATTGCCAAGGTCGGCATCCGCCTTGACCAATAACATTCTCGACAACCCACGCCAGAAGACTCCAGGAAGAGAAAGAACATGGAACAGCAGTTTCCCCGCGACATCTACACGGAACCCGAGCCCGATCCGCACACGCTCGCCAACCTGGGCCCGCTCACGGGCCTGGCGGGCCTCTGGATCGGCAAGGCCGGCCACGACGTGAGCCCGAAGGAGGACGGCCCCGAGGCCGAGGCCTACATCGAGCACGCGGAGTTCCAGCCCATCGACGCGCAGACCAACGGGCCGCAGATCTTCTACGGGCTGCGCTACCACCTGCGCATCGTCAAGCCTGACGATGTGGAGACTTTTCACGATCAGGTCGGCTATTGGCTCTGGGAGCCCGCCACGGGTGCACTGATCCAGACGCTGTCGATCCCGCGCGGCCTTACGGCCATGGCCACGGGGCACGCGAAGGCCGATGACCGCAGCTTCAGGCTCGAAGCAGTGCGCGGCGGCGAAACCAACGGCATCGTGGCCAACCCGTTCCTGGAGCATGCGTTCAAGACGCTGCGCTACAGCATCCAAGTGACCATCCACGACGACGGCAGCTGGTCGTATGAGCTGGAAACGGTGCTGAGCGTGCTCGGAAAGGCCGAGCCCTTCAGCCACACCGACCGCAACACGCTGCGCAAGATCGGCGAGCCCACGCCGAACCCGACGGCACAGGCCGCGATGGCCGCAGCCTGAGCCGCTACTCCGCGAGTGCCGCTTCCACGTCCGCGTGGAACTTGGCCGAGCACCACTCGGTCGCGCCGAAGTACAGCGATGTCTGCGCACCGCTCGCAAGCGTCGATTGCGCCGACACGCCGAGTGCGAAGTCTTCGTCGAGCGCGCCCCAGAACGATTCGACGTTCTTGCGCCAGTAGTTCATCGACTTCTCAGTCTTCGGCAGTTCGGGAATCAGCGTGCTCGCGATCACGCGTGAGCGCCCCGGCGATTCGGGCAGCACGGTGAACGCGTTGGCGTGATCGCCCTCGTGCAGGATGAAAGTCGCCGGGAAGAAGTAGTAAATGATGTTCGAGTGCGGCCCCACCTGCCATGCCTGCGTGGGTGTGCCGCGTAGGCCTTCGATGCTGCGCTTGGGCAGGAAGAGGCGCTGGTGCTGCCGGTCGTGGTCGGCCATCAGCAGGTTGTCGTAGAACAGTGCGGCGATGCTGTTGCGGTGCGCGTACTGGAAGTGATACGTCTCCAGGTTCGCCTCAAAAGGGATCTTCCAGTTGGCCGCGTTGTCGAAGGCGTGCTGGTGAAACGGCACCCAGCTGTCGTAGCCCCATGAGCGCAGGTCGCCGCCGAAGCGGCCCAGCCAGTTGTCGATGTCGAGTTGGGCGTTTTCGCCATCGGCTACCACGCGGGGGATGGCCCAGACGAAGCCCAGTGCTTCGGCAACCGGCACGCGCGCCAGACTGCAGTCCGATGCCGGCGCATGCGGAAAGTCTTCCGCCGATGGCCTGCCGCGCAGCGCGCCATCGAGCCCGTAGGTCCAGCTGTGGTACGGGCAGATCAGCGCGCGCTGGTTCGACGATGCGCCGGGTGGCCTCAAGCGCGCACCGCGGTGGCGGCAGGCGTTGACGAAGCCGTTGAGTTCCCCGTCCAGCCCGCGCACGAACACCAGCGGCATGCCGGCCACGTCGATGGCGAACGAATCGCCGGCATTCGAGAGAGACGCCGAAGGGCACAGCGCCAGCGGATAGCGCTTGAAGATGCGTTCGACTTCCCGCTTGTGGCGTTCAGGATCGAGATAGCGCGCGACCGGACTGACGCCCGGCTCGCCGCGCTCGCTGCCGCCGGTCTCGATCAGCGCGAGCGCGCGCCGGATCAATGCGATCTGTTCTTCATACTGCATGCGCGCGATTGTGGGGAGCGACTCGCCTCGCGGCTTGTTTCAACTGGTCGTGTTTCGCTGCCCGGATAGAACAAACACGCATAGCTCGTAACCGGTTATGTCGATAGCCTCAGAGCCATGGACCTGAAACAGCTGGAGTACTTCATCCGCGTGGCCGAACTCGGAAGCTTCACCCGCGCGTCGGACGTGATCGACATCGCGCAGCCCGCGCTGAGCCGCCAGGTGCGGCAGCTTGAAGTGGAGCTGCGGCAGAACCTGCTGGTGCGCAACGGCCGCGGTGTGGTGACAACCGATGCCGGCAAGCGCTTGCTGGAGCACGGCCGCGGCATCCTCCACCAGGTCGAGCGGGCGAGGGAAGACATGAGCCTCATGCGGGACGCGCTGGCTGGCCGCGTCGCCGTCGGCCTGCCGCCCAGCGTGGCGGGCGTGCTGACGGTGCCGCTGGTGCGGGCTGTGCGCGAGCGGCTGCCCGATGCGGCGCTGTCGATCACCGAGAACCTCTCGACCGCGATGCAGGAATCGCTGCTCACCGGCCGGCTCGACATTGCGCTGCTCTACAACCCGCAGCCTTCGCCCGACGTGGACAGCGAGACGGTGCTGGAGGAAGACCTGTTCCTGATCAGCGCGACCAAGGGCACTGGGCCGGTGCGACGCGGCACGCCGCTGGCCTTGCATCAGCTGGCCGAGCAACAACTGGTGATTCCGACCCGGCCCAACGCGATCCGTATGCTGGTTGAAGCGGAGTTGGCCGCCATCGGACGGCGGCCGCAGATCGCGCTGGAGATCGACGGAGTCCCGGCCATCCTCGCGCTGGTGGCCGATGGCGCCGGCCACGCCGTGCTGTCGCGCAATGCGGTCACCCTTGCGGGACGGTCGCAGCGCTATGCGATCAGGCCCATCGTCAAGCCCGGCCTGCGCAGCCGGCTGGCGCTGGCGACCAGTTCGCAGCGCCCGGTCACGCGCACGCAGCGGGCCATGGGGGAGCTGTTGCGCGAGCTCGTGCAGCAGCACCTCGGCGCCAACGCCGTGAGGGGGTGACTCAGAAACGATGACGCACACCCACACCCACGCTGCCGCTGTTTCTGAAGCCAGTCAGCCGGTCTTGCATGTAGACCGCGTACAGGTCGGTCCGCTTTGACAGGAAGTGGTCGTAGCCGGCTGCCCAGGTGGTGCGGTGTGTCTCTGCGCTGCCCGTCACCTTGCGCTCGGTGCGAGCCACCGAAGCGATGAAGCGCCCCGCGCCCACGGGAACCGCCGCGCCCAGTTGCGCGGTATTGGCGGTGGTGCGGATGTCGGGCGTGCGGGTGCGCTGCAGCTGACCGTACAACTGCACGGCCTTGAAGTCGTAGGAGGCGCCGATCAGCGCGGCGTCCTGCCGGCCGATGGTCGTGGTGAAGCCGGGGCCGGTCTTGGCCTGCTGCACCGACACCACGGCGGCAAAGGGGCCGGCCGCGTAGTTGAGCGTCAGGTTCAGGTTGCGGATGCCTTCGCGGTCCTGCACTTCGCCCATGCCGTAGAGCAGACTGGCGCGCAGGCCGGCGAAGGTGAGCGAGGTGTACTGCACGGCGTTGCTCCACACGCTGTCGCCGAGCACGGCGCGGTTGTACGTGGGCTGCCATGTGTGGAGCATGACGGGCGAGAACTGCAGCGACACGCCGAACGGGTTGAAGGCGCCGCTGGCTACAAACATCGGATTGGTCTGCCGGCCGAGCGACACCTGGCCGAAGCCGCCCGCCAGGCCCACCCACGCATTCCGGGAGAAGTACGGGTCGGTGCTGTTGCGCCCGAAGGTGCCGGAGTCGGTCTGGAAGAAGCTTTCCAGTGCGAACTGAGCCTGCAGCCCATCGCCGAGGCTCTCGCTGCCCCGCACGCCCCAGTAGGCCGTCGTCATGCCGCCGCTGCCGAGGACCTTGGTGCGGCCGGGCTCGTCGCTGCGCTGCATCGATCCGACAAAGGCGTCGAGCAGGCCGTAGATCTGCACGCTGCCTGCAGGGTCTGCGGCGGACTGTGCCCATGCGGAATGCGCGGCGGTGTATAGCGCCAGCGTCGAAAGTGCCTGAAGGCGGGAAAGTCTTCTCATGTCGTCTGTCTCCTCGTTGTGATTCGTAGCCTGCAAGGGCGCAGGCGCGCGCGTCCGCACGCCACGGTTGCGCCGTGGCGTGGCGTGGGGCGGTGTCGGTGGTGTGTACGAAGCGCGGCGGTGGCGCTCAGTCGTACCAGTACAGGCGGGTCGGGTTGTCGACCAGCAGCTTGCGAAGCTGCGCCGGGTCGTCGCTGAACAGCGGCAGCAGATCCACCAGCTTGCCGTCGTCGGGCATTTCGCGCACGTTGGGGTGTGGCCAGTCGGTGCCCCACAGCACGCGGTCGGGTGCGGCCTCGATCAGCCGGCGCGCAAACGGCACGGCATCCGCATAGGGCTGGCCCTGGGTCGAGAGAGTCTGCGAGATTCGCTCCGCGCCGCTCACCTTGACCCAGGCACGCTCGTCGCGCATCAGCTCGAGCATCAGCGTGCAGGCCTGCTGGTCGAGGCCATGCTCGACCATCGTGCGGCCCATGTGGTCGATGACGAAGGGCACCGGCAGCGTGTCGAGGAACGCGCGGTAGGTCAGCAGGTCATCCGCGTCCAGGTGCAGCACCAGGTGCCAGCCCAGCGGCCGGATGCGCTCGGCCATGCGCAGCACCGTGGGCAGGTCGGGCGCGCCGCCGAGGTGCTGCACGAAGTTGAAGCGCACCGAACGCACGCCGGCCTTGTGCAGCGTGGAGAGTTCGGCATCGGTAATGCCCGCTCCCACCATGGCAACGCCGCGGTAGCTGTCGGGCGATTGCCCGATGGCGTCGAGCATGGCGCGGTTGTCGTGACCATGCACGCTGGCCTGCACCAGCACCACGCGTTCGATGCCGAGCAGTTCGTGCAGTGCGCGCAGCTTGGCGGCAGGCGCGTCGGGTGGCGTGTAGCGGCGGTTGTCCGAGTACGGGAACACGTCGCCGGGGCCGAACACATGGCAGTGCGCGTCGCAGGCGCCCGCGGGTAGTCGGAACGTGGGGCGGCTTGGGTTTGAGTGGGGTGGGGCGATGGTTTTCAAGATGTCGCTCACTGCTGCTTATTGCTTGGGAATGCCGGCACGCTGGATCACGGCCGACCAGCGCTGGATTTCGCTGTCGAGCAGCCGCGCCTGCTCCTGAGGCGTGCTGCCGCGCGGCTCCACGCCGAGGTTCTGCAAGCGCTTCTTGACCTCGGGCGAAGCAAGGGCAGCGCGGGCTTCCTGGTTCAGGCGGGCGATCACGTCGGGCGGCGTCTTCGCAGGCGCGGCCAGCGCGTTCCACGATGCAACCTGGAAACCCGGCGTGCCGCTTTCTGCCACGGTCGGCACGTCCGGCAGGCTGGGCGAGCGCTTGTCGCCCATGACCGCCAGCGCGCGCAGCGCCTTGCCTTCGATCTGCGAGAGAACGGGCGAGAGGATTTCCACCGCCACGTCGACCTGCCCGCCACGCAGCGCCGTGACCACGGCCGGCGTGCCGTTGAAGGGCACGACCTGCGCATCGATGCCGAGCGAAGTCTTGAGCAGTTCGCCCGCCAGGTTCTGCGTGCTGCCGACGTTGATGGTGCCGATGTTGAGCTTGCCCGGATGGGCCTTGGCGTGAGCCACCAGGTCGGCGAATGTCTTGAACTTGCTGTTGCTCGCGGCGAGCACCGCCATGTCGAAGTAGCCGAGCGTCGAGATCGGCGCGAAATCCTTCAGCGTGTCGTAGGGCAGCGACTTGAACAGGCCCACGCTCACGGCGTTGCCGTTGGACATCAGCAGCAGTGTGTGGCCGTCCGGCGGCGCCTTGGCCACGGTGTCGGAGGCCACCACGCCACCCGCGCCGGGCTTGTTGTCGACCACGATGCTCTGGCCCATCGACTCGGACATCTTCTGGGCCACGCTGCGTGCGACCAGGTCCGCCACGCCGCCAGCACCGAATGGCACGACCAGGCGGATCGGACGCGAAGACAAGGGGGCGGCCAGCGCAGGCGAGGCGCGCAAGCCGGCGGCCAGGGTCAGCATCAGGCCGACGAAGCCGCGACGGGAATGTCTCATGTGTCTCCTTTTTTGAACTTGTGTGCGGCCTTGCGCGCCGCCGAACCGCACTATTGCCCGTGGGTCAGCCCCCGGCAAGGTCGCGTTCGCACTGGGAGATATAGCCTTTCGGCATGGCTGGGCGCCTTGCCTCAATCCAGCCGCAGCGACCCCAGCCGCGCGACGATCAGGTCGTGCAGCGTTTGCGCCGCCACCGACAGGCTGCCTTCGCGCCGCTGCACCATGTAGAGGGTGCGCATGAGGGAAGGCAGGGGCAGTGGCCGCGTCACCAGCGTTTCGCGCTGGAAATGGAACAGCGTGAGCGCGGGCACCACGCTGATGCCCAGACCGGCCTCGACCAGCCCCATCACGGTGGCCAGGTGCTCCACCTCGAACACCGCATTCAGCCTTTGCGGGTGTAGCGCCGCGTCGAGTGCCTGCCGCACGCTGCTGTTGCGCGCCATCTGGATGAAGGGGTGAGGCGCGATCTTCTTCACCGTGAGGCGTGGCTCGCGCGCCAGCGGATGGTCGGCGCGGCACACGAGGTGAAAGCGGTCGGTGCAGAGCTTGCGCGCACGCAGGTCGCTGTCGGCCGTGCCTCCGGCGCCCGAAGCGGCGAGCGCGAAGTCGGCCTGGCCGTTGCGCACCAGCGCAATGCAGGCATCGGACAACGCATCGTCCAGGTCGATGCGGATGCCCGGCCAGGCCTGCATGAACTCGGCGAACACCGTGGGCAGCCAACCCGCCGCGAGCGAGGGCAGGGCGGCCACGCGCACGCGGCCCTTGCGGCGCTCCACGTGGTCGGCAAGGTCGCCCATGGCGCTGCCCATGTCGTCGAGCAGCCGGCGCGCGGAGCCCTCGAACAGCCGGCCTTCGGGCGTGAGCTGCACGCTGCGCGTGTCGCGGTCGAACAGGCGCGTGCCGACCGCGTCTTCGAGCGTGCGTATCAGCGCGCTGAACGCGGGCTGCGAGAGATGGCTGCTCTGCGCCGCACGCGTGAAGTTGCGGTGCTCTGCCAGCGCGAGAAAGGCGCGCAGCTGCCGCGTGGAGAGGTCGGGCGTCTTTCTCATCATGTCTCTCTTGTTATTTGAAAAGCAGATCAATCGATCCGTATTTTCGATTTTACGGATGATCGGTGGCTACCTAAAGTGCACAGCAATGAACTCCATTGATCCGCCCACGCTGCTGATAGGTTGCGCTGCCGGCTTCTCGGGCGACCGCACCGATGCTGCCGGGCCAGTGGTCGACACGCTGATCGCGCGGTTGGCCAGCGGCCCCGAGGGGCAACGCGCCTTCCTGATCTTCGAGACGCTGGCCGAGCGCACGCTCGCACTGGCGCAGCTGCGCCGCCGCGACAACCCCGAAGCGGGCTACGAGCCACTGCTCGACGACATGCTGCGGCCCGTGCTCGCGCGCTGCCTGGCGCACGGCATCCGCATCGTGAGCAACTTCGGCGCCGCCAACCCGCGCGCCGCCGCCCGGCACATCGCCCGCATGGCGCGCGAACTGGGTGCGAGCGCGCCGCGCATCGCGGTGGTGGAGGGCGACGACCTGTCGGGGCCCGAACACCGCGCGTTGCTGAACGAAGCGCTCGGCGCGCAGATGGAAGGCCTGCGCATGGTCAGCGCCAATGCCTACATCGGTGCCGAGCCGATTGCCGCGGCGCTCGATGCGGGCGCGCAGATCGTGGTGTGCGGCCGCGTGGCAGACCCATCGCTGACGGTCGGGCCGGCCATGTCGCACTTCGGCTGGCGCGCCGACGACTGGGACCGGCTGGGCCGCGCGACCATGGCGGGCCATCTGCTCGAATGCGGTGCGCAGGTGTGCGGCGGCTACTTCGCCGACCCCGGCTACAAGAACGTGCCGGGGCTGGAGGTGGTGGGCTTCCCCATCGCGGAGATAGACGCCGACGGCCGCTGCACCATTGGCAAGGCTGACGGTACCGGTGGCCTTGTGAGCGAAGCCACGGTTAAGGAGCAACTGCTCTACGAAGTGCACGACCCGGCGGCCTACCTGACACCCGACGTGATCGCGGACATTGCCGATGCTGAAGTGCACGCGCTGCCCGGCGCTGATCGCGTCGCGCTCTCTGGCGTGCGCGGTCATGCGCGGCCGGGCCGCTACAAGGTCAACGTCTGCCATGAAGGTGGCTGGCTGGCTGAGGGCGAAATCTCCTATGCGGGGCCGCGCGCCGAGGCTCGTGCACGGCTCGCGGCGGATGTGCTGCGCAAGCGCCTCGACGGACTCGCATTGCGCGTAGACCTGATCGGCGCGCTGAGCATCCTGGGCGACGACGCGGGCCGTGCGCTGGCGGATACGCCCGACGCCGGCTTGCGCGACGTGCGCCTGCGCGTTGCAGCCACACATGCCGAGCGGGCGCAGGCTGAGCGACTGGCGCGCGAGGTCATGGCGCTGTACACCTGCGGCCCGGCAGGCGGCGGCGGTGTGCGCACCGCACTCACACCGCGGCTCAACACGCTGTCGTGCCTGCTGCCGCGCGAGGCGGTGCCGGTGCGCTTCGAACTGGTCGGCGAGGAGGCGCTGGCATGAACACCATCACCACCGACACCGTCGAAGTGCCGCTGTACCGCGCCGCGCATGGCCGCACCGGCGACAAGGGCGACCGATCCAACATCAGCGTCATCGCATGGCACCCGGAGCTTTATCCCTTGCTGGTCGAGCAGCTCACGCCCGAGCGCGTCGCGGCGCAGTTCCATCACCGTGCGCCATCGCAGGTCCAGCGCTTCGTGTTGCCGAAGCTCCATGCAATGAACTTCGTGCTCGACGCGGTGCTGGACGGCGGCGTCAACGATGCACTGAACCTCGACGCGCATGGCAAGGCGCTGTCCTTCCTGCTGCTTGACATGCCTGTTCGCGTGCCTCGCGCGCTTGTGCCACTGCTGGCCGGGCCATAGCCGCGGCTCTTTTCTTTTTCCCCTAGCCATTCCATCCGGAGACAAAACAATGAAACGATTTCCCCTCACCGCACTGACCGTCGCGCTGGCCCTGGTGCCGCTGCTGGGCCATGCGGAGGCCTTCCCCGAGAAGGCCATCACCTTCGTCGTGCCCTTCGCGGCCGGCACCGCCACGGACCAGATCGCGCGCGCGCTCGGCAACCAGATCGCGGCGGAGACGAAGCAGGCCGTCATCATCGACAACAAGGCCGGCGCCAGTGGTTTCATCGCCTCGCAGAACGTGGCCAAGGCGCCCGCCGACGGCTACACGGTGCTGATCACCACCAACACCACGCATGCGGCCAACGAGCACCTGTTCAAAAAGCTGCCCTACGACCCGGTGAAAGACTTCGCGCCCATCGCCGCGCTCGGCAAGGGCGGGCAGATCATGGTGGTGAACCCCTCGTTCCCTGCGAAGAGCGTGGCCGAGTTCATCGCGCTCGCAAAGAAGGAGCCGGGCAAGTACAGCTTCGGCAGCGGCAGTTCGTCGAGCCGCATGGCGGGCGAGCTGCTTCAGCAGATGGCCGACATCAAGCTGCTGCACGTGCCCTACAAGAGCAACACGCTCGCCGTGACCGACCTGCTGGGCAGCCAGATCAACATGATGATCACCGACACGGCCACCGGCCTGCCGCAGGTCAAGGCCGGCAAGCTGCGCGCGCTGGGTATCTCCAGCTCGGCGCGCTCGCCGCTCGCACCCGACGTGCCCACCATTTCCGAAGCTGGCGTGAAGGGCTACGAAATGGGCTACTGGTTCGCGGCCTATGCGCCCGCGAAGACGCCACCCGCCGTGGTCAAGCGGCTCAACGAGCTGCTGGTGAAGGCCGCGAAGAGCGAGGCTGCAAAGACCGCGTTCTACGAGCCGACCGGCACCGAGGTGTTCACGACCTCGCCCGAGGAACTCGCGAAGTTTCAGGCCGGCGAGTCGCAGAAGTGGGGCCGCATCGTGAAGTCGGCCGGCATCGAGGCCGAGTAGCCCGCGCGCCGTAGCGGGGACCGGCGCCGCAACGCGACAAGACACACAACGAAGGAGACAAACCATGAAACGCTGGAGCCTTTGGGCTGCCACGGTGGCTTCGGCCGCCCTTTTTCTGACTGCCTGCGGTGGAAGCGGCGGGGGAGGTGGCGTGCTGTTGCCACCGCCTACCACCGGAACGCCGACAACGACACCGCCCGTGACTGCCACCGCGCCCAAGTACAAGCTCGCCATCACCGCGACCGAAGACGTGCCCGGCACATTCGGCAGCGTGGGCGCCTACGAGAAGATCACCGGCACCTTCACCGGCGAGGTCGATCCGAAGGACGCCCGCAACGCCATCATCCAGGACTTGCAACTCGCGCCGCTCAATGCCAACGGCAAGGTCGAGTACACGTCGGACTTCGTGCTCTTCAAGCCGAAGGACATGACCAAGGCCAGCGGCGTGTTGCGCTACGACGCGCCGAACCGCGGCAACATCGTGAGCCTCGATCCGTACTTTGCCTCGCGCGGCTACGTGTTCCTGACGGCCGCATGGCAGGGCGATGTGCCGGCTGCGCCCGGCAAACTCACGCTGAAGGTGCCGGTCGCGAAGAACGCCGATGGCAGCAGCATCACCGGCACCTACCGCGCCGAACTGCTGCCCACCGCTGCGAACAACGATTCGCTGCCCCTGCCGGGCGGCCCGTTCAATGCGGCGATGCAGGCTTATGCAACCGCGAGCCTCGACAACACCAAGCCCGGCTATGTGCTCACGCGCCGCATCAACGAAGGCGACGCACGCCAGCTCATTCCCGCAAGCGAGTGGAAGTTTGCAAAGTGCAGCGCCGCCACGCCGTTCCCCGGCACGCCCGACGAGACGAACGTCTGCCTCAAGGGCAAGTGGGACCCGGCGTACCTGTACGAGCTGGTCTACATCGCGAAGGACCCGAAGGTCATGGGCCTGGGCCTCGCGGCGCTGCGCGACATGATCACCTTCTTCCACCGCGATGCGAGCGATGCGGCGGGCACGGCCAACCCGGTGGCCGCCGCGATCAAGAACACCATTGCCTCGGGCGTCTCGCAGTGCGGCAACTTCATGAAGACCTTCGTGCATTTGGGCTTCAACGAGGACCGCGCGGGCCAGAAGGTGTTCGACGGCGTGTTCGCGCAGATCGCGGCGCGGCAGACCAACATCAACATGCGCTTCGCCATTCCCGGCGGTGGAGGTGGCGTGCGCGCCGACCACACGGCCTTCGGCCAGGCCGGCACGCGCGGCCTCTCGAAGGACTATGTGGACGACGTGGCGCAGCGGCGCGGCGGCATCCTGTCGCGCTGCGAGGCGAGCGGCACCTGTCCCAAGCTCTTCATCGGCTTCAGCGGCACCGAGTTCTGGACCCTGCAGGGCTCGCCGCTGCTGACCGATGCCTGGGGCACGACCGACCTCGCGCAGCCCGGCAACGCGCGCATTTACTACTACGCGAGCACGCACCATCTGCTGGGCCTCCCGTCGCTGCCGGGCGCGAGCGCAGGGGCGCTGTATGCGACCAACGGCAATGCCGGCGTGATCCCGGTCGTGCGCGCGCTGTATCAGAACCTCGAAGACTGGGTCGTCAAGGGCACCACGCCGCCCAACAGTCAGGTGCCGAAGCTGGCAGACACCACGCTGGTGCGACCGCAGCAGGTCAAGTTTCCGGTGATTCCGGGCGTGAGCTACACGGGGCTGGTCAACACCTATTCGTTGCTGTACTGGGGCCCCAACTACAGGCCGCAGGACGAGAGCGGCATCGCCACGCAGGTGCCGCCGGCCTACCTGGGCCGCGACTACGCGATCCTGGTGCCGCAGGTGGATGCGGATGGCAACGACGTTGCGGGCATCCGCAGCCTGGACGTCGCTGTGCCGCTGGGCACCAACACCGGCTGGAACTACACGAACCAGCCCGGCCGGATCGATCAGGCGGGGCTGTTCGGGTCGTATTTCGTGTTCGCGAAGACGGCGGCGCTGCGCGGGAGTGATCCGCGCCTGTCGCTGCAGGAACGCTATGTGGATCAGGCGGGCTACGTCGCGGCAGTGACCACGGCCGCCAACGATCTGGTGGCGAGGCGCTTCATGCTGCGTGTGGATGCTGACGCGGCGATTGCCAACGCGGTTGCCAACCCGGTGCTGCCTTAAGCCGAGTGCACCCCAAAGCCCGTCTCGCCCGGCGCGATGTCTTCGCGCAGCGTGAGCGCGGGAATCTCATAGTCGCCGGCATTCTGTTGGCGAAACGGAATCGGGTCGGTGGTGAACAGCGTGTCGAGCCGCTGACCTAATTCCTCGGTGATCCGCGCATACGCAGCCTCGTCGACCTTGTGCGTGCGATGCACCACGTACGGCGGCAGCACGTCGAATCCGGGGTAGTAGAGGATTCCGTGGTGGATGGGGAACAGCAGGTCGTCCATCGGCCCATTGATGCCGCGCGGCGCGTAGTGCGAGGCCCAGCCACCGGTCGTTACCACCAGCATCGCGCGCTTGCCGGCCATCACGCCTTCGCCGAAGCGGTCGCCCCAGTGCGTGTCTGAATGCTCGCCGACGCCATAGGCGAAGCCGTAGGCATAGATGCGCTCGACCCAGCCCTTGAGGATCGCGGGCATCGAGTACCACCACAGCGGAAATTGCAGGATCACCGCGTCGGCCCACAGCAGCTTTTCTTGTTCGGCGGCGATGTCGGCGGTTTGCGTGCCGGCCTCGAAGGCATGGAGCGAGTCGAGCACGGGGTCGAAGCGTGCAGAGATGTCGCGCGCGGGGAAGTCGTCGGCGTCGAGCGCGGGCTTCCAGCGCATGGCGTACAGGTCGGACACGCGCACTGAATGGCCCGCAGCCGTCAGGCGTTCGAGCATGAAGCGATGGAGCGCGCCATTGAGCGAGGCGGCTTCGGGGTGGGCAAGTACCAGCAGGATGTTCACGGTTTCACAAGGGTTCGAATGAAGATGCCCGCAGGTTAGGCTCCGTGGCGATATATTGGAAATGAATAGTCTGAATTCCAGGAATTGCCGTGAACAATTTCAGCCGCCTCGACCTCAACCTGCTGGTCACGCTCGACACGCTGCTTGCCGAGCGCAACGTCACGCGCGCGGCCGAGCGTCTGAACCTGTCGCAGCCCTCGGTGAGCGTGCAGCTCGCCAAGCTGCGCGAAGCGTTCGACGACCCGCTGCTGGTGCCCGCGCAGCGCGGCATGCGGCCCACCGCGCGCGCCGACGAACTGCGCGAGCCTCTGCGCGAGGCGCTTGAATCGCTGGGCCGCGCGGTGGCGCCCACGAAGCCTTTCGACCCTGCCGAAGCGACCACCACCTGGCGCGTTGCCGCAGCTGACTATGCCGAGTCGGCCATCCTGCTGCCGGCGCTGGCGGGGCTGCGCGCCGCGGCGCCGCACACGCGGCTGGCCGTGGTGGAGGCGGTGCCATCGCGCATGGCACGGCAGCTGGAGAGCGGGGAGATCGACTTGTTCTTTCACACCAGCGTGGGTGCCCCGCGTGGCCTGCATGCGCGGGTGCTCTTCCAAGAACGCTACGTGCTCGTCGGGCGCGCCGGCCATCCGCGCCTGAAGCGCAGGCCGACGCTCGCGCAGTTCTGTGCGCTGGAGCATGTGGTGGTGTCGCTCGCTGGCGGAGGCTTCGCCGGGCCGACGGACGAGGCACTGGCCGAAAGAGGCCTGACGCGGCGCGTGGCACTGTCGGTGCCGCACTTCCTTTTCATGATGTCGGTGCTGGCCAGCACCGACATGGTCGCGATGCTGCCCGAGCGGCTGGCGCGCGGCGCAGCCGGGCTGTGCGTGATGGAGGCGCCGCTCGACGTGCCCGGCTACGAGATGGCGATGCTCTGGCACGAGCGCCGGCATCGTGATCCGGCGCACAAGTGGCTGCGCGAGCAGATCGTTGCGAGCCTCTGAGCCGGGCTCAGAAGGTGCTTGTGTCCTTGTCGGTTTCGGCCTTGCGGTGCAGCGGCAGCCAGAGCGAGAAGCGCGTCCCGCTGCTGCCGGACTGCCAACTCACCGTGCCACCGATCACCTGCGCGCGCCGCTGCTGGTTGCGCAGCCCCCGGCCGCTTCGGCGCAGGGCCTCTTCCACGTCGAAGCCCTCGCCGTTGTCTTCGATCACCACGTTCACGCCTTCATCGGCCGTCGCGGTGCTCACGCAGATGATGGTGGCCCGCGTGTGGCGCAGCACGTTGGCCACGCATTCCTGCACGATACGCAGGATGTGCAGCGCGTTGTCCGGGTCCAGCCAGGGCAGCGTGGGAACGGGTTGCACCTCCCATTGCAGCGTGATGCCGGCGCTCTCGATGCGCGGTGCCAGGCGAAAGCGCATGGTCGCCAGCAGGAGCAGCAGGTCGGCGTCCACGCTTTCCATGGAGTCGATCACCAGCCGCAGGTCTTCCATGCAGCCCTTGAGCACGCGGGAAATCTCGGCCTCGCTCATGGCGCCTCGCTCCACCGAGCGGATGGCGCTGATCAGCGACGAACCCAGCCCGTCGTGCATGTCCTGCATGAGGCGGCGGCGTTCGGCATTGAGCATGTGCTGGTTCTCGATCACGCGCAGCCGCTGGTAGCTTTGCTCCAGCTCGGCTTCGCGCGCCTGCAGGCGCTGGGCCAGGCCTTTGTTCAGCCGGGCCACCTCGGCGAACGCGCCTGTGTAGCGCTGGAACATGATGTACGAGAAGACGAAGAACAGGCTGATGATGGCGTAGGGCGAGGTATACACGGCCTCCGGGCTGACCAGGTTGTTCTGCAGGAGCCCGTCGTAGGACGTGAATGCGACGGCGAAGACAGTCCAGCCAGCCACCAGGCGTCCCTCAGGCAGTTGCGCGCGAAGCGCCTTGCGCAGGTTCACCGCAAAGAGCGTCACCGCGACGGGCAGCACCGTCAGGTTCAGCAGGGGCGTGAACAGGTAGAGGCTGACGATTTCCGTCGACACACGAGGCAGCGTCGCGACGCTGCAGGCCAGCGCCAGGGTCACCGACACACGGGTCAGCCAGGGCGAGGGCTGCTGGTGCAGGCGCTGCAAAAACAGGTGGATGAGGATGATCAGCCAGAGCAGGCTGGCCACGGTCATCCACTCGAACCAGTCGTCCGAAATCGGGATGTAGCTGCCGCCCACGTAGTAGTGCAGCGTGCGCACGAAGGCGAGCGCCGAGATGGCAAAGAACAGCAGGTAGAGCGATTCGCGCCTCTTGAACAGCCACACCGCGAGCGCGAATGCGCCAACCGCCAGAAACGCGGCGCTGCCCATGAAGGGCAACTGCACTTGCAGCAATTGGCGGATCTGGTAGCGCCAGCTCAGCGATTCCTCGTCGCCCACCCACAGGGTCGAAAAGCCGTTGCCGCTGTTGCGCAAGCGGTCGACGCGAATCAGCACAGACGTCGGGGAGGGCGTGTTGGCGGTCGCGTTCAACGGCAGCATGAGCGGATGGTTGTAGCCGTTGTGGATGGGACTGCCATGCGATTGGTAGAGCAGTTCGCCGTCGCCGTACACCGCAATATTGCCCAGCGTCTTCCAGCGCGGGAGATAGAGAAGGCGTTGCCCCGCCGACGGCGTCAGCCCGGCCAGATCGACGCGGTACCAGTCGGTGATGGTTCGCTCGCCGCTCGATGCATCGGGCACCAGTTCGCGCCGGGCTGTGTACGGGAGGCTGATCGTCTTCCAGCCGTCGGTCGGCAGCGCGGCGTCTACGACATGCCGCGGAGGAGCGGAATAGCCCGTGCCGGTAATGGACAGCAATTCGGCCCGGGTGATGTGGACGGCGCCTTCGCCCTGTGGGTGCGCAGCGTCATCGTGCTGCGGCACCGCATCCGCCGGGGATTCACTGGCGTATGCAAAAGGCAGGAAGGCCAGCAGCGGCAAGGCCAACCAAAGCTTTGCGATCCACCGGCTGGTTTGCCAACAGCCTTTGCTGCCTAGCCTCATAGATCGCTTCTGCCTTGGAAGTCATTTTTTGCTTGCTGTGAATGCGCCGGGCGAACACCGGCACCGTGCTGTAGCCCGCGTGACGGGCCCAAGCTCCCGCTATCGCGGGCGGGCGCAATTATGTCCTCGCCAGGGCTTTCCGGCCAAACCAGGGCCGCTTGCCGCAGATTCTTGAATGGCATAGGCCGTCCGTCGAATGCACAGCGGCGGCTTCGGTGCCTAGCATGGAGCGCGTCGCCGCTCTTGCCGCACTCTGCCCGATGCACCGATGAAAACGCTCGCATTCCTGGCCAGCCTCGCCGGCATGGCCTTGCTTTCGCTCGCCACGGGTGCCGCCGAGCCCGCCAAGGACCACCCGCTGGTCGGCCGCTACGAGGGCGCGGTGCTCGACGGCTACAAGGCCGCCGCCTACGACGAGGTCGGCCTCATCAAGGAGCCGTTCCAGAACTGGGCCGGCGGCAAGCCCGATCTGCTCAAGGTCGAGGGCAAGGTGACGCTGTATCTCTACAGGCTGCCAAAAGACCGCTCGCTGCTCGAAGTGCAACGCAACTACGAGTCAAGCCTGAAGGCCAAGGGCTTCGAGGTGCTGTTCACCTGCGGCACGGCCAATGCCTCCTGCTACAAGCCGCGGCCCGGCAGCGTGGACACCAACACGCCCTACGACTTCGCGCTGGCCTTCGACGACCCCGAGTGGCCGCGCCTGGGCAGCCGCGGCGACTACGCGCGCAACTATTTCTCGGTGAGCGGCCGCTACCTGCTGGCGAAGAAGACCGGGCCCACGGGCACCGTCTACGCCAGCATCGCGCTGGCCGAGCACAACGCCGATGTCGGCAACCACGCCTTCGTGCGCGTGGTCGAGAGCAAGGCGATGGAAGACAACAAGATCGTGTTTGTCGACGCCACGGCCATGCAGAAGAGCCTGGCGGAGACGGGGCGCATCAACCTCTACGGCATCCTGTTCGACCTCGACAAGGACATCATCCGCCCCGAGTCGCAGCCCACGCTCGACGAGATGACCAAGCTGATGCGCAGCAACCCGCCGCTGAAGCTGTCGGTGGTGGGCCATACCGATGCGCAGGGGGAGGCGAAGCGCAACGACGACCTGTCGAAGCGCCGCGCGCTGGCGGTGATCGCGGTGCTGGTGAAGGCTGGCGTGGACCCGCGCCGCTTCACCACGCGCGGAGCGGGCGCGTCGGAGCCGGTGGCGCCGAACGATAACGAGGCGGGGCGGGCGAAGAACCGGCGGGTGGAACTGATCCGTCTCTGAGGGAGCCCGTTCGCGTTCTCCTCAGATGACCGGCACGCTGGTTTCCTTCAGCACGCGTAGCACGAAGTGCGACTTGCTGTGCCGGATGCCCGGGATCTTGTAGAGCTTCTCGCGCAGCAGCCGCTCGTAGTCGCGCGTGTCGCGCACTGCGATGCGGATGTAGTAGTCGTAGTCGCCCGACACCAGGTAGGCCTCCTGTATCTCGGGAATGGTCGCGAGCACGCGGCCGAAGTCGTACAGAGTTTCGTCGGTATGGCTTTCGAGCGTGACCTGCACGATCACCGAGTCGTGATAGCCGAGCTTGGCCGGGTCCACATCGACCGTGTAGCGCTTGATGACGCCCGAGGCTTCGAGCTTCTTGATGCGCGTCCAGCAACTTGTGGGCGACAGGCCGACCTCGTTGCCGATTTCCTGCAGGGTCTTGCGCGAGTCGAGCAGCAGCACGCGCAGGATCGCCAGGTCGGTCTTGTCAAAAGATCCTTCGTTGTCACCGGGTGTTTGCCGATTGGTTTTCATTAATCGAGCTTAAAGAGCCAAAAGAAAGAAGCATATTTTGCTCCCGAACCGGAAGAATTGACGGCATGCGACTGCTCGACCTACCCCTCACGCCCTCCCTGTCACTTCACCCGGAAACGCCAGCGCGCATTCGCAACGGTGCCGAAGCCCTGCTCGACACGCTGGTCGAGTGCGGCGTTGACACCATCTTCGGCTACCCCGGCGGCGCGGCGCTGCCGCTGTACGACGCGCTGCACGGTGAGCCGCGGCTGCGCCATGTGCTGGTGCGCCACGAGCAGGCGGCCGTGCATGCAGCCGAAGGCTATGCGCGCAGCACCGGCCGCGTGGGCGTGGTGCTGGTCACTTCGGGGCCGGGCGTGGGCAACACCATCACCGGGCTGCTGGACGCCATGAGCGATTCGGTGCCGGTGCTTTGCATTAGCGGGCAGGTGGCAACGGCCGTCATCGGTACGCAGGCGTTCCAGGAGAGCGATGCGCTGGGCATGTCGCGTTCGGTGACCAAGTGGAACCGGCAGGTGCGCTCGGCCGACGATGTGCCCTTGCTGGTGCGCCGCGCGCTGGAGATCGCCACCACTGGCCGTCCCGGACCGGTGCTGCTCGACGTGCCGAAGGACATACAGCTCGACCGCCTGGGCCATGCGCCCGAGCCGGTGCCCCTGCGGGCCCTGCGCACCAGCCGTACGGCGCTGCCGCCCAAGGCCATGATGCAGCGCGCCGCCGACCTGCTCTCGACCGCGCGCCGGCCCGTCATCTACGGCGGCGGCGGGCTGGTCAATTCGGGGCCTGCCGCGTGCGAAGCCTTTGCGAAGCTCGTGAACCTGCTGCATGCGCCGTGCACGCTCACGCTGATGGGACTGGGCGCGTTCCCCGCGTCCGACCCCAAGTTCATCGGCATGCTGGGCATGCACGGCATGCTCGAGGCCAACCTCGCAATGCACGAGGCCGACCTGGTGGTGTGCGTCGGTGCGCGCTTCGACGACCGCGTGACCGGCAAGCTCGACGAGTTCTGCCCGCACGCGCGCAAGATCCACATCGACATCGACCCCGGCAGCATCAACAAGGTGGTGCGGGTGGACGTGCCGATGGTGGGCGACTGCGCGGTGATCCTCGACGGCCTGCTGGCGCTGCTGCCGGCAGAGGGCTTCGCGCCCGAGCGCCTCGCGCCGTGGTGGGCGCGCATCGAGCGCTGGCGTGGCGAAGACTGCCTGGCCTTCGAGCCGCGCGAGGATTCGATCCTGCCGCAGCAACTGATGTCGTCGCTGCAGAGCGCCATTGGCGGGCGCAATGCCATCGTGTCGACCGACGTGGGCCAGCACCAGATGTGGGCCGCGCAGTACCTGCGCTTCGACAGCCCGCGCCACTGGCTCACCTCGGGTGGGGCGGGGACCATGGGCTACGGCCTGCCCGCTGCCATCGGCGCGCAGATCGGCCACCCCGAAGCGCTGACCGTGTGCGTGAGCGGCGATGCCTCGGTGCTCATGAACATCCAGGAGCTGTCTACGGCTGTGCAGCACCGCGTGCCGGTGAAGCTGGTGCTGTGCAACAACGGCTACATGGGCATGGTGCGCCAATGGCAGGAGCTGAATCACGGCAACCGCCTGAGCCACAGCTGGAACGAGGCGCTGCCCGATTTCGTGGCGCTGGCCAAGGCCTTCGGCTGGGGCGCGCGGCGCGTGTCGGACCCGGCCGAGCTGGAAGACGCGCTGGCCGAATGCCTGGCGAGCCAGGGGCCGTTCTTTCTCGACGTGCAGGTGGCGGCGCAGGAGAACTGCTTTCCGATGATGCCGGCGGGGCACGGGCATCACCGGGTGATGCTGGCGAAGGACCGGTGGTACGAGGAGTCTTGAACGCAGGGCCTGGCCCTAGACGCTCTGGAGCCGCACGTCGTTCGCGGGAATGGCGTTGAGCTCGGCCCAGTCCATCTCTTCTTCCAGTTGGTGGTAGGCGTCGTCCTCAATCTGTCCGCTGTGGCGCAGCGCTTCGAGCGCCTGCCGCTGCGCGCGAATCGCCACGGCGCGCAGCCGGTCGTGCGCCGTCTTTGCCTGCGGCTGGCGCTCGTCCTGCGCCAGCACGCGTGCCGCGCGGTATTCGTCGCGCACGGCGTCGGCCTCACGGCTTTCTTCGGCTTCGAGGGCCGACAGCGCCGCGTCCATCATCGCGGTGCGCGCGAGCGACACCTCCTTGTCGAGCGATGCGTCGGGCTCGATCTTCAATGCCCTGATCAGCGGCCCGATGGTGAAGCCCTGGATCACCAGCGTGCCCAGCACGACCGCGAACGCGCTGAGCACGATGAGGTCGCGCCCCGGAAAATCCGCCGGCAGCGCGAAGGCCGTGGCCATCGTCACCAACCCGCGCATGCCTGACCACCCCACCAGCAGCGCGATGCGTTTCGACGGCACGGGAACGTTGTGCCCCTGCGCGATCAGGCGCACCTTGTAAGTACGCATCGCGGCCCCGTAGAGCATCACCCAGGCCACCCGCACCGCGATGACCAGCACCAGCACGAGGCCGGCGAACTGCAGGGCATGCACCAGCTGCGGCCCCGACAGCCGCTCGAGGATGCTTCGCGCCTGCAGCCCCATCAGGAAGAAGGCCAGCACGTTGAGCGTGAACACCACCGCGCCCCACACCGCATAGGAGTGCACGCGGTCGCGCGGCGCATGGTGCTTTGGCGCGAACTGGCCCAGCGTCATGCCGAAGGCAACCACCGAGATGATCGGAGACAGGTGCAGCCGCTCGGCCACGATCCACGCGCCGAAGGTCATCACGAATTGGAAGATGATGGCCGAGCGCGTGCCCGCGAAGAGCGGCGAGCCGAAGTGGATGTTGAGCTTGGCGAATGCGAAGCCGACCAGCGCGCCGCCCGGCACCGCGACCAGCAGCATCGGCAGCGAACTGGTCATGGGCACGTGTGCGGCGCCGGCCGCCGACACCGCCACGCCGAACACCAGCAGCGCCACCGCGTCGTTGAGCAGGCTCTCGCCGTTGATGATCGACAGCGTGCGTCGCGGAATGCGGAACTGCTGCATCACCGCCGCAGCGGCCACCGCGTCGGGCGGCGCGACGATGGCGCCGAGCGTGATTGCCGCCGCCAGCGGCAGGCCGGCCAGGGCCCAGCCGGCCCATGCGACCGCCGCCGTGGTCAGCAGCACCGCCACCAGCACCAGCGAGACCAGTGGCATCCAGTTGCGCCGCAGCTCGCGCGGTGAGATGTCGAAGGCCGAGTCGAGCAGCGCGGGCGCGATGAATAGCGCCAGCGCCAGGTGCGGGTCGAGGCTGATGTGCGGTACCCAAGGCATCGCGCCCAGGCACACGCCGGCCAGCGCCAGCATCGACGGATAGGGCAGTGCGAGACGCCGCGAGAGCTGCAGCAGCAGACAGGCGGCGATTAGCATGACCAGCACGTTTTCGAAGATGTCCATCGGAGCCCTCGGTCTGGGTGTTGTTTTCCCCGAATACTAAGAGGTCGATTCATCCTCGCCCGATGAAAAGAAAAGGGGCCCGGCGGCGGGCCCCTTTTCTTCAGGATCATCAGGACTTCACGAACGCCAGCAGGTCGGCGTTGAACTTGTCCTTGTGCGTGTCGGTCAGGCCGTGCGGCGCGCCGGGGTAGACGATCAGCTTGTTGTTCTTCACCAGCTTGGCCGAGGCCAGGCCGGCGGCGCCGATCGGCACGATCTGGTCGTCATCGCCGTGCACGATGAGCGTGGGCACGTCGAACTTCTTCAGGTCTTCGGTGAAGTCGGTTTCGGAGAACGCCTTGATCGAGTCGTAGGTGTTCTTGTGGCCGCCCGCCATGCCCTGCACCCACCACGAGTCGATGAGGCCTTGCGACACCTTGGCGCCGGGGCGGTTGAAGCCGAAGAAGGGGCCCGAGGGCACGTCCTTGTAGAACTGCGAGCGGTTCGCGAGTTGCGCTGCGCGCAGGCCGTCGAACACTTCGATCGGCAGGCCGCCGGGGTTGGCGGCGGTCTTCAGCATCAGCGGCGGCACGGCCGAGATCAGAGCGGCCTTGGCCACGCGCTTGGTGCCGTGGCGGCCGATGTAGCGCGCCACTTCGCCGCCGCCGGTCGAGAAGCCGACCAGGATCACGTTCTTCAGGTCCAGCGTCTCGATGACGGTGGCGAGGTCGTCGGCGTAGGTGTCCATGTCGTTGCCGTTCCAGGGCTGGCTGGAGCGGCCGTGGCCGCGGCGGTCATGCGCCACGGTGCGATAGCCCTGAGATGCGAGGAACAGCATCTGCGATTCCCAGCTGTCGGAGTTAAGCGGCCAGCCGTGGCTGAACACGACGGGCTGGCCGGAACCCCAGTCCTTGAAATACAGCTGCGTGCCGTCCTTGGTGACGATGGTGTTGCTCATGGTGCGTGTTCCTTTCAAAGAACGATGGATGGCGCCTTGGTTCGGCGCAGAAGTGGAGGCGGCGGACGCCGCCTGGGAAAAGCCGGTCCCCACGAGGGCTCCGGCTGCGACGGAAGCGCCACCGACCAGGAGGCTGCGGCGGGTCGGGGTGGCGGTTGGATTCTTGCTGTTTGCGGACATGGTGTGCTCCTTGAGTGACGTGGTTGAGGTGAGTTTTGTATCGTATGAATTAATATCGCATACGATGTATTTGCCTTGAAAAAACAGGAACGGCGAAGCGGCTGCGCATCACGCGTTCCTGTCGAGGCTGGCGCGCAGGCCCAGCAACTGGGTGCGCAGCGCGCCGATCTGCTCGGGAGACAACTCCATGGCCTGCGCGACGCAACCCGGCAGCCCCTGCGCCTTGGCGCGCAGCGCGCGGCCACCAGCCGTGAGCGACACGATGACCTGGCGCTCGTCTCTGGGCGAACGCACGCGCTGGATCAGTCCGCGGGCTTCGAGCCGCTTGAGCAACGGGGTGAGGGTGGTGGTTTCGAGTGACAGGCGGGTGCAGATCTCGGAGACGTTGATCTCGTCCTTCTCCCACAGCACCAGCATGACAAGGTATTGCAGGTAGGTGAGATCCAGGTCGCGCAGCAGGCCGCGGTACACCTTGTTGAGGCTCAGCATCGTCGAGTAGACGGCGAAGCAGAGCTGTTCGTCCAGCGCCAGCGAATCGCTCGCAGGGGTGTCGACGGGTTGGGCGATGGAGCGCTTGGCAGGCATGGCCGAATATTATATCGCATGCGATCTAATGGCAAGCAATATTTCTCCGGCCGCGCGAATCCTTCAGTCCGGCGATCTGCGGTAGGCCCCGGGCGGGGTTCCGAACTGGCTCCTGAAGCAGCGGCTGAAATGGCTCGCATCGCCAAAGCCGTTGCGATAGGCGATCTCCGAAACGCTCAGGTGGTCGAGCCGCCGGTTCTGCAGCTCTTCCTTCGCGCGCTCCAGGCGGCGCACCTTGAGGTACGTGCCGTACTGCGTGCGCTGCATCTCGAACAGGCGGTGCGTGAGCCGCTTCGAAATGCCAAGCTCCTTCGAGACCGCATCGACCGACAACTCCGCATCGCCCAGGTGCGCCTCGATGAAGGCCACGAGTCGCTGCCAACGGTCGCGCTCGCGGCGCTTGCCGTCGGCAGCGTCTTCGGCGACCGATTCGCCCACCGACTCGCAGTAGGTCGCGGCCAGCAGCGAGACGAGCGACTGCTCCGAAAAATACGCCAGCGCTGGCGCAGCCTGCACCGCGCCGGGAAACACATGGCCCATGTGCGTGCGGGCGGCCTCGGCCAGGCGCGAATCCGCCTGCGCGATCGAAGGCACGAAGCGGTCGTGCAGGTCGGCATAGATGCCGAAGAAGCGGTCGGAGGGCAGGCGCAGCATCACCAGCTTGCCGGGCGCGGTCAGCGTGCAGGTGGAGGGAAGCCGGGTGGTGCGGAAAGTAATGTCGCCCTTGCGGAAGGGCATGCGCCGCCCGCCCTGATCGATGGTGCCTTCGCCTTCGACGGCAATCATGGCGAGCACGTCGCCCGTGCCGCCGCCGCAGGCCAGCGCCGTGTCATGGCGAACCGCGAGCGGTGTCGAGGTGAAGCTGATGGCCAGGCCGCCGCCTACGAGACGGCAGGCTTCGAGGCTCATGCGCGGGTTGCTGTCTTGCACGCTCAGTTCGCCGGGGTAGACCAGCGAATCGAGCGCGTTCGAGTAGCCCTGCACGTCGCCCGGGTAGAACGGGCGGAAGCAGGGCGCGAAGCTCAGGTCGGATGCTGCTGTGTCGTGGTGCATGGGTGGGGCTCCTGCCGTTGGCCCGCACGCTTCGTGCCAAGCAGGTGCAGTCGGATGCAGTCTAGGCGGCCGTCTGCCTTGGGGGAGTTAAGACTTTCCACTAGTTGGCACGCTGGATCAACCCGCGTGCGCCCACGCGCAAGAGCAAACCGCACCCCGCTTCTTACATTGGCCGCACCCCGCCGATGCAAAGGAGCCACAGCGTGAACGATACGAGCCCAGCAAACCACGACACCCCCGCGCCGTCCCTCGACGGCCTCAGCTATGGCAACTGGACCGAGGCCGAGAGGCTCGCGCTCAGTTGCCGCATCCTCGCGAAGGAAGGGCACTCCGAAACCCTGGCCGGGCAGGTCACCGTGCGGCAGCCCGACGGCACCTTCCTGACGACGCCGCTCGCGCATGCCTTCGCCGAGATTCGCCCGCAGTCGGTCATGCGCATCGACGATTCGCTGCGCGTGCTGGAGGGCCGCGGCGTGCCCAACCCCGCGGTGCGCTTCCACCTGTGGGTCTACAGGCGCCGCCCCGACGTGAACTGCGTGATCCACACGCACCCGCCGTACGTCTCGGCGCTGTCGATGACGGGCGAGCCGCTGCAGATCGCGCACATGGACGCCACGCCCTTCTTCGACGACTGCGCCTTCCTGCGCGAATGGCCCGGCTTGCCGATCGCCGACGTCGAGGGCGAGATCATCTCGGCAGCCCTGGGCAAGAAGCGCTGCGTGCTGCTCGCCAACCACGGCTTCCTGGCCGCCACGGCGACCATCGAGGAGTCGCTCTACATGTCGGTGCTCATCGAGCGCGCGGCGCGCAACCAGCTGATTGCGCAGTCGGCCTACGGGCGGCTCAAGCTGGTGGACCCGGTGCTGGCGAAGGAGTCGCACGACTTTCTTTTGCAGCGGAGCATCGTCAACGCCAGTTTCGCGATGTTCGCGCGGCAGATCACACAGGAGCAGCCATGAACAGCATCGCCTCGCCATTGCAGGCACAAGCGGCCACCGTGGAGCGAAAGCACCAGAGCGTGTGGAAGATCGGCGCCGCCACCATGGTCGGCACGGCCATCGAAGCCTTCGACTTCCTTGCCTACGGCACCGCCGCAGCGCTGGTGTTCAACAAGCTCTTCTTTCCCAACTTCGACCCCACCGTCGGCACGCTGGCAGCCTTCGGCACCTTCGCGAGCGGCATGCTTGCCCGGCCGCTGGGCGGCATCATCTTCGGGCACTACGGCGACCGGCTGGGTCGCAAGTCGATGCTCACGCTGAGCCTGCTGCTGATGGGCATCTGCACCGTGCTGATCGGCCTCTTGCCGACCTACGAATCGATCGGGCTGTGGGCCGCGGTGCTGCTGGTGCTGCTGCGCATCGGGCAGGGCCTGTCGTTCGGCGGCGAGCTCGGCGGCGCGATGCTGATGGCCGTGGAGCATGCACCGCCCAAATGGAAATCGCTGGTCGGCAGCATGCCGCAGATGGGCGCACCCATTGGCGTGCTGCTGTCGTCGGGCGCCTTCGCGCTGGTCACTCAGTTGCCCGAGGCCAGCTTCCTGAGCTGGGGCTGGCGGCTGCCGTTTCTTGCGAGCGCGGTGCTGATCGTGCTGGGCGTGTTCATCCGCATGAAGGTGCAGGAGTCGCCCGAGTTCATGCAGGTCAAGGTGCACCAGAAGACGGCGGCGCTGCCGGCGCGCGAGGTCGTGGTGGCGCACCTGAAGCCCCTGCTGCTGACCATCGGCGGCAAGCTGGCCGAGGTGACGCTGATCTACACGATCCTGGTGTTCTCGATCTCGTATGCGACCAGCCGCCTCGGGTTTTCTCGCGCCGATGCGCTGCACGCGCTGATCGCCGGCTCGACCGTGATGGTCTTCACCATCCCGGCCAGCGGTTGGCTTGCCGACAAGGTGGGCGCGCGGCGGCTTTACGTGTTCGGCGGGCTGCTGCTGGCGATCATGGCAGTGCCGCTGTTTCAGGCCATCGGCAGCGGATCGCTCACGGCGTACACCGTAGCCATGGTGGTGGCACTGTCGATCAACTACCCGTTGATGTTCGCGCCGCAGTCGAACCTGTATGCGGCGCAGTTCCCGGCCGAGCTGCGCTACTCGGGCATCTCGATAGGCATCCAGTTCGCGGCGGCCATTGGCGGCGGGCTTGCGCCGATCATCGCGGCTACGTTGGTCGCGAAGTACTCGAGCATCGTGCCGGTGGGCATCTATGTCGCGGTGCTTGGTGTGGTGGCTGCCGTCTCGGCCTGGCTGATGCGCCCTACCGCGAACGAATGATTGCCCTTCAGGAGTGCCCGTCCACTCGCATCTGAAAGAGGAAGTAGGGCGGTATGCATGCGCCGCGCCCCTCGGGTTGGCCCTCGGCCTGCGCGCAGATGTAGTCGTCGCGGCAGGGCTGCTGCGCCGAGCAACTGCGCAGATTGCCGGGGCGCGTGTGCTTCGCCAGGCATTCGCCGAAGGGCTTCTTCGCGGCGAGGCAACTGTTGAAGTCGCTGAGGATCGCGATGCCGCCGCAGGTGCCGTTCTTGTCGTTCGGATCGCAGGGGCCCGAGCACATGCCGCCCGGGAAGCCGACCGAGGTTTTCTCGCACACGGAGAGCATGCCTTCGCAGGAGATGCGCGGCAGTTTCTCGGCGCGGTCCAGCCATGGGTTGGCGGATGCGGTGATGCGGGTGGGCTCGCAGCGCGAGCCGACTGTCGGCTTCTCTGCCACGGTGTTCGCATCGTCGGGCTCGGCCAGCGGGCGGAACGGATCGGGCCGTGGCGTCGACAGCGCGGCCCGCACATAGGCGCCGCGGCGTGCCAGTTCGTCCTGCACATGGGGCGAGTGCGGCACCGCCAGCGCGTTGCCCGTGGTGAAGGTGCGCGATGCACCGCGCCGATCTACGCCTAGCAGGTGAAAGCCCGCGACCGCGCGGCTCTGGTGACAGCCTGCGCAGCTCAGGTCGTCGAGGCGGCGCAGCACTGCCTGTGGCGATTGCAGCGTTCGACTGCCTGGAACGGCCTGCCACTCGCCCGGCGCGAAGAGCTGCTCGAAGGGCCGGTTCGCCAGTCGTTCGAGTCCGCGCGGCGCGACCGAAATGGCTTCAGTCGCGAGGAACTTCTCGGGAATCTGCAAGGTGGCCTCGTCCAGCGCGCGCAGGTTGGCGGGCTGCTGCAGCCATTGCTGCAGTTCCTTGCGCAGCGGTGCGTTGGCCTTGAGCTTTGCAATGTCCGGCGTGTTCTCCAGCGGCGCAACGTCGAAGCGCTTCGCTCCTGCATTCCAACGGAAAGCGCGCAGCATGTATTCGGCATGGCCGCCCAGGTCGGGTCGCACCGCCGAGGGCCAGCGCACGCTCTGCAGGTTGGTTGTGACCTGCGCGATGTGCGCGAGCGCTAGGCGCTGCTGCGCCAGCGGACCATCGGCAGACACCAGCCAGCGGCCCGTCGCCTCGTCGGTCATTGGCGCTTGCGGCGGCTGCCAGCGTTTCGCGGCGCTCGCACAACTGCCATCGGCATCGGGCGCATCGCCGCGCAGCTCGACGTTGACCGTCATCGGCAGGCGCGACTGCATCGCGGCCGTGCGATAGGCCAGGCGGTAAACCAGCCGCGTCTCGCCACATGCGCCGCTCTGGAAGGGACGCCGGTCCATGCGGTTGGCGACGCCCACCAGCTCGAAGAAGGCATCGGGGCTTGCAAGCCAGCGCGCATCGAACAGCCGGTGCGGATATTTCGAGATACCGACGCCGGCCTGCCTGTCGCGCCGCTGGATGCCGGCGAGGCTCGCGCTGATCGGCTCGACGATGGAGCGCCAGACGGGCGAGCGCATCAGGGCCTGGTTGGTCGCGATGCCGTCGCTCCCCGGTGCCTCGCCGGCCCAGTGCGCAAAACCTGCGCCGGACTTTTCCGCGGCCTGCAAGGCGGCAGGCGACGTGACCAGGAGCACCGGCTCGGCCGCGGCACCAAGGGCGAACGCCAGCGCGAGGCTGGCAGTCAGGCTGTGTTTGAAGATCGGCACGCGGGCGATTGTGCCGCGATGGACCGCCCGCTTACGACCGCCGCCTCAACGGCGCGGAGAGATGTTCAGCGTCTTGCAGAAGTCGTAGAAGGCTTCGAGTTGCAGCGATTTGTCGAACACCGCATCCACGCCCGCGGACAGCGCGCCTTCGCGCACCTCGGAGGTCGCGTAGTTCATGAGAACCACCGTGCGCTGCGCCGGTGACTTGTGCTCCTGCAGGTACTGCGCGACGGTGAGCCCGTTGCCTTCGGCCAGGAAGATGTCGATGACGGCCGCGTCCCAGCCTTCGGGGTTTTTCTTGAGCCAGTCGATGGCGCCGCCAGAGGTGGTGGCGGTGCCGATCACATTGCATTCGGAGAATTCTTGCAGCCCGTCGGTCAGCGTGGTGGCGATCAGGGGGTTGTCTTCAATCAGATAGATGCGGGTCATCGTGCGGAGCCAGGAGCTTCTCGTTGTGTTCAATCGGCTTGTCTCGGCCGAGGCGGTCATTGTGTCTACCGCTGTGGCGGGGCGAGTCGGACAACGCCGTCATCTGTCGTAGCGGGATCACTGGCGTACAAGACGCGGCGGCGTATGCAGCCATATCGTGCGGCGGTCTTGAACTTGTCCACATCCGATGCCGCAATCTTTTACGCCTCCTTTCACATCCTCCGGCCGCAGTGCGCTCGTACAGGCACCGCCCTGGCACTACGCCGGCTGGCTCGTCAACGTTGCCTTCGAATTCGATGCCGCGCTTGGTGCGGCGCTGGTGCCGGGTGAGCTCGGCACGGCCACCGGCAAGGGCTGCGTTCACTTCGCCGACTGGCAGGCCTGTGGCGACGATGGCCGCGAGCTGCTCGACCCCGTATACGCGCAGTACCGAGAGACCATCGTCGTGCTCGAAATCGCGGCAAGGCCGGGCGGTGGCGATGCGCGCTTCTATTGCCCGCTGATCTATGTGGACCAGGATATTTCGCTGCTGCGCGGCTGGCTCCAGGGCTGGCCCAAGAAGATCGGCCAGACCTGGCTCACGCGCAGCATGCCGCTGATCCATCCGGCGGCCGCGCCGTTGTCGGCGGGCAGCCAATTGGGCGCGAGCCTCAGCGTGAAGGAGCGGCGACTCGTCGATGCCTCGGTCACGCTGTCGGGCGAGAAGACCGGGCGCCTGGGTTTTCTGGCGGCACCAACCATCGGCGCCATCGGCTGGCCCGATCTGACACAGCCGGGCAGCGTGGCGGTGCCGCGCTATCTGCGCGCCGACATCATCGACCGCGTCGAGTCGGGCTGGTTCGGTGGCAGTGCGACGCTGCGGTTCCACGATCACCCGGTCGAAGAGCTGGCGCTGCTCGGCCCTGTGGACGCCACGACCGCCAGCGCCGGCTGGATGGGCATCACAGTGCGGGGGGCGCTACCCTTGGAGGGATGAACCCGCGCACAAGCTCACCCGCCTCGCACGTGATCGGCCTGCCGATGGAAGACGGCGCGCAGGTCGAGGCGATGTTCGCGGCCGACCCCAAAGCGCGCTTCGAGCTGCACTGGCATGCCGAGTGGAGCGTGGGCGCCATCCTCGAAGGCCGCTGCGAATTCACCTGCGCCGGCGAGCGGCAGGTGGCGCAGGCGGGCGATCTGGTGCTGATGGCGCCCTTCATGCTTCACACCGCCGGCGTGAGCGCGCAGGGCTTTCGCATGGTGATGCTGTATGTGCCGCACGCCTGGGTCGGCGCGCGCTTCGGATGGCCGCAGGGCCAGCGGGGCGCGCTGCGCCGGAGCGTCTGGCAAGACGCGGCCATGGCCGATGCACTGGCCGTTGCGGCGCTGGCGGAAGACGGTGCGCGGGTCGGCCGGCTCCTGGAGCGGATTCTTGGAGCGCAGACCAGCGGCGAACTGGTGGCGGTCGAGCGTCACGCGGGCGACACGCGCGTGGAAGCCGTCTGCGACGCGCTGGCGACCGAGGATGCGTGCCGCATCGATCCGGGTGCGCTGGCCCGGCGGCTGGGCGTGTCGCGCGAGCACTTTCATCGCCTGTTCCGCATGGCCGTCGGCGTGACGCCGGCGCACTATGCGCGGCTCGCGCGCATCGGCAGGGCCAAGGCGCTGCTGCGCGAGGGGTGCGCGGCGGCCGACGTGGCAGCGCAATGCGGCTTTACGGACCAGGCTCATTTCTCGCGCTGGTTTCGCCGCTGCTTCGGCGTGACGCCGGGCAACTACATGGCCGTGCGGCAAGGCGCGCAAAAGGCCGCTTGAGAAGGTCGCTGACCGTCAATGCACAGTGTGCATGCCGCCACCCAACTCGAGGCGATTGACCAGCTCCATCAGGATGCCCTTGACGACCTGCGCAGGCTCCGACAGCGGCAGGTGATCGGAAGCACACAGCGCCAGCGGAATCTCGATGTGCGGCGACACCAGCCGCCCGACGTCGACCGCTGCAGTGGCCGCGACGGAGCGCGCAAGCGACACGGGCAGGATCGTCGCGCCCACGCCCGAGGCGACCGCGGCCGACAGCGTGCTCGAAGACTCCATCTCCGCCACCACGCGCGGGATCATCTTCGCCGAAGCAAAGGCCCGGTTCACGCTGCGGCGCAACTGGTTGTCGATGCTGGGCAGGAGCAGGTCCACGTTCCGCAGTTCGGCCAGCGCGAGCTCGTTGCCGTCCATGCGCAGCATGCCGTGAGAGGCCACGACGCAGAGGTCTTCGGTGAGCAACGGGTCGAACGACAGGCCCCGCACCGCATGCTCGCCGCCATAGAGCACGGCCATGTCCATGAGGCCGTTGCGCACTACGTCGCACAGCGTCGTGCCGAAGTTCTCGTTGATGTGCAGCATGAGCTGCGGATGCCGCTCCTGCACCGTCTGCAGCAGCGGCAGGGCCAGGCCCGACGCGGCGGTGCCCGGCGCAAGACCGACCGACACCTGCCCCGCCAGGCTGCGCCCGGCATTGACGACATCGGCACGCGCCTGCTCGAACTGGCGCAGTATCAATTGCGCGTGGCGGTACAGCACCATGCCGGCTTCCGTGGGCACCACGCCCTTCTGCGTTCGCAGCAACAGACGCTGGTTGAACTCGCCTTCGAGCGTGGCCAGCTGCTGGCTCAGCGCAGGCTGCGCAACGTGCAGCACCTCCGAGGCTTGCGTGAGGCTGCCCACGTCAACGATCTTCACGAAATATTTCAACCGCCTGAGGTTCACCGGGTCTCCGTCGTCTTGCTGTTCTGTTTGCAAGCAAGCATCGAGCCACGCGTTGGCAGCGTCAACCGGGGTTACGATCAGTTCGCACCCGACTTCCCATGACGGTAAATTTCAAGACCCTCAAGAGCTTCGTGACTGCGGTTGATGCGCGCAGCCTCTCCGCAGCCGCCGCGCAACTGAGCGTCGCGCAACCGGCATTGAGCCAGCACATCGCTTCGCTCGAAGAGCACTTCAAGCACAAGCTGTTGAACCGCTCCAACGCCGGGGTGACACCCACCGCTGCCGGCAACGAGCTCTACCGCCACGCACAGATCATGCTGAGCCACCTCGAGCAGGTGGAGCGCGAACTGATGAACCGCACCGACGAAAGCTTCATCTCGGGCCCCGTCTCGGTCGGGCTGGCCACCTACAGCACGGCTTCGGCGCTGTCGATGCCGCTGCTGCAGGCGGTGCGCAGCGCATACCCGGGCGTCAACCTGTTCATCAACGACAACTTCGGCCTGGTGCTGAGCGAGATGGTGATGACCGGGCGCCTGGACATGGCCATCATCTACGCGGGCAGCCCCATGAAGGGGCTCACGCTGCAGCCGCTCTTGACCGAAGACCTGTTCCTGATCGCCCCGCCGGGCATGGAGCTGGAGCAGAACGACGACCAGACCATCGCCCTGCGCGCATTGGCCGGCATCGATCTGCTGCTGCCGAGCCGCATGCACTTTCTGCGGCGGATGGTCGACGAGGCCTTTGCCCGCGTCGGCGTGGTGCCGAATATCCGCGCCGAGATCGAATCCGCCGAAACGCTGCGCCAGGCAATCCAGGCCGGCGTGGGCGCGACCATCCTGCCTTCGGCGCTGGCGGACTTTCCGCCGGCCGCGAACCCGCCGGTGATCCGCAGGATCGTCGAGCCTGCGCTGCAGGCCACCGTGTCGCTGTGCGTGCCGGACCACCTGCCGATGTCCGACCAGGCGCGCGCCGTGCTGGAGATTCTCCGGGCGCAGATCGACAACCTGTTCGCCGCCGGGCGGCTCGCGGGCATCCGCGCACCGGAAGCCGCGTTACCGCAGCCCTGATTTCTCGAAGCTCAGTGCGCGACGGCCGCCACCGGCTGCGACAGGTTGCGCATTGCCGCAACGCCTTCCGTCACGAAAGGGTCCGCGTGGTAGTACAGCAGCTGCGCACCCATCGACACCAGGTGCTCGACGTCCTGCTTCACGACCAGCGTGCCCGCGATTTTTCCTGCCGCGCGAATGCGCTGCAGCGTCTGATCGACCAGGTCGAGCGCGGGTTGCGGGCGGCGCTTGCCCGGTGCCACTGCGGGCGAATAGCCCATCGACTGCGACAGGTCGCCGGGCCCGACGAAGAACACGTCGATGCCTTCGACCGCCAGGATCTCGTCGAGGTTGCGCACCGCTTCGACCGACTCCACCATGCCGACCAGCAGCTTCGTCGCATGGTCGTCGGGGCAGGCATAGCGGAAGGTGTGCACCACCTGGCGGGCGATGTCCGCGGTGTGGATCAGCGGCACCATCACGCCGTCCGCACCCGCGTTGAGGCAGCGTGTGATGGTGGAGCGCTCCTGATTCTGCGGGCGCACGATGCCGAAGCCGCCGGCATAGCGCGCGGCCTTGGCCATGTGGTGGATGTCCTCGAAGCTGGCCAGGCCGTGCTCGCAGTCGATGAAGACCGAGTCCGCGCCCGAGCGCACGAGCTTCTCGCACAGCGTGGGGGACACATGGTTGGGGTTGACCATCAGCACGGAGTCGCCGCGTGCCAGGCGTTGATGAAGGGTGTCGCTCATGCTCTTCTTGTCTCGTTCAGGGTTTGCCGGGTGTTCCGTCGGGCGCGCCGAGCCAGCGGCTGATTTCGATGTCGGGGCCCTGGTCGCGCGCGCGGGTCGGGCTGATCACCAGCTGCTCGATGGTGGTGCCCTGCGGCAGCGTGCAGGCCAGCAAGATGGCGCGCGCCACGTCGTCGGGCGCAACCATGGCGGCGCGCTCTTCGGCACTCGGCGGGCGCGCGCGCGTGTCCATGATGGGCGTGTCGACCTCGCCGGGCAGGATGGTCGTGGAGCGGATGTTGTTGTTGCGGAAGGTGCCGTGCACGAAGCCCATCAGGTTCGTCACCGCCGCCTTCGCCGCGCCGTAGGGCGCACCGCCCAGCAGGTTCGGGCGCACGGCAGCCAGCGAAGACACGGTGACGATGGTGCCGGCACCGGCATCGAGCATCCCCGGCAACACGGCCTGGATCAGCACGTAGACCGCCGTCAGGTTGACCGACACCGCCGACTCCCAGTCGTCCGGCTCGATCCAGCGGATGTTGCGCACGCGGCTGGTGAGGCCCGCGTTGTTGACCAGGATGCCGATGGGGCCGACCTCTTTCCCGGTCCACTGCACAAGCTCCAGCAGTTGCTCACGCTCCTGCAGGTCGGCCTGGCGCGCCCAGGCTTCGCCACCGGCGCTTCGAATCTCTTCGACCACCGCCTGCAGCGGCTCAAGCCTGCGGCCCATCACGACGACGCGCGCGCCCTCGGCGGCAAGCATCAGCGCGGTGGAGCGGCCGATGCCCGAGCCGCCACCGGTGACGAGTGCGACCTGTCCCTTCAGTGCGCCGGCCATCACGCCACCGCCTTCTGCGTTTCGGCGCCGGCTTCGACCTCGTACCCATAGTCGACCTGCGCGCCGGCCATGCTGACGAGGCCCTGGCGCAAGTCGTCTTCGACCAGATCGCGCGAGCGCTGCTGGGCATCGCCCCAGCCGCCGCCACCCGGCAGCTCGATCGTCAGGCGCTCGCCCGGCGCCAGCACCAGCCGGCCCTTCGGGAACACGGCCTTGCCGTCGTGCAGCACCGCGCCATTGCGCCCGGCCTGGCCGCCCAGCACGCCGAGGCAGGGGTACTTCACATGTTCGGTGCTCAGGTAGATGTTCATCTCGCGGTCCGACAGGTTGCGGATCACGCCGCGCTGGCCCAGCCCGCCGCGAAACTTGCCGGGTCCGCCCGAGTCCGGAATGAGCTCCTTGCATTCGGTGAGCACTGGCACTGCAAGCTCGTACATCTCGATCGGCGTCACGCGGCAGTTGGACGGAAAGCTCAGCGTGTCCAGGCCGTCCATCGACGAGCGTCCGCCTTGTCCGCCATGAAAGTTCTGCGCACTGCCGTAGGCCGTGCCGTCGGAACGCTGGCCCTGGCAGTTGATGCCCCAGATCGGCGCGCCGCCGCTGTCGCCCATCGCACCATCGGGCACCACGTGCTGCAGCGCCTTGAAGATCAAGCTGGGAATGCAGTGCCCCACGAGGTTGCGCGCCGCACCCGCCGCGTGCGGCCGCGGGTTGAGGATGGAGCCTGCCGGCGCCGAGTCGGTCAGCGCGACCATGCAGCCTTCGTTGTTCGGCGTCTCCGGGTCGAGCAGGCATTTCAGCGCATACACGCTGTGCGCCACGCGGTAGTGCGGCACCACGTTGATGCCGCGCGCCACCTCGGGCGATGTGCCCGTGTAGTCGACGTGGATCGAGTCGTCGCGCACCTCCACGCTCACGCACAGCTTCACGTCGGACTCGAAGCCGTCGATCGTCATGTCGGCCTTGTAGCTGCCGTTGGGCCAGGCCGCGATGGCCTTGCGCATGTGGCGCTCCGAGCGGCTGAAGATGGCCTCGCCGAGGCCGTCGCAGTCCTCGAGGCCGTATTCGTCCATGAAGCGCGTGAGCTCGCGGCTCATCACCTCGTTGGCGGCCACCATGCTCTGGATGTCGCCGCGCACCTCGTGCGGCAGGCGCACGCTGGCCTCGATGACGGAGAACACGTCGGTGTTCGGCTTGCCGGCCTTGAACAGCTTGAGCATCGGAATGCGGATGCCTTCCTCGAACATGTCGGTCGAGTCAGGCGACTGCGGCCGCCCGCCGATGTCCGGCAGGTGGGCGATGCTGCCCGCGTAGCCCACGATCTTTCCCTTGCGGAAGATCGGCGTGAGCATGACCATGTCCGGCAGGTGGCCCGTGCCGATCACCGGGTCGTTGGTGGCCAGCACGTCGCCGGGCTCCAGCGACTCGGGCGGAAAGGCCTTGAGGAAGTAGTTCTGCGCCGCCATGGGCAGCGTGGTGATGAACACCGGAATCGACCAGGTGCACTGCGCGAGCGCGCGCCCCTTGGCGTCCAGCAGCACGTTCACGTAGTCGTGGTTCTCGCGCACGATGGGCGAGAAGGCCGTGCGGCCGAGCGCGCTGTCGGCCTGGTCGGCAATGAAGACCAGGCGGTCCCACATCACCTGCAGGGTGATCGGGTCGTTGAAGTCGGGTTTGAGCATGGACATGGCAAGAAGACCTCAGGACAAAAGCATGATCAGGTTGTGTTGGGCATCGAGCGAGGCACTGGCGTTGGGCCCCATCACCACGGTCGACTCGCGCTGCTCGATGATCGCCGGCCCCTCGACCGGAACGCCGGGCACCAACGCATAGTGGTCGTAGACCGGCGTGTCGACGTACTTGCCAAGCTCCGGGAAGAAGACCGGCCGCGTACCCTTGCGTGCATCGCGCGCCACATTCGATTCGCCGCGCAGGCTCGCGAGCGAGACCGGCGCCTTCGGACCGCTGGCACGCACGCGCCAGGTGATGACCTCCGCGTCGGTGCCCGAGACGCCGCGTCCATACAGGGCCACGTAGTTGGCATGGAAGCGGGCCAGCAGTTCCTCGATGAACTTCGGGTCCGCCGGGTCCAGCTCCGGCAGCGGCACCGAGATTTCGTAGCCCTGGCCCACGTGGCGCATGTCCACGGTGTACGAGTAGCTGATGTGGTCCACCGGCACCTTGCTCGCCAGCACCACTTCGCGCCCCTGGTCCGCCAGCGTGGCCTTCACCACGTTCACCGCGCTCGGATTCCAGGCCGAGATGCGCATCGGCAGGCTGGCCGACAGGTCCGCCGCCACCGGCGCGCCCAGCAGCCCGATGGCCGAGGTGACACCGGCGCCCAGCGGGCAGATCACCTTGCGGATGCCCAGCTTGCGGGCCACGCCGTAGGCATGCACCGGGCCGGCGCCGCCGAAGGCGATCAGCGGCAGGGCGCGCGGGTCGACACCGCTGTCGGTGGCCTGCATCGAGGCGGCCTCGGCCATGCTCTCGTTGACCATGTCGTGGATGCCCCAGGCGCAGCGCTCGAGCGAAATGCCGAGATCCTTTGCGAGCCGTGCCATCGCCGATTCGGCGGCGGGCTTGTCGAGCGCGAAGTCGCCGCCCAGGAAGGAGTTTTCGTTCAGGTAGCCCAGCAGCAGGTCGGCATCGGTCACCGTCGGCTCCGTGCCGCCGCGGCCGTAGCAGGCCGGCCCCGGCGCCGCAGCCGCGCTGCGCGGCCCCACGCCCAGCAGGCCGAGCTTGTTGCGCGCCGCGATGCTCCCGCCGCCCGCGCCGATCTCGATCATGTGGATCGACTGGATCTTGAGAGGAAAGCCGCTGCCCTTGCGAAAGCGCTCGTGGCGGGCCACTTCGAGGTCGTTGGCCACCATCGGCTGGCCGTTTGGAATCAGGCACAGCTTGGCGGTCGTGCCGCCCATGTCGAACGACAGCACGCTCGACTCGCCGGCCTGGCGCGCATAGTCCGCCGCCGCCACGGCGCCAGCGGCCGGCCCCGATTCGATCAACCGCACCGGCGTGCGCGAAGCTGAAGAACTCGGCACCACGCCGCCGCTCGAAGTCATCCAGAGCAGCTGCCCTTCGACGCCACGCTGCGACAGCTCGCGCTCGAGGTGGTTCACGTGCCCGACCATCATCGGCCGCGTGTAGGCATTGACGACGGTGGTCGAGGCGCGGTCGTATTCGCGCACCTCGGGGCACACCGTCGAAGACAGCGAGACCGAGATGCCCGGCGCGACCTCGGCCAGGATCTCCGCCACGCGCCGCTCGTGCTGCGCGTACTTGTAGGCATGCAGCAGGCACACGGCCACCGACTCCACCTTCTTGTCGAGCAGCACGCGGGCGATGGTGCGCACGCCGTCTTCGTCGAGCGCCTTGATCACCGTGCCGTCCGCGGCAATGCGCTCTTCCACGCCGAAGCACAGCTCGCGCGACACCAGCGGCTCGGGGTATTGAATGCGCAGGTCGTAGAGGTCGTAGCGCCCCTCCGTGCGAATGCGCAGCATGTCCTGGAAGCCGTCGGTGGTGATGAAGGCGGTGTGCACCCCGCGGCGCTCCAGCACCGCGTTGGTCACGACCGTGGTCGCGCCAAGAATCTGCAGCTGGCCGTTGCCTTTGGCCTTGCCGCCATCGCGGGCCCGCACCTTGGCCAGCAGCTCGTCCACGCCCTGGAGCACGGCGCGTGCGGGCGCATCGGGCGTGCTCAAAACCTTGTGCAGCAGGATGGTGCCGTCGTCCTCCGTCATCGCGAAGTCGGTGAACGTGCCACCTGTGTCAAATGCCAGTTTCATGCCTTTCAGCTCCTTGAGTGTTCGGTTGAGATGTGTGGTGCTCAGGCAGTGGCCGCATCGGATGCGCGCCTGCCCGTCATGAACAGTTCGCCCAGGTCAGCGGTGCTCAGCGCCTCGACCGGGCTGTCCCAGATGACCTTGCCCAGGCGCAGCACCACGGCGCGCTCGGCGGCTTCCATGGCCTTGCGGGTGTTCTGCTCGACCAGCAGGATCGTTCGCCCGCCCTTGTGCAGGCGCTTGAGTTCGTTGAAGACCAGCGTGATGGCCTGCGGCGAGAGGCCGACCGAAGGCTCGTCCACCAGCAGGATCTCGGGGCGGCGCAGCACGGCCATGGCCATTTCGAGCAACTGCTGCTCGCCGCCGGACATGTTGCCGGCGAGCTCGTTGCGGCGCTTGCGCAGAATGGGAAAGAGGTCGTAGACGTACTCGCGCTCGCCTTTCAGGTCGCCGCCCTTGATGGTGTAGGCCGCCATCTCGAGGTTCTCGTCGATGGACATCAGCTGGAAGTTGCAGCGGCCCTGCGGCACGTAGGCAATGCCGTGGCCGAGCATCGCCTGCGGGCGCAGGCCAGCGATGTCCTTGCCCTTCCAGCGGATCGCGCCGCCCTTGTGGGTGGTCATGCCGAAGAGCGACTTCAGCAGCGTCGACTTGCCGGCCCCGTTGGGCCCCAGCAGCGTGACGAATTCGCCGTGCCGGATCTTCAGGTCCACGCCGTGCAGGATGTCCAGGTGGCCGTAGCCGGCGCGGAGGTTGTCGATTTCGAGTTCCATGATGCTGCTCCTTGGTGTCAACCGCCGAGGTAGGCCTCGATGACCTCCGGGTTGCGAACGACTTCTTCCGGCGTGGCGTCGGCCAGCTTGGCGCCCTGGTGCAGCACGACCACGCGGTGGCTGAGGTTCATCAGCACATCGGTGTTGTGCTCGATCACCACGAAGGTCACGCCCAGCTTCTGGTTCGCGTGCTCGATGCACTGGATGACCTTCTCGATGAGCACCGGGTTGATGCCCGCCAGCGGTTCGTCCAGCAGGATCAGCTCGGGTTCGGGCATCAGCATCGACGCGAACTGCAGCAGCTTCTGTTGCCCGCCCGACATGTTGCCGGCCGGCTGGTGCGCCACGCGTGCCAGCCCGGTCACCTCGATCAGTTCCTTCGCGCGTTCACGCAGGGCCTTGATGCGCTTCTTGGCCGACGGCCCGACCCAGAAGGTAGACAGCACGTTCGGAAAGCGCGACATCTGCCCGGCCAGCACGAGGTTTTCTTCGGAGTCCAGCGTGGGGAAGACCACTGTCTTCTGGAAGCTGCGCAGAAAGCGGCCCTCGCGGGCGATGCGGTTCATCGGCCAGCCGGTGATGTCGACGCCCTTGAGCAGCACGCGGCCCGAGTCGCTGCGCTGCAGCCCGGTGCAGCAGTCGAACAGCGTCGACTTGCCGGAGCCGTTGGGGCCGATGAGCCCCATCACCTCGCCGCGGCGGACTTCGATGTCCACGCCCTGGAGCGCCGCGACGGCACCGTAGTTCTTGCGCAGGCCTTCGATGCGCAGCATTGCGGGTTCAGCGGACATCGCGCGGCCCCTTTCCGATACCGGCAATGCGTTCTGCCGCACGCTGGAACAGCGGCGCCAGCCCCTGCGGGAACAGGAACACCAGCCCCAGCAGCACGAAGCCGTAGATCACCATGCGCAGCTCCGGCGTGATGCGCAACGCCTCGGACAACGCCACGAAGACGAAGCTGCCGATGATGGCGCCCGGCACCTTGCCCACGCCACCGCCCAGCACGATGATCAGGATGGTGTTGGAGTAGTAGGCCTGGAAGACCAGCGGGCTCACGACCGTCGAGAAATGCGCGTAGAGGCTGCCGCCCAGCCCCGCGAAGACGGCGCTCAGCATGAAGACCAGCAGCTTGTAGGTCCAGGTCGGCACGCCCAGCGATTCGGCCAGCGTCTCGTTGTCGCGAATGGCCACCATGCAGCGGCCCGCGGGCGAGCGGATCAGTGCGACGAACGCAGCAACCGCCAGTGCGGCAACGGCGAGCACCAGGTAGAAGTACTCGGGCGCCTTGATGACGGTGTAGACCCAGTCGCCAAAGCCCAGGCGCGGCCGGGCTACGCCCGACAGCCCCATGTCGCCGCGCGTCAGGTCGATCCAGTTCTTCGACACCATCTGCGCGATGACCACCATGCCGAGCGTGCACATCACGAAGGAGGTGTCGCGCAGCCGCAGCGCCGGAATGCCCAGCGGCAGCGCGACCAGCCCGGCCACCAGGCCCGCGACCAGGAAGTTCACCAGGAACGGCGTGCCGAAGTGGATCGACATGAGGGCCGACGCATACGCACCGAGCCCGAAGAACACGCCCTGCGCGAGCGACAGCATGCCCGTGTAGCCCAGGATGAGATTCAGGCCGAGTGCCGGCAGCAGAAAGATCATCGCGAGGACCATCGCGTGCAGGTAGTAGTCGCCGAGGAAGAGCGGCGCGCAAAGCAGCGCGACCACGCCAACGGCGCATGCGCTCCAGTTGACCGCGGCGACCCGGGCGGCCGGCAGACGCGGCGTGTCCAGCGTGGTGGTTGACAAGATTGCCTGTTTCATGACGTTGACGCTCTCAGAAGCGGGCCTTGCTGCTGAACAGGCCGTGCGGCCGGAACATGAGCATGAGCAAAAGCACGATGAAGCCGACGGAGTCGCGGTACTGCAGGCCGATGAAGCCGGCGACGAGGCTCTCGATAACGCCCAGCAGGCAGCCCGCGATGAGCGTGCCGCGCACGTTGCCCATGCCGCCCATCACGATGACGGCGAATGTCTTCAGCGTGATCGACTCGCCCATGCCGCCGTAGATGCTCACGTTGATCGGCCCCGTCAGGATGCCGGACAGCGCCGCAATGGCCACGCCGATCAGGAAGGTGCGGCGCACCACCTGCTCGACGTCGATGCCGTTGACCTGGCAGCACTCGATGTTCTGCGACACGGCACGGATCGAGCGGCCCAGGCGCGTGCTGCGCACCATCCATTCGAGCCCTGCGAACACCGCGATGGTGACGACGACCAGGATCACGCGCTGCTGCGACATGCCGAAGTCGCCGAGCTCGATGGGTTCCAGCCAGCCGCCCGAGAACACCTTGTAGCCGCCACCGAAGGCGAGGATGACCACGTTCTGCAGGATGAGCGAAAGCCCCAGCGTGGCCAGCACACCGGCCTGGAAGGGTTGACCGATGAGGCGCTGCATCACGCTGCGCCCGATCAGCACCGCGATAACGCTGACGATGGCCACGCCGCCGACGATGGCCAGGCTGTAGTCGGCCATCAGCTTCGACATGACCCACCAGGCCGCGAAGGTGCCCAGCATGTAGTACTCGCCGTGGGCGAAGTTGATGGCCCGCAGCACGCCGAAGATCATCGTCATGCCGGCGGCCACCAGGGCGTAGACCGACCCGGTGATGATGCCGTTGACGATCTGTTCGAAGAGGAAGGAACTCACGGTGTTCTCGCAGGCCGGGTAGGGCGCTTCTTCTTCACTTCGCGCCGGCCGCGTAGTCGACCTTGGTCGCGATCATTCCCTTGATGGCCGGCTTGCCGTCGGTGATCTCGAGCAGCACCATGGGCATGACTGCCTGGTTGTGGTCGTCGAAGGTCACGACGCCCATCGGGCTGTCGTACTTGATCTTCGCCATGGCGTTGCGGATGTCCTCGGCCTTCAGGCTGTTGGCGCTCTTGATCGCGGCCACGACGAGGTTCAGCGTGTCGTAGTGCGTGTAAGCATGGTTGTTCGGCATCTCGCCGCCGTTGGCCTTCTTGTAGTCCTCCACGAACTTGAGGCTGCGCGGTGCCGGCACCTCGGGCAGCCACGCGGCGGCCTCGACAGCGCCGTTCATGACCTTCGGCGCTGCGGCGATGGTTTCCTTGGTGTTGAACTCGCCGTTGCCGACCAGCGCGACCTTGCCGGCCAGCCCGAGTTCGAGCATCTGGCGGGCGATGATCGGCGTGGTGTCGGCCTGCCCGTAGAGGAAGATGGCCTGCGCGCCCGAGCGGCGGATTTTGCTCAGCACCGAGCGGAAGTCGGTCTCCGAATCCTTGTAGTAGTCCTCGCTCAGAATCTCAGCGCCTTCGTACTTCGGCAGGTAGCGCTTGGTGAACTTGATGGCGCCGCGGCCGTAGTCGCTGTCGACCGAGAGCACCGCGAACTTCTTGAAGCCCTTGGTCTTCGAGGCGTACTCCAGCACCGTCGCGGCCCGCACCTCGTCGGTCGGGTAGTTGCGGAAGGTCCACTTGAAGCCGCCCACGCCGGCCTTGTAGGTGATGTCGGGGTTCGACGAGGCCGCGTTCACGAGCAGCACCTTCGACTCTTCGGCCAACGGCTGCATCGCCAGCGTGACCGAGCTGCAGACGTCGCCGATGATCACCGCCGTTTTCTCGAGGCTGATCATGCGCTGGGTGGCGGCAACGCCTTCCGCCGGCACGCACTGGCTGTCTCCGCTCACCAGCTCGATCTGCTTGCCGAGCACGCCGCCGGCGGCGTTGATTTCTTTGGCGGCGAGCGCCGCGCCCTTGTTCGCGAAGGCGCCGTAGCGTGCATTGGGGCCGCTCATGGGCGCGATGACACCGATCTTGAAGGTGTCGGTCTGCGCATTGGCGGGCGCAAGCGTGCAGAAGCCGGCGATTGCGGCAATGGCCACCAGGGCCGTGCCGCGCAATCTCGAATTCGTGGGGTAGCTCATTGCTTTTCTCCGGGTCATGGAAGGGTTGAAGGAATAGTAGGAAGAGGGCGCTGCGGCGGCCAATACGTTATGGACCTTCGCCTATAAGGATTCTTGATAGGCAAGGTCCGCAGCCCGGAGGTCAGGCGAGCTTCGCCACCGCCGAGGCGATGCGCCGGCAGCCTTCCTCGATCTGCTCGACGCTGGTGGCCGTCGACATGCGGAAGTAGGGAGATACCCCATACGCCGTGCCCGCCAGCACCATGACGCCGCCCGCTTCGAGCAGGTAGATCACGACGTCGTTGTCGGTCTCCAGCGTCTTGCCCTCGGGCGTTCGCTTGCCGATCAGGCCGCCGCAGTGGGGGTAGAGGTAGAACGCGCCGCCCGGTGCGCGGGCGCGAATGCCCGGAATGTCGTTGAGCAGGCGGGTCGCGGTGTCGCGGCGCTGCCTGTAGGTGACAACCCAGGCGGGAAGAAAGGCCGCGTCGCTGTTCAGGGCTGCCACGGCGGCGGCCTGGCTTACCGACGATGCGCCGCTGGTCGACTGCGACTGCAGCATGTCCAGCGCCGCGATGATGTCCGCGGGGCCGGCCGCATAGCCGATGCGCCAGCCCGTCATCGCGTAGGTCTTGGACACGCCGTTCACCACCAGCGTGCGGTCGCGCAGGCCGGGCTCGATGGCCAGCAGATGGGGCGGCGCCGCATCGGTGAAGCGGATGTGCTCGTAGATGTCGTCGGTCAGCACCATGACCTGTGGGTGGCGTATCAGCACGTCGGCGAGTGCGCGCAGTTGCCCGGCGGTGTAGGTCGTGCCAGTGGGATTGGTGGGCGAGTTGAAAACCAGCCAGCGCGTGTTCGGCGTGATGGCGGCTTCAAGCGCCTCCGGCGTGAGCCGGAAATCGTCTTCTTCCTTGCAGGCCACGGTGACCGGCGTGCCGTCGCAGGCCAGCACCATGTCGGGGTACGACACCCAGTACGGCGCCGGCACGATCACCTCGTGCCCTTCTTCGACCGTTACCGACAGCGCGTTGAACAGCGCATGCTTGGCGCCGACCGTGACGATGATCTCGCGCGGGCTGTAGCTCAGCCCGTTCTCGCGCAGGAGCTTGGCCGCGATGGCTTCGCGCAGGGCTAGCGTGCCGGCGACGGGCGTGTAGCGGGTTTCGCCGCGTTCGATGGCCGCGCAGCCTGCTTCGCGGATGTGCACGGGCGTGTCGAAATCGGGCTCGCCGATGGCGAGGTTGATGATGTCCTTGCCGGCCCTGCGCAGCTCGGCGAACCGGTCTGCGGCGGCGCTGCTGGGGGAGGGCTTGATGCGGCGGATGCGCCTGGAAATTCGGGACGGGCTGGACGGGCTCACGTGGCTTCCTCTTCGGTGTCGATGTCGGAGGCATGACAGTAGGAGCGTCCCGGTGCTGGCGCAAAGACGGACTTGTTCTAGGGGTGACGCATTTCCTTATGGGGGCCGCGCGGCATGGTGTCTCAGCGTTACCACCGCCTTCGGCGACGAGGGCACAGTCCGCTGGCTATTGCGGTCCATTGCGCTGCGTCTGCCTGCGCCGGCAATGTCGGCCCAGGCCGACACGCATGCGGCGTCAGTAAGCCGCCTCGCCGCCCAGCAAGGCACGCCGGGCAAGCAGAAAGGTCGCGGCATTCCAGCTCTGCCCGGCCATGCCCATGGGCGCCAGCGTCCGGCCGTGGAACCACTCGGTGAAGCGCCAGTCGTCGAGCGCGTTGACCTGCGCCAGCCGCACGAGTTCGGACCAGGCCAGGTCATGCAGGCCCAGCTTGGCGAGCGCCATCACCCAGAAGCCGCCGACGAAGGGCCAGATGCCGCCGTTGTGGTACTGGTGCACGATGTTCTGCTGATGGCGCCCCATGTACGCCCGCCACAGCGGGTGCTGGCGCGACAGCGGATGCAGCACCACGCGCACGGGGTAGGGCTCTGCGGCGTGCGCTTCTCTGATGGTGTCGACGATGCGATGTGCCATGGCCGAATCGGCCAGCCCGCTCTGTATGGCCAGCACGTTGCCGAACACGTCGCCCTCGTCGCCGACCACGGCCAGGTTGACGAAGCTGAGGTACAGGCCAGGGTCGCGCCGGCCGCGGCGCGCATAGTGCTGCAGCAGCCGGGCCCGGTGATATTCAGGCAGGTCGCGCTGGAACGGATTGAACAGATGGTTGAAGTGGTGCTGCGTTGCCTCGGCATGGTCCAGCGCGTAGCGGCGCTTGACCTCGTACCAGAGCGCGTTGCTGTACAGCACGTACCCCGAGCGCGGCATGATGTCGGCCCAGTCGCTGGCCTCGTTCTGCTGCAGCAGCCGGAAGTGCTGATGCTCCTGCGCCAGCAGCCAGTCCACCGCGCGGCTCACCTCGCTGCTCCAGTGCGACAGGCCGACCTGTCCATGGCGGCGCACGTGGTCCACGGCAATCAGCCACCACAGGGTGGCGTCGATGCAGCCCAGGTACCAGAAGTCGGCATCGCGGCCCTCGGGGTCGACGTATTTGGGAATCTGCCCGTTGGCCGCCTGTTGCGCCGCGAGCGCGTCGAGGCTGGCCACCGCACCTTGTTCCAGCGCGGGCACGCCGCTGCCGCACATCGCGATCACGCATATCGCCGCGTCGCGCCCGAAGATGCGCGTGTAGCGCCGCGCCTCGGCGGCCTCGGTCCGAAGCGCCGCGAGGATGCCGTGCGGCGTCAGGTTGCGTTCCAGAAGCGCGAGCGAGGCCTGCGAGCAGGTGTCGAGCAATGCGAGCGCGGGGGCATCAAGGTCGGTCATGAACACACATCGTGGCCTGGGGCTGTCTTTTTATCACCCGCCAGAGGTGCGCACCGGCAGGTGACACGGGCAACTCTCCGACACGGCGAGGCGGCGCAGACCGTAACCGCGGCGTGCCGTACGCCTGCAAATTGACGCAGGCCATGTGAGAACCGAAGTCGGTCCTCGAACAACCGTTCCACTGGCCTTCAACAGGAGCGCCGGTGCAGTCGAACCATTCACTCCAGAGCGAGCGAGACGCTTATCTTTTTCGGGAGGGAACCCACTCCCGGCTGTATGACCTGCTGGGTTGCCACCCCCTGGAAGAGGGCGGCGCCCGGTTCGCGGTGTGGGCGCCGAACGCGGAGTCCGTCTCGGTGGTCGGCGACTGGAACCACTGGTCCGGCGACGCCGACTCGCTGGCACCTAGCCCCGACGGCACGGGCATATGGCAAGGGCAGGTCGCCCATGCCGCGATCGGCCAAGCCTACAAATACCGCATCCGTTCCCGTCACGGCAGCTACACGGTCGACAAGGCCGACCCTGTCGCCTTCAGCGCGGAGCCCCCGCCCGCCACCGCATCGCGCATCTGCGAACTTTCTTACGAATGGGGCGACGCGGAGTGGATGGCGACGCGCGGGCAGCGCAATGCGCTCGACGCCCCCATGGCGGTCTACGAGGTACACCTTGGCTCGTGGCGGCGCCGCGATGGCCTGTTTCTCGACTACCGCGAGATGGCGCACCAGCTTGCCGCCTACGTGAGCGAGATGGGCTTCACGCACGTGGAGCTCATGCCCGTGACCGAGCATCCCTTCTACGGTTCGTGGGGCTACCAGACCACCGGCTACTTCGCGCCCACCGCGCGCTTCGGCTCGCCGCAGGACTTCATGTACCTCGTCGATCACCTGCACCAGCAGGGCATTGGCGTGCTGCTCGACTGGGTGCCCTCGCACTTTCCGACCGACGAGCATGGGCTCGGATACTTCGACGGCACGCACCTCTACGAACACGCCGATCCGCGCCAGGGCTTCCACCCGGAGTGGAACTCCAGCATCTTCAACTACGGCCGGCCGGAGGTGCGCAGCTTCCTGGTGTCGTCGGGGCTGTTCTGGCTCGAGACGTACCACCTCGACGGGCTGCGCGTGGACGCCGTCGCGTCGATGCTCTACCTCGACTACGCGCGAGAGCACGGCGAGTGGATTCCCAACCGCCACGGCGGCCGCGAGAACCTGGAGGCCATCGACTTCCTCCAGACACTGAACCGCGCCGTCTACCGCGAGCACCCCGACACCATCACGGTGGCCGAGGAATCGACAGCGTGGCCGCGCGTGTCCCGGCCCACCGACATGGACGGCCTGGGCTTCGGCGAGAAATGGAACATGGGCTGGATGCACGACGTGCTGGCCTACATGAAGCAGGAGCCGGTCTACCGCAAGTACCACCATCACAAGCTGACTTTCTCGCTGGTGTACGCCTTCCACGAGAACTTCGTGCTGCCGCTCTCGCACGACGAGGTGGTGCACGGCAAGGGCTCGCTCCTGAACAAGATGCCCGGCGACGCCTGGCAGCAGTTCGCCAACCTGCGCGCGCTCTATGGCTTCATGTGGGCGCATCCGGGCAAGAAGCTGCTCTTCATGGGCTGCGAGTTCGGCCAGCGGCGCGAGTGGACGCACGACGGTGAACTCGAATGGTGGGTCTGCGAGCAGGAAGGGCACCGCGGCTTGCAGCGCCTTGTGGCCCAGCTCAACCGCGTCTACCGCGGCGCGCCCGCGCTCCACCAGGTCGACTTTTCGTCCTCGGGGTTCGAGTGGGTCGCGGCAGACGACGCCGACACCAGCGTGTTCGCCTTCCTGCGCAAGGCGAGCGACGGCAGTCCGCCATTGCTGGCGGTGAGCAACATGACCCCGGTGCCGCGCACCAACTACCTGCTCGGCGTGCCGCTGGGCGGCCACTGGCGCGAGCTGATCAACACCGACGCGGCGGAGTTCGGCGGGGCGGGCTGGGGCAATTTCGGGGGCGTCGAGGCGGCGCCCGTGCGTTCCCATGGCCGCAGGCAATCGGTGTGCATCACCTTGCCGCCGCTGTCCACGCTGATCCTGGAGCACCGTCCCTGATGAAGAACATCTTTTCGACCAAGCCCGCCCCCGCAGCGGCCGGGACCGACATCGACCTCGACGGCGGCGCGGTCCGCGCAGTCATCGACGCCGTGCTGCCGTGCGTGGACAACGGCCGCTTCCCGGTGAAATGCGTGGCCGGCGAGCGGGTGCGGGTTCGCGCCCATTGCTTCACCGACGGGCACGACGTGCTGCGCGTGCAGCTGTGCTGGCGCGCGCAAGACCAGGCCCAGGCCTCATTCCGCGAAGTGCCGATGAAGCCGCTGGGCAACGACGTGTGGGAGGCCGCGTTTTCACCGCCATCGATCGGGCGCTACGTCTACACCGCCGTCGCCTGGGTGGACCCGTTCGAGTCGTGGCGCAGCGAGATGACGCGGCGCGTCGACCCCGACGACGTGCGCATTGCCGCGCAGGTCGGTGCGCTGGAAATCGCCGCCGCCGCCGCGCGCGCCGAGGGCGCCGACCGCACCGCGCTGAACCGCTGGGCCACCGAGCTAGATGCCGTGGCGGCCAGCCCCGCGTACGACGTCGTATCGCTGAAGGCCTTGGCGCTCGACGACGAATACGCCGAGCTGGCGCGTCGCCATCCCGACCGCCGGCATGCGGTGCGCCACCCGGTCGAGCTGCCGCTGGTGGCCGACCGCGAGCGTGCGCGCTTCAGCACCTGGTACGAGCTGTTCCCGCGCTCGACCGGCCCCGCGCCCGGCGTGCACGGCACCTTCAAGGACGTGGAAGCGCGCCTGCCGGCCATCGCCGCCATGGGCTTCGACGTGCTGTACTTTCCGCCGATCCACCCCGTCGGCCGCGAGCAGCGCAAGGGCCCCAACAATGCGCTCGAAGCCGGCCCTGGCGACGTGGGGAGCCCGTGGGCCATCGGTGCGGCCGAAGGCGGGCACAAGTCGATCCTTCCGGAGCTTGGCACCGAAGAAGACTTCAGGCACCTGCTCGCACGCGCGGTGGAGCACGGCCTGGAGATCGCGCTGGACATCGCCTTCCAGTGCGCGCCCGACCACCCTTACGTGAAGGCGCACCCCGACTGGTTCCGCTGGCGCCCCGACGGCAGCGTGCAGTACGCCGAGAACCCGCCCAAGAAATACCAGGACATCTATCCCTTCAACTTCGAGTGCGAAGACTGGCGCGGCCTCTGGGCAGAGCTCAAGAGCGTGTTTGACCACTGGATCGCGCAGGGCGTGCGCATCTTCCGCGTGGACAACCCGCACACCAAGGCCTTTCCGTTCTGGGAGTGGGCCATCGGCGAGGTGAAGCGCGTGCACCCTGACGTGATCTTCCTGGCCGAAGCCTTCACGCGGCCGAAGGTGATGCACCGGCTCGCGAAGCTGGGCTTCTCGCAGTCGTACACCTACTTCACCTGGCGCAACACGAAGGAGGAGCTGCAGGAGTACTTCACCGAGTTATCGAGCGGCCCGGGCATTGACTACTTCCGCCCCAACGCGTGGCCCAACACGCCCGACATCCTTCACGAGCAGCTGCAGGCCGCCGAGCCCGCCGTGTTCATGTCGCGGCTGGTGCTGGCCGCCACGCTCGCGGCCAACTACGGCATGTACGGGCCGGCCTACGAACTGCTCGAGCACTTGCCGCGCGGACCCGGTAGTGAGGAATACCTCGACTCCGAGAAGTACCAGCTGCGCCACTGGAACCACGACGACCCTGCAAGCCTCGCTCCCTTCATCGCGCGGGTGAACCGCATCCGCCGCGAGAACCCAGCGCTGCATCGGGACAGGGGCTTGCGCTTCCTGCACATCGACAACGACCAGTTGCTGGCCTATGCCAAGGAATCGCCAGAGGGCGACAACGTGATCGTCACCGTGGTCAACCTCGATCCGCACAACATGCAGTCGGGCTGGCTCGGGCTGGAGCCCGGCAGCGTGGGCGTGCCGGCCGGGCGCAGCTTCCAGATGCACGACCTGCTCAGCGGCCAGCGCTTCACCTGGCAGGGCGACTGGCACTACGTGCGGCTCGATCCCCACAGCGTGCCCGCGCACATCTTCGTGGTGCGTCGGCGTCACGGCGACGAGCGCGACTTCGATTACTTCCTCTGAGGTCGTCCGCCCATGAACGCACCCGTCTCCCACATCGCGCTGGAAACCGTCGAGATCGACACCAGCGACGATCCGCTGTGGTACCGCGACGCGGTGATCTACCAGCTCAACGTCAAGGCCTTCTTCGACTCCAACAACGACGGCATGGGCGACTTCAAGGGCGTTACCGCCAAGCTCGACTACGTGAAGGAGCTGGGCGTCAACACCATCTGGCTGATGCCGTTCTATCCCTCGCCGCTGCGCGACGACGGCTACGACATCTCCGGCTACGAGGACGTGCACCCGCAGTACGGCACGCTGGACGACTTCCGCGAGATGCTGGCCGAGGCGCACAAGCGGGGGCTGCGCGTGATTACCGAGCTGGTCATCAACCATACGTCGAACGAGCACCCGTGGTTCAAGGCCGCGCGCCTCGCGCCGCCCGGTTCGCCCGAGCGCGATTTCTATGTGTGGAGCGACACCGACCAGCTCTACCAGGGCACGCGAATCATCTTCACCGACACCGAAACGTCGAACTGGACCTGGGACCCGGTGGCCAAGCAGTACTTCTGGCACCGCTTTTTCAGCCACCAGCCCGACCTGAACTTCGACAACCCGAAGCTGATGGAAGCGATCCTCAAGACCATGCGCTTCTGGCTCGACATGGGCGTGGACGGCTTCCGGCTCGACGCCATTCCCTACCTGGTGGAGCGCGACGGCACCAGCAACGAGAACCTGCCCGAGACCCACGCAGTGATCAAGCAGCTGCGCGCGGCCATCGACGCGGAATACAAGAACCGCTTTCTGCTGGCCGAAGCCAACATGTGGCCGGAGGACGTGCGCGAGTATTTCGGCGATGGCGACGAGTGCCACATGGCGTATCACTTTCCGCTGATGCCGCGCATGTACATGGCCATTGCGCAGGAAGACCGTCACCCCATCGTCGAGATCATGGCGCAGACGCCCGACATTCCCGAGGGCTGCCAGTGGGCCATCTTCTTGCGCAACCACGACGAGCTCACGCTCGAGATGGTGACCAGCAAGGAGCGCGACTACATGTACACCATGTATGCGGCCGACATGCGCGCGCGCATCAATCTAGGCATTCGGCGGCGCCTGGCGCCGCTGATGGAAAACGACCTCGACCGCGTGAAGCTCATGAACGGCATGCTGCTGTCGATGCCGGGCTCGCCCATCATCTATTACGGCGACGAGATCGGCATGGGCGACAACGTGTTCGTGGGCGACCGCAACGGCGTGCGCACGCCCATGCAGTGGAGCCCCGACCGCAACGCCGGCTTTTCGCGCGCCGACCCGCAGCGCCTGTACCTGCAGCCGATCATGGACCCGATGTTCGGCTACGAGGCGCTCAACGTCGAGACGCAGGCGCGCGACAGCAGCTCGTTGCTGAACTGGACCAAGCGCATGCTCGCCGTGCGCAAGACCAGCCATGCCTTCGGACGCGGCAGGCGCCGCTTCCTGAAGCCGGGCAACCGCAAGATCCTGGCCTACCTGAGCGAGTACGACGGCGACGTGATCCTCGCGGTGTTCAACCTCTCGCGTGCCGCGCAGCCGGTGGAGCTCGACCTGTCGGAGTTCAAGGGCTTCGTGCCGATCGAGATGCTGGGCCGCGCGCCGTTCCCGCCCATCGGCGAGCTGCCATACCTGCTCACGCTGGCCTCGTACGGCTTCTACTGGTTCAAGCTCACGGCAGAGGCCGACGCGCCGAGCTGGCACGAGCAAGGCGTGGCGCTGCAGGAGTGGCCCACGCTGGTGCTCTTCGACGGCTGGACCAGCTTCTTCCGCGACCGCGTGATGCCGTGGCGCATCGGCATGTCCGAGCGCATGCGCAGCCAGTTCGAGCTGGAGACGCTGCCGCGCCACATCGAGATCCAGCGCTGGTACGCCTCCAAGGGCACCGCCATCAAACGCGCGCGGCTGTTCGACCACGCCGTGTGGGAAGTGAACGGCCTGAGCTGGATGCTGTCGCTGCTCGACCTCGAAGGCTTGCCCGGAGGCGCCACCTACTTCATGCCGCTTGCACTGGCCTGGGAAGAGCGTGATGAAGAGCGCATGGCCGGCGTGGCACAGGCCGCGCTTGCCAAGGTGCGGCAGCAGGCGCAGGTCGGCCTGATGGGCGATGCCTTCTACGACGAGGCCTTCTGCCGCGCGCTGGTGCGCGCCATCGAAAGCGGCGCCGAACTGCCGACGCTGAACGGCAAGCTGGTCTTCAGGCCGACGGCTGCCTTCGCGGAGATCGCCGTCGACATCGATGCGTTGTCGGTCGGCCGCCCGAGCGGCGTGAGCAGCAACACCGTGGTCACGCTGGACGAAACCCTGTTCCTCAAGGGCTACCGCCACGTGCGCGAAGGCATCAACCCCGAGCTGGAGATGGGCCGCTTCCTGACCGAGGTGGCGCGCTACCCGCATTGCGTGCCGGTGCTCGGCGCGCTCGAGTACATGACCAACGACGGGCGCACGATGACGCTCGCGATGGTGCAGAGCTACATGGCCAACCAGGGTGACGGCTGGGACTACACGCTGGGCTACCTCGAACGCTTCCTGCGCGACGTGGCCACCACCGACGGCACGACGAAGCCCGACGTTGCCGAAGTGGCTGCGGTGCACGGCGGCTTCCTCGCGCTCATGGCCACGCTGGGCCGTCGCACGGCAGAGCTGCACCGAGCGCTCGCCGCGCGCACCGGCTCGGTCGCCTTCGACCCCGAGCCGCTGGCCGCCGCCGACTTCGCCGGCTTCAAGACGCACGCGGCGAACGACGCCACGGCCACGCTCGCGCTGTTGCGCGAACGGCTCGACCTGCTGCCGCTCACCGCGCAGGCCGACGCGCGCAACCTGCTCGAAGCGGCCGACGCGCTGCAAGCCGGCATCCAGGCGCGCCATCCGGTGGAAGGCGGCGGCATCAAGAGCCGCTATCACGGCGATTTCCACCTGGGCCAGGTGCTGGTGAAGGACAACGACTTCGTCATCATCGACTTCGAGGGCGAACCTGCGCGCAGCTTTGAGGAGCGCCGCGCCAAGAGCTCGCCGCTGCGCGACGTGGCCGGCATGCTGCGCTCGTTCAACTACGCCCGCTGGTCGGCGCTGCGCCGGGTGGCCCAGAGCCCGGACGAGGCCGAGCGGCTGGCCGCGCCGGCCATCGCCTGGGAGCGCGCGACGCGCGACGCTTTTCTGGCTGGCTACGGCGCCACGATGGCGCCGCCCGACGGCGCGCCGCTCGATGCCGAACTGCTCGCGCTGTTCGAGCTCGACAAGGCCCTCTACGAGCTGCGCTACGAGCTCGAAAACCGCATCGAATGGGCGCAGGTTCCGCTGCACGGCGTGCTCGCGCTGATCCAGCCGCCCCGCGCCTGACGCTACCGACGCCACCCCTTCAACGGAAGACACACCATGGAAAATTTCGGCATTCACCTGGAGCCGCTGCGCGCCATCCTCTACCAGGTCGGCGCCTTCATTCCGCGCCTGCTGATCGGGCTGGTGGTGGTCCTCATCGGCTGGCTGGTCGCCAAGGCGGCGCGCTTCGCGGTGACCAAGGCGCTGCGCGCCATCAACTTCAACGTGCTCACCGAGCGCGCCGGGCTCGACAACTTCCTGCGCCAGGGCGGGCTGGCGGGGGACACCAGCAGCCTGTTCGGCATCCTGACGTACTGGCTGGTGATCCTGGCTTCGCTGCTCATCGCCTTCAACGGCATGGGGCTGAGCTACATCGCCGATCTGCTGGGGCGCATCGTCTGGTTTGTGCCGAACGTGTTCGTGGCGCTGCTGGTGCTGGCCTTCGGCTCGTACTTCGCGCGCTTCGTGGGCGAAGCGGTGGGCAGCTATTTCCGCGGCGTGAAGATGCAGGACGCGGCGCTCTTCGGCAAGGTTGCGCAGTACGCGGTGATGGCCTTCGTGATTCTCATCGCGCTCGACCAGATCAAGGTGGGCGGCGACATCGTGCGCGAGAGCTTCCTCGTGATTTTGGCGGGCGTGGTTTTTGCGCTGGCCCTGGCATTCGGGCTGGCCGGCAAGGATTGGGCAAAGGCCCAGATCGAGCGCTGGTGGCCGCGGCAGATCAAGGACGCCAAGGCGCCGCCGCCGAGCGTGACCACCGTAGGCAGCAGCAGTCCCACGCGTTTCGACAACGACCGTCCACCCCGCTGAACGCACCTGAATGACACGAAAAACCAATCCGACGATCAATGCTGTCTGGCCCGGTCGCCCCTATCCGCGCGGTGCGACCTGGGACGGGGAGGGCGTCAACTTCGCCCTGTTCTCGCAGCATTCGGACAAGGTCGAGCTCTGCCTGTTCGACGAGCGCGGCCGCCAGGAACTGCAGCGCATTCCGATGCGCGAACGCACGGACGGCGTCTGGCACTGCTACCTGCCCGAGGCGCGCCCCGGGCAGGCCTACGGCTACCGCGTGCACGGGCCCTACAAGCCCGAGGAGGGGCACCGCTTCAATGCCCACAAGCTGCTGGTCGACCCGTATGCCAAGGACCTGGTGGGCGACCTGCGCTGGGGCGATGCGCTCTACGGCTACACCGTGGGCAGCAAGCGCGAAGACCTTTCGTTCGACCGCCGCGACAGCGCACCGCTGATGCCCAAGGGCCGCGTGCTCGAAACCGCCTTCACCTGGGGCGACGACCGCCGCCCCTCGGTGCCGTGGCAGGACATGGTGATCTACGAGATGCACGTGCGCGGCTTCACCATGACGCACCCCGACGTGCCGCCCGGGCTGCGCGGCACCTATGCCGCACTCGGCTGCGCGCCGGTGGTCGACTATCTCAAGCGCCTGGGCGTGACCACGGTCGAGCTGCTGCCCGTGCACAGCTTCCTCAACGACCGGCACCTGGCCGAGAAGGGCCTGCAGAACTACTGGGGCTACAACACGCTGGCCTTCTTCGCCCCCGAGATGCGCTACAGCGCCTCGGGCAAGGTGAAGGAGTTCAAGACCATGGTGAAGACGCTGCACTCCGCGGGCATCGAGGTGATTCTCGACGTGGTCTACAACCACACCTGCGAAGGCAACCAGCTCGGGCCCACGCTGTCGATGCGCGGTGTGGACAACGCCTCGTACTACATCGCCAATGCCGAGAACCGCCGCTACTACGACGACTTCACGGGCTGCGGCAACACGGTGAACCTAGAGCATCCGCACGCGCTGCAGCTGGTGATGGACTCGCTGCGCTACTGGGCCGAGGAGATGCACGTCGACGGCTTCCGCTTCGACCTGGCCTCGGCGCTGGCGCGCGAGGCCGGCAAGGTCGAGAACCTCGGCGGCTTCTTCGACGCGATCCGCCAGGACCCCACGCTCAACCGCGTGAAGCTCATCGCCGAGCCCTGGGACTTGGGCCACGGCGGCTACCAGGTCGGCAACTTCCCGCTCGGCTGGGCCGAGTGGAACGACCAGTACCGCGACGGACTGCGCGGCTTCTGGAAAGGCGATGGTGGGCTCGTCGGCGAGGTGGCCAGGCGCGTCACCGGTTCCGAGGACCTGTACGGCTGGTCGGGCAAGCGGCCCAGCGCCAGCATCAACTTCATCACCGCGCACGACGGCTTCACGCTGCACGACCTGGTCTCCTACAACGACAAGCACAACGAAGCCAACGGCGAGGACAACCGTGACGGCAACAGCCACAACGTCTCGTGGAACTGCGGCGTCGAGGGCCCCACCGACGACCCCGAAGTGGTGGCCCTGCGCGAGCGCCAGAAGCGCAACCTGCTGGCCACGCTGCTGCTGTCGCAGGGCGTTCCGATGCTGCTGGCGGGCGACGAGCGCGGCCACACGCAGCAGGGCAACAACAACGTCTACTGCCAGGACAACGAGCTCGGCTGGATCGACTGGACCTCCACGCCCGAACGACTGGCGCTCGCGACCTTCGTCGAGCGCATGGTGGCGCTGCGCCGCGCGCACCCTTCGTTCCGGCGCCGCACCTTCTTCGCGGGCAAGCCCGCCGAAGGCGAGACCGTGACCGACGTTCACTGGCTCAAGCCCGACGGCCAGGAGATGCGTCCGGAAGACTGGGACGACGCCAACGCACGCTGCATTGCGATGTACATCCCCGGCGGCGGCATTGCCGACCACGGGCCGCGCGGCGAGGTGCAGCACGACGACGACTTTCTCGTGCTGCTCAACGCCCACCACGATGAGATCGCCTTCACGCTGCCGTCGATGCCGCATGGCGCGTGGCGCTTGCTGGTCGACACGGCCAGCAGCACGCCGCCGCTCGCCACCGAGGACGCAGCCGCGCTCGCCCCTGCATGGGCGCAGCCAAGCTATCCCCTGCAATGCCGCTCGCTCGTGGTGCTGAGCCGGCCGGATGTGCGGCCATGAGCGCGCATGTACACCGCATGCCATTCGGCGCCACGGTGCATGCCGATGGTGCGGACTTCGCGCTCTGGGCTCCGTCGGCGGAAATCGTCATGCTCGAGCACCACGCGGTGGCTGGCGAAACCTCGTCGCAGCCGATGACGCGCGACGGCAAGGGCTGGCATCGCCTGGCCGTGCCCGGGGTGGGGCATGGCGACAGCTACCGCTACCGACTGCCCGACGGCACGCGCGTGCCCGACCCGGCGTCGCGCTTCAACCCCGAAGACGTGCACGGCCCGAGCGTGGTCATCGACCCGCAGCGCTTCGAGTGGACGGATGGCGCATGGCGCGGCCGTCCCTGGCAAGAAGCGGTGGTCTACGAGCTGCACGTCGGCACCTTCACCGAAGAGGGGAGCTTCAGCGCCGCGCGCGAGCGGCTGGGCGAACTCGCCGAGCTCGGCATTACCGCTGTCGAGCTCATGCCGGTCGCTGATTTTCCGGGGCAGCGCAACTGGGGCTACGACGGCGTGCTGCCGTTTGCGCCCGATGCCTCGTACGGCGCGCCCGACGAACTCAAGGCGCTGGTCAATACGGCGCATTCGCTGGGGTTGATGGTGCTGATCGACGTGGTCTACAACCACTTCGGGCCGGAAGGCAACTACCTGCACGCGTACTGCCCCGAGTTCTTCAACCCCGGGCACCAGACGCCGTGGGGTGCTGCGATCAACTTCGACGGGCCGGGCTCGCGCACGGTGCGCGACTTTTTCATTCACAACGCGCTCTACTGGGTGGAGGAGTTCCGTTTCGACGGCCTGCGCATGGATGCCATTCATGCCATTCACGACGAGACGCGGCCGCACATCGTGAACGAGATCCGCGAGGCGCTCGATGCCGGGCCGGCCCGCGAGCGCCACGTTCACCTGGTGCTGGAGAACGATGCCAACCAGGCCTCGATGCTGATGCGCGACGGCCGCGGCATGCCCGTGGCCGGCACGGCGCAGTGGAACGACGACCTGCACCATGCGGTGCACGTGTTGGCCACCGGCGAGCGCGATGGCTACTACGCCGACTATGCCGACGACCCGGTGTGCCGCTTCGCCTGCGCGCTGGCCGAGGGCTTCATCTACCAGGGGCAGCCGTCGGCCTTCAGGCATGGCGAGCGGCGCGGCGAGCCGAGCACGCGGTTGCCGCCGCAGGCGTTCGTGTCTTTCCTGCAGACGCACGACCAGGTCGGCAATCGCGCCTTCGGCGAGCGCATTCACGCGCTTGGCGATCCGGTGCTGGTGCGTGCGGCGCTGGCCTGCCTGCTGCTGTCGCCGCACGTGCCGATGCTGTTCATGGGCGACGAGTTCGCGGCCTCCACGCCGTTCCAGTATTTCTGCGACTTCGGGCCGGAGCTTGCGGCGGCGGTGTCCGAAGGACGCCGCGCGGAGTTCGGCGGGTTCGCGATGTTCGCGGACGAAGCCGCTCGCGCGCGCATTCCGGACCCGAATGACGAGGCGACCTTCCTGGCCTCGAAGCTGCGCTGGCGCGAGCGCGGGGCACGCGCGCATTTTTCGAGGCTCAGCGAGGTGCAGCAGCTGCTGAATTTGCGGCACCGCCTGATCGTGCCGCGGCTCGGCGGCATGGCGGGAGCGGGCGTCTACCGGTGCGAGAACGACATGCTCCAGGTGCAGTGGGACATGGAGTCGGCGCGGTTGCATCTGCTCGCTCATTTCGGCGCGCAGCCTGTGGATGGCGTTGTGGCGCTACCCGGCGAGGTGGTCTACAGCGACGGGGCGACGGCCGATCGCGAAGGCGCGTTGCACCTGGCGCGCGGCGCGGTGCGCGTGACGCTGGAAGCGCTGCATGGCGGATGAAGCAGGCCACGGCCCTGTGACGGGCGATCTCGGGCGGCTGTGCGCGCACTTCGGCATTGCCACCGGTTATTTCGATGCCTTCGGCGCGCGGCGCGAGGCTTCCGCTGAGAGCCTGATCGCGCTGCTGGCCGAGTTCGGCGTGCGGCTCGACGGCGCGGCTGACGCGGGTCGCGCATTGGAGGCCGCACATCGCTCGCGCTGGGCGCAGGCGCTGCCGCCGGTGCGGGTCGTGCAGGCCGGCAGCGCTGCGTGGTCGGTGACGTTGCGGCTGCCGGCGTCCATGCGGCGGCTGCGCTGGCAGCTCGGTGACGAGCAGGGGCGCGAGCTGCAAGGCGAGGCCGACGCCGAGGCGTTGCTCGAGACTGGCCGCATCGACATCGACGGCATCTGGCGGTGCGAGCGCGTTCTGCAGATGCCGATGGCGCTCGAAGCCGGCTACCACCGGCTGCGCATCGAAGGCCTGCGCGGCGAGACGCTGGTTCTTGCAACGCCCGGCCGCTGCTACCGGCCGCCCGCGGTGCGCGATGGCGGTCGCGTGTGGGGCGCGGCGGTGCAGCTCTATAGCCTGCGCTCGCCGCGGAACTGGGGCATCGGCGACTTCAGCAATCTGGAGGACCTCGCCGTGCGCATGGCGGCGCAGGGTGCGGACATCATCGGCCTCAACCCGCTGCACGCGCTGTTCGCGAGCACGCCATCGAATGCGAGCCCGTACAGCCCGTCGTCGCGCCAGCAGCTCAACGTGCTCTACATCGACGTGGAAGCGGTGGATGGTTTTGCGGATTGCGACCCGGCCCGCGAGCGGGTGCATTCGCCCGACTTCCAGGCGCGGCTCGCCGCGCTGCGCGCGACGCAGCTGGTGGACTACGCGGGCGTGGCCGTGGCGAAGTTCGAAGTTCTCGAAATGCTCTTCGGCCATTTCTGCGCGCGGCATCTGCCTGCGGAGGGCGCGCCCGACGAGACGGGCAGGGAGTTTCTGGCCTTCGTCGCGGAGCGCGGTGAGGCGCTGCGGCAGCACGCTCTTTTCGAAGCACTGCAGGCGCACTTTCTTGCAGCCGAAGGCGGCGCGTGGGACTGGCATGCATGGCCGGTCGCCTACAGGAATCCGGATTCCGCCGAGGTGACCGCATTCGCCGTGGCGCATGCGCAGCGCGTGCAGTTTCACCAGTACCTTCAGTGGCTGGCCACACGGCAACTGGCGCGAGCGGCCGCGCGCTGCGATGCGCTCGGCATGGGTGTGGGCCTGTACGTGGACCTGGCGGTGTCGGTCGACCGCGCCGGCTCCGACACCTGGGGCGCGCAGCAGGTGTTTGCGGAAGGCGCCAGCGTTGGCGCGCCGCCGGACGAGTTCAACCCCGCCGGGCAAGGCTGGGGCCTGCCGCCGCTGCGCCCTGATCGCCTGCGCAGCGATGGCTATCGCTTCTTCATCGAAACGCTGCGCGCGAGCATGCGCGGCGCGGGCGCGCTGCGCATCGATCACGTGATGGGCCTGATGCGCCTGTTCTGGATTCCGCAGGGCCGCAGTGCGCGCGAGGGAGCGTACGTCTACTACCCGCTGGACGAGATGCTCGCCATCGTGGCGATCGAGAGCCACCGCCACCGCTGCATGGTCGTGGGCGAGGACCTTGGCACGGTCGAAGATGCGGTGCGCGATGCGCTGGCGCAGGCCGACGTGCTGTCTTACCGGCTGCTGTATTTCGAGAAGCAGCGCGATGGCCGTTTCACGCAGCCCGAGGCCTATCCGCCGGCTGCCCTGGTCGCGATCAGTACGCACGACCTCGCGACCTTCGCGGGCTGGTGGACGGCTGACGACCTGCGTGAGCGGCTCGCACTGGGCCTGTTTCCCGATCCGGCGATTTTCGACAAGCAGCTGATGGACCGGGCGCAGGAGCGCATCGAGTTGATGCAGGCCTTGCAGCAGGCGGGCCTGCTGTTGCGCGAGGAAGTGGCGCAGGCGGCCGGGCTCGCGATGCCGTCCGCGCGCATCGTGGAAGCTGCGCATGCCTTCCTGGCGGCTGCGCCGTCGGCGCTGATGATGGTGCAGCTGGAGGACGTGGCGGGAGTGGTGGCGCAGGCCAACATGCCCGGCACGGTGGACGAGCATCCGAACTGGCGGCGCAAGCTGCCCGAGCCGGTGGCGGCATTGGCCGGCGGCGAGCGCATGCGCGGGCTGGGAGAGGCCCTGCGCACAGCCCGGCCGCGCCAGGTCGAATCGGCCGGGCGGAGTGAGTCGCCGGGTCTGACGACTCGCGTGCCTCGCGCCACCTACCGGCTGCAGTTCCACAAGGACTTCGGCTTCGACGACGCGATCCGCGTGCTGCCGTATCTTGCGAAGCTCGGTGTGAGCCATGTGTACTGCTCGCCGATCCAGCGCGCCCGCGCGGGTAGCATGCACGGCTACGACGTGGTGGCGCATGCGCAGATCAACCCCGAACTCGGTGGCGAAGAAGGCTTTGCGCGCTTCGTCGCGGCGCTGAAGGCCAACGGCCTGGGCCAGTTGCTGGACATGGTGCCCAACCACATGGGCGTGTTCGGTGCCGACAACGCGTGGTGGATGGACGTGCTGGAGAACGGACCTGCATCGCTGTTCGCGCAGCACTTCGACATCGACTGGCAGCCGCTCAACGTCGAGCTGACCGGCAAGGTGCTGCTGCCCGTGCTGGGTGTGCACTATGGCGAGGCGCTGGAGAACGGCGAGCTGGTCCTGCGCTTCGAGGACGCGACCGGCAGCTTTGCCATCGGCTATTACGACCACCGGTTTCCGCTGGCGCCCGAGAGCTATCCCATGGTGCTCGAACGGGCGCTGGCGCGGCTGGGCGATGCAGCGGCGTCGGGGCGGCTGGCGAGCCTGTCGACGGCTTTCGGCCATCTGCCGGGGCGGAATGCGGCTTCTGCGCAGGAGCAGGCAGAACGCGTGCGCGACAAGGAGTTGCTCAAGACGCGGCTGGCGCGGCTTGCGCAGCGCCATCCTTCGGTGGCGCAGGCGCTCGTGGCGTCGGTGGCGGAACTGAACCTCGCCTTGCCGGAAGCCCGCGACGCACTGCACAAGCTGATCGAGCTGCAGGCGTACCGGCTCGCGCATTGGCGGGTGGCGGCGGACGAAATCAACTACCGGCGCTTCTTCGACATCAACGATCTCGCGGCCGTGCGCATGGAGCGCGAGGAGGTGTTCGAGGCTACGCAGTCGTTTGCGCTGGACCTCGCCGCATCAGGCGTGGTGGACGGCCTGCGCATCGACCACCCCGACGGGCTCTACGACCCGGCCGAGTACTTCCGCAAACTGCAGGAAGGCTATGCGCGACGCGCCGGACTGGTGCTTCCCACGCACGACGCGCAGGGGCGGCCCGCTCGGCCCCTGTACGTGGTGGCCGAGAAGATCGCCGGCGCGCACGAGGAAGTGCCCGAGAGCTGGCATGTGCACGGCACCACCGGCTACCGCTTCGCGAATGTGGCAAACGGCGTGCTGGTCGACACCGCGGCCGAGGCGAGCGTGGTGCACGCGTGGCAGCGCTTCACCGGAGAGATGGAAGACTTCGCCTCGGTGTCGCGTGCCGGCCGGCGCGAGGTGATGCGCAATGCGCTCGCGTCGGAGCTGAACGTGCTGTCGACCGAGCTGCTGCGCATCGCAAGGGCCGACCGCAGCACGCGCGACTACACGCTCAATGCACTGCGCCGCGCGCTGGCGGATGTCGGTGCGTGCATGCCGGTGTACCGGACCTACATCGTCGAACGGCCGTCGGAACAGGACGCGCGCTTCATCGACGAGGCCGTGGACGAAGCCGCCCGGCAGAGTGGGGATGCCGATCGGTCGATCTTCGATTTCGTGCGATGCGCGCTGCGGGGTGAGGCTGTTGCTTCCGCTGCGCCGGCGCTGGGAGAGCGGGTGCACCGCTTTGCGCTGCGCTTCCAGCAGTTCAGCGCGCCGGTGGCGGCGAAGGGCGTGGAAGACACGGCTTTCTACCGCTACTTTCCACTCAGCTCACTCAACGAGGTGGGCGGCGAACCGGATCTGTTCGGCATCGAGGTCGACGCATTCCATGCGGCGAGCGCCGACCGCGCGCTGCGCTGGCCCCACACCATGCTGGCGACTTCGACGCACGACAACAAGCGGTCGGAAGATGTGCGCAACCGGATCGACGTGCTGTCCGAAATGCCCAACGAGTGGGTGCTGGCGCTGACGCGCTGGCATGGCCTGTGCCGCGGCACGCGCAAGAAGCTGGCCGGCGGCGAGGCGCCGTCGCGTGCTGACGAATACCTGCTGTACCAGACGCTGCTCGGCACCCTGCCTGTGGGTGGGCTCGATGCCGGCACCGCGCCGGGCTATAGCGACCGCATCTGGCAATACATGCAGAAGGCCGCCCGCGAGGCCAAGCTGCGCACGCGATGGTCCCAGCCCGATGCGGACTACGAGGCCGCGCTCGAGCGTTTCGTGCGCGAGCTGCTGGCCGATCCGGAAAAGGGCGCGTGCCTTGCGGACATCCAGCGGCTGGCGGACACGCTGGCATGGTTCGGCGCATGGAACAGCCTCACGCTCACGCTGCTGAAATACAGCTCGCCTGGAGTGCCCGATCTCTACCAGGGCAGCGAGCTCATCGAACTGAGCCTGGTCGATCCGGACAACCGGCGCCCGGTGGACTACGCCCTGCGTCAGCGGCGGCTGGCCGCGCTGCAGGCAATGGTTGGCCAGGAAGGAGATGGCCTGGCAGCGCGGGTGCGCTCGATGGTCGAGGCGCCGCACGACGGCCGCGCCAAGCTCTGGTTCATCTGGCGCCTGCTGTCGTTGCGGCGCGAGCAGCCTTTGCTGTTCAGCGAAGGCAGCTACGAGCCGCTGGCGGTCGAGGGGCCGCTGTCGAGGCACGTCGTAGCCTTTGCGCGCAGGCATGAGGGCCGGCTGCTTGTGGTCGTGGCGGGGCGGTTGTTCGTTGATCTCTCGCGCCGCGGCGCGGATGACGGCGCCATTCCAGCGCTTCCTGAGGCGACGAGATGGAGCGGCACGACGGTGTGCCTTCCCGCAGGCGTTGGCGCGGTGGTGCTCGAGAACCTGTTGACTGGAGAGTCGCTGTCGGTCGGGGAGGGGGCTATTTGCCTGGAGGAGGCGCTGCGATGGATGCCCTGGGCCGTCTTCAGCCGTACAGCGCCGCGGGAGAAATACGCATGATCTGCACCTGCTGCGCGGCGTCGATGACGCGAGCGACCGGCTCCCAGACGCTCGAATAATCCGGCAAGGCGTCGGGCGCGAAGCTCGTGTGCGGCCAGTCGGAGCCCCACACCGTGCGGCCGGAGAACAACCCGGCAAGCTCATCGATGCGGGCGTCCAGAGAGTCGTACGGTGCCTGTGCGGCGAGGCGATACCAACCCGACAGCTTGAGCCACGCGTCCCCTTGCACAAGTCGCTCGAGTGCCTGCCGGCTCTCGATGGACAGCTGCGCGTTTGCATCCACGCCCGCCAGGTGATCGAGCACGGCAGTCACTTCGCAGCCGGCATGCAGGTCTGCGATCCGGTGCCAATGCTCCGGCCGCGCGTACCACTGCACATGCCATCCCATCGCCTGGATGCGGGGGGCGAGTGCATGGAAATGCGCGCCGATGTCCTTGTCATTGCCAACCGGCGATACAAGGTTGAACCGCACGCCTCGCACGCCGAGGGCATGCATCGATGCCAATTGCGCGTCGGTCGTGCCGGGCTCCAGCACCGCAACGCCCCGGTGCCGACCATTGCTCTGGCGCAAGGCTTCGAGCATCACCGTGTTGTCGTAGCCGTAGACGCTGGGTTGCACCAGCACCAGGTGCGCGACACCGTGATGCCCGGCCAGTTGCTCGATGTCTGCCAGTGGCCGGTCCACCGGCCGGTAGTGACCCGGCACGACCGGGGCTTGCGCGTCGAAGACATGGACATGGCTGTCCCAGCCAAGGCCGCCCGCGACATCCCGCATCACTTGTTCAGCCCACGACGATCTTGCGGTCGCGCACGATGCGCGCCCACTGCGCCCGTTGGGCTGAAAGAAAACCCGTCACCAGGCCTTCCGGGCCATCGGGGAAGGCCTCGCCACTCAGCGCCCGGATGCGGCCGAGCACTTCGGGATCGGTCATGGATTTGCGAATGGCCGCGACCAGCACGGCCTTGGTCGCCGGGTCGATGCCGGCGGGCGCCAGCACGGGGTTCCATTCGAGCACTTCGTAGGCCGGCACACCGGCTTCTTCCATCGTCGGTATGGTGGGCAGTGCCCGAGTGCGCCGGCGCGTGGTCACGGCAAGCGGACGCAGCCGGCCAGACTGGATCTGCCCCAGAGACGATGCAACGTTGGCAAAGAAGAGCGGCACTTGCCCGCCCATCACGTCATTCATGGCCGGGCCGCCGCCCTTGTACGGGACATGCGTGAGGCTCACACCCGCACGGTCTTCGAAGAGCGCGCCCGCGAGGTGCTGGGCAGAGCCGTTGCCGGAGGATGCGTAGGCGATCTGCCCCGGCTTGGCCTTGGCCATCTGCACGAGATCCTTGACGCTCTTGGCTTCGAAGCTTGGCGTGCAGACCAGCACGTTCGGAAACAGCGCCAGGATGCCGAGCGGTGTGAAGGACTTGTCGTTGTCGTAGGGGAGCTTGGGGAAGAGCGCAGGGTTCACGGCGAACGAAGACGCGTCCACCAGCAGTTGCGTGCCGTCGGGGTTGGCACGGGCCACCTGCCCGGCGGCAATCTGTCCGCTGGCACCGGGCTTGTTGTCTACCACCACCGTCTGGCCCAGTGCGTCGGCGAGCCGCGGCGCAATGAGGCGTGCCATCAGGTCGGCACCGCCGCCGGCCGCATAGGACACGACCAGCGTGATGGTCTTTCCGCCTGCAATCTGACCCGCGGCGCGGGCCAAGGCCCATGGAGCCGCCGCAACGGCGGCTCCGGCGCGCAGCAACTGGCGCCGCGAGCGATCAACCGTGACCTGGCTGAAACTGGAAATCGATGCTTCTTTCATGGCGCTCTCGCAAAAGGTTAAAGGCAGGGGTGGTGCGTCGCACCGGTTCAGGTGATCGTGACGGTGTAGTGGAAGGCGTAGGCGTCGCCCCGCGTGTAGCGGGCCTCGATGCACCGGCCGCTGAAGTCGTACGCGCTGCGGGTCACCAGAGCGCAGGGGTGGCCCGCCGGCAAGTCCAATTGGCTCGCATGCAGGCGAGCGAGGGTGCCGAACGCGATTTCGTCGACGGCGCGGTGCACGGCAACGCCGCAGCGCTCGACGAACATGGGGTACAGCAAATCGCCCCACTGAACAGGGTCGTCATCGACCAGGCAGGTGAACAGATCGAGCGGGAGCCAGATTTCTTCGGCAACACATGGCTGCCCCGACAGGGAGCGCACGCGCAGCAGGCGCAATGCCGTGCTGCCGGACTCAAGCCGAAGGCGCCGCGCGACGTCCGAAGGCGCAACCAGCACCTTGCGCGAGACGATACGGGAGACAGGCACTTCACCCGTGCCTTCGCCAAAGCGGAAGAACCGCATCATGGTTCCGGCGTTGGTCATGCCGACTCGCACGAATGTGCCGCGGCCCTGAATGCGCTCGATCAATCCGTCGCTTGCAAGAAGCTCCAGCGCGTGACGCAAGGTGCCAAGGGCCACTCCGTGTTCGGAGGCCAGCGTCTGCTCCGCCGGCAGTGCAGCACCAGGTGGCCATTCGCCTGCCATGACTCGTGCCCGCAAGGCCGCCGCGAGCGCGGCATAACGGCTTTGCCCCGGCTCGGAAGGGACCACGGTCAACGACGGCATTTGGATTGATCTAGTCCTGTAGATGACTAAATGATAACAAGTCTCAGATGGGAAGAATCGTTTTGTAGCACTTGTAAGTTATTGAGCTCGATTTCTGCGAATTTGCGACTGGTGCGGTGGCGTCGGACGTGAGCAGCCAGCCCCAACTCCCCTTGCGCCATCTGTTCAGCAGCACCAGCGGCCTACCGCACTCATATTTCACTGGTATCACTATTTCGGGTGATGCCCGAGGGAAATAAACCCGATTCAATCGAATCTGTGCACTTTCGAGTGCACAGCCAAGCTGCAGCGGCTGGATCAACCCGAGGTTGATCTCCTCCATCTCGCGGTGTCGGGATGAATGCTTTTCGCTCAGATGTCTTTGGTTACGTGATGCCTGAATGCTGTTGCACTTTCGGCGTCAAGGCGGTGACCTTCACCTCGGATACCGATTTTCTGCAGGGCACAGGCGGGTATGGCTACCTGCACGCGGGCGCCGAGGTTCGCCTTCAGCAAACCCTGAACCTTGGCAGTGCGGTCGGATCCGGGATCTCGCTGGTCTGGGATGGAGTTCCCAGTCCGGCACTTGGTGCCGGAGCCGGGAACGAAGACGTGCTCTTCCAGTTCAACATCTCGGTTCCGGCAGGCGGTAGCGTCACGCTGATGAACTTCCTGGTGATGTCGGGCACGGACACGGGCCTCGTTGCCACGGACATCACGGCAAGGGCGACCGAAGTGGATACGCAGCTTGCGGACATTGCCAATAACTTCCGGACCAACTTCGCCTACCAACGGGGCCTGACCCAGGCTCAGTTGGACACGGTGAAGAACTTCTAGGCAGCCAGCGGGCAGGCGGATTGCTTCATCCGCCTGCCCGAGGGCAGCGATCTTCTATCGCGCGCGAATCCCCTGAATCGTTGCCGCGTGAGAAACTACCGGCTTGATGTAGCCGATGCCCGTGCAGATGCTGACAGGACCGGCGAGCGAGGTCGGGCCCTTGGTCTTCGAACGGTTGGCGGGGTTCCAAGTGTATGAGTGACAACGCTAAGCCATTGAATTTAAAAGAAAAAATCATCTCGGTAGCCCCGATGATGGACTGGACGGACCGCCATTGCCGGTACTTCCATCGCCTGCTGTCGCGCCACGCGCTGCTCTACACCGAGATGGTGACGACCGGCGCGCTGGTGCATGGCGACGTGCCCCGGCACCTGAGCTTCAACGCCGAAGAACATCCAGTGGCGCTGCAGCTCGGCGGCAGCGAGCCGGCCGACCTCGCGCACTGCGCGAAGCTCGGCGAAGAGTGGGGCTACGACGAGATCAACCTCAACTGCGGCTGCCCGAGCGAGCGCGTGCAGCGCGGCGCGTTCGGCGCCTGCCTGATGAACGAGCCGCAACTGGTGGCCGACTGCGTGAAGGCGATGGTCGATGTGGTGAGCGTGCCCGTTACGGTCAAGCACCGCATCGGCATCGACAAGATCGAGAGCTACGAATTCGTGCGCGACTTCGTCGGCCAGGTGAGCGAGGCCGGCTGCCAGACTTTCATCGTGCATGCGCGCAATGCGTGGCTGCAGGGCCTGAGCCCGAAGCAGAACCGCGAGATTCCGCCGCTGCGCTACGAGCTGGTGCACCGGCTGAAGCACGAGTTTCCGGAGCTGCGCTTTGCCATCAACGGTGGCATCTCTGTCAACGCGCAGGTGCATGAACACCTGCGTCTGCTCGACGGCGTGATGGTCGGGCGCGAGGCGTATCACAACCCCTGGTGGCTGGCCGAGTGGGACGCCGAGTTCTTCGGCGCCGAAGCACAGCCGCTGACCCGCGAAGAGGTCGAGTCGCTGATGTGCGACTACATGACCCGCGAGGCAGCCGAGCACGGCACGCAGTGGTGGTCGATCGCGCGGCACATGCTGGGCCTGCGCAACGGCCTGCCGGGTGCGCGCCGCTGGCGCCAGGTCTGGAGCGATCACCGGCTCAAGACGCTGCCTGCGCACGAGGTGATGGCGATGGCGCGCGAGCCTGTCGCGCAAGCCGCCTGAGCCCGAAGCGCATCGCGCGCTTTCTCCCCGGGAAGCGGGCCTGTCACGGCCCGCAAATTTTCAGTTGAAACGGTGTTCCATAAATCGCTACTTCACGATAAGTGGCGCGTCAACCGTTTTTTGCTGAAAAATGAGGAGCATCAGGGACATAAAAAGGTTTGGATACATGAATGACGCGATTGGCGGCAAAGAAGAAGTGAGTGCGCTCGCCAGAGGTTTGGCCCTCCTCAGGGTCATCGGCATGGCATCGGCACCGATAGGCAATCGCGAACTGGCAGACACCACGGGCATCCCCAAGGCCACGGTGTCGCGGCTCACCGCCACGCTGGTGAGTGCGGGGTATTTGCGACAGTCGCAGGACAGCGAGCGCTTCAGCCTCGGCCCGGCGCTGCTGGACATGAGCAGCCGCTACCTGCGCCATTTCGACCTGCGCACGGTGGCGCGGCCGCACCTCGCGGCGCTGTCGGAGTCGGCCGGCGTGAGCGTGCACATGGGCGTGCGCGACGAGCTCGACATGCTCGTCATCGATTCGCTGCGGCCGCGTTCCGTGGTCATCAGCTCGCGCATCGAGGTAGGCACGCGCATGGCCATCGCCACCTCGGCCGCCGGGCGCGCCTACCTGGGGGCGCTGCCCGGGCCGGAGCAGGCCGAGCTGCTGGCGCAGATCAGGACCGAAAGCGGAGAAAGCTGGAGCGCCATCGAGCCCGGCCTGATCGCCAGCCTCGACGAGTACGCCCGGCTGGGCTACTGCAGCTCATTCGGCGAATGGAATCCGCACATTCACGCCATCGGCTTCGCGCTGGAGGGCCCGCGCGGCGAGCGCTACTCCGTGAGTTGCGGCGGCCCGGCCTATCTGCTGCCCAAGGACACGATGGTGGTGCGCATTGCGCCGCTGCTGCTGGAGACGGCGCAGCGTCTCGTCGGGGAAACCGGCACGTCGACCTAGAACTGAAAGGGCTCCGGCCCTAGTGGTCGTTGCGCAGCGCCAGCACGTAGCCCTCGCCGCGCACGGTGTGGAGCAGCTTCAGGTCGAACGGATCGTCCAGTTTCTGGCGAAGCCTGAGGATGCCGACCGTGACCATGTTGTCCCGCTCGCCGGTGCTCGCTCCCCACACGGCCTTGATCAGCTCGGCGCGCGACAGCACCTGGCCTCTGCGTGCCATCAGCGCATCCAGAAGCTCGAACAGCGTGGCGCTGAGGCCGAGATCGACGCCCTGACGAAACGCCTTGCCGCTCGCCCGGTCGATGGCCAGGTCCGCCAGCCGAAGGATGGCCGCCTCCGGACTATGACCGCCTGATGCAAGCGCCCAGGCGCGCGCCACCAGATCGGCGGGCGCACAAGGCTTGACCAGATATTCGGTCGCGCCCTGCGCCAGTCCTTCGAGACGGTCGGCCACCTGGTCTCGTTGCGTCAGCACCAGCAGCGGGGCACTGCTGTTGCGGCGAACGGAACGTATCGCCACGTGCGCGGCGGCCGGTTGCGCGGCGTCGAGAAGAATCAGTGCGTACGGCTTGCTTGTGAAAAGCCACGCGCCGGCATCGGGAGAGTTGATCACGTCGACGGCAAAGCCGCATCTCCCGAGCACACCGCCAAGTTCGTCGCGCGTTCCGTTTCCGGATCTGAGAAACAGGACATTCATGGGTTGGAACCCCTTGCCGGTGCCGAAGCCAGCGCAGCCGGAGCATTCGGGGACATGTCGGGTTGCCTGTGCGCGCAACCGTCCATCAGAAAGACGCCGACCACCATCGCGAGCACAGCGGTGTGGGCGACTGCAAAGCTGGAGAGGTATTTCATTTCTTGTCGTTTCTTGCCCTGTCGGGCGTCAGTCGAGAAGGACGACGCGATCGCCCGCGGCGGGCCGGCAGCCGTCGAAGACGGGCTCCCAGCCGCGGCGCACCACGACCTGCCTGCTGTCGTGGCACAGCTCGATGCGCTCGCTCCCGGGGCGTTGTTCGCGTACGAAAGCTTCCACGGTCGAGGGCAGGCTGACGCGCAGCTTCAGCGCATAGACGTCGTCCTGCGGGTGGTCGTCCAGGTGCAGCAGCGGCACGAAGTTCGACGCGAAGATGAGCGCATGCGAGCCGACATCGACCGGCTCGGGCTTGTAGGGCGCCTCGCGCAACCATTGCTGGGCGCGCTCGCGCAGGTCGTCTCCGTCGGGCAGCTCGCCCCACGCCACGGCGAGCAGTTCCATGACCCACTGGTTGCAGTTCTGGTAGCGCAGGCTGAACGGATAGGCATTGGCGCTGTAGCGCGCGGCCAGCAGATGCAGGGCGCGCGGCGTGTCGAGCGCCGCGCTGCGCAGCGCCTGCGCCGCTTCGGAGGGCAGGGCCACGATGGAGACGTAGCCCAGCGCGGAGTCGTCGATGCCCATGACGAAGCCGGCCAGGCCCTGGTCGTAGAGGCGCGGGTGTCCTTCGTCGCAGGCGTAGTACAGCTGCCGCGCGGACCAGGTGCCGTCCGCGGCTTTCCAGGCGATGGCGGCGTGGGAGTAGCGGATGCGGAAGCGCGAGAGATCGAGGCCGGAGCGGCTGATCAACACGGCATCGCTGCCTGTGTTCGAAAGCGCTTCCTGCACGACGGCGGTGAAGCGCAGCAAGCGGTCCTGCTGGCTCGCTGTGAGCGGTTGCGCGCGATCGCAGAACTGCGAAGACGCCGCGTGCGCAACGCCACCCGCCAAGGCGAGGAAGGCCGAGAGCCCCAGCAGCAACAGACGGCGAGCGACGATCAAAGGCTCACGGGCCGCGCGGCGAGCCCCCCGTACCAGTCGTCGGCGAGCACGAGGTAGAACGCCTCGCGCGTGTCGCCACGTGCGAAGGCGGTGCCGTAGGTGCGCTGCTGTGCATGAACGAGATCGCCGAGGCCCAGTCGCTCCTTCGCGAAAGTGGCCTGCGGCAGTTCGAGCACGATGCGCTGCTGGGCGTCGCTGTCGCTCTGCATCGCGACGCGCGTGAAGCCCTCGCGGCCTGTGGCCTGCGCGACTTCGGTGATGCGGTAGTCGCCTTCGGCCACCTTGCCGCCGTCGAACGAACTCCTGCTCGAACCGCGTAGTGAATCGGACACGCTGCCGCTGGACGCGGAACTGGCGCTGGAAGCCACGGACGAGGCGAAGCTTTCAGCGTGGGCATTGATGAAGGCCGTGGCGAGCAGGGCTGCGATGCCCGCGGCGCGGAAGAAATGAAGGAAGGTCATGGAATGCTCCGGCTGGGTGTGAGGGAGGAAGTCATTTCGCGTGGAAGATGCCCAGCCTGGACCGGCGGGCACGTGCGAAGGCGCATTGCAACTTGATGCAGGTCCTGCGCAGCCGTCTCCAGAGCGCCGTCGTCATTGCAGGTACGCGACCAGCTGGTCGGCGCCGTTTTCAATGCCTGCGATGGAGGCGCTCCGGGCCCCGATGCCGGCCTTGAGATTCCATGCGTTCGGGTACTGCTTGGTGACGTAGGCGCCGAGCAGTTCGTTGGTCGAGGCGTCGTAGATTTCGACGGCAAAGCTCACCGAGCCCGTCATTGCGCCTTCCTTGCCGCGGATGGCTTGCACGGCGTTGTACGGGCCGCCCAGCAGGTCGAAGCGCGAGAAGGTGCTGAGAACGGCCGTGTTCGTCTTGGCGCCGGTGAGCGTCAGCTTGATCCGTACGGCGTTGGCGTTTCTGCCAGGAGCGTTCCGGAAGCGCGCATTCAGCTTGTCCGTGAACTGGTTTTGCATGTAGCGCGCCAGGAAGACTTTGTCGTCCTCCGACACGTCTTCGAACTGGCCGTCGTTGCCGCGATAGATGGCGACCGGATCGAGGACGAAATCCGAATACCGCCGCCAGTCGATGTTGGTCTTGTATTCGAAGGGAATGCGACCGGAGTCGTCATGCTGGCTGGGTTGCAACTGGGTCGCGGAGGCGATGCCGGCATACGGCACCGGCTGTGTGCTGGCACACGCCGTCAGGATCAGGCAGACCGCCAGAGTGATGGCCTTGGGGGCATCGGAAAGAGCACGCATCGCGTTCCTTAATTGGGAAAAAGTGAATGAACAAGGCAACGACCGTGTCCAGATTTAAAACTGTACGGTACGGTTCATTATTGGGGTGGATTTTGGCGATGTCAAGAAAACTGTACAGTTGGGTATTCTTTTGAGGGAAATGCGATGAAGGTCAGGACAGAAGCGCGGCGCAACGTCATCCTTGAAGCGGCGGTGGCGCTGTTCAAGGAGCTGGGTTACGAGCGCACGTCGATGAACGAGCTCGCGAAGCGCCTGGGTGGGTCGAAGGCCACCCTGTACGGGTACTTCGCCTCGAAGGAGGAGCTCTTCAGGGCGGTCGTGCAAACCGTGGCCGTCTCGCATCTGGCCGAGGCCGCGGCCGAGTTGCAGGAGGCGAACGAGACCGCCACCCTCGAAGCACAGTTGATGCGCTTCGGCGAGCGAATGCTGTTCGTGTTGACCAACGACGCGGACGCGCTGGCGGTTTACCGGATGGTTCTTGCCGAAGCCGGGCGCTCCGACGTGGGGCAGCAGTTCCAGGAGTCGGGGCCTGCCGAATACATCCGAACCCTTGCGGGGTTCATGGATGCGGCAATGAAGCGTGGCGAACTACGGCGCCTGGACCCGCATGTGACCGCGCTGCAGTTCACCACGTTGATCACGGCTGAGACCCAGGCACGGCTCTACCAGGCCAACCCCGAGCCCGTGTCGGTAGAGCAGATTCACGCGCTGGTCCAGCGCGCCGTCGAGATGTTCCTATACGGCGCGGCGCCGCGCTAGTTCGCGGCTTCGAGCCCGTTCTGAAAGTGCTCGCGCATGCGAGCCATGGCGGCCTCCGCGTCCCGCGCCTCGATGGCGGCCATCACCGAGCGGTGCTCCGCCAGCGACTCCGCGATCCGGCCGGCCTTCAGCAGCGAGTTGTGCCGGTTGAGCTTCATTACCTTGCGCAGGTCGGCCACCATCTGGTCGCGCCACTTGTTGTTGGCGATGGCCAGCAGCCGCATGTGAAAGCGCTCGTTCAGGGCGAAGAAATGCTCCCGGTTCTCGGGTGAGGCCGCTGCTTCCAGCTCGGCGTGCAGCGCCTTCAGCTCGGCGCGCTGCGCGTCGGTGGCGCGCTCGGCCACCACACCGGCGGCGTCGCTCTCCAGCAGTGAGAGCAGGTGGTACACGTCGGTCAGGTCCTGCTCCGACACCTCGGTCACGTAGGCGCCGCGCCGCACCTTCATCGTCACCAGGCCTTCGGCCGCCAGCACCTTCAGCGCCTCGCGCAGCGGCGTGCGGCTGATGCCGTATTCCTCGGCCAGCTTGAGTTCGTCGATCCAGCTGCCGGGCTCCAACTCGCGGCGAAAGATCCGCTGGCGCAGCAACTCGGCCACCTCTTCATAGAGGGCGCGGGGGGTGAGGGTGACGGCGGACATGGGCCGGACTGTACTTCAAAAACGGCGTTTGAATTAATAATTATGGATCGGTTAGACTCGCGGCCGGCTTGCAAATCCGTGCAGGCGAATTTGCGAATACCCTGCAAGACACTGCGAACGGCCCCTTCATGAGCAGCACACCCGAACCCTCTTTCAAGCCCGCCGACCTCGATGCCTGGGCCAAGGCTGCTGCCAAGTCCGCACCCGGCGGCGACGTGAACGCGCTGAACTGGATCACGCCCGACGGCATCGCCGTGAAGCCGCTGTACACCGCCGCCGACCTGCAGGGCCTGAAGTACACCGACACGCTGCCCGGCTTCGAGCCCTACCTGCGCGGCCCGCAGGCCACCATGTACGCGGTGCGCCCCTGGACCATCCGCCAATACGCCGGCTTCTCGACCGCCGAAGAATCGAACGCCTTCTACCGCAAGGCGCTGGCCGCCGGCGGGCAGGGCGTGAGCGTGGCCTTCGACCTGGCCACACACCGTGGCTATGACAGCGACCATCCGCGCGTGACCGGCGACGTCGGCAAGGCCGGCGTGGCGATCGACTCGGTCGAGGACATGAAGATCCTGTTCGACCAGATCCCGCTCGACAAGGTCTCTGTGTCCATGACGATGAACGGCGCCGTGCTGCCGGTGCTCGCGGGCTACGTGGTTGCGGCCGAAGAGCAGGGCGTGGCGCAGGACCAGCTCAGCGGAACCATCCAGAACGACATCCTCAAGGAGTTCATGGTCCGCAACACGTACATCTTCCCGCCTGGGCCGAGCATGCGGATCATCGGCGACATCATCGAGTACACGGCGCAGAACATGCCCAAGTTCAACTCGATCTCGATCAGCGGCTATCACATGCAGGAAGCCGGCGCCAACCAGGCGCTCGAACTCGCCTTCACGCTGGCCGACGGCAAGGAATACGTGAAGACCGCGCTGGCCAAGGGCCTCGACGTCGACGGCTTCGCCGGGCGCCTGAGCTTCTTCTGGGCCATCGGCATGAACTTCTATCTTGAAGTGGCCAAGATGCGCGCGGCGCGCCTGCTGTGGTGCCGCATCATGAAGGAGTTCAACCCCAAGAACCCCAAGAGCCTGATGCTGCGCACGCACTGCCAGACCTCGGGCTGGAGCCTTACCGAACAGGACCCGTACAACAACGTGGTGCGCACCACCATCGAAGCGATGGCCGCAGTGTTCGGCGGCACGCAGAGCCTGCACACCAACGCGCTCGACGAAGCCATCGCACTGCCCACCGAGTTCAGCGCCCGCATCGCGCGCAACACGCAGCTCATCATCCAGGAAGAGACGCACATCACCAACGTGATCGACCCCTGGGCCGGCAGCTACATGATGGAGAAGCTCACGCAGGACATGGCCGATGCGGCCTGGACCATCATCGAGGAAGTCGAGGCCATGGGCGGCATGACCAAGGCCGTGGACAGCGGCTGGGCCAAGCTCAAGATCGAAGCCGCCGCCGCCGAGAAGCAGGCGCGCATCGACTCCGGCAAGGACGTGATCGTCGGCGTCAACAAGTACAAGCTGAAGAACGAAGACGCGATCGACAGCCTCTCGATCGACAACGTGAAGGTGCGCGACCAGCAGGTGGCGCGGCTGCAGAAGATCCGCGCCTCGCGCGACACCGCCAAGGTGCAGGCCGCGCTCGACGCGCTGACCGAGGCCGCCGAGAACAACACCGGCAACCTGCTGGCGCTGAGCATCGACGCAGTGCGCCTGCGCGCCACGGTGGGCGAGATTTCGGATGCGCTCGAAAAATCATTCGGCCGCCATCGGGCCGACACGCAAAAGGTGACCGGTGTGTACGCAGCTGCCTATGACTCCGCCGAAGGCTGGGAAGCCCTGAAGACCGAAATCAACGCCTTCGCCGAAGAGCAGGGCCGCCGCCCGCGCGTGATGATCTCCAAGCTCGGGCAGGACGGCCACGACCGCGGCGCCAAGGTGGTGGCCACGGCATTTGCCGACCTGGGTTTCGACGTGGACATGGGGCCGCTGTTCCAGACGCCCGAAGAATGCGCACGCCAGGCCATCGAGAACGACGTGCACGCAGTGGGCGTGAGCACGCTCGCAGCCGGCCACAAGACTCTTGTGCCGGCCATCATCAATGAACTCAAGAAGCAGGGCGCGGACGACATCATCGTGTTCGTCGGCGGTGTGATTCCGCGGCAGGACTACGACTTTCTCTACGAGGCCGGCGTCAAGGGCATCTACGGACCGGGCACGCCCATTCCGGCCAGCGCCAAGGACGTGCTGGAGCAGATTCGCGCGGCGGTCACGGCCTGAAGAAAAGCATCGACGTGAGCGATCTCTTGTCGCGGCTGTCGCTGCAGCCGGTGGATTCCAGCGATTTCGAGGCCATGCTGGCCCTGCGCATCGACGCGATGCGCCCGAGCCTGGAGCGAGTGGGCCGCTTCGACGCAGCGCGTTCGCGCGAGCGCCTGAGCGCGGGCTTTGTCGTGCCGTACATGCACCACATCGTGCTCGATGGCGATCAGCGCGTCGGCTTCGTCACGCTCAAGCCCGAGGACAGCGACGCGCTGCGCCTCGACCACCTCTACCTGCGCACCGGCTTCCAGGGCCTGGGCATCGGCGAATGGGTGCTCGAATGGGCCAAGTCGCAGGCGCGCGCACAGCAACTGGACATCAAGCTCACCGCGCTCGTGAAGAGCGACGCCAACCGTTTCTACCTGCGGCACGGCTTCGTGCTCGAAGGCGGGGAGGGTGTTGACCTGCACTACCGCTGGCGCGTGGCTTCGGAGGACGTGTGCTGAACACGGCGCAGGCGCTAGAACGCGCTGTCGTCGAGACTGACGGAATGGCACAGCGGCGCGCCATCGCGAAGGCGATCACGCTGCTCGAGTCGACGCGCGACGACCACCGCACGCAGGCCGACGAACTGCTCACGGCGCTGCTGCCGCGCACGGGCAATTCGTTTCGCCTCGGCATCTCGGGTGTGCCCGGTGTCGGCAAGTCGACCTTCATCGAAACGCTGGGCCTGCTGCTGATCGGCAAGGGGCATCGCATCGCGGTGCTCACCATCGACCCGTCGTCGACCGTGTCGGGCGGCTCCATCCTCGGCGACAAGACGCGCATGGAACGCCTCTCGGTGCACGAGCGCGCCTACATCCGCCCGAGCCCGTCGAGCGGCACGCTGGGCGGCGTGGCCGAGAAGACGCGCGAGGCGATGCTGGTGTGCGAGGCGGCCGGCTACGACATCGTGATCGTCGAGACGGTCGGCGTGGGCCAGAGCGAAACGGCGGTGGCAGGCATGACCGACATGTTCGTGCTGATGCAGTTGCCCAATGCCGGCGACGACCTGCAGGCCATCAAGAAGGGTGTGATGGAGCTGGCTGACCTCGTCGTCATCAACAAGGCCGACATCGACAAGGACGCCGCCACGCGCGCGCAGGCGCAGATCACCTCGGCGCTGCGGCTCTTTGGCCACCAGGGCAACCCGGACCATGCGCATGCGGTTCACGATGCACACAGCGGCGCCGAAGTGCGCTTCTGGCTCCCCAAGGTGCTGCAGCTCAGCGCGCTCGCCAACACCGGCGTTGACACCTTCTGGGACGCCGTCACCCAATTTAGGCAACTGCAGACCACCAACGGCAAGCTGGCCAAGCGCCGAGAAAAGCAGTCCACCGCGTGGATGTGGGAGCGCATCGACGCTGGCCTCAAGCACGCCTTCAGGCATCACCCGCAGGTGCGCGAGCTGCTGCCCCAGCTCACGCAGCAGGTGGCGCAGGGCACGCTGCCGGCATCGACCGCGGCGCGCAACCTGCTCGCCGCAGCCGCCATCACGGCCAGACCATGAGACACGAAATTCAGGACCACAGCTTCGGAAGCACACCATGCAAGAACTGATCGAACAACTCGAAAAGCGCCGCGCCCAGGCGCGTCTCGGCGGCGGGCAAAAGCGCATCGATGCGCAGCACGCCAAGGGCAAGCTCACGGCGCGTGAGCGCATCGAGCTGCTGCTCGACGACAACACCTTCGAAGAGTGGGACATGTTCGTCGAGCACCGCTCGGTCGATTTCGGCATGGCCGAGCAGAAGATTCCCGGCGATGGCGTGGTCACAGGCTACGGCATGATCAACGGCCGCCTGGTGTTCGTGTTCAGCCAGGACTTCACCGTCTTCGGTGGCGCGCTCAGCGAGGCGCATGCCGAAAAAATCTGCAAGGTGATGGACCAGGCCATGAAGGTCGGCGCACCGGTCATCGGCCTGAACGACTCCGGCGGCGCGCGCATCCAGGAAGGCGTGGCCTCGCTCGGCGGCTACGCCGACGTGTTCCAGCGCAACGTGATGGCCTCGGGCGTGGTGCCGCAGATCAGCATGATCATGGGTCCCTGCGCGGGCGGCGCCGTGTATTCGCCGGCCATGACCGACTTCATCTTCATGGTGAAGGACAGCAGCTACATGTTCGTCACCGGCCCCGAGGTGGTGAAGACCGTGACGCATGAAAGCGTCACGGCCGAAGAGCTCGGCGGCGCGATCACCCACACCACGCGCAGCGGCGTGGCCGACATGGCGTTCGAGAACGACGTCGAGGCGCTGCTGATGCTGCGCCGCCTGTACAACTACCTGCCGCTCAACAACCGCGAGAAGCCGCCGGTGCGCCTGGGCAACAACGGGCTGGGCGACCCGGCGGACCGGCCCGACTACTCGCTCGACACGCTGGTTCCGGACAACCCGAACAAGCCCTACGACATCAAGGAGCTGATCCTGAAGGTGGTGGACGACGGCGACTTCTTCGAGTTGCAGCCCGACTACGCGAAGAACATCGTGATCGGCTTCGCCCGCATGGAAGGCCAAACCATCGGCATCGTGGCCAACCAGCCACTGGTGCTGGCAGGCTGCCTGGATATCAAGAGCAGCATCAAGGCCGCGCGTTTCGTGCGCTTCTGCGACGCCTTCAACATTCCGGTCGTCACCTTCGTCGACGTGCCCGGCTTCATGCCCGGCACGGGGCAGGAGTACGGCGGCATCATCAAGCACGGCGCCAAGTTGCTCTACGCGTATGCGGAATGCACGGTGCCGAAGATCACCGTCATCACGCGCAAGGCCTACGGCGGCGCCTACGACGTGATGGCCTCCAAGCATCTGCGCGGCGACGTCAACCTCGCTTGGCCGCGTGCCGAGATCGCGGTGATGGGTGCCAAGGGCGCGGTGGAAATCATCTTCCGCGAGGACAAGAACGACCCCGAGAAGCTCGCAGCCCGCGAGGCCGAATACAAGGCCCGCTTCGCCAACCCATATGTGGCGAGCGCGCGTGGCTACATCGACGACGTGATCCTGCCGCACGAGACGCGCAAGCGCATCTGCCGCTCGCTCGTGATGCTGCGCGAGAAGAAGCTCGAGAACCCGTGGCGCAAGCACGGGAACATCCCCCTCTGAAGACGCAGGACGACAACATGTTCAAGAAGATCCTGATCGCCAATCGCGGTGAAATCGCCTGCCGCGTGATCCAGACAGCGAAGAAGATGGGCATCCTCACCGTCGCCGTCTACTCCGACGCCGACAAGGAAGCCCGCCACGTCGAGCTGGCCGACGAGGCCGTGCACATCGGCGCCGCGCCCAGCCGTGAGAGTTATCTGCAGGCCGACCGCATCATCGCGGCCTGCAAGCAGACGGGCGCCGAGGCGGTGCACCCGGGCTACGGCTTCCTGTCGGAGAACGAAGCCTTTGCGCGCAAGGTCGAGGAAGAGGGCATCGCCTTCATCGGGCCGAAGCACTATTCGATTGCGGCCATGGGCGACAAGATCGCCTCGAAGAAGCTCGCGAACGAAGCCCAGGTCAACACCATTCCGGGCTGGAACGACGCCATCGAGACGGCCGAGCGCGCCGTCGAGATCGCGAAAGACATCGGCTACCCCGTGATGATCAAGGCCTCGGCCGGCGGCGGCGGCAAGGGCCTGCGCGTGGCCTTCAACGACAAGGAAGCCTTCGAGGGCTTCACTTCGTGCCGCAACGAGGCGCGCAACAGCTTCGGCGACGACCGCGTGTTCATCGAGAAGTTCGTCGAGGAGCCGCGTCACATCGAGATCCAGGTGCTGGGCGATTCGCACGGCAACGTCATTTACCTGAACGAGCGCGAGTGCTCGATCCAGCGCCGCCACCAGAAGGTGATCGAGGAGGCGCCGTCGCCCTTCATCTCCGACGCCACGCGCAAAGCGATGGGCGAGCAGGCGGTGCAGCTGGCCAAGGCCGTGAAGTACCAAAGCGCGGGCACGGTGGAGTTCGTGGTCGGCAAGGACCAGAGCTTCTACTTCCTCGAGATGAACACGCGCCTGCAGGTGGAGCATCCGGTCACCGAATGCATCACCGGGCTGGACCTGGTCGAGCTGATGATCCGCGTGGCGGCCGGCGAGCAACTGCCGCTGACGCAGGAGCAGGTGAAGCGCGACGGCTGGGCCATCGAGTGCCGCATCAATGCCGAAGACCCGTTCCGCAGCTTCCTGCCGTCGACCGGCCGGCTGGTGAAGTTCCAGCCGCCGACGGAGACCATGTTCGCGAGCGACACGCAACACCTGCAAGGCGTGCGCGTGGACACGGGCGTGTACGACGGCGGCGAGATCCCGATGTACTACGACTCGATGATCGCCAAGCTCATCGTGCACGGCAAGGATCGCCAGCATGCGATTGCCCGCATGCGCGAGGCGCTCAACGGCTTCGTGATCCGCGGCATCAGCAGCAACATTCCGTTCCAGGCAGCGCTGCTGGCGCATCCGAAGTTCGTGGCGGGCGACTTCAACACCGGCTTCATCGCCGAGCACTACGGCAAGGGCTTCCATGCGGAAGACGTGCCGCATGCCGATCCGTCGTTCCTGATCGCGCTCGCGGCATACGTGCATCGCCGCTACCGTGCGCGAGCATCGGGCATCAGCGGACAGCTCGAGGGCCACGGCGTGAAGGTGGGCGAGCAGTTCGTGGTGGTGGAACTGGGGCCGCAGGGCAAGCACGTGCACCACCCGGTGTCGGTCACCGACTTCCACGGCAAGACCGGCGCGAGCGCGGTGGCCGTGGGCGGCAAGAGCTACAAGATCGACAGCACCCTGACGCTGGGCGCGATCCGCGTGCAGGGCACGGTCAACGACAAGCCCTTCACGGCGCAGGTGGAGCGCGGCGCTGGCAAGAGCCCGCTGGCGCTGCGCGTGTCGCACGACGGCACGCAGATCGAGGCGATGGTGCTGTCGCCGCTGGGCGCGCGCCTGCTCGAGCTGATGCCCTACAAGGCGCCGCCGGACCTGAGCAAGTTCCTCATGTCGCCGATGCCGGGTCTGCTGGTCGAGGTGTCGGTGCAGCCGGGCCAGCAGGTGCGGGCCGGCGAGAAGCTGGCCGTGATCGAGGCCATGAAGATGGAAAACGTGCTGTTCGCCACGCAAGACGGCGTGGTCGGCAAGATTTCGGCGGGCAAGGGCGAATCGCTGGCCGTCGATCAAATCATTCTGGAGTTCAACTGATGGGTGCCAACGACTTGCAACAGGCGATCACGCTGCACCGGCCCGCGAAGGCCGCTGCCCCCAAGACCGAGGGCCCGTGGTCCGTCGAGGCGATCCAGGCGCTGCTCGACAAGCCGCTGATGGACCTGCTGTTCGAGGCGCAGACCGTGCACCGCCAGCATTTCCCCGCCGGCGACATCGAGCTGGCCACGCTGCTGTCGGTGAAGACCGGTGGCTGCCCCGAGAACTGCGGCTACTGCCCGCAATCGGCCGAGTTCGACACCGGCGTGAAGGCGCAGAAGCTCATGGAGGTCGACGAGGTGCTGCGTGCAGCGCAGGCTGCCAAGGACGCCGGCGCCACGCGCTTCTGCATGGGTGCCGCATGGCGCGCGCCGAAGGACCGCGACGTGGAGAAGGTCGCCGTGCTGGTCGAGGCGGTGAAGGGACTTGGCATGCAGACCTGCGCCACGCTCGGCATGCTGGAGCCGCACCATGCGCACCAGCTCAAGGCAGCTGGCCTCGACTACTACAACCACAACCTCGACACCGCGCCCGAGTACTACACCGACGTCGTCGACACGCGCACCTACCAGGACCGGCTCGACACGCTGGCCCATGTGCGCAGCGCGGGCATCAGCGTGTGCTGCGGCGGCATCGTCGGCATGGGTGAGGCACCGGTGCATCGCGCGGGGCTGATCGCGCAACTGGCCAACCTGAACCCGTACCCGGAATCGGTGCCGATCAACAGCCTGGTGCGCGTGCCCGGCACGCCGTTGGCTGATTCGGACCCGGTCGATCCCTTCGACTTCGTGCGCATGATCGCGGTCGCGCGCATCACGATGCCGACCGCGCGCGTGCGGCTGTCGGCCGGCCGTCAGCAGATGGGCGACGCGGTGCAGGCGCTGTGCTTCATGGCAGGCGCGAATTCGATCTTCTACGGCGACAAACTGCTCGTCACCGGCAATCCCGATGTCGAAGCCGACACAGTGCTGCTGCGCAAGCTCGGACTCAATGCGCGGCAGGTTCAGGAGCAGGCTTCGGAAGGCTGTGCCGCATGACCGCCACCACCGCGCGGCCCTTCAAGGTGCTGGGCATCCAGCAGATCGCCATCGGCGGCCCCGACAAGCTGCGGCTGCAGAAGCTGTGGGTCGACATGCTGGGGCTCGAAGTCACGGGCACGTTCAAGAGCGAGCGTGAGAACGTCGACGAGGACATCTGCGCGATGGGCGTGGGGCCGTTCAAGGTCGAAGTCGACCTGATGCAGCCGCTCGATCCGGAGAAGAAGCCTGCCGTTCACACGACGCCGCTGAACCACGTGGGGCTGTGGATCGACGACCTGCCAAAGGCCGTCGAATGGCTCACCGCGCAGGGCGTGCGCTTTGCGCCGGGTGGCATCCGCAAGGGCGCGGCTGGTTTCGACATCTGCTTCCTGCATCCGAAGGCGAACGACGAGTTTCCGATTGCGGGTGAGGGCGTGCTGATCGAGATGGTGCAGGCGCCGCCCGAGGTGGTCGCAGCATTCAGCGCACTCGCAGCTACGCGTTCAGAACCTTCCTGATCGGCGGCTTCACGTCCGAGCGCTGAGGCGGCAGCATCGCCTGGTGCTCGCGCGCCGGGTTCAGGATGATCGAGGTTGCCGTCTCGGTGAGGATGCAGAACTTGGTGAGCACCGCGTCGAGGTGGCTCACGTCGATCACCGCGATCTCGAGGATCCAGCTGTCTTCGCCGGTCACGTTGTAGGCATTGACGCATTCGGGCGTCTCCTGCACCAGCTTCACGACGAGGTCGTAGTCGGCACGACCGACGCGGATGATCGCGCGGATGCCGTAGCCCAACTTGCCGAGGTTGACGGTGGCGCGGTAGCCGCTGATGACGCCCGCGGCCTCCAGCTTCTTCACGCGCTCGGTCACGGCCGGCTGGCTCAGGTGCACGCGGCGGCCGAGTTCGGCCATGGTCAGGCGTGCGTCGGCCTGCAGTTCGGCGAGGATGCGTGTGTCATGGGCATCCAGCGAGGGGTTCAAGGAAAAGTCCATGCAACTCCTTCAAATCGACGGTGTAATGAGGGCAGAACCATGAAATCTGCATGGCTGCCGAGGGATGGCTTTCATACCATGACCGGCATTCAATACCAAGGAAGAGACACCCTCGATATGCCGACCCTCGCTTCTCCCGCCCATGCCGCGCCAGCCGCGGGCCGCCCCGGACTGCCGCCGCTGCTGTGGCTCTGCCTCGCCGCCACCTGGGTGGTGTGGGGCTCGACCTACCTCGCGATCAAGTACGCGCTGATCAGTTTTCCGCCGTTCCTGCAGATGGGCTCGCGCTTCCTGGTCGCGGGTGTGCTGTTGGCAGCGTGGATGCGCTGGCGTGGCGCGCCGTGGCCATCGCTGTTGCAGTGGCGCAATGCCTTCATCGTCGGCGCGCTGATGCTGGGCGGTGGCATGGGCGGCACGGCGAACGCCGAGGTGTCGATCGGTTCGGGGCTGGTGGTGGCGTTCATCGCGGTGATCCCGCTGCTGATTGCGCTGCTCAATCTGATCTGGGGCGTGAAGCCGTCACGGCTTGAGGCGGCAGGCATTGCGCTTGGCCTCGTCGGCGTGCTGATGCTGACGCAGGGCAGCGGTTTCCGTTCGTCGCCCGAGGGGCTGGTGGCCATCTGCATTGCCTGCGTCTGCTGGTCGCTTGGCAGCGTGCTGAGCCAGCGCAGCCTGCCGCTGGCGTCCGGTGCGATGGGCTTTGCGAGCGAAATGCTCTGCGGCGGCGTGGTGTTGATGGGGCTCGCCGCCGTGTCTGGCGAAACGATGAGCTGGCCGCCGCAGGCCGAAGCGGTCGCCGCGTGGATCTATCTGGTGGTGTTCGGCTCGCTGATTGCCTTCAACGCCTACATGCTGCTGCTGGCTAAGGCGCCGGCCGGGCTGGCGGCGAGCTATACCTTCGTCAACCCGGTGATCGCGATGCTGCTGGGCGTGTGGATCGCCAACGAGGCTGTCACGCGCTTCGAGTGGTACGCGGTGGGCGTGGTGTTGGCGGGTGTGCTGCTGCTGCTCTTCAAGCGCCGGGGCGGCGCCACACCGCAAGCGTAGCGGCGAGCAGCCACATGCCGGCTGCACAACCGCGGTTCATTGCCTTGAGGCCGCGCTGCGAAAGAAAGCGCACGGCCTGAGTGCCGGCCGATGCATAGGCCAGCATCACGCAGGTGTCGAGCACGACGAATACCGAGCCCAGCAGCAGGTACTGCGGGCCTTGCGGCTTCGCGATGTCGACGAACTGCGGCAGGAAGGCCGCGAAGAACAGCACCGTCTTCGGGTTCGAAAGCGCCACCATCAGGCTGCGCAGCAGCGCGACACGGCCTTGCGGACGGACTTCGAGCGGCGACTTGGCCAGTGCCGTGCCAAGGTCGGTTACCTCGCTGCGCCAGAGCTTGATGCCCAACCACACGAGATAGGCCACGCCTGCAACGCGGATCGCGTTGAAGAGCCACTCCGAGGCCGCCAGCAGCGAGCCCAGCCCGAGCGCGACGACTGCGATCAGAGTGATGCTGCCGAGCGACGCACCAGCAATGCCCCAGCTCGCGCGGCGCATGCCACCCTCGATGCCGTTGGACAGCGCCAGCAGCATCGTCGGCCCCGGGATCAGGGCCAGCGCGAGCGAAGCGACGATGTAGATGAGCAGGGTGTCGAGCGTCATGGTTTGGTGGCCGGTGGGCGTTGTTGCGAGGCGGCGCGGGCACGCGCCAGTGCGGCTTCGACGATGGCGCGCTTGCGGGCGCTGGCGTCTTGCGGGGCTTCGGGCTCGGGCGCCGTTTCGGCCAGCCGGGCGTCGGTGTTGCGGTGCCTGCCGTGCACTTCGTAGCGGTGCCGCGCACTTTCGGCCTGCTCGGCCGACCAGGCCTGCCATCCGCTGAGGCCCGGTGTCTCGACTTCGAGCGAGATGCAATCGACGGGGCAGACCGGAATGCACAGCTCGCAGCCCGTGCAATGGGGTTCGATCACCGTGTGCATGCGCTTGTTGATGCCGACGATGGCGTCGGTGGGGCAGGCATCGAGGCACAGCGTGCAGCCGATGCACCAGGCCTCGTCGATGACTGCCATGGCACGCGGGCCTTCGGTGCCGAACTGGGGATCGAGGGGGAGCGGTGCGCAGCCGGTGAGCAGTGCGAGCCGCTCGATGCCTTCAGCGCCGCCTGGCGGGCACTGGTTGATGCCGGCCTCGCCGTCGGCCACGGCCTGCGCGTAGCCTGCGCAATCCGGGTAGCCGCACCGTGTGCACTGCGTTTGAGGCAGTGCGTCGTTGATGCGTGCGGCCAGCCCGTTCACTTGATGATGAGGTTGCGTGCGCGCTCTTCAGCGCGCCGCACGGGCGCCGGGCTTCTTGCGCGCGGCGGGCTTCTTCACTGCCACGGTCGCGGCCTTCTTTGCCGGCAGCTTCTTGGCCGCGACGGCGGGCACCTTGCGGCCGGGCTTGATGGTGTCTTCAGCGGCCAGGCCGCCGCGGTTGCCGGCGCGGCTCTGGGGCTGGTCGTTGGCGGCGATGAATTTCAGCACCTTCGGATAGACCAGTTCGCGCCAGCGGCGGCCGCTGAAGATGCCGTAGTGGCCTGCACCTTTCACTTCATAGTGCTCGCGCTTGTCGTCGGCGATGCCGGTGCACAGGCTGTGCGCCGCTTCGGTCTGGCCCGAGCCCGAGATGTCGTCGAGTTCGCCTTCGACCGTGAGCAGGGCAGTCGAGTGAATGTCTTGCGGGTGCACGCGCTCCACCTGACCCTGGGGGTTTTTCACGTCCCAGGTGCCGTTGACCAGGTCGAACTCCTGGAACACGGTGCGGATGGTCTCGAGGTAGTAATCGGCGTCCATGTCGAGCACGGCGTTGTACTCGTCGTAGAACTTGCGATGGGCCTCGGCGCTGGCGTCATCGCCTTTGATCAGGTCCTTGAAGTAGTCGTAGTGGCTGCTGGCGTGGCGGTCGGGGTTCATCGCCACGAAGCCGGTGTGCTGCAGGAAGCCGGGGTACACCTTGCGGCCCGCGCCCGGAAAGCCCTGCGGCACGCGGTAGATCACGTTGTTCTCGAACCACTCGTAGCTCTTGTTCATCGCGAGGTTGTTCACCGCGGTGGGCGACTTGCGAGCGTCGATGGGGCCGCCCATCATGGTCATGGTCAGCGGCAGCGGCTCGCCGCGGCTGGCCATCAGAGACACAGCCGCGAGCACCGGCACCGTCGGCTGGCAGACGCTCACCACGTGGCAGTTGCCGTATTCGGCCTGCAGGCGGCGGATGAACTCCTGCACGTAGTTGATGTAGTCGTCGAGGTGGAACTCGCCTTCGGACAGCGGCACCAGGCGCGCATTCTTCCAGTCGGTGATGTAGACCTTGTGGTCCTGCAGCATGGTGCGCACGGTGTCGCGCAGCAGCGTGGAGTAGTGGCCCGACAGGGGCGCCACGATCAGCACCACGGGCTGGCTCTTGAGCGTCTTGAGGATGTGCGGCTCGTCGGTGAAGCGCTTGAAGCGGCGCAGTTCGCAGAACGGCTTGTCGAGTTCGACGGCCTCCTGTATCACGACTTCTTCGCCGTCGACCTTGACGGACTTGATGTTGAACTCGGGCTTCTCGTAGTCTTTGCCGAGGCGATAGAGCAGGTCGTAGCCGGCGGCCATGCGCTGGGCCATGGGCAGTTGGCCCCACACGGCGCCCTGGCCATAGAGCTTGGAGGCCGCCTGTGCGAAGTCCGAGAACGGCTCCATAAGGGAACGCTGGGCTTCGTAGAGTTGATAGAGCATCGCTGGTCTTGGAGTGGAATGTTGCGGTGCAATATATCAGCGCATTCGCTGCGTTGCAGGGGGCCAAACCCCTACATCGGCCCCGCCGCGAGGAGCCTTCTTCATTGAGCGTGAAGGAATCGTCGCGAAGACGATTCCCTCACACCTTGCTGTCACCTAGATGACTTTGGCGATCGAGGCACAGACGTGCTCGATGTTCTTGCTGTTGAGCGCGGCCACGCACATGCGGCCGGTGTCGGTGCCATACACGCCGAACTCGCTGCGCAGGCGCACCATCTGGTCCTTGGTCAGGCCCGAGTAGCTGAACATGCCGATCTGCGTGGTGATGAAACTCATGTCTTCCTTCACGCCGGCGGCCTTGAGGCCGTCGACCAGCTTCTGGCGCATGGCCTTGATGCGCACGCGCATCTCGCCCAGTTCCGTTTCCCACAGGGCGCGCAGTTCGGGGTTGCCGAGCACCGCGGCCACCACGGCACCGCCGTGCGTGGGTGGGTTGCTGTAGTTGGTGCGAATGGCGATCTTGAGCTGCGACAGCACGCGGCCGGCTTCTTCCTTGCTCTCGCACAGCACCGACAGGGCGCCCACGCGTTCGCCGTACAGGCTGAAGCTCTTGGAGAACGAGGTCGAGACGAAGAAGGTCAGACCGGCATCGACGAACTTGGCGACGGCGGCGCCGTCTTCCTTCAGGCCGTAGCCGAAGCCCTGGTAGGCCATGTCGAGGAAAGGCACCAGGCCCTTGGCCTTGACGGTGGCGACGACCTGGTCCCACTGCTGCGACGTGATGTCGTAGCCGGTCGGGTTGTGGCAGCAGGCGTGCAGCACGACGACGGTGCCGGCAGGGGCTGCGTTGAGCGCGGCCAGCATGCCGTCGAAGTCGATGCCGCGCTTTGCGGCGTCGTAGTAGGGGTAGCTTTCGACTTCGAAGCCGGCGTTGGTGAAGAGGGCGCGGTGGTTTTCCCAGCTCGGGTCGCTGATCAGCACCTTGGCGTTGGGGTTGAGCTTCTTCAGGAAGTCAGCGCCGACCTTGAGGCCGCCGGTTCCGCCGATGGCCTGGATGGTGGCCACGCGGCCCGAGGTAACGGGTTCGCTGTCTGCGCCGAAGACCAGCACCCTGACGGCGTTGTCGTATGCGGCGATGCCGTCGATGGGGAGGTAGCCGCGCGCCGTGGGCGCTTTCATCATGTTCTGCTCGGCCGCCTGCACGCACTGCAGCAGTGGCAGCTTGCCGTTGTCGTCGTAATAGACGCCGACGCCGAGATTGACCTTGTTGGGGTTGGTATCGGCTGCAAATTGCTCGTTGAGGCCGAGGATCGGGTCGCGCGGCGCCATTTCGACCGCGGTGAACATAGACATGGAAAGGTCCTTTGGGATGAAAGCTTCGCTGCAACCGGAGGAGGCTTTATCCTTTCCGGTTGCCTTGAATTTTACCGGCGCGAGCGCCACCTGTCGGGAACAGCCATGCCAGAGAACAACGAAGCCATAGCAGACCTGAAGAAACTGGACCCGATCGGGCCTGTGAAACAGGGGGAATTCATCCGCTATCCGGACTCGCCTTTCGAGCTTTTCCAGCCCTATCCGCCGGCCGGCGACCAGCCGAAGGCGATCGAGGGGCTGGTCGAGGGCGTGATCGACGGTGAAGTGTTCCAGACCCTGCTGGGCGTGACCGGTTCGGGCAAGACCTTCACCATGGCCAACGTGATCGCCCGGCTGGGCCGCCCGGCCATCGTGTTTGCGCCCAACAAGACGCTGGCGGCGCAGCTCTACAGCGAGTTCCGCGAGTTCTTCCCGAAGAACGCCGTCGAGTACTTCGTGAGCTACTACGACTACTACCAGCCCGAGGCGTACGTACCGCAGCGCGACCTGTTCATCGAGAAAGATTCCTCGATCAACGAGCACATCGAGCAGATGCGGCTGTCGGCCACCAAGAGCGTGCTGGAGCGGCGCGACACGGTCATCGTGGCCACGGTGAGCGCCATCTACGGCATCGGCACGCCCGAGGACTACATGGAGATGCGGCTGATTGCCCGCGTCGGCGACAAGGTCGGCCAGCGCGACCTGATCTCCCGGCTCATTCGCATGCAGTACCTGCGCAACGAGCAGGACTTTGCCCGCGGCACTTTCCGCGTGCGGGGCGACACCATCGACGTGTTTCCGGCGGAACACAGCGAGCTGGCGATCCGCTTCGAGCTGTTCGACGACGAGATCGAGTCGCTGCAGCTCTTCGACCCGCTGACCGGCCGCATCCGCCAGAAGGTGCCGCGCTTCACCGTGTATCCGTCGAGCCACTACGTGACGCCGCGCGACAAGGTGCTGGCGGCCGTGGAAACCATCAAGATCGAGCTGGCGGAGCGGCTCAAGGAACTGGTCGGGGTCGGCAAGCTGGTCGAGGCGCAGCGGCTGGAGCAGCGCAGCCGTTTCGACCTCGAAATGCTCGCTGAGATCGGCCATTGCAAGGGAATCGAGAACTACACACGCCACCTGTCGGGCGCTGCGCCCGGCGAGCCGCCCGCCACACTGACCGACTACTTGCCGAAGGACGCGCTGATGTTCCTCGACGAGAGCCATCAGATGATCGGCCAGCTCAACGCGATGTACAGCGGCGACCGGGCGCGAAAGACAACGCTGGTCGAGTACGGCTTTCGTCTACCGAGCGCGATGGACAATCGTCCCCTCAAGTTCGAGGAGTTTGAAGCGCGCATGCGTCAGTGCATCTTCGTTTCGGCGACGCCGGCGCAGTACGAGAAGGATCATTCCGGTAATGTCGTCGAGCAACTGGTGCGGCCGACTGGCCTGATCGACCCGGAAGTCGAGGTGCGGCCCGCCACGCATCAGGTGGACGACGTGCTGGGCGAAATCCGCGTTCGCGTGGATAAGAACGAGCGCGTGCTGATCACCACGCTGACCAAGCGCATGGCCGAGCAGCTGACCGATTACCTGGGTGACAACGGCGTGAAGGTGCGCTATCTGCATAGCGACGTCGATACAGTCGAGCGGGTGGAAATACTGCGCGACCTGCGCCTGGGCACATTCGACGTGCTGGTGGGCATCAATCTGCTGCGCGAGGGGCTGGATATTCCCGAGGTTTCGCTGGTGGCGATCCTGGATGCCGACAAGGAAGGCTTTCTGCGTGCGGAGCGCTCGCTGATCCAGACCATCGGCCGGGCGGCGCGGAACCTGAACGGCAAGGCCATCCTCTACGCCGACCGGATGACCGAATCGATGAAGAAGGCCATCGGCGAAACCGAGCGCCGCCGCGCCCGGCAGATCGCCTACAACGAAGCCAACGGCATCACGCCGCGCAGCATCGTCAAGCAGGTGCGCGACCTGATCGACGGCGTCTACAGCGAGAAAACGGGCAAGGAAATGGCCAAGCTCGACCTGGAACGCGCCAAGGTCGAGGACATGAGCGAAAAGGACATTGCCCGGGAAATCAAGCGGCTGGAAAAGCAGATGCTGGAGCACGCCCGCAACCTCGAATTCGAGAAGGCGGCCCGTGTGCGGGACCAGTTGGCCCTGCTGCGGGAGCAGGCGTTCGGGGCGTCGGGCGGCGACAACATCGCCATACCGCCGCAGTAGGTCAGACGTTCGCATTCTTCAAGCGAACTGCGCTGGGGTTTACCCCAGCAGACCTCGGGGGCTTCTGTTATACTTGACCGAAACAGTCAACAACAAGAAAAGAACTTCGCGATGAAGGACCGACTCCTACCGACTGGTTCACCAGCGTCAGGGGTCGGGCAGGGCGGAGACGAAGTCACCGCGGTCCGGGACCACGGTGTCATTTCAACGGTAAGCACTTGAAGGAGCTTGCGATGCGTCTCACTACCAAAGGCCGTTTTGCGGTCACAGCAATGATCGATCTGGCGTTGCGTCAGAACACCGGTCCGGTCACGCTGGCTGCGATCAGCCAGCGGCAGCAGATTTCTCTGTCGTACCTCGAACAGCTGTTCGGCAAGTTGCGCCGTCACGAGCTGGTCGAGTCGACACGCGGCCCCGGAGGCGGCTATAGCCTCGGCCGCAAGGCTGCGGACATCACCGTGGCCGACATCATTGTTTCCGTCGATGAACCCATCGATGCCACCCAGTGCGGCGGCAAGGAAAACTGCCTCGGCGAAGCCGGTCGCTGCATGACGCACGAGCTTTGGGCCTCGCTGAATCAGCGCATGGTCGAGTTCCTCGACTCCGTCACGCTGCAGAAGCTGGTCGACGACCAGATTGCCAAGGGCGTGCAGATCGAGAACAAGCCGGTCGTCAAGCGTGCGATCTCGGCCCAGCCGGTGGTCAAGCCGATCCGCGTGAACGCACCGAATTCGGTGTTCGCGCTCGGCAACGCCTTCGCCAAGTCCTGAGTACTGAGTCCCCGGCGGCGCCTTCGGGCGCCACCCTGAGCAGCCCAGATCAAAAAACAACCCCCACGCCAGCACGAGCCAGCCATGGACGTAACTCCTCATTTCCCGATCTATCTCGATTACGGCGCCACCACGCCGGTCGACCCGCGTGTGGTCGACGCCATGATTCCCTGGTTGCGCGAACACTTCGGCAACCCGGCATCGCGCAGCCACGCCTGGGGTTGGGAAGCTGAAGAGGCGGTCGAGAAGGCGCGCGGCCAGGTGGCTGACCTGATCAATGCGGACCCCCGCGAAATCGTCTGGACGTCGGGTGCTACCGAGTCGATCAACCTCGCGCTCAAGGGCGCGGCCCAGTTCTACAAGGGCAAGGGTAAGCACCTGATCACCCTGAAGACCGAGCACAAGGCCGTGCTCGACACCATGCGCGAACTCGAGCGCCAGGGCTTCGAAGTCACCTACCTCGACGTCGAGGAAAACGGCCTCGTCGACCTTGAAAAGTTCAAGGCCGCGATCCGCCCCGACACCATCCTGGCCAGCGTGCTGTTCGTGAACAACGAAATCGGCGTGATCCAGGACGTGGTCGCGATCGGCAATGTCTGCCGCGAAAAGGGCATCATCTTCCACGTCGATTCGGCCCAGGCCACCGGCAAGGTCGACATCGACATCACGAAGCTGCCCATCGACCTGATGAGCCTCGCCTCGCACAAGACCTACGGCCCGAAGGGCATCGGCGCGCTGTACGTGCGCCGCAAGCCGCGCGTGCGGCTCGAAGCGCAAATGCATGGTGGCGGTCACGAGCGCGGCATGCGTTCGGGCACCTTGCCCACGCACCAGATCGTCGGCATGGGCGAGGCCTACCGCATCGCCAAGCTCGAAATGAAGGACGACATCGCCCATGCGCGCCGCTTGCAGAAGCGTCTGCTCGACGGCCTGAAGGACGTCGAGCAGGTGTTCATCAACGGCGACCTCGAACACCGCGTGCCGCACAACCTGAACATGAGCTTCAACTACGTCGAAGGCGAGTCGCTGATCATGGGCATCAAGGGCTTGGCGGTGTCGTCGGGTTCGGCCTGCACCTCGGCCAGCCTCGAGCCCAGCTACGTGCTGCGCGCCCTGGGCCGCAGCGACGAACTGGCCCACAGCAGCCTTCGCATGACCATCGGCCGTTTCACGACCGAAGAAGAAATCGACTACGCCATTTCGACCATCAAGCACAACGTTGCCAAGCTGCGCGAGCTGAGCCCCCTGTGGGAGATGTTCCAGGACGGCGTCGACATCAGCACGATCCAGTGGTCGGCCCACTGACGCAGGCCCGCACCAGGCTCCACGATTGAACAAAGTTTGAGAGGTACACCATGGCATATTCTTCCAAAGTCATCGACCACTACGAAAATCCACGCAACGTCGGCTCCTTCGAAAAGGGCGACGACTCGGTAGGCACCGGCATGGTCGGTGCGCCGGCCTGTGGCGACGTGATGAAGCTGCAGATCAAGGTCAACCCCGAAACCGGCGTGATCGAAGACGCACGCTTCAAGACCTACGGCTGCGGCTCGGCCATCGCCTCGTCGTCGCTCGTGACCGAATGGGTCAAGGGCAAGACGCTCGACGAAGCGGCTGCACTGAAGAACGCGCAGATCGCCGAAGAACTGGCGCTGCCGCCCGTGAAGATCCACTGCTCCATCCTGGCCGAAGACGCGATCAAGGCCGCCGTGAGCGACTACAAGGCCAAGCACGGCGTCAAGACCGAATCCGCTGCTGCCGAAGCTGTCCACTGACATGGCCGTCACGCTGACCGAAGCCGCTGCGCGACACGTCACCCGCTACCTCGGCAAGAGGGGCAAGGGCGTGGGCGTGCGGCTGGGCGTGAAGACCACGGGTTGCTCCGGCCTGGCCTACAAGCTCGAATACGTGGACGAGTTCACGCCTGAAGACGTGGTGTTCGAAGACCACGGCGTCAAGGTGCTGGTCGACCCGAAGAGCCTGGCCTACATCGACGGCACGCAGCTCGACTTCGTGCGCGAGGGCCTGAACGAGGGCTTCAAGTTCATCAACCCCAACGAACGCGACCGTTGCGGCTGCGGGGAAAGTTTTCGCATCTGATGCGCCGTCGCTGACCGCGACAACAGCCGCCACCATGTCATGTGCTGGCGGTTTTTTCTTGCCATGAACCTGAACGACACCGACTTTCAACTGTTCGCCGTCCCGGCGACTTTCGCGCAGGACCGTGCCGTGCTCGACGCGCGCTGGAAGGAGCTGCAGCGCGAAGCCCACCCGGACCGCTTTGCCGCGCAGGGCGCCGCGGCCCAGCGCGTGGCCATGCAGTGGTCGGTGCGCATCAACGAGGCTTACCAGCGGCTCAAGGACCCGATCCGCCGCGCCAGCTACATCTGCGAGCTGCACGATGCACCGCTGAACGCCGAGAACAACACGGCGATGCCGCCGGAATTCCTGATGCAGCAGATGGAGTGGCGCGAGGCGCTCGACGATGTCGAAGACACCGCTTCGCTCGAGAAACTCCAGTCCGAGGTCGAGGCCGCCCGCGCCCGCGCGCTGTCGTCGCTCGACTGGCTGATCGACGAAAAAGGCGACTACCCCGCCGCGGCACAGCAAGTGAGAGCCCTCATGTTCATTGAGCGCTTCGGACAGGACGTCGAAGCCAAATTCGATCAGTTGGGACAATAGCGGCATGGCTCTTCTTCAGATTTCCGAACCCGGCCAGGCGCCAGACCCGCATCAGCGCCGCATTGCCGTGGGCATCGACCTCGGCACCACGCATTCGCTGGTGGCCGCGGTGCGCAATGGCGTGGCCGAATGCCTGCCTGACGACCAGGGCCGCGTGCTGCTGCCTTCGGCCGTGCGCTACCTTGAAAACGACCGTCGCCAGATCGGCTTCGATGCCCTGGCGGCGCGCGCCCAAGACCCGGCCAACACGATCACTTCGGTGAAGCGCCTCATGGGCCGCGGCCTGGCCGACATCGCGAACCGCGAAGCGATGTCGTACCGCATCGGCAGCAGCGATGGCGGCATGGTGCAGGTGCGGACCCTGGCGGGCGAGAAGTCGCCGGTCGAGATCAGCGCCGAGATTCTTGCCACGCTGCGCTTTCGCGCCGAGGACACCTTCGACGACGAGCTCTACGGCGCGGTCATCACCGTGCCGGCGTACTTCGACGAAGGCCAGCGCCAGGCGACCAAGGATGCCGCTCAGCTCGCCGGCCTCAACGTGCTGCGCCTCATCAGCGAGCCCACGGCCGCCGCCATCGCGTACGGCCTGGACAACGCGAGCGAAGGCGTCTACGCGGTCTACGACCTGGGCGGTGGCACCTTCGACATCTCGATCCTGCGGCTTACGCAAGGCGTGTTCGAAGTGATCGCCACGGGCGGCGACTCGGCCCTCGGCGGCGACGACTACGACCACGCGCTAGCCGACTTCGTGCTCGCGCAGACGGGCCTGCAGGCCGGCAGCGATGCCGACAGGGCCGCGTTGCTGGTCGCCGCACGGGCCGCGAAAGAGGCGCTGACCGATTCGGAATCGGCCCTGTTCAAGGCTGATGTGGCAGGCAAGACCGCCTCGTTCGATGTGACCCGCGAACAGTTCTACACCGCCACGCGGCCGCTCACCGATCGCACCATCGCTGCCGTTCGCAAGGCACTGCGCGACGCAAAGCTCAAGTCCGACGACCTGCGGGGCATCGTGCTTGTCGGTGGCTCCACCCGCATGCCGCAGGTCCGCAGCGCCGTCGCCGAGTTCTTCGGCCGCGAGCCGCTTGTCAATTTGAACCCCGACGAAGTCGTGGCCCTCGGCGCCGCCATCCAGGCGAATCAACTCGCTGGCAACAACGGCGCGGGCGAACTGCTGCTGCTCGACGTGATCCCGCTGTCGCTCGGCATCGAGACCATGGGCGGCCTGGTCGAGCGCATCGTGCCGCGCAACCAGACCATCCCCACCGCGATGGCGCAGGACTTCACGACCTATCAGGACGGCCAGACCGCGCTGGCACTGCACGTGGTGCAGGGCGAGCGCGACCTCGTGGCTGACTGCCGCAGCCTCGCGCGCTTCACGCTGCGCGGCATCCCGCCGATGGCGGCCGGCGCGGCACGCATCCGCGTGACCTTCACGGTCGACGCAGACGGCCTGCTGAGCGTGAGCGCCAAGGAGCAGGGCAGCGGCGTCGAAGCCAGTGTGGCGGTCAAGCCGTCGTATGGCCTGTCTGACGACCAGATCGCGACCATGCTGCAGGAGAGCTTCTCCACGGCGCAGCAGGACATGCAGGCCCGCGCGCTGGTCGAGGCGCGTGTCGATGCCGACCGCATGCTGCTCGCTACGCAGAGCGCGCTCGATGCTGACGGCGATCTGCTGAGCGACGAAGAGCGCGCCGTCATCGACGCATCGATGGCGCAGTTGCGCGAAGCCGTCAAGGGCAGCAATGAAGCCGCGGCCATCGAGGCCGCCACCAAGAAACTGGCCGATGACACCGAGGCCTTTGCCGCACAGCGCATGAATGCGGGCATTGCGCGCGCACTTGCCGGCCGCAAGGTCGAATCTCTCTAGAACAACAACATGCCCACGATCAAGATCTACCCGCATCCCGAGTACTGCCCGCAGGGCGCTGAAATCACCGCGCCCGCCGGCACCTCGATCTGCGAGGCGCTGCTCGACAACCACATCAACATCGAGCATGCCTGCGAGATGAGCTGTGCTTGCACCACCTGCCACGTGATCGTGCGCGAGGGCTTCAACTCGCTGAACGAGGCGGAAGAGGGCGAAGAAGACTTGCTCGACCGTGCCTGGGGCCTGGAGCCGCAGTCGCGCCTGAGTTGCCAATCGATCCTGGCGCAGGAGAATGTGACTATCGAGATTCCCAAGTACTCGATCAATCACGCCAAGGAAAACCACTGATGTCGCGCCAGATCGTTCTCGACACCGAAACCACCGGCCTCTCCGCAGAGAACGGCGACCGCGTCATCGAGCTTGGCTGCGTCGAGCTGTTCGCCCGCAAGCTCACCGGCAACGACCTGCACATCTACTTCAACCCGGAGCGCGAGAGCCATGAAGACGCGCTCAAGGTCCACGGCCTGACGACCGACTTCCTGCGCGACAAGCCGAAGTTCGCCACGTTGGCCAACGACATCGTCGAGTACCTGCGCGATGCCGAGCTGATCATTCACAACGCGGCCTTCGACGTCGGCTTTCTCAACAAGGAGTTCGAGCGTGCCGGCCTGCCGCCGCTGCGCACCTTCGTCAGCGAAGTGACCGACACGCTGGCCATGGCCAAGCAGGTGTACCCGGGCAAGCGCAATTCGCTGGATGCGTTGTGCGACCGCTTCGGCGTCGACCGTTCGAACCGCACCTTCCACGGCGCCAAGCTCGACGCGCAGCTGCTGGCAGACGTCTACATCAACCTCACGCGCGGCCAGGATGCGCTGCTGATCGACGTGGCTTCGAACGAGCCCGAACTGGGCACCACCGTGGTGGCCATCGACCTGAGCCAGTTCGAGCTGCCGGTGATCTTGGCGGCCGAGCACGAACTGACCGCGCACGAGGCGGTGTTGGGGCAACTCGACAAATCGAGCGGCGGTCGCACGCTGTTTCGCGAAAACGGCTGAAAAGCTATGGCATAATCTGAGGCTTCGCACAACGCGATACGTTTTCAGAACGCTGCAGGCAACAGCAGCGTTTCGGGCGGTTAGCTCAGGGGTAGAGCACAGCATTCACACTGCTGGGGTCGGAGGTTCGAAACCTCCACCGCCCACCATTTGGGAAACATCGTTTTCCACCCCACCTTCCCATCTGCCCTGTGTAATTCACAGTGCAATTTCAGGCGAAGGCTTTCACCATCGCTGAGCGCTGCTGCTTCACCTGCAGATGGCTGTAGCGCTGGGTCGTGATGATCGACGAGTGCCCGAGGATCTTGCTGACCGTGTAGAGGTCGGCGCCGCTGGCCACCAGGATCGAGGCGCAGGAATGGCGCAGGTCGTGGAAGTTGACATGCTCCATCCCAGCCGCTTTCCGGCCCCGCTGGAACCCGCTTTTGAGCCCCTCGTAGTCCTTGTATGGCAGAGGCAGGTGTTTGAGCCATGGCCGCAGCGGCTTCACGATGGGGATCACCCTGGTGCGCAGTGTCTTCGTGTTCCTGGCGTGGATCGTGAGCGCGGTTTTTGCCACATCCTCCGGCTTCATGGCTAGGATCTCGCCGCGCCGCGCACCGGTGTACAGGGCGATCCAGATGGCGGCCTGCACTGGTTCCGGACAGTGGCCGGCCAGCTTCTCGACCTGAGCAGGCGTCAAGAACACTTCGCGCTTGTTGTTCGGCGGCAGGCTCTTGATCGCCGCCCCATGGTTGATCTCTGTCTGCCCCAACTCCCAGGCCAGAGACAGTGCCTTCTTGAGCGTGGCCAGGCTACGGTTGATCGTGGCAGGGGCGTATTTGGGTTTCATGTCTCGGATGATCGTGGCGGCCACCTCGCGCGCCTGCGAGGCACGGAAACCCGTAAGCCAAGGTTGAATGCGCATTGCGCATTGCTTTGCCTGTTCGGGCCATCTGGTGCCCTTGGCGTGCGCCAGGTAGAGCGGCATCACCGCCACCAGCAGCGGGTCGCCGGCCAGCGGCTTGGGGGCCGTCAGCCGGCGTCGGAGATCAGCCTCAAGTTGCTTGGCATCACTCGCCGACGCACCTTCTGGGAGGATTCGATGTACTCGGCGGCCTGAGACCATGAGGCCGACGTGTCTACGCCCTTGCTTGTCGATCCAGATTGACATTGTTGACCTTGGTTGGCGCGAAGCCACTGCTTGCATTCGGCGAGATCGTAGCGTTTGCTCCGGCCCACCGGCGTGCAGGGCAGGCCCGCCACCTCGAGCCGGCGCACCGTCGACTCGCTGATGCGAAGGCGCACGCAGAGTTCTTGGCGGGTAAGGTCGGCGGTCATGATTTGCTTTCCGGCGCTGGCAGCAGCTTCTGCTGCTCGACGTGATCGAGGATGGTCTGGCCGTTTGGCAGCAGGATCTGGCCGAGAAACGCGCCCTCGAAGGTCAACACGCCCGATTCGATGGCGACGACCTGGCCTTTGATCCAATCGCGCAGCACGCTGCAAACGCTGATCTCGGCCTGCTTGAGCGCGGCGCGCTCATTGGTCGCGGTCTTGCTTTTGCCGCGCAGAAGCGCCGCGGCGTAGCCCTTGTAGCTGGCCCGGGCGATCACATCGCGGCCACGGTGCGAGAACTGCACCAGCAGCTCACCGCGCTCGGTATCGGTCATCGTGCCGAAGCGGGTGCACCCGAAGCCCTGCAGGATCTTCTGCAGGTCGGCCAGCGCATTGCGGCCACTGGTGGCGCGGGAGTATGGAAGGGTCACGAGACGTTCTCCACCTGCCGCAGCACGATCACATCAGGAGACCATCCTTCGCGCGACAGCACCCCATCACGGGCGCCAGCCGGCGTCAGCTGGTGCACCGTGCCGTCGGCCTCAACCTCGACGACGGTATACCCGCCCATCGCAGACATGGCTGGGCTGGTGACCTCGTAGAAGCCGGGGCGCGCAATCATCTCGTCGATGGTCATGATCCGAGGACCTCCTGAGTGCCATCCCACACGAACTCCGCCAGCGGCAGGTGAGTCCTGCAGCCGACGCAGAACGTGCCGGAATAGAAGCCAGGGTCGCGCGCATAGGTCTCGGCGATGTCTTGGGACATCCGGGTGACCACGCCGCACTTCGTGTGCACGTACTTGGTCCGCACGGGGCGCACGAAGCCCTTGGCGCGCTCTTCGGCCGTGAGCACCACGTAGCTCTTCTGCTGGCCCGTCGCATGGTCGATGTCGCGGTGGTCCGGTGTGATCGGTTTCCCGCCGGAGAGTTCTCGATCGTTCATTGCGGGCCTTTCATGTTTTTGCATTCGACTGTGGCCGCCACGACGGCGCGCTGCAGCTTCGCAGGCTCGTCCGTTATGACGGTCAACAAGAGGGTTTCCGGGGCCGCGGCGCCATGCTCCTCGTACGAGAACCCGGCCTCCTTCAAATGCCGCGTGAAGATGGGCAACTTCCAGCGGTCGATGACGATGGCGGCCTTCATGCCCCGATCTCCTGCTGTGCTGCCTTGCGCTTCTCGCTGGCCAGCATGCGGTGATAGGTGGTCGGCGCCAGGTCTTTTCCTTCGAGAGACGCGATACCTTCGATCGCGTCAACGCAGGCCTGCAGGTATGCGATGTCGCTGAGGAAGGCGAAGTCCTTGCGGCACGCGCGATACCGGGTGTTGATCGTGCGCTGCACCTGGATCGGCACCATCTTCCAGTGCGTGATGCACAGGAAGCGGCCGGGCTGGATGTTGGCGCTGCACTGCAGGGCGTCACAACTTCGGCTCATCGCGCATCCCCTTCGCCCGTTTCGAGCGACGTGTCGTCGGGTGCATGCACGGCAGTTGCGCGCGGTCGCGTGCAGTCCGGGCACAGGCAGATGACGTGCTGGCGCTCGTTGCCAGCGTGCAGCCAGGTAGCCGCGGCGGCGCGCACCACCGGCAGGGCGCGGGCCGCGATGCCGATGAACTCCCACGCGCGTCGTGCATGCCAGTCGCGCAGGCCTTCCTCGCTCTCCTGGCCGCTGCCGGACATGCCGGCCAGGGCGATGCTCTCCAGCGCCTCGACGGCGATCTGTAGGGCGCTCATGCCGCCACCTCGTCATGAGCCTTCAGGTCCGCGTCTTGGCCAATGCCAGCGCCGCTCGTGTCGGCGCTGATCGCCTCGTGCCAGTTCGCAAGCACCGCGGCGCTGCTGATCGTGTGGTGCAAGGCCTTCACCTTGTCGCCCATGATCGCTGCGCGCAGCGCCTTGCCGGCGAGATAGCACAACAGCCAGAACCAATGCTCCGCGCTCTTCTGACGGTCGGCGGCGCGACCCCAACGCTCGATTTGATGCGCCTTCTCGGCCGCCACCGCCGTGAGGAAGTTCGCGGTCTGAGGGCTGTTCACGAGCGCGTCGAGGCGATCACGCTCGATCTCGGCCGCCAGCAGGCGGTCGTGCTCGGCTTCGGAAAGCATGCGCATGGCTTACCCCTTGTCGGCCGTAGCGATGAACGCCTCTTCGGGCGTCTGCGCGCCGGCAGGCGGATCGTTCGGGAAGGGCCAAGCCTCTGCGGGCTTGAGGTCTTTCTTTGCGCCCTTGGCAGCCTTGGCCGGTGCCGGCGCAGCAGCCGGCTCGTCCTCGATGTCCTGCTGCGTGACTTCGGGCTCCAGCAACTTGATGGGAACCTCGCGGCTCTTGAGCATCGTGAGCTCGCCCATCGTCAGCTTAGGCACGTCGATCATCTCGATGCTCCACCAGGCCGCTACAGTGCCGCCTTCTTTCGCTGCGAAGCGGAAGTTTTCGAGCGTCGCATCGGTCAACGGCAGATTCGACTTACCGCCGATGCCGTGGTCGATCTCTCCGCTGTAGCCGGTGAGCTTTTCCGACCATGCCACCTTGCGCACGTGGCGCGCGATGGAGGTAAGGTTCGGCAAGTCACTGATGGGCTCGACGCCCGGCAGCGTCTGGCGCTTGTCCTTGGCCGTCTCGGCCGCGGCGCTCTTCGTGAACAGCGTGTTGCGCAGCGCCGGATCGAACTCCGACAGCACGTAGTTCGGCAGATCAGCCTGCACATTCAGGCACACGCCGGGGTTCGCGCCGGCGGGGCGGTTCTTCTGGCTCAGCACGGTGACATCGAGCACCTTGACCTTGGTGAATTCGGGGAGGGAGAACATGGTTGCCTTTCAGTGGTTGATGGAATGGGCGCGGAAAATCTTGGTCAGGCCGCCGTCAATGGCATGCCCGCGCTTGAGCAGCGCGCGGCCGACGGCGACCTGGTCCTGGTGGCTGTTGCCGGCCTGGCGCATCAGCCCGAGGTAGCTGTTGCCGGTGGCGAACAGATCGGCGGCCGGCAGCGTCTCGATGCGGTGCAGGGCCGTTGCCACCGTGCGCGGCCGGGTCGTGCGACGCCATGGCTTGATGACGTGCCCCACGAAGTCGATGCCGCGGTCTACCGGTTGCAGGATGGTCTTGCTGGGGTTCAGCCGCGCGCCGAGGCGTTCGGGCAGGAAGACCGCAATGCGGTCATGTGCCTGGCGCAGCCACTGCGGCGACTCGTGAAGCAGGATGAAGTCGTCGACGTAGCGCACGTACCGCGTGGCGCGCAGCTGGTGCTTGGCGAACTGGTCGAGTGCATCGAGGTGCACGTTCGCGAAAAACTGGCTGCTGAGATTGCCGATCGGCAGGCCCGTGTGCACCGGCGCGTTGAAGAGGCTCTTGTGCGCTGGCACGCGCGCCAGTAACTCTGGGCGTCCGCGCAGCTCGTGGTCATCGCGCGGGTCGTGGAACAGGATGGTCTCGGCCAGCGCCAGCCAGAACGGCTCGTGCACCTTGCGGGCCAGCTGATCGCGCAGCGTGACCTTGTCGATGGCTACAAAGAAATTGGCCAGGTCGCACTTCAGGTAGAAGGCCGGTCGGCTCCAGTTCTGAGTGATGCTGCGGACATCGCCTTCCAGCAGCTTGGCGGCGTACAGCGTGCCGCGGCCAGGGATGCATGCGCTGCTGCCGTGAACGAAGCTCGCGTGAAAGCGCCGGGCGATGCGGTTGTACAGGAGGTGGTGGACGATGCGGTCACGGAAGTCTGCAGCCCAGACCTCGCGCGGCTTGGGGCGTGTGATGACGAAGCAGATCGACCGACCAGGGCGCCATGCGCCGCTGGTCAGTTCCTCATACAGAGCGCACAGGTTGCGCTCGAGCTGGCTTTCAAAGGCGAGCGCGCTTTCCGTGTTGCGCTTGCTCTTGCGGCAGTCCAGATAGGCCTGCACCAGCTCTTCGAAGGAGAACGGATATGAATCTGCGAACGAGGCGGGCGCGGCCTTCGAACTTCTTGTTGTTGTTGTTCTGGTTGCCGTTGTTGAAGTTCTGATTCCAGGCGTTGTTGCTGGAAGCCTGCGTTGGTTCGCGCTATCTACATCGCCCCACCGAAGACCGGAGCCGATCAGCGGGGAGACTGCGCCGGACCGGGCCTGCACTGGGGCAGCGGTATCCGTTGTGCGCATGGCGGTGCCCTCGTGGGGCAGCGGCGCGACCAGATTCAAATTGCGCACGGGCGTGAGGGCCTTGACCGTCATGCTGCAGGCGCCTTCTCGCTTGACACTTTGAGCCATCCACTGGCCTGCTTGCCGATGCTGTCGAGCATCTGCACCGACTCGCCCCAGAGCTTCGGCGAGATCTCCTTCAGGTCGAAGCCCACACGCAGCCAAACTGTGGCAGCCCGGTTGTGCGTGAGGATTTCCCTGATGTGCGCCGCCCGCTGCGCGTGCTTCGTGGCATTCGCGAGCGCCATGAGGTCGAGCATTTCGGCGCAGTGGCCGATGATTTTCTCGCCCACCGAGCGCTTGTAGCCGCGGCGCATCTGCGCGTGGATCTGGACCACAAGGCCGAGCAGCTTGCTGCCCGTCTTGTGAATCGGCAATTGGGTATGGATGGCCATGACTCAACGGACTAAAGGATCAAAGGACCAATCTGCGAACGAGGCGGGCGCGGCCTTCGAACTCCTCGTAGTAGTCGTCCTGGTAGCCGTAGCCGAAGTGCTGACGCCAGGCGTCGCCGCTGGAAGCCTGCTCACTCGACCAGTACCAAGCGGCCTTGAATTCGCTCTTGAGGTTCGCGAAGAGCAGGGACTGTTCACGCCTGGAGGGAAGCTCGCCCCCGACCTTCTCTGCGGCGCTCTTCGCAGCATCCCAAGACACGTCCTCGAACTCGCCGGGCAGCAGCACCAGGTGATGACTCGGCTTGCCTTCCTCATCGAGGAGAAGGCCCGCATAGCGCTCGCCCGGTGCCAGCGTGATCTCGATGCCAGGGAGGGTGAGGACGGTGGCCGCGCTGGCCTTGAGCTTGGCGAGCAGACCTTCGGCCCATGCCTTGGCATCGCCGACGTTCACGCCGATGGATTCGAACCGGGCGATCATTTCGCCCAGCTTCTTCGTCTCTTCTTGAATGGTCTCTTGGGTGATGGCCATGGGAACTCCTGAAAGGATTGAAGGACTCAAGCGTTGAGCTGAATCAAGCGAACGAGGCGGGCGCGGCCTTCGAACTTCTTGCCGTCGCCGTCCTGGCCGCCGTTGCTGAAGCCCTGAAACCAGGCGCCGTCGCTGGAAGCCTGCGTGCTGCTCCAGTACCAGGCTTCTTCGAACGCCTCGGCACCTCCCTTGCGGAAGGCTTCGACGCTGGTTTGCGCGGGCAGCTCTTCGGTGTACGCATCGCCCGGGGGAACGCTGCTCGTGTTCTCACCGTCCTCGTAGGCGTAGTTCTCTTCGCCGGTGGGCTTCAGGTGCCGGTAGGCCAGCTCCAGCACGTCACGCGCAGGGATGCACCAGTCCTTGTGCCCGGCGATCTCAGCGGCTAGGGCCTGCTGCGCAATGGGGCTGCCCGCCGCGGCCATCGCAATGGTGTTCGCCATGCTGTCGAAGTAGCTGTCGGTATTGGGCACCTGCGTGTAGCTCGGCAGCCAGAGGCCCTTGATATCGCCGTTGGCTTTGGGTGCCCAGACGACTGCGTAGATGCCGTCGCCGATGCGGATCTTGCCGCCGTAGAAGCCGCCTTCGAAAGGCGCTCCATGTTCAGCGGGAACGAGGGTGGTGGGGTTGTCTGCGTTCATGGATTGCTCCGGTTGGTTGAGGGAAAGAAAAGGGGCGGCTGCTCGCGCAGCGCCGGCCGGGAATGGAGGGAGGGAGGAGGAGACGGAGGCCCGGTCGTACGCCCGAAACTGGTGTCAGGCTGCGACAGGCTCAGCGGCCGGCGCGGTGGCTGCGAAGAAGACTTCCATGCACGCACGCACGTCCACGATCGCGCTGTGCGCACCCTCGAGCGGTTTGCCCATGAAGTGCGCATAGGCCTCGCCGAGGTTGGCGCTCTTGTGCTTGAGGAAGCCGGCTGCCTTCATCTTCGCGGTGGGCGGCAGCTTCAGGATCGGCGTGCTGATCTGCTGGGTGCACTTCGCGGCACCGGCCTTCCAGAGGTCAGCGAGCACCGCCTCGCCTTGGGCGGCCGGGAAATGACGCATCAGGGCAATACGCACGATGCGGGCGTCGAACGTCTCGTTGTGGCCGATGCGGCACGACGCCTGCTGCCACATCGCGATCAGGATGCCGACAGCTTCGGCTTCGGGCACGCCAGCGGCGGTTGCCAGATCGGTGCTGATGCCGTGAATGGCCGTCACCTCTTCGGGAATCGTCCAGCCTTCGGGCTTCACGATCACATCGAGCGAACTGAGCACACGGCGATCGTCGAGGTCGACCAGGCAGGCGCCCAGCTGCACGATGTGCGGCTGGCCCGGGTGCTCGCTCGGCTCTTTGAAGAGCGGCAGGCCGGTGGTTTCGGTGTCGTAGAACATAGCGAGATTCATCAGTTGCTTTCGGAGTTGCGTGGGGGGAACGGGTCAGGCCGCGGCCGCTTCGGGCTCGACGACCTGCTGCAGGTGGTCGATGAGGGCGGCGCAGATGCGCGGGTAATCGGTCTCGTGGTAGAGCACCGTGCTGCCCTGGCGTGCGGCCGCAGTGAAGCCCAGCGACGCGAGGCCGCCGGCGGTGATCTGGATGGGGGCGAGCCGTTCGTTGAGTACGCCAAGGCGCAGCGAGGGCGGTGTGTTCGGCGCTGCTTGCGGTGCGGGCACAACGCGTTGCACGACAGCGGCCACAGCAATGGGAGCAGCTGCAGGCGCTGGCACCGGTACCGCGACCTGTGCAACCGCTGCCATGCGCCCGGCTTCCTTCGCATCTTCGGCAGCCTTGTGCGCGGCGAGGCGCGAGGTGACCAGCGCCTCGAAGTCGTCGTTCGCCTTCTGCACGATGATTCCGGCGTCGGGGAACAGCGGGCGGCACTCGTCGGGCACGCGCGCCAGCGCCTTCAGGTTAATCTCGATCTTGTCGGCTACGGCGCTGGCCGCGATCTTGGCGTTGGCGAGCGTGGTTGACACCGCCTCCTTCAGGCTGGCGATCGTCTTCTTGCCCTTCATGGCGCCGGCAAAGTCCGCCTGTGCGGCACTCAGCGGCATGTAGGCCACACCCAGCCGCTCATTGAGCGAGTGCACGTGCGCCGTCAGCGCGGCCGCGCCGTCGGCCATGATCTTGTTGCGGCGGTTCAGCTTCTCGCTGTCGATCTTCTTGGACAGGTCTAGGCGAACGCGCCGCGCCTCGGCCGCGATGTCGTCGATCGTGCGGAACAGCATGTCGATGCTCTCGGTCTGGCTCAGCGCATGCTGCTTGGCGGCGGCCAGGCGCTCCTCGACGTCGCCGCACCACTTCACCGTCTTGTCAGCATCGGCGAAGTGCTGGTCGGTTTCCAGCGTGGTGTTGATGCCGGCGAACACCTCGAAGGCGTGGGCTTTGAACTCGGCCAGATTACTGGCCGTGACCATGCCCGTCACCTCGACGCGCAGCGCGGGCAGCGTCTCGGGCGTGCGGCCCACCGGCTCAGCGGCGGCATGGGCCGGCTTGTAGGCAGCCAGGTCGATCTCGAACTGGGCCCAGCCCTGTTGCAGCGCAGCGCGCATCACCGGATCTGATTCGTACCAGCAGTGCTGTTCCTCGATGAGATCGTCACCGCGCCAGCTCGATGCCACGAACAGGATCTTCTCAGCGCCCGAGATCATGAGCTGCTGCTCCATCTGCGCGCGGTAATCGGCGGGCAGCGAGGCACCTGTGCTGCCGCCGGCCATAGCCGCGCGTAGATCGGCGTTCAGCGTCTTGTGCTCGAAGCCGATGGTTTCGTCCATCGTGAGGCCGTCGAAGGACGCCGAGAGCTTGCCGAGCGCGCCCACTACGGGGAACAGTTCTTCGCCAATGAACTCCTCGGCCAGCGGCCGGGCCAGCGCCTCGAAGCGGTGACCATAGTCGAACCGTTTCTGCGTGGCGGCATCGACCTCGGGCGTGTCGCCGGTTGCCATCTCGTGCAGCAGCTGCGTGCGCGTCTTGTAGCGCGAGACGCCGAGCATCGCGGGCGCGTCGCTCGCGTTGAAGTGGTTGCGGCGGTGGGCGTGCCATTCCGGCGTGCCCTGAACGAGGTTGAGAGTTTCCATGGTCGTGATTCCTTTCTGGTGTTGAGAGTTCAGCCGGCGGTGAGGGCGTCGTTGCGCTGTTCCCAGAGCGTGTTGAGCTCGCCGCGCTGGCCAACGTCCTGCACGCTGCTGATCAGGTCGCCTGCGATGCCGAGTGCGTCGACGTCGACGGCCTTCGCGATGCGGTCGGCGACCTGGGCATAGGTCATGTGGATTTCGCCGTCGGCGGTCGTGGTCACCGTCTCGGCTGCCGCAGCCGGCGCGGGCGCCGCGGCGCGGATCTGCTGTTGTTGCGCGTCGGTCAGCGGGAACTTCGTCTGCGCCATCGCGATGATTTGCTCGGGCGTCTTGCGGCCCTTGGCCATGACGTCGCGCCAAGCCGGGAGGTTCTTGTCGAACTGGTCGGCCGGGTAGGTTTCGGCCGTGGGCCGCACCACCTCTGCTTCACCCATGTGGCGCATGCTCGGCGGCGCGATGTCTTGCGACTCCTCGGCTACCGACAGACCCTTGATGACGTCGGCGAACTGATCGCGCAGCGCGAAAGCGCGGGCTCGCTGCTTGAGCATGCGGTCGCGGTATTGGGTCCACGGGCCTTGCTTGCCCAACAGTCCTGCGGTCTTGGCATCCTTGAGCGAGAACTCGCCCACCTTATCGGCGCGGCCATGGCGCTGCGCGATGCAGACCGCCTTGTAGTCCTCGCCGGTGCCCTCATAGCGCTCGATCACATCCTTGCACACCGGCGACGACAGCACGAGCGACAGCAGCGCATCGCCCCAGATCGAAGGGCGCCCGTTGATGACCGCAATGCCCTGCAGCGCCTGTAGTGGCTTGAGGCCCACTTCGAAACCCCACTGCATGGCGATCAGGCAATTGCCGGGCTTGCCCTTGAAGTCCTTCGGCACCATGTCGCTGTCGGCCATGTAGTTGGCGAAGGTCAGCGCCTGCTCGAAGGTCTGAGGGCTCAGGTCGAATTGCGCGGGCTGGGTTGTCAGTTCAGTGGACATAGGTTCTCTCGAGTGATCAGGATTGGAGGAAGAAGCGCGCGAGCCAGGCGACCAGCGCGACGGCGAGGAGGAGGGCGACGAAGGCCGTGCCGACAGCAACCACCGGCGGCCGTGCCTCGTCGTGCTGCTCATCGGCTTCGGCGATCTCGTCGCTGTTGGGGATGCGCTGGTCGGCCCAATGGCCAGGGCGCGTGCGGGTAGGCGTGTTCATGGCTTGCCTTTCACCAGCGGCGGGTGAGCGCGGATGCGATCGAAGGTCTTGCGGATGTCCGTCTCGGCGGCGCGCACATAGACGAAGCGCGAGTCCATGAGGCCACCGATGGGGGCGGCCACGGGCGCAGCGACGGAGCGCAGGCGGCGGGTGGTCGCGGTCTTCATGCGAACAGCCCCGGTGCGTCGATGCCGAACACCATGCGGTCGATCAGCCATGCGAAGCCGAACGACACCGCGAGCACCAGCAGCCACACGTAGAGGGTTTGGAGGGCTGCCATCACGATGCAACTCCAGTGGCCAGCATCGCCTTGGCCTTCGCAGCCATGAGCAGATCGATCATGAAGCGCAGCGATGTGATGGTGCTCTCGCCTTGGGCCAGCAGATGCAGCAGCTGTATGCCGGCCTCGGGCGCCGCGGCGATGTAGCGAAAGCGCTCCGCGTCCCGCTCGATGCTGTCGAGCACTGGAGTGAATGTCGCGCTCACAGGCCACCTCGGTTCTGCTGATCGAGCGCGAAGTGGACTTCCACGTCCCTCCATTCGGGAGTGGGCTTCTTCGCGTTCAGCGCGCGGTCGGCTGCGAGACGCTCGGCCTCAGTGACGGGCGGCAGGCGGCCGGAAAAGCTCTGCTTCGCGGGGTCGAGCGGCACGAGATCCCAGTCGGGCACGTGCTGCGGCATCTCGCGGCGGATGACGGGGCCGGAGATTGCGCGGCTCATGGCTTGCACTCCGGCGCCACCTGGTCGAGCGCCTTCACAAGCTTCTCGACGAGGCGGGTGCTCTGGGCCTGGGCTGGGTGCACGTCGTCGGCCATGTCTGCGATCACCACTGGCACCGCGCCCCAGTCGGCGAAGGTCACGCCTTCTTCGGCAGCCACACGGCGCGCGATGGCGTCGTAGGCATCACGGTTCGCCACCGCGACGGCCGCCTGCGAGATGCCCGTCACCACCACCAGCTTGCTCAGCGCTTTCGCGCGCTGCACCATGGCGCGCAGCGGCGCTTCGTAGGGCAGGCTGTTGCCGGCGTCGTTGATGCCCTGCTCGATCACGACGATGTGCGTGTCGATCGCGTCGTTGACCATCACCGGCATGCGCATTTGCGCGTTGTCGCCGGCAACGGAGCGGTCGACCACGCGATACGCCGGGTGCATGCGCTGGATGGCTGCCGCTGGCGGCTCCGCGATTCGGCCTGCCTTGAAGGTCGAGCCGTTCAGGATCGAGTCACCGTAGAGGGTCACGCTGCAGTCGCGCGTCGGCGCTGCAGGTGCAGCTACCGGCGCAGTCGGTCCTGCGACGGGCGCCATTGCCAGCATGGGCAGGCCGCCGCTCGAACCGCCGCCACCTCCACCGCCGCATGCGGCCAGCATGGCGGCGCCCGCCAGTGCAGCGAGATTGAATACGCGGATGATGGCGCTCATGCCGCACCGCCTTCGATGGAAGTACCGAAGGACTGAAGAAACAATCTGCGAACGAGGCGGGCGCGGCCTTCGAACTTCTTGAGGCCGTCGTACTGGTAGCCGTTGTCGAAGTACTGAGTCCAGGCGTCGTAGCTGGAAGCCTGCGTGCTGCTGAGGTGCCATTCGCTCTTGTCGAACAGCTCAGGGACGGTCGCGTAGCAGAGGGCCAACTCGCGGCGGCTCGGCAGGTAGAAGTCCGAGTGCCCGTCGATGACCAAGCCGCCGCTGGCTTCAGCGGCCGGGTGGGAAATCTTGCTGGCGATCAGTGCCTGCGTGTTGGCAAGGCCATCCCATTCGCAGATCGCGCCGGGCTCTTCCTTGCCGTAGCCGCCCCACGCCACATTTTTGATGTCTGCCTGCGGATCGGTCGGGACGATCAAGTGATACGGGGCCTTGCCCGGTGCGCCACGCATGACACCTGCATAGACGCCGCCCTGCTCGGGCCAGAACTCGCCTGGGGCCGGCGGGATGGGGGCGCCGGCCGAGGCCGCTGCGCGGGTGATGTTGGCGAGGTCGGATGCGCTTTGGCGCAGCGTCGCGATGATCGCGTTGACCTGTGCCGCGGGGGCTTGCTGTTCGGTTGCTTCCATGTCCATCTCCGTGTTGAGGTGGATGAATGCTAAGCGCGCTAAGACGAAAAGCAAAGCAAGCTAAGTAAAAACCACTTAGCGCGCTCAGTTATTGGTCGAAAAAATGCCCGCACATGGCGGGCTATAAGCGATGCGCTCGCGGGACGCTAATCAGGCTTCCAGGCGTGGCCGTTGATGCCGCAGTTTCGCTCCAGCCCGGCAAACGATTCGTCGGCGGTGTATTGCCTACTGCGGTAGCCATCGATCACGGTCTGCACGTAGGCGCGGCAGTTCTTTGGGAGCCCTGTTTCCCCGTATTGGGGGCGTGCGTTCGGGTCGAACCGATCGCAGCCGGACAAGGCCAGCGCGGCCAATAGCACTACGCTGGTCACTCGCATTTGAAAAGCACCTCTGCCTCAGGCCAGCCGCCCAATGGGCGCGCCTCGCGCTGCGTCACGTCGATTACACGCACACGCTTGCGGTCGCGCGCGCAGTAGCCATCGGCTTCCTGGATTGCCGCCGTCTTCAGCTGCTCGGTGCGCACGAAGCCGGCGCTTCCCTGGTGCGTGATCTTGTTCAAGCCGTCGGACAGCGGCACCACCCCGGTGGTGGGCGTCGCACAGGCGCAGAGGAGGAGGGCGAGGGAAGCGGCAAGAGTGAATCTCATTGGGGCCTCGTGTGTTGCAAATTGAGAAAAACCAACATTCCGACCCCACGGGCAGGGGTCTGACCTGTACCTGACTTGGAAACGTTCGTAAACAATCGAGGATCGAATTGATAAATTCGTGCCGTCTCCTTGGGCGCTACGCAGCTTCGCGGTTGTCGAGCCCCTGCGTCGGCGGCAACTCCCCCGATAAGCGCTTCGCGATGAGGGGCAAAAGGTCGAGGTTTGCACTCGGATTCGAGATGTAGGTGCTGAGCATCGACACTGCACCTTGTCTGCCTTCCACGGTAGGCGCCAGCTCGATGGCCTTCCCGAGCAATGCCAGTGCATCTGCCAGGCTCAAGGGGGCATTCTCGACTGGTGTTTCGCGGGCCATCTTCGGCCCCAGCCCCTTGGCAAGCCACAGTGCGCTGAACCCGGAGGCGCGCTCCAAGTAGATGGCGGCATCGATCTTTCCGATGGAGTGGATCGTCTTCGTCCCGTGGCCCAGCCATTGGTACACGGCGGATGCGCTCACCCCCGCCGTGGTAGCCACCTTCTCCACATCCCAATGCATCACGTCCATCAGTTCTTGGACGCGCTCGACGAGCGTTTTCATTAAGCAGGATTAGAAACCGGGTTTCACTTAGCATGCTTGTGCGCTATTCACTAAGCGTGCTAAGATTGGGCATGCTCAAAACACAAGCCATTGAACTGCTCGGCGGCACCGTCACGGCCGCCGCGAATGCAGTTGGCATCTCCCCCTCTGCCGTGACTCAGTGGCCGGATGAGCTCCCTCCGCGCATCGAAGACCGCGTTCTCGCGGCGCTGGCGCGCAAGCACTTGCCGCCGGAATTGCTGGGCGAACCGGCTGCCGAGCCCGAACCCAAGGCGGCCTAGATGGCCGTCACCCACCACCACGACCAGCACCAGGTCGGCGCGCAGCCGACGCTGGGAGAGCAGGGGGCCGAGGGCTTCCAGGGCGGCGGTGTGTGCGGTCTTCATGGCTCGAAGTTTTGCCTTCGCGAGCCTCTCAACACCACTCAACTGATTCGAGGACCGTTGTGAACCAACTCGGTTTCCCCTCTGCCGTGACCATTCAGGAGATCACGCGCGAGAAAACATTGGGCGGAGCCATCGGGCTCTGCGTGAAGGCGGCCAGCATGGAGCCCAAGGAGGTCATGGCCGACCTGAAGATGGACAAGGCGCAGTGGTCGCGCTGGGAGTCTGGCGCCGAGGGCGTCATCTGGCCCAAGTTCGAAGCCGTCATGGACTACTGCGGCAACGACGCGCCGCTGCTCTGGATGAACATGGCCCGCGGCTACGACCTGGCCAGCCTGCGCCGGCGCGAAACCGAGCTCGAGCGCGAGCTGCGCATCGCCCAGGAAGAAGTCGCACAGCTGCGTCACGACAAGCGCGTGTTGGTGGAAGCGTTGCGGGGCGCCACAACATGAAGCCCCGCACGTTCTGGACCGAAGAGCAGATCTCGCTGTTGCGCGAGTTCTATCCGCACTTCCACACCTCGAAGGTCGCGCAAGCCGTCGGCCGCTCTGTCGGGCAGTGCTACCAAAAGGCCAAGCAGCTCGGGCTCTCGAAGACCGAGCGCTACCTCGCCTCGGACGATGCATGCCGCGTCAGCGCGAGCCGGCGAACGCCTGCCATGCAGGCAACCCAGTTCAAGCCCGGTCAATCATCGTGGAACAAGGGCCTGCACTACCAGGCCGGCGGCCGCTCTGCTGAAACCCAGTTCAAGCCCGGGCGCGCAGCTCACGAGGCGAGCAACTACGTGCCGATCGGCTCCCTCAAGGTCAGCGGCGACGGATACCTCTACCGCAAGGTCACCGACGACCAGAAGCTCGTACCGGCCCGCCGCTGGGCTGCTGAGCACCGTCTCGTTTGGGAGGCCGAACACGGTCCCATCCCGCAGGGGTATGTCGTGGTCTTCAAGTCAGGGCGGCGCACCACCGTGCTCGAGCTGATCACTCTCGACGTACTCGAGCTCTTGACGCGCACCGAGCTCATGAAGCGCAACACGCTGCACAACCGCTACCCGAAAGAGGTCACCCAGCTCATGCAGCTGAAGGGCGCCATCAATCGGCAGATCAACCGCATCACGAAAGAAAAGCCATGAGCAACCACATCAGCACGGTGCGCCAGCACCTCCTCGACACCCTCGCAGACCTGCGCAACAAGGACAACCCGATGGACATCGACCGGGCCCGCGCCGTGGCCGACGTAGCGAATGTGATCGTGAACACGGCGAAGGTCGAGGTGGACTACCTGAAGGCGACGAACCAGACACACACACCGTTCCTGGAAGTTCCGCCGGACGCCGAGTTCCGCACGATCACCGCCGAGGACGGCAACCTCCCCAACGGCATCAGCAGCATCACGCGCCACCGCATCGCCGGTTGAAGGTTCGAATGACAGAGCCGATGGTCCCGCCAGACTGCGACCTGCGCGGCATGCCCTTCATGCCGCTGCACTGCCAGCGCCTGCTCGACTCCGACCTGTTCAGCATCAGCACAGGCGACGAGTTCAAGGCTGCGGTGGCGCTATGGGCAAAGAGCTGGAACCAAGCACCCGCCGGAAGCCTGCCGAAAGACGAGCGCGTACTGGCCCACCTCTCATCCGCGAAGTCCTGGAAGAAGGTGCGCGAGATGGCCATGCGAGGTTGGGTGCTGTGCACGGATGACCGCTACTACCACCCCCTGATCGCGGAGTACGTGCTGGAAGCTTGGGGTCGGCGCGAAGATTTCCGCGAAGTGCGCGAGACGAAGGAGACGCGACAGCAGCGCTGGCGCGAGAAGGTCAAGCATCTTTCCGGCCTCTTGCGCGCCGCTGGCGTGACCCCTCCAGCCGGCGCATCGCTGGAAAAACTGACATCTCTATGCGCTCAATACGTAGACGGATTTGTAGACGCTCAGGTGTCTACCGGTAGACACTATGTAGACGACCGTGAGATGTCTTTGACAGGGGACAGGGGACAGGGGACAGGGGACAGTAAGAAGACAGAAGACATAGCGCGCGCTCAATCCGATCTTTCCGCGGGCGAGGCATGCAAGGCGATGCGAAAGGCCGGGCTTGCCGACACCAACCCCGCTCATCCCGAACTGCTCACACTGCTCGCCGAGGGCATCACGCTGCCCGAACTCAAGTCCGCTGCAACCACTGCGGCCGACGGCGGCAAAGGTTTCGTCTACGCCCTGCGCACCGCAGCAGGCCGGCGCCGCGATGCCGCCAAGGTCGGAACGCTCCCCGCCGCACCGCCAGGCCGACCACCCGCAACCGAGCCCGACTGGCGCCGCGAACAGCGCGAGCGCATGCAGCAGGCCGCCCCATACGCCGCAGCCCGGCGCGATCAATCCCCACCACAGGAGGCCTTCGATGCGCTCCCCCCCACCTCTGCCTGACGACGTGATCGACCGGCTTTTCTCGGCCCTCGTGCTGCGCTACGGCACACCGTTCCTCGACCGATGGCGCGACCTCAACCTGTCTGCCGTGAAGACCGATTGGGCCATCGAGCTCATGGGCTTCGCCGGCAATCTGGCCGCCATCCGCTACGGGCTCGACCACCTGCCCGAGAAGCCGCCGACCGTCATGGACTTCAAGCGGCTGTGCCACTCGATGCCTGCCGCTGTACAGGCCATCCGGTACGACGGGAACGTGCGCGGGCCCACGGCGCAAGAGGTCGACGCGATGCAGGCGCTGTCGGCCGACATCCGGGCCGGAATGCTGTTCGCCCGGCCAAGCCGAGATTGGGCGCGCAGCGTCATCGACCGCCATGCGAACGGCAGTCATCCGGCAACCCTCACGGCGCTCGTGATGGCTCGCGATGCGCTTGGAGAACCCACCTTCACAGCGGAGGAAGCCCAGCCATGAACACGCCTCAAACCCGGGAGGAAAACCGGAAGTCGCCCCCGCGCTCGCTGCGCTACGCCGAGCCCGATGAGACGCCTCTTTCGGCCGCCGAGATCCTTCACGGCATGCGGCACGGGATCATCTGGCACTCGCCGCCGGTGCTGCCGTCCGCTGCCGATCCCGCGCGCGCCCGCGCGCATTTCGCGGAGGCATCATGACCTACCAACCCGCGCATTCCGAGCTGATCCTGGCCGCGATGACGAGCGGCGTTCCGATGACTGCCGTGCAGATCGCGCAGGCCAGCGGCGTGTCCGTTGGCATCGTCGCGACGTACATGCCGCGGCTATGTATGGCCGCAAAGGCGACGTGCGTGAACCGCAAGCGGCCGATGCAGTACCAGCTGGCCGGCGCTCCAGCCGAAGCCATCGTGAGCCAGGCGCGCCGCACGCAGCCGGTGAGCGTCTTCGACATGGCGAGGCTCGCATGATCACGCTGACCCTCCCGTACCCGGTCAGCGCCAATCGTTACTGGGCCTCGCGCATCATCACCGTCAAGGGCCGACAGATGCCCATGGTCTACGTCACGGAAGACGCGAAGAACTACATCGAGCAGGTGGGCTGGCTGTGCCGCGCCGCCGGCGTTCGCGAACCTCTGGTCGGCCGCTTGCGCGTGACCGTGCAGCTCTACCCGCATCGGCCCCAGGACTGGCAGGCGCGTATGCGCAAGTTCGGTGCGAACTGGGACGACACGGTGCAGTGCATGGACCTGACCAACTGCGAAAAGGTGCTGCTCGACGCGCTCAACACCATCGCCTTCAACGACGACAAGCAGGTGCGCAGCTACATGGCCGAGCGCATGGAGCCCGACGACAAGGGCGCGCGCGTGGTGCTGCGCATCGAGCAGATCGCGCAGCCGGTGGTGCAGGGCGACCTGTTGGGAGCGGTGGCATGAAGATCATCAGCCGGGGCAAGTTGCCCGACCTGCAGCCCATCCAAGCCGAATGCGGCTACTGCCACACCGTGGTCGAGTTCACGCGGCAAGAAGCCCGACACGTTTCCGATCAACGCGACGGCGACTACTACAGCCTGGCATGCCCAGTGTGCAGCAAGGAAATCACGAAGGCGGTGCGCTCATGATCCAACTTGCCCTCGCATTCTTTGGTCTATCCGCGATGTGGATGGCAATGGGCAAGAGCATGCGGGCCCGCAAGTTCGCGCCGCTCGTCGGCCTGTGCGGCCAACCGTTCTGGATCGTCTTCGCGGTGCAGGCCAGCGCTTGGGGTCTGCTCGCCCTATCGCTGGCGTACAGCGCGGTCTACGTGCGCGGCGCATGGGTGCAATGGAGGAAGTCATGAGCGTGTTCGACTGGAAGAACAATCCTTCAGGCATCCACATCGAGGACACCAGCGTGCGGCGTCACAAGGGTGGCACACGAGGCATGCTCAGCAGCCCACTCAGTTCCAGCTGGTGCCAGACGGTCGCGCAATGCGACTTGGCGGGAACCGAGATCCGCGTCTATCCCAGCATTCAAGCCGCCGCGCGTGACCTCAACCTGTGCGCCACGGCTATCTCGCGCTGCGTCAATGGCAAGCGGGCTAGCGTCGGAGGCTTCACGTTCAAGCCGCATGCGCCGATTGGGAGTAGGCGATGAACTGCGGCACCTGCAAGCACTGGAACCTCTCCGCGCCCCTCGGCCAGCACGGCCATGGCACATGCGATGCGCGCACCGATCCCGCGCTGCGCACCGATCCCGCGCTGCGCGCCGGGCTCAGCACCACGCCGGAGAACCACTGCCGCATCGGGCTGTTCGCGAAGGCGACGGTCGAACAGCTGGTGGAGCGCGAGAAGCGAATCGGGGGTGCGACGTGAGCGACTTCAACGCAGCCACCGGCCGCCAAGCCTTTGACCTGCTCTGCGACGAGCGTCTCGGCTACGGCATGAGCCGCCAGGTCTTCAGCTGCCGCCTCGCGCCTGATTGCGTGGTCAAGGTGGAGGAGGGCGCGGGCCAGTTCCAGAACGTCATCGAGTGGGAGACCTGGCAGCGCGTCAAGGACACGCCGGCGAGCCGCTGGTTCGCCGCCTGCAAGTGGATCAGCCCGAATGGAACGTTGCTGGTCATGGAGCGCACGCGCCCCGCGGCGCCGGCGGAGTTCCCCGACAAGCTGCCGCTGTTCCTGTGCGACTTCAAGCGCACCAACTACGGCATGGCCGAGGCCACCGACCGCAACGGCAACCCCGGGAAAGAGTGGTTCGTCTGCCACGACTACGGCACCCACCTAATGTTCGAGAACGGCATGACCAAGCGCATGCGGAAGGTGGAATGGTGGGATGCATGACGCTGCTCTGCCGTCCCAAAGGCCGCGGCAACTGGCGCGTGATCACTATCGGCCTCGACGTGGCCGCCGACCTGTTCACCGTCAAGTGTGGCGACGTGCTCCACCTCGGCACGATGGTGCTGCGAGTGGTCGAGATTCGAGTTTGAAGCCTATGAGCACCATGACCCTCATCGACGACTGGCGCGCCCGCCGAGCTGCTGCCCGTGCGGCGCGCACCAAGGCCAGCGCCGAGCCCACGCAGCATGTTGTGCGCGAGAAGGCTCGCATCGAAGCGCTCGACGGCAAGCTTAATCGCCTGCTCGCATGCTGGTACGAGTGGACCCTCGGCTACTCGCACACGCGCGGCTACAGCGGCAGCGATTCGACCTGCCGCGACTACAGCACCCCAACGCATTGGGACTGGCGCAACGGCGCCGAGGACGAGCGCGCCGAGCAGGAGCGCATGCGCGGCGTCGATGCTGCGCTCAAGCGCGTGCCGAACACGCCGAGGAAGTGGCGGCTTGCGCTGGAGATCCAGGCGATGAACCTGCACAGCGAGGCGGCCGTCTGGTCGTCCGGCCGGCTGCCATCCGGCGACGAGCTCACCGTGCTGCTGCTCGAAGCCCGCAACATGCTGCTGCGCGAGCTGCAGGCCGAAGGGGTGATGACGTGAGATTGACGCTATGCAGCAATCTCGGTTACATTCCGCCCCGGTGGGCGAAGCCTGCCTGTCACATTTCCAAGCCGCCCGCCGAGGCGGCTTTTTCGTTTCCCCCTCCGACTCACCCCCGGCGAACAGCATCAGCCTCGCGTGCTGGCGCGGCGGGAAAACCGCGCCGGATTCTCACCATTCGCACTCAATGGGCGCGAGTGCTGACCGCACAGGCCCAGCGCTTCGGCGTCAGTCGGATGGGCCGACTTCGGATAAGCCCAAGGGAGCCCCGACCATGAACACAACTTTCAAGGGGTCTTGCCGTGGGTAAGGTCACGGTCAAGCCCGGCGAGGCGGAAGCCATCCTCAACGCCTTCGGCTTGGAGGCCCTGTGCGACAGGCTGGTGGCCGGCGAGACACAGACCGCGATCTGCAATTCGCTGGGCGTCATGCGAGGTTCGCTTAGCCGCTGGGTGTCGCTGGATTCTGAGCGCCAGGCGCGCGTACGAGAGGCGCGCATCGAAGCAGCGCAGGCGTTCGACGACCTGGCCGAAGCCGCGATCAAGTCAGCCCGCGGCAAGGACGGCATCGCCAAGGCCCGCGAACTGGCGCACCACTACCGCTGGAGAGCATCGAAGGCCAATCCTCGCGAGTACGGCGAGAAGCTAGAGATCGAGCAGAACACGACCATCATCAACCTGAGCGACGAGGAGATCGCTCGGCGCGCGGCGAAGATTCGCGCAGACCTGGCAGCCCAAGCGCAACCTGTTGACGGGACGGCATCGCAGTGAATGCGCCCCTCACTCCCGGCCAGGTGCGCGCTTTGCAGCTTGAGGAACTGGCGCTGCTCGAAGAGATGCACCGCCGTGCGCTCGGCAACCGGCTGAACACCTATCGGTCGTACCCGAAGCAGCAGGAGTTCCACGCGGCCGGCAAGACCTACCGCGAGCGCCTGCTCAAGGCCGGCAACCAGCTCGGCAAGACGTGGAGCGCGGCATTCGAGACGGCCATGCATCTCACCGGGCGCTATCCCGACTGGTGGGAGGGCCGCACCTGGGACCGCGCTGTCAGCGGATGGGCGGCCGGCGTGACCAACGAGGTGACGCGCGACTCGTTGCAACTGCTGCTGTGCGGAAAGATCGAGAACGTAGGCACGGGCACCATCCCGCGCGACGCCATCAAGGACTTCAACCGGCGCTCCGGTGTGCAGGACGCCATCGAGACCATCGTGGTGCGCCACGGCGGCGGCGGCGACGTGCAGGCCGGTGAGTCGGTGCTGGGGATCAAGAGCTACGAGCAGGGCCGCGCGAAGTTCCAGGCCGCCACCCTCGATTTCGTGTGGCTGGACGAGGAACCGGCTCTCGACATTTACACCGAGTCGCTGACCCGGACGAACGCCACGAACGGCATCGTCTACATGACCTTCACACCCCTGATGGGCATGACCGACACCGTGAAGCGATTCCTGATCGACAAGCCGCCCGGCACGCATGTCACCACGATGACGATCCATGACGCGCTGCACTACACGCCAGAGCAGCGCGCCGCGATCATCGCCAGCTACCCAGCACACGAGCGCGAGGCCCGCGTCAATGGTGTGCCCACGCTGGGAAGCGGGCGTATCTTCCCGATCGACGAAGCGCTGATCAAGGTTCCAGCCTTCGAGATCCCGCGGCATTGGGCGCAGATCGGCGGACTGGATTTCGGCTGGGATCACCCGAGCGCCGCGGTCAACGTGGCCTGGGACCGAGACGCTGACATCGTGTACGTCACAAAGGCGCATCGGCAGAAGGAGCAGACCCCGCTGATGTTCGCGGCGACGCTGAAGCCATGGGGCGACTGGCTGCCGTGGGCGTGGCCGCATGACGGACTGCAGCACGACAAGGGCTCCGGCCAGGCGCTGCGCGATCAGTACGAGGCGCAGGGCCTGAGCATGCTCAAGGACAAGGCCACCCATCCGCCGGCGGATGGCGAGGAAGAGGGCACCGGCGGCAACGGTGTCGAGGCCGGGGTGCTTGAGCTGCTCGACCGCATGCAGTCGGGCCGATTCAAGGTCTTCGACCACCTGAACGACTGGTTCGAAGAGTTCCGCATGTACCACCGCAAGGACGGAAAGATCGTGAAGCTCGGCGACGACCTGATGAGCGCCACGCGCTACGCCGACATGATGAAACGGCACGCGATCACGAAGCCGCAGCCGTCCAAACCACTCACCTACCGCAGCAACCGAATGCTGGCCTGACCAGCGAGAAAGGCACCCATGACCGACACCGCCGAAGCGACCACCACCGAGATCGCGCGCAGCGAACTCCACACCTATCCCGACGGCTCGGCTGTGGTGGGCACGCCGCCATGGCCCGAGAAGTCGCCCAAGCAGATCGCAGCTGAAGCCGCAGAGCGCGTTGGTGTGCCAGCCGAGGAGCCGGCGCCCGCCCCGGTCCCGCAGACCTCGAATGTCGTAACGGCCGACCAAGTGGAATCCTCGCCCGAGCCGCAGCCGGTTGAGCCCACGCCCGCCGAGCTCGAAACCATCGCCGAGCAGATCGAGCCCGCAGCCGCCCCGGCTCCCATTGCCGCGCCCGCACCGACCAGCTCGCGCAAGCGCTAAGCCATGGCGAAGATGGAAGACACCACCCTCCTGAGCATGCTGCAGGAGCTGGAGGAGAACTCCGCCCAGTTCGTCTGGGGCACGCTCGCGCAAGAACGGCGCGTGGCGGCCAAGGAGTACTACCGCCAGCCCTACGGCAACGAGGAGGATGGCTGGTCATCCATCGTCACGTCGGAGGTGCAGGACACCGTCGAGTGGATCCTGCCGGACCTCATAGACATGTTCCTGAGCAGCGACGACGCCGTGATCTTCGAGCCCACGCAGGCCGCAGACTCGAAGGGCGCCGAGCAGGCCACCGATGCTGCCAACTATGTTTTCTATAAGCAGAACAACGGCTTCCTAACGCTCTACACCGCGTTCAAGGACGCGCTGATGTTCAAGAACTGCGCGGTGCACTGGCGCAAAGAGACGCTGCGCACCAATCGCAAGGAGCGCGTGAACGGCGCCACCGCCGAGATGATCGCGTACCTCCAAAAGGAACGCGGCGCCAAGATCGCGGCGGCCGAGGAGACCGAGCCGCAGCCGCTGGTCGACCAGATGGGCATGCCTGTGCTCGATGCAGACGGCCAGCCGATCATGCAGACCTTGATCAACGCCCTCGTGTCGGTGCCCACCGAGCGCCGCGTGATCAAGATCGATGCCTTCGAGCCCGACAACCTGCTGATCCAACGCGATTGGACCAGCCCGATGCTCGCGGATTGCCCCTACGTGGCGCGCAACCTCGAAGTGACGCTCTCCGACCTCAAGCAAATGGGGTTCGACGACGTGGAAGCCGAAGAGCTGGCCGCCAGCACGCAGCCAGGTGTCGGCGAATCCATCGAGCAGCGCCGCAGCCGCCGCGGCCTCACCAACGAACTCAACGACCCCATCAACGAGGTGTCCGTCGACGACGAGAGCCTGACGCGCGGCTATCTGCGCATCGAATGGGTTCTGGTCGACTACGACGACGACGGCATTGCCGAGCGCCGCGAGATCTACCGGCTCAACGACAAGATCCTGAGCAACGAGGAATGCGACGAGGTTCCGGTATCGACCGGTTCGCCGCTGCTGGTGCAGCACCGCTGGGACGGTATGAGCGTGGCCGAGATCATGAGCGACCTGCAGATGCTCAAGACTGAGTTGACGCGCGGCGTGGTGAACAACGCCTATGCCTCCAACAACCCGCGCAAGATGGTGCTGGTGGACAAGCAGGGTGCGCCGCAGGCCGATGTCGACGACCTGCTCGACGGGCGGCCAGGTGGTCATATCCGCATCAAGTCGCTCAATGCCGTCACGATGGAGCCAACCTCTTTCACGGGCAACCAGATGTTCCCGCTGCTGGAGTACGTCGACCAGATGGGCGAGAAGCGCATCGGCGTGTCGAAGCAGCAACAGGGCCTCGACCCCAACGCACTGCGGCCCGACCGCACGGCTGCCGAAGTCATGATGACGGCCAACGCGGCCAAGGCCCGCATCAAGCTGATTGCGCGCATCCTGGCCGAGACGGTGGTGAAGCCGATCTTTAAGGGCGTGCTGCGTCTGCTGACCGAGGGCGATATGCAGCCGCTGGCGTTCAAGCTGCGCGGCGAGTTCGTCGAGCTTGATCCGAACGAATGGAACGACGGCTATGACATGACCGTGAATGTCGGCCTTGGCACCGGCGACAAGGACAAACAGCTCGCGGTGCTGGGCAAGGTCTTCGAGACGCAGATGGGCCTCGCGCAGAGCCCGCTGGGCGAGATGATGGTCACGCCGCACCAGATCTACACCACGCAGGCCAAGATGATCGCGCTGGGCGGCTTCAAGAATGTGGGCGACTTCCTGAAAGACCCGGGCGAGGCACCGCTGCCAGGCCGGCCGCAGCAACCGCCAGATCCGGCGCTGCAGATTGCGCAGATCAAAGCTCAGTCGCAGCAACAGATCGAGATGGTGAAGCTGCAGGCTCAGGCCCAATCGAAGCAGATGGAACTTGATCAGCAGGCCGCGCTCGAGCGCCAGCGCATGCAGTTGCAGGCCGAGGTCGACAACAACCGACAGCGCGCCGAAGCCGAGCAGCACGCGCTCAAGATTCGCAACGAGGCTGATCTGGCCGCCATGCGCGCCCAGTATGAAGACCTGTCCCACCAGCGCGAGCAGTCGCGCCGCTGGGATGAGGCTCAGCTCGCAGCCGCCACCAAGATCCAAGTGGCCACTGTCATGTCGAAGGACAAGGTTTCCGACCCGGCAACGGCTGCGGCCACCAACGAAATCGCCACCGAGGTGACGCAATGACCACGCCCAACAACCAGCAGATCTCCGACATGGGCGAAGACGCCCGCCGCGTGCTGGAAAGCCCAGCATTCAACGAAGCGCTGCGCCTGATGGCCGAGGATGCCGTCGAGCGCATCAAGGCATGTCCCATCCGCGACCGCGAGGGCCTGCTGCTGCTGGCCCAGGCCGCGCGGCTCACCGACAAGGTGGCTGAGACGCTGCGCGGCATGTTGGAGGCCGGGAAGATGGCAAGCGCCCAGATCGACATCGACACCGCACGCAACGAGTCGCGCATGAAACGCGCACTACGCAAGATTTCATAGGCCCACACCAGCCTCTTTGGGCTCCGCAGCGATGCGTCCCGTGTCTACCCCCTGGTGTCTCGTGGGGGTGGTCTTGACTGAAAGCACATCACATGTCAAACGGACAAGCCGATACGGCCCCGGTTTCTATGGATGACGTTGCAGCGTTCCTGGTCGATAACCCCGAGGCCGACCAAGCGGGAGAGCTGCCAAACGACGACGAGCCCGGTGATCCGGAGAACTCGGACGGCGAAGAAAATCCGAGCGGCGATGACGCCGACGGTGCTGGCCCTGACAGCGACGACCCCGATGCGGACTCCGATGAGGACGACCCCGCCGCGGCCGACGCAGCCCAGAAGCAGACAAGCCAGAAGTTCAAAGTCACCGTCAAGGGCGAAGACGGCGCCGACATCGAGCAAGAGGTCGATGCGAAGGAACTCATCGCCGGCTACCAGCGCCACGCGGACTACACCCGCAAAACGCAGGAGCTTGGCAATCGGGAACGCGAAGCGCATGAACTGGTCAGCCGGCGCCTGGAAGAGGGCCGCAACCACTACATGCAGGAGGCGCAGAAGGCACATGCTGCCATCCGAACGCTCGCGGGCCTGAAGTCAGACGCGGAAATGGCGCAGCTCGCGCAAACCGACCAGGCAGCTTGGGTTCAGGAGCGTGCACGCACCGAGGCCATCAAGGGCGTGCTGGCGCAGATCGAGCAGGGCATGACGCTGGAACAGCAGCAGGCCCAGCACCAGCAGCAGGTCGCCCAGCAGCAGGAATTCCAGAAAGCCTGGGGCGTTCTGGGCCAGCAGGGCATCGACAAGCCGAAGCTGAAGGGCATCTTCGATGGTGTCGCCAAGGCCTACGGCGTCGAGGAGACGCGTTTCGCAAACGTGACCGACCCCAAGGTCGTGCTGATCATGCGCGACGCGCTGGCCTACCGCGAACTGAAGGAAAAGGCCGCGGCGGTGAAGAAGCAGGTGAAGACCGCGCCGAACCTCCCCGCCCAGCGCCAGAAAGTGCCGCAGAAAGAACAGGCGAACAAGCGCCTCAACCAGAAATTCCGCTCCGGAAATGCTGGCGTGAAGGACTTGGCCGCCTTCCTGATGAACAACTGATTTTCTAAGCCCGCGAGGGCCTGAAAGGAGCCAGAAATGGCACAACCGACCAATCTCTATGACCGGTACGACGCCGGCACCAACGTCCGCGAAGACCTGATCGACAAGATCACGATGACCAACCCCGAGGAAACTCCGGTCATCTCGTCTTTCGGCCGGGCCGCTGCGGAAAACACGCTGCACGAGTGGCAACGTGACAACTTGCGCGCCCCGAACAAGGACAACGCGGCAATCGACGGCGACGACGCCACCGCGAGCAACAAGACGCCGCCTGTGCGCGTGGGCAACATCTGCCAGATCTTCCAGGACACCATCGCGGTTTCGGGCCGCGTCGAGCGTGTCAAGAAGGCCGGCATGAAGTCCGCGCTAGCCTACTACAAGGCCAAGGCGTACAAGGAGCTGCAACGCGACATGGAGGCCATGACGCTTTCGGCCAATCCTGCTGTGGCTGGTTCTGGTGCGGCGGCTGCAAAGTCGGGTGGCCTGGGCGTGCTGCTGTACACCAATGCGCAGCATGGCGCGGGCGGCTCGACCGTCGCGCATACGTCGGGGGCACCGACCACAGCACCGACGGCCGGCACGCCTCGTGCGTTCACGGAAGCCTTGCTCAAGGCCGCCGTGCAGGCCGCCTATACCTCGAGCGGCAAGATCCCGCCCGCGGCATACATGGGGCCCAACCACAAGAGCGTGTTTTCCGCGTTCACCGGCATCGCCTTGAACCGCGTCGAAATCAAGGAAAAGAAGCAGGCTCGCATCATTGGCGGCGCCGATGTCTACACCTCGGATTTCGGCGACATCGAGATCGTGCCGCACTACATCATGGCCGGCAGCACCAACGTATACGGGCTCAATCCCGAGTACGGCGATGCCGTGTATCTGCGCCCCTTCCAGTCGGAACCGCTCGGCAAGTCCGGCGACTCGACCAAGGAGCAGGTGCTCGTCGATGCGACGGTGCGCGTGACCTCGGAAAACGTGCACTGGAAGATTGCCGACCTCTCGGGCGGCTAAGCCGATCTGGTCAGCACATCGCCATCAAGGGCCCTCTTCGGAGGGCCCTTTTCATTGGAGAGAACACCATGACAAACGGCTACTCCGAGAACGTCACCATCGACGAGGGCGTGAACCCGAACACGGGCATCCGCACGCAGCTCCACTTCGAAGGTGATTCTCTGATCACACAGAAGACCTTCGACGCCGAACCGCACCTTGAGCATGCCCGCCGGCTGCGCGATGCCCAGGACGGCCAGCGTTGGGGCGAGGGCAAGCTGGTCGGACATATCCCGGCCGCCTTCTACGCCAAGATCTGCGTGATCCGCGACCCCGAGGCACGCAAGGCGGCGGTGCGAGAGTTCTTCCAGCAGAACCCGGCTTTCGTCGGCTACACGCCGTACCTGAAGCGCTGACATGTCCTTCAGCAGCTACACCGACCTGAAGACCAGTGTGCAGGCATGGCTCGTGCGCGGCGACTCGCTGGTGACTGATCGGATTCCCGACTTCATCCGCTTGGGCGAAGAGCGCATCGGCCGCCGGCTGCGCGTCAGCGGCATGGTGTCGTTGCCCACCACGCTGACCATCTTGGCCGGACAGAATTGGGTTGCGCTGCCCGATGACTGGCTCGCCTTCAAGCGCATCCGCAGCGCCGCCGAGCCGCGCATCGAGTACATGACCCCCGACGCGCTGGAAGACTTGCCGCCGTGCGGTGATGCTTCGAAGTACTCCATCGAGGGGCGCCGCCTGCTGTATGGCCAGACTCCAAGCGCCAACCTTGCGCTGACGGTGCGGTACTACCAGCGGCCTCCCTATCTCCAGAATGCCGCCTCCACGTGGCTGCTCAACGAGGCCCCGAGCGTCTACCTGTACGCCGCCCTGGTTGAAGGCGCCATGTTCATCAAGAACTCGGGCAAGGCAGGCGAGTGGGGCACGCTCTTCGACAAGGCCGTCGACGAGCTACAGAGCGTCGATGAGGCGGCTGCGGTCAGTGGTTCGAACCTTCGGATGCGCCGGCGATGACTCCCATCGTGGGCTTCATGCCCGACGCCGACCCGACTGCTCCGGGCGTACTGCTGGAGTGCTCGAACATCATTCCGTTCGAATCCGGGTTTCTCGCCGCGCCTTCGCCCGTCGCGGTGCAGGCGGCCGCGCTGGCCGCCGAGTGCCGCGGTGCGGTTGTGGCCACGAAGCTCGACGGCACGCGGCGCCTGTTCGCCGGCACGCAGACGAAGCTGTACGAGCTCACCAGCACCACGTGGACCGACCGCAGCAAGGCCGGCAACTATGTGGGCTCTACGGAATCGCGCTGGAGCTTTTGTCAGTTCGGCGACACCTCGATGGCTTCCAACTTGGTCGACGCCATGCAGCAGTCGACCGCTGGCGCCTTCGCCGATGTGCCCACGGCGCCCAAGGCGAAGATCATCGTGAGCGCCTCCAACAACTTCGTGATCGCATTCAATACGAATGACGGCACGTTCGGTGTGTCGCCGGACCGCTGGTGGTGCTGCGCGCAGAGCAACCAAGCCGATTGGGTGCCCAGCGTCGCCACTGGCGCAACCACGGGCCGCCTCGTGGCGCGAGAGGGCGCCATTCAGGCCGCGCTGCCGTTGGGCGACTACGTGGTGGCCTACAAGTCCCGCGGCGTGTTCATCGGCTCTTTCGTCGGCTCAGCCAATGGCGCCTGGCAGTGGACGGCGGTTCCCGGCGGCGAATGCGGCTGCGTCGGGCAGGAAGCGGTCTGCGACGTCGGTGGCCAGCACTTCATCGTCGGCGAAGACGATTTCTGGCTATTCGACGGCACGCGGCCTACGCCACTGGGCGAGGGTGTGCTGCGCGACTGGTTCCGCCGCAACTCCAGTCAGACCTTCCGCTACCGCACGAAGTGCACCTACGACCGGCAGCGCAATCTGGTCTGGATTGCCTATCCATCCCCAACCTCTACCGGCGCATGCGATCGCACGCTGGCAATTCACATCGGAAACAAGCGTTGGGGCAGTTCCGACCGCGTGCTGCAGGCAGCACTGAACTTCACCGCGCCGGGCGTGACCATCGACGGCTTGGACGTCTATTCCTCCAGCATCGACAACCTGCCGCCCATCCCGTTTGACTCGCAGTACTGGCTGGCAGGTGGTCGGCTCTATGCCTACTTCGATTCCACCAACCAGTTGGTGTCCAACACCGGAGTGGCTGGCGCCTCCAGCTTCACGACCGGCGACATGGGCGACGAAGAGAGCGTCAGCACATTGGACGAATTCCGCGTGCGCTTCACGCGCGTGCCTGCAACGGCCCAGGCGACGGCGTTCTGGGCGATGAACGAAGGCGAAACGCTCACAACTGGCCCAAGCTGCGCGATTAACGAAGGGAAGTTTGACCTGCTGCAGAGCGGGCGCTTTCATCGGGTGCGCGTCGACATGACGGGCGATCATCGTGAGACAGCCTTCCGTCCGAAAATTCTGGATGAGAGCGGGCGATGAGGAAGCTTGACGCCGAGCCGCGCCTTAATGGGGTAAGCCCCACGGTGATGGAATGGGCCCGCTTGGTTGCGCAAGTCGTCAACACCGCGGTCGACCTGCTGCAGATCATCGCGGACTACTTCGTCAACGGTGTGTTGGGCATCGTGAATGGTGGAACTGGAGCTACCACCGCAGCGGGTGCCCGTGCAAATCTGGGTTTGGGCTCAGCAGGCTCCGCCGGGGGCCGCAATCTAGTCGACAACCGCACGTTCATCGTGAACCAGCGCAATAAGGCCGGCACCGTTGTGCTGGCAGCTGGTGCATATGGGCATGACCGCTGGAAGGCTGGTGCGAGCGGATGCACATATACCTTCGCGGCCTCCGGCAACGACATCGTGATCACGATCACGGCGGGCTCGCTGCTGCAGATCATCGACGCCGGTGCCATCGAGGGTGGCACCTACAGCATGTCGTGGTTCGGCACTGCACAAGGGAAGATCGCAGGCGGCTCCTATGGCGCCTCCGGCATCACGGCCGCCGGTGTCGCAGCCAATGCGGCCATGACCATCGAGTTCAACACCGGAACACTCTCTCGGGTGCAGGTTGAGCCAGGTGCCACGGTCACGACATTCGAGCGGCGCCTGGCGGACGCCGAGCTGATCCGATGCCAGCGCCGATACGAAACCGGTAGCGGGGAACTGCAGGCCTACAACAGCGCCGGCAACGGAACTGCGGTCCGGATTCCATTCAAGGTCACGAAAGCGACCACACCCGTTGCGCTGACCTACACGGTGGCAGCCAGCACGAACTGCAATGTCTTCGATGCGCGCACCTCGACCGTGGACGGCCTGACCTGGTTCGCCACGCCCATCGCCACCGGGACCATCGCATGGATTGGTGCCTGGACAGCCTCTTGCGAGCCATGACTTACACCATCTACCCCAACTACATCAAGTGTGATGACGGCGTGTGCTTCGCGCGCGATCCCGAGCACCCCGATTACAAGATCTTCGAGGCATGGGTGGCCGCGGGCGGCGTGCCCAAAGAGCCGCCAGAGCCTTCGCTCGAGCAGCGCATTGCTTTCTTGCAGGCGGGAGTGGATGAGCATCTGAATGCGGCGGCGCATGCGAAGCGCTACGACAGCATCCACACCGCTGCGCTGCGTGCCGGCTACCCTGGTCCGTTCCACGACGAAGGCATGGCGTTCGCTGTCTGGATGGATGCCGTGAATGCCAAGTGCTACGAGGTGCTCTCGCAATTCATGGCAGGTGCGATCAAAGAGCCCTCGTTGGAGCAACTCCTCGCGATGTTGCCCGCGCTGAATCTCCCCGACCCCAAAGGAGCCTGACATGGCATACGACCCCTACAACCTCGGGCTGGGCACCACGGCCACCAACCCGTATATCGGACAGGCGAATCCGAATCTGGATGCCGTCGTCGGCCAGGTGACGGGCGACCTGACGAAGCAATTCAACCTGACTGCGCAGCCGGCCTACAACGCCGGGATGATCAAGTCGGGGAGCTTCGGGAACTCAGCCATCGACGAGCTGAACCGCAACGCCCAGGGCCAGTTGCAACAGAGCATCGGAGATGCTGCCTCGAAGTTGCGCTTCAATGACTACACCCAGCAGCAGCAGATGTATCAGTGGCAGCAGCAGCAGGACGCGAACAACCAGCAATGGAACCTTGGGTTCGGCCGCAACTTGTCCAACGATGCTTACTCGCAGAACATGGGCAACCTGCAGGCCGGCATTGGACTGTTGGGCACGCTGGGCGGCTACAACCAACAGGACATTGCCAACAGCACGACGCAGCAGAACGCGCCGCTGAACTACTGGCAGCAGTTCCAGAACGCCGCGAACGGCCTGGCCAACGGCTTCGGCTCGACGACCAGCACCGCGGGCACCACCAGCAACCCGCTCGCCTCTCTGCTCGGCGGAGCGCAGCTCGGTAACTCGTGGTGGAACAGTCGCAACACCGGCACCAGCGGCTCGGGTAGCTCGAGCAGCACACCCAGCACCAGCGGCAGCGATACGAGTTGGTGGGCATGAGCATGAACGCGGTTTCGCTCTACAGCGTGCCGGGTGCGCCCAATCTGGCGCTAGGCGGCCCGGATCGGCACGCCAAGATTGATGCGCTCGAAACGGCCATCCGCGCGCAGCCGCGCACGACGCTGGAGTGGGAGACAGTGCACCACTTCGCGCCCGGCATCTATGCGCGCGAAATGCGCGTGCCCGCCGGCGCGGTGATCACCAGCAAGGTGCACAAGTTCGAAAACCTTTCGATCCTGTCCAAGGGCCGCATGGCTCTCTACATGGAAGACGGCACCGTGCGCGAGGTGTCGGCCGGTTTCCACATCGTCGCACCGCCTGGGGCGCGCCGCGTGGCCTTCGTGCTGGAAGACGCGGTGTGGACCTGCATGCACAACACCGACGAGCGCGACCTGCAAAAGATCGAAGCGCACTTCATCGCGCAAAACGTCGACGAGTACCTCGCCTTCATGCGGGACCAGAAACACATTGCGGCCACGGCCGAAGGAGAGACGCCATGTCTTGGGGAGCAGTGATCGGGGCCGGCGCGGGCCTGTTGGGCAGCGCGATGAGCAGCGACAAGAACGGCGGCGCGGGCACGCAAACGCAGAGCAAAGAGCCCTGGGCACCCGCGCAGCCCTGGCTGCTGTCGAACATCGTGCAGGGTCAGAACTTGCAGAACCAGTACACCGCGCAGCCCTTCAGCCCGAAGCAGCAGGCGGCGTACGACAACAGCTATGCGCAGAGCGACTACATGCGTGGCTTGATTCCCAGCCTGCTCAATCAGCTGCAGGGCCAGCCCATCGGGTTCGATCCCAGCAACCCCACGGCCAAACAGAAGGCATGGGACTGGAACGCTCTGGCCGATGGCGCGCTCGGGCAGCGCTCGGTCGCCAATGCGACGGCGGCGCCAGCGGCGGCGCCCGCGCAGCAGAGCCTGGGCGACTTCATCCAGCAGAACGGCGCGGTGAGCGGCATGAATCATTCCTCGTGGGATGGCACAACCATGCTGGGCGGCGGTGGCTACGGATCGTTCAAGTACGGCATGCCCACGCCGCAGCCGGGCACGCAGGCCTATCGCGACATGTCGGCCTACTTCGCGAACGGCGGCGCCGATCCGAACGGCTATTACGGTGCCACGGGCTCGAAGCCCTATGCAGACCCGAACGTCAATCCGCTGTCGCGCCTGTGGACGTCTGGCGGATTGCTGGGGGCTGGAGCCCCTGGCGAAGGCGAGGGCCCCAGCTCCGGCGCACCTGGTGGTGCCGCGAGCGCCGGCCCTGGCGGCACTTTCTAAGGAGCAGCCATGGCCGGACTTCTTGATTTCCTCTCCACCGACGATGCGCAGCTAGGCCTCGGTCTGCTCGCGGCCGGCGGCCCGTCGACCACGCCGATGGATTTCGGCCAGCGCATTGCCGCTGGCGTCGGCCAAGCGATGGCTGCGAAAGACGCCGGCTTGAATCGCAAGCTGAAGCAGTCGCAGATCGACGAGAACACCTCCCAGGACGCGCTGCGCCGCGCGCAACTGGAGCGCCAGGCCCGACAGGACGCCTACTACCTGGGCGGCAGCTTCAGCGCACCAGGTGCTGGCGCCGCATCGCCCGCAAGCACTGGCGGCTCGCCCGTGGCAGCTGGTGGTGCTCCTGCATCCGCTGGCGCCGCGCTGAAGGCCGCCGCCGGCGCGCCAGCTGACGCTCCGCCGCCCGGCCAGGGCAAGTTCACCGAATGGTCGAAGCAGTTCAACATCCCCGTCGACGCGCTGGTGGCCGACTACTTTTCCAACGGCGGCAAGGGCATCGCCGACATGCTGTTCAAGCGCGGCACGCCCGACATGCAGGTGACCAACGGCTATGCCTACGACAAGAACCGCGTGGGCCCGGGTTACCTGCCGCAACTCAACATCTCCAGCAACGGCCAGGCCACGCAGGTGCAGATCGGCCCGGACGGTCAACCGGTCGTGTCGGCGCCGCAGGGCGCTGTTGGCACCTTCGGCGCCTACCAGAACGCACAGGGCCAAGCCGCGGCTAACTGGCAGGAGGGAACGCCGGTTTTCAACGCGCAGGGGCAGAAGGTCATTCCATCGCGCGCCGATTTGCTAAATTCCTCGCGCGCGCCAGCACCGGTGCTGCCGGGCCGGCCGCTGGGCGCCGCTGGGCCAGGCTACGCAGGCGGTAGCGCGTCGGCGGCCGCTGGCGGCCAAGCCGAGATCCTGAACACCGAACTGCAGCGCGCCACACAAGAAACGGCAGCGGCGCAGCAGCGCGGTGATGCGGCGGCGGCCGCGCGGGCGCAGCAGGACGTTGCAGGTATCCAGCGTGAGCTGCAGCGGCTTCCTGGTGGGGTGCGCCCCGCAGCGCCTGCGCCGCTGATCGGCCCCGGTGCCGGCATTGTTCCGGGTGCAGGTCGCGGCACGATGGGCACCCCTGGCGCGCCGGTTGTCACCGCTGGCAATGTCGCCGAACTCTCGCCACAGCAGCAGGCAGAAAACGAGGCCAACCGCGTGGCCATGGTCGACCGCGCGAAGGCCGGCGTGGTCCGGGAAACAGCTTCTGCCGCCACGGGGCGCCAGATGTCGCAGATGCAGGAGGCGGCCAGCCTTGCGAACAGGTTGCTCGACGAAGGCCCCACCGGCTCGGGCGTGGGCGCGCTGGTCGATCGCGTCGGCAACTTTGTGGGGCAGCCCATCAAAGGCGCTTCGCAGGCCGCGCAGCTCAAGGCACTCGGAGGCTGGCTCGTTGCCAACGTCCCGCGCATGGAAGGGCCGCAATCCGACCGCGACGTGGCGAACTACAACACCATGGCCGGCCAGGTCGGTGATGAAACCCTGCCGCCGTCTACCCGCAAGGCGGCCCTGCAGACGGTGATCGCACTACAGAACAAGTACGCGGCCATCAACGGCGGCGCTGTACCCGATGGCCGGAGCAATTCGGCGCCGGGCACTCTGCCGTCAGGCTGGACTGTGAAGGTGAAGTGAAATGCCAACCTACGAATTCACCGCGCCCGACGGCAAGACCTATGAGGTAGGCGCGCCCGAGGGTGCGACGCAGGAGCAGGCCTTCCAAATACTGCAGGGGCAGATCTCCAGTGGCTCTGCGCCCGCTGCTGCGCCTGCCTCCGCCGCGTTCTCGGCTGGCCGTGCCGTCAACGATGTGGGCCGCCAGCTCGGGCTGTCCGCTCGCTACGCGCTGGAGGGCCCCGCACAGGCGCTGCAGGTGGTCACCGAGCCCATCCGCTACTTCACCGACAAGTTGCTGCCCGACCGCGGCGGGGTGTCCAACCTGGTGACCGGCCAGCCCGCGCCGCCGAAGTCCACGCCGCTGGGCGTGCAGGCATCCAAGCTCGCCGATGCCCTGGGCCTTCCAACGCCGCAGAATGCGAACGAGCGTGTGATCGGTGACGCCACGCGGCTGGTGGCTGGCGCTGGCGGCATGGCTGGCGCGGCGAATGCCGGTGCGCGGGCGCTTGCAACGCCTGTTTCTAACTTCGTCGCCGGGCTGGCGGATGCACCGGTGGTGCAGGGTGTGCAGAGCGCCGCACGTGCCGCAGTGCCTGCCGGCGAGAACCTGCTGCGCGGCCTGGCTGCAAACCCCACTTCGCAGCTCACCGCCGCGACTGGTGCAGGCCTTGCCGGCGGCGCATCGCGCGAGGCTGGCGGTGGCCCATGGCAGCAGGGCGGCGCGGCATTGATTGGCGCGGTGCTGGGCGGCGTCGCCCCTGGTGCAGCACAGCCAGTAATCGACGCTGGCCGCCGCGCGCTGGCGCCGAAGATGACGCCGCAGCAGCTCGACGTGCAGTTGTCGACGGTGCTGCAGCGCGCGGGCACTGACTACAGCCAGTTGCCGGCGAATGTGCAGCAGTCGCTGCGCACCGAACTGGCCGACGCCTTGCGCACCGGCCGTGAGCTCGATCCGGCCGCCGTGGCGCGCCTGGCAGAGTTTCGGGCGGTGGGCGCGACGCCGACGCGCGGCATGCTCTCGCAGAACCCGGTGCAGATCACGCGCGAGCAGAACCTCGCCAAGATGGCGGCCAACAGTGCCGACGGCGAGCTGCATGGCCTGCCGCTGATGCAAAACCAGAACAACCAGACGCTGATCGGGCGCCTCAACGACCTGGGCGGCCGCAGCGAGGTCGATCCTGTGACGGCCGGCCGCCTGGTCACTGGTCAAGTTCAGGGCACGCGGGATGCGCTGCGAGGTGCTGAGCGCACAGCGTGGACCGAGGCCCGCAATGCACCAGGCTACACGCAGCCGATCTACCCCGATGGCCTGAACGCAATCAACCGCGCGCTGGGCGACGAGGGAATGATGGGCTTCATGAACCCGACGATCTCGCGCTACATGGAGGCGTTCCAGACCGGGCAGCAGCCCTTCACGCCGCAGGCCTACCGCAACCTGCAGTCGATGTTGGCCGGCGAGCTTGCCAAGGGCGGCAACGAAGCGGCGGCCGCGGGCATCGCGCGTCGCGCGCTGGAGGCCTCGCCGATGCGTCCGATCACCAACCCGGGCGGCATCGACCTTGGCGCCTCTCCAGTGACTGCTGGCCTCGCCGGCGCCCTGCGCTCGGCAGATGAGCAACCAGGCGCGGCCATTGATGCTGTGAACCGTGCACGCGCTGCCACGCGCGCGGCCTATCAGTACGAGGACTCCTCGCCGCTGGTGCGCAGCGTGTTGTCGGATGGTGCTACCGCAGACCCGACGCGGATCGCGCAGCGCTTCGTGATCGGTGGCACGCCCGATGAGGCTGCGACGGTGGCGCGCGAGGTAGGCGATGCCGGCCGCGCAACGATCCGTGACGCCCTGACCACCTACATCAAGCGCCAGTCGCTGAGCGGTGCGGCCGACGAGGTGGGCAAGATTTCGCAGTCGCGGCTCAACGCCACGCTGAACAAGATCGGCGACGAGAAGCTACGCCTGTTCTTCTCGCCAGAGGAAGTCGCGCAACTGCGTTCGGTGGGTCGCGTGGCGAGCCTGATGCAGTCGCAGCCGGTGGGCTCAGCGGTGAACAACAGCAACAGCGGCGCGCTGATTTTGGGCCGCGGCATGGACATGCTGAACGGGGTGGCGGGGCGCATTCCCTTCGGGCAGGCGGCCATCGTCGACCCGCTGCGCAATCTGAATATTTCGATCAGCCAGCGTGCTGCGCAGAACGTGACGCCAGGACTTCTGCGCACTCCTCCGGCGGCCGCCGGCCCGGGTGCGCCTTTCTTGCTGCCTGGTGCAGCAGTGGCCGGAGGCCTACTTTCGGCCCCGTAGGTATCGGATCAGCGCCAGCACACAGAGGCCGGCAAGCCATCCCAGCACGATCGGATCGAATTTCAAGTCAGCACTCCAGAACCCGCTTCGGCGGGTTTTCGCATTCTAGAGGGACCACACCATGGCCATCACTACCACGCTCGCCGCATGCAACACCAACCCGACGCTGAACGGGCCGGACGGCGCTGACCTGCCATCCACGCTCGACGACGCGATCCGCTACGCGCTGAGCTTCATCGCCCAATTGCGCGACGGCGCTGGGTTGCCCGTGGGCATGGTGGCGCCTTTTGTCGGCGGCACCTCCGCACCGGGCTGGATCAAGCTGAACGGCGCGCTTGTCTCGCGCACCACCTATGCAGCGCTGTTCGCCTATGCGTCTGCACAAGGACTGGTGAGCGAGGCGACGTGGACAGCGTCGAACCAGGGCCGGTTCTCGGTGGGGGATGGCTCCACGACATTCCGCCTCCCTGACACCCGCGCGATGTTCATTCGCGGCCTCGACGAGTCGCGCGGAATTGATACCGGCCGCGGCATCGGCACTTTTCAGGACCAGGACAACTCGCCACATGCGCATGGTGTAAGCGATCCGACGCACAACCACGGCGACCCCGGGCACTTTCACACGGGCTCAACGAGCGACTCGGGAGACCACGCGCACATCTACTCCGGGTGGAATCCGTCCGGCGCCGGTGCGGGCGTGGGCGCAACCACCGTGTATGCGCCGTCGAGCACAGGCACCAGCCCGTCTGGCAATCACGCGCACACGTTCTCTACAACGACCCGCACCACCGGGATCCAAGCGGCATCCACCGGGGTGTCGATCCAGTCGCAGGGCACCGAGGGGCATCCGCGAAATCTCGCGTGGCCCATGTACATCAAATTTTGAGGTCTCACCATGTACGTCTTCCACTACGACCCCACCACCATGGGCTACACCGGCAACAGTCCGGTGGACTTCTGTCAACTGGAGCCCGGCACCGTCATCGTGCCAGCGTGGGCTACCAAGACGCCCCCGCCGGGCGGCTGGGACAGCAGGACGCATTTGCCGTTCTATGTGCCCGCGAAGGACGCGTGGCAGGTGCGCCCATTGCCGCCTGTCGAGCCTCTGGTCACGTCTGCGCCCGTCGAGTTCACCGACATCGAGATCATGCGGGCGACGCTGAAAAACCATCTGGAAGCCGCGCAGATGCTGATCGCGGAGTTGAAGGATCGGGAGGGCGCGGCGTGACTCAAGAAACCCAACCCGGGGAACTCGCACGCATGTCGCGCGTGATCGATCTGAAGCTACCCCTGACGTGGCTGCTCGGCGTGGCTTTCGCCATCGTCGCTGGTGGCTTCGGCCTCTACCACCAGATCGGCAGCCAGGGCGAGACGCTGAAGGACATGAAGGACCAGATCAAGGATTTGAAGATCACGGTCAACGCCGGCAACAGCCAAGCGATGACGCTGGCCGGCGAGATCGCGATCTTGAAGTTTCGGATTGAAAACCTCGAATCGGACAGAAAGGCAATGCGATGAACTTCGACCGACCAATGCAATTGGCTGATGTGATCGCCAAAATCGTCAATCCTGGACTGGCCATGTTGCCTCTGGCCATGGACTCGCCGCGGGCACGCCTGCTGCTGCTCACTATCGGCCGGCAGGAATCGAAATTCAAGGATCGCGCGCAGGTGCTCAATGGAGGCGGAAGGGGGCCGGCCCGCGGCTTCTGGCAATTCGAGCAGGGCGGCGCCGTCAAGGGCGTGATGAACCACCCGGCGACATGCGGGCATGCGCGGCGCGTCTGCGACGAGCGCGGCGTGCCGTGGGATCGCCCAACGATCTGGGCAGCGCTCGAGCAGGACGATCTGCTGGCCTGCGCCTTCGCGCGGCTGAACCTCTGGTGGGCGCCCGGCGCGCTACCCGAGATCGGCGACAGCGCTGCAGCGTGGAAGTTGTATGCCGACGTGACATGGCGGCCCGGCAAGCCGCACCCCGAAACTTGGCAGGGCTACTACAACGAGGCGCGAGCAGCGCTAGGAGTTTGACCATGGGCGCACTTCTTTCCCTCATCCCCGTTTTTTCCCAGCTGCTGGACAAGATCTTGCCTGACAAGGGTGCGGCTGACGCAGCGAAACTGGAACTGCTCCGCCTCGCTCAACAGGGCGAGCTCGCGCAGATCAACGCGGACGTGTCGATCGCCACCGCTCAGTCAGAGACGAACAAGATTGAGGCCGGCAGCACACGCCTGTTCGTGGCCGGATGGCGTCCCTTCGTCGGCTGGATCTGCGGCTTCGCGGTGGGTTTCAAGTTCATCGGCGGCCCGTTGCTGTTCATGGTGGGCCAGGCCCTCGGGCATCCAGTCGACTTGCCGGTGATTGAGACGTCCGAACTGTGGCCGTTGCTGCTCGGCATGCTGGGCCTGGGTGGACTTCGCACTGTCGAGAAGGTGAAGGGCGCGGCATAGCGCCCTGTGCAATTCCTGTGCAAAAAGCGGCTCGCGGGTACCGTTTTCTGACGGGCCAGATCGCCGCTTTCATTGGGAGTCAAGCCTACGGCGTGACGCGTGTTGGCATTCACACTGCTGGGGTCGGAGGTTCGAAACCTCCACCGCCCACCAAATCAAAAGCGACCTGGATCTCCAGGTCGCTTTTTTGTTGTGCGTCTTGGCTCGTCTATTTTGCGGTCCCGAACAGGTCACCGCAGGTGTCGCACGCGAAGTACAGCTTCTGCTCCCCGCATTGCACCGAGCCTGTTGCCCCCGCCCGGATCTGCCAGTCGCAGGACTTGCCCTGGCGGGTCAGCGTGCCCTCGGCATAGCAGGGCGCCAGTTCGTAGTGGTCATGCAGGGTCTTGTAGTCGACCTCGCGAGCCTTCGAGAAGAATTCGCGCGCCTGTCCGTGGTTCCGGGGCACGTCGGAACTGCGACAGGTGGCCGGTGCATCGGAATGGAAATCGGCGACGTAGACGTTCGCGAACGCAGCGTCGCGGGTCGCGCAGGATGCGACCAGCATGGCGCCGACCGCGAGGCACAGGACGCGGATTCTCACTTCCATATCGCCGAACTCGCTTCGCCGGGGTTCTTGTACGAGACCGTCGGGTGCCTGTAGACGTCGCTCGCCTTGAGGTTGAACTGCGCGTACAGCTCTTCGATCAGCCACTGAAGCGAGCTGTTCTGTGCCGCGGTCACTGCGTCATAGCTCTTGTCGTCGATGTGCTGGCCGACCAGCTCGATGCCGATCGAATCGCTGTTCACCGGATACCGGTCTGGGTACGGCTTCGCGCGCTCATGCGCATCGATGGCGTTGATCTGGTTGGTCCACGACATCGCCAGCATCTTGGCCATCGCGGCTGTGTCGCAGCTGCTCTTGTTGATGGTCAGGCATTTCGACTTGATCAGCTTGCCGACGTGGTAGCAGCGTGCGAAGACGCTGGCGGTCTGGTAGATCTGGCCGTTCTTGTCGATCAGGAAGTGAGCGCCGTTGCCGCCCACTTGGTAGCCGTTGAGGCTGGATTCGGCGGTGGCCGAGTCGGTCTGGTGGACGACGATGGCGAGCACGCTGGGCAGGGCGCCATGTTCGATTCCCGATGACCGTCTGAGGATCACCTTGGGATCGATCAGCATCCCGTTTGCATCGATGGTGGACATTTCTCTCCCTCAAGAAAGCAACACCTGCCGGGTCTTGGCAGCGCGTTGAAGTACAGCACATCCGCTGGCGATTCCCAAGCCGCAGTCGTAACGTGATTTGTCTGCGCCGGGTTCACGGCGTGTCGCGTTCTGGGCATTCGTCGATCGAGCTGTCGGTCCGCACTGACGGCAAGTGGAGCCAAGGGCTGTTGAACTTCGTCCGGCGGCGGCCTAGAACCAAAGGGCAAGGAGCACCGCCATGGCCACTCATCCCGATCTTCCGCCCCCCGTCACTCCAAACCTGCCCGTCGAGCCCGACGAAGGGGCCGAGACGTCACCCGACGAACCCACCGATCCCGAGCCGCCGCCCTCCGTGCAATAAGGAAATCTGCGCGCGAGCCGCGCTAAGCTCGCACGATGGACGAAATAGATTGCGCCGTCATCGGCGCTGGCGTAGTGGGGCTGGCAGTAGCACGCGCCTTGGCGCTCGCGGGCCGGGAAGTGCTGGTGCTCGAATCCGAAGGTGCCATCGGCACGGGGACGAGTTCGCGCAACAGCGAAGTTATTCACGCCGGCATCTACTACCCGCAGGGTTCGCTCAAGGCGAAGCTCTGCGTCGAAGGAAAGGAAATGCTGTACGCCTACGCGGCGGAACGCGGTGTGCCGCACCGGCGCTGCGGCAAGCTGATCGTGGCGACCTTGCCCGAGCAGGCGGACCAGCTCGAAGTCATCCGGATGAAAGCGGCTGCGAACGGCGTCGATGATCTGGCGCTTATCACCGCGCAGCAAGCCTTGGCGATGGAGTCGCAGCTGCATTGCGTGGCGGCGCTTCATTCGCCGAGCACCGGCATCGTCGATAGCCACTCGCTCATGCTGAGCCTGCTCGGCGACCTCGAGAACGCGGGCGGCATGTTGGCACTGAAATCACCCATCGTGCGTGCCGAATGCGGCGATGGTGCCATCGTCCTGGTGGCCGAGGATGGCACTGCGTTGCGTTGCCGCAGCGTGGTCAATGCGGCGGGTCTGGGGGCTCCAGCGCTGGCGCGGCGCTTCGAGGGTCTGTCGGCCTCGGCGGTGCCCAGGGAGTACTTTGCCAAGGGTAACTATTTCACCCTGTCGGGGCGGGCGCCGTTCGGGCGTCTGATCTATCCCGTGCCGGAGCCGGGCGGGCTGGGCGTGCACCTCACGATCGACCTGGGCGGCCAGGCCAAGTTCGGGCCCGACGTGCAGTGGGTGTCTTCGTCCGACGAACTGGTGGTGGACCCGGCCCGCGGCGAGGGCTTCTATGCCGAGGTGCGCAAGTACTGGCCCGCGCTGCCCGACGGCGCCTTGATCCCGGGCTACGCGGGCATGCGGCCCAAGATCTCGGGCCCGGGCGAGCCGGCGGCTGACTTCATGATCGACGGGCCCGCGTCGCATGGCGTGCCGGGGCTGGTCAATCTCTTCGGCATCGAGTCGCCTGGCCTCACGAGCAGCCTGGCCATCGGACGCCATGTGGCCGGCCTGCTGGCGGATGCGTGAAGCGCGCCTTGCACGCGACGAAGTGGCATCTCGCGTCAAAGTCTGCACATCTGTCGCGCCTGAGGGGCTTTTGAGCCTGTAACATGACAGCACGCCATTTGCTGGCGCGAAGCCGCCGGCGCGGTGCCGGTGTCATCACGGAGGAAAGTTTCCAATGAGTGCATCCCAAAATCTTGAAGCAGCAGCCGAAGACATTGCAAGCGACGTGCGCGGCGTGCTGGCAAGCAAGGACCTGGATTCGGTTCCCCACATCAAGGCGCTGCGCCAGCGTATCGACACCAAGCTGGCCATCGCACGCGAACTCGCGGCCGAGAAGAGCAAGCTCGCCGCCAAGAAGGCCCGCGAAGCGGCCACCTCCGCCAACGCCTACGCCCACGACGAACCATGGCAGATCGCCGGTGCCGCACTGGCCGTCGGCGTGCTGGTGGGTCTGTTGCTTGGCCGCCGCTGACCTGAGCACGCACGGCAGCAGCATCGTTCACCCGGACATGGCCGGAGCCAGCCCATGAGGCTGCTGTCCCTGTTCGGGCTGAACGCCCGGATTCGCCAGCTGCGCATAGCCGCGGCCGAAGGCGCCTTGGCGGCCGAAGACCGGGTGCAATTGCTGCGCATGGCCTGGGAGGACGAGAAACAGCGCCTCAAGCTGATGCTTGTCTTCAGTCTGGCCGTGTTGGGGCTGACCACGGTTACGGTGGCCTTGCTGTCCGTGGCGGTGGTGGTTCATTTCTGGGAAACACCGTACCGCATCACCGCTGCATGGTCGGTGGCGGGCATATGGATCGTGCTCTGGCTGGCGGCCGCCATCGGCTTGTTGCTGACCTTGCGCAATGCATCCAACAGCTTCGTGCCGGCGCGCCACGAGTTCGAGCGCGACTGGGCCTGGGTCCAGGACAGCTTCGGCCTGGGCAAGGATCCTGAGCAGGACGAAGAAGCGCCGCGCCCCCCGCGGCCGGCCACGCGCGAAGAGCTGCTGGCGCGTATGGAGCGTCAGCGCGAGCGCATCGCGACGCTGCAGGGCGGGCGCGAGGCACAGCCTGCGGGCGGTTCAGGCGAAGGCGAAGCGCCTCCGCCCAATGAATCCGCTGCTGCTGCTGCCTTGCGCATCGCCCGTGCGCATCCCGTGGCCACCGGCGTTGTTGCTGCGGCGGCCGTGGTGGTGATCAAGCCGAGGCGCTTACTGCGCTGGGCTGCGGTCATCGCGCCAGTGCTCTGGCGCATGCGCTGAAGAGGAAAGAAAAAGCTCAGGCCTTGCTGCGATCCCGCAGCAGCGCCTGAGCGGCTTCGCGGACCAGTGCCGGGCCGCGATAGATCAGGCCGGTGTAGATCTGCACCACGTCCGCACCCGCGGCGATCTTGGCCTTGGCATCCGCGCCACTGAGGATGCCGCCCACTCCGATGATCGGAAAGCCCGAGCCCAGCGCCGCGCGCAACTGAGCGATCACGCGGTTGCTTGCCTCGCGCACCGGCGCGCCCGACAGTCCACCCGCCTCCTCGGCATGCGGCAGGCCCTTGACCGCATCGCGCGCGAGTGTGGTGTTGGTGGCGATCACGCCGTCCATGCCATGGCGCTTCAGCGTGGCGGCGATGACCGCCACCTGGGCTTCGTCGAGATCGGGCGCGATCTTCACGAACAGCGGCGAGCGCTTGTTGTGGCGCGCGGCCAGAGCCTCGCGCCGTTCGGCCACCGCGCCGAGCAGCGCATCGAGCGCTTCGTCGCTCTGGAGCGTGCGCAGGTTGGCTGTGTTGGGGCTCGAGATGTTGATCGTCACGTAGTCGGCGTGCGGGTACACACCATCGAGGCAGATCAGATAGTCGTCCACCGCGCGCTCGATCGGCGTGGCGGCGTTCTTGCCGATGTTCAGGCCCAGCAGCATCGGCGACTTCGCGCTGCCGCCACCCTTGCGAAAGCGCGCCTTCTGCACGTTGGCCAGGAAGGCATCCAGCCCTTCGTTGTTGAAGCCGAGTCGGTTGATCAGCGCGTCGCGCTGCGGCAGGCGGAACATGCGCGGCTTGGCGTTGCCCGGCTGGGCCTTCGGCGTCACCGTGCCGACTTCGACGAAGCCGAATCCCATGGCGGCGAAGGCGTCGATGCAGCGGGCGTTCTTGTCGAGCCCGGCCGCCAGGCCCACGCGGTTCGGAAAGGCCAGCCCGGCGAGTTGGACCGGGTCGTCGACGCGTGGCGCCGAGTAAGCACAGGCCAGCGGTGTGTTCTGGGTGCGCGCCAGCCCGTCCAGCGTGATTTCGTGGGCATGCTCGGGGTCGAAACCGAACAGGAAAGGGCGGGCCAGGCCATAGAGCGAGGAGGGCATCAGCAGGGGCATCGGATAATTCTGGACTTCAATGAGCCAAGGATTCTCCGCGATGACCGCACCCGCCTCCCCAACCCCCTCCAACCCACTTTCTCAGGACGAACTCAAGGCCCAGGTCGGCCTTGCCGCGCTGGCCTATGTGGTCAAGGGCGAAATCGTCGGTGTCGGCACCGGCTCGACGGTGAACAAGTTCATCGATGCGCTGGCCACCATCAAGGGCGAGATCAAGGGTGCCGTCTCCAGCTCGGTGGCCTCGACCGAGCGCCTGCGGGCACTCGGCATTCCGGTGTTCGACAGCAACGAGGTGGAAGAGCTCGCGGTCTACATCGACGGCGCGGACGAAATCGACCACCGCGGTTTCATGGTGAAGGGTGGCGGCGCCGCACTCACGCGCGAGAAGATCGTTGCTGCCCAGTCGCGCAAGTTCGTCTGCATTGCCGACGCATCCAAGCTGGTCGAGGCGCTGGGCGCCTTTCCGCTGCCGGTGGAAGTGATTCCGATGGCCGCGCGCCGCGTGATGCGCCAGTTTGCCGGCATGGGCGGCATTGCCCAGGTGCGCGAGAAAGACGGCCTGCCGCTGGTCACGGACAACGGCCAGCACATCGTCGACGTGACGGGCCTGCGGATCACCGATCCGCTGGCTTTCGAGTCCGAAGTGAGCCAATGGCCGGGCGTGGTGACAGTGGGTGTCTTCGCGCACCAGAAGGCCGACGTGTGCCTGCTGGGCACCTCGACTGGTGTGAAGACGTTGCAGTTCGGCGCCTAGGGATGAAAGGCCGCGCGAGCGGCCTGGCTCAGAACTTGATGCCGGCGGGGTTGCTCGGGCTCGGCTCGCTCGATGCGGGCGGCGGCGGCGCGGGTTGTGCGGCTGGTGCCGTGGCGGCGCGCGGCGCGGGTGCTGCCTGCTGCGCGACCAGCGGTCGCGCCGGGCCGTTGCGGTAGCCCGCGGGCAGGCTGTTGCTCTTGGGGTAGCCGGCCGCGTCGAGGTACTGCGACCACTCGACATCCGAGAAGCCCTTGAGCTGCTGCGACCCGATGGTCAGCAATGGCAGCGAACTCTGGCTGCTCAGGCGCTGCAGCGCCTCGATTTCTTCGTTGCTCTTGACGGTTCGCTCGTCGAATGGAATGCCACGTGTGACGAGCAGCGAGCGGGCCATGTTGCAGGCCCCGCAGTCATCGCTGCTGTAGAGCGTGACGGGGTAGCGCTGAGCCACTTGCCGCAGCTCGTAGGGCAAGCCCGCATTCGCCGGCGTGGTGGAGCCGCCTTGCGAGGCCGAGGCCGGCTCGGTGCTGGCCGTGGGGGCGCGGTCCGAGAACGTGACCTTGCCATTCTTGTCGACCTGGCGATAGACCTGTTGTGCCATGGCGCCCGTGGCGACGAGCACAAGGGCGAGGCCGGTCAGGCGATGCAGTGAGAATTTGTAAATCGGATGCATCGCCCGAGTATCGCAAGCTTCAGCCCCGCATCAAGCGGGCTGGGGCTCCGCCATGCCCTGGTGTCGCAACAGCGCATCAAGCTGGGGCTCGCGGCCCCGGAAAGCCTTGAACGAATCCATGGCGCTGCGGCTGCCGCCGGCCTCCAGGATGGCCTGGCGGTACTTGCGGCCGGTTTCGATGTTCGGCTCGCCGTCGGTGCCCACGGTTTCCTCGAAGGCCGCGTAGGCGTCGGCGCTCAGCACCTCGGCCCACTTGTAGCTGTAGTAGCCGGCCGCATAGCCGCCCGAGAAAATGTGGCTGAAAGTATTCGGTGTGCGGCTGAACGGCGGCGAGGGCATCACCGCCACCTCGGCGCGCACCTTGCCGAGCAGCGCCATCACGTCGCCGGGCTTGGCGGCGGCCGCGTGGTACTCGGTGTGCAGCAGCATGTCGAACAGCGAGAACTCGATCTGGCGCAGCGTCTGCAGGCCGCTCTGGAAGTTCTTGGCGGCGGTCATCTTGTCGAACAGTGCGCGCGGCAGCGGTTCGCCGGTGTCGACGTGGGCGGTCATGTGCTTGAGCACGTCCCACTCCCAGCAGAAGTTTTCCATGAACTGGCTCGGCAGCTCGACTGCATCCCACTCGACGCCGCTGATGCCCGAGACATCGCGCTCGTTCACCTGGGTGAGCATGTGGTGCAGGCCGTGGCCGAACTCGTGGAAGAGGGTGGTCACGTCGTCGTGGGTGAGCAGCGGTGGCTTGCCGTCGACGCCGCTGGCAAAGTTGCACACCAGTTGCGCGATGGGGGTTTGCAGCGCGCCGTTGTCGGGGCGCAGCCAGCGGGCGCGCACGTCGTCCATCCAGGCGCCACCGCGCTTGGCGGCGCGGGCAGAAGGGTCGAGATAGAACTGGCCGACCTTCTGGACGCCTTGAGGGGTTTGGCGTTCGATGCGATAGAACTCGACGCTCGGGTGCCACGTGGGTGCCGAGTCGCGGCGAATCGACACTTCGAACAGCGTCTCGACGATCTTGAACAGCCCGGCCATGACCTTCGGCGCGGGGAAGTACTGCTTCACCTCCTGCTCGCTGAAGGCATAGCGCGCTTCCTTGAGCTTCTCGCCGATGTAGCTCCAGTCCCAGGGCTGCGGGTCGGTGATGCTCAACTGCTCCGCGGCGAAGACCCGCAGGTCGGCCAGGTCGCGCTCGCCATAGGGCTTGGCCTTGGTCGCGAGATCGCGCAGGAACTTGACGACCTGCTCGGGCGACTCGGCCATCTTCGGCACGACCGAGAGTTCGCCGTAGTTCTTGTAGCCCAGCAGCTTCGCTTCTTCCTCGCGCAGCGCGAGGATCTCGGTGATGAGTGCGGTGTTGTCGAAGGCGGCGTCGCCGAACTCGCTGGCGCGCGTGACGTAAGCGCGATAGAGCTTCTCGCGCAGCGCGCTGCTTTTGGCGAACTGCATCACCGGCAGGTAGCACGGCATCTTGAGCGTGAGCTTGTAGCCTTCCTTGCCATCGGCTTCGGCGGCTGCGCGCGCTGCGCTCACCACGTCTTCAGGCACGCCTTCGAGTTCGCCGAGCGCGGCGTAGTAGGCGAAGGCGTCGGTTGCGTCGAGTGCGTTCTCGCTGAACTTCTGGCTCAGCTCGGCCTGACGCTCCTGGATCTCGGCGAAGCGCTTCTTGGCTTCGCCCTGCAGCTCGGCGCCGCCCAGCACGAAGTTGCGCACGGCATTGCGATGCGCCTGGCGCTGCTCGGAATTGAGCGTGGCGATGTCGATGGACTTGTACTTGGCGTACAGCTGCTCGTCGGAGCCCAGCCGGGTCCAGAAGGCGGTCACGCGCGGCATCGCCTCGTTGTAGGCGGCGCGCAATTCGGGCGTGTCGGCCACGGCGTTGAGGTGGCCGACGGCGCTCCACGCACGGCTGAAACGTTCGGAGGCCACGTCGAGCACCTTCGAGATCGCATTCCAGTCAGCGGGAAAACCGGACGCCGTCACGGTCTGCAGTGCGGTCTCGGCATCGGCCAGCAGCGCGTCGACGGCGGGCGCGACGTGCTCGGGCTTGATGCGGTCGAACAGCGGGAGGTCGTTGAAATCGAGGAGAGGGTTGTTCGTCATGGCCATGAAAGTTACTTGGCGGCGCGTTCGGCCGCTTCAAGGGTGTTGGCGAGCAGCATGGCTCGCGTCATGGGGCCGACGCCGCCGGGCACCGGGGTGATCCAGCTGGCCACTTCCTTCACGCCGTCGAAATCGACGTCGCCGGCCAGCTTGCCGTCTTCCTTGCGGTTCATGCCCACGTCGATGACGACCGCGCCCGGCTTCACCATGTCGGCGGTCAGGAGATTGAGCTTGCCCACCGCCGCGACGATCACGTCGGCCTGGCGTGTGATGGCGCCCAGGTCTTTCGTGGCGCTGTGGCAGATGGTCACGGTGGCGCTCTTGGCGAGCAGCATCATGGCCATCGGCTTGCCGACGATGTTGCTGCGGCCGATGACTACGGCGTGCTTGCCGCGCAGGTCGTAGCCGATGGATTCGAGCATCTTCATGCAGCCGTGCGGCGTGCAGGGCCAGAAGCCGGGGGCGCCGGTCATCAGTGCGCCGGCGCTGGCGACGTGAAAGCCGTCGACATCTTTGGCGGGCGAAATCGTCTCGATGACCTTCTGGCTGTCCATGTGCTTGGGCAGCGGCAGCTGAACCAGGATGCCGTGCACCTTCGGGTCATCGTTGAGCGTGCGGACGCGGGCCAGCAGATCGGCCTCGCTCATGTCGGCGGGATAGGTCTCGAGCGTGGCCTCCAGGCCGGTTTGGGCGCTGTCGTTGACCTTGTGCTTCGTATAGACCTGACTGGCCGGGTCTTCGCCCACGAGGATGATGGAAAGGGCCGGGCTCACGCCACGGGCCTTGAGTGCGGCGGTGCGGCCGGCAACTTCGGCGCGAATGGTTTTGGCGAGGGCGTTGCCGTCGATCAGTTGGGCGGTCATCGGTTTCGATTTTCCAAGTAAAAACGCCCGCTTGCGCAGGCGTGGGATTCATTCGTCGCTATCTGCCGGATAGCTTCTAGGCCTTGGCAGCGGGCGCCGCCTGTCCCAGGGCGATCTTGAGCAGATCGGCCACGGTGTTGGCGTTGAGCTTTTCCATGATGTTGGCGCGGTGCGCCTCGACCGTCTTGATGCTGATGCCCAGGTCGTCGGCGATCTGCTTGTTCAGGCGGCCGGCGACGATGCGTTCGAGCACCTGCGCCTCGCGGCCCGTGAGCTTGGACAGCAGCGCGTCGCGGCTGGCCGACTGCTGGTGCTGCGTGAAGGCGCCGCGCGCATGTTCGAGCATGCGCTCGACCAGCGTGACCAGCTCTTCGTCGTTGAAGGGCTTCTGGATGAAATCCATCGCGCCCTTCTTCATGCTGTCGACCGCCATCGGCACGTCGCCGTGGCCGGTGATGACCACGATCGGCAGCGGGGAGCGCCTCTCGATCAGCCGATCCTGCAATTCGAGGCCGGTCATGCCGGCCATGCGGATGTCGACGATCAAACAGGCGACTTCGCGCGGGTCGTATCGGGAGAGAAAGGATTCGGCGGAATCGAAACAGCGGACTCTGTAGTCCTTGCCTTCGAGCAGCCATTGCAGCGAATCGCGTACGGCTTCGTCGTCGTCGACGACATAGACCGTGCCCTTCTTCGGAATCAAACTCATGCAGGTACCTTTGCCTCGTCGCTAGCTACGGAACTGATAGCGTCCAACACCGGAATCCAGAAGGAAAAGCGGCATCCGATCACATCCGGGCCATTGTAGATGTTCTCCGCCTGCATCCGGCCGCGATGCGACTCGACGATGGTGCGGCACAAATTGAGCCCGATGCCCATGCCTTCGGGCTTGGTGGAGAAGAAGGCTTCGTAGAGCCGGTCCATCACTTCAGGCGCCAGGCCCTTTCCTGTGTCCTGCACCGAGAACTCGATGGCGTTGTGGCCCTCGATCACCTTGGGCAGCACGCGCAGTTCGACGCTGCGGCGTGCCAGCGGGCGGTCGGCGATGTCGATGGATTCGGCCGCGTTCTTCAGCAGGTTGACCATCACCTGCTCGATGAGGATCGGGTCGACGCGCACCACCGGCAGCCGCGCGGCCACGTAGTGGTTCAGGCGCACATTGCGCCGGCGCAGCTCGATGCCGGCGAGCTCGACCGCCTCGCTCACCATGGTGGCCACGTCGGCCGGCGTGCGGTTGGGTTCGCTGCGCTTCACGAAGGAGCGGATGCGCTGGATGATCTGGCCCGCGCGCTGCGCCTGCTTCGAGGTTTTTTCGAGCGCGGCGAGCAGGGCCTCGGTGTCGATCGACTGGCCCTTGATGCGCGACATCATCCCGTTGCAGTAGTTTGTGATGGCGGTCAGCGGCTGGTTGAGTTCGTGCGCCACGCTCGACGCCATTTCGCCCATCGTGATGAGGCGGCTGGCGGCCTGGGCTTTGTCGGCCTGTGCAGCGGCCTGCTCTTCGGCATCGCGGCGCGGCGTGATGTCGGTGGCGATGACGAGTTGCGCCAGGCGGCCGTCGACCCAGGTCAGGTAGCGCGAACGCACTTCGAGCCACTTGCCGAGGTGGGGCACGAAGATTTCGTTATTGGCGGTCTGCGCGGCGGTGAGCGTGTCGATGGGCAGGCCGGCATACGGGTCCACGTCGTCGAGGCCTTCGTCGTGCGCGTTCGATGCGGGCACGCCCGCCTGCGCGACCATGCCCAGGTGGCCCACGGTGTCCGAGCCGAACCACAGGCGATACAGCTTGTTGGCGAACAGCAGTTCCTCGCTGCCGATGGGGGCGACCGACACTGCCGCGTCGAGCGCTTCCAGCACGGTGGTGAAGCGCTCGTAGGAGGCGGAGAGCTGCTCGCGGATGCGCGTGGGCTCGGTGATGTCGGTCATCGACGTCATCCATCCCGTCTGGTGGCCGCGCGCGTCGATCAGCGGCGACACATACAGCCGCGCGTTGAACACGCTGCCGTTCTTGCGCTTCACGCGCACCTGGAAGCCGCCGGGAAGGGCGCGGCCGTGCAGCTCTTCTTCCAGCCGCTCGTTCATTACCTCGCGGTCGGATTCGAGCCAGTAGGGGAAGGGTGGCGTCTGGCCGACCAATTCTTCCTCGCTCCAGCCCGTCATGGCGCAGAAGGCTGCGTTCACGTAGGTGATGCGCCCCTGCAGATCGAGCACGCGCATGCCCGTGAGCATGGAGTTTTCCATCGCCCGGCGGAAGTTGGTCTCGGCCACCAGCCGTTGCTGAGCCTGAAGCCGTCGTCGCGTGTGGCGCCAGGTGCCGATCAACATCCAGCTCGTAAGTACGCTGAGCGCGCAGACCAGCCAGAACAGGCCGTTGCCGACCACGCCCTGCGAGGTGCGGTAGGCCTGCGCTCGCAGCACCAGCGCATTGCCCACGGGCGACACCGGCACTTCGTACTCGTTGGTTCGCTCGCTCCAGGGCAGCAGGCGCGTGCCGCTGTCTTTGAGGTTGGTGGTGTTGCCGGCGATCACATGGCCCTTGGCGTCGAGCAGCGACACCGCGTAGCGCGCCTGAACCTCGGACGGCATGCCGTAGCGCAGCAGCCCATCGACAGAGAACTCGCCCAGCACCACGCCCGCGAACAGGCCCTGGTCGAAAAGGGGAATGTGCAACTGCAGCATCGCCGCAGGGTCGCCCCCGGCCACAGGCTGCGAATACACCGGCTGGCGCAGTTCGCGCGCCAGCGCGTAGTTGCTCTCGATGTCGCCGGGGCGCAGCACATCGCCGATCAGATGCTGCTGAGCCGGGTGCACGCTGGGCGCCGCATAGCCGGCCTTGAAACGGCGGCGGTCGTCGATCCAGGTGATGGTCTGCAGTTCGGGGAACTGGCTCACCAGGGACTCGGCGCGGCTGGTGAATTCGACCGGGTCGATCTCGCGGTTCGACGCATCACGCGCGATGCGCATCAATTGCTCTTGCCGCTCCAGCAGCCGCAGCCGCATGCGCTGCTGTGCGTATTCGACGTCGCGGCGCACCGACTCCTGCTCGCGCTCGACTTCTTCAGTGCGCAGGTACCAGAAGGCGGAAACGATGGCGGCAAGAAACAACAGCACGGCCGCCATCGGCGCGAGCATGGCGACCGCGTCCTGCAGCACCGGCGTCTGCCGGCGCCACCACCTGCGCCACCAGGACAGGGGCGAGGCACTGCGGGCAACGGCCAGCGGGGAGGAAAGAGGCATCACCCGAGTTTAGGTGAAGCCCCTCTCGGAAGCGATGCGGGGCTGCCGTGGAATGAGCTTGGTAATGGTTGCGGGATGGTTGCCGTCCGGATCAGTGTGTTGTCATAAATATCACATTAAGAAATCGTCACGCACTATTTGAAATCCCGATGTTTCTATGAGAAACTCCGCCGCGCTGATCCCATAGCGCACTAAATTACCGCCACAGCCCTAAAAGGAGAGACAAGCATGTCGGCAAATCCCGAGAACCTGTTCGGCTCGGCCGCAAACGATGCGGACGCCCAGGAAACCCGTGAATGGATGGATGCACTGTCCTCCGTCATCCAGAGCGAGGGTCCGGAGCGGGCCCACTTCCTTCTCGAGCAACTGCTCGAACATGCCCGCCAGAACACGGTCGACATGCCGTTCTCGGCCAACACCGGCTATGTCAACACCATCGAGCCCTCGCAGGAGGCTCGCAGCCCCGGCAATCTCGAGATCGAACAGCGCCTGCGCGCCTACATGCGCTGGAACGCAATGGCCATGGTGGTCAAGGCCAACCGCCACCATCCGGCCGAAGGCGGCGACCTGGGTGGCCACATCGGCTCCTTCGCCTCGCTGGCCAGCATGTTCGGCGCCGGCTTCAACCACTTCTGGCACGCCGAGAGCGAAAACCACGGCGGCGACCTGCTCTACATCCAGGGCCACGTTTCTCCCGGCATCTATGCCCGCGCCTACCTCGAAGGCCGCCTCTCCGAAGAGCAACTGCTCAACTTCCGCCAGGAAGTGGACGGCAAGGGCCTGTCGAGCTACCCGCACCCCAAGCTGATGCCGGAGTTCTGGCAGTTCCCTACCGTGTCGATGGGTCTTGGCCCGCTGATGGCGATCTACCAGGCGCGCTTCCTCAAGTACCTGCATGCACGCGGCATCGCCAACACCGAGAACCGCAAGGTGTGGGTGTTCTGCGGCGACGGTGAAATGGACGAGGTCGAATCGCTGGGCGCCATCGGCCTCGCAGCGCGCGAGAACCTCGACAACCTGATCTTCGTCATCAACTGCAATCTGCAGCGCCTGGACGGCCCGGTGCGCGGCAACGGCAAGATCATCCAGGAGCTCGAAGGCGAGTTCCGTGGCGCCAACTGGAACGTCGTCAAGCTGATCTGGGGCAAGGGCTGGGACGCCCTGCTCGAAAAGGACCATGACGGCGCGCTGCGCAAGATCATGATGGAGTGCAACGACGGCGACTACCAGTCGTTCAAGGCCAACGACGGCGCCTACGTCCGCAAGAACTTCTTCGGCCGTGACCCGCGCACGCTGAAGATGGTCGAGCACCTGACCGACGACGAGGTCTGGAACCTCCAGCGCGGCGGTCACGACTCGCAGAAGGTGTTTGCCGCCTTCCACTCCGCCCAGAACCACACCGGCCAGCCCACTGTGCTGCTCGTCAAGACCGTCAAGGGCTTCGGCATGGGCAAGATCGGCGAGGGCAAGAACACGGTCCACCAGACCAAGAAGCTCAGCGACGAGGACATCAAGGCCTTCCGCGACCGCTTCAACATCCCGATCCCCGACAGCCAGATTGCCGAGCTGCCGTTCTACAAGCCGGCCGACGACACGCCGGAAATGCGCTATCTGCACGAGCGCCGCAAGGCCCTGGGCGGCTACCTGCCGCACCGCCGCGTCAAGGCCGACGAGAGCTTCACGGTGCCGTCGCTCGACACCTTCAAGGCGGTGATGGAGCCCACGGCCGAAGGCCGCGAGATCTCGACCACGCAGGCCTACGTGCGCTTCCTCACGCAGCTGCTGCGCGACAAGGCGCTGGGCCCGCGCGTGGTGCCGATCCTCGTGGACGAGGCGCGCACCTTCGGCATGGAAGGCCTGTTCCGCCAGATCGGCATCTACAACCCGCATGGCCAGCAGTACACCCCGGTCGATAAAGACCAGGTCATGTACTACAAGGAAGACAAGGCTGGCCAGATCCTGCAGGAAGGCATCAACGAAGCCGGCGGCATGTCGAGCTGGATCGCGGCGGCCACGTCGTACAGCACGAACAACCGCATCATGGTGCCGTTCTACGTGTACTACTCGATGTTCGGCTTCCAGCGCATCGGCGACTTGGCCTGGGCGGCCGGCGACATGCAGGCCCGCGGCTTCCTGCTCGGCGGCACCTCGGGGCGCACCACGCTGAACGGCGAAGGCCTGCAGCACGAAGACGGTCACAGCCACATCCTGGCCAACACCATTCCGAACTGCGTGAGCTACGACCCGACCTTCGCGCATGAAGTCGGCGTCATCCTGCACCATGGCCTCAAGCGCATGGTCGAAAAGCAGGACAACGTCTACTACTACCTGACGCTGCTCAACGAGAACTACGCAATGCCTGGCCTGCAGCCCGGTACCGAAGAGCAGATCATCAAGGGCATGTACCTGTCGAAGCAGGGTCCCGCGCTCAAGGCCAAGGCACCCACGGTGCAACTGCTGGGCAGCGGCACCATCCTGCGCGAAAGCTTTGCCGCGCAAGAGCTGCTCGAAAAGGACTGGGGCGTGTCGGCTTCCGTGTGGAGCTGCCCGAGCTTCAACGAGCTCACCCGCGACGGCCAGGACGCCGACCGCTGGAACCTGCTGCACCCCGACCAGACGCCGCGCGTGCCCTTCGTGGCCGAGCAGCTCGGGGCCTCGACCGGCCCGGTGGTCGCATCGACCGACTACATGAAGGCCTATGCCGAGCAGATCCGCCCCTTCATCCCGAAGGGCCGCACCTACAAGGTGCTCGGCACCGATGGCTTCGGCCGCAGCGACTTCCGCAACAAGCTGCGCGAGCACTTCGAGATCAACCGCCACTACATCGTGGTGGCCGCGCTCAAGGCGCTGAGCGAAGATGGCACCGTGCCGGTGGCCAAGGTGGTGGAAGCGATCAAGAAGTACGGCATCAATGTCGACAAGGTCAACCCGCTTTACGCTTGAACATCAACAACCAACGAACGAACGGCGCCTTACGGCGGGAGACAACGATATGGCAGCAGTGGAAGTGAAGGTGCCGGACATCGGCGATTTCGATGAAGTCGCGGTGATCGAGGTGCTCGTGAAGGTGGGCGACACGGTCAAGGCCGAACAGTCGCTCATCACGGTCGAATCGGACAAGGCGTCGATGGAAATCCCGTCGTCCACGGCCGGTGTGGTCAAGGAACTGAAGGTCGAAGTCGGCAGCAAGGTGAAGGAGGGCTCGGTGGTGCTCGTGCTCGAGGCCGAGGGAGCGGGTGCTGCGGCAGCCCCGGCCCCTGCGCCTGCAGCGGCTCCCGCAGCCGCAGCGCCGGCCGCTGCAGCGCCCGCGCCGGCTCCTGCTGCCGCCCCGGCAGCCTCGGGCCCGGTCGAGATCAAGGTGCCGGACATCGGCGATTTCAAGGACGTCGCCGTCATTGAAGTGCTCGTGAAGCCGGGCGACGCGATCAAGGTCGAACAGTCGCTGATCACGGTGGAGTCGGACAAGGCCTCGATGGAGATTCCGTCGTCGGCTGCCGGCGTGCTCAAGGAGCTCAAGGTCAAGGTGGGCGACACGGTCAACATCGGTGACTTGATCGCCGTGCTCGAAGGTGCTGCCGGCGCTGCTGCCCCGGCGCCAGCACAGGCTGCGGCTGCCGCACCGGCAACTGCAACCGCCAGTGCGCCCGCGCCGGCCGCTGCATCGGCGCCTGCTGCAGCCGCCCCGGCTCATCAGCCGACGGTCGCGCCCAGCGCCAGCCTGCCGCACGCCTCGCCCTCGGTGCGCAAGTTCGCCCGCGAACTCGGCGTGCCGCTCGAAGAGGTCAAGGGCTCCGGTCCCAAGGGCCGCATCACGCAGGAAGACGTCCAGAGCTTCACCAAGGCCGTGATGAGCGGCCAGGCCAGCACCAAGGCCTCGGCGGCCAAGGTGCCGGCAGGTGGCGGCGCCGACGGTGCGGCACTGGGCCTCATTCCGTGGCCGAAGGTCGACTTCACCAAGTTCGGCACTGTCGAGCGCAAGGACCTCTCGCGCATCAAGAAGCTCAGCGGCGCGAACCTGCACCGCAACTGGGTGATGATTCCGCACGTCACCAACAACGACGAAGCCGACATCACCGAGCTCGAAGCCTTCCGCGTCTCCACCAACAAGGAGAACGAGAAGTCGGGCGTCAAGGTCACGATGCTGGCCTTCGTGATCAAGGCGGTGGTTTCGGCGCTGAAGAAGTTTCCCGACTTCAACGCCAGCCTCGACGGCGACCAGCTGGTCTACAAGCAGTACTTCCACATCGGCTTCGCGGCCGACACGCCCAACGGCCTCGTGGTGCCTGTGCTCAAGGATGCCGACAAGAAGGGCATCCTGCAGATCAGCGCCGAGATGGGCGAACTCGCCAAGAAAGCGCGCGACGGCAAGCTCGGTTCGGCCGACATGCAGGGCGGCTGCTTCTCGATCAGCTCGCTCGGCGGCATCGGTGGCACGCACTTCACGCCCATCATCAACGCTCCTGAAGTGGCCATCCTCGGCCTCTCCAAGGGCCAGATGAAGCCGGTGTGGGACGGCAAGCAGTTCGTGCCGCGTCTCACGCTGCCGCTGTCGCTGTCGTACGACCACCGCGTGATCGACGGCGCCCTGGCTGCGCGTTTCAACGCCTACCTGGGGCAAGTGCTCGCGGACTACCGTCGAATCCTGCTATGACCACGGTAGTGGCCGTCCGCAAGGGCGGCCAGGTCACGATGGCAGCCGATTCTCTGGTGACCTTCGGCGACACGCGGCTTTCGCACCGCGCCGAGGCGAACCAGAAGATCTTCACCGTCGAGGACGCGGCGGGGCAGAGCCTGTTCGCGGTGGCCGGTGCCGCCGCGCACTTCCTGGTGCTGCAGCATGCGCTGGCCGCGCAACCGCGCGAGCAGCTGATGTTCGGCAGCAAGCACGAGATCTTTCGCACCTTCACGATGCTGCATCCGGTGCTGAAGGACACGTTCTTCATGCAGACCAAGGAAGACGAGCACGAGCCCTACGAGTCGAGCCAGTTCACGATGCTGATGGCCAACCAGAGCGGCATCTATGGCATCTACAGCTACCGCGAGGTGTTCGAGTTCAAGGAGTTCTGGGCCATCGGCTCGGGACGCAGCTTTGCACTCGGCGCCATGCACGCGGCCTATGACATCAAGTCGCGCAACTCGCGCGACGTGGCGGAGGCAGGCATTGCCGCCGCCTGCGAATTCGATCGCAATTCGGCCCCGCCGGTCGACGTTCTCACACTCAAACTGAAAGTGTCCAAATGAGCGAACAACAAATCAAGGTGCCCGATATCGGCGACTTCGACGAAGTCGCGGTGATCGAGGTGCTGGTCAATGTCGGAGACACGGTCAAGGCCGAGCAGTCGCTGATCACGGTCGAATCGGACAAGGCCTCGATGGAGATTCCGTCGTCCGCCGCCGGCGTGGTGAAGGCGCTGGCCGTGAAGGTGGGCGACAAGGTCAAGGAAGGCTCGGTCGTGCTGACGCTGGAGGTGAGTGGCGCAGCGGCGCCCGCGCCCGCAGCGGCGGCGCCTGCGCCAGCGGCTGCAGCCCCGGCGCTGAAGGCGGCTGCTCCGGTGGCAGCACCTGTGGCATCCAGCTACGGCGGCAAGGTCGATGTCGAGTGCGACGTGATCGTGCTCGGCGCCGGCCCCGGCGGTTATTCGGCCGCCTTCCGCGCGGCCGACCTCGGCCTGAAGGTCGTGCTGATCGAGCGCTACGCCACCCTCGGCGGCGTGTGCCTGAACGTCGGCTGCATCCCGTCGAAGGCGCTGCTGCACGTGGCTTCCGTCATGGACGAGGTCAAGCACTTCGCCGACCTTGGCGTCAGCTTTGCCGCGCCCACGGTCGACCGTGCCAAGCTGCTCGGCCACAAGAACAAGGTGGTGGGCAAGCTCACCGGCGGCCTCACGGCCATGGCCAAGATGCGCAAGGTGACGGTGCTGCGCGGTGTCGGTAACTTCATCGACCCGTACCACATCGAGGTCGAAGAAACCTCCGGTACCAGCTGGGACACCACGGGCAGCAAGCAGACCGTGAAGTTCCGCAACGCGATCATCGCGGCCGGTTCGCAGTCGGTGAGCCTGCCCTTCATGCCGAAAGACCCGCGCGTGGTCGATTCGACCGGTGCGCTCGAGATGGGCACCGACCCCAAGCGCATGCTGGTGCTGGGCGGCGGCATCATCGGCCTTGAAATGGGCACGGTGTATTCCACGCTGGGCGCGCGCCTGGACGTGGTTGAAATGCTCGATGGCCTGATGCAGGGCGCCGACCGCGACCTCGTGAAGGTCTGGCAGAAGATGAACGCGCCGCGCTTCGACAACATCATGCTCAAGACCAAGACGGTCGGCGCCGAAGCAACGAAGGAGGGCATCAAGGTCACCTTCGAGGGCGAGCAAGCACCGAAGGAGCCGCAGGTGTACGACCTGGTGCTGCAGGCCGTGGGCCGCAGCCCCAACGGCAAGAAGATCGGTGCCGAGAAGGCTGGCGTGGCCGTGAGCGACCGTGGCTTCATTCCGGTCGACATCCAGATGCGAACCAACGTGCCCCACATCTTCGCCATCGGCGACATAGTGGGCCAGCCCATGCTGGCGCACAAGGCGGTGCATGAGGCGCATGTGGCGGCCGAAGTCATTGCCGGCGAGCAGAAGGGCGACAAGGAGCTCTCGAGCGCGGCGTTCAACGCCCGCGTGATCCCGAGCGTGGCCTACACCGACCCCGAGGTGGCGTGGGTCGGCCTGACCGAAGACCAGGCAAAGGCCGAAGGCATCAAGATCAAGAAGGGCCACTTCCCGTGGACGGCCTCGGGCCGAGCCATTGCCAACGGCCGCGACGAAGGCTTCACCAAGCTGCTGTTCGATGCCGAGACGCATCGCATCCTTGGCGGCGGCATCGTCGGCACGCATGCCGGCGACATGATCGGAGAGATCGCGTTGGCCATCGAGATGGGCGCGGACGAGATCGACATCGGCAAGACCATTCACCCGCACCCGACGCTGGGCGAAAGCATCGGCATGGCGGCGGAAGTGGCGCACGGCACTTGTACCGATCTGCCGCCTGCGAAGAAGGGCTGACAAGACACAAGGGCGCTGCTGATCGAGCGCCCATGAAAAATCCCGCCTAGGCGGGATTTTTTTCGTTCTGAGTTCGGGGGAGGGCTCAGTTGCCGGTATTGGCGACGGCCGCAGCCTTCACTTCATCCGTCGGGCCGCCCAGCACGCGGCGGGCGCCGTCGAAGCGGCGTTGCCAGTAGCTGCCGTTCATGTCTTCCACGCGAACCTGGGCGCCGGAGCGGGGCGAGTGGATGAACTTGCCTTCGCCGACATAGATGCCGACATGGCTGAAGGCGCGGCGCATGGTGTTGAAGAACACGAGGTCGCCGGGCTTGAGCTGGCTGGCGTCGATCTTCTCGGTGGCGGCGGCTTGCTCTTCGGCGCGGCGCGGGAGCATGTGGCCGACCGTCTGGTTGTACATGGCGCGGACGAAGCCGCTGCAATCAAAGCCTGATTCGGCGGTGTTGCCGCCGCGGCGATAGGGGACGCCGAGGAAACCAATGGCGGTCACCACCAAGTCGGAAGTGCGCTCGGTGACAGTTTGGCGAACCTGCTTGAGCTGTCCGATGATGCCTTTGTCGGCGAGCATTCGCGCCAACTCGTCATCGGTTTTTTCCTGTTGGGGGGCCGCATGGACAGCGACGGCAAATAGGAGGGACGCGGGTAGGACGAAAAAACGCATGGCGCGTAGGATATTGATGACGCGCGGTTATGTCAATTTAATCAGAATTAGCGAATGCATCTGTAAGTCATTGATTTACATGAAAAATTTCGACACGGCCAAAGAAAAAATGTAACGGTGAACGTTTATTGGCCATAAGTGGTTGACCGCGAATGGGCCCTCGGGTCTCGGGTGAACAGACAATCAAGCTGGATTCGGTTGCTATTTCTCGCCAAGATCGTCGCAACTACCCGGAAAAGTCATGAACTTGCAGATTCAGCCGTCCTTTTTCCTTGTTTGCCGCCTTGCGGTGGTTGCCGCACTGGGTTTTTGTGTCAATGCCATGGCGCAGATGCGCCCCGAAACGATAGCCGCAGGCCTCGAAAACCCTTGGGGTGTCACCTTTTTGCCGGGCGGTCGATTCGTGGTGACAGAGCGGCCCGGCCGTCTCCGTTTGATCGGTGCGGACGGGAAGATCGGTGCACCCATCGCGGGTTTGCCTCCCATCGCAGCGGGCGGTCAGGGCGGCTTGCTCGACGTGCTAGCCGACTCAGGCTTCGAGAAAAACCGCGCGCTGTACTTTTGCTTTTCCGAACCTGATGCTGGCGGCTCCGCCAATAGCACGGCGCTGGCCCGCGCCAACCTGTCTGCCGACGGCAGGAAGCTCGAAGACCTGAAGATCATCTTCAGCCAGCAGCCCAAGGTGGCGAGCCGCAATCACTTCGGCTGCCGCATCGTCGAGGCGCGCGACGGCACGCTGTTCCTTACGCTCGGCGACCGTTTCAGCCGCAAGGAAGATGCACAGAAGCTCGACAACCACCTCGGCAAGATCGTGCGCATCGGCAAGGACGGCACGGCGCCCAAAGACAACCCCTTCATCGGCAAGGCGGGCGCGTTGCCCGAAATCTGGAGCTACGGCCACCGCAACGGGCAGGGCGCCACGCTCGCGCCCGACGGTCGTTTCTGGATGACCGAGCATGGCCCGCAGGGCGGCGACGAAATCAACATCCCGCAGGCCGGCCGCAACTACGGCTGGCCCGTGATCACCTACGGCGAGAACTACGGCGGCGGCAAGATCGGCGACGGCATCACCGCCAAGGACGGCATGGAGCAGCCGCTGCACTACTGGGTGCCGTCGATCGCGCCGTCCGGCATGGCGTTTCTGACGAGCGACCGCTACGGCGCGGCCTGGAAGGGCAATCTGTTCGTGGGTTCGCTCAAGTTCGGCTATCTCGACCGCATCGAATTGAAGGGCGGCAAGGTGGTGGCCGAGCACAAGCTGCTGGCTGAAGGTCGTGCCCGCATCCGCGACGTGAAGCAGGGGCCCGACGGATTGCTCTATGTGTTGACCGACGAGGCCGACGGCAAGTTGCTGCGCCTGCGGCCGAACTGAGGCGCGGCGCTTGCATTCAGCCGGGGCAACCCGGCAGCGGCAGGGTGGGCAGCATGCGGCGCCAGAGGCGCGTCCATTCGGGCCAGTCGTGGCCGCCCTCGGTCGTGAATACGCGCTCGGCCGGCAATACGTCCGCGAGCAGCCGGTTGCTGAAGGCAAAGCGGTCGTCGAGGCCGTAGCCCAGGTAGAGCGGCGGCCGGGCGCTCGCCGTGTGCGTGAAGCCCGCGTAGCCGCGCAGCCATTGCCAGAGCTGTGTTTCGTTGGGCGTGCGGGGAGGGCTCTCGGCCGGATCGACGAGCGGGCCGTTCCACCTGGCAAGGCCGCCGGCATTGGCGATGTCCGTGCCGAGCACGCGCTCGCCGAGGTAGGGCGCGTGCGTCACCAGCCCCGCAAGCTCGCCGGGGTGCGTCTGCGCATAGAGCATTCCGCCGAAGCCGCCGAGAGAAATGCCGACGAACCAGATGTGGCGGTAACCCTGGCTGCGCGCCGGCGCCATCACGTCGGCGCTCAGGCGCTCGAGGATGGTCTTGTTGTTGTAGTAGCCGAGGTGGGCGTCGACCAGCATCACGTCCGCCGCGATGCGGTTCTCGCGGACGGCGCGGACGAAGCCCTCGCGCTCGAACTCTTCGGGCGTCGAGTACGCGCCGGGGAGCATCACCAGCAGCGTGTCGACATCGTTGCGTGCGCAGCTGCTCTTTTCGAGCGAGGTCGTCATCGGCACCGTGGCCTTGCGCACGCCGCCGCAGGCCACGACGAGCAGCGCGGTACCCACGCCCAGCGCCGCCAGGCACAGCCGCTTCGAGAAGAACTTCATCGGCCGGAGTCTAGGCGCGCCGCGATGCCGGCAGGTCGACCATCACGGGTTGCCCGGGCGTGGCGCAGCCGGTGTCGCAGCATTTGCCGGGCTGGCGGTTGCGGGTGATGGCACGGCCCGGGTCGTGCGGCGCGGCGGCGGGCGAGCCGTCGGCCGCGATGCCGCGTTCGAGGATGCGTTCGACCAGCTCGACCTTGGAGCCGACCGGGTAGTTGCGCCAGATCTCCTGCTTCATGGCCGCGGGTGAGCCGCCGCCGTGCAGGCTGATCACGCTGTACCAGCCACCCTGGTAGCCGGCCGTCAGGTCTTCGATGAAGCGGGCCGTTTCGATGCGCTGCTCGTAGGGAATGGCCGGGTTGGCCCGCAGCACGTCCGACAGGCGGGCGGCGGTCTCGGGGTTGTGGTCTTCGTCGGGGCCGGGGAGGGTGACGATCAGCCCGCCGCTCACGTAGTGCGCGATGCGGTGCATGTCGTAGATCTTCGTGGCCAGCAGCAGCTTGCCGATGTTGCTGAACACCGCATCGGGCATGAAGACGTCGCAGTGCTCGTCGGCCTTGCCGTAGACGCTGGCGGCCACGCCGCAGGCGAAGAAACTCTCGGTGATGGTGATGAGCTCGACCATCTGCTCGCGCAGGTGGCTTTCCTTGCCCGGGTCGAAGCCGTTGGCCTCGCACATCAGCGCGCCGGCGCCGATCAGCAGGTCGCCGAAGCCGGCGCGCGCGCCGATGCAGCTGTGGCGGTGGTGCGTGGCGTAGCTGTAGGTCAGGTGGCCGGAGTGCTCCCACTCGCCGGCGTAGAACACGCGCTCCCACGGCACGAAGACCTTGTCGAACATGCACACGCCGGTGCTCTGGCCGTACTTGCGGCTGAAAAGTGCGTCGCCGTGCTCGAGCTTTTCGCCGGGGCGGCCTGCCGGCCGGGCGACGATGGTGAGGCCTGGTGCGTCCAGTGGCACGGCGCAGCAGACGGCGAAATCGGCATCCTCCTTGCCCATGTTGCGGCAGGGCATGACCAGCAGTTCGTGCACGTAGGGAGCGCCAGTCACGATCGCCTTGGTGCCCGAGATGACGATGCCGCGCGCGTTGCGCTCCACCACGTGAAGGTAGCTGTCGACGTTGGCCTGCTCGTGCGGCCGGCGGCTGCGGTCGCCCTTGGCGTCGGTCATGGCCACGCCCAGCGTCAGGTCCTGGTCCTGCACGCGGTGCAGGTAGTCGTGGAAGCGGGCGGTGTGCTCGGTGCTGCCGCGGGCGTCGTCGATGCGGGCCGACACCTGGGCGATGGCGTTGAGCGCATCGTGCGTCAGGTAGCGCTGGGCGCAGCCCGTTTCCTGGCACACCAGCCGCACGGCTTCGAGCTTGTTGAGCAGGTCGCCGGCGCTCGTGTTGATGTGGGACAGCCGGTTGACCCGCTTGCCGCTGGTGTGCTGCACGGCGGTCATCAGCGGCTCGTATTCCTTCTTCAGGGCGTAGTCGTAGGTGAGGGCGATGGCATTGATGCCGGGCTGGAAGGCCGGCTCGTCGGCCACGCTGTCGACGCGGCGGCCGTCTACGAAGACGTTGGGGCGGTAGCGGCGCAGCGACTCGCGGTAGTCGGCGCCGGACATGAGGGTGGCTCTGGGAAGCGGGGCGTTCATCGTGTTTGTCTCCTGGGTTTTGGTCTAAATTTAAACATCGTTCAATTTTTCAATCAACGATTAAAAAATCGGATGATCGATCAATCCGGAGGCTATAGTCCCGCCCATGCACGCCAAGCTCCAACGCCGCCAGGCGCTTACCGACGCCCGCCGCACGCTCGTGCTCGACGCCGCTCGCGCAGTCTTCCTGGAGGCCGGCATCGAGGGCGCGAGCATTCGCGAAATTGCCCGCAAGGCTGGCTACACGCCAGGCGCCATCTATTCTTACTTCGAGAGCAAGGAGGCGATCTACGCGGCCTTGCTCGGCGAATCGATCCAGCGCTTGCAAGCTGCCGTGGCCGATGCCCCCGTGTCGCCGGACCGCCCCGACCAGACGCTCGCCGCCAGGGCGCAGGCGTGGTTCGACTTCTACGCCGCGAACCCGCGCGAACTCGACCTGGGCTTCTATCTGGTGCAGGGCATGCGCCCGCGCGGCCTGACCAGCGAACTCGATCACGAACTGAACGACCACCTCTACCAGGCCTTGCGCCCGTGCGAAGAGGCGCTACAGGCAATGGGGCTCAACGCAGACGGCGCCCTGCAGGAAAACACTTCGCTGTTCGCGCACGGCGTCGGCCTGCTGCTGATGCAGCACACCGGGCGCATCCGCTTGTTCAGGCAGTCGGCCAATGCGCTGTTCAAAGCTTACGTGGCGCAACTCGTGCAGCGCATCGATGGCGGCCCGCGCCAAGCCGGTCTTTTCGGTGGTACGGTTCAGCCCAATTCAACCGATACCTGAAAGAAACTGTTCATGCTGCTCGACGCCTCGCTATCCCAACTCGTTCTGGTCGACTACCAGGCGCGGCTGATGCCGGCGATCTTCGAGGGGGAGGCGGTCGCGCAGAACGCGGTGCGGCTCGGCAAGATGGCGCGGCTGTTCCAGATGCCGGTGTTTGGCACCGAGCACAACCCCTCCAGTCTGGGCGAGAACCTGCCCGACATTCGCGCGCTGTGCCAGCGCACCCTGTCAAAGATGCACTTCAGCGGCGTGGAAGAGGGCTTGGGCGAGTGGCTGCGCGTGCCGGCCAAGGCGCCGCAGGGCAATGCCCGCAGCCTGCCCAAGCATCTGCAGAAGCCCGCTGCCGCCGTCGAAGAGCGCAACACCATCGTGATTGCCGGCTGCGAAGCCCACGTCTGCCTGCTGCAGACCGCGCTCGACCTGCTGGAAGACGAATTCGAAGTCTGGGTCGTCACCGATGCCTGCAGTTCGCGCACCGAGCGCAACCGCGATGCCGCCTTCGACCGGCTGGCCGGCGCCGGCGCCGAACTTGTGACGACCGAGATGGTCGGCTTCGAGTGGCTGCGCACGGCGGAGCATCCCGCGTTTCCTGAATTGCTTTCGCTCGTCCGGTAACCGGACCGCAGGCCTTGCAGCCTGCTGCGACAGGGGCTCGGCCGGATTGTTCCGGCCGTCAGCTTGCTGCAAGATCGGTCTCCATAATTATGAATTCAGTTTTGGCGTTGCCGCCGGAGCCGAATACATACAAGGAGACAAATCCAGATGAGCCGCTACGAAGAGTTCTATCGCCAATCCGTCGACGCGCCCGAGGCCTTCTGGGCCGAGCAGGCGAAGCTGATCGACTGGCAGGCGCCCGCGCAACAGATCCTCGACGCCAGCCAGCCACCCTTCGCGCGCTGGTTCGTGGGCGGCACGACCAACCTCTGCCACAACGCCATCGACCGGCACCTGGCGGCGCGGGGCGACCAGCCCGCGCTGATCTTCGTTTCCACCGAAACCGGCGTCGAGAAGAGCTACAGCTTCACCGAACTGCATGCCGAGGTGCAGCGCACTGCCGCCAGCCTGGTCGAACTGGGTGTGGGCAAGGGCGACCGCGTGCTCATCTACATGCCGATGATTCCGGAGGCCGCCTTCGCGATGCTGGCCTGCGCGCGCATCGGCGCCGTCCACTGCGTGGTGTTCGGCGGCTTCGCAAGCGGCTCGCTGGCCACGCGCATCGAGGACGCCGAGCCCAAGGTGATCGTGAGCGCCGATGCCGGCTCGCGCGGCGGCAAGGTCATCGCATACAAGCCGCTGCTCGACGAGGCGATCCGGCTGTCGAAGCACAAGCCTGCGGCGGTGTTGCTGACCGACCGCGGGCTCGCACCGATGGAGCTGACGGCCGGCCGCGACCATCTCGCCGCCGAACTGCGCCGCAAGCACTTCGACGCCAAGGTGCCCTGCGCGTGGCTCGCCTCCACCGACATCAGCTACACCATCTACACGAGCGGCACCACCGGCAAGCCCAAGGGAGTGCAGCGCGACGTGGGCGGCTATGCGGTCGCGCTGGCCGCGAGCATGAAGCACATCTTCGACGGCCGGCCCGGGGAAACCTATTTCTCGACCAGCGACATCGGCTGGGTGGTGGGCCACAGCTACATCGTCTACGGCCCGCTGATCGCCGGCATGGCGACGATCATGTACGAGGGCCTGCCCACGCAGGGCATCGACCGGCAGCCCGATGGCGGCATCTGGTGGCGCCTCGTCGAGAAGTACAAGGTCACGGTGATGTTCAGTGCACCCACGGCCGTGCGCGTGCTCAAGAGGCAAGACCCGGCACTGCTGAAAAAGTACGACTTGTCGACGTTGCGCGCGCTGTTCCTGGCCGGCGAGCCGCTCGATGAGCCGACCGCGCGCTGGATCAGTGAAGGCCTGGGCGTGCCGATCATCGACAACTACTGGCAGACCGAATCGGGCTGGCCGATGATCACGATCGCCAACGGCGTCGAAGCCAAGGCCAGCAAGTTCGGCAGCCCGGGCGTGCCGATGTATGGCTACCGCATCAAGATCCTGCACGAATCGACCGGCGAGGAGCTGACGGGCGCGAACGAGAAGGGCGTTGTCGTGGTCGAGGGGCCGACCCCGCCGGGCTTCATGCAGACCGTGTGGAAGGACGATGCGCGCTTCGTCAATACGTACTGGAAGAGCGTGCCCGGCAAGATGGTCTATTCGACCTTCGACTGGGGCATTCGCGACGAGGACGGCTATTTCTACATCCTCGGGCGCACCGACGACGTGATCAACGTGGCGGGCCACCGCCTCGGCACGCGCGAGATCGAGGAGAGCATTTCGGGCCACGCCAATGTGGCCGAAGTGGCGGTGGTCGGCGTGGCCGACGCCCTGAAGGGGCAGGTCGCGATGGCCTTCGTGGTCCCCAGGGACGGCAAGGCCGTGACCGACGCCGACGTGGCACTCAAGCTCGAGGGCGAGATCATGAAAGTAGTCGCCGACCAGCTCGGCGCCCTGGCGCGGCCGGCCCGCGTGCGCTTCGTCGGTGGCCTGCCGAAGACCCGCAGCGGCAAGTTGCTGCGCCGCGCCATCCAGGCCGTGTGCGAGCAGCGCGACCCCGGCGACCTGACCACCATCGACGACCCCGCGACGCTGCAGCAGATCAAACAGTTACTTTCTTCGGGCTGAGTGAGCGGGTCAGGGGGTTGCGAAGCCCCGCTGAACCGTCATATGGTTGACGTGGCACAATGCCAAGGTACTCAGGCCCTTCCCCAGCCACAGTCGCATCCGCCAATCGGTTCAGCCGTGTCGCGGAAGGTTTCTTAACCAGCTAGTGCTTCCTTCAGGGAAGCGAAGGTCAGCGGATCATGAGCGATTCATCGACGCCATCGGCGTATACCGCCTATCAAGGCAACACGTACCTCTTCGGCGGCAACGCGCCCTATGTCGAGGAGATGTACGAGAACTACCTCTCCAACCCCGGCAGCGTGCCCGACAACTGGCGTTCGTACTTCGACGCGTTGCAGAACGTTCCCGCTGCCGACGGCACCAACACCCGCGACGTCCCGCACCTGCCGGTCATCAACGCTTTCGCCGAACGCGCGAAGCAGGGTACGACCAAGGTCGTGCAGGCCAGCGGTGCCGACTCGGAACTCGGCCGCAAGCGCACCTCCGTCCAGCAGCTGATTGCCGCCTACCGCAACGTCGGCGCCCGCTGGGCCGACCTCGATCCGCTCAAGCGCGCCGAGCGTCCCGCCATTCCGGAACTCGAGCCCTCGTTCTACGGCTTCGCTGATGCCGACCTCGAGACGGTGTTCAACACCAGCAACACCTTCTTCGGCAAGGAGACCATGTCGCTGCGCGACCTGCTCAACGCCTTGCGCGAAACGTACTGCGGCACGATGGGTGCCGAGTACATGTACACCACCGACCAGAACCATAAGCGCTGGTGGCAGCAGCGACTCGAAGGCGCCCGCACCAATCCCAAGCTCAGCGCCGAGCAGAAGAAGCACGTGCTCAACCGCCTGACCGCGGCCGAAGGCCTCGAGCGCTTCCTGCACACCAAGTACGTCGGCCAGAAGCGCTTCTCGCTCGAAGGCGGCGAAAGCTTCATCGTCTCGATGGACGAGCTGATCAACCAGGCCGGCATCAAGGGCGTGCAGGAAATCGTGATCGGCATGGCCCACCGTGGCCGCCTGAACGTGCTGGTCAACTCGCTCGGCAAGATGCCGGCCGACCTGTTCGCCGAGTTCGATCACACCGCCCCCGAAGACCTGCCCAGCGGCGACGTCAAGTACCACCAGGGCTTCAGCTCGGACGTGACCACCCCCGGCGGCCCGGTGCACCTGAGCCTTGCGTTCAACCCCTCGCACCTTGAAATCGTGAACCCCGTGGTCGAAGGCTCGGTGCGTGCCCGCATGGACCGCCGCGCCGACCCGCTGGGCAAGCAAGTGCTGCCCGTGATCGTGCACGGCGACGCCGCCTTCGCAGGCCAGGGCGTCGTGATGGAAACGCTGGCGCTGGCCGAAACCCGTGGCTACTCCACCGGCGGCACGGTGCACATCGTCATCAACAACCAGATCGGCTTCACCACCAGCGACCCGCGCGACAGCCGCTCGACGCTGTACTGCACCGACATCGTCAAGATGATCGAAGCACCGGTGCTGCACGTGAACGGCGACGACCCCGAAGCCGTGGTGCTCGCCACCCAACTGGCGCTGGACTTCCGCATGGAATTCCAGAAGGACGTGGTCGTCGACATCATCTGCTTCCGCAAGCTGGGCCACAACGAGCAGGACACGCCTTCGCTCACCCAGCCGCTGATGTACAAGAAGATCGCCCAGCACCCCGGCACGCGCAAGCTGTACGCCGACAAGCTGGCCGCTCAAGGCCTGGGCGACACGCTCGGCGACGACATGGTCAAGGCGCAGCGCGCGGCTTTCGACGAAGGCAAGAACACGGTCGACCCCGTGCTCACCAACTTCAAGAGCAAGTACGCCGTCGACTGGAGCCCGTACCTCAACAAGAAGTGGACCGACGCCGGCGACACAGCCATTCCCTCGTCCGAGTGGAAGCGACTGGCCGAGAAGATCACCACGCCGCCGCAAGGCTTCACCGTGCATCCGCTCGTGAAGAAGGTGCTGGACGACCGCGCAGCCATGGGCCGCGGCGACGTCAACGTCGACTGGGGCATGGGCGAGCACATGGCCTTCGCCTCGCTGGTGGCCAGCGGCTACCCGGTGCGCCTGTCGGGTGAAGACTCGGGTCGCGGCACGTTCACGCACCGCCACGCCGTGCTGCACGACCAGAACCGCGAGAAGTTCGACACCGGCACCTACACGCCGCTGCAGAACGTGGCCGACAACCAGGCTCCGTTCGTCGTGATCGACTCGATCCTGTCGGAAGAAGCCGTGCTCGCGTTCGAATACGGCTACGCCTCGAACGACCCGAACACGCTCGTCATCTGGGAAGCCCAGTTCGGCGACTTCGTGAACGGCGCGCAAGTGGTGATCGACCAGTTCATCGCCTCGGGCGAAGTGAAGTGGGGCCGCGTCAACGGCATCACGATGATGCTTCCGCACGGCTACGAAGGCCAGGGCCCCGAGCACAGCTCGGCACGCCTGGAGCGCTTCATGCAGCTGAGCGCCGACACCAACATGCAAGTGGTGCAGCCGACCACGGCCAGCCAGATCTTCCACGTGCTGCGCCGCCAGATGGTGCGCAACCTGCGCAAGCCGCTGATCATCATGACGCCGAAGTCGCTGCTGCGTAACAAGGACGCGACCTCGCCGCTGTCCGAGTTCACCAAGGGCAGCTTCCAGACTGTCATTCCCGACAGCAAGGGCCTGAAGGCCGAGAAGGTCAAGCGCCTGATCGCCTGCTCGGGCAAGGTGTACTACGACCTGGCCAAGAAGCGCGAAGAACGCGGCGACGAAGACGTGGCGATCATCCGCGTCGAGCAGCTCTATCCGTTCCCGCACAAGGCATTCGCCGCCGAGATCAAGAAGTACCCCAACCTCGTCGACGTGGTCTGGTGCCAGGACGAGCCGCAGAACCAGGGCGCCTGGTTCTTCGTGCAGCACTACATCCATGAAAACATGCAGGACGGCCAGAAGCTCGGCTATTCCGGCCGTGCCGCTTCGGCATCGCCGGCGGTGGGCTACTCGCACCTGCACCAGGAACAGCAGAAGGCGCTCGTCGATGGCGCGTTTGGCAAGCTCAAGGGCTTCGTGCTGACCAAGTAAAACCAGTTTCTTTTCACACGAACACCCTGAAGAACAAAACGGAGCTCACTCCAAATGTCTATCGTAGAAGTCAAAGTCCCCCAGCTTTCCGAATCCGTGGCCGAAGCCACCATGCTCACGTGGAAGAAGAAGGCCGGCGAAGCCGTCGCCGTCGATGAAATCCTGATCGAGATCGAGACCGACAAGGTCGTGCTCGAAGTGCCCGCGCCCTCGGCTGGCGTGCTGGCCGAAATCGTGCAGCCCGATGGCGCCACCGTGGTGGCCGATCAGCTGATCGCCAAGATCGACACCGAAGGCAAGGCTTCGGCCGCCGCACCGGCGGCAGCGCCCGCCGCAGCAGCTCCGGCTGCCGCTGCACCTGCCCCGGCGGCAGCTGCAGCCGCCACCGGCGGCTCGAAGTCCGACGTGGCCATGCCCGCCGCCGCCAAGCTGCTGGCCGACAACAACCTGAAGACCAGCGACGTTGCCGGCACCGGCAAGGACGGCCGCGTCACCAAGGGCGACGTGCTCGGCGCGGTTGCCTCGGGTGCCAAGCCTGCTGCTGCCACCATCGCGGCACCCGCCGCCAAGCCAGCACTGCCGCAAGTCGCCGCACCGGCCGGTGCGCCCGATCTGGGCGAGCGTCCGGAACAGCGCGTGCCGATGAGCCGCCTGCGCGCCCGTATCGCCGAGCGCCTGCTGCAATCGCAGTCGACCAATGCCATCCTGACCACGTTCAACGAAGTCAACATGGCGCCCGTCATGGAACTGCGCAAGCGCTTCCAGGACAACTTCACCAAGGAACATGGCGTGAAGCTCGGCTTCATGTCCTTCTTCGTGAAGGCCGCGGTGCACGCGCTGAAGAAGTACCCGGTGATCAACGCATCGGTCGACGGCAACGACATCCTGTACCACGGCTACTTCGACATCGGCATCGCCGTCGGTTCGCCGCGCGGCCTGGTGGTGCCGATCCTGCGCAACGCCGACCAGATGAGCTTTGCCGATATCGAGAAGAAGATCGCCGAGTTCGGCAAGAAGGCGCAAGACGGCAAGCTGGGCATCGAAGACATGACCGGCGGCACGTTCTCCATCTCGAATGGCGGCACCTTCGGCTCGATGCTCTCGACCCCGATCATCAACCCGCCCCAATCGGCCATCCTCGGCGTGCACGCCACCAAGGACCGCGCCGTGGTTGAAAACGGCCAGATCGTGATCCGCCCGATGAACTACCTCGCCATGAGCTACGACCACCGCATCATCGACGGCCGCGAAGCCGTGCTGGGCCTGGTTGCCATGAAGGAAGCGCTGGAAGATCCGTCGCGCCTGCTGTTCGACATCTGAGGAGAAAGAATCAGATGGCAAACAAGCAATTCGACGTCGTCGTCATCGGTGGCGGCCCCGGCGGCTACATCGCCGCGATTCGCGCCGCGCAACTCGGCTTCAACGTCGCCTGTATCGACGAATGGAAAAACGGCAAGGGCGGCCCTGCACCGGGCGGCACCTGCACCAACGTCGGCTGCATCCCGTCGAAGGCGCTGCTGCAATCGTCGGAGCACTTCGACCAGGCCGGCCACCACTTCGCCGACCATGGCATCAAGGTCGAAGGCCTGGGCCTCGACCTCGACAAGATGCTGGCCCGCAAAGACCAGGTCGTGAAGCAGAACAACGACGGCATCCTGTACCTGTTCAAGAAGAACAAGATCACGTTCTTCCACGGCCGCGCCTCGTTCGTGAAGACCGACGAAATCGGCTACGAGATCAAGGTGGCGGGCGCCGCCGAAGAGTCGATCAGCGGCAAGCACATCATCGTGGCCACGGGCTCCAACGCCCGCGCGCTGCCGGGTGCACCGTTCGACGAGGAAAACATCCTTTCGAACGACGGCGCGCTGCGCATCGGCGCGGTGCCGAAGAAGCTGGGCCTGATCGGCTCGGGCGTCATCGGCCTCGAAATGGGTTCGGTGTGGCGTCGCCTCGGCGCGGAAGTCACGGTGCTCGAAGCACTGCCGACCTTCCTCGGCGCAGTGGACGAGCAGATCGCCAAGGAAGCCAAGAAGGCCTTCGACAAGCAGAAGCTCAAGATCGAACTCGGCGTCAAGGTCGGCGAGATCAAGTCGTCGAAGAAGGGCGTGAGCGTTGCGTGGACCAATGCCAAGGGCGAAGCCCAGACGCTGGAAGTCGACAAGCTGATCGTGTCGATCGGCCGCGTGCCCAACACCATCGGCCTGAACGCCGAAGCCGTGGGCCTGAAGCTCGACGAACGCGGCGCCATCGCCGTGGACGACGAGTGCAAGACCAGCCTGCCCAACGTCTGGGCCATCGGCGACGTGGTGCGCGGCCCGATGCTGGCGCACAAGGCCGAGGAAGAGGGCGTTGCCGTGGCGGAGCGCATTGCGGGCCAGCACGGTCACGTCAACTTCAACACGATCCCGTGGGTGATCTACACCAACCCCGAGATCGCGTGGGTCGGCCAGACCGAGCAGCAGCTCAAGGCCGCGGGCCGTGCCTACAAGGCCGGCACTTTCCCGTTCCTCGCGAACGGCCGCGCGCGCGCGCTGGGCGACACGACCGGCATGGTCAAGTTCCTGGCCGACGCTGCCACCGACGAGATCCTGGGCGTGCACATCGTGGGCCCGCAGGCCAGCGAGCTGATCTCCGAAGCCGTCGTGGCAATGGAGTTCAAGGCCAGCGCCGAAGACATCGCGCGCATCTGCCACGCGCACCCGTCGCTGTCGGAAGCAACGAAGGAAGCGGCACTCGCCGTGGACAAGCGCACGCTGAACTTCTGATCTCGCGATCTTTCCTTTGACCAGCGTCAAACAGGCCTATGAGGCGGAACTCGCAGCGCGCGGGTTCCACAGCGATCCCGCGCAGCTGCACGCCGTGGAGGCGCTGGATCGCTGCGCCAACGAGTGGGCCGAGTACAAGGCCCAGCGCTCGAATGCGCTGAAGAAGTTCATCAACCGGCCGGAGCTTCCGCGCGGCGTCTACATGTACGGTGGCGTCGGGCGGGGCAAGAGCTTCCTGATGGACCTGTTCTTCAACGCCGTGCCGCTGCGGCGCAAGACGCGGCTGCACTTTCACGAGTTCATGCGCGAAGTGCACCGCGAGCTGCGTGAGCTGCAGGGCACTGTCAATCCGCTCGACGAGCTCGGGCTGCGCATTTCCAAGCGCTACAAGCTGATCTGCTTCGACGAGTTCCACGTGGCGGACATCACCGACGCGATGATTCTTCATCGGCTGCTGGTGTCGCTGTTCGAGAACGGCGTGGGTTTCGTCACCACCTCGAATTTCAAGCCGGACGATCTGTATCCCGGTGGCTTGCACCGCGATCGCATCCTGCCCGCCATTGCGCTGCTGAACGAAAAGCTCGAAGTGCTGAGCGTCGACAACGGCACCGACTACCGGCGCCGCACGCTCGAACAACTGCGCATGTACCTCACGCCGAACGACGGGGCGGCCGAGAAGGAAATGCGCAAGGCTTTCGACAAGCTGGCCGAGACAGCCGACGAAAACCCGGTGCTGCACATCGAGCAGCGCGAGATTCGCGCGCGGCGCAAGGCCGGCGGCGTGGTCTGGTTCGATTTCAAGACGCTGTGCGGCGGCCCGCGCTCGCAGAACGACTACCTCGAAATCGCGAGCCAGTTCCACACTGTGCTGCTGTCCGACGTGCCGCACATGCCGGTGCGCATGGCTTCGGAAGCGCGCCGTTTCACCTGGCTGGTCGACGTCTTGTACGACCGGCGCTGCAAGCTCATCATGTCGGCTGAGGTTCCGCCCGAGGCGTTGTACACCGAGGGGCCGCTGTCGCACGAGTTTCCGCGCACGGTCTCCCGGCTCACCGAAATGCAATCGAGCGAGTTTCTCGCCCTGGAACGCCGCATCGTCGACACCCGACTCACATGAAAAAATTCGCTCTTGCCCTGCTCATGACGTTGGCCAGCCTGCCGCTGTGGGCGCAGTCCAACGCCGCCGCGGGCAATGCCGATCTCGAGGGCGAAAAGCGCCGGCTTTCCTCCGAGCGCGAAGCCATCGAAAAACGCTTCGTCGAAGAGCGGGCCGCCTGCTACAAGAAGTTCGCGGTGGAAGACTGCCTGCGCGAGAGCCGCAGCCGTCGCCGCACGGAAACCGACAACATCAAGCGGCAGGAAACTGCCATCAACGACATCCTGCGCCAGCGCAGCGGCGCGGCCGAGTTGCAGAAGCTCGACCAGAAGGCCGGCACCCAGCGCCCGCAGGACTCTCGCGAGAAGCAGGAACAGTCGATCCAGGGCCAGAAGGAGCGCGAACAGCGCGCTGCAGACCATGCGGCCAGCCGCGCCGCCACGGCGGCCGAGACGGCCGAGCGCGAGCGTCAGTTCCAGTCCAAGCAGCAGGCGCACGCCGACGAGCAGGCCAAGGCCGCCCAGCGTCAGGCTGAGGCGCCCACGGCCGCCAAGCGTTTCGAGGACAAGCAGAAACGCGCCGAAGAGCACAGGGCCAGCCGCGACCGGCAGAACGCCAATCGCAGCAAGCCGCGCGGGGCGCCGTTGCCGGCACCGGCAGCTTCGTCGCCCACGCCCTGACCGGGAGCCGTTCAGGCGGCGACCGGCAGCGGATCGAGTTTCAGAACGGCAATCGAAATGTTGTCGCCCGTGCCCCGGGCCCGGCGGCGCGCTTCACCCACCAGGATTTCGACCGCATCGCGCGGCGGCTGTGCATACAGCACGCTCGCCAGCTCTTCTGGGCTGAAGTAGTGCCAGAGCCCATCGCTGCAGGCCATCAGCAGATCGCCCGACGCCAGCTTCGGGATGTAGTAGGGGTCGATGGGCGGCGGCGTGGTCGTCATGCCCAGGCAGCCGAGCAGGATGTTGCCCTGCGGATGGATGTTGGCCTCGGCCTCTGTGATCTGGCCGCGATCGATCAGCACCTGCACGTACGAATGGTCGCGCGTGCGCCTGATGAGCTGGCCGTCGTGGAAGTGATAGATGCGCGAGTCGCCGGCATGGATCCAGGCGCAGTCGCCCTTGGGGGTCATGAGGAAGGCCGCGAGCGTGCTGTGCGGCTCCTGTTCGCTGGAGACGGCGGTGAGCTTGATGACCGTGTGCGAATCTTCGAGGATCTGCTTCAGCACGGCTTCCGGGTCGTCGCGGCCGGGCTGGTAGCGGGTGAAGAGCTGGCGTGCCGTCATCAGCACCTGATCGGAGGCCTTGCGGCCGCCGCTGCGGCCGCCCATGCCGTCGGCCACGATGCCCAGCACGCAGCCAGGCACGCGCGGATGGCTCATCAGCAGCACCTGGTCTTGTTGGTACGGGCGGTCTCCCTTGTGGAGTCCGGTGGCCGCGGCGAGTCGAAAGCCTTGGGTCATGAGGCATATGCGCCTGAAGCGCGTGTTTCTGTCTGCTCGGAGATTCGTGTCAGGACGTATTATCGAATGAACATGCGCCGCAAAAACTTCGCGTGCGCTCCCCACCGTTGGACTCCAATCTTCACTCCCTTTCCCGTCAGCTGATCGAACTGCGTATCGAGCACGCCGATCTCGACGCCACCATCGACCGGTTGGCCGAAGGCTCGCCGCAAGACGAGCTGCTGCTGCGGCGCCTGAAAAAGCGCCGCCTCGCGTTGCGCGACCAGATCACGCGCCTCGAAAACGACCTCGATCCGAAAGAGCCGGCGTGACAGGTGCGCTCGAAGACAAGGTGCGCGACGCCTTCGCGCAGGACGGCGCGCTGTCGCGTGCCGCCGACCAGTTCCGCGAACGCTCGGGCCAGACCGAAATGGCAATGGCCGTGGCCCGCACCATCGACCAGGGCGGTGTGCTGGTGGTCGAGGCAGGCACTGGGGTGGGCAAGACCTTTTCGTACCTCGTGCCGGCCCTGCTGAGTGGCGAGCGCGTGTTGCTCTCGACCGCTACCAAGACGCTGCAGGACCAGCTGTTCGGCCGTGACCTGCCGCGTCTTGTTGAAGCTTTCGGCCTGCCGGTGCGCACGGCGCTGCTCAAGGGGCGCGCCAGCTACCTGTGCCTGCATCGGCTCGACCAGGCGCGCCACGATGCTTCGTTGCCGGAGCGCGGCAGCCTGCGCACGCTCGCCAAAATCGAGCAATGGTCGAAGGCCACGCGCACGGGCGACCTGGCCGAGCTGCCGGGGCTCGACGAGCGCTCGCCGCTCATTCCACTGATCACCTCCACGCGAGAAAACTGCCTGGGCGCGCAATGCCCGCAGTTCAAGCCCTGCCATGTCAACCTGGCGCGGCGCGAGGCGCTGGCGGCTGACATCGTGGTCATTAACCACCATCTTTTCTTTGCCGACCTCGCGGTGCGCGAGACCGGCATGGCCGAACTGCTGCCGACCGTGAGCGTGGTGGTATTCGACGAAGCCCACCAGCTCAACGAAACCGGCGTGCAGTTTCTCGGCGCGCAGCTCGGCAGCGGCCAGGCGCTCGACTTCGCGCGCGACATGCTGGCGGCTGGCTTGCAGCATGCGCGCGGCCTCGTTGACTGGCAGCAACTGGTCGGCGCGCTCGAGCGCGCCGCGCGCGAACTGCGGCTGGTGGTCGGCAAGCAATGGCCGGGCGCCAAGCTGCGCTGGCTTGGCGCGTCGCCCGAGGGCATCGATCCCGGCGCATGGCAACGCGCGCTTGATGATCTGTTGCATGCGTTCGAGCTGGCGGCAGAGGGGCTTGCCACCGTCAGCGAAATCTCGCCCGACTTTGTGCGGCTGCACGAGCGGGCCCGCCAACTCGGGAAACGCACCGCGCGCTTCGCCTTGCCGTGCGAGGTCGATTCGGTGCGCTGGGTCGACGTAGGCACGCAGTTGCGGCTCATCGAATCGCCGCTGGACATCGCCGATGCCATGCGCAAGCGGGTGCTCAAGATCGTCGACGCAGACGCTGATGTCGGCGTCGATGACGACGACGAAGATCTCGACGGGTATGGCGAGCGGCCTCCGCGCGAGGCAGCAGCGGCGGTGCAGGAAGACAGTGGCCGTGCCTGGGTCTTCACCTCGGCCACGCTGGGCGACGAGCCCACGCTGCGCTGGTTCACCGAGCCCTGCGGCCTGCAGGACGCGGAAGTGCTTCGCGTGCAGAGCCCGTTCGACTATGCCTCGCAGGCCGCGCTCTATGTGCCGCGTGCCTTTCCCAAGCCCAACGATCCGTCGCACAGCCAGCGCGTCGCGGAATTGGCTGCGCGCGGCGCGACGGAGCTCGGCGGCCGCACGCTGGTGCTGACGACCACGCTGCGCGCACTGCGCACTATCGGCGATGCGATGAAGCAGCAGTTCGAACTGCTCGACGCGCAAGTGCGGCCGGAGGTGCTGGTGCAGGGCGAGCTGCCCAAGCGCGTGCTGATGGACCGCTTCCGCGAAGGCGCGAGCGCCGGGCGCGCTGGCTGCGTGCTGGTGGCATCGGCATCGTTCTGGGAGGGCTTCGACGCGCCGGGCGACGCGCTGCAACTGGTGGTGATCGACAAGCTGCCGTTCCCGCCGCCCAATGATCCGCTGGTCGAGGCGCGCTCGCAGCGCCTGGAATCACAGGGACGCAGTTCGTTTGCCGACTATTCGCTGCCCGAGGCGGCCGTGGCGCTCAAGCAGGGAGCGGGGCGGTTGATTCGGCGGGAAACCGACAGTGGTGTGCTGGCGATCTGCGATACGCGGCTGGTGGCCATGGGCTATGGCCGCCGGTTGCTGTCGGCACTACCACCGATGCGGCGGCTCGAGAACGAATCGGACTTCGAGGCCGCGCTGGACGCGCTCAAGACCTAGCTTTTAGCTGGGAAGAGCGCGTGAGAGCCTGTGCTCTAGCGGCTTACCAGAGCTTCCACCAAGGGTCGTCCTTGCCCTTGAAGCCGTTCGCGAGGTAGGTGCTCTGCGGATAGTTGCTGGTCAGCACGCGCTGGGCGTCGTCGCGCAGTTCCTTCATGCCGAGGGCGTCGTACGACTTCACCATGATGAACAGGGCTTCTTCGAGCGCCGGCACTTCGCGGTAGTCGGCCAGCGCGATCTGGGCCCGGTTGATGGCTGCCAGGTAGGCACCGCGCGAGTAGTAGTAGCGTGCCACGTGAACTTCGTACTGCGCGAGCGAGTTCACGATGTAGTTCATGCGCTGGCGCGCGTCAGGGGCGTAGCGCGAATCGGGGAAGCGCGTGACGAGGTCCTTGAACGACTCGAACGATTCCTTGGCCGCCTTCTGGTCGCGCTCGGACAGGTCCTGGCGCGTGAGGAACGCGAACATGCCGAGGTCGTCGTTGAAGTTGATCACGCCCTTGAGGTAGAGCGCGTAGTCGAGAGCCGTGCTCGCCGGATGCAACTTCATGAAGCGGTCGATGGTGGCGATGGCGCTCGCCTTTTCGCCCGACTTGTACTGGGCGTAGGCCTTTTCCAGCTGCGCCTGCTGCGCGAGTGGTGTGCCGGCGGCGCGGCCTTCGAGCTTCTCGTAGAGCGGAACGGCCTTGTCGTAGGCGCCCGATCCGGCCTCTTCCTTGGCTTCAGAGTAGATGCGGTTGGGGCTCCAGTTGGCGGTCTTGTCGACGGAGGTCGACGAGCAGCCAGCTGCCAGCAGAGCCGCCGTGCTGAGCGCGATCCAGCTGGGGACCGATAATTTGGCGCGAAACATCACATACGGCTTTCGTGAAACAGTTGCCCTCAATTATATCGACCGACCCTTTGGGCAATACCCCCGAGACCGCCGAGGTGGCCGAGCTCGAAGAGGGCGCCGATCCGATCGAGCCCAGCGAGCAGCGGCCTTTCGTCATCGACCCGGCCCAACACGGCCAGCGGCTGGACCGCGCGCTTGCCGCGCTGGTACCCGAGTTTTCCCGCAGTTACCTGCAGCAACTGATCGAGGCTGGGGCTGTGGAGCTGCAGGGCCGCACGCTCACCAAAGTCTCGGCCACAGTGAAGGTGGGGCAGGCCGGCCGCATCGAATTGCGCCCCACGCCCCAGAGCCAGGCCTTTCGGCCCGAGGCGATGGATATCGTCACTGTGCACGAGGACGAGCACCTGCGCATCATCGACAAGCCCGCCGGGCTGGTCGTGCACCCCGCGCCTGGGCACTGGAGTGGCACGCTACTGAACGGCCTTCTAGCGCTGGACCCGAAGGCCGTGCTGCTGCCGCGCGCTGGCATCGTGCACCGGCTCGACCGCGACACCAGCGGCCTGATGGTGGTGGCGCGCACGCGCGCCGCCATGGATGCGATGGTGGCGCTGATCGCCGCCCGCGAGGTCAAGCGGCAGTACCTGGCCGTCGGCCACAAGCCGTGGGAGGGCGCCGCGGCTCGCCAGGTCGACGCCCCCATCGGCCGTGACCCGCGCAACCGGCTGCGCATGGCCGTGGTCGACCTCGAACGGCATGCGGGCAAGACGGCGCGCACGCTGATCGAGCGGCTCGACAGCAACGCCGAAGGCTGCGCCGTGCGCTGCACGCTCGAAACCGGGCGCACCCACCAGATCCGTGTGCACATGGCATCGATCGGCCATCCGCTGGTGGGCGATGCGCTCTATGGCGGCGCGCCGGCTGCCGGGCTGTCGCGCCAGGCGCTGCATGCATTCAGGCTGGCCTTCGTGCATCCCGTCACGCAAGCGGCGATGGAGTTCCGCTCGTTGCCGCCGCCCGATCTCGTCCAGGCTTTGCAGTCCTGGGGGCTGGATTACAATCGCGCCTGACGGCCCGAGGGCCGCGCCGGTCACCCGAGGCCGGCCTTGCGTTGCATTTGCCGCGTGCCTGCAGCGCCTACTCCTTTCATCCTTCTGAACAAGCGTCCCTGAGGCGCCTTTTCCCGGATAACGCGAACCATGAATACGGCGGATGCCAAGCGCATTCTCGAAACCGCCTTGATCTGTTCGAGCCAGCCGTTGCCGGTGCGCGATATGCGCGTGCTGTTCGACGACGAACTGGGTGTGGACACCATCAAGGTGCTGTTGCTTGAACTGCAGGAAGACTGGGCGCAACGCGGCCTGGAGCTTGTGAGCGTCGGCAGCGGCTGGCGCTTCCAGAGCCGGCCGGAAATGCGCGACCACCTCGACCGCCTGCACCCCGAGAAGCCGCCGCGCTACACGCGGGCCGCACTCGAAACGCTGGCCATCATTGCCTACCGGCAGCCGGCCACGCGGGGCGACATGGAAGACATCCGCGGCGTGACGATCAATTCGTTGATCCTCAAGCAGCTGGAAGATCGCGGCTGGGTCGAAGTCATCGGTCATCGCGAAACGGTCGGCCGTCCGGCGCTGTATGCGACCACGCGCCAGTTCCTCGACGACCTGGGCCTGGCCTCGCTCGATCAGCTGCCTTTGATCGAGACGCCCGCGCAGCAGGCCGCGCTGGTCGATGCGCTCGAACGGGCGTCGGGTGAGCAGCAGGGGCTGCCTATCGATGCCGCGCCGGAGGCTGAAGCACTGGCCGAGGGTGATGCGGATGCCTCTGCGATGGCGGAGCTGGAGCCAGCCGCCGAAGCCGAAGCAACCGAAGCGGAGCAGGAAGTCGCTGCCTCGCAGCAGGACGAAGAAGTGCCGGCAGAAGAGCCCGCCGAGCCCGCCGTCATCGACATGGCGCCAGAAGTCGCCGAAGAAGCGGTCGAAGCCGCCGAAGCGCAGTTTGCCGAGAACGCGGCAGACACCGAATCCCCCGCCGAGCCCGCCCAGGCGCCGTCGCCAGAACCCGATGCCCCGTCCCAGGACGAGGCCGACCCTCACGCTCCCTCTCCCGGAAAAACCTCATGAGCACAACCGACACCGAAGACGCGGCGATGCTGCCGGCCGAGCCCGAAGTCAAAAAGAAGAAGAGGGCGGCTGCGCCCAAGAAGGCTGCAGGTGATGCTATTGAATCGGTAGCGTCCGAGGTCGCAGCGCAGGAAGTTGCTGCGCCGGCAGAGGCTGAAGTACCCAAGAAGCCGCGCGCGCCCCGCAAGAAGAAACCGGTGGAACAGGACGAGGCTTTGGTGTCGCCTGGCGCGGATGCGCCCGAAGTGGCTGAGCCAAAAGCCGCTGCTGCTGTTGTCGCCGAGGAAGCCCCGATTGCCGTCGCCGCTGCCGCAGAGGAAGTTCGTGAGCCCGTGCCCGTCGAGGCTGCTCCCCAAGCGCCTCGGCCCGAACAGGCCGATCGCATCCACGACCGTGACGACGAAGAACGGGACGAGGAAGAAGACGAGGACGAAGAAGAGCCCGACGAGGAAGAAGACGACCTCGACCGTGCCCGCCGCGCCGCCGAGCGCGAGCAGCGCAATGCGTTGCCGCCCGAGCCGATCCGCTTCGCGGACGTCATCTCCGGCCAGTTCGATGCCGACGAAGAAAGCCCCGAAGTCCCGCCGCTCAAGCGCGTGCTGCTGCCCGAGGCCGATTCGCCCAAGCTGCACAAGGTGCTGGCGCAGGCCGGCCTCGGCTCGCGGCTCGAAATGGAGCAGCTGATTCTCCAGGGCCGCATTTCCGTCAACAACGAGCCAGCCCACATCGGCCAGCGCATCCAGTTCGGCGACCAGGTCAAGATCAACGGCAAGCCGATCCGCTACCGGATCGCGCCCCCGCCGCCCCGCGTGATCGCGTATCACAAGCCCGTGGGCGAAGTGGTGACGCATGACGATCCGCAGAACCGCCCGACCGTGTTTCGCAAGCTGCCGCGCCTGCAACAGGGCAAGTGGCAGTCGGTCGGCCGTCTCGACCTGAACACCGAAGGCCTGCTGCTGTTCAGCAGCTCCGGCGACCTGGCCAACCAGCTCATGCACCCGCGCTTCGGTCTGGAGCGCGAGTACGCCGTGCGCGTGCTGGGCGCGCTCACCAGCGAAGAAAAGCAGAAGCTGCTCGACGGCGTGCGCCTCGACGATGGCATGGCGCAGTTCGGCACCATCGAAGACGGCGGCGGCGAGGGCTCGAATTGCTGGTACCGCGTGACCATTTCCGAAGGCCGCAACCGCGAAGTGCGCCGCCTGTTCGAGTCGGTGGGCCATGCGGTCAGCCGGCTGATCCGCATCCGCTACGGCGCCATGGTGCTGCCGCGTGGCCTGAAGCGCGGTGCCTGGATGGAGCTCGACGAGCGCGACATCCGCGCGCTGTTCCAGGCCTCCGGCGGCGCGGCTGCCCGGCCCGGCCCGCAACAGCAGCAGCGCGGCCCGGGGCAAGAGGGCGGTGGCGGCAATGGCCGCAACGGACGGAACAAGAAGCGCCGGGGCAACCGCAATGCTGGCGGTGGTGGCCAGCCGCCGCGCGACATGCGCGATGCACGCGACGAGGGTGGGCGCGAAGCGCCGATTCCGAATCCGCTGGGCGACGGCCGTCCGCCGCGTGGCGACCGGGGTGCCCGCCCCAATCGTGGCGGTGGCGGTGGCAATGGCGGCCCGCCCCAGGGGCAGGGACGCCGCGGCAACAGCGGCAATCGCCAGGGCGGTGGCAATCGCCAGCAGGGCGACGACCGTCAACCGAGCGGCGCCAACCAGCCCGATCCGATGAAGACCTCGCTGGGCTATATCGGCGCCGACAGCTTCTCGCGCCAGCGCAAGGAGCAGCGCGGAGGTCCGCGTCGCGGTGGAGGGGGCGGTGGTGGCGGCTTCGGCGGTCAGGGCGGCCAGGGCGGCGGCGGACGCCGTCGCGGGCGCTGAAAGCCAGCCGTCGGAGCGCGGCCTTTCGCGGGGTTTTCACCAATCCGCAAGGCCGCGCCGGTTAAAATCAGAGGCTTTGTCGACATGTGACGCAACAAATTCGTTGCAGTTGTGACAAAACACTTCAAAATCAAAGCTCCAGGAAGCATTTCAATGGCTATCGAACGTACCCTTTCCATCATCAAGCCCGACGCAGTTGCCAAGAACGTCATCGGCAAGATCGTTTCCCGTTTTGAAGCTGCTGGCCTCAAGATCGTCGCCGCCAAGCTGGTGCACCTGTCGCGCAACGAAGCCGAACAGTTCTACGGCGTGCACAAGGAACGCCCCTTCTTCAAGGACCTGGTCGAGTTCATGATCTCGGGCCCCGTGTTCGTGCAAGTGCTCGAAGGCGAAAACGCCATCGCCAAGAACCGCGACCTGATGGGCGCCACCGACCCTAAGAAGGCAGCCGCCGGCACCATCCGCGCCGACTTCGCCGACAGCATCGACGCCAACGCCGTGCACGGTTCGGACGCTGCCGAAACCGCAGCGAACGAAGTCGCTTTCTTCTTCGCCGGCCTCAACGTCTACGCACGCTGAAGCCGTATCTCGACCGATTCCATGACCACGGCCAATCTGCTCGACTTCGATCTCGAGGGGTTGGCTGCGTTCTGCGAAAAACTCGGCGAGAAAAAATTCCGCGCCACGCAACTGTTCCGCTGGATTCACCAGCGTGGCGCCAGCGACTTCACCCAGATGACCGATCTGGCGAAGTCGCTGCGCGAGAAGCTCGCGACCACCGCGCGCGTGGAGGCCTTGCCGGTCATCACGCAGCACGAATCCAAGGACGGCACGATCAAGTGGCTGTTCGACGTCGGTGACGGCAATGCCGTCGAAGCCGTATTCATTCCCGAGGACGACCGCGGCACCTTGTGCGTGTCGTCCCAGGCCGGCTGTGCGGTCGGTTGCCGCTTTTGCTCGACCGGGCATCAGGGCTTCAGCCGCAACCTGAGCACGGGCGAAATCGTCGCCCAGCTCTGGTTTGCCGAACACTTCCTGCGCAAGCACCTCAAACGTGACGAACGCGTCATCTCCAACGTGGTGATGATGGGCATGGGCGAGCCGCTGCAGAACTACTCGGCGCTGGTGCCTGCGCTGCGCACCATGCTCGACGACAACGCCTACGGGCTGTCGCGCCGTCGCGTGACGGTGTCGACCTCTGGCGTAGTGCCGATGATCGACCGCCTGGGCGCCGATTGCCCGGTGGCCATGGCCGTTTCGCTGCATGCGCCCAACGACGCGCTGCGCGACGACCTCGTGCCGCTCAACCGCAAATACCCGATCGCTGAATTGATCGAGGCCTGCAAGCGCTATCTGGCGCATGCGCCGCGCGACTTCATCACCTTCGAATATTGCATGCTGGATGGCGTGAACGACCAGCCCGAGCATGCGCGGCAACTCGTCGAGCTGGTGCGCAAGCACGACATCTCGTGCAAGTTCAACCTGATCCCGTTCAACCCGTTTCCGGCCTCGGGCCTGCTGCGCTCGCCGCAGCCGCGCGTGCTGGCATTCGCCAGGACGCTGAGCGAAGCCGGTCTTGTGACCACCGTGCGCAAGACGCGCGGCGACGACATCGATGCCGCCTGCGGCCAGCTCGCCGGCGACGTCAAGGACCGCACTCGTGCGGCCGAGCGCATGGCCCAGCGCCGTGCAACGGAGCGCCCTATTGTTTTGCATCCGGTCCGCAAGGCCGCCCCCCAGGAGCATTGAACCGATGAGCATGGCCATTCCGAGGACGACCGCGAACGTGCAGCGGATGCTGACTACAGGTTTCGCGGGTGTCGCCGTGGCGTTGCTGCTTGCGGGCTGCGTGAACACGCGCACCACCACCACCAGCCTGGCCGACACCAGCTCGGGCAAGGGCACCGAGGTGGTCACCGAATCCGACGAGTCCAGCCGGCAGCGCCGCGCGCGCCTGCGCATGGAGCTGGCCGCCGGCTATTTCGAGCATGGCCAGACCACTGTCGCACTCGACGAGCTCAAGCAGGCCCTGGTCGCCGACCCCAACAACGCCGACGCCTACAACCTGCGCGGCCTGGTCTACATGCGGCTCGACGACGCCGGCATGGCCGAAGACAGCTTCCGCCGTGCCATCGCCATCAATCCGCGCGACCCCAACGCGCGCCACAACTACGGCTGGCTGCTGTGCCAGCAGAACCGCTATGGCGATGCGGCTGCGCAGTTCACCGAGGCCCTGGCTGTGCCGAGCTATGCCGACCGCGCCAAGACGCTCATGACGCAGGGCGTGTGCGAGCTCAAGGCCGGTCAGCGCGAGAAAGCCGAGCGCAGCCTCATGCAAGCTTACGAGATCGACGCCGGCAATCCGGTGGTTGGCTTCAACCTTGCTTCGGTGCTCGCGCAGCGCGAGGAATGGTCGCGCGCGCAGTTCTACATTCGCCGCGTCAACAACAGTGCCTCGGCCAGCGCCGAGACGCTCTGGCTCGGCATCAAGATCGAACGAAAGCTGAACAACCGCGAGGCAGTCGCGCAGTTGGGAGGCCAACTGCAACGACGCTTCCCCCAGTCGCGGGAGGCAACAGCGTACGAGCGCGGGAATTTCAATGACTGATCGGGTTTCGGAGTTCGGCACTTCTGCAGCACTGCCGCTGGAAGAAGGCGACATCACGCACAAGACGGCCGGCGATCTGCTGCGCGAGGCCCGCGAGGCCCATGGCCTGCACATCGAGATGGTGGCGGCCGCCCTCAAGGTGCCGCCGCAGAAGCTCATGGCGCTTGAAGCGGACGACATTGCCTCGCTGCCGGATCCGGTCTTTGCTCGCGCCCTGGCGAGCAGTGTCTGCCGCGCTTTGCGCATCGATCCGGCGCCCGTGCTCGCGAAGTTGCCCAACACGCAAAGGGTGTCGCTGGCCGAAACCGATCGCACCCTCCGTACGAACATCACCTCGGGCACGCCGCGCTGGAACAGCAGCAGTCGCTCCAGCGGACTGCCTTCGCGCGGATTGCTGACCGTGGTGCTGGTGCTGCTGGTTGGCGCGGCTGCCTTGTTCTGGTTGCCGCAATCGGTGTTCGACCAGATCAGTGCTTCCGTGTCGCGCCTGACGGCGCGCAGCGAGGCCGATGCTGAGCCGGCGCCTGCGAACGGACCTGCTTCGTCCGGTGCAACCGGCGCCGTGGCCGAAACCGTGCCCTCGCAGGCCGTGGCACCGAGTGCTCCGGTAAGCCCAGTTCCGGCAGCGGCCACCGCCACGCCAGTTGCCCCCACAGCGGTCGCCGTTGCCCCCGCTGCGCCCGTGGCGACTGCCGCAAGCGCAAGCAGCAGCCAACAACTCGTTTTCGTGGCACGCGAAGAGTGCTGGATCACCGTGACGGAAGCCGGCGGCAAGCAGTTGCTGCGTCGCAGCCTGCAAGCCGGCGAAACGGTCGGTCTGTCGGGCACGCTGCCGCTGTCCGTGGTGGTGGGCCGTGCGTCGGTGGTCGATGTGCAGGTAAGCGGCAAGCCTTACGATCTGAAGCCTGTCACGCGCGGCGGCGGCGTGGCGCGTTTCGAGGTGAAATCGTGACCGACTGCTATCCGGATCCCATTCCATCGGCGGCACCCAAGGCGCGCCGCTCGCGCCAGTCCAGTGTGGCCTGGGGCTCGCGTGTGGTCACGGTGGGCGGCGACGCCCCCGTGCGTGTGCAGTCCATGACCAACACCGACACCGTGGATGCCATCGGCACCGCGATCCAGGTGAAGGAGCTGGCTATCGCCGGCTCGGAAATGGTCCGCATCACAGTCAACACGCCCGAAGCCGCGGCGCAGGTGCCCTACATTCGCGAGCAGCTCGACCGCATGGGCATCGACGTTCCGCTGATCGGCGACTTCCACTACAACGGCCACCGCCTGCTCACCGACTATCCGGCCTGCGCCGAAGCGCTGAGCAAGTACCGCATCAACCCCGGCAACGTGGGCAAGGGCGACAAGCGCGACCGCCAGTTCGGCCAGATGATCGACGCGGCCATGCGTTGGAACAAGCCCGTGCGCATCGGCGTCAACTGGGGCAGCCTCGACCAGGAACTGCTCGCCAGCCTGATGGACACCAACAGCCAGCGTGCAGAGCCGTGGGACGCCAAGCAGGTGATGTACGAGGCGCTGATCACCTCGGCCATCGAATCCGCGAAGCTGGCCGAATCGATGGGCATGGCCGGCAACCAGGTCATCCTGTCGTGCAAGGTGAGCGGCGTGCAGGACCTGATCTCGGTTTATCGCGAGTTGGCCCGCCGTTGCGACTATGCGCTGCACCTGGGTCTCACCGAAGCTGGCATGGGCACCAAGGGCACGGTGGCGTCGGCCACGGCGCTGTCGATCCTGCTGCAGGAGGGCATCGGCGACACCATTCGCGTGTCGCTCACGCCGCAGCCGGGCGAGTCGCGCACGCAAGAGGTGGTGATTGCCTCCGAAATCCTCCAGGCGCTGGGACTGCGCGTGTTCGTGCCCAGCGTTACGGCCTGCCCGGGCTGCGGCCGCACCACCAGCACCACCTTCCAGGAACTGGCCAAGCAGATCGACGACTATCTGCGCATGCAGATGCCGGTCTGGCGTAAGAAATATCCGGGCGTCGAGACGATGAAAGTGGCCGTCATGGGCTGCATCGTCAACGGCCCTGGCGAGAGCAAGCATGCCGACATCGGCATCAGCCTGCCCGGCACTGGCGAGGCACCCGCCGCGCCGGTCTTCATCGACGGCGAAAAGGCGCTCACGCTGCGCGGCGACAATATTGCCAACGAGTTTCACCAACTCGTCGAAACCTACATCGAAAAGCGCTTCGGCGGCGAACACGCTGTCGCGGCCTGACACCTCCGCAGACTCATGGCTGAAAAATTGAATGCCGTCAAAGGCATGAACGACATATTGCCGCCCGAATCGGCGCGCTGGGAATGGCTCGAGGCCACCGTGCGCGACCTGATGGGGCGCTATGCGTACCGCAACGTTCGCACGCCGATTCTTGAGCACACGGCGCTGTTCGTGCGCGGCATCGGCGAAGTGACGGACATCGTCGAGAAGGAGATGTACTCCTTCCACGACCGTTCGGACAAGTACGGCGACAACGATCACCTGACGCTGCGGCCCGAGAACACCGCCGGCATCGTGCGGGCCGCGATCGAGCACAACATGCTCTATGACGGCGGCAAGCGCCTGTGGGCCATCGGGCCGATGTTCCGGCGCGAGAAGCCGCAGCGCGGGCGTTTCCGGCAGTTCCACCAGATCGACGTCGAGGCACTGGGTTTTGCCGGTCCCGACATCGACGCTGAATTGATCCTGCTCGCGAGCGCGCTCTGGAAGGCGATCGGCCTGACCGACGTGCGGCTGGAACTCAACAGCCTTGGCCAACCGGCAGAGCGGGCTCAGCACCGCGCCCAGCTCATCGCGCACTTCGAGGCACATGCCGACAAGCTCGACGAGGACGGCAAGCGCCGCCTGCACAGCAATCCGCTGCGCATCCTCGACACCAAGAATCCGGCGATGAAGGACGTGGTCGAGTCGGCGCCGAGACTGATGGACTTCCTCGGTGCCGAATCGCTGGCGCACTTCGAGGGGCTGAAGGCCATCCTCGATGCCAACGGCATCGCCTACACCATCAACCCACGCCTTGTGCGCGGCCTCGACTACTACAACCTCAGCGTGTTCGAGTTCGTGACCGACCGGCTCGGCTCGCAGGGCACGGTGTGCGCTGGTGGCCGCTATGACGGCCTGTTCGAGCAACTCGGCGGCAAGCCGGCGCCTGCAGTGGGATGGGCGATTGGCGTGGAGCGCGTGCTCGACCTCATGAAGGAGCAGGGCACCCAGATCCCGGTACGGGCCCCTGATGTCTATGCCGTCGTGCCTGATGCCTCCGCCATGCCGGTGGCGCTGCGTACGCTGCAGCAACTGCGCGACGCCGGCGTGCGCGTACAGATGCATGCCGCCACGGCGGATGGCCTTGGCAGCTTCAAATCGCAGTTCAAGCGGGCCGACAACAGCGGCGCCACCTACGCCTTGATCTTCGGCGCCGATGAACTTGCGCGCGGCGAAGTGACTCTCAAGGCGCTGCGCGACGGAAGCGGCGCGCAAACCTCCCGGCCACTTGCTGAAGTGGCCGCCTGGGCCGCCACCCTACAATCGCCGGCTCCCAACAACTGACAGCGCATGGCAACCCATCTCGACCTCGAAGAACAGGAACAGCTCGACCAGCTCAAGCATTTCTGGAATACCTACGGCACCCTGATCACCTCGGTCGTGCTGCTCGTCGCCGGCGCCTTCGTGGCCTGGAACGGCTGGCAATGGTATGGCCGCAACAAGGCGGCGCAGGCCTCGTCGCTCTACGACGAGGTCGAGAAGACGGCGCAGGCGGGCGACCCGGCACGCATCGCTCTCGTGCTCGACGACATGAAGAAGCGCTTCGCCGGCACTGCCTATGCGCAGCAGGCCGGCCTGCTGGTCGCCAAGACGCTGTACGAAAAGGGCAATGCCGCGGGCTCGCGCGCCGAGCTCGAATGGGTCGCGCAGAACGCCATTGACCCCGGCTACAAGGCCATCGCCCGGCTGCGACTTGCGGCCGAACTGCTCGACAGCAAGTCTTACGACGATGCCCTCAAGCAGCTCGACGGCAGCGTGCCCAAGGAATTCGAACCGCTGGTAGCCGACCGCAAGGGCGACATCTATCTGGCTCAAGGCAAGCGCGCTGAAGCACAGACCGAATACCGCAAGGCGTGGACCGGCCTCGGCGCCACCTCGGACTATCGCCGTCTGGTTGAAATCAAGCTCAACGCGGTCGGTGTCGACCCGAAGAGCCTGGCGCCCGTCGTCACCGTTACACCCGCAGCCCCCAAAACTCCCTGACCGCATCATGAATTTCAAGCGTTTCATGCCTGAATCGACCGCCCTGCGTGCGGGATCAGCTCTTGTTTTGGTAGCGTTTCTCGCCGCCTGTTCGGGTACCAGCAAGCCGAAGCCGGCCGAACTGCCCGCCAATCCGGCCCTGATGAGCGTGCGTCAGGCTTGGACTGTGCGCATCCCCGAAGTCCAGTTCCCGCTCACCACCGACATCAGCGGCGACACGGTCACCGTGGCTGGCAGCGACGGCACGGTGGTCGCCATCGACGCCCGCGCTGGTCGCGAAACCTGGCGCGTCAGCGCTGGCGCTCCGCTGGCGGCCGGTGTCGGCAGCGACGGATCGATGGCCGCGGTCGTCACTACCAGCAACGAGCTGGTCGCCATCGAGAACGGCAAGGTCCTGTGGAAGCAGAAGCTCTCGGCCCAGGCCTTCACCGCACCGCTGGTGGCAGGCCGCCGCGTGTTCGTGCAGACCGCCGACCGCAGCATCAGCGCTTGGGATGGCCAGAGCGGCCGTCGCCTCTGGATCCAGCAGCGCGCCGGTGAAAACCTGGTGCTGCGCAAGTCGGGCGTGCTCATCGCCGTGGGCGATACGCTGGTGGCCGGCATCGGCGGCCGTCTGGTCGGCATCAACCCCGCCAACGGCACCTCGCGCTGGGAATCTCCCATTGCGGCCCCGCGCGGCACCAACGACGTGGAACGCCTGGTCGACCTGACCGGTAGCGTGAGCCGTTTCGGCGACACGGTTTGCGCCCGCGCCTACTACGCCAGCGTCGGCTGCGTCGAAACCGTGCGCGGTTCGCTGGTCTGGAGCAAGTCGGCTTCGGGCGCGGATGGCGTCAGCGGCGACAGTGGTTTTGTCTACGGCACCGAGTCCGACGGCAGCGTCGTGGCCTGGCGCCGTGCCGACGGCGAACGCGCCTGGCAGATGAGCCGCTTCAAGAATCGCAACCTCACCGCGCCGCTGGCCGTGGGCCGCTCGCTGATCATCGGCGAAGACACCGGCACGCTGCATTTCGTCTCGCGCGAAGACGGTGCGCTGCTCAATCGCATCACGCCCGATGGCTCGGCCATCACCGTCACGCCGGTACTGGCCGGCAACACGGTCGTGGTGGTGACTGCCAAGGGTGGCATTTTTGGCTATCGCCCTGAATAACTTTTCTTTCTTTTTCCAAGGCCCGACCATGAATACCGAGCCATCGAAAGGCCGGCCATGAAGCCGGTCGTGGCCCTGGTCGGGCGGCCCAACGTTGGCAAATCGACCCTCTTCAACCGCCTGACCCAGACGCGCGACGCCATCGTCGCCGACTTCGCCGGACTCACGCGCGACCGCCATTACGGCAACGGCCGCCTGGGCAAGCACGAGTTCATCGTCATCGACACCGGCGGCTTCGAGCCCGATGCGGGCAGCGGCATCTACAAGGAAATGGCCAAGCAGACGCGGCAAGCCGTCGCTGAGGCCGACGTGGTGATCTTCGTGGTCGACGCCCGCGAAGGCCTCTCGGCGCAGGACCATGACATTGCCAACGAACTGCGCCGTCTCGGCAAGCCATGCGTGCTGGCGGCCAACAAGGCCGAGGGCATGCACGACGGCACCAAGCTGGTCGACTTCTACGAACTAGGCTTTGGCGACGTGCACGGCGTGTCGGCTGCGCACGGGCAGGGCATGCGCGATCTGGTCGAGCTTGCGCTCGAGCCGCTGAACCTGCCAGATCCCGACGACGAGACGGACGAGGACGAAGTCAACAAGCCGATCAAGCTGGCCGTGGCCGGCCGGCCCAACGTGGGCAAGTCCACGCTGATCAACACCTGGCTGGGTGAAGAGCGCCTGGTGGCCTTCGACATGCCGGGCACCACGCGCGACGCCATCTCCGTGCCCTTCGAGCGAAACGGCCAGCGCTTCGAGCTGATCGACACGGCCGGCCTGCGCCGCAAGGGCAGGGTGTTTGAGGCGATCGAGAAGTTCTCGGTGGTCAAGACGCTGCAGGCCATCGAGTCGGCCAACGTCGTGCTGCTGCTGCTCGACGCCACGCAGGGCGTGACCGACCAGGACGCGCACATTGCCGGCTACATCCTCGAGAGTGGTCGCGCGGTGGTGATCGCCATCAACAAGTGGGATGCGGTCGACAGCTACCAGCGCGAGCAGATCCAGCGGCAGATCGAGACCCGGTTGCCGTTCCTGAAGTTCGCGGCGCTGCATTTCATCTCGGCCATCAAGCGCCAGGGCCTGGGCCCGGTGTGGCAGGCGATCGCGCAGGCCCACAAGTCGGCCACGCGCAAGATGTCGACCCCGGTGCTGACGCGCCTGCTGCTGGAGGCGGTGCAGTTCCAGGCGCCCAAGCGCGGCGGCATGTACCGCCCCAAGCTGCGCTATGCGCATCAGGGGGGCATGAACCCGCCGGTGATCGTGATCCACGGCAATTCGCTGGAGCACGTCACCGACGCCTACAAGCGCTTCCTCGAGGGACGCTTCCGCAAGGAATTCGACCTTGTGGGTACCCCCTTGCGCATCGAGTTCAAGAGCTCGCACAATCCATTTGCCGACAAGGACGATTGAGGGAGCTTGGCCGCCGATGGCGGCCAATGAGCTGTAGCTGGAGCGGAAGTTCCGCCTTTTGAGAACCGTTATTTTCTCAAGGCTTTTGACCCCGATTGCTGCAGCGCAGAAACCCTGTGTTAAGGTCATCTCTCCAACAACTACTCTTGAACACGGAGAATATCGTGAGCAATAAAGGGCAACTTCTGCAAGACCCGTTTCTGAACACCCTGCGTCGTGAGCACGTGCCGGTTTCCATTTATTTGGTGAACGGCATCAAGCTGCAGGGCCAGATCGAGTCTTTTGACCAGTACGTCGTGTTGCTTCGCAATACGGTGACGCAAATGGTCTACAAGCACGCCATTTCCACCATCGTGCCGGGTCGTGCCGTCAACTTCTCGGCTGCCGAGAACGACGACGCCGCAGCCTGATCGCGCGGAGCGCGGCAGCTCTGCTGCCGCGCTTTTTCCCAATTTCTGATCCCGCTTGTCTGAACTGATCCCCCGCCAGGAAGGCGCCGCCGTTCTCGTCGGCGTCGATTTCGGGCTGCCCCATTTCGACAGCGAACTCGAGGAACTCGGCCTGCTCGCGCAGACCGCGGGCCTGACGCCCGTCGCCCGGCTTGCGTGCAAGCGCAAGGCGCCCGATGCGGCATTGTTCGTTGGCAGCGGCAAGGCCGAAGAAATCAAAGAGCTGGCTGCGCTGTACAGGGCAAGCGAGGTCATCTTCGACCAGGCCCTGAGCCCCGCGCAACAGCGCAACCTCGAGCGCCAGCTCGACGTTGCCGTCTACGACCGGACCTTCCTCATCCTCGAGATCTTCGCCCAGCGCGCGCGTTCACACGAAGGCAAGCTGCAGGTCGAACTGGCTCGCCTGCAGTACCTCAGCACGCGGCTGGTCCGCCGCTGGTCCCACCTGGAGCGCCAGACCGGCGGTGCCGGTGTGCGCGGCGGCCCGGGTGAAAAGCAGATCGAGCTCGACCGGCGGATGATCAGCGAGTCGATCAAGCGCACGCGCGAGCGTCTCGCCAAGGTGCAGAAGCAGCGCGGCACGCAGCGCCGCCAGCGCGAGCGCCGCGAGACCTTCAACATCTCGCTGGTGGGTTACACCAATGCGGGCAAGTCGTCGCTGTTCAATGCGCTGGTCAAGGCCCGCGCCTATGCCGCCGACCAGCTGTTTGCCACGCTCGACACCACCACGCGCAACCTCTACCTGGGCGATGCGAGGCGGCAGGTGTCGATCTCCGACACCGTGGGCTTCATCCGCGACCTGCCGCACGGCCTGGTCGATGCCTTCAAGGCCACGCTGCAGGAGGCGGTCGATGCCGACCTGTTGCTGCACGTGATCGACGCCTCCAACCCGCATTACCCCGAGCAGATGACCGAGGTGCAGACGGTGCTGCGCGAGATCGGTGCCGACACCGTTCCGCAGCTTTTGGTATTCAACAAGCTCGACGCCCTTGAAAGCGCGCAACATCCGCTGCATCTGCAGGACGAGATGGAAATCGACGGCGTGCAGGTCCCCCGCATCTTCCTCAGCGCCAAGAGCGGCGAGGGCGTGCCGCTGCTGCGTGCCGAGCTCGCCCGGCAGTCGGGCTCCGTAGCCGATACGATGACCCCTGGGGCAAACGCTGAATTGCACGATGCAGCCGATTGATTGGGCACAATCCCGCCACTGACAAGAGAACGAAGCGAATGAATTCAAAGCCAGCGCGGAGAGGGTTTCTGGGCATGTTCAACCTGAACGATGGCCGATGGGGGCGCGGCGACGAGCCGTCGTCCTCCAACGGCGACCGCCCGGCCGGCAACCGGCCCCCCGATGCGAATCCCCCCGGCGCACCGACGCCCCCGCCTTCGGGCAACAACAGCAACGACAACCGTCCCCGCGGACAAGGCCCGAACCAGGGCCCGCCCGACCTCGACGAACTCTGGCGCGACCTCAATCGCAAGCTCGGTGGCTTCTTCGGCGGCAAGGGCGGCGGCAACCGCCCCAACGGCGGCAGCGGCGGTGGCGGCAACGGCTACAGGCCCGACATGAAAAACGCAGGATTCGGCCTCGGCCTCGTGGCTGCAGTGGCGGTCCTGATCTGGCTCGGCACCGGCTTCTTCATCGTGAACGAAGGCCAGCAGGCCGTCGTCACGCAGTTCGGCAGCTACAAGAACACCGTGGGCGCAGGCTTCAACTGGCGCCTGCCGTACCCCATTCAGCGCCACGAAGTGGTGGTGACCACGCAGATCCGCTCCGCCGACGTGGGCCGCGACGCCATCGTGCGCTCCACTGGCCTGCGCGAATCGGCCATGCTGACCGAAGACGAGAACATCGTCGAGATCAAGTTCGCCGTGCAATACCGTCTGAGCGACCCGCGCGCCTGGCTCTACGAGAGCAAGTCGCCCGCCGATACCGTTGTGCAGGTGGCCGAGACTTCCGTGCGCGAGGTGGTCGGCAAGATGAAGATGGACGCCGCGCTGGCCGAAGAGCGCGACCAGATTGCACCGCGCGTGCGCGCGCTGATGCAGACCATCCTCGACCGCTACAAGATCGGCGTTGAAGTCGTCGGCATCAACCTGCAGCAGGGCGGCGTGCGTCCGCCCGAGCAGGTGCAGGCCGCGTTCGACGACGTGCTCAAGGCTGGTCAAGAGCGCGAGCGCACCAAGAACGATGCGCAGGCCTATGCCAACAACGTGGTGCCGCTCGCCACCGGTACGGCTTCGCGCCTGAAGGAAGAGTCCGAGGCCTACAAGGCGCGGATCGTGGCGCAGGCACAGGGTGATGCCGGCCGCTTCAGCGCGGTGCTGGCCGAGTACCAGAAGGCCCCGCAGGTAACGCGCGACCGCATGTACACCGACGCCATGCAGCAGATCTACGCCAGCACGACGAAGGTGCTGGTCGACACCAAGCAGGGCTCGAACCTGCTGTACCTGCCGCTCGACAAGCTCATGCAGATGAGCGGCAACAGCGGCGCCGCCGCGGCCACCCCGGTCGATGCGGCAAGTCCCAACGTTGCCGGCACCGCGCCGGCCCAGTCCTCGGTGATCCCGGTGGCCCCCGCGACGACCGATGTGCGTGGCCGCGATGGCCGCTCGCGTGACCGCGACGTGCGTTGAGAAAGGCCCGAAAGAATATGAACAGAATCGGATTCATCGCTACGTCGATCCTCGTGCTGCTCGTGCTGGCAAGCTCGACCCTCTTCGTGGTCGACCAGCGCCAGTTCGGCGTGGTCTATGCCCTCGGCCAGATCAAACAGGTCATTACCGAGCCCGGCCTGAACTTCAAGCTGCCGCCGCCGTTTCAGAACGTGTCGTACATCGACAAGCGCCTGCTGACGCTGTCGAGCGTGGACACCGAGCCCATGCTCACTGCCGAGAAGCAGCGCGTGGTGATCGACTGGTACGTGCGCTGGCGCATCAGCGACCCGCAGGCCTACATCCGCAACGTCGGTCTCGACGAGAACGCCGGTGCAATGCAGCTCAACCGCGTGGTGCGTAATGCGTTCCAGGAAAACATCAACAAGCGCACCGTGCGCGACCTGATCTCGGTGCGCCGCGAGGCCCTCATGGCCGACGTGCAGCGCGAAGTGCTGTCGGTGGTGAAGGGCGCCAAGCCTTGGGGCGTGGACGTGGTCGACGTGCGCATCACGCGTGTCGACTACGTGGAAGCCATCACCGAATCGGTCTATCGCCGCATGGAAGCCGAGCGCAAGCGCGTGGCCAACGAACTGCGTTCGACCGGTACGGCCGAAGGCGAAAAGATTCGCGCCGATGCCGATCGTCAACGCGAGGTGATCGTGGCGAACGCCTACCGCGACGCCCAGAAGATCAAGGGTGAGGGCGATGCCCAGGCTGCCTCCGCCTACAGCGAGGCCTTCGGCCGCGATCCGCAGTTCGCGCAGTTCTACCGAAGCCTCGATGCCTACAAGCAGAGCTTCAACAAGAAGAGCGACGTGATGGTGCTTGACCCATCGTCGGACTTCTTCCGCGCCATGCAAGGCTCGGGCTCAACCACCAACGCCCCTCGTCGTTGATTCTTCGCCAGGAGCCGTGAGCGCCGACACTTTCTGGAGCGCATTGGCGCTCGTCTTGGTGATCGAAGGGATCCTGCCTTTCGTCTCGCCGGGAGGGTGGCGGCGCGGCTTCGGGCAGCTCATGCAGCTGCGCGACGGCCAGCTTCGTTTCTTCGGACTTTGCAGCATCCTGCTGGGTTTGATACTGCTCTGGATCCTGGCCTAGTCTTGGGCTGGTCGCGGTCCCGGTAGAATCCCGGTTTAACCACGCCCCCGATCCCCATGTCCGCTTGGGTCCTCCCGGATCACATTGCCGATGTGCTGCCCTCCGAGGCGCGCCACATCGAAGAACTTCGACGCCAGCTGCTCGATACCGCCCGTGGCTATGGCTACGAGCTGGTGATGCCGCCGCTGCTCGAGCATCTCGAATCGCTGCTCTCGGGCACCGGCGAGGCGCTCGATCTCCAAACCTTCAAGCTCGTCGACCAGCTCTCCGGCCGCAGCATGGGCCTGCGTGCCGACACCACCCCCCAGGTGGCGCGCATCGATGCCCACCTGCTGAACCGCGACGGCGTGGCCCGCCTGTGCTACTGCGGCCCAGTGCTCCACACCCGGCCCGACCGCCCGCACGCCACCCGCGAGCCCCTGCAGTTCGGCGCCGAGATCTACGGCCATGCCGGGCTCGAGGCCGACACCGAAACCCTGCTGCTGGCGCTCGACTGCCTCGATGCCGCCGGCCTGCGCGATGGCGTGATCGTCGACCTGGCCGATGCCCGCATCGTGCGCGCCCTGTTCGCCGGCGTGCCGGTCGATGCTGCTGCGCTGGCCCGGGTGCATGCCGCGCTGGCCGCCAAGGATGCGAGCGAGCTCGAATCGCTTACCAAGGATTTCCCCGCCGCCTCGCGTGAGGGGCTGCGTGCGCTGGTCCAGCTGTACGGCGACGCGTCGGTGCTCGACGAGGCCGCCAAGGCCCTGAAGGGCACGCCCGCCGTGGGTGCTGCCCTGGCCGATCTGAAGCAGCTCGCTGCTGGCCTGCAGGGCGTGGCCGGCCGCCAGATCAGCTTCGACCTGGCCGACCTGCGTGGCTATGCGTACTACAGCGGCATGCGCTTCGGCATCTACGTGCCTGGCGCGGCCGATTCGCTGGTGCGCGGCGGCCGCTACGACGAAGTGGGGGCCGTGTTCGGCCGCAATCGTCCGGCCGTCGGCTTCAGCCTCGACGTGCGCGAACTGGTCGGCGTGCTGCCGGCCCGCCCGCTGCGCGCTGCCATCCGTGCGCCCTGGAGCGACGCGGCCGGCCTGCGTCAGGCGATTGCCCAATTGCGCAAGTCCGGTGAAACGGTAGTCTGCGTGCTGCCGGGCCATGGCAGCGAAATCGATGAATTCCACTGCGACCGCGAGCTCGTCGAGCAGGCGGGCCAGTGGAATGTCCGAGCGATCTGAATTTTTGAAGTAATGGAACGAGCATGAGCGTAACCACCGGAAGAAACGTGGTCGTCGTCGGCACCCAATGGGGCGACGAGGGCAAAGGCAAGCTGGTCGACTGGCTGACGGAAAGCGCCCAGGGCGTGGTCCGTTTCCAGGGCGGCCACAACGCGGGCCACACGCTGGTCATCAACGGTGTGAAAACCGCGTTGCACCTGATCCCGAGCGGCATCATGCGGCCCGGCGTCAAGTGCTACATCGGCAATGGCGTGGTGCTGTCGGCCGCCAAGCTCTTCGAGGAAATCGAAGGGCTGGAGAAGGCCGGCGTCGAGGTGCGTTCGCGCCTGCGCATCAGCGAGGCCTGCCCGCTGATCCTGCCGTTCCACGCCGCACTCGACATCGCGCGCGAGGCTTACCGTGAAAAGGGCGGCATCGAGAAGATCGGCACCACCGGCCGCGGCATCGGCCCGGCCTACGAAGACAAGATCGCCCGCCGCGCGCTGCGCGTGCAGGACCTGAAGCACCCCGAGCGCTTCGCGGCCAAGCTGCGCGTGCTGCTCGACCTGCACAACCACGTGCTGACGCAGGTGCTGAGCGCGCCGGCCATCGATTTCGACGAAGTCTTCAACGAAGCGATGAAGCACGCCGAGCTGCTCAAGCCCATGATGGCCGACGTTTCGCGCGAGCTGAACGACGCGCACAAGAACGGCGCCAACCTGCTGTTCGAAGGCGCGCAGGGCACGCTGCTCGACGTCGACCACGGCACCTACCCGTACGTCACCTCCAGCAACTGCGTGGCCGGCAATGCCGCCGCCGGTTCGGGCGTGGGCCCGGGCATGCTGCACTACATCCTCGGCATCACCAAGGCCTACTGCACGCGCGTGGGCGGCGGTCCGTTCCCCACCGAACTCGACTGGGCCACACCCGGCACCCCGGGCTATCACATGAGCACCGTGGGCGCCGAAAAGGGCGTGACCACGGGCCGCAGCCGCCGTTGCGGCTGGTTCGACGCCGCGCTGCTCAAGCGCTCGGCGCAGGTCAATGGCCTCTCGGGCCTGTGCATCACCAAGCTCGACGTGCTGGACGGCCTCGAAAAGCTCGAGCTGTGCACCGGCTACGAACTCGACGGCGAGATCACCGACATCCTGCCGATGGGCGCCGACGAGATCGAGCGCTGCACGCCGATCTACGAAACCCTCGAAGGCTGGAGCGAAAGCACCGTCGGCGTCACGCAGTACGACAAGCTGCCGGTCAACGCGCGCCTTTACCTGCAGCGCATCGAGCAGGTCACCGGTGTGCCGATCCACATGGTGTCGACCAGCCCCGACCGCGACCACACGATCATGATGCGCCACCCTTATTTGGCCGACTGAAGAGGAAAAGAAGAACCATGTTGACCGAAGACGGCAAGCATCTCTATGTCAGCTACGACGAGTACCACAACCTGATCGAAAAGCTCGCGATCAAGGTGCACCAGTCGGGCTGGCAGTTCGACACGATCCTGTGCCTGGCGCGCGGCGGCATGCGTCCCGGCGACGTGCTCTCGCGCATCTTCGACAAGCCGCTGGCGATCATGTCGACCAGCTCGTACCGCGCCGACGCCGGCACGGTGCAGGGCCACCTCGACATCGCCCGCTTCATCACCACGCCCAAGGGCGAGATCGCCGGCCGTGTGCTGCTGGTCGACGACCTGGCCGATTCGGGCCACACGCTGCATGCCGTGATGGACATGCTGCGCAACAACTACCCGCCCATCACCGAGTTGCGCAGCGCCGTGATCTGGACCAAGGCGCTGTCGACATTCACGCCCGACTACCAGGTGGAATTTCTTGCCACCAACCCGTGGATCCATCAGCCCTTCGAAGGCTACGACTCCATGGGCGCCGAGAAGCTGATCGAGAAGTGGTCGGTCTGATTCATCGGCAATAGACAGCGCCGCCGGCTCATCCGGCGTCGCTGAGCATCGCGGTGTAGCGCCGCTGCATCTCTTCCGGCGTCAGCTTCTCTATGCTGTGCCCCACGTTCCAGCGATGGCCGAACGGGTCGTGAAAGACGCCGGAACGTTCTCCATAAAACTGATCCTGCGGGGCCATGTTCAGCGTGGCGCCCGCGGCGACAGCGCGCGCCACCACCGCGTCGGCATCGTCCACGTGCAGGTGCAGCGTGACGGCCGTGCCGCCCAGCGTCTTCGCGCTGTGGATGTTGAACTCGGCGAATTCGTCCGAGATCATCAGGATCGCGCCGTTGTGAAAGTCCAGCTCCGCATGGCCGATGCGGCCGCTCGGCTCGGTCAGGCGAAAGATTTCCTTCACCTCGAAGACCTTGCAATAGAACTCGATGGCTGCGCCGGCATCGTGGACGCAGAGGTACGGAAACAGTTCGTGGATGGCCATGGTCTTGTCCGGTCGGTTTGATGAGATAGGCGCGATTCTGGTGGCCGGTGCTTTCCAGGTCTTGAACAAATTTGACCTGCGGGCTCGTAGTCAGATTCGCACATGCCGGGACGATGCTGGCGCCGCTCGCCGATACGCCTGCGGTGACATACCGGCGATGGCCAGGAAGTCGCGGTTGAAGTGCGCCTGGTCGCTGTAGCCGGCCTGCAGCGCCAGATCGACCCAGGGCTGGGCGGGGTCCATGGCGAACTGCCCGATCACGCGGTCGAAGCGCAGCATGCGCGCGTACTGCTTGGGCGCCAGGCCGGTCATGCCGCGAAAGAGCGCGATGAAGCGCCTGTGGCTGTAGCCGCTTTGCTTCACCAGTTCGCGGATGGCGCCGGCTTGCGCATCGTCGTCACGGGCGCTCGCGCTTGCCATGCTGGCCAGTGCCTGTGCCACCGCGGGATGCAGTCCGTGCATTGCGGAGGCGGCGAGGCGTGCGCCCAGCAGGGCATCGGCGATCGCGAGTTGCCGCGTCAGCGAGTCGGTGCCGTGGAACTGCTCTAGCGCGAAGTCTGCGTCCGCGCCCCAGAGCGCGTCCAGCGAGGTGTGGTGGTCGGCCAGCGCGTCCTCGGGTACGCCGAGCAGCGCCATGGCCGCACCCGGCTGCAGCATGACGCCCACCGAGCGCGTCTGCACCGACACGTCGCGCACGAAAAACGCCGAGCGGGCTCCGCCCACCATGGCATGACCCACCGTGAAGCCCTGTGCATCGGCATCGTCATGGAACAGGCGCAGGGGCGGCCCCGAAAGCCGGAACACGAGGTGCATGCCACCTGTGGGCAGCACGTGTTCGCGCGCGCCCGGCTGTTCCTCGTGCGGCCCATCGGGCGCGGAGGCCCACAGGAGCCGCACGAAGGGGCGCAGATGGGGGGAGGGTGGTCGGGTCAGCTGCATGGACGCGGGAAGTGTCTGCCGAGCCGCCACGCGGCGCAATCACCCCGCCCGCGAAATCCCCGGATGCGGCGCTCGCGCTAGCATCGCTCCATGAGCAAGCCTTCCACGACCCTGATCCACCACCCCTACGTTCCGCCCGCCACCTTCGCCGCGCCGCAGCCCGGCGTGTTCAAGGCATCGACCGTGTTCTTCGCCGACGTGGCCGCCATGCGCGCACGCGACTGGCGCACCAAGGCCGGCTACACCTACGGGCTGCACGGTACGCCCACCACCTTCACGCTTGAGGAGCGCCTGGCCACGCTCGAAGGCGGCACTGAATGCCTGCTCGTGCCCAGCGGGCTGGCGGCCATCTCGCTGGTGTCGTTCGCCTTTCTCAAGACCGGCGATGAGGTGCTGATCCCCGACAACGCCTACGGCCCTAACAAGGCGCTGGCCACCGGCGAGCTGGCGAATTTCGGCATCACCCACCGCATGTACGACGCGATGAATCCGGCCGACCTCGCCGCCAAGCTGTCGGATCGCACGCGGCTGGTCTGGGTCGAGGCAGCGGGCTCGGTGACGATGGAGTTTCCCGATCTGCCCGCACTCGTGAACGTCTGCCGCGCGCGCGGCGTGATGACTGCGCTCGACAACACCTGGGGCGCGGGCCTGGCCTTTGCGCCCTTCGATTTCAACGACAGCGGGCAGGGCGTCGACATCTCGGTGCACGCGCTCACGAAGTACCCGAGCGGCGGCGGCGACGTGCTCATGGGGAGCGTGATCACGCGCGACGAGCGGCTGCACCGCGCGCTCAAGCTCACGCACATGCGCATGGGTTTCGGCATCGGCGTGGGCGATGTCGAGACGCTGCTGCGCTCGCTGCCCAGCATCGCGCTGCGCTATGCCGCTCACGACCGCGCGGCGCGTGAGCTGGCCGGCTGGCTCAACGGCTGCGACGAGATCGCGCAGGTGCTGCACCCAGCGCTCGAAGACTCGCCCGGGCACGTGCACTGGCGCGCGCTGTGCGGCGAGACCGACCTGGCCGCAGGCCTGTTCTCGGTGGTGTTCGACGAGCGCTACAGCACCGAGCAGGTCGACCGCTTCTGCGACAGCCTGCAGCTCTTCCGCCTCGGCTATTCGTGGGGCGGCCCTATCAGCCTGGTGGTGCCGTACGACATTGGCCTGATGCGCGACGCCTCCGTGGCGCGCTGGCCTTACAAGGGCACGCTCGTTCGTTTTTCGATCGGCCTCGAAGACGTGGAGGACCTGCGTGCCGATCTGCAGCAGGCGCTGGCGCGGATGTAAAAAATCGCTTCCCGCTCTCTGAGAGCGTCATTGGGTACCGTCTTGGGACTGCACCGTTATCGCTTACAGTAGGCCACGCGCAGTCACCCTGACTGCCTCGCCCAAGGAGAAGCAGTGGCAACACCCAATTACGGCTACGAGAAGCGCCAGAAAGAGCTGGCCAAGAAGAAGAAGAAGGAAGAAAAGCTCCGGGAAAAGGCGAACCGCAAACTCAATCCGAGCAGCGACGGCTTGGCCCCCGGAGACCCGGAAACCGATGTGGCCTCGCTCGAACGCGATCCACCCACGGTGCCCGAGTTGCCCACCAAGAACGGTTGATCCGCTCCTGGCGTACCCATCAAGAAGCCGCCGCAGGCCTGCGCCTGCGGCGGTTTTTTTATTTCGGCAGCAGCTTGCGCAGCTCGGGCCAGACGTTGTCCAGCAGTTGCGGCTGCGCCGCGGCCGTCGGGTGGATGCGGTCGGCCTGGAACAGCGAGAGCGCGTCGGGCGCATCGGCCACGCCCTTGAGCAGGAAGGGCACGAGCGCAGACTTGGTCGCGCCCGCCACCTTGGAGAACACCGCCTCGAAGCGCCGCGTGTAGTCGCCGCCGTAGTTCGGCGGCACCTGGATGCCGACGATCAGCACCTTCGCGCCTGCAGCCTGCGCGGCCTTGGTGATCTGCATCAGGTTGCTTTCCGTGTCCGAGAGCGGCAGGCCGCGCAGAGCGTCGTTGGCGCCGAGCTCCAGCACCACGTGGCTGGGCTTGTGCTGCGCGAGCAGCGAAGCAAGGCGCGAGCGCCCGCCGGAGCTGGTGTCGCCGCTGATGCTGGCGTTGACCACGGTGGCCGCGATCTTCTGCTGCGCAAGCCTTTTTTCGAGCAAGGGTACCCAGCCTTCGCCGCGCTTGAGGCCGTACTCTGCGCTCAGCGAATCGCCGAGCACCAGGATCACCGGCTTGCCAGCCGTCGGTACTTGGGCCTGCGCCGCTGTCGTCCATAGCCCCGCGCTGCCGAGCGCGGCGGTGGTCAAGATAAAGTCACGTCGATTCAAAACCAAAGCCTTTCCATGTCCCAACCCCCGTCTGATGCCATTGTCGCCGTCGAGCATGTCTTCAAGTCCGTCACCGATTCGGCCGGCACGCTGGACATTCTGCAGGACATCGATTTCACCCTCGGCGCGCGGGAAACCGCAGCCATCGTCGGCGCCTCCGGCTCCGGCAAGAGCACCCTGTTGTCGATCATTGCGGGGCTGGACACGCCCACGCGCGGCACGGTGCGCATCGCCGGCGAAGACATCTTCGCCATCGACGAGGACGAGCGCGCCGCCGTGCGCGCGCAGCGCGTGGGCTTTGTGTTCCAGAGCTTCCAGCTGCTGGGCAACCTGAGCGCGCTCGAAAACGTGATGCTGCCGCTGGAGCTGGCCAACCGCAAGGACGCCCGCAAGGCGGCCACCGAAATGCTCGGCCGCGTCGGCCTCGGCCAGCGGCTCGGACACTACCCCAAGGTGCTCTCGGGCGGCGAGCAGCAGCGCGTGGCGCTGGCCCGAGCCTTCGTGGTGCAACCGGCGCTGCTGCTGGCCGACGAGCCCACCGGCAGCCTCGACTTCGCCACCGGCGAGCAGGTGATGCGGCTGATGTTCGACCTGAATCGCGAGCTCGGCACCACGCTCGTGCTCGTCACCCACGACCGGGGCATCGCGGCCCGATGCGAGCGACGCATCACCATCGAGGCCGGTCGTGTCGCACTTAATGAAAAAGTGGCTCTGGCGCCCGCCTGACAAGCGCAATAAGCTATTAAACATAAGTAAATAGCCAGCCACACAGGAGATATTCATGGAGGAGCTTCCGCCCGACGCCGTCCTGGCGCTGCAGCGCGGCAGGATGATCGAGGCCATCAAGATCGTGCGCGATCGCACGGGCGTGGACCTCAAGTCGGCCAAGGACGCTGTCGATCACTACGCCGACAGGCTGGAGCGGGGGGAAGGCGATGCCAGCGGACGCGGCGCGCCTGCCGCCGCCATGCAGGACCGCGGCTTCGCCTCGATGCCCTCCATCGCACTTGCAGCCCTGGCGCAGGGCAACAAGATCGAGGCCATTCGCCTCACGCGCGAAGCCACGGGCCTGAGCCTGTCTGCGGCCAAGCGGCTGGTCGACAACCACGACGATCCGGCGCTCGGCAGTTTCAGCCCCCTGACCCAGCACATGCCGCGCCGCCCGATGGACGAACCGGGCCGCGTGCACGGCGACGGCTACAAATGGCTGCCGGCGTTGATCATCGTGCTGGCGGCGGTCATGGCCTGGTTGTTGTTTGCCGGAAAGGCTTGAGTCGATGATCGTTCCCCAGTTCTGGGCCGAAGGCCGTATCCAGGAGAGCGTGGCCGGCAAGCAGTTCACCGTGCGCCGCTTCGGCTGGTCGGACGAGAGCCCGCTGGCCGCGCAGGCGCACGCCGACCAGCGCACGCGCGATGCCTTCGACCGCATCGTTCACAAGGGCGAGAAACTCGAGCGCCGCGAACGCAAGATGCCCTACAACGGCGCCGACGGTACGCCGATCCGCGAGGAAATCGTCGAGCGCCAGGGCGACACCGTCATCACGCGCAACACCTATGGGGCGCGCTGCCTCAACACGCCCGACGTGCTGTTCGTCGACATCGACTTCGAGGAGCCCTTGCGCGGCAGCGTGTTCGGCTTTGCGCTGGTGCCGGCGCTGATCGCCGGAGTGGTCGGCGGCTGGGCCGCCAAGACCTGGCTGGGCGGGCTGATCGCGGGCATCGTGGTCTTCGTCGTGGCCTGGGTCATCGGCCAGCGCAAGAAGCGCGGCGAGCACAGCGGCAACCCCGCGCCTGAGAAGCGGGCGGCCGAGCGCATCGGGCGCTTCATGCAGCAGCACCCCGACTGGCACTTGCGCATCTACCGCACGCCCGCGGGCTTCCGGGTGCTGGCGATGCACGATGTCTTCGACCCGGCCGACACCGCGGTGGCCGACTGTTTTCATGCAATGGGCGTCGACAAGGTCTACGCACGCATGTGCCGCAACCAGAAATGCTTTCGTGCCCGGCTGAGCGCCAAGCCTTGGCGCATCGGCATCGGCGAGCACATGCGGCCACAGCCGGGTGTGTGGCCGGTGTCGCCCGAGAAGCTGCCCGCGCGCGACGCCTGGATCGCGCGCTACGAAAAGGCGGCCGAGGGCCACGCCGCGTGCCAGTACCTGGAGAGCGTGGGCAATGGTGCGAAGGTGCATCCGAGCGCGCTGGCGGTGCAGGAACTGCACGACGAGCGCACCCGTGCGCTCAGCGGTTTGCCCCTAGCCTGACCACGCGAAGGGGGCAGGCCCCGGGGTAGGGATAATCCAGGGATGTCTTCCCCCAAAGTGATCTTCGGCTTCCATGCCGTGGGCGTGCGCATCAAGACCGCGCCGAAATCGGTGCTCGAAGTGATGTTCGACGCCAGCCGGCGCGATGCGCGCATGAAACAGTTCATCGCGCGTGCGCAGGAAGCCGGCGTGCGGCTGGTCGAGGCCGACGGCCTGCGGCTGTCCAAGCTCAGCGGCAGCCACGGCCACCAGGGCGTGGTGGCGCGGGTCGAACCCGTGGCCCAGGTCCGCTCGCTCGACGAACTGCTCGAAGGCCTCGAAGAGGCCGGCACCGTGCCCCTGCTGCTGGTGCTCGACGGCGTGACCGACCCGCACAACCTCGGCGCCTGCCTGCGCGTGGCCGATGGTGCCGGCGCGCATGCGGTCATCGCCCCCAAGGACCACGCGGCCGGCATCAACGCCACCGTGGCCAAGGTGGCCAGCGGCGCGGCCGAGACGGTGCCGTACTTCATGGTCACCAACCTCGCGCGCACCCTGAACGAACTCAAGGAGCGCAACATCTGGTGCGTGGGCACCAGCGACGACGCGCCGGGCACGATCTACCAGAGCGACTTCAAGCGCCCCCTGGCGCTGGTGCTGGGCGCCGAAGGCGAAGGCATGAGGCAGCTCACGCGCAAGACCTGCGACGAACTGGTGAGCATTCCGATGGCTGGCGCGGTCGAGAGCCTGAATGTCTCGGTGGCGAGCGGCGTGTGCCTCTACGAGGCGATGCGGCAGCGCGGTCTTTGAGGCCATGCGAACCCTCGTTTCAGGACTCTTCCTGCTCGTTGTGCTCGGCTTGGGAGGCTTTTACTTCACCAATCGCCAACTGGTTGATGCCAACATCGAATCACTGACCAAGGCGACATCGCCGCTAGAGATTTCGCTCAACGATTTCTCCTCGGACATGACTGAGGCCGACGTGCGCGCCGCGGTGGACTTGCCCGAGCTGCGATGTGTCGACGAGCGTGCGCTGCGTTCGATGGGTGACCGCACTTGCTACGCCAACATTAAGTCCTTCCACAAGGTGCAGGCCCTGCTGGTCGCGTTCTTCTTCAAGGAGGGCAGACTCTCCACCATCAAGATCGACGTGCCGAACTGGCGGCATACCAATATGGCGCGCGCGCTGTCCAGGCAATACGGCTCGCCGACCGGTGCGCAGGATCAACCCGTGGCCGGTGTGCGGCTGGTGCGCTGGGACGCCGAGCGCGGCCGTATCTACTACAACCGCGATCGCGAGTTGAACCGGGCGAGTTGGAGCACGGTTTACTGGGAAAGCGAGCGAAAGGCAGCTCGCCGCTGAAGTGATGCTCGTGTGCTAGCCCTTGGGCAGCGATGTGCCCTTGCGGTGGAAGTAGATGAGCTCCGCCACCCGCCGCATCTGTGGCGTGCCCAGCAGGTGGTTGAACATCCAGTCGCTCTGGAAATGGTCGAAGGCCCAGCGCAGCGTGCGCTTGAGCCGGAAGCCCGGGTAGCCACGCACGAACCACGTGGCCGGGTCGCCGGCCTCGCCGCGCACGAAGCTCGCCACCGCCTCTCCCGCGCGCTCCCCGTGCAACAGCGCCGTGTGGATGCCGCCTGCCGTCACCGGCGACACCATGCCCGCCGCATCACCCACCAGCAGGGCCCGTTCGCGCGCCACCACCGGCAGCACGCCGCCGCAAGGGATCATTCCCGCGCGTATTGCGACTGGCGGGGCATCTCCTGGCGTGACCACCGAAGCAATCTTGCGCAGCAGCGGATCGAGCCTAAGCGCGCCCGCGTCGTTGTGCACCATGCGGCGAGCCAGCCCGATCTGGCTCACGCCCACACCGTCGAGCGCCCAACCGATATAGCCGGGCGCGAGCTTGCGGTCGATGAAGCAATGCAGCAGGCCGGGCGCCATCCGCGCGCCCTGGTATTCGTGCTCGATGCCGTAGAGGAAGCGCGTGTTGCGCGACAGGCCTAGAGCCTTGGCAACGCGCGAGTGGGGGCCGTCAGCGCCCACGAGGTAGGTGGCCGTGATGCAGGGCCCTTGCGTCACAGGCACCTCCCACCGGCCGTTGAGCCACAGTGCCTGCTCGAACAGCGTGCCAAGTCGCACGTCCACGCCGCTGGCGCGGGCCGAGCCGACCATCCAGTCGAGCAGGGCGGGCGCGTCGGTGGCCCAGAACCAGTAGCCCGGCGCATGCAGGTCGACATGGCGCATGTTGGGCGAGTAGAGCCGCACCCCTTCGATGCGGCGCACGAGTGTCGCTGGCACTTCGGCCAGCCACGGCACGCTGTCGACCGCGTCCTTGACGATGATGCCGGTGGTGTGCAGCTTGGCGCCGGCGGTGGTCTTCTTCTCCAGCACCATCACGCTGAGGCCCGCAAGGGCTGCGGCCCGGGCACAGGCCAAGCCCGCAAAGCTCGCGCCCACGACGAGAAGGTCGACCTTGATGTTGCCGGGGCTTGCTGCTGGAGTCGGGGCCGGCTGGGGCGCTGCGCAGGACGAAGGGGCGAGGGGAGAAAAGAAGCTGGAAGAAGTGTGCATGGGGCAGCCAACTGGATTCGATGCGCACCGCGGTCTGCGGTGCGCATGCGAAGTTAGCTACGCCATGTGCGCGCGGCGTGAAGCCTGTGTGAACACTATTGATGCACCCGGCCGCTCAGGACGGATCCTTGCCACGTGTGCGGCTCACCGCGCTGAAGATGCCAATCCCCAGCAGGATCACCGCCCCGATGCCGATGTAGAGCGTCGGCACGCCGGCGACGGAGGCGCCCCAGATGAGGCCGCCCAGGAAGATCACGAAACCGATCATGTAGAGCGCGAATGACATCGTCGTTCCTCTGGAAGCTGAGATGCCTTGCAGTATCCCGGGCAGTGGCATGCGCCACACAGGCATCGGCCGCCAGTGCGTGTCGGAGCTTGCCTACCCTGCGCGTGCGGCTACTCCGGGCTCGCCACCAGCAGATAGCGGCAGGCGGTGCGCCCCAGCGCCTTGAAGACCAGCGGCCGGTCCACGCCGAAGTCGAGGCAGTCGCCCGGCGCGAGCTCGAAGCGCTCGTCGCCGTAGTCCACCCGCAGCGCGCCTTCGAGCATCCACAGGCATTGCCGGTAGGGTTTGCCGCTCCAGCGCGGGTAGTCGACCTGCGCCGAGCGCGGCAGTTCGACCTCGACCAGTTCGACGCCGCTGCCCGCATGGCGCTCGGTGACCTGGCGCCGCAGGTAGCCCGCCTTCGGGTCGCGCCAGACCTCCTGCTCGGCGCGCGTGCGCAGGCGCTGTGGCTGCTCTTTCTCTTCCGTCAGGAGCTGCGCCAGCGGCACGCCGAGGCCAGCGGCCAGCCGCCCCAGCAGCACGGCCGTGGGGCTGCTCTGCGCGCGCTCCACCTTGGAAATCATGGCCTTGCTCACGCCCGAGCGCTCGGCCAGTTCCGCGAGGCTCAGCCCTTGTGCCTGACGCAGCGCGAGCAGCTGGGTGGCGATGAGCATGTCGATGCTCTGGCCGGGCGTATCGGCAGGAGATGAATCGTTTCTCATATGAGATTATTATTCTCCTATATTGAACGAAATTTCAACGAGGACACCATGCGTCTCATCCCCTGCACCGAAGAAGCGCACGCCACCGCGATCCTGGCCATCCTCAACGAGGCCATCGTCACCTCCACCGCGCTATACGACTACAAGCCGCGCACGCCCGAGAACATGGTCGCGTGGTTCGCGACCAAGCGTGCCAATGGCTTCCCCGTGATCGGGGCCGTGGACGATGCTGGCAAGCTGCTGGGTTTCGCGAGCTACGGCACGTTCCGCGCCTTTCCCGCCTACAAGTACACGGTGGAGCACTCGGTCTATGTCGACAGCGCGCACCGCGGCGAGGGCCTGGGCCGCACGCTGATGGAGGCGATCATTGCCGAGGCCATCGCGCGCGAAGTGCACGTGATGGTCGGCGCCATCGATGCCGCCAACGCCGGCAGCATCGCGCTGCATGAGCGCCTGGGCTTCGAGCATTCGGGCACGGTGCGGCAGGCTGGCTTCAAGTTCGGCCGCTGGCTCGACGTGGCCTTCTACCAGCGCATTCTTGCGACGCCGCTGAACCCGGTCGACGGTTGAGGCGGTCAGGCCAGCACGAAGAAGCGCATCACCACCTCGGCCGGGTGGCGCACCCCGGCACCGACGAACATGCGCTCGTTGATCCACTTCAGCGAAGGCGATGAGGTCTCGAAGCGCGGGCTGCAGCGAAAGTACACCTGCGACGGATCGACCGGTTCGCCGCGCAGCAGCTTGCCCATTACCTCGGGCGAGGCCGAACGCACCGCATGGTTCTGCACGTAGACCAGATCGCCCGCATCGGTCTCCAGGCCATAGCGCGCGTCGAGTTCGGAGAGCGTGTCGCTCACGATCAACTGAAAGTCGCTGCCGCCCGGCAGCACGCGCGCCCGCCAGCCGTGGCCGATGGCTTCGCCGCCCGTGATCGGCACCACTCGGCGCAGCCCGCGCGGGCTGTTGCCCAGCACCTGCGGCACGCCCACCTCGACGCGCAGGTCGACGAAGTGCTCGAGCGTGGGCGCTGCGATGGTGTCGAACACGCTCATCGCTGGGAGCTGCTCAGGCGGCGGGTTTTGCTTCAGCGCTGGCGCGGTCGAGCATCTCGATGGTGCCCGCGTCGAGCTTCAGCTGCGTTGCGACCACGAGCTCTTCGAGCTGCGCGATGGAGGTGGCGCTGGCAATGGGCGCCGTCACGCCCGGGCGTGCGATCTGCCAGGCGATGGCGACCTGGCCCGGCTTGGCGTTGTACTGCTGGGCCACCTTGTCGAGCGCGTCGAGGATGCGCAGGCCGCGCTCGTTGAGATACTTCTTCGTGGTGTTGGCGCCGCGCGCGCTCTTGGCGGCATCGGCCTCGGTGCGGTACTTGCCCGTGAGGAAGCCGGCGGCCAGAGCGTAGAAGTTGATCACGCCAACTTCGCGCTTGATGCACAGCGGCTCCAGCGCATGTTCGAACACTGCGCGGTCGTACAGGTTGTACAGCGGCTGCAGGCTTTCATAGCGGGCGATGCCCAGGCGTTCCGACACGTCGAGCGCCTCGGCCAGCCGCGGCGCGCTGTAGTTCGATGCGCCAATGGCGCGCACCTTGCCCTCCTTGATCAGGTCGTCGAAGGCGCCGAGCGACTCTTCGAGCGGCGTGTTGGCATCGTCATCGTGCGACTGGTAGAGGTCGATGTAGTCCGTCTGCAGGCGCTTGAGCGAGGCCTCGACGGCTTCGCGGATGTACTTGGGCGCCAGCCCGACCTTGCCTTCGCCCATCGGCTTGCCGACCTTGGTGGCCAGCACCACGCGGTTGCGCTTGCCGCTGTGCTTGAGCCATTTGCCGATGATGGTCTCGGACTCGCCGCCGGTGTGGCCCGGCACCCATGCCGAATACACGTCAGCGGTGTCGACGAAGTTGAAGCCCGCATCCAGCCAGGCATCGAGCAGCTTGAACGACGCAGCTTCGTCGACGGTCCAGCCGAACACGTTGCCGCCGAAGGCGAGCGGGGAAACCAGGAGGCCGGAGCGGCCGAGCGGGCGAAGTTGCGACATGTCGAGTGTTCCTGTTGAAAGGGATGAGACGAAGACGAAGGATCAGACGAAGCCCACGGCGCCCAGCGCCGCTCCGGCGCCGAGCAGCCAGAGCAGATGAATGCGCGTGCGCCAGACAATAAGGGCGGAAACGCCGGTCAGCACCCACAGGTGCCAGGCAGGCGCATTGCCGGCATGGTTTCCCGCCGCCAGCACCCAGCCGGTGGCGATCAGCAGGCCCACCACCACGGGTGCCATGCCCTGTTTGAAGGCACGCACCTCGCGGCGCGTGCGGTTGCGGTGGCCCCAGCGCGTGGCGAAGTAGGTGAGGGTGGTGCTCGGCAGCATGATGCCGACCATGGTGAGCATCAGCCCGAAGAAGCCGAGCAGCCAGGCCGAGGGCCCGGCGCCGATGCCGCCGCCCGCGTTGAGCCCGACGTTCCAGCCCATCAGCGCCACGAACAGCACGTTGGGCCCGGGCGCGGCCTGCGCGATGGCGATCGAGGAACTGAACTGCGCGTCGGTGAGCCAGTTGTGCTGGACTACGAGGTAGCGGTGCATGTCGGGCACCGTGGTGATGGCGCCGCTGATCGACAGCAGCGACAGCAGCGCGTATTGCCCGAACAGGGCCAGCCAGTCGTGCCATTGCATCGTGATGGTCATGGCGCAATCCTCTTCCAGGTCCACACGCAGGCGACGCCACCCACCACCAGCAGCACCCATCCGAGCGGGATCTTGAACACCGCAATGGCCACGAACACCAGCGCCATGAAAGTCAGGCAGGTTGCAAAGCCCAGCGGATGCTTGCGCAGCTGCGGCACCAGCTTGATGCCGGTCGCGGCAATCAGCCCGCCCGACACCGCACCCATGCCGCGCAGCGCGGCCGCGACCTGCGGGTTGCCGGCGAAGTGTGCATACAGCACGGCCAGCGCGAGGATGACCACCAGCGGAATGGTCAACATGCCCGCCAGGGCGGCGAGCGCGCCGCGCAAGCCGAAGTAGCGATCGCCGATCATCAGCGCGAGGTTGATCACGTTGGGCCCCGGCATCACCTGCGCCACGGCCCAGTCTTCGAGGAACTGCTCGGGCGTGAGCCATTTCTTCTTCTCGACCATCTCGCGCTGGACGATGGCGAGTACACCGCCGAAGCCCTGCAATGCGAGCCAGGTGAACGAAACAAAAAGGTCGCGTGGCGACTGGGGCTGGGCGGCGGCGGGGGCTGGCGACGCCGCCGCGCCGGAGGCAGAAGGAGACGTGTGCATGTGGAGCGATTATCGTAGGCAGGCCCGCAACCTGCCGGGCGCCGGGCCGTAAGGCCGCCGGGCACTTTCTTCACGGGGGACACTTCAGCATGGTCAAGCAACTGCGCGCGCTCTTCGATCTCTGCCAGCGGGCCTTCAACTCCTGGTCGAACGACTACGCCCCGAGCATGGGCGCCGCGCTGGCCTACTACACGGTGTTCTCCATTGCGCCGCTGTTGCTGATCGTGATCGCGGTGGCCGGCCTGGTCTTCGGGCAGGAGGCCGCGCGCGGCGAGATCTTCGCGCAGCTCTCGGGGCTGATGGGCGAGCAGGGCGCGGCGGCGGTGCAGGGCATGCTGAAGGCCGTCAACAAGCCGACCGAGGGCATCGTTGCCACGGTGATCGGTATCGGCCTGCTGGTGGTGGGTGCCACCACCGTCTTCGGCGAACTGCAGGACGCGCTCGACCGCATCTGGCGCGCGCCGGCCCGCGCCAAGAACAAGGGGCTGTTCAACATGCTGCGCGTGCGGATGCTGTCGTTCAGCATGATCATGGGCATCGGCTTTTTGCTCATGGTGTCGCTGGTGGCGAGCGCGGCGCTCGCGGCCCTGGGCAAGTGGTGGTCGCCGGTGTTCGGCGCGTGGGAGACGACGGCGCAGGCCGTCAACTTCGTCTTCAGCTTCGCAATGGTGACGGCGATCTTCGCGATGATCTACAAGATCATGCCGCGCGCCAAGGTGCAGTGGCGCGACGTGTGGGTGGGGGCGGCTGTCACGGCGCTGCTCTTCACCGTGGGCAAGCACCTGATCGGGCTGTACATCGGCAAGAGCAGCGTGGCCTCGGGCTACGGGGCCGCGGGCTCGCTGGTGGTGGTGCTGGTGTGGGTGTATTACTCGGCGCAGATCTTCCTGCTGGGGGCCGAGTTCACCTGGGTCTATGCGCGCACCTATGGCTCCATGAAAGACACGAAGGGTGTGAGCGACCTGAATCCCTCGCCGACGCGCGACGTGCCGCTGCCGCACAACGACGCCTGAGCCTGAAGCCTTAGTTCAGCCGGCGAAGCCGCCTTCGTCGAGAAAGCCCTGTTCTTCCGCAGTGGTGCTGCGCCCGAGCATCCTGTTGCGGTGCGGAAAGCGGCCGAAGCGCGCAATGATGTCCCGGTGCAGCACCGCGTAGCGCTGTGTGTTGGCGTCGAGCGCCGCGTTGAGTCCGACCGAGCGCTCCTGCTCGGCCAGCACTTCGGAATGCATGAAGGGCAGGTAGAAGAAACGTCGCAGAACCGGCTCGCACTGCCGGTCGAAGCCTGATTCGACCGCCTGCTTTGCCACGGCCAGTGCCTTGCCGTCGGTGGCCAGCATGTGCGGGCTGCCACGCCAGGTGTTGCGGGGAAACTGATCGAGCAGCACCAGCAAGGCCAGAGCGCCTTCGGCGTCGGATGTCCAGTGGTCGAGCTCGCTGCGGGCTGCTGCCTGATGGGCGTGCGAGAAGCGTGCGGCGAAGTCGGCGTCGAAGGAGTCGTTCTTGGCAAACCAGCGTTCCGGGCCGGCTTCGCGCCAGAAATCGACCACGTCGCGGGCGGTGGGGAGAGCATTGAAAGTCATCGTTGCATTTTCTTTCAGGCTTTTTTAGCCGTTCGGCGGCCGTCAAAGTCGGGGTGGTGGCCGACAAGCCAAGCCCGTCGTGCTGCCTATGCTGTGGAGGCTTTCATAACTCAGGAGATCAAGCTCATGACCAAATATGGCACCTTTTTGCGCGCAGCCCTCATCACCGGGGTGGCCAGTGCCGCGCTGGTCGGCTGCGGAATGATGTCGAAGTCGAACGTCGCGAGCTTCAGCGGCGCGATGAATGCGGCCAGCGAAGTCCCGCCCAACATGACGCGCGGCAGCGGCATGGCCGAGGCTTGGCTCGACCGCGACACCAACGTGCTCAAGTACAAGATCACCTACACCGGCCTGAGCGGCCCGGCCACCATGGCGCACTTCCATGGCCCGGCGGCTGCGGGCGCCAATGCCGGCGTGGTGCTGCCCTTCGCCAACCCGGCGAGCCCGATCGAAGGCCAGGCCACGCTCACGCCGGCGCAGGCTGCCGACCTGTCTGCGGGCAAGTGGTACGCCAACATCCACACCGCCGCCAACCCAGGCGGCGAGATCCGCGGACAGATGCTGCCGAAGATGTGACATCCTCCCGGGGGGCAACAACCCCTGGTCAGGTTGGTGTCGCGGGGCTGGTGTCAAATGAACGCATGACGACGACACCACCGAAGAAAAAACCCCGTGCCGCCTCCAAGCCCCTCAACCCTTTTGCTTCGCGCCGCGAAGACATGCGCACCGCCCGCAAGGCGCTGGTGCTGCAGGGTGGGGGCGCGCTCGGCGCCTACCAGGCCGGCGTGTATGCGGCGCTCAGCGAAACCGAATTGCAGCCGCACTGGATTGCGGGCGTTTCCATCGGCGCCATCAATGCGGCACTGATTGCGGGCAATGCGCCCGAGCAGCGCGTCGACCGGCTGCGCGAGTTCTGGCACCTGGTGTCTTCGGGGCCTTCGCAGCGCCTGCCTTCGTGGCTGGGCGACCGGGCACTGCAGAACCAGTACAGCGCCACCATGGCCTCGCTGGTGGGCATTCCGGGCTTCTTCGAGCCGCGGTATTCGCCGGCCTTCCTGATGGGCGGGGCGGCGCCGCTGCTGAGCTACTACGACACCTCCGCGCTCAAATCCACGCTCGAACGGCTCGTCGACTTCGACCGCATTAATGCCTGCGAGGCGCGCTTCAGCGTGGGCGCGGTCAATGTGCGCACCGGCAACTCGGTGTACTTCGACAACACGCGCCAGCTCATCGGGCCCGAACACATCATGGCCAGCGGCGCGTTGCCGCCGGGCTTCGCGCCGATCAGCATCGACGGCGACGACTACTGGGACGGCGGCATCGTGTCGAACACGCCGCTGCAGTACGTGCTCGACACGCATCCGCGCAACGAGCCGCTGGTGGTGCTGCAGGTCGATCTGTTCAATGCGCGCGGCGAAATGCCGCGCACCATGGCGGGCGTGATGGAGCGGCAGAAGGACATCACCTACTCCAGCCGCACCCGCATGAACACCGATGCGCTGGCCGCCAACATGAACCTGCAGCAGGCGATTGCCGACCTGATCTCCAAGCTGCCGGCCGGCCTGCGCAGCGACCCGAGCGTGCTCGCGGTGCAGTCGCAACTCACGCACGAGCCCATCGACATCTTTCACCTGATCTACCGCGACAAGCCCTACGAGCTGGAATCGAAAGATTACGAGTTCTCGCGCGCCGCCGTGGAAGAGCACTGGGATTCAGGCGCGCGCGACATGCGCAACACGCTGGCCCACCCTGAGACGCTGCGTGCCGACGCAACGGTCAACGGCGTGACCACCTTCGACCTTGGCGAGCACGGCTCGGGGCGCGTCAAGCGGCCGGGCCTTTCGCGCTGATACACAGACACAGGCGATTCAGTTCCAACTAAGAAACCAGCGCGAGACTGGGCCGTCACTTCACTTCAACAGGAGGAAATGTTTTCATGAACATTGAAGATGTGCGACGAACGGCATTCGCGATGCCGCTGACCAGTCCCGCTTTTCCGCCCGGCCCGTACCGGTTCGTGCGGCGCGAATTTCTCATCCTCACGTACCGCACCGACATGGACGCCCTGCGCGCCGTGGTGCCCGAGCCGCTCGAAGTGGTCGAGCCGCTGGTCAAGTACGAATTCATTCGCATGCCCGACTCCACCGGCTTTGGCGACTACACCGAGTCGGGCCAGGTCATTCCGGTGCAGCTGCGCACAGCCAGGGGCGTGGAGAAGGGCGCGTACGTGCACGCGATGTACCTCAACGACCATCCGCCCATTGCCGGTGGCCGCGAGCTCTGGGGCTTTCCGAAGAAGCTTGCTTCGCCGGTGCTCGACTACGAGACCGACGTGGTGGTCGGCACGCTCGACTACGGCAAGGTGCGTGTGGCCAAGGCCACGATGGGCTTCAAGCACCGCGCGCTCGACCCGGAGCCCATCCTCGCGGGCATTGCGCAACCCAACTTTCTGCTCAAGATCATTCCGCACGTCGACGGCACGGCGCGCATCTGCGAGCTGGTGCGCTATCACATGGTCGACGTGACGCTGCACGGCGCTTGGGGCGGGCCCGGCTCGCTCGAACTGCACCCGCACGCGCTGGCGCCTGTGGCCGACCTGCCGGTGCTCAAGGTCGAATCGGCCGTGCACTACATCGCGGACATGACTCTTGCTTTGGGCACGGTCGAGTACGACTATCTCGCCTGATTCTTGCTGCCCTTTTCAAACCCGACTCTTACCAAGGAACTTCACCATGCAACTCAAGGACAAGGTCGCCTACATCACCGGCTCGGCCAGTGGCATCGGCAAGGAAATCGCCATCCTGTTCGCGCAGGAAGGCGCCAAGATCATCATTGCCGACCTCAACAAGGAAGCGGCTGACGGCACCGCGGCCGAGCTCAAGGCCACGGGCGCGCAGGCCGTCGGCGTGGGCGTCGACGTGACGAACGAAGACCAGGTCAACGCCTCGGTCGAAGAGGGTGCTGCGGCCTTCGGCGGCATCGACATCCTCATCAGCAACGCCGGCATCCAGATCGTGCACCCGGTGGAAGAGTTCAGCTTCGCCGACTGGAAGAAGATGCTCGCCATTCACCTCGACGGCGCGTTCCTCACCACCAAGGCTTGCCTGAAGCACATGTATGCACAAGGCCGTGGTGGCAGCGTGATCTACATGGGCTCGGTGCACTCGAAGGAAGCTTCGCTGCTGAAGGCGCCCTACGTCACAGCCAAGCACGGCCTCATCGGCCTGGCCAAGACGGTCGCGAAGGAAGGCGCCAAGCACGGCGTGCGCGCCAACGTGATCTGCCCGGGCTTCGTGCGCACGCCGCTCGTCGAGAAGCAGATTCCCGAGCAGGCCAAGACCCTGGGCATCAGCGAGCAGGAAGTCATCAAGAACGTGATGCTGAAGGAAACGGTCGATGGCGAGTTCACGACCACGGAAGACGTGGCTCGCGTCGCACTGTTGTTCGCGGGCTTCCCGACGAATGCACTTACCGGCCAGTCGCTCGTTGTGAGCCACGGCTGGTTCATGCAATAAGCAGACGCTACAGCTTCAGCTCCCAGGTCTCACCCACCTGCGGCGAGCCGTAGCCCTCGTGCGGCTCCGACTTGGTGAGCTGGAAGCCGCGCTTGGCATAGATGCCGCGCGCGGCCACCAGGCAGCTGTTGGTCCACAGCACCATCTTCTTGTAGCCCTTGAGGCGCGCGAAGGCGATGCATTCGTCCACCAGCTTGCCGCCCAGGCCCAGTCCGCGCGCGGCGGGCGCGAGGATCAGCAACCGCAGCTGCGCCACCGCGGCCGTTTTGCGCACCACGAAGATCGCACCCACCCGCTCGCCGTTGAGCTCGGCAATCCAGCAGCGCTCCCACTCGGGCTGGAACTTGAGCAAGAACTCGCCCGCGATGCCGGCCACCAGCGCCTCGAAGGTGCTGTTCCAGCCGTACTCGCGCGCATAGACCTCGCCGTGCTGCTGCACTACCCAGCCGATGTCGCCGGGCGCCGGGTCGCGCAGGATGGCGGCCTGGGGCTTGGGCGGAGCGGCCTCGGGGTCGAGGAGCGACTGCACCGTGCCCATGGCCTGCACCAGCTGCTGGCGCTGCGGCGGCGCGAGCGAGGCGAGCAGGGCGGTGGCTTCTTCGCGTGATTTCTGTTGCAGCGGCGCGAATGCGGCGTGGCCGGCTTCGGTCAGGCGCAGGACACTCTGGCGCGCATCGCGCGGGTGCGGCTCGCGCGTGAGCCAGCCTTCGTTCTCGAAGCGGCGCAGGATGCGGCTCATGTAGCCCGCGTCGAGCCCGAGGTCGCGCCCGATTTCGCTCGCGACCGCCACATCGCGGTGCGCCAGCTCGTACAGCACGCGCACGTCGGTCAACGACATGGCGCTGCCGAGGTAGGGATCGAGGGCGCCGATGCGGCGGGTGTAGAAGCGGTTGAATTGACGGATCGCCTTGACGGCGGCGGGATCGATGGTGGGTAAAGTCGCTGACATGGCTGCCATTGTCATTCAGATGGTTGACTTTGGCAATCAATTGAGGCTTCGAAGAGGCCCGGTCACAGGATGTTTGCCGCGACAGACATGATGGAAAACCCTAAAATCGAGGGTTGCCCACAACGGCGCTCCCACGGCGCCGTCAATTCCCACCGATGAACGCCCCCGTCGACGTCTCCTTTTTCACGCGCGCCGCCAAGCCGCTGACCAGCTACCGCAAGTACTGGGCGGCCCGTTTCGGCACGGCCAAGTTCCTGCCGACTTCGCGCAAGGAAATGGAAGCGCTCGGCTGGGACAGCTGCGACATCATCGTGGTCACGGGCGACGCCTACGTCGACCACCCCAGCTTCGGCATGTCGGTCATCGGCCGCATGCTTGAGGCGCAGGGCTTTCGCGTCGGCATCATCGCGCAGCCCGACTGGCAGAGCGCCGAGCCCTTCAAGGCGCTGGGCAAGCCGAACCTGTTCTTCGGCGTCACCGCCGGCAACATGGATTCGATGATCAACCGCTACACGGCCGATCGCAAGATCCGCAGCGACGACGCCTACACCCCCGGCGACGTCGGCGGCTCGCGCCCCGACCGCGCGGCCATCGTGTATTCGCAGCGCTGCAAGGAAGCCTGGAACGACGTGCCGATCATCCTCGGCGGCATCGAAGGCAGCCTGCGCCGCATCGCCCACTACGACTACTGGTCGGACAAGGTGCGCCGCTCCATCGTCGTCGACTCGAAGTGCGATCTGCTGCTGTACGGCAACGCCGAGCGCGCCATCGTCGAAATTGCTCACCGCCTGGCCGCCAAGGAGCCGGTGCAGCAGATCACCGACGTGCGTGGCACTGCCTATGTGCGGCGCGAAACGCCCGAGGGCTGGTTCGAGATCAATTCCACCAGCGTCGATGAGCCCGGCCGCGTCGAGGCCCACGTCAATCCGTACCTGATGGTGTCCGACCAGGCCAAGGCCAACGGCGCCACCTGTGCGAAGGAAGACGAGGCCGAAGCCGTCGCCAAGGCTGCAGAAGCCGCTGGATTGGCCGCCGGCTCGGTGGTCAACCCCACCATCAAGCCGCTGAACTTCGTGCCCAATCCGGCGCTGCAGCCCCGCGGCAAGATCGCCGTTCCGCCGCGCGACCGCTCGGTGATCCGCCTGCCGGCCTACGAGCAGGTGCGCAGCGACCCGGTGCTCTACGCGCACGCCAACCGCGTGCTGCACCTGGAGACCAACCCCGGCAACGCCCGCGCGCTGGTGCAGGCGCACGGCGAGGGCGCCACGGCGCGCGACGTGTGGATCAACCCGCCGCCCATTCCGCTCACCACGGCAGAGATGGACCACGTGTTCGACCTGCCGTATGCGCGCAGCCCGCATCCGCGCTACGCCGACGAGAACGGCAGCCACGACGGCGCGACCAAGATCCCCGCGTGGGAGATGATCCGCTTCAGCGTGAACATCATGCGCGGCTGCTTCGGCGGCTGCACCTTCTGCTCGATCACCGAGCACGAGGGCCGCATCATCCAGAGCCGCTCGGAGGATTCGATCATCAAGGAGGTCGAAGCCATCCGCGACTCGGTGAAGGGCTTCACCGGCACCATCTCCGACCTCGGCGGCCCCACGGCCAACATGTACCGCATCGGCTGCAAGTCGCCCGAGATCGAGTCGGCCTGCCGCAAGCCCAGCTGCGTGTACCCGGGCATCTGCCCGAACCTCAACACCAACCACGACCCGCTGATCAAGATCTACCGCCGGGCGCGTGCGTTGAAGGGCATCAAGAAAATCCTGATCGGCTCGGGCCTGCGCTACGACCTGGCCGTGCAGTCGCCCGAGTACGTGAAGGAGCTGGTGCAGCACCACGTTGGCGGCTACCTGAAGATCGCGCCCGAGCACACCGAGCAGGGCCCGCTCACGAAGATGATGAAGCCCGGCATCGGCAGCTATGACAAGTTCAAGCAGATGTTCGAGAAGTACTCGGCCGAGGCGGGCAAGAAGCAGTACCTGATTCCGTACTTCATTGCCGCGCATCCGGGCACCAGCGACGAAGACATGATGAACCTCGCGATCTGGCTCAAGAAGAACGGCTTTCGCGCCGACCAGGTGCAGACCTTCTATCCGAGCCCGATGGCCACGGCCACGACGATGTATCACACCAACAAGAACCCGCTGCGCAAGATCACGCGCGAGAGCGAGACGGTGGATATCGTGCGCGGCGACAAGCGCCGTCGACTGCACAAGGCCTTCCTGCGCTACCACGACGCCAACAACTGGCCGCTGCTGCGTGAGGCTTTGAAGAGCATGGGCCGCGCCGACCTGATCGGCAACGGCAAGCACCACCTCATCCCGACGTGGCAGCCGCTGACCGACGGCGGCTACACGAGCGCGCGTCGCAAGAACTCGACCGTCGCACCGGCGGTCGGCAAGTCCGCGCCGGTCAAGCTGACGCCGGTGAAGCCCTCGAAGGGCCGCATCCTCACACAGCACACCGGCCTGCCGCCGCGCGACAACGGTTCCGGCGCGGCGCCGCGCAAGGCTGCTGGTCCGGTGCGCGGCAGCATTCGCAAGCCGCGCTGAGTTTCAGAACGCCAGCAGGCCCGCTGGCAGCAGCTTGCCGACCCAGGCACCCATGGCTGCCATGTGTGCCAGCACCGTGGCCCAGTAGCCCGCCATGAAGCTCGCTTTGCGCACCTTGTGGCGGAACAGCCGCTGCGCGACCCAGGCGCCGGGCCAACCCCCGATCAGTGAGAGCAGGTGCAGCGTGTTCTCTGCGGTGCGCCAGCGGCCTGTTTCGGCTGCGTTCTTGTCGAAGCCGTAGATGAAGAAAGTCAGCAGGCTGAGCAGCGCCAAAACGCCAAGCGCGATCGGTGGAAGGCGTGCGGTCCATACGCCGTAGCCGAGCAGCGCGCCGTAGGCCATGAGCAGAAGAGCCATCGGCAAAGGGGACGAAGAAGAGGTCGACGAACGCACCGAGCGATCAGGTTGCCGGCGAGGCGGTGCCGACCTCCGCTGCGGTTGTGATTGCGGCTGCCGTGCTGCACCGGCTGCCTGTACCGACATCGCACGCGGCCCCTTGCCGCCAACATGGATCTCCTCGAAGTTCACCCTCATGCCGACCTGCGGCGTGGTGCCCCGGTCGGTGAAGTCGCGCAGATGCACGAACACATCGGCGGAGATTTCGGGGCAGCGGATGAAGCCGAAGCCCCGGTCCTTTTCCCATCGAACGAGCGTGCCCTGGCGTTTCATCGGCGGGATTCTCGCCGCTACGCGTACTGCATCTCGCCATTGCCGAACGACCAGTTTTCCTTCGCCACCTCGACGAGATTGATGAAAACATCCTCGCGCCGGATGCCCAGTTGGCCGTGCAGATCGTCGGCCACGCGCTTGTAGAAGGCCTTCTTCATCTCCGTCGTTCTTCCGTGATTCAGCGTGATCTGGATCAGCACGAAGCCCGGCGAGTAGACAACACCGAGGTAGCTCGCCGGATGGACCAGCTCGCGTGCGTCGTGCCGCGTGATGATCTGGAACTTGTCGTCTTCCGGCACGTTGATGGTGTCCCGCATGGCCTGATAAATGAGATCCCCGATGGCCGGACCCAGGGTCTCGGGGCTGTCATTGGAAAGATCGATCCGGACGAGTGGCATCTGCGGTTCCTCGAAAAAGAGTGGGAACCTAAGATACACCCCGTATCGATCGGCCATGGCGGGCGCGATGCTGCTGCTGGTGCGGCGCAGCAAGCCCGCGCAGTCCGACTGAAGGCGAGGGTGGGGCGGTCCGCTGTATGGTGTGGGCCATGAGCAGTTCGTACTACCCGTCGGCTTCATGGACGATGCGCACCCTGGCGGGGGCGCTTCTGCTGCTCGCGGCTTCGGCGCAAGTGCTTGCCGCCGCACCGGAGAATTCCTCCGCCCAGGCGCTGCGTGCCACCCATCAGCGCTTGAGCGACAAGCTCGACAAGAGCAGTTTCGGGCGGCCCGTGCAGCTCGATTCCATGGAGACGGCCGACGGCCTGCAGGGCGATGTCTACGCCGTGGTCGAGCATCCGCTCGCGGAAATCAGCACCACGCTGAAGGGATCGGCCCACTGGTGCGAAGTGCTGACGCTGCACATCAACAACCGGCGCTGCAGCACGGCCAGCGGTCCGCAGGGGCGCGAGATGCTGACGCTCTACGTGGTGCGGCGCTACGACAAGCCCATCGACCAGGCCTTCGAGCTGCCGTTCGTCTACCGGGTAGCGAGTGCCACGCCCGAGCACCTGATGGTCGAGCTGTCGGCCGAGACCGGGCCGCTGGGCACCAGCAACTATCGCGTCACGCTGGAGGCCGTGGCGCTCGACGAGCGCAAGAGCTTCCTGCATTTCAGCTACAGCTATGACCACAACACCATGGTGCGGCTGGGCACCATGGCCTACCTGGCGACCTTCGGCAGCGACAAGGTGGGCTTCACCGTGCTGGGCAAGACGCCGGAAGGCCAGCCCGACTACATCCGCGGCCTGCGCGGGCTGGTGGAGCGCAATGCGATGCGCTACTTCCTGACGCTAGATGCGTACCTTTCGGCTCCAGGGCCGGAGCAGGCCGACCGCCGCCAGCGCCGCTGGTTCGCGGCGGCCGAGCAGTACCCGCGCCAGTTGCACGAAGTTGATCTCGACACTTACCTCGCGCTCAAGCGCGAAGACCGGCAGCGCGACGGCGCCAGTCGCTGAATCAGCCGGCGAGTGTGAGCAGCGGCACGTCGCGCGCGCGGCTCATGGCTTCGAGTTCGGCGCGCGTGCGCGTCGCCAGCCAGGCGGCCAGCGCCTCGTGCGTGGCCGGCGCCAGCATGTCGCGCGAGGCGATCTGCGCCGCTTCGCAGAGCCGGTCGGCGAAGTGCGGCTCCAGCGCGGCCACGGCCACGCGGCCATCGGCGCAGGGGTAGACGCGGTAGCCGGCATGCGCGCCGCCGACCGTGCCCGAGGGCTGCGTCAGGCCCCAGGTGCGGGGCAGGGCGAGCCAGTCGGCCGAGGCGTTCAGCGCCACTTCGAGGTACACGCCGCCCGGCTTGCGGGACTGCAGCAGCATGGCCTTCAGCACCGCCTCGCTGGCGAGCAGGGCGCCGCCCATGTCGGCGTAGAGCGTCGGCGGAAGCTCGGTGCCGGTGACAAGCCCGCTTTCGGCGAGGTAAGTCAGGTCGTGGCCCGGCTCCTCGGCGCGTTCGCCCGGCGCGCCGACGATGGCCACTTGCGACAGCGACGGGTGGCGCGCCTGCAGCGCAGGCCAGTCGAGGCCGAGCTTGCGCAGCGCGGAGGGGCGGAACGACGTGAGCAGCACGTCCGTTTGCGCGAGCTCGGCGTGCAGTTGCTGTTGCCCTGCGTCTGTCTTCAGATCGGCCGTTTCGATGGCGATGCCTTCGTGCAGTGCGGCATACGCGGGCTTGTTGTAGAGCGCCATCGGGTCGCCGCCTGGCGGCTCGAGCTTCAGGCAGGTGGCGCCCATGCCACGACAGCGCAGCAGCGCCGCTGGCCCGGGCAGGTTGAGCGCAAGGCTCAGCACGCGCACGCCTTCTAGCGGTTGGAAGGAGATGGGGGTGGCACTGGACATGGGGCGTTGATCCGGAGAAACAGGTCAGCGGCCATTCTCACCCGTGCGGCGCGGGGAGAAGCCAGATTCCGCAAGCCGCCATCGAGGCGGCGCGCGTAGCATGCGCCATGGCAGCGCTCGTCCTTGCCGCTGCCGCAACGACCAAGGAGACAAAGCATGTTCGAAGCTTCCCTGATGAGCGGCCAGCGCATCCTCGTGACCGGCGGCGGCACGGGCCTCGGCCGCGCGATGGCCGAGCGCTTCCTGAGCCTTGGCGCCGACGTGGCCATCTGCGGCCGGCGCCAGTCGGTCTGCGAGGAGACCGCGGCCGAATGGCGGCAGCAGTTTCCGGGCCGGCGCATCGACGCCTTCGGTGTGGACATCCGCATCGCGCAGCAGGTCGACGAGATGGTCGAGAGCCTGTTCCAGAGCGGCGGCCTCACGGGGCTCGTCAACAACGCGGCGGGCAACTTCGTCTCGCCGACCGAAAACCTCTCGCCGCGCGCCTTCGACGCCATCGCCAACATCGTGTTTCACGGCAGCTTCTACGTGACGCAGGCCGTGGGCAAGCGCTGGGTGGCGCAGGCCAAGTCGGGCCAGTGGAAGCCGGGCGATGCATTCCGCAGCGTGATGAGCATCATCGTCACCTGGGTCGACAACGGTAGCCCCTACGTCGTGCCCTCGGCCATGAGCAAGGCCGGCATCGAGGTGATGACCAAGTCGCTCGCGGTGGAGTGGGCGCGGCACGGCATCCGCCTGAATGCCGTCGGCCCCGGCGAGATTCCGACCGAGGGCATGAGCAAGCGGCTGAACCCCGGCGAGGAGCCCGGTGCACGAAGCAAGCAGAGCAACCCGATGGCGCGCACCGGCCGCATGAGCGAACTGCAGAACCTCGCTTCCTTCCTGATGGCGCCGGGCCAGTGCGACTGGCTCACGGGCCAGAGCATCATGATGGACGGCGGCAATGCGCTGGCCACCGGCGGCAATTTCTACGAGCTGCGCCAATGGAGCGACGCCGACTGGCTGGCCGCGCGCGAACGCATCGAGGCGCAGAACCAGAAGGACAAGGCGCAGCGCTGACGCCTTACTTGCGCGGTGGCTTCACCGCCTGCACGGTGACGTGCTTGTTCACCGGGCTCGAGAGCACCAGCGAGGTTGTCACCGAGCCGTCGACCGCCAGAGCGTCCACCACGCGCTCCAGGTCGACCGGCTCGGCGATCGCGCAGCGCACGATGAAGCAGCTTTCGCCGGTCACGCGATCGGCGCTCAGCACCTCGGGCATGGCGTCGAACAGCATCAGGTACTTGGCGATGCCCGCATGCGTGGTGTCGATGCGGATGATGGCCTGCAGGCCCACGCCCAACGCCCGCAGGTTGACGCGCGCGCCGTAGCCCTCGATCACGCCGGCCTCTTCGAGCTTGCGCACGCGCTCGCTCATGGCCGGCTGCGACAGGCCGATGCGCTTGCCCAGCGCGGCCAGGCTCTGGCGCGCGTCGGCCTGCAGCGCTTCGAGGATCTGCCGGTCTTTCTTGTCGATGTTCATGCGAGGTTCGCCTTGCCCCTGCTCAGTCCGCAATGTCCGCGCCGCGCTCGGCCAGCAGGCTGCGCAGCACGGAGCGGTGGCAGTGCGACTCGTCCTCGCAGTAGCAACCCACCGACAGGGCCGTGCCGTGCGACAGCGCGGCCAGCAGGTCGAGGCTGCGGCTCGCGTCGGACTCGGCCATCTCGGCCTTGAACTTGCGCACGAAGGCGTTCCATTGCGCCGGCGAGTCGGCTTTCTGGGCCTCCTGCGCCTGCTTCATCGTCTCGACGGAGGGGGCGAGGTTCGGGTACCACACGTCGTACCAGTTCTGCGAGGCGAACTCGGTCTTCGGAACGCCGCGTGGCGGGCGGCGCACGGTGCCGACGCGCAGGCCTTCGTCGGCGGCGCGCGGGGTGCCGAGGCGGACGATGCGGATGCTCATGGTGTTTTTCCTGTTCTGTAGGCGACAGCCGCGATCATCGCCGGGCGCCGTGCCGGGCGATACTGGCGCGGCAACCGCCCAGGAGACATCGAATGACCGACCGCATCGAATGGACCCGCCACGCCGACGGCGTGGTGGAACTGCAGCTCGCACGTGCCGACAAGATGAACGCGCTCGACCCCGCGATGTTCGACGCACTGATCGAAGCCGGCGAGGCGCTGCGCGACGACAAGGCTGTGCGGGCCGTGGTGATCTCGGGCCGCGGCAAGGCTTTCTGCGCGGGGCTCGACATGGCGTCTTTCGAGCGCATGCAGCAGCAGGGCGCGGGCTCCGGAGTGCTGGGCGAGGGCGCTGCCGGTGCTGACCTGCTGGTGCGCACGCATGGCATCTCGAACGCCGCGCAGCAGGTGGCGATGGTCTGGCGCGAGGTGCCGGTGCCGGTCATCGCGGCCGTGCACGGCGTGGCCTTCGGCGGCGGGCTTCAGGTGGCGCTGGGTGCGGACATCCGCATCGTGGCGCCCGACACGAAGCTTTCGGTGATGGAAATCAAGTGGGGCCTGGTGCCGGACATGGCCGGCATGGTGCTGATGCGTGAACTCGCCCGCAGCGACGTGGTGCGCGAGCTCACCTTCACGGGCCGCATCTTCTCGGGCGAGGAAGCCTTGCGCATCGGCTTCGCCACCCGCGTCGCAGCCGATCCGCTGGCCGAGGCGCTGCAGATGGCACACGAAATCGCCGGCAAGAGCCCCGACGCGATCCGTGCAGGCAAGCGGCTGCTCAACGCGTCGACGTCGCACAGCGCGGCCGAAATGCTGCTGGCCGAGTCGGTCGAGCAGAAGGCCCTGATCGGCAGCCCGAACCAGGTCGAAGCCGTGAAGGCCAACATCGAGCGGCGCGCGCCGCGTTTCGGCGCTCCAGCCTGATCCGCCGGGCTCCCGGGCCCGTGCGACTCATCATCTGTGCCCGGGCGATCGGGTAATCCCCCAGCCCACCGGGGCCGAACTTCACGCACCCTCGCACCCCATCTTCCACAGGTGCCGTAGAGCCCGCGTTTACCAGTGGCCGGGTCCTTCAAATTCGCGCCCAAACGACCGAAAAGAATACAAAGTGCTTTTTAAGTGTCTTTGTGTAAGAATTAAGTAGTTGTTTTAAAGGGAGAATGGACGGGAATGGAGGCAATTTGTGTGCAGAAGGTCACGTCTTCCTCTCTGATGGCTTCCGCGGAGGATGGCTCCTGACAGCGCACTCATTAACAATTGAAAGCTTTGCTTAGCGACGGCGATCCTGCATGTCGACGACCACGTTTTTTTGCAACCTCAGCGTGCCCATTCTGGTGGGCGAGGATCGCTACAAGTACATCCCCATCGTGGGGGTCTTCCGCAGCATTCCATTCGATCAAGTCGATGAATGGGTGATGCACCCCGACGGCCAGCCGCGCAGTGACCGCGAGCTGGCGGCCGAAGTTCTTGTCGAGATCCGCAAACCACTCGGTTCGAGTGGACGCACAGCGCCGCACGCTTTCGACGTGGGAGACATCCTGCAGCTCGACCGCGCCGCCGCGATTGTCGTGTCCACTTTCCTGGCGGCGCTTCCGCGCGTCTGACGCACTCCCTTCAGTCGCACCTGAAGAGCACGCCGCTGCCCGGGGTGTTCGGCGCATCGGCCTGTTCCAGAAAGCGGATCGGGTTTCCGTCCTTGCGGCAGTAGGCCTCCGCTTCCTGCTGGCTCGCCGCCCGAAGAATCCCATCGTAGAGACGCACCACGCCGGTCACGGGAGTGGAGCAGCCGGCAATGGCGGTGGCGAGGGGAAGAAGGGCGAGCAGCAATCGGCGCATGAAAGAAGACGGGTCCGGTGAAAGACCCGCGACTTTAAGCGCTGCTGCTTCCCACCGCCCAATAGAAAGTCGGCCTTGCCCCGTTGAGCAGGTAGTCGCCCACCACGCGCCCCTTGTAGATGGTCGGGTTGTGCGAAGCCAGCGTGCGCGCATTGCGCCAGTGCCGGTCGAGCCGCCGATCTTCCTGCAGTGCCGAGGCGCCGCCGATGTCGAACAGCCGCGTGCCCGCCTGCAGCACCGCGTCGACGATGCCGGCCTGCGCCTTGGCGGTGTTCAGCTCCACCTCGAACAGCAGGCTCTCGGGCACGGCTTCGCCGCGCTGGCGGAAGCGGTCGACTTCGCCCAGCCCGCGCGCCACGGCCTGCACGGTCGAGGTCGCGACGAAGGCTGTGCTCGCGAGCTGGCCGATGACCTGCTGCACCAGTGGGTCTTCGCGCGGCGTGTCGCCGCTGCCGTGGCTGTAGACGCGTTTGCGCGGCTGCACGAAGGCCACGGCGTCGCGCACGATGGCGCGCGCAATGCCCGCCAGCGTGGCGAGGTGCGTGAGCTGGAAATGCGCGGTCAGCGGCGTGGGCTGGTCGCGCACGTACAGCAGCACGTTCTCTGCCTTCACCCGCACGTTGCGAAAGCGCGTGGTGCCCGATGCGCTCAGCCGCTGGCCGAAGCCGCGCCAGTCGTCCACGCGCTCCACGCCCTGCGCTTCGGCCGGCACGAGCGCAATCACGCGGTCGCTGCTGCCGTCGTCGTTCAGGCGCTGGGCTGAAACCGAGATCCAGTCGGCGTACAGCGTGCCGGTGCTGTAGTACTTGTCGCCATCGAGCCGCCACGCGTCGCCGTCGCGCTTCAGCGTGGTCTGCAGCGTCCCGAGCGGGCCTTCGCCAAGCTCGGTGGTGGCATTGCCGAAGATCACGCCCTCGGCCGCGAGGCGCATCCACGGGCCGTGCAAGGCCGGGTCGATCTCCGCGAACAGCCGCTCGATGAAGCCGAAGTGCGCGCGCAGGATCTGCGGCAGGTTGGAGTCGGCCTCGCCGAGTTCGATCAGCAGGTCGTAGAGCTGCTCGACCGAGCCGCCCAAGCCGCCGTGTTCGAGCGGAACGCGCAGCGCGCCGAAGCGCTCTGCGTTGAGCCAGGCCACGGGTTCGTAGGCGAGCTTGCGTTCGTTCTCGCGCTGCGCCGCATGCTCGGCGATGCGCTGGAAAACGGGGCGGAAGCGGGCTGCGAGCTGCTGCGAGGAGGGCACTTGCGTGCCCGGGGCGTACGTTGCGGGCCGCGTCGTTGCTTGGATGGATTCCATGGAGGCGGGGCGCCCCTGGAAGGGCGCCCGGAAAGAGAGAGAAACAGGCGCCCGACTGTCCCCCGCGGCGGGGAGCTTGTGAAATACGCTTTTCGAGTTTTCTTATGCCGCCCGTTCCTATCCCTTACCGCCGGCCGCGCGCGTCCACCGGCCAGATGGCGACCAGCGTGCCGCCTTCGACCACGTGGTACGCGTCATGTAGATTGACCGTCGGGTCGCAGTGCGGGGTGATGAACTCCACGCGCGCGCCCAGCGCGGGCCGTTGCGCCTGCGAGCCCGGGGGCAGCATCAGCTTGCCGTGCTCATCGCCGAAGAAGGCGTAGCGGCTCGACGCGTCGGCGCCCTTGGCCACCAGCGGCACGCCGCTGTCGGTCGAGAAGCACTTGGTGCCGCCGTCCACCGTCACCCAGTCGGGCGCATTCGTGCTGACCACCGCCGTCTGCACGAACAGCGAGACATCGAAGGGCGAGGGTTGTTCGCCGCTGGCCAGCACGCTCGTGTATTCGGCGTCCATGAACACATACGAGCCCGCCTGCAGTTCGGTGAACGCGTTCTCCTGCGAGTCGAGGTCGTGCGTGCCGGTGCCCGCGCCCGTCACGATGTCGAAGTTCAGGCCCTGCCGCTTTGCCGCCGCGACGATGCCTGCCACGGTTTCGCGCAGGCCGGCCGCCGCCGCGCTGCGCTCTTCACGCGACACGATGTGCTGCAGGTTGCCCGCGTACGACTGCAGCCCGCGCAGCCGCAGGCGCGGCTCGGCGGCTGCCAGCGCCGCCAGCTCGAGCACCTTTGCCTGCGTGGCGGCGCCGGTGCGGTTGTAGCCCGCGCCGTAGTCCACCAGCACGTCGAGCGGGTGCGTGAGCTCGCTCGCGGCGCGTGCCAGGTCGGCCAGGTTCTGCGGGTTGTCGACCACCACCATCACGTCGCCCGGACGCGCACGCTGCGCCAGCTTGATGAGCCGCGCAATCTTGCTGGGCGTGACAGCGGGCGAGGTGATGAGCACGCCCGGAATGCCGCCCTGGACCATCACCTCCGCCTCGCCCAGCGTGACGCAGCTCACGCCGATGGCGCCGGCCGCCACCTGGCGCCGTGCGATCTCGACCGACTTGTGCGTCTTCACGTGCGGGCGCAGGTTCACGCCGCGGGCCTTGGCAAAGGCAGCCATTCGTTCGATGTTGCGCGTCATCGCGGGCAGGTCGATCAGCAGGGCGGGCGTGTCTAGAAGATGGCGTCCGCCGGGAACGCCGATCAGCGGCGCGTTGACTTGCAGCAGGTCTTGGGGCATCGGGGAAAAGCCTTCGTGGAGGCGCTTTGTGGAGGAGATCGGGGCGAGATGATCGCACCGAAACGCCTGCCTCCTATCTGTCGGCTGGCGGGCTCGCCTTCAGCGCCGCCATCAACAGGCGCCCGGTGGTCTGCAGGTGCTCGGCGATCAGCGTCTGCGCCGCCTGGATGTCTCGGTTGAGCACCGCATCGAGCAGCGCCTGGTGTTCGGCCCCCACGTCCCGCGCCTGCTTCGACAGCGGTGCCGACAGCTGCCGGTAGCGTTCGCTCTGCTGGTAGAGCATCTGGTGCATGCGCAGCAGCCAGCCGTTCGGGCAGCCCGCCACCAGCGCGTTGTGGAACTCCGCGTGGCTCGCCGTCCATTCGGCGCTCAGCATCGTGGGCATGGCCGCGTCGCGCTCGGCCAGCCGCGAGAGGCGGTGGTGCGCCGAGACCACGCTGCCTTCCCAGGCGAGGTCGCCGTGGCGGATGGCTTCGGCCAGGCACAGCTTCTCGATCTCGATGCGCGCCTTCACCAACTCTTCGAGGTCGGTCGCCGAGATGGGGCTCACGCGGTAGCCGCGCGCCGGCTCCGACACCACCAGCGCCTCGGCTTCCAGCATGGCGAGGCCTTCGCGCACCGCGCCGGCGCTCACGTCCAGCTCTTCGGCCAGCGCGGCGATGTTGAGCTTCGAGCCCGGCAGCAACCGCCCGCCCACGATGGCCGTGCGCAGCTCGGTGAACACCTGTCGTGTCTGGCTCATGCCCTTCGTTTTTTCGTTCATTGCACTCCCGTCACCGCGAAAAACGGCCTGATGTTACTTGTTAACCCTAATGATCCATGGATCGACAAACAATAGACTAATGTCGAAAGAATATATTATTTGTTCCAACATGGATAGCCGATTGGAGACATACGACATGGCCGATATCCAGCTTCGCACCCAGAAAAGCCCCGAGCGCGCGGCGTTGCACAGCGTTCATTCGCTCGACGCCTTCGTCTTCACCGTGCCCGACCTCGACGAGGCCACGCGCTTCTACGACGCCTTCGGGTTACAGCCCCGAAGAGAGGGCAACCGGCTCGACCTGTACACCGCAGGCCACCCGCACGCCTGGGGTTCGCTGTACCAGGCGTCCGGGGTGAAGAAGCTGCAGTACCTGCGTTTCGCCTGCTTCGCGGAAGACTTCGACGCCATCGCCGCGCGCATCGAGCGCCTGGGCGTGCCGCGCTGCTCGCCGCATCCGCTGGGCGACGACCGCGGCCTGTGGGTGCTTCACCCGGATGGCTTTCCAGTGCAGGTCGTCGTGGCCGCCAAGAGCGCGCCGGACGCGGGCAGCGAGCCTGTCGTTGCGCCGCGCCCACCCGTGGGCACGGGGGCATCGCCGAACCGCGCGCGCATTCCGAAGGTGCATCCGCGCCGGCTCTCGCACATCCTGATGTTCTGCGCCAAGGTGCCAGAGGCCTTGCGCTTCTACGAAGACGCGCTGGGCCTGCGCGTTACCGACCGCTCGGGCGATCTCATCGTGTTCATGCACGGCGCGCACGGCAGCGACCACCACCTGATCGCGATGGCGCATTCGAACGGCCCGGGCCTGCACCACCTGAGCTGGGACGTCGCGAACATCGACGAAGTCGGCCGGGGCATGGAGCAGATGTACGCCGCCGGCCATGTGCGCGGCTGGGGCGTGGGGCGCCACGTGCTGGGCTCGAACTACTTCCACTACGTGCGCGACCCGTGGGGCAGCTACTCGGAGTACTCCTGCGACATGGACTTCGTGCCCGGCGACTTCGACTGGCGCTCCGCCGACCACCCGCCCGAAGACTCCTTCTACGCCTGGGGCCCCAAGGTGCCCGAGGACTTCGTCACCAATTTCGAGGTCGAGGCCGCCAAGGCCTGAGACCTTTTTCCATCGCACCCGAACCACAAGGAATCTTCATGCGTCTCCTCGCCTTCCACCACAACGGCAAGCCGGTCCTCGGCCTGCGCCTCGGCCAGGAGGTCGTCGACCTCACAGCCGCAGGCCTGCCCGCCACGCTCGACGAACTTCTGCGCGCCGGCCCCGAAGCCCTGGCCGCCGCGAAGAAGGCCGGCGACTCGGCCCGCACGCGCCTGCCGCTGTCCGACATCGACTGGCTGCCGCCGGTGCAGTCGCCCTCCAAGGCCATTGCCGTGGGCCTCAACTACATCGACCACGCGGCCGAAAGCAAGTTCGACCCGCCGACCTACCCGGTGCTGTTCCATCGCTTCCCGTCGTCATGGGTGGGCCACAAGCAACCGATCGTGCGCCCGCACGTGTCCACGCAGTTCGACTACGAAGGCGAGTTGCTGGTGGTCATCGGCAAGGCCGGGCGCTACATCAAGAAGGGCGATGCGCTGAACCACGTGGCGGGCTATTCGGTGTTCAACGACGGCTCCATTCGCGACTACCAGTTCAAGTCCGCGCAATGGATGATGGGCAAGAACTTCGACCGCTCGGGCTCCTTCGGCCCCGAGTTCGTCACCGCCGACGAGCTGCCCGCGGGCGCCACCGGCCTGAAGCTGCAGACGCGCCTGAACGGCACCGTGCTCCAAGACGCCAACACGCGCGACATGATCTTCGACGTTGCCACGCTGGTGTCGGTGTGCTCCGAGCCCTTCGCGCTGCAGCCGGGCGACATCATCATCGCCGGCACGCCCTCGGGCGTGGGCCTGGCGCGCAAGCCGCAGATCTTCATGAAGGCTGGCGACGTGTGCGAAGTGGAGATCGAAGGCGTCGGCCTTCTTTCGAACCCCGTCGTCGACGGGGACTGAGCGGCGGCAGCAGCACCAAGGCCGCGCTGACCAAAACAATTACGGAGACAAAAAATGAGCATCGATCGTCGTTCCTTCGTCGCGGCCGCCAGCGCTTTCGGTGCTCTCGGCACCGGCGCGCTGTTCAGCAGCGCTGCCGCCGCGCAGCAGCCCTCGGGCAAGCCCATCCGCGTGGGCGGCACGCTGGCGCTCACCGGGCCGCTCTCGGCCACGGGGCTCGTGCACAAGCTCACGGGCGAGATCTACGTGGAGTCGCTCAACCAGCGCGGGGGCCTGCTGGGCCGGCCGGTGGAGTGGGTGCTGAAGGACGACCAGTCCAAGCCCGACCTCGCGCGCACGCTGTACGAGCAGCTCGTGACGGCCGACAAGGTCGATCTGCTCATCGGCCCGTATGCCACGGGCGCGATTCTTTCCGCCATGGGCGTGGCCCAGCGCTACAACAAGACGCTGGTGCACCACACCTTTGGCATTCCGAGCCTGGCCAAGTACGACCAGCAGTTCCCGGCGTGGTCGCTCGGCCCCGACCCCGAGAAGACCATGCCCGCGACGGTGATGGACGCGCTGGCCACTTCGCCCAAGCCGCCGAAGACCATCGCCATCGTCACCAGCAAGTTCCCTTCGGTGCATTTCGTTGCGCTGGGCGCGCGCGAGGTGGCAAAGCAGCGCGGCCTGAAGGAGGTGCTGTTCCTCGAGTGGGACTTCGGCAATCGCGACTTCGGCCCCATCGCTGGCCGGCTGAAGGAGGCCAACCCCGACTTCATCTGGAACGGCGCCATCGGCCTGGAGGGCAACCAGCTGCTCGACGCGATGAAGAAGATCGACTACGCACCGCTGCATCACTTCTATCACGTGCCCGCGCCCGCGCCGATGCTCAAGGCGCCAGAGGCCAACGGCGCGCTGGCCACCACCATCTTCGAAGACCATCCGCCGTTCACCGACAACCCGACGGCCGCCGAGTTCGTGAAGGTCTACCGCGAGCGCGCGGCCAAGGCCGGCATGCCCGACACGGCGGTGGAAACGCAGGCCGCCGCGTCGTTCTCGGCCTGGCAGATCATCGAGGCCGCCGTGGTCGCCACCAAGGGCATCGACGACAAGGCCATGGCCACCTGGCTGCGCGCCAACAAGGTCGACACCATCCAGGGCAAGTTGCGCTTCAACGAGCGCGGCAACTTCGGCGACGACCTCGGCAAGGTGAAGCAGGTGCAGAACGGCAAGTGGGTGGTGGTGTGGCCGAAGGAGTGGGCTGCCCCCGGCGCGAAGCTGCAGACGCGGGGAGTAACCAGCTGATGAGCTTCCCCAGTGCCACGCTGCTGGCCCAGTCGATCCTGGCGGGCCTGTTCACCGGGGCGCTCTACGGCCTGCTGGGGCTCGGCCTCAGCCTGTCGTGGGGGATGCTGCGGCAGATCAACCTCGCGCACTTCGCGCTCGCCTTTCTCGGCGCCTACCTCACGTACGAACTGTCGAGCCATCGCGGTGTCGATCCGCTGCTCACGCTGGTGGTGATCGTGCCGCTGTTCTTCGTGCTGGGCGTGGCGCTGCATTGGGTGCTGACGCGCTTTCGCGTGAGCCCCTTCAACTCGCTGCTCGTCACCTTCGGCATCACGGTGATCATCGAGGCGCTGCTGCAGTGGACCTGGACGGCCGACTACCGCAAGCTCGAATCGAGCTATGCGGAGCACAAGCTGCAGATCGGCCCGCTCTACCTGCCGGTGCCCGAGCTCATCACGCTGGTGCTTGGCGTGGGCATCTCGCTGGCGGTGTGGTTCGCGCTGCGCCGCACCGACCTGGGCAAGGCGATGCGCGCCGCCGCCGAAGACGCACCTATCGCCGCGGCCTTCGGTGTGAATCAGAACGCGCTGGCGCTGATGCTCTCGGGCCTCAACGCGGCGCTGGCCGGCGTGGCGGGCGTGTGCATTGCTCTGGCGTACACGCTGTCGCCCTCGCAGATCTATGCGTGGATCGGCGTGGTGTTCGCGGCCGTGATGCTGGGTGGGCTCGGCCGCCCGCTCGGGCCGCTGATCGCGGGTTGCATCATCGGCGTGACCGAGGCCGTGACCATGACGGTCACTGCGCCGTCGTGGGCGCCGCTGGTGTCGTTCTCGCTCTTGATGTTCGTGCTGCTGGTGCGGCCGGGGAGGGTGGCATGAAGCGCTCGTTCCTGCTGATTCTTGCGGCCGGCGCGGGGCTGGCTGTGGTGCCGTGGCTCGGGCTGCCGGCGTTCTACGAATCGATCCTGTACCTGGTGCTGCATTGGGTGGCGCTGGCCACTTCGTGGAACCTGCTGTCGGGCTACTCGGGGTATTTCTCGTTCGGGCATGGCGCGTTTTTCGGCATCGGCATGTACACCACGGCCACGCTGGCGACGCGTTTCGACATTCCGTTTCTCTGGACGCTGCCGGCCGCCGCCGTGGTGGCTGCGCTGTTCGGCACGCTGCTGGGCGCCGTGGCGTTCCGCGTGCAGGCAGTGCGCGCCGAGCTGTTCTCGCTGCTGACGCTGGCCGCCACCTTCGTGGTGGCGACCATCATCCTCAACACGCCCATCGATGGCGGCCCCGGCGTGTACATGAGCGCCGTGGCGGTGCCGCAGATCGGGCCGACGGCCTCGGGCACCTTCTATCTGCTGGCCCTGGGCGTAGCAGTGCTGACGGTGCTGGCGTCGCTCGCCGTGTACCACTCGCGCTTCGGCACCGGGCTGTTCGCCATTCATGACGACGAGGACGTGGCCGAGGTGATGGGCGTGCCCACGTACCGCTTCAAGCTCGGCGCCTTCGCGCTCTCGTGCGGGCTGGCGGGCGTGGTGGGCGGCGTGCATGCGCTCTTCGTGTCGTACGTGACCACGGGCGACACCTTCACCATCGCGATGCCGCTCACGGTGGTGCTGATGTCGGTGCTCGGCGGCACGCGCCACTGGGCCGGGCCCATCGTCGGTGCGACGGCGATCACGCTGCTGCTCTATGCCTTCACGGGCGGCGACAGCGCGATCATCGGCAAGGGCCTGACGGGGCTGGTGCTGATCGTGGTGATCCTTTTCATGCCGGAAGGCTTGCTGGGGCAGGCGCTGAAGTGGTGGAACGCGCGGCGCGGTGCGCCTGCTGCTTCGTCCGCGCCGGTCCATGTGGCCGTGGCTGATGAAGTGCAGAAGCCCGCCGGCATCACCGGCGAAGTGCTGCTGCGCGCCGAGGGCGTGCGCAAGTCTTTCAAGGGCGTGCACGCGCTGCGCGGTGTGAGCCTCGAAGTGCGACGCGGCGAGATCCTCGGCCTGCTCGGGCCCAATGGCTCGGGCAAGTCGACCTTCATCAACGTCGCGAGTGGCCACTATGCGGTGACCGCCGGGGTCATCGAGTTCGAGGGCCGGCGCATCTCGGGCGTGCCGGCGCACCGCATCGCGCAGGGCGGCATCGCGCGCACGTACCAGATCCCGCGTCCCTTTGCCCACCTCACGGTGCTGGAGAACGTGGCGCTGCCCGCGATGTTCGGCGCTGCCGCACTCGACCGTCAGACGGCGGAAGCCGAGGCGTGGCAGTGGCTGGCCTTCACCGGGCTTACCGAGCGTGCGCACGCCTTGCCGGCGGACCTGAACCTGCACCAGCGCAAGTTCCTGGAGTTCGCGCGCGCACTGGCCTCGCGGCCGCAGGTGCTGATGCTCGACGAGGTGCTGTCGGGCCTCACGCCATCGGAAATCGACGAGGCCGTGGCGCTGATCCGCCGCATTCGCGACCAGGGCGCCACCATCGTCTTCGTCGAGCACGTGATGCGCGCGGTGATGGCGCTGTGCGACCGCATCGTGGTGTTCAACCGCGGCGAGGTGCTGGCCGAAGGCGCGCCGCATGACGTGATGCAGCGGCCCGAAGTGGTGTCGGCCTACCTGGGCCAGGCCATGGAGGCGGAGGCGCCCGCCGCGCCTGCTGCGGCGTCATCCGCGGCGAATGCAGAAAGGGAGTTGGCCCATGCTTGAACTCGAATCCATCCGCGTCGCCTACGGGCAGGCCACTGCGCTGTGGGATGTGTCGCTTTCCATCGGCAAGGGCGAGCTGCTGTGCATCGTCGGGCCGAACAGCGCGGGCAAGAGCACGCTCATCAATGCGGTGGCGGGGCTGCACCGCATCAGCGCCGGGCGCATGCGCTTCGAGGGGCAGGACATCTCGCGCCTGGCGCCGCATCGCTTCTGCGCACAGGGCATCGCGCTGGTGCCCGAGGGGCGGCGCCTGTTCACCGAGATGACGGTGCGCGAGAACCTGGAACTCGGCAGCTACCTGCGCGCGGCACGGCTGGAGCGCGCGCGCTCGATGGAGCACGTCTGCACGCTGTTCCCCGCGCTGACGGAAAAGCTGGAGCAGCCGGCCGGCTCGCTCTCAGGTGGCCAGCAGCAGATGGTGGCCATCGGCCGCGCGTTGATGGCGCGCCCCAAGCTGCTGCTGCTCGATGAGCCTTCGCTGGGGCTGGCGCCGAGCATCGTGCTCGACATGTTCACCGCCATCCGGCGCATTCATGCCGACGGCATCGCGGTGCTGCTGGTGGAGCAGAACGTGGGCATGGCGCTCGACTTGGCCGAGCGCGCTGCGGTGCTGGAAGAAGGGCGCATCGTCGCGCTGGGCCGGCCGGAAGAACTGATGGCGCGTCCGGAGCTGCGGCGCGCCTACCTGGGGCTGGATGCTGAAGGTGGCGCTACGCCGGGTGCGACGGCCCATGGTGCCCGGGCCGCCGCAGCGCCAGCCACCACAGCAGCGCGGCATTGATCGCCCAGCTGCCGGCCAGCATCATCAGCGCCGTGTTCGCCACGCCGGGCGAGAGGTCGAGCGTCAGCAGGCTCAGCGACCACGGCAGCCCGCCAGCGATGGCAACCAGCATGCCGGCCTCGCTGTCGGGCACGACAGCGCAGGCCAGGATGCAGACGGCGCCGGTGATCGTGTAGATCAGTGCGGCGGCGCGCCATCCGGGGCGTTGAGGCGGTCGTGAATTTGCGGGCATGCCTTGAGCATCGCCGATCCCGCATCAAGCCGTGAAGGCCTGTTACGCGAAGGGGCGTAGTGTTTTGGCGACGCCGTGTTCAGTGGCTTGCCAACTTCTGCACGCTTGGGGCGATTGGTGCTTCGGGCAGCGCGGCTTCGATGCCGAGCGCCAGTGCCAGCAGCGCCGTGTCGGAGCCTTGTGCGCCGGTCAATTCCAGCCCGGCGGGCAGGCCGTTGGAGGTGAGGCCCATCGGCAGGCTCACCGCCGGCAGGCCCGCCATGCCGGCCGGGCCGGTGTTGCGGATGTAGGCCGAAAAAGCCGAGATGGGACGGCCGCACAGCGTTACCTCCACGTCTTCGCCGAGGCGCGCGGCGGTCAGCGGGCTGGTCGGGAAGACGAGGGCGGCCAGGTCGTGCCGCGCGAAGCAATTGCGGTACGCCGCCTGCATGCGCGGGCGCAGGGTGTGCAGCGCGTGGGCGTAGGCCTCGGGCGTGATGGCCGCCGCGCCGAAGAGGCGTTCGAACAGCGGGCGCACGTCGGGGCTGACCACCGCGTCGGTGAGCGCGCGCGCGTCGAAGAGGCGGTCGTGCCGCGCGAAGTAGGCGGCCAGCGCGGGCAGGATCTCGTGCAGCGAGATCGTCATCGATCCCTCTTGAAACAACGCACCGGCTTCGGCGAGGTCGCAAGGCACCAGCACGGCACCGGCTGCGCGCAGCAGCTCGAGGCGCTCGCGGGCCAGCTCGGCCACGGGCGGATCGACCTCTTCCCAGAAGTAGGCCTCGGGCACGCCGAGGCGCACGCCTGTGAGCGGTGTCGGAGCAATTCGCAGCGGCCCGCCGGCGATTGCGTGGTCGACCAGCACGCAATCGTCCACGCAGCGCGCCATGACGCCGGCGGTGTCGAAGGTTGGCGATATCGGCACCAGCCCTTCGTCCGGCCAGCGGTGCACCGTCGGCCGGAAACCCACCAGTCCGCACAGCGCGGCAGGCACGCGTACCGAGCCGCCCGTGTCGGTGCCGATGGCCACCGGCGCGGCGCGCAGACCCAGCAGCGCCGCGTTGCCGCCGCTGGAGCCGCCCGTGACGCGCGTGGCGTCGAACGGATTGCGCGACGGCCCGAAGCCATGGTTGTTGCCGGTAACGCCCTGCGACCACTCATGCAGGTTCGTCTTGCCGAGCACTAGCGCGCCTGCGTCAATCAGCCGTTGTGCTACGCCGGCGTGCATGCGCGGCCGGTGGTCCGCCATCCACGGGCTGCCGGCCGTGGTCGGCATGCCGGCGACGTCGATGTTGTCTTTGAAGGCCAGCGGCACGCCATATAGAGGCAGCGTTCCCGGCACGGGGCGCGGTGCCGCGTCGAGCGCGGCAGCGGCTGCGTGGAGCGCCGCAGGGTCCAGGTGGAGCAGGGCGCCGAAGGGTGCGATGGCGCCGGCGCGTTCCAGCAGCGCCTGCGCGTAGTCGGTGGCGCGCAGTTCGCCGCGCGCCATCTGCCCGGCGGCCTCGCGGGCGGAAAGATCGGCCAGCGCATGGATTCGGTTCATGAAGGCTCGAAGTGGGGGCGGAAGCTGCAGTCCGGTGCATGTTTTGGGCCAATTCGCACTTCCGGCGCCAGAAAACAGCCTGAAATTGCATGGCATGAATACTGCTTTGAGAGTTTTTTGTATCCATGAGGCCATCCAATGTCTTTCAAGTCCTTGCGTATCCTGGCCGCCGTCGCAGCGTCGATGGCTCTTCTGGCGGGCATGCCCGCGTCTGCTGCCGAGAAGGTCTCGCTGCGCCTCAAGTGGCTGGCGCAGGCGCAGTTCGCCGGCTTCTATGTGGCCAAGGCCAAGGGCTTCTATGACCAGGGCGGTCTCGACCTGACGATCAACCCGGGCGGCCCGAACCTCAACGTCGAGACGCTGGTCGCTTCGGGCAACGACACCTTCGGCCTTGCCGGCGGCACCGAGACCGTGCTGCTCGCCCGCGAAAAAGGCCTGCCGCTGGTCTGCATCGGCGTGACCGTGCAGAACACGCCCTTCACGTACGTGGCCTACAAGGATTCCGGCATCACCAAGGTGAAGGACTTCGCGGGCAAGAAGGTCGCGACCTGGTTCACCGGCACGCAGTACACGCTGTACTCGATGCTCGCCTCGGCCGGCGTGAAGCAGAGCGACCTCACCATCGTTCCCCAGTCGGGCTCCATGGCGCCCTTCGTCGAGAAGCAGTTCGACGTGGCCGCTGCCACCTACTACAACGAACTCAACACGCTGAAGGAGCAGGGCCTGGGCGACAAGCTCACGCTCATCAAGCCCGACGACTACGGCGTGGTCGTGCAGCAAGACACCGTGCTCGTCTCGGAGAAGTACCGCAACGAGAAGCCGCAGCAGGTGCAGGCCTTCCTGACCGCCACCATCAAGGGCTGGAAGTACGCGCTGCAGAACAAGAAGGAAGCCATCGACATCGTCATGGCCGCCGCCCCCAGCCTGAACCGCGCGCACCAGGAAGCCATGCTCGATGAGTTCGAAAAACTCGTGAAGGCCGGCAAGGGCACCACCGACGGCATCCTCGCCATCGACCTGCCCACGGTGGAGAAAATGCAGGCGCAGCTCGTCGGCTACAAGGCGCTGAAGGCGCCGGCCGACCTGTCGAAGGCCTACGACGCCAGCTTCTGGAACCAGGTGCCGGCCGGCGACAAGAAGTTCTGAGCCGCAGCGCCATGAAGTTCATGCCTCACGAAGTGATGCCGCCCGCCGTGAGCGACACGGCGCCGCCCATGCTCGAACTGGTCAACGTGTGGAAGCGCTTCGGCGAAGCGCAGGCACAGACCGTCGCGGTGTCGGGCGTCAACCTGCGGATCGCGAAAGGCGAGTTCGTCACGCTCGTGGGCCCCTCGGGTTGCGGCAAGTCGACCCTTTTCAACATGATCGCGGGCCTGCTGCCGCCTGACGACGACGGTTCGCTGCTGTTCGGCGGCACCCCGCAGCGCGACGGCCAGCTTCTCGGCAAGGTGTCGTTCATGCCGCAGCGCGACCTGCTGTTTCCGTGGCGCACCGTGCTCGACAACGCCATCCTCGCGCTCGAGGTGGAAGGCGTGCCGCGCAAGGAAGCGCGCGAACGGGCCCGCGCCATGCTGCCCGAGTTCGGCCTGGCAGGCTTCGACAAACACTATCCGCACCAGCTCTCGGGCGGCATGCGCCAGCGCGTGGCGCTGATGCGCACCTTCTTGTTCGAGCGCGACCTGATGCTGCTCGACGAACCCTTCGGCGCGCTCGACGCGCTCACGCGCAGCCGCATGCAGCACTGGCTGCTCGACATCTGGGCGCGCCACTGGCGCACGGTGCTCTTCATCACGCACGACATCGACGAGGCCATCGTGCTGGGCGACCGCGTGCTGGTGATGAGCGCGCGCCCCGGCACGGTGAAGAGCGAGACCGTGATCGACCTGCCGCGCCCACGCGACCCGTCGATCGTGCTGACGCCCGAGTTCATCCGCATCAAGCAGCACCTGCTGGCCGAGATCGAGGAAGAAAGCCGCAAGACCTTCGCGCAGGAGGGCACCGCTTCGTGAACGCCCTCTTGCAGCGCGCAGTGCGCTCGCCCGCGCTGGCCTTCGTGGGCCTGGCGCTGGTGTGGGAACTCTGCGTGCACGCCTTCGCACCATCGCCGCGCTATCTGCCGGCGTTGAGTGCCATCGCGCAGGACGCGTGGTCGGTGTGGCCGCAGCTTGCGCGCGGCTTCGGCCGCACGCTGCTCGAAACCGTGCTCGGCTTCGCGATGGGTGCGCTGTTCGGCTGCGCCTGCGGCACGGTGTTCACCTATTCGCGCTGGATGGAGCGCTCGGTGTTCCCGCTGTTCGTGGTGTCGCAGACGGTGCCGGTGGTGGCCTTCGGCGCACTCATCGTCATCTGGTTCGGCAACTCGCTGCTGGCCAAGGTGATGACGGCGTTCTTCCTGACCTTCTTTCCCGTCACGGTGAACACGCTGCGCGGGCTGAAGTCGTGCGACCCGCAGCGCATTGCGCTGATGAAGAGCTTCGGCGCCAACCGCTTCGTGATGTTCTTCAAGCTGGCCGTGCCTTCGGCGCTGCCGCAGATCATGGTCGGGCTGCGCGTGGCCATCGGCCTGAGCCTGATCGGCTCGGTGGTGGGCGAATGGTTCGGCGAAACCGTGGGCCTGGGCGTGATGCTCATGGAGGCGATGAACGCCGATCTCGTGGTGCGCCTGTGGGTGGTGATGTTTGCCTGCGGGCTGATGGGTGCGCTGCTCTACGGGCTGCTCACCTTCGTGGAAAGGAGGCTCGTATGGTGGCGCAGCGAAAGCTGATGGCTTCCGCGCAGCGAAAGCTGATGGAATCGCCCGTCGTGCCGGTGGTGCTGGGCATCGTCGTGCTGCTCGCGGTGTGGGAGGGTGCGATATTGCTCTTCAGGATTCCGCCGTTCGTGCTGCCCAGCCTTGGCACGATCGTGCAGCATGCGTTCACCGACACGGGGCGCTTGATGAGCGCGTTGCTGGCCACGCTGGGCGAGGCGCTCGGCGGCTATGCATTGGGCAGCCTGCTCGGGTTGTTGCTGGCTGTGGTGCTGCTGCTGGCGCCGCCGCTGGAGCGCATCGTGATGCCGCTGGCGGTTGCGGTGAACGCCGTGCCGACCGTGGCTTATGCGCCGCTGTTCCTGATCTGGTTTGGCCTCGGCGCCGCTTCGAAGATCGCGCTGGTGGCGCTGGCCGTTGGCTTCACCATGCTGGTGAACGCGCTGCACGGCCTGAAGCAGGCCGACATCGCGGCGGTGAACCTGATGCGCAGCTTCGGGGCGGGGCAGCTGAAGATCGTGTGGCGCCTGCGCCTGCCGGTGGCGATGCCGTCGGTGGTCACCGCCCTGCGCATCGGCGTGCCGCGCAGCATGATCGTCGCGATCGTCGGCGAGATGCTGGGTGCCTATGCGGGCCTGGGGCGAATGATCTATGAATCGACACAGCAGGTCGATCTGCTGAGCGTGTGGTCGGCGGTGCTCGTTGCATCGATCGCGAGCATGGTCTTCTACGGCCTGCTCGTGTGGATCGACCAGAAGCTGGTTTGGTGGCGTTGATGGCAAAGACGAATCCCGCGGCGTACCCCGACACCGAAGCCGAGCTGCGCGTGCAGCTCGCCGCCTGCTATCGGCTGGTGGCGCACTTCGGCATGGACGACCTGATCTACAACCACATCTCGGCACGCGTGCCGGGGCCGGAGCATCACTTCCTCATCAACCCCTACGGGCTGCTGTTTTCCGAAGTGACGGCTTCGTCGCTGGTGAAGATCGACCTCGACGGCAACAAGGTGGACGACACGGACGCCGAGGTCAACCAGGCCGGCTTCGTGATCCACAGCGCGATCCATGCAGGGCGCCCCGATGCCCTGTGCGTGCTGCACACCCACTCCGAGGCCGGCACCGCCATCGCCGCCATGCCGAACGGCCTTTCGCCGCTGAGCCAGTTCGCGATGCGCTACCAGGGCCACACCGCCTTCCACGACTACGAAGGCGTGGCGCTGGAAACCGGCGAGCGCGAGCGGCTGGTGCGCGACCTGGGCCCGCACCACACGCTGGTGCTGCGCAACCACGGCATCCTGACAGTGGGCCGCACCATCCCGGAGGCCTTCATCCTCATGTACTACTTCGAGAAGGCGGCCAAGGTGCAGCTGCTCGCGCAGGGCGGTGTGGCGCCCGGCGAATCGCTGGTGTACCCGCAGCCCGAAGTGAGCGATCTGGCCGCACGCCAGTTCACCGAATTCGCCGGCGACATCCTGCCGCCCGGCACGCGCGAATGGCCTGCGTTCCTGCGCATGCTGGAGCGCACCCAGCCCGACTACCGGCTTTGAGCGTCGGCACTTTCCTCTTCAATCCCAGAGACACATTTCGACCATGCAACTCGAGAACCTCACCTCCTTCATCGGCACCGAAGTCAAAGGCATCGACCTGCGCGAGCCCGTGAGCGATGCCGACTTCGCGGTGCTGCGCGACACGCTCAACCAGCGTTCCGTGCTGCTGTTTCGCGGCCAGAGCATCAACGAATCGCAGCACGTGGCCTTCTCGCGCCGCTTCGGCCCGCTGCTGGGCCACGTGCTCACGCAGTTCCTGAAGAAGGAGCACCCCGAGGTCTACGTGCTGTCGAACGTGTCGGAAAACGGCAAGCCCATCGGCAACCACAAGGAGGGCTGGAACTGGCACTCCGACCTCTCGTACAAGGCCGAGCCCTCGATGGGCGCGCTGCTCTACGCGCTCGAAGTGCCGCCGGTGGAAGGCGACACCTTCTTCGCCTCGATGCACGCAGCCTACGAAGCACTGGGCGACGACATGAAGGCGCGCATCCGCCCCATGACGGCCACGCACAGCTACGCCAACTACTACGGCAAGGCTTTTGCCGACCGCAACCCGCTCACGCCCGAGCAGTTGGCGGCCACGCCCGACGTGGTGCACCCGCTGGTGCGCACGCACCCCGAAACCGGCCGCCTCTCGCTCTACGTGGGCGAAGACGTGGTCAAGCACATCGATGGCCTGCCCGCCGAGGAGAGCACCGCGCTGCTGGCCGAGCTGAACGCGCACGCCATCTCGCCGGAGTTCAGCTACCGCCACAAGTGGCTCGCGGGCGATCTGCTGGTGTGGGACAACCGCTGCACCATGCACCGCGCCACGCCGTACGACGACAACGTGTACCGCCGCGTGATGCATCGCACCACCGTGGCCGGCGACCGCCCGTTCTGACATTTCCACCCGCCAGGCAGGCCCCGCGTTTGAAGAAAACCGACCAAGACAAGCACAACAAGGAAGGCAAGAACATGGAACCGAACGAACCCGAGACGGCAGCGGAACCTCCGGTGCTGCGCGGACGCGAGCGCCAGCGCGGCAAGGGCGCCACGCTGTCCGACGAGCTGAAGGACACGCTCGAAGACCTGATCGTCAGCGGCGTCATGAAGCCCGGCGCGCGGCTCGACGAGGCCGAACTCGCCGAACGCTTCAAGGTGTCGCGCACGCCGGTGCGCGAGGCGCTCAAGGCGCTGGCCGCCACCGGCCTTGTCGACCTGCGCAGCCGCCAAGGGGGAGTGTGCGTGGCGCGCATCTCGCTGCCCATGCTCATCGAGATGTTCCAGATGATGGCGGTGATGGAAGGCCTGTGCGCCAAGTTCGCCGCGCGCCGCGCCACCGAGGCGCAGAAGCAGCGCATGAGCCAGTTGCACGACGAGCTGACGAGCATCCTCGCCTCGGGCGACCACTCGCGCTTCTACGACGTGAACCAGGACTTTCACGATGCGCTCTACGAAGCCTCCAACACGCATTACCTGGCCGAGCAGACGCGCGCGCTGCGCAAGCGCGTGCGCGTGTACCGCCGCTACGTGACCTTCCAGCCCGGCCGCATGACCGCCACCATCGGCGAGCACGGCGCCATCCTCGACGCCATCCGGCGCAACGACCCGGGCGCCGCGTTCAACGCCGCCATCGACCACGTGAGCCTGCTCGAGGACGACATTGTCGATCTGATCGCCGCGCTGTCCGAGCAGGACAACGGCGCTGCCTGAGCCTCTTCTTTCAACGCCACCCTTTTTCCTGATCGCATCCCCAGGACATCACTCCATGAAACTCGAACTCGAAGGCAAGACCGTACTCATCACCGGCGCCTCCAAGGGCATCGGCCTTGCGGCCGCCCATTCGTTCGCGGCCGAAGGCTGCCACCTGCAACTGGCCGCGCGCGACGGCGCCGCCCTGGCGGCCGCCAAGGAAGAGATCGAGAAGATCTACCCGATCAACGTGCGCATCCACCCGATGGACCTGGCCGCGCCCGGCGCGATGGCGCAGCTGGCCGAAGCAGTGGGGCACGTCGATATCCTCGTGAACAACGCGGGCGACATTCCCGCCGGCCCCATCGAATCGCTCGACTTTGCCGTGGTGCGCCGGGGCTTCCAGCTCAAGGTGCTGGGCTACATGGAGCTCAGCCAGATCTACTACGCGCGCATGAAGGCTGCGGGTGGCGGCGTGATCGTGAACGACATCGGCAACTCCGGCGAGAACTGGGACGCCAACTACATCGCCGGCTCTACCGGCAATGCGGCAGTGATGGCCTTCACGCGCGCCCTGGGCGGCGTGAGCCTGGACGACGGCATCCGCGTGGTGGGCGTGAACCCCGGCCCCGTGGCGACCGACCGCATGGTCAAGCTCATGAAGCGCCGCGCCTTCGACACCCATGGCGATGAAGGCCGCTGGGAAGAGCTGTTCGACAACTACCCCGGTGGCCGCCCGGCCACGCCGGAAGAGGTGGCCGAGCTGATGGTGTTCCTGGCTTCGCCGCGTGCGGGCTACATCACCGGCACGGTGGTGACCATCGACGGCGGCATCGCGGCGCGTGGCTCGATCATCAAGACCAGCAAGAAAGTGGTCGAGGCCGAACAGGCCCGGAGGCTCGCGGCATGAACGCAGCGCTGAACCCCGCCGCTGCAGTGCCGGCCGTGACGAGCGACGCCGAAACCCGCAACCAGTATTTCGACCGCCTGTTCACCAACCCCGACCTGATGTGGCTGGGCCAGAACACCAACCACTTTCCGCTGCACCCGGCCGTGCGAAAGGCGCTGCACGATGCCATCGACGACGAGAGCTTTCACGCCTACGCGCCACCGCTGGGCATGGAAGCGCTGCGCTCGGCCATCGTTGCCGACCTGGGCGTGCCGGACCAGTCGGCCGTGGTGACCGACGGCGCGGTGTCCGCGCTGGCGCTGGCCTGCCGTGCGTTCTGCGTGGCGGGCAAGGGCTTCGTGACCACCGACCCGGGCTGGAAATGGCCGCTGCAGTTTGCCGCCAAGGCCTGCTCGGTGATCACCGAGATTCCGATCTACGGGCCGGAGTACGGCTTCAAGCTGTCGGCAGAGGCACTGGCCGCGTCGACCGACGGGAACACCACCGTCATCTATCTCGTGGACCCGAACAACCCGCTGGGCACCACCTACACCGAAGACGAGATCCGTGCCTTCGCGGACCGTGCGAGAGAGATCGGCGCCATCCTCATCCACGACTGCACTTACCGCGACTTTGCCGACAGCCACACGCTGGCTTCGCGCTTCTATCCGGAAGGCACCGTGACCATCGTGAGTTTCTCGAAGTGGCTTGGCCTCGCGGGCCTGCGCCTCGGCGCACTGGTGGCCTCGCCCGAACTGCTCGCGCGAATCCTGCCGCATTCGCAGGCGCCGCTGGGTGCAAGCGTGCTGGCGCAGCGCGCGGCCATCGCGGGCCTGGCTGTGAAGGACGAATGGATGGCCGAAGTGGTCGCGCGGCAGCGCGAGAACCAGCAAATGATCGTCGATGCCTTCGCCAGGCTGCCGGGCTTCGAGGTGCCGGTGTTCCCGTCGCAGGCCAACTTCATCGTGGTCGAGTGCAGCAAGGCGGGCGTGACGCCCGAGGCGCTGGTTACCGCGCTGGGCGAGCACGACATCATGGTGCGGCAGGGCACGTATCACACGCCGCGCTTCGGACATCGCTTCGTGAAGATCTCCACCACCGTGCCGAAGGCCTGGGCGCAGGCGCTGTGCGACGTGCTGCCGCAGGCGGTCGAGCGTGCGCGCAGCCTGCCGGCCACGGCGGCCCTTTTCTGAAGAAAGGCCGACGATGAGTTTCGCCACCACCCCCGACGGCGTTCGCCTCTACTACGAGACCGCTGGTAGCGGCACGCCGATCGTGTTCGTGCACGAGTTCGGCGGTGACCACCGCAGCTGGGAGCCGCAGATGCGCTACTTCGCGCGGCGCCACCAGTGCGTGACCTTCGGCGCGCGCGGTTATCCGCCATCGGACGTGCCGGCCGACATGGAGCGCTATTCGCAAGCCACCGCGGCCGACGACATCGCCGCGGTGATGAATGCGCTGGAACTGGAGCGCGCACACATCGTGGGCCTGTCGATGGGCGGCTTCGCGACGCTGCACTTCGGCCTTCGCCATGCGAAGCGCGCTTCATCTCTTGTGATTGCCGGCGCGGGCTATGGCGCGGAGAAGGAGCACGAGGAGTACTTCCGCGGCGTTTCGCTCGAAGTGGCCAAACAGTTCGAAGCGCAGGGCTCGGAGAAATTCGCGCGCACCTATTCGCTGGGCGCAAGCCGCGTGCAGTTCCAGAACAAGGACCCGCGCGGCTGGCAGGAGTTTGCGACCTGGCTGGGCGAGCACGATGCCCTCGGCGCAGCCAACACCATGCGCGGCGTGCAGGCGCGGCGCCCGTCGATCTACGACCTGGAGAGCGATCTGCGCGTGATGAACGTGCCCTCGCTCGTGGTGGTCGGCGACGAGGACGACCATTGCCTGCAGCCCGGCATCTTCCTCAAGAAGACCGTGCCGGCCTGCGGCCTCGCCGTGATGCCAAAGACCGGCCACACGCTCAACCTGGAAGAGCCCGCCGCGTTCAACGCCTTGCTGGCCGAGTTCTTTGCCCAGGTCGAGGCCGGCCAGTGGAAGCCGCGCGATCCGCGTGCGCTGCCAAGCCAGATCATGAAGACCGACTGATGACCACCGAAACCGCCACCGAAGAAGTCGCCGGAGAGCAGGGCATCTGGCGCATCGATGCCGACCGCCTGTGGGACCGGCTCATGGTGCTCGCCCGCATCGGTGCTACGCCGGGCGGCGGCGTAGACCGGCAGGCGCTGAGCGCGGAAGAGATCGCGTCGTGGCGCATGATGATCGACTGGGCGCTGTCGGCCGGGCTGGAGCCTTCGACCGATGCGGCCGGCAATCTCTTCATCGCGCTGCCGGGCATCGACCGCGACGCACCGCCCGTGCTCGCGGGCAGCCATCTCGACAGCCAGCCCGGTGGCGGGCGCTTCGACGGCGTGTACGGCGTGGTGGCTGCGCTGGAAGTGCTGACCACGCTGGCCGCGCGTGGCGTGCATCCGCCGGTGGACGTCGTCTGTGTGGCGTGGATGAACGAAGAGGGCTCGCGCTTTGCGCCCGGCATGATGGGCTCGGAAGCCTTTGCCGGCGTGCGCAGCCTCGAGGCCGTGCGCGCGGTGCGCGATGCCGATGGCATCTCTGTCGCCGATGCGCTCGATGGTTTGCACGCTGCGTTCCCGGCGCTGCGGTGGCGGCCGCTGGGCTTTCCGGTGGCAGCGTATGTAGAGGCGCACATCGAGCAGGGGCCGATGCTGGAAGCGCAGGAGTGCGTGATTGGCGTCGTTACCGGTATCCAGGGCAAGAAGACATTCGACGTCGTGGTCGAGGGCGAGCGCGGTCACGCCGGCACGCTCGCGATGGTCGAGCGGCGCGATGCGCTCGCCGCCTTCACGCGCATCGCCACGGCGCTCTATGCCGAGATCGGCGGCCACGACGACGCGGTGAAATTCACCATCGGCCGGCTGCAGGTCGAGCCGAACGCGCCCTCGGTGGTGCCCGAGCGGGTGACGATGCGCATCGACCTGCGGCATCCCGACAATGCGGTGCTCGAACATCTGGGGCAGCGGCTGGCCGCGCTGTGCGAGTCGCTTGCCGGGCCGTGCCAGGCGAGCGTGACGCCCCTGGTCGATGCCCCGTCCAACGGCTTCGATCCCGCGTTGCAGCAGGCGATTGCGCAAGCCGCCGAGCGCATCGGACAGCCGCACATGCCGATTCTTTCGGCTGCCGGCCACGACGCGCGCCACATGGCGCCGCTGTGCCCAAGCGCGATGATCTTCATTCCCTGCCGCGACGGCGTGAGCCATGCGGAACACGAGTGGGCGGAGCCCGCGCACGTGGCGGCCGGCGCGAACGTGCTGCTGCGCGTGCTGCTGCCCTATGTGAGGAGCGGAGCATGACTGCCGCTGACATCGCCACCGTCGTCGACATGGCCGATCTGCCGATGCAGCATCCGCGCGCGCCGGCCAGCGTCGCGCAGGCCAGGGCGCGCTTTTTCAATTCCGGCAACGCCTTCAACGTGAAGCTGCCCGAGGTGCCCGCGCGGCTTTTTGCGCCACCGCAGGAAGGGCGCTACGGCATGTTCGACTGCGACCAGTCGCGGGTGCTGGGCTGTGGCTTTCCGGCCACCACGCCGCTGATGCTCGCGCGCTACGTGCGCATTGCCGCCCGCGATGCGCTGCTGCCGCTGGACGTGTGCGCCACCGGTTCGGTCTGGTACGTGATTTCCGGCAGCGGCAGCCTGACGGGTGCGGTCGACAGGTTGACCTTTGGCACGGGCGATGTGTTCCTGCTGCCCGGCGCGCCGGGCTATCGGCTCGAAGCGGGCGCCGAGGGCGTGCTGCTGTGGACCGTCGGCAACGAGCCGCAGCTGGCTTTTGAACGAGCGCAGCCGGCGCCCGTGGCCAAGGCAACCATCGACGCCGTGCACTATTCGGCCGCGGAGATCGAGCGCCAGTTCGCGCTGATTTTCTCGAGCGGCACGAGCGACGAGACCTCGGGCCGCGCGCTGATTTTCTCGTCCGACCGGCAGGCGGCCGCGCGCAACCTCACGCCCACGCTGACATTGAGCTTCAACACGCTCGAGCCGGGCACGCACCAGCGTACGCACCGCCACAACTCCGCCGCCATCACGCTGGTGGTGCAGGGCGAGGGCTGCCATTCGGTGGTGGGCGATGCGGTGTGCCCGTGGGCGCCGTGGTCCACGCTGGTCACGCCACCCGGTGCGCCGCATTCGCACCACAACGCGGGCCCGCGCGGCGCGCTCTTCCTCATCGTGCAGGACGGCGGGCTGCACTATCACGCACGGACTATGGGCTTCGAGTTTCTGGAGGCCGCCGGCTGACCGGTGAGCGCTGGCCGGCAGGGAAGACAACGTAGAAGCCGAACGTTCACATCCGCTTCTTCGGATTGTCATTTGGGCGCGCCACCATGCGCGAATGGCTGGTCAACTTATCTCCATCGCCCTGACAGTGGATCAACACGACGAGGGCGACTATTTCTGGGTGCTGCTGGAGTCCTTCGACAACTCGATGGAGTTCGAGCCGCTGATGGAAGCAGCCAAGGGCTTTCATACCTACGCCGAGGCGTTGCAGGCGGGCTACGCCGTGCTGCGCGGCCTGTCGGAAGACCTGAACGTCGGCCCGCGCGAAGAGGTCGACGAATCGGCGTTCGCTGAAGAAGACGACGCTGTCGGCGAGCTCGACTAGCGGCGCATCCCCCCGAGTTTTTCGCTGTCGGCGCGCAGAAGTCCGTCGCGCCGAAATCCGCGCTCACCTGCGCGCCTATGCCGATTGACGGAACCCACAAACATGGGTGGTGTTAGCCAATTGGCGGATGTCCAATGGCTGTCAGCAAGCGTAGGCTCTGACCGACACGTTTCCCCGTGGCCATGCGGAGACAGTGCAGCACTGCATGTCGCAGGTGTCGCGGTCGGTGGGCGTGTCCTGTCAAGACAGCCGCTGATGCGAGCCACAAGAAAGTCGGGGAATCAAATGGTCGAGTATTTCCGGGTAGGGTTGCCCTACATCCGTGTGCGTTTCAAAGTGCCCGCGCGACGCGGAAGCCGTGTCGAGCTCAACGGCAAATTCGGTGTCATCACCGGTGCCAGCGGGGAACACGTCCTGGTCAAATTCGACGGCGAGTTCGCGGCGGCAATTGTTCACCCTGTTGACCTCAACTATGTGGAGGCAGGGGAAGCAACCGAGCCGGTGAAGCTTCAGCCGTCGGTGCCGGGGGGCGTGGCCAGGCCTTGCGCCGAGTAGGGCGCGGAAACGACAACGCTGGCGTCCGAGGCCCACTGCACGGCGTATTGGTCTGCGAACTCTTCGGTCTGGCGGGCGTTTGCGCCGCTCCAGTGCCTCGTGTACCAGTCGACATGGTGGCCGACCTCGTGGCAGAACAGGTGCTCGATGTAGAAGCGCCTGAGATCGGCTTGTGAAAAGTCGACATGCCAGCGGCCTTGGTCGCTGACAACCTTGGCGCCGTAGCGCACATAAGGCGCTACATGCTGGGGCTTCGGCTTCTTGCGGCCGACGTACAAGCGTCCATCCACCCGCCAGGGATAGAGAACGATGACGCGCACGCCGCTGCCGTAGATGAACTGTGCCAGCGGCGCGTTGGGCCCGGTCATGCGCATCGGCCTGCGGCGAAGCCAGATATGCGTGACGCCCTTGCCATGGTCGACGGGGAGCGCACGCAACGCGGCCGCACATTCCTCTACCGACACGGGAAAGAAGAACTCGCGCGACGGATTGTCCTGAATGAGCAGAGGCAACGCCTGACCCGGCGCCGGCCGTTGAAGCGAGTGGGCGCGGGCAAAGATGTTGTCGGTGAGCCGGCGACGCATGCGCCCGCCATAGATGTCGCCGAAGGTTCGGCTCTTCTTCCACGGGGTCGCTGAACGGTTCTTCATGGGGGCGTGGTGCCGGGCAGGGCTATGCTCGGCGGCAGTTTTTGATGCGGCCGAAATGATATGAAGAAAACCAACCCACCGAAGAAGACCAGCAGCTACGACATCAAGAAGCAATGGCACTGGGGCCGCGCCATGCGCGAACTGCGCATCGCCGATTTCCTGAAAGACGGACGGGTGCTGGTGCCAGGCGAATACACCGGCGAAGGGCCGGCCACCGACGACGGCACCGGTGCGCTGCGAACTGTGGGCGGCATCCAGGTCGGGGCTGCCGACTACGCGACGGGAATGATGTGGGTGGGCCGCAAGCTGCGTGAGGGCGACTTGCCTTCAAAGAAGCCCGACTGATCGCCCCCATTTGGTCGCCGCGGCGGTGCAACCGAACACACGACGGTCGCTGAATCGACTGCTCAACCAGCCGCAGACTGGTTAACAACAGCAAAAGACTGTATATTCATCCAGTCTTTGGCCGCAAGCCTTGGTCAGCGCGGTACGCGCTGGGGGGCGATGAACCATGAACCAGTTTGAGCTTTTCTTCCCGCGGGCTGTGGCAACAGCATTGCCCATGGCATTGCCGCAACACGTGCCGGTGCCGTCGCTGTCGCCACCGTTGCCGTTGCCGTTGCCGTTGCCGCAAGAAGATCGCGAGGAGCCATTCCAGTTCGAAGACGTCGAGGTCGAGGCGCGTGTCACGTACGCCGTGCGGCTAGCCGACTACCCGCATCCGGCAGCCGATGCCGTGAAGGTCGCCGAGCAGCGCTTCCGGCGCGAGATCGACCGGCAGCTGGGCGCCGATGTGGTCGAGGCGCTGCGCGCATTCCAGAACGCGAGCGAATCGAGCGAAAGCGATCTGTCGAAGGCGGAGATCGCGATGGCCAAGCGCTGGGCCAAGGCCTACGACGCCGCACGCACCGCGGGCTTTCGCGACCTGGGAGACACCGACGAAGCGTTCTTCGACGTGCGGCCGATCTGAGCCGCGCTGACGGCCGCGCCTGCAGGTTGCGCGGAAGGTGACGATTCGGCCGCAGCTGTGTCAAAGTCGGGCAAGGCTTCAGACATCACTGCTTCGAAAGCGCATCGTGTTTCGTCGACCATCCATCACCTTCCGGACGACGGCCTTCGTGGCCGTGGTTTGCCTCGCCCTCGTGGCGCTCGACGGCTTGAATAGCTGGCACTCGCGAACGGTTCAGCTTCAGCAGATGAGCGTTGCGACGTCGAATCTCGCGCGCGCAATGGCACAGCAGGCGGACGACACGATCAAGCAGGCTGACACGGCATTGGTCGGCATGGTCGAACGCATCGAGCACGACGGCACGGGGCCGGAGGCCATCGAACGGCTTCGCAAGGTGTTCGCGATGCGGGTGGCCGAACTCCCACAGCTCGATGGGCTTCACATCTACGACAAGGATGGAAACTGGGTCGCAAACTCCCGGCAAGTAGCGCCGCAAAACCTGAACAACGCGGACCGCGAGTACTTTCTTTTTCACCGCGAGCACGAGGAGCGCGGACCGCACATCGGTGCGCCGGTGAGGAGCCGGACCACCGGCAGACTGCTCGTACCCGTCTCCCGACGCATCAATCATGCGGACGGCAGCTTCGCCGGGGTGGCGCTCGCAACGATCAGGGTCGACTTCTTTACGAAGTTCTACGACAGCCTCGACATAGGCCAGGCAGGCGCCGTTGCACTGATCCTCGAGAACGGGACGATGATGACTCGCCGGCCGTACAGCACCGACATGGTCGGCAGAAGCATGCTGGACACAGGTCTCTTTCGTGCGTACGCGGCCCAGGGCCCGGTCGGGACGGCCGAAATCATGTCGGCGCAGGACGGCATCACGCGGCTGAACAGCTTCCGGCGCCTCACCAACTATCCGCTGTTCGTTGCAGCGGCCCTTTCCAAAGACGAGATCCTGGCCGCCTGGTGGCGGGAAACGCTTTGGCATACGGGGGGCGTCATTCTTCTGGCGTCGATCGTCGGTTTCGTGGGATGGCGGCTGGTGAAGCAGATGGAGCTGCGCAGCAAGACCGAGGCCGAACTGCGGCGCGCACGCGACGCGCTGGAGACGCTCAACAAGACCCTGAACACCCTCGCCATGGAGGACGGCCTTACGGGGTTGGCGAATCGCCGGCAGTTCGACGTGACGCTCGACAACGAGTTCAGCCGGGCCATGCGAGACGCGAGCACCCTGGCGCTCATCCTGATCGATGTCGATTGCTTCAAGCAGTTCAACGACATCTACGGCCATACGGCCGGGGACGAGTGCCTGCAGACGATCGGCCGCACCATCGCAGGCCTCGCATCCCGCCGCCCGGGAGACCTCGCGGCCCGCTACGGCGGGGAAGAACTGGCCGTGCTGTTGCCGAACACCGATGTGGCTGGCGCGGCCGTGCTGGCGGAAAGAATCCGCAGCGCGGTGCGCGACCTGGCAATCGTGCACGCCGGTGCTCCCGACGGCTTTGTGACGCTGAGCGCCGGCGTGGATGCGCTCAGCCCCTCGGTCACCCACGGACCGCCGAAGGAGTTGATTCAGGCGGCCGACAAGGCCCTGTACGCGGCCAAGATGGGAGGCCGGAATCGCGTTTGCACAGCGGCGATGCGTCCGACGACAACTTGAGCGCCTTTCCGCGCTCCCGCTGCGAGGACAGGCGGCGATACACGCAAACCGCATAAACAAGCGCGAAATCCGGATTTCCCTGCGGACCGCATCACGGGCAAGACTCGAAGGCTTTCGACAACCCAGCTTTCTCTTCGGATGCCCGGCATTTCCCACTCCCCGCGCCAGCTTCGCCTCGGCTTCTTCAGCCGCCTGCTCGACGACGCGACAGCCGCCGAGCGCTACCGTCTCGCCGCTGCGCAGATCGCCCACGCCGAGGCCTTCGGCTTCGATTCGGCCTGGGTGGCGCAGCATCACTTTCACGAACACGAGGGCGGGCTGCCGTCGCCGTTCGTCTTCCTTGCCTATGTGGCCTCGCGCACGAAGCGCATTCGCCTGGGCACTGGCATCGTCACGCTGCCTTTGGAAAACGCCGTGCGCGTGGCGGAGGACGCGGTCGTGCTGGATCTGCTCTCGCAAGGCCGGCTCGAGGTGGGCGTGGGAACGGGCGGCACGCCCGAGTCTTTCGCGGCCTTCGGGTTGGATGGCAACGACCGTTCGGCCATCTTCGCGAGACAGCTTGCCGCGGTGCGCGCAGCGTGGGCTGGCAAGCCGCTGCAGGGCGGCGACACGCTGTACCCCGCGGGCTCGCCGCTGCTGGACCGCATCTGGCAGGCCACGTTCTCGGTGAGCGGTGGCACGCGCGCGGGGGAGGCTGGCGACGGCCTGATGCTCTCGCGCACGCAGCCGCGCCCCGAGCACGCGCCCGAAGCATCGCTCGCCGACATCCAGAACCCGATCGTCGATGCCTACCTGGCTGCATTGCCGCCCGGCAGCACGCCGCGCATCGTGGGCTCGCGCAGCGTCTTCGTCGCGGAGACGCGCAAGGAGGCGCTGCGCCTGGCCGACATCGGTCTGCGCCGCTCGGCGGCCCGCTTTGCCGCATCGGGGCAGGTCGGCCTCGCAGACCGCGCTGGCCCTGATGCATCGCTCGAACAGCTGATTGCCGCATATGACGTGCACGTCGGGTCGCCTGACGACGTGATCGCCTCGCTGCGTGCCGATAAAACGCTCGCGCGTGTGACCGACCTGGTTTGCCAGGTGCACTCCGTCGATCCGCCGCACGAGGCGATCCTGCGCTCCATCGAACTGACCGCCACCGTGGTTGCGCCAGCCTTGGGCTGGGCGCGTAGCGCGGGTGTGTCGGACCTTCAATCCCTTGCACTTCTCTAGGCTGGATTTCATGAACGCCACCGTTTCTTCTTCTGTGTCCGCTGTGCCCGACGTCATCGACCGGCTCGTCGGCATCGAGCCGGGCAGCCACCTCGACCAGATCCGCGTACAGCGCGAGCAGGCGCGAACCCATGCGCAGCAGAGTTATCTCTCGCTGTTCGCGCCGACGCCGCCCGTGTTTGGAAATTTCGAAATCGCGGACCGGTTTGCCGTCGCGGCCTTCGTCGCCGGACTGCATGGGCAAGCCGACGTGGCGCGCTTCTATGCCGATGCGCTGGCCGGGCAGGGCGCTCGTGCCGGGGTGGCGGAGGCCATCTCCATCGAAACGAAGCGGGGCTCCACGCAAGGGCCGTACGGCCGCTATCCCGCAGGCCCGCTCAGCGCCGAAGATGCTTCCGGCCCTTCGTATGCGGTGGGCGCCGCGCAGCGTCCAGTGCTTGGCGAGCGGCTTTCGGCCGGCCTCGCGCATGCGCACCTGCTGGTCTTTCACCCGCGCGATGCGAGCCCGGCCGCGCTGCAGTCGCTGCTCGATGCGGGGTGGTCGAGCACCGAGATCGTGACCTTGTCGCAGCTCGTGGCCTTCCTCGCATTCCAGATCCGTGTCGTCACCGGCCTCAGGGCGCTGGCGCAACGCCCCGTCACCCTTGTCGATTGACCCGAGGAACAAACACCATGACCGTCGAATCCGCGCTGAGCCATCCCGAAAACACCCATCCGAATGCCTTCACGCAGGCGCAGCTCGAATGGCTGCCCTGGCTCGAACCTCTGCCCGAGGCCGAACTGACTGAGCGGCATTTCGCCGGGCTGGTGGACGCGTCGCGCGCCAAGTCGCCGTACTTCCGCCTGCTGGCGCGCGACCCGGACATATTGGGTGCCCGCACGCGCACCGACAAGGACATCTTCTACAACCCCGAAGCCGGCCTGCCGCGCGCCGAACGCGAACTCTCGGCCGCCGCGGCCTCACGCTACAACGGCTGCATCTACTGCGCCTCGGTGCATGCGCGCTTCGCCTCGCATTTCTCACAGCGCACGGACGATGTGCAACGCCTGCTGGACGAGGGCGTGGAGGCCGACCTGGGCGAGCGCTGGAATGCGATCGTGGCGGCCTCGGTTGCGTTGTCGTCCACGCCTTCCGCGTTCGGGGCGGAGCACATCGAGCAGCTGCGCGCGCAAGGGCTGGATGATCTTGCGATTGCCGACGTCATCCACGGAGCGGCGTTCTTCAACTGGGCCAACCGGCTTATGCTGTCGCTGGGCGAACCGCAGGAGCGCGGAGGAGATTGAGTCACGCCAACAGGCTCAGGAGCCAGTTGAAGAATTGACCGATGGCAACCAGTGCCGCCCAGAGAGCTCGGAGTGCGTCCAGCAAGTTCACCGTCCTGCAATTCAACAGATGCGCTGTTTCAGCGAGGACCAAAACCTGGCCCGGGCCCGCCATGGCCGCCGTGCCCAAAAAATGCAGCCAGGAAGGTCGCAGCGATGATTCCGGTGGCTACGGCCACGAGCACATATTGCCCGTCGACATAGCGCCAGGCGTAGCCCTGCGGAGGCGCATAGAGACCTCTGGACTGCCAGTCGCTCACGACATACACCTCGCCTTGATACCCGGGCGGCAGAGGCGAGCCTGGCGCCAGGACGACATTGGTGGCAACGGGCGTTGGCGCGACCACGCAGCCGCCGAGAGTGGATGCGGCAACGACAGCGGCCATGGAGACCGCGGTGAGTTTCTGGGTGATGTATCGCATGTTGGTTGAGCTCCTTTGAACAACGAAGGCTCAGCCTATGCCACCACTTGGGCCGAAATTTGGAGATGCGCTGAGAGGTGCCGGTCTCAAGGTCGCACCTCGCAGGACGGCAGGTATCGTTTCACGGAACTCCCGCGCAAACTTCACGTTGGCTTCGATGGGGGCGCGCACACTGCCTCTCGACAGCGGTTCGGCGCTGGTAGAGGCCAGGGAGAAAAAAGCCGCTCAGGGAAACCGCCTCGATGCCGACCGCTGTCGCCTTTCTTTTCGCACTCAGGCGCTGCCCCAGCAATAGATGATGCGTCGGTGCCGACCTCTTCCATGCCGCTTGGATAATGCGGTCTTTGTGTCAGCAGCAAAGCAAGAATGAGTGCCGCGGATTTTCTTTTCTCTCCCGAAGTACAGAAGCTCCTCACGGTCCTGTACGCGGCGCCCGATCAACAGTTCTCGACGAGCGAGCTTGCAGGGCGAGCGAAGCTGGGTGAGGCCGAGACCGCCCTCACCGTGGAGCATCTCGTCCGCAGCGGCATCGTGAAACGGCAGGCGGCAAAGGCAGACCAGGCCGATACCGTTCAGGTCGATCGCTCGTTCGTCTTCCACAACGAACTGCGGAACATTGCGCTGAAATCATTCGCGGCTGCGGAACCGATCCGTTCCATGCTGCGTTCCAAGTTCAAGGACTCGGTCGTGCGCGCGTTCGTGCTGGGAGAGGACGCGCAAGGCACTGTGGAACTGCTGGTCGTGCATGGTCGGCTGGTCCCTGACGAAGCCACCATGACGACAGCTTGTCAGAAGTTGTCGAAAACAATGGGCCGGCACCTCAAGGTGCACGTCATCCCGATCACCAGGCTCAATGGCATGTCGCCGCGCGATCCGTTGTCCTCGAAGCTCTCCACGACCACCGTGCATGAGGTCGTCGCGCTCGGGGATACCAAGGCGGCACTGCCTGTCGAACGAAACAGTCTTTTGCAGGCGGCCAGGAAGAAGCTGGCTACGCTGGCCAGACCATCCGCACGATAGGCTTCGGCGATGCGAGCCATGCTCAGCGTGCTGCCGGCAGCCGGCGAAACATGGTTCGCCCCGTGTTCCGGAAAGCGGGGCGAACCCGCGAGCTCCAAGGCGTTGCGCGCACGGCCAGCCACTCGGGGCTGCCCAGGGTCTCGACGCCTGCGAGGTCGTAGCAGGCGTAGTAGCGCGGCGAGCCTGCGGTGTCGATGTACCGGGCCGCTCGGATGGTTCCCGGCACGGCTGCCAGTCCGGGCAGGTGTTCCTGCGCGTACCAGGCGTTGAGGTCGTCCTCGAACTCGGGGAGCACGTCCGTTTCCACAACGTAGTGGTGCGAAGCAACCTGGCCGGCCGACGCGCCCTGCACCTCTTGCAAGCAGGCGAGCCGTTTCCACTCGCCGGCAACACCCTGGGGCGTGAACGTCGGCGGCGTGTTCCCTGCCGAGTAGAAATAAACCAAAGCGCCATTCATTGCCTGCCATGGCTGAACTTCAGGCGGCAGCGTGCGGACCGGCGCGAGCGGCTGATCGACCATGGATGTGTCGGACTTGAGAAGCCATAGATCCTGCATTCCGGGCTCCTCGTTCAATGTGCGATGTTCAGGGCAACCAGCAGGCGCGACACCATGTTGTAGGCCGCCACTGTCGCCACGACTTCCACCACGCCCTTGGGGTCGAAGTGCTGCTGGATACGGCCCATGAGCTCTTCCGGAACCACGATCTCGCGGGTCATGGCATCCGCGAGTTCGAGCACCAGGCGCTCCAGCGGCGCGAACATGTCGGGCAGCACGTCTTGGCGGACGGCATCGATCTTCTCGGCGCTGACGCCCGCCTTCTGTGCATGCGGCACGTGCGCGTCGTACTCGAAGCTGGCGCCGTTGAGAACGGCGACCCGAAGGATCATCAGCTCGCGAAGATCGGCGGGTATGCCAGTCTGGTTGCGAACCGCCGTGAGCATGCGCTCCCAGCCCGAGGCGATTGGCTCGCTGTTGAGGAGCACCTGATAGAGCAGCGACACGCGACCGCGCTGCGCCATGATGCGGGACTCGATCTCGGCCAGCTCGGGGCGGGTGCCGGGCTGCACGAGGGGTACGCGGATAGGGGTCGTCATCATTCGGCCTTGATGTTTTTGGCGCGGATCAGCTTCGCCCATTTCTCGGTGTCCCGCTTCTGGATGGTCGCCAGTTCCTGGGGCGTGGACCCGACGGGCTCCGTGCCCGTCTTCAGCAATTTCTCGCGCACGCCTGGATTGGCCAGCGTGTTGCGCACCGCCTTGCTGAGCGCCTCGATGATCTCGGGCGGCGTCTTCGCAGGCGCAAACAGCGCATACCAGTTGTTGGTGTCGACACCCCTTATGCCTTGCTCTTCCAGTGTCTTCACGTCCGGCAACGAAGGGTGCCGCTTGCTCGAAGCCACACCCAGCGCCTTGAGCCGTCCGCCTTGCAGATGTCCAAGCAGCCCGGGCACGTCGCCGAAGAATCCGCCGATCTGGCCCCCCATCAGGTCTGTGATGGCCGGTGCTGCACCCTTGTAGGGGACATGAAGCAGCCTGGCGCCGCTCGAATCGGCCAACTGTTCGATTGCCAGATGCGGAATGCTCCCCGTGCCGGAGGAGCCCATCGGCGTTGGCTCGGCGCGCTTCTTCGTTGCGGCCACGAAGTCGGCCGCGTCCTTGGCTGGGTTGCTCTGCTGGGTCACCAGCAACTCGACGTTGTTGACGACCAGCGAGACCGGCGCGAAGTCGCGCTGCATGTCGTAGGGGAGCTTCTCGTACAGCGAAGAATTGATCGCAGCCGCACCGACGCTGGTGAACCACAGCGTGCCGCCGTCCGGGGCCGACTTCATGACATCGATAGCGCCAATCGCGCCGTTGGCGCCGGGCTTGTTGTCGACGATGACCGTGCGGCCCAACTCCTTGCCGAGCTGTTCGGAGAGGATCCGGGCGACCGAGTCGACAGGTCCCCCGGAGGTGAAGGAAACGACGATCCGCGTCGTCTTCGGCTGTGCATGGACAGCGGGCGCCAGCGCTATGGCGAATGCTGCCGTGAGCAGGATGCGTTGAATGGTCATGAATGTCTCCGTCTTTTTGGGCAACTCGAATCTCAGTCGCAGCGCGCGGTCATGCCGCCGTCGACGATCAGTTCGGTGCCGGTGATGAATCGGGCCTCGTCGCTGGCCAGGAACAGTACCGCGCTCGCCGTGTCCCGGCCGTCGCCCATGAAACCGAGCGGAATCCGCTTCCGGCGCTGGGCCAGCAGTGCGTCGACGTCGCCGCCTGCGCGCTGCTTCGCCAGGCGTGTTTCGACCATCGGCGTGTGCAACTGCCCCGGCACGACGCTGTTGACCCGGACACCCTGGGCCGCGTGCTGGACCGCGATCACGCGCGACATCTGGATGACGCCGGCCTTGGTCGCGGCGTACGCCACCTGCGCACTGCCCGTCCAGCGCAGGCCGGAAGTCGAGGAGATGTTGACGATCGAACCCGCGCCCTTCGCCAGCATCGTGGGAAGCACATGCTTGCAGGTCAGGAACACGCTCTTGAGGTTGGTGTCGATTTGCAGATCCCATGCTTCTTCGGCCAGCTCCACCGGCCCGCCCGCTGCGGACCCTCCCACGTTGTTGACGAGGACGTCGATCGTCCCGTACGTGTCCAGACACGCGGTCGCCATGGCCGCCACGCTCTCGCTGTTCGTGACGTCGCAGACCCACGGCGTGATCGATGCGCGGGCGTCGCCGGCCAGCTCGAGCGTCTCGTCGAGCCGGGCGCGGTCGCGATCGACCGCCAGGACCCTGGCGCCCTCCTGGGCGAGCCGCACGGCGATGGCGCGGCCATTGCCCCAGCCGGCGCCGACGCAACCGGCACCGGTCACGATGGCGACCTTGTTCTCGAATCGGAGGCTCATGGCCTGTCTCCAAACTGATAAAGGCGTTCCGGATTGCCGACCAGCAGCGCATGGCGCGCAGATTCCGTGGGGGCGATCTCGGCAATGAGGTCGACGAGTTGCTGCTCGTCGGGAATGGGGCCTGCGTGGTTCGGGTGCGGCCAATCGTTGCCCCAGACGACCCGGTCGCCGAACTCGGCGATCAGCGTTCGGGCAAAGGGCTGGGCGTCGGCGTAGGGCGGGCCCAGCCGCGTGATGCGGTCCATGCCGCTCACCTTGACCCAGAAGCGCTCGTCCGCCATCAACCGCAGCAGCGCCCGGAAGTCTGGCTGATCAAGACCCAGCGCCGCATCGATGCGCCCGATGTGGTCGATCACCACCGGCGTGGGCGAGCGACGCAGCGCGGGCGCCAGGTTGGTGAGCAGCGCGGGATCGCCGTGAATCTGCAGATGCCAGCCGAGCGGCGCGAAGCGGCCCGCCAACGACAGGACCTCCTCCATGTCCGCGTGCCGGCCGAGGTGTCCCATGAAGTTGAAGCGGACGCCACGAAAGCCCGCAGCGTGGAGCCGCTCGAGTTCTGCGTTGCCGACGTCGGTCGGCAGCAGGGCGATCGCTCGGTAGCTTGAGGGCCGCGATGCAACGGCGTCCTCTGCGGCGCGGTTGTCGAAGCCGTGGCAGGTCGACTGCACGACCACGCAGCGTTGCAGGCCAAGGCGGTCGTTCAGCGCGTAGAGGGCTTCCTTGGGCGCATCTGCTTCGGGAACGAAGGCGGCGTCCGGCGCGTAAGGGAAGCGCGCGCCGGGCCCGAACACATGACAGTGGGCGTTGCAGGCACCTGGGGGAAGAGGGGAAGTCATGCAGGCAGTTTCCCCATCGATAGCCACCGGCGTAAGGACAGTACGCCTATATCAGCTATGCTGAATTCCTATGGAGTTGCGCCAGCTGCTGTATTTCGTCACCGTGGTCGATGCGGGGAGCTTCAGCCGCGGCGCTGTGGCGCTCAACCTGGCGCAGCCCAGCCTGAGCAGGCAGATCGCCTTGCTGGAGGCAGATCTCGGGCAACGCTTGCTGGTGAGAACCGGACGCGGCGTGACCACGACGGACGCAGGCGCTGTGCTGCTCGTTCACGCACGCGCGATGCTGGACATCTCCCGTCGCGCCCGCGACGAATTGCAGGAACTGGACGAGAGTCCTGGCGGCCGTATCGTGGTCGGCATGCCGCCGCGGGTGGCCCTGGGCTTGAGCACGCCCCTGATTCAGCAGTTTCGGGAGAGGTTTCCGCGCGCTGTCATCACCATCCTCGAAGGCCTGAGCGTCGCACTGCGCGAATCCCTGATCGCGGGGCGGCTGGATCTGGCGCTGCTGTTCGATCCCGCCGCTTCGCCCCAGCTGAGCTTTCAGCCCTTGATGCGCGAAAAGCTATTGCTGGTCGCGCCGCCCAAGAGCAAGCTGCCAGCACGCGTCGGACTGGCGGCACTTGCGAACTACCCCATGGTTCTGCCCAGCGCGCCAAACGCAATCCGGCACCTGCTCGACTCCGTCCTTGGCCCGCGTCGCATCGAACTCCAGGTGCTCGCGGAGGTGGGAGCTGTCCACACCGTGCTTGCGCTCGTTGCAACCGGGGTCGGATGCACGATTCTTCCGGAGAGCGCTCTGGGTGCGCCCGGCGGCGAAGCACTGCCGCGGGCGCCGATCGGGCCGCCCAGCATCTGGAATGCATTGGTGCTTGCGACACCGACCGCGCGTCCGGCCACCCGTCTCGTGCGCGGTACGGCGCAAATTCTTCAAGAGCTGGATTTCCGGCGTCGCGAGACGGATCTGCGACATATCTATCGCTTGTCGAAATAGGGTATGAAGACATCGTTGGCGGATACGCCCACTTGCTTCACCCAATCCAGCGAAAAACGTTCCCCGAGACGCTTGACGTCTCGACCGAACAAATAGGAAGGCGATTCGATCTTCATGCCGCTTCGCTTCAATTCTTCCAGGGACTGAGCGGCAACCGATGCGCTGTTGGACCATCCGCGAAGTTCCGCCGCAGCGCTCGCGTTCTTCAACGCCTCGCGCAGTGGGGCGCCAATGGCGTCCCATGCCTTCTTGTTGGCAAACACAATGTTCTTGGGAAAGAACGCATTGATTTCATAGAAGTAGTGCATGGACTGCCATGCACGGCTTTCCACTCCAGTCACGGCAGACGTCATCATGCAGTCGATGCGTCCATCAGCGAGTGCCTTGTTGAGTTCGGTAGCTGGAACATCGACGGCTTCGGTGCCCATGAGCGTTGCGATCTTTGCAGTGTTTGCGTTGAATGTGCGCATTCGCATGCCGCGCATGTCCCCCAATCCGCCAAGCGGTCGGGTCGAGTACAGGCCTTGCGGTGGCCACGGCACGGCATATAGAACCTCCAGTCCCCGGCTTGCGAATGCTTTCTCGATCAGGGGACGCTGAATTCGCCAGAGCCGAAGTGCATCGGCATAGCTGTCGGTGACGAATGGAACCGAATCTGCGCCCGCCATCGGAAGGTCGGCGACGAGGCTGCTCATGATGACTTCGCCAGCTTCGACTTTTCCGTCCTGCACGGCGGATTGGATGGCATTCAGCGCATACAGGGAGCTTTTGGGATAAACGTCGATATGAAGCTGCCCCTGCGTTGCGAGTTCAACATCATTGGCCATCGCAATGAGATTGGCCGTGTGAAAGTTTTCCAACGGGTATGCCGTTGCAATCCGCCAAACGGTTGCACCGCGTGCGGTGGAAAGAGCCCCCGCGCCGCACGCGAGCAGGGTAAAGGTACGACGAGTGACTCGATTGCTCATGGATGACCTCAGTTGATGCTGCGAAGGAGGGTCACATGCCCAGATACACGCGACGTACTTCGGGGTTGTCGCGCACCTCGGCTGCCTTGCCCGACAGCATCAGTCGGCCTGTCTGCAGCACGTAGGCACGCTCCGCGATCTCCAGGCTTTCAGCCAGACGCTGCTCGACCAGAAGCACAGTCACGCCGGCCTTTCGAATCGTCAGCACGGCCTCGAAGATTTCGTCGACCAGCTTGGGCATGATTCCTTGCGAGGGTTCGTCCAGCATCAGAAGGCGCGGCCGTGTCATCAGTGCGCGGCCGATGGCCAGCATCTGCTGCTCGCCACCCGACAGCGTCTCCGCCCGTTGCTTCAGGCGTTCCTTCAAGCGCGGAAACAGCGTGAACACCTGGGCCAGCGGCGCGTCGCGGTCAGCCTTCTTGCGATGCAGGTAGCTGCCCAGGCGCAGGTTGTCTTCCACCGACAGGCGTGGAAACAGCCGCCGGCTCTCGGGAACGAACGCCAGGCCGCGCGCGGCGATCTGGTGGCCGGGCAGGGCATCGATGGCCTCGCCGGCAAAACGAACCTGGCCCGACTGGGTTTTGACCAGCCCGGCAATCGACTGGAGCAGAGTCGACTTGCCGGCACCGTTGGCACCGGCGACGACGACGATTTCGCCCTCGTTCACGGACACCGAAATATCGGCGATGGCGACCATGCCGGCGTAGGCGGTGGTCAGGCCGCTGACTTCAAGCAGCATGGCGTGTTCCCAGGTAGGCGGAGATCACCGCCGGGTCGCGCACGACGTCGGCAGGGCTGCCGCTGGCGAGAACGGTGCCGAGGTTGAGGACGATGGCGCGGTCGACCAGCGGCATCACGATCTGCATCACGTGCTCGACCATGACAACCGTGATGCCCGCGTCGCGCACGCGCCGGATCAGCTCCACGCCCAGTTGCGCCTCGCTTGGCGTGAGGCCCGTGAGCACTTCGTCGAGCAGCAGCAGCTTCGGTTCGGTGGCCAGCGCGCGCGCAACCTCCAGGCGACGCTTCTCGGGCGGCGTGAGTTCGCCGGTAAGGGTGCCGGCCGTGCGCGAGAGGCCCGTGAAGTCGAGCACCTGCAGTGCCGCGAGGCGAGCCGCCTTCGACGAGGCGTGGCGCACGAAGCCGCCGACCATCACGTTCTCGAGCACCGTCATGGAATCGAAGGAGCGCGGGACCTGGTACGTGCGCGCAATGCCGAGCGCACAGCGGCGCGTGGCCGGCAGTTCGGTGATGTCGCGGCCGTCGAAGCGGATGCTGCCCGAGGTCGGCAGATAAGCGCCTGCGATCAGGTTGAACAGGGTCGACTTGCCCGCGCCGTTGGGTCCGATCAGACCGAGGATCTCGCCCCGGTGCACACGCATGCTCACGTCACGGTTCGCAACGAGGCCGCCGAAGCGGCGCGTGACGTCGATCGTCTCCAGAAGAATGTCGAGGCTCATCGTGCGGCCTCCCGGATCCGGGTCTTCCTGGCGAACAGCTTGATCAGCCCTTCGGGCTTGAGCAGCGCCACCGCCATGACGAGGCCGCCGTACAGCATCAGGTCGAGGCCGCCGCCGGAGCCGCCGACGTAGCTGCGCGTGAATTCCGAGAGCGGCACGAGGATCGCGGCGCCGAGGATCGGCCCCCACAGCGTGCCGATGCCGCCGAGCACCACGGGTAGCACCATCAGCAGCGAGAACCTGAAGTGCATCACGCTGTCGGGATCGACGTAGGACACGAAGGCCGCATAGAAGCCGCCGCCAATCGCGGTGAAGAAGGCCGACAGCGCGGCGGCCGCCATCTTGGACCGGAACACGGTCACGCCGAGGCTTTCGGCGGCTTCGGGATGGTCCTTCACGGCGCGCCACCAGTAGCCCCATTTCGAGCCTTCGATGAAGAAGGTCAGCAGCCAGGTCACGACGAGCAGCCCGAGCGCGAAGAAGATGTAGGGCGTCTTGTCGCGCGCAAACTGCAGCGTGGCCCAGCTGTCCGGGCCAAAGGGCCACTGGATGCCCGTGGCGCCGCCGAGCCAGTCCCAGTTGTGGACGATCAGCAACCCCATCTCGGCGATCACCAGGGTCGCGATCGAGAAGTAGTGACCCTTCAGCCGGAAGGTGCCGTAGCCGAGCGCCAGGGCCAGCAACACCGCCAGCCCGCCACCGGCGAGCATGCCGAACCAGGGCAGCACGCCGTAGCTCACATAGAGCTTGCTGACCGCATACGCGCCAACGCCGAAGTACAGCGCGTGGCCGAGCGAGATCTGGCCGCAGTAGCCGCCGAGGATGTTCCAGCTCTGGGCGAGGGCGGCGTACATCAGCGTCAGCACGATCACGTTGCGCAGGTAGGCGTTCTTCACCAGCAAGGGAAGCAGCGCGATGAGTGCGAACACCACCACTGCCTCGATGAGCTGGCGGCGCCGATGCCGGGTGACGCCGGCCAGCAAAGAAGACGAAGAAGACGGCGGGGCCGCGGGGGAAGATGGGATGGACATCAAAGCTTCCCGAACAGCCCCTGCGGGCGAAGAAAAATGACGACCAGATAGAGCGCGTAGATGCCCATCGATTTCATGGCCGGCGGCAGGATGTTGGCAGTGAGGGCTTCGACCAGCCCGACGACGATGCCCGCAACGAGCGCGCCGAACACGCTGCCGAAGCCGCCGAGCGCGACGGTGATGTAGGCAATGGTCGCAAAGCCCGCGCCCACCTGGGGATGAATGGCGTAAGAGGTTGCGAGCACCGCGCCCGCCACGCCGACCAGCGCCGCACCCAGGCCCCAGCCGAGCGCGAACACGCGGTTGCTGTCGATGCCGACCAGCGCGACCGCGCCCTTGTCCTCGCGCGTGGCCTCCAGCGCCCGGCCGAAGTCGGTGCGCGTCGTCATCAGGTACAGGCCGCCGAAGGCGACCAGCGAGATGAGGCCGCCGAAGATCTGCGACCAGGGCAGGAAGATGCCGCCGAGGTCGAGCGTCTTCGCGCTGAGCCAGGTGTGGTCGACGTTGCGGAAGTCCGGCGTGAAGAAGAATTGCGCACCGCCCTGGATCAGCGTCGCCAGGCCGAAGGTCGAGAAGATCTGGACCATGCCCGTGTTGACCTTGGAGCGCATCGCATGCCGCACCACGCCCGCATAGACACTCGCGCCAACGATGAACATGACAGCCGCCACCAGCGGCAGCGAGAGCACCGGATCGAGGTGTGCGAACACCGCGAAGCCGAAGGTCGCGTACATGGCGAGCATGAGGAACTCGCCATGGGCGAAGTTCACCACGTCCATCAGCCCGAAGATGAGCGAGAGCCCGGCAGCGATGAGGGCGTAGATCAGCCCCATCAGCAAGCCGGTGGCCAGGATCTGCGGCAGTGCGGAGGCAGTCATGGGTTCATCGGCCAGACCGGCGTCGCGGTCGCGACTTCGAACGGAAACACCGTCGAGAACTTACCTGCCTTGAACTGGATCAGCACGGGGCTGGCAAATGTGTTCTGGCCCGTGGCGTCGAACTTCACGCGCTTCCACGGCATGATGGTTTTCTCGCCTGGAATGTCGGTGGCAACCAGCGCTTCGCGGATCTTCTTCGGCTCGATCGACCTGGCGCGGTCTATGGCCTCCGCCAGCACCATCAGCGCGGTGAACACCCGCGAGGTCTGGTCGTTGAGGTCGCGTCCGGCGCGCGCCTTGAACATGTCGTTCACGGCCTTGGCCGACGGCCGCTTGTCGCCCATGTCAGCGGAGAAGCTGGCGCGCGAGATCATGCCCTGGAGCTTGTCGCCCACCGATTCGAGCGTGGGTTTCTCGATATAGCCGGCCGCCTGCGTCACGAGGTTCTTCGGCTTGTAGCCGATCGACGCCATTGCATTGGTCAGCAAGATTGCGTCGCTGGTGTAGCTGGAGGGCAGGAGCACGTCGGGGTTGGCCGTCTTGATCTGCTGGGCCTCGGCGCTCAGCGAGGGCGAGTTGGCGCGGTACTTGATGTCGCAGGCGATCTTGTAGCCCCGCTCGTTGGCCAGCTTGCGCTGCACGGCGGACGAGTCCGTGCCGAAGATGGTGTCTTCGTAGAAGATGCCGACGCTGCCGATCGGCTTGCCCTTGCCCTTCATCGCATCCATGAAGTCGAACATGGCCTCGCTGAACATCTCGTCATGCGCCGAGGTGCGAAAGAAGTACTTCAGGCCGCGCCGGCTCAGGCTCGGAGAAGAGGAATCGGCGCAGAGATAGGGCACCTCGTAGCGCTCGCAAGTGGCGCTCACCGTGGCGGAGACGGCCGAGTGGAATGCACCGACGATGGTGCACACATTTTCCTGCGTGATCAGGCGTTCCGCCTCGGAGCGGCCCTTTTGCGGGTCGCCCTGGTGGTCGGCGTAGACCACCCGCACCTTTGCGTTCCCCAGGCCTGCAAGGCCGGCATTTTTGGCGCCCGGCAGGTCGAGCGTGCTGGCGGTGTTGATGATTTCCAGTGCGGTGTCGATCGCGTGCTTGCTGTCCACGCCGACCTGCGCGCTGGAACCCGTCAACGGGTAGATCACACCGATGACGACCTCGCCTTTCTGGGCCAGGGCCTGGGTGAAGGCGCCGTTCAATGCCACGGTGCCGGCAATGCCAATGAGGGCTTGTCTGCGTTTCATGAATGAATCTCCGGTACTGCAGGGGTGAATCGGGGAGGAAGCGTGAAGGCGATGAAAAGTCAGAACACCGCGAGGTGGCTGTTGCGGACGTCCGAGACCAGCATCTGCCCAGGCTTGTGGGTGATTGCAAGTTTCGGGCGCGCTGTGCGAATGGCGCGTTGCGGTGTCACGCCGCAGGCCCAGAACACCGGCACTTCGCCGCGCCGGATCTCGGAGCGCTCGCCGTAGTCGGGCTGGTCGATGTCCCGGATGCCGATGGCCGCCGGGTCGCCGAAATGCACCGGCGCGCCGTGCACGCCCGGGAAGCGCGACGTGATCTGGATCGCGCGGATGGCCTGCTGCGGCGTCATCGGCCGCATGCTCACGACCATCGTGCCGCCGAAGCGGCCGCTGGGGACGTTGGCGATGTGGGTGTCGTACATCGGCACCGTGGAGCCCTGTTCGATATGGCGTATCGGCAGTCCGGCCTCCAGCAAGGCTTCTTCGAAGGACATCGAGCATCCGATGACGAAGCCGACCATGTCGGCGGTCCACAGTTCGCGCAGGTCGAGCACTTCGCCGGCCGGCTCGCCGTCGCGAAAGACGCAGTACGCCGGTGCATCGGTGCGCAGGTCTACCTCGCCGAGCTCGGGCACGCGCCAGTCGCCGAGCTCGCTGACGCCGATCACCGGGCAGGCCTTCGGATTCAGGCGGCAAAAGCGCAGGAACTCTTCGGCGAATTCGCGCGGCAGGATCGCCAGGTTGCCCTGTGTGTAGCCGGGGCTGTGGCCTGCGGTCGGGCCCCTGAAGCGGCCTTCCCGGATCTCGCGGCGCAGATCGGCGGGATGCATCCAGATCGTGGAGTTCATCGGGTTCTCGAGGGAAGTGAGCAAGGAATTTGCTTACTGTAGGAATCGCAGTGCACCGCGTCCATCGAGGAATTAGCGCGGGCACTGTTCAGAGAAATTGAACAGCGCACGCCCCACGCCGGGGAATGAAGCTGCAACGTAGTGCGCTCGCGCACTGGATCAGGAGCAAGTGAACACCAAATTCATCGAGACCTTCGTGATGCTGGCCCGCATCTGCAGCGTGCGCCGCGTGGCGGAGCACCTCAATGCCACGCCCGGGACCATCTCTATGCGTGTGCGCAGTCTCGAGGAGGAACTGGGCGTCACGCTGTTCGACTACGACCACAAGACCATGCGCATCACGCCGGATGGCTCGCGCCTGCTGCGCCATGCCGAAGGTGTGCTGGAAGCAACGCGCGCCATCCAGGCTGCTGCGGCAAGCGGCAGCGTGATCGGCGGCCGCATCCGCGTCGGCGTGCTCGAGACGGCCGTGCACACCTGGTTGCCCGACTTCATGAAAGCGATGCGGACCCAACTGCCGCAGGTCGAAGTCGATCTCACGGTCGACCTCACCGTCGATCTGGCCGACCAGTTGATGCGGGGCACCCTGGACTTCATCCTGCGGGTGAGCAACGAGGTCGGCAGCAGTTATTCGGTCATGGAAGACCTGATGTCGCTGCCCATCCACTGGGTCGCCAGGCGTGGGCTCATCCCCAAGCGCGACGCCCTGCGCAAGACACTCTCGCACCAGCTGCTGACGCAGGTGCGCGGCACGACACCGCACATCGCCGCGGTCAATCTCGCACAGCAACTCGCGGCGCGCCAGGGCATGGCGCAAGGCGATCTGCGCATCTCCGGTTCACCGTCGCTGGCGGCATTGGTGTCGCTGGTGCGAGAGGGTGTCGGTGTCGGCATCATCCCCGGCTTGCTGGTCAGGGAACACATCGAACGCGGCGAACTCGTGCTGCTGCCGTTGCCCGCGCCACCCTCTCTCGGAGTGGCGCTCTCGCACCAGCCCAATGCGACGCCCATCGTGCTGCGCACCGCCGACATCGCGCGACAGGCTTGCAAGGCGTATTGCAGGCGTTGCGGCACCCAGTGGGTGCAGCACCTCGGCTGACTGGCATACCAAACTTGAAAACACCTTCAACCAACATGCAAGATGCGATGCCGACGATTCCTCCCGGTTGGGCCTGCGACTTTGTGCACCGTCTTGCGATGCGCGCGCCGAAGTGGGGCGTTCAGCCCGGTATCGGCCAAGAATGCCGAGTGCCATGAGCTCCAGCGCACCGACAGCGTCTGTCCGCATCACGGGCTGGCAAATCGAACCGGTGGGCGATCGATGCCTCCAAGTGCGCTTGGGCGATCGGGTGGGCGCCGAAACCAGTCGCACCGTGCAGAACGTCGCTGCGTACCTGTCATCGGCAAGCCTGCCCGGCGTATTCGATGTGGTGCCCGCGTTCACGACCGTGGCCTTGCACTATCAGCCGCTCGCATTCGCGCGACGCCAGGGGGCGGCATCCCTGCAGCTGGCACGGCGCATCGAGCGACTGCTGGGCGGTGACATTCCCACGCTGCCAGTGAACGACCAAGTGATCGACATCCCCGCCTGCTATGGCGGCGAATACGGCCCCGACCTGGAAGATGTGGCCCGGCGCTGCGGCCTGACGGCCGATGAAGTCGTGGGGCTGCATTCCGCGACGCCGATGTCGCTCTACGTCTACTTCTTCTCACCGGGCAACCCGTTCTTCGGTCCGGTCGATCCCCGGCTGAAGGTCCCGCGGCGCGCGACGCCGCGCCTGCTCGTGGAGGCAGGGTCGGTCGCCATCGCAAACGGCATCACGTCCATCTACCAGACGGCGCTTCCCGGAGGCTGGAACGTGATCGCCCGTACCCCTTGGAGCATGTTCGATGTGACGAAGACCCCACCGACGCGGATGCAGCCCGGCGCCCGGGTGCGCTTTCATCCGATCTCGCCTTCGCAATTCGCGCAGATGCAGGAGCCCCGGTCATGACCCGGGGCCCGTTCGCGCACATGCAGGTTCTGCAGCCGGGCATGTTCTCTGTGGTGCAGGACTTGGGGCGCCTGGGCCACCAGCACCATGGCGTTCCGGTGACTGGCGCCATGGACGAGTGGTCGCACCGGGTTGCCAACATGCTGGTCGGCAATGCCGACGATGCGGCGGTGCTCGAATGCACGCTGACCGGCCCCGCTGTTCAATTCACCCGGGACACGCTGCTGGCTGTCTGCGGTGCGCAGGTACGCATCATCGCGGGGGACCAGCCCGTTCCCATGGGGTGCGCCGTGCTGCTGCGCCGTGGCGTGACGCTGGCTTTCGGCGAGCGCAGCAGCGGCGCCCGGATGTACCTGGCGGTGCGCGGCGGCTTCGCGACGACGCCCGTGCTCGGCAGTCGCAGTACCTACCTGCCCGGAAACTTCGGAGGCCACGAGGGGCGGGCGCTGCGCAAGAACGACCGGGTGCCTCTTGCTGCGTCAGACCCGAATGCGCCCACGCTGGCGCTCGAGCGCATCCTGGTGCAAAGCGGCTTGCCGTTCGTGGCGGCAGCGCGCATCGGCACCGAACTGCCGGACGGATCGCCCGAAGGCGTTCGCTTCATACCGGGGCCGCAGTGGAGCGCCTTCTCTGCCGAGGCGCAGGAGCGCTTTGTCAGCCAGCCCTTCGTGATCTCGTCGCGATCCAACCGCATGGGTTACCGCCTCGAAGGCCCCGGCCTGCAACTCACGCAGCCGCTGGAGATGATTTCGGAGGCCACGAGTTTCGGCACGGTGCAAGTGCCGCCTGACGGCCAGCCTATCGTGCTGATGGCTGACCGCCAAAGCGCAGGCGGCTATCCCAAGATCGCCTATGTCGCGAGCGCTGATCTTCCGCGCCTGGCCCAGGCGCTTCCGGGTGCGTCCATCCGCTTCACTCCGGTGGCCCAGCAGGCGGCCGAGCAAGCCTGGCTCGATCTCGAAGACCGGCTGGCGCTGGTGCGGGAGATGGCCGCGCACGCGCTCGCCTGAGCCCGCATCGAACCGCACGCCCCCACTCACAAGGAACAAGGAAACACAGCCATGCCATCGATCGACATCAACTGCGACATGGGCGAGAGCTTCGGCCCCTGGGTCATGGGGCAGGACCTCGAGATCCTCCCGCACGTGACCTCCGCGAACATCGCCTGCGGCTTCCATGCCAGCGACCCCGACACCATGCTGAAGACCGTGCGGGCGGCCATTGCCAATGGCGTGGCGCTGGGCGCCCATCCCGGTCTGCCTGATCGCCAGGGCTTCGGACGGCGCGCGATGGACATGTCGCCGGCCGAGGTCTATGCGCTGGTCATCTACCAGGTCGGTGCGCTGCAGGGCTTTGCACGGTCCCAGGGCGCATCGCTGCACCACGTCAAGACCCACGGCGCCCTCTACAACATGACCGTGCGGCAGCCGGCGCTCGCCGAAGCGGTGGCGCAGGCGGTGTTCGATTTCGATCCGACGCTGCAGCTGTTCGTGGCGAACAGGAATATGGCCCAGGCCGCGCGCGACAAGGGCCTGGCGGTGTGCTCCGAGGTCTTCGCAGACCGCAGCTACCAGGACGACGGCACGCTGACACCGCGCTCGCAGCCGGGCGCCATGATCGAAGACGTCGAGCAGGCCATCGCACAGGTACGGCGCATGGTGCTCGAGGGTGTCGTTCGCTCCGTGAACGGCGTGGACGTGCCGGTGGCCGCCGACACCCTTTGCCTTCACGGCGACCAGCCCGGCGCCGTCGTGTTCGCCCGGCGAATCCGCGCGGCGTTGCTGGCCGACGGCATTGCCATCGCGCGGACCTGAGCGTTTTCCACTGCACGCCCTTGCTGCGATCGGCGCGGCCTGCCTGGTCCCGCCTGGAGGTTCAGGCACCGGCTCGCGGACAGCAGGCGCAAACGCCACTCTGCCGGAGTCGCCGATAGCTCGAACCGTCGCTCTGCGCAACAGCGGCATGCCGCGAATTTCCCTCGCTTCGCCGCCCACCCAGTGAAGCCGGCACGCTCAGCACGCGGCCAGACTCCGACCCGCACGCGGGGCAGGGCGCTGGCCTGTCGAACAGGGTCATCGGCCGCCGTTCGACGAACGGTCCGCAGCGCGGGCAGGTGTAGTCGTAGGTGGGCACAGAGCTACCAGCCGCCCGATTCCCCACGCGCCACGTAGCGGCCGCTGCCGGCCTTGCCGAGCCATCGATCTCCGTCGACGAGGAGTTCACCGCGCAACAGCACCTTTTTCACTTGCCCCGTCACGCCCCGGCCTTCGAACAGCGTGAAATCGCAGTTGCCGTGCTGCGTCTTCGCGGAGATGACGTGTGGCGCATCGGGGTCGAAGAGCACCAGGTCGGCATCGCTGCCGACGGCGATCGTCCCTTTTTGCGGAAACAGGCCGAACAGCTTCGAGGGCGCCGTGGACACCAGCTCGACGAAGCGGTTGAGCGAGATGCGGCCCGCGCGCACGCCGCCGTCGTAGAGGGTTGCCATGCGTGTTTCCACGCCGGGTACGCCGTTGGGGATCTTCGAGAAATCGTTCCGGCCGTACGGCTTCTGGTTCACGCGCCCCAGGTGCCCTTCCTTCATGCAGAAGGGGCAATGGTCGGTCGAAACCAGTTGCAGGTCGTCGGTGCGCAGCGCGGTCCACAAGGCCTGCTGCGACTCCTTGGAGCGAAGGGGCGGACTCATCACGTAGCGTGCCAGATCGAAGTCCTCGCTGTCGTAGGCACTGTCGTCGAAGAACAGGTAGTGCGGACAGGTTTCGGCAAACACCGGCACCCCCATGTCCCGGGCCTCGACCACATGCTTGAGCGCCTCTTTGGCCGAGAGATGGACGAAGTACACGGGCGCATCGGCGAGTTCGGCGAGCTTGATGCCGCGGTGCGTGGCTTCGCCCTCCATGATCGCCGGCCGTGTGAGCGCGTGGTACTTGGGTGCGGTGTGCCCCTGTGCCAGCGCCTCCTTGATGAGGAGTTCGATGATGGTCCCGTTCTCGGCGTGCAGCGCGATCATGCCGCCGTGCTGCCCGACCATGCGCATGGCCTGGAAGATGGCCGCGTCGTCGACCATCACCGAACCCGGGTAGGCCATGAACATCTTGAAGCTCGAGACTCCCTCGTGGCGGATCGCATGCTGCATGTCGGCCAGCGCCTGGTCGTCCACGCCGGTCACGATGACGTGGAAGCCGTAGTCGATGCAGGCCCCGTCGGCACCCTTCGCACGGGCCCCTTCGATGGCCTCGAGCACGCTCACGCCCTTGCGCTGGAAGGCGAAGTCCACGATCGTCGTGGTACCCCCGAAAGCGGCCGAGCGCGTGCCCGACTCGAAGCTGTCGCAGGTGGTCGAGTCGCCGAAGGTGTTGTCCATGTGGGTGTGGCAATCCACCCCGCCGGGCAGCACCAGCATGCCGGCGGCGTCGATGACCTCGACGTCGGCGCCGACATCGAGTGCGCGGCCGATGGCGACGATGCAACCGTCGTCGATCAGCAGGTCGGCGGTGTAGTCGTCCACGGCCGTGACGATGCGGCCGTTGCGGATGATCTTGCGGGTCATGGGCGGGGCTCTCCTTGGTCGGTTCGGTTCAGGCGTGCACGCCGGCCTCGACCAGCGCACGTTCCAGTGCCGCGACTTCATCGCGTGGCAGCGGTCCTATCGGGGGGCGCATGGCGTCGCTCGGAAAGCGGCCCAGCAGCTTGAGGCAGGTCTTCAGGCGTGCCGTGGCGTACCCGCCGGGCGCGGTGCCATAGATCGCCTTGGCGAGCGGGTAGATGCGATCGTTGAGATTGCGTGCCTGCGCGAGGTCGCCACGCTTGATCGCAAGGTCGAGGTCGATCACCAGCTCGGGAACGACCGCGGCCAGGCTCACCAGGCTGCCCTCGCTGCCGATCGCGAAACAGGTCAGCAGATGCTCGTCGCCCGAGGCCATCATGGCGACGTGCGGCGCCACCCGCTTCACCAGGCGGCGGTTGGCCTCGTAGGCCGCTGCCTCCCAGCTTCCCTCCTTGATGCCGACCACATGCGGCATCTGGGCGAGCTCTGCCAGCACCTCAGGGCGATAGGCGAGGGTGCCTGCATTGACGCCGGCCTGGTAGAGCATCAGGGGCATCAGCGCGTTGGCATTGGCGATTTGGTGGTGCGTCACCGCCATGCGCGAGTCTTGCGAGAGCGCCCACGAGAACGGCGGGAAGACCAGCACGGCATCGGCCCGCGCAGCCTTGGCATCGTCGACATGGCGCTGGGCCTCGAAGCTGTCTTCGGCATTGATGCCGCACACCAGCAGCGATCGTTCGCCGCAAACCTCGAATGCGATCTCGACCACCCGGCGCTTTTCCTCGCGCGAGAGCGAGAAGTTCTCGCCGGCATGGCCGTTGATCAGCAGGCCCTTCATGCCCGGCACAAAGGCGTTGGCCTCGAGATGACGCGCCAGCGTCGCTTCGTCGATGCGGCCGTCGTCGAGCAGCGGGCACAGGGTGGCGGCGTAGATGCCGTGGAAAGCGTCGGGTTGTTGGGGAATCATGGGAACGGGTTGTCAAGCGCCGGGCATCGGCATGCCCAGCAGGCGGGCGGGATCGAAAAGAGGCAGTTCGGGCTGCTGCCCGAGGATGTGCTGGGCCATGATCCGGCCCATGAAAGGGCCGCTGGTGTAGCCCGAGTGGGCGCTGCCGACCACGTAGGCCCGCGGCACGCCAGGCACGTCGCCGATGATCGGCATGGCGTCGGCCGTCTCGGCTTCCAGGCCGAGCCAGATGCGCGCGATGCGGGCCTCGGCCAAGGCGGGGAGTGCATAGGCCGCCAGGCGCATGTTGCCCACGAGATTCTGCGGACGGGCCTCGACGCCGCCACGCTCGCGGTCGCCTTCACCCTGCCAGCCGCCACCGATCAGCACGGTGCCGTTGGCGAACTGCTTGAGCGACAGCAATCCGTTGGCGACGCTGAGCACGGTGCGCATCACCGGTCGTATGCGCTCGGTGATGATGAGCTGGTTGATCAGCACCTTGATCGGGATCTGCACGCCGAGCCAGGCGAGCATGTTCTCGATCCACACCCCGCCTGCGAGGACCACGCGCGTCGCCTGCAAGGGCGGCCGGCTCGCCGCGCCACCGAATCGGATCACGTGGCCCGAGTCTCCGGAATCGATGCCTTCGACGGGCGTGTTCTCGATCACGTCGACACCGGCGGCCATGAGCGCATGGCGGAAGGCGCGGCCCGTGAGATAGGCGCTCGCGAAGCCATCGATGTCGCAATAGCCCGCCTTCAGCAGGCCGGGATGCACGCCGGGCTCGATCTCTCTCGCGCGCGCCGGCGAGATGACTTCGATCGGCGCGCCGTATTCGCGCCGGGCTTTGGCGCGCAGTTCGACCAGCTCGCACTCGGCCTCGGTAAAGGCGAGCGTGAGGCCCGGCACATGGGTCGCGAGCACGCCCATGCCCAGCCATTTCTCGGCGTCCATCCACATGTGCCAGGCGCGCATTGCATAGGGCACCAGCGCGGCGCGCGTCATGTGCAGCGTCAGCGTGCCGGCGTTGACGCCGGATGCCTCGCGGCACAGAGGCCCGCGATCGACCAGTGCGACCCGCATGCCGCCTTGCGCGAGATGCAGCGCGGTCGAGCAGCCCATGACGCCGCCACCGATCACGACCGCGTCGTATGCGGCCGAGAAGCGCACGTTGTCGCTCACAGCGGTGCCGCCTTCGGGATCGGGATGTCGGCATAGGTGTAGTTGCCGGCCACCTCGGCGAGCGAGACTGGACGCAGCGGCGCCCGGCCTGTGAAGCAGCCCACGGCTTCGCGGCTGCCCGCGTGAGCGGCGAGCAGGGCGCCCGCGATGTCCCCGCAGGTGCGGCCCTGGCAGGGGCCCATACCGCAGCGTGTCCAGGCCTTGAGTTGATTCATGTCGCGAGCGCCATCGCGCGCGGCGGCGTCGATTTCGGCACGGGTCACGTCTTCGCAGCGGCAAACCACCGTGTCGGGCGCGATGCTCGCGACGGCGCCTTCGCGCAGTGCCATCAGACCCGCCATCGCGCGCCCGAAGCGGGCGGGCTTGCGCCATTGCGCGAGCAGTCGATCGCGCTCGAGCGCATGGGCCTCGGCCGTCAATCGCCCGAGATCGTGGGCGCAGGCCACGGCCGCAAGTTCGCCGTGGGCGCTGGCTGCGGCGGCACCGGCAATGCCAGCCCCGTCGCCTGCGACGTACAGACCGGCGACGGAAGTTCGGCCTTGCGCATCGGCGTCGGCAATCCAGCCACCGCGCGCCGCTTCGTATCGATGGCGCGCGCGCAGCAGCCGGGTGACGTCGGTGCCGGGCACGAGGCCGTGCCCGACCGCGACGGCGTCTGCCTCGAAAGCCACAGGCGTGGCATGCGCAACGGGCGCACCGGTCATGTCGACCGGCTGCGCGTGAACCAGGAATCCGTCGCCGAGTGCCTCGACCGACGCGATGCCGTGGCGATAGAGCAGCGGCACACCCGCCTTGCGCAGGCGCGCCTGCCATTGCACGCCCTGCCACAGCAGATCGGGCCGGCCTGCCAGCGAAGGCAGGGTCTGCAGCCAGTCGGCCCGGCTGGACAGGTCCAGCACTGCAGCGACCTCGCCGCCGGCCTTGAGGATGCCGCTGGCCACAGCCAGCAGCAGGGGGCCGCTGCCTGCCACCAGCGTGCGGCGCCCGGGCAGCATGTTCTGGGACTTGAGGAGGATCGTGGCCGCGGCCAGGCCGATGACGCCGGGCAAGGTCCAGCCGGCGAAGGGAACGACCCGTTCGGTCGTGCCCGTTGCCACGAGCAATGCGCGCGGCTGCCAGCTCGTCACGCCCTTGGGGCCGATCAGGTCGGTGCGAAGGCTGCTGCCCACGTTCCACACCTTGTGGCCGAACAGGCATCGGATGCCGGAACGGTTCAACTCGGCGCGCAGGGCGTCGCCCTGTACGGCTTCAGCCGAGGGCCGCGCGCCCGCGGCCCGCGTGAAGCCCGGGGGCAGGGGGCGCCACACCTGTCCTCCCGCGTCGGAGTTCTCATCGACCAGCAGGACGTCGAGGCCACAGGCCTGCGCGCGCAGCGCTGCGCGTCCACCGGCCGGTCCGGCGCCGATCACCAGCAGATCGATGGGGGAAGGGAGCGTTTCAGCCAAGACGCTGCTCCCGGAAGTCGAGCGATTCGATCTCCAGGCCCGCCGCCGCCGGCACCTGGCAGGCCGGCAGCTTGCGCCCGCCGACCCATACGAGGCATTCCTGGCAGGAGCCCATGAGGCAGAACATTCCGCGCGGCGCGTTGTCGCGCGGACTTCGTCGCAGTTCGCGCTGTCCTGCGGCAAAGAGTGCCGCCGCGACGCTCTCGCCCTCGAACGCGTCGACCGTACAGCCGTCGGCCATGAAACGCACCGCAGGTCCGCGCTGCACCGCCTGGTCGGCGCGCAGCGATGGCATCGCAGAAGTTGAGCTTTTCGTCATGAGAGGAAGTGACGGAATGAACGGCGGAATGAACGGCGGAATGAACGGGTAGACGCGAACTGAAAGCTTGGACTGGACCGTTCGAAGTTTATTGTATACATTCAATATATATATCTTATATTTTTTGAAGACAAAATGCGATCTGGCATTCGTCTTGCATCCGTTTTCCCCGACATCCGGGCCGCTTCGGCGACTGGTTCAACCTTCACCCTCTAGGAGTTTTTCTCGATGAAGCAGATAAGGAACACCATCCGCCGCACCCTCCTGGTTGCCGGATCGCTCGCGCTGGGTTCGGCGCTGATGGGCCTGCCGGCCATGAGCTCGGCGCGCACGCTCGATGAAATCGTGGCCAGCAAGAAGCTCGTGATCGGCGTCAATCCGACCTTGCCTCCGCTGGGCATCTTCAATGACAAGAATGAAATCGACGGCTTCGATGTGGACATTGCGCGCAAGCTCGGCGAACTGCTGGGCGTCAAGACCGAGATCGTGCAGGTCGGCTCGCCCGACCGCATTCCCTTTGTGAGCAGCGGCAAGATCGATGCGGTGCTCGGCGCCATGACGATCACGGCTGAGCGCCAGAAGGTGATCGACTTCACGGTGCCGCTGCACACCGAAGTGCTGGGCGTGCTGACCACCAAGGCCAAGCCCTACAAGGACTGGATGGAGCTCAACGACCCGGCGGTCAGGCTGGTCGAGGTGCGTGGCGCCACGCCCGTGAAGCTGGTGCAGGAAAAGCTGCCCAAGGCGCAACTGCTGCTGCTCGACAACTACCCCGATGCGGTGCGCGCCATTGCCCAGGGCCGGGCCGACGCAATGATTGACGTGATGGACTTCATGACCGAGCACACGGCCAAGCACAAGGTCGACTGGCGCATCGTGGATGCACCGATAGAGGTCTACTTCTGCGGCATCGGCGTGCAGAAGGGCAACGACGCCTTGCGCGAGAAGCTCAGCGCCGCCGTCAAGGAAATGCACAAGAGCGGCTACGTGGACGAACGCTGGAAGAAGTGGTTCGGCGGCCCGATGCTGCACGATCCGCGCACCGCACCAACCTATAAATAAGGCCGCGAGGGTAGGGCATAGGGCATGCAATTCGACTACTCACCGGTGCTGGAGCGCCTGCCCTATCTGATAGGCGGCGCCTGGCTGAGCCTGCAGATCGCGTTTCTCGCGTTTGCCTTCGGAATGCTGCTCGGCCTTGGCGGCGCCTCGGTGCGCGCCTATGGCCCGCGCTGGGCGCGACGCGTCGTCGGCGCCTATGTGGTGTTCTTCACCAATACGCCGCAGCTGGTGCAGATCTTCTTCATCTTCTTCGCGCTGCCCGATGCCGGCATCCTGCTGTCGCCATACCAGGCCGTGCTGATCGGCATGACGCTCAATGCCGGTGCCTACCTCACCGAGATCCAGCGAGCGGGCTTCGAATCGGTGCGCCTGCCTGAACTGGAGGCCGCCGAAACGCTGGGCTTCTCGCGCATTCAGACCATCCGCTATGTGATCCTGCCGCACATCGTGCGCGTGCTGTTTCCGCCGCTGTCCAACCAGTACATCCTGATGACCCTCGGCACGTCGATGGCGGCCGTATTCGGCGTCGAGGAGCTCACCGGACGGGCCTACAACATCAACTCCGAGACCTTCCGCTCGATCGAGGTGTTCACGGTTGCCGCGGTGCTCTACATCGTGATCACGCTGATCGCCACGCTGTCGCTCGCTTTCGTCGGAAAGCGGTTCTTCCGCGCCAAGATGAGGTGGTTCTGATGCTCGACCAGATCCTCCAGGAGCTGCCTCGCTTCTTCAGCTACTACAACCTGCTCTTCTTCGCGAAGGCGCTGGGCGTGACCTTTGCCTTGTCGGCCATCGGCTGCGTCGTCGGCTTCTCGCTGGGCTTTCTGCTCGCGGCCGTGAGGCTGGACACCCGACCGGCAGGTCGGCCCCTGCGCGTTGCTTCGACGGTCTTCATCGAACTGTTCAGGCGCATCCCTTTCCTCGTTACCCTGATGCTGGTGTTCTTCATCTTCCAGGGGCTCAACGCCGACCTGGCCATGTTCACCGTGGCTTTGATCAGCGTCTGCCTCATCGCCACCGCATTCATCGCCGAAATCGTGCGCAGCGGACTCGAATCGGTGCATCGCAACCAGTGGGACGCCGCGGCGGCGATGAACTTCAGCTACCTGCAGACGCTGCGCCTCGTGATCGTTCCGCAGGCCTGGAAGATCATTCTTCCGCCGGTCTTCGGCTTCTTCGTCCTGTTCATCAAGGACACCGCGCTGGCCTCGCAGATTGGCGTTGTCGAGCTGGCCTTTGCCGGCAAGACGATGAACAACAAGGGCTTCTCGGCCACGCTCGTCTACGGCACGGTGCTGGCCCTTTATTTCATGCTGTCCTATCCGCTGGCCCGGTTCGGAAAACACCTGGAGAAAAAGCTTGCCCCAACTCGAAATCGTTGACCTGAAGGCCAACTACGGCTCACACACCGTACTCGAGCGCATCAACCTGTCGGTCGAAAAGGGCGAGATCGTCAGTCTCATCGGCCCCTCGGGCTCGGGCAAGAGCACCTTGCTGCGGGTGTTGATGGGGCTGCTGCCGCCGATCGAGGGCCAGGTGCGCATCGACGGCCAGGCGCTCGACTACAACGACCGTGAGCAGCTGCGTCGCCTGCGTTCGCAGATGGCCATCGTGTTCCAGCAGTACAACCTGTTCCAGAACATGACGGTGCTCGACAACGTGACCGTCGCACCCATCAAGGTCAAGGGACGGCCGCGCAAGCAGGTCGAGGACTACGCGATCCAACTGCTCGAGAAGGTCGGCATGGGTGCCAAGCTGAAGGCGTACCCCGACCAGTTGTCGGGCGGCCAGCAGCAGCGTGTGGCAATTGCGCGCGCACTGGCGCTGCAGCCGGGCATCCTGCTGCTCGACGAGGTCACTGCCGCCCTCGACCCCGAACTCGTCAACGAAGTGCTGGACACGGTGCGGCTCCTGGCGGCCGAGGGCATGACGATGTTCATCGTCTCGCACGAGATGGGCTTCGTGCGCGAGGTATCGAGCAAGGTCGTTTTCATGGCCGACGGGCACGTGGTCGAGATCGGCGCGCCGCGGCAGATCTTCGACGAACCCCGCGAGGCACGTACCCGCGAGTTCGTCGGCAAGATACTGCGGCATTGATCGGCTCGTGCGCCGCTGCCGGCCTAGGCCTACTGCGGCAGCTCGGTCACCAGTCCGTTGCTGAGCCTCGAGAGCGTATAGCGCGCAAGGTTGCGCAGATGGGTGACGACCGCCTGTTCGGCTGCCTTCTCGTTGCCTGCGATGTAGGCGTCCAGGATCGCCAGGTGCTCGGCCCTGTCGTCCTCGATGCGATTGAAGGGGTCGACCACCTCGAAGAGGCGGCACAGCACGCGCAAATGGGCGATGGTCTCGGCCAGCATCGCGTTGCCGGATGCACGCGCGAACATGCCGTGAATCTCGTCATCGGCGTGCCAGTGGCTCGAGCCCTGCTGGCTTGAATCCAGGGACAGGATGTCATTGCGCAGGCGCTGCACCAAGTCTGCGGGCACATGCCCTATGGAGAGCGACACGGCCTGCGACTCCAGTCGTTCGCGCACCTGCAGGCACTGGAAGTAGTGCGACGCCGTGATGCGTCGCACCGCATAGGAGCGCGCGTTGGCCCGCACCAGCAAGCCTTCGCCCTCGAGTCGAAGCAAGGCTTCGCGCAGAGGCGTGCGCGACATCTGGAGCCGCTCGGCAAGGCGTCCCTCGACCAGCACTTCGCCGCCGGTCAGCTCGCGCTGCAGAATCAGCCGCCGCACGACCGCGTAGGCCCGGTCGGTCAGGTTCGTCGAGTCTTCGCCGGAGGCGTCCGGCGCGGTCGCAGCGGTCTTCGTGCGCTTCACGGGCACCTGCGCGGGCTTGCGAGCGCGCGAGACCTTGCCGGGCGAAGCCGTCTTCCCGGGCTTCGCATGCGGCGTTGGCTTGATCGCGGCTTTGGGTTTCATATGATTTGTCTACAAACTGTGTGCAATCGAAGAATGCCACAGCATACGATGTCCCATCGGCTGGTCCGGCAATGTCACATGTCGGCGCCTTCGTCAACGAGCTTCCGGATGCCTTCTTTGATGTGCCCGTGCTCTGGGTGCATGGGTACACGCATCAGCAGTTCGACTATCGAGTGCCGGAAGAGATGACTTGTGAAGCTGCTCATCCTCTCCGACCTTCACGCGGAGTTCGAGACCTTCGAGATTTCGAAGGATCTGGACCATGACGTGGCCGTCATTGCGCTTCTCGACGTTGTTTGCCCCCATTGCCAATTCTTTTCATGTGATAGGCAATGCGCCAGTAGTAGATGAAGGTCAATGCCAGCGCGGTCACGAAATAAACGAAGCGATAAACGAAGCTTGGGTCGCGAAAGGTTGTAGGCGTCAGAACGTGAGGAAGCCCCAGGAACATCACAGCACTCACGATCAAGTTCAGTACCAAGACCTTGACCCCGATCGGAACCGCAATGGAGGCGAAGCGAAGGATGAAATCTCGTCCACTTGAGCCACCATTGGCCAGAAATGCCTCGTGCGTGCCAAAGGCGCTGATTGCGAGGACGATGGCTGCCTCGAAGGGCAGTGTCCAGTCTCGGTAGCCGCCAAACCATAGAGCAGAGTAGAGCGCAAACGCATACAGGAACGCGGACCCCATCATGTATTTCAGGGAGTCCAGCTGAGTGACCTCGCCTCGAGCCAAATCGTCTCGAAGCCGATGAGTCCGCCATATGTGAAATGCCATGAGATTCTGTGTTGGGCTGTGTGGAGTGGCAGAGACTTCATTCAGCCTCTGGACTTCATCAAGATACCAATTTGCAAACCATCGGAATAGCCGAATAGGGCCTTGATCTGTACGGGCTCTTCGAAACGGGCGTTGATCTTCCAAGTACGCAGACATTTCGGTTTCAGCTCAACGAATCGCTTCGGCAAGCTGCGCCGCGAGAGAGTTCCCAGCATAGGCGAACAGGCGCGGAGCTATTCAGGGCAGGCTATGGAGCAAACCCACCGACGCGAAAAAATAGACCCAGGATCAGCATTTGCACCAGCCACCACTGACCAAACAGCAGGCCAATGGTCACTCCCACTATTGACCAGCACCTCAAGCCGACTTGCCGAAGAACTACGGCAGCCAGCCCACAGTTCAGGATTCCGAGCAGGGACAGGAAAACCCAGTACCACTGGTTGGCCCAAAGAGTCTTGTAGGCCGCGAACGTGAGCAGAGATGCGCAGGCAAAGGGCGCCCACAGCATGACCACAGATCTGGAATTTTTCACATGAAGCTTCCGACGCAAATCACGGCCATGTGAGCATTGTTGTGCGGCAGCGCAAGATCTAGGAGATCAAGAGATCCGAATCGTCATTGACCACGGCGACCATGAAGCCCCAACAGACCGCGGCAAGAATCTCCACGAGCCCGATAGGTTGCCAAACAATCCCTCGTCTGCCGCGCAGGTCTTGAAGACCCAGTTCACGCAGCGCGAAGGCATGACCATGCATCGCAGCGTCTTTCAATACTTCGTAGGAGCGACGAAGGTCGAGCGAGACACCTTTGCCATGAGCCAACGAATAGCCAACACGAAACATCGAGGGCAGATGCCGCCGCTCCGCACCCCTCGCATAGAAGCGATAGGCCTTCGCGTGCTCGCCGGCTCTCGTCAACCAACGACCGTAGTAAAAGCAGCCCAGAGGGTGTCTATGAGCTGCTGCTCGCTCGTAATAAACCGCAGCTTGGCTCTCGTCTTTCTCGCAGCCGATCCCCTGAGACAGCATCCAGGCGACAAACACCTGACTTTCGACGTGCCCTTCATCTGCCTGCACTTGATACAGATCAAAGGCCAGATAGATCAGCCCGTCTTTGTAGGCCGTGCGGGCGACGATCGGTTTTTCCTCGCGGTTCGCATACATGTGCCCAGGGCCTCGGGCAGACCTGGGGTCAGAAGGAAAGCTGCTTTCTTTCGCTACCCGCATACACATTGGGGGTGCGTCGGATAGTTGCGCCACCCTTCAGGCGCATTCGGTATTCGTTTCTCTCCCTTGATCTGCCAAGGCAGCGGATAACACTGCTTTCTGCAAGCCTCTTGCGCGGTTTGTCGCGGCTGCTTGCCTCGCTCCCAGCCGTACCACCCGGCCGCCGCGGACAGCAGGACGAGAGCCGTCAAGAAGATTGCCGTCGAGCGTTGCAGTTTCATCTCATCGGATCGCTTCAACAACCGGTCCGCAAACAGTTCTGCAGCCAGCATCCGCAGAGCATTGGCCGACTTTGTTAGGTACACAGATCGTCCTGCAGCTCGGCCCTGTTGGCAATATCGGCACTGTCGGGACGAACGGCCCGGAACGCTGCGGATTGATCAGCCCTTCCAGCGCGTTGGGAACGCTCGGATGGCGGAACTGTTCACCTGCCCCGGTGAGCGATCCCGCGCCATCGGCGTAGTTTCCTTGCCCCTCGAGACGCCCCAGGTACCCTTGCGCAGAGGACTCTGTCCCACGCGGTTGCAATGGCTGTGGTCCAGGTGGACGCGTTGGCATATGCGGCAATTGTGGCTGCCGATACATCGGTGTGGGGTAGTTGATGCTTGCACCGCCACCACGCAGTCCGAGTGGGTCCGTAAACCCCAGTGGATTCGCATCAACATAGCCAAACCGATTCCACCCCCCATCCAGCCCGATCGGATCCGGCTGGCTATATCGCCCAGTCCTCGCGTCATAGCTGCGGAAGTAGTTGTAGAACAGTCCCGACTCCTCGTCCGCATACTGCCCCGGGTACCTCAGGTTGAACTTCACCTCTGCGATGTTGGTAGTGCCCGGGTTCGGGGTCGTCTCCAGATTGGCGAACCGGTTCTTCGCCAGCGTCGGTTTGTCCTCTCCAAATGCGCTGTAGCCCCACTGCCAGACCGCTTGCCCGGTCGCGTTGCTGAGCTTGCGCGGCGTGTTCAGGTGATCGCTGTGCACCGCATACGTGGCGCCATTGACCACGGCGACGATCGGTATCGGCCCGTTGGCTGTCGGCAGGTAGATGTATTGCGCTTCGCCCGCACTGTTCGTGCCGCCGCTGCCCACCTCTGCGATCAGGCTGCCCTGCTCGTCGTAGACGTAGGCATAGCCGAGTTGCTCGGCTTGTGTCGTGGTCGGACTCCACAGCTTGGTGAAGAACGCCACGAGGCTGCTCCAGAAGCCCGGGTCGTTCTCATCGCCCTGGCTTGGTGGATACAGTGGCTCGGTCTTGAACACGCGCTGGCCCAAGGCGTTGTGCGCGTAGCGCGTCGTCGGGCTGACGTCGTTGGCGCCCGTCGTGGCCGTGGCCAGGCGTCCTTCCGCGTCGTAGCCGTAGCTCCTGAGGCCGTCGCTTGTCAGGTCGCCGTTGGCGTTGTATCCATAAGCGACGCTGGTGCTGCTGGTGCCGTTGATGGTCTGGCTGAAGCCCGCGAGGCGGTTGGTACCGGGCTGCAGGGTGTAGCCGCGGCTGGTGGTCTGGCCCGCCAGCACGCGGGTGCTCGCTGTCCGGTTGCCGTTGGCGTCATAGCTGAAGCTGGCGCTGTCGCCGGTGCCCGCGGTGGCAGTGAAGCTGACGATGCGGCCCGTTGCGCTGTAACCGACGCTCCACGTGGTGTCGGCCGCGGCAATGGTGCTGTGACCAGGGTCGCTGTCGGCAGGGCCCCACAGGTTCTGCGTGAGGCTGCCGATGCGTCCAGCCGCGTCGTAGGTGTAGCTGCTGAATTCGGTCTGGGTCAGTCGCGTGGCGCTGTCGTAGCTGCGGTTGGCCGCGAGCTTCGGACTGGTGCTGGTGAATGCCCAGTTCCAACCCGTGGGCTGGCCCAGGGCATTCCAGGTGACGGCGTCGATCAGCGGTGTGCCGTTCCAGCCGAGTTGCACGAGGCGGCCGGTCGTGTCGTAGAAGTGGCTGAGCGCGCCACCGTTCGGGTACGTGACGCTGGCGAGTTGGCCGGTGGCGGTGTTGTAGGTGTAGGCGACTTGCTGAACGCTACCCGTAGTTGCGCCTGTCGCCAAGGTTTGCTTCTTGAGGGTGACGCGTCCATGGGCATCGCGGGTGTACTCGGTGGTGCCGGAACGATCAATGACCTCGCTGAGGTAGCCCTTGCTGTTGGCGCTCAGGTCGTAACGCAGGGTCGTGGTCTTGCCGTCCGCGAAGACGAGGCTGGTCGGACGTCCCAGCGCATCGCGGGTGATGCTCGTGGCCTGGCCGAGCGCATCGGTGATCTGGCTGGGCAGGCCGAGGGCGTCGTACTGGCTGCTGCGAGGGCCGCTGTCGGCACTGGCTTCTGCGGTGGCGTTGCCCAGGGCGTCGCGGCTGTAGCTGGTTGCGATGGCGTTGAAGTCGCTGGCCTGGGTGACGGCATTGAGCGCGTTGTAGCCGAGGCCGGCACTGGCGTTGGCCGCGTCGGTGATGGTCTTGACGCGGGCCAGGGCGTCCAGGCTCCAGCTGGTGCTCTGGTTCAGACCGTTGGTCTGGCCGATGCGATCGCCGCTGGCGTCGTAGCTGAAGCTCTCGTTCTGGCTGGTTCCCTGCGTCTGGGTGGCGACGCGGTTGAGCTTGTTGATGGTGCGCGCAGTCGTCCAGGCGATCGAACCGGACGTGTTGAGCGTCTGCTCCGTCAGGCGGTTGCCAGCCGCGTCGAGGGTGTAGGTGCCGCTCTCGCCACGGTTGTTGCTCCAGCCGGTCAGGCGTTGTGCTGCGTCGTAGGTGTAGCTGGTGATCAGCCCGGTGGGCAGCGATGTCGTTGCGATCGTACCGGTGGGGTGGTAGGTCAGGACCGTGGTCTGGCCAGGCCCCGTGCCCACGGTGCGCGTGAGCAGCCGGTCGTATGCATCCCATGTGAAGGTGGTGACCAGGCCGTTCGGGTCGGTCTGGCTCGTGAGGCGGTTGGCCGCGTCGTAGGTGTAGGCGGTGATGTGGCCCAGCGCGTTGGTCGCGGTCAGCGCATTCCCACGGGTGTCGTACGTGTACGTGGTGACAGCGCCATTGGGCTCGGTGTACGTATGGATGAGGCCTTCAGTCGTGTAGGTCCTCTGGCCCGTGCGTGTCATGCCACCGGTGTCGGCAATCGTTTCGGTGAGCTGTCTGCCGACGGTGTCGTAGGTGTATGCGGTGTCTCGGCCCGTCTGGCTGACCAGTGTCGGCACTGGCAGTGTCGTGTCCCAGGTTGTGGCGATGGCTCTTTGCTCGGGCGCACCGAGCGCCTCCGTGCGCGAGGCCTCCAGGCCTCGGGTGTTGTAGGTAAAGCTGGTGACGCTGCCGGTCGCGTTGGTCTGGCTCGACAGGAGACCTCGGGCGTCGTAGGTGAACGACGAGTTGCTGGCCGGGCAGCCCGGTGCCGGTTCGCCCTGGATCTGGGAGATGCGCTTGACGCCATTGACGACGACGTAGTGGTAGGTCGTGGCTCGGCCCACTGGATCGGTCACGGTCGTCGTGCCGTTGGTGTTGTAGGCCACCTGCGTGAGCCCGGCATTGCCTGCATGCGTGGTGCTTGTCGCACGGCCCAGCGAGTCGTAAACGTAGGTGGCGAAGCGAACGCCCAGCTCATCGGTCACGCCCGTGAGAAAGCGTGGATTGCCGGCGTTCTCGTAGTGGTAGGTGCGACTCGTCACGCTGGCGCCGGCGGTCTTGGTGACGGAAGTGAGCCGGCTGGTGGTGTCGTAGTTGTAGGCGACGCTGAAGTTGGGCGTGGTCAACGAGCGCGGCTGGAAGTGGGCGTCTTCCGTGTAGCCGATGCTGTTGCCGAATCCGTCCGTCACGGTCACGGAGCCGTTGGTGCCGTAGGAGAGGCTGTGATACCAGCCATCGGGATGGGTCTGCTTCGTCAGGCGACCGGTGGTGTTGAACTCGTACTGAGTGTTGTCCACGTCGACATAAAGCCAGCCCGTACTCGTTTGTGTGAGCGTGCCGAGCTCGTCGGCATCGGGCGTGATGGTCGACCCGCTGCGTGCGAACGGCGACTCGCGCCCGTTCGCATGGAGTAGCACGGCCTCGGTCGCACTGATCCTCAGGCGCATGGCGTACGAGTAGCGCCAGTAGCCGTCGGCGCTGTTGAAGATGCGTGCGAACCTGAGCGGGTAATGCGTGGACGCGCTGCGGAAGTCTTCTTCTTCCTGCACCTTGTTGCCCATCGCGAAGTTGATGGGGTTGCCCGTGCACGACTGCGGTCCGTTGCGCTCGGAGCCGTCGCCCTTGTTCTTGCGCGGGATGACGTCGGAGGTGTCGTAGTAGACCGTCATGTAGTCCGACGCGCTGCATCCACCGACGCTGCCGGAGACCGCCAGGTAGTTCGGGCCTGAGCGCAGCGTGACGGGGACGCCGCGTCCTTCCAGGAACGACACGACGGCGGTGAAGGAACCGGAGTAGCTGAAGAAGGGCGAGCCGTTGAGCGTGGCGGTCACGGTGCCGGCGTCACCCGTGGTGGCATCGCCGCCACCGGTCCCGTACACCGTGATGTTCGGCGAGGTGACCTTGGCACCCTTGCTGGGCGATGTGAAGCTCAGCGAGCAGGCCGCCTGGGCCCATCCGGAAATGCTCAGCAGCGTGAGCACTGCAGCGCCTTGCAGAGCGAGTCGCTTGATCTGGCGATGGTTGAAGCTGCCGTGCGCGGCAGTCGCGTCGAAATGCATGCGTGACCCTCGTTAATTCTTTTGAATTCGGATGCATTGCCCTGTGCAGCAATGATCGGAACGAGCGTAACGACATGTTCAATGAGGCAATCAAAAGTCCTTTTCTGGTTTCTGTGATTGCTCATCGAAAGGATTACTTTGACCTCCTTGAGATCTCATCAGAGGTATCGAGGTCGCACCTCACAGGACGGCAGGTATCGTTTCACAGAACTCTCGAGCAGAGTGCACGTTGGCTTCGAGGGGGGCGCGCACACTGCTTCTCGACAGCGGTTCGGCGCTGGTAGAGGCCAGGGAGAAAAAAGCCGCTCAGGGAACCGCCTCGATGCCGACTGCTGTCGCTTTTCCATACTCAGGCTCATAAGCCCGGTGGCGGCGCTTCAGGGCTGCAACGGCGCGGCGCAATGCGTCCATGCCAAACATCGCCTCGATCCTCAAAGATGAAATCTCCCGCATTGCTCGCAAAGAGGTGCGCGCCGAGACGCCGATGATGGCGGGTATGCCGGAGCCTGTGCGCAAGAGCCTCGCGTGTAGCGCGGCAGGCGATTACCCCGGAAAGTGAGTGGCTGAATTCCAATTCGAGGACTGGTCGAGAGTACATAAGTTCGCAAACAATGGTTGCAGGCTGTTTCTCTACAGCGCGTTCCGCCTAGTCTCTCGACACAACATGCCTCTCAGCCAGACCACTCCCCATAGCCCACTGCCCGACTCGCTCACCCGGCGTTCCCTGCTGGTGTCATGCGCCACTGCCACCTCGCTCGGGCTCGTCAGCCTGCCGGGCTTCGCCAAGGAGAAGGACAACAAGGCCGCGGTCGTGGACGACACCATCGTGATTGGCCAGTCCGCACCGTTCAGCGGCCCGTCCGCGCAGCTCGGCACGGAGTTCAACCTGGGCGCACGCATCTGCTTCCAGATGATCAACGAGGGGGGCGGCATCCACGGCCGCAAGATCGAACTGCACGCCAAGGACGACGCCTACGACCCCCAGACCACGGCAAGCAACACGGCCGAACTGCTGGAGCAGGATCGTGCCGTTGCGCTGTTCGGCTATGTCGGCACCTCCACCACGCTGGCGGCCTTGCCGTTGGCCGTGGCTGCCCAGGTGCCGTTCTTCGCGCCGGTCACCGGTGCCGAGGCACTGCGCCAGCCGTTCAACCGCGTCGTCTTCAATGTCAGGGCGAGCTATTTCGATGAAGCCGAATACATCCTCGATCAGCTCTCGGTCACCGGCATGAAAAGCTTTGGGGTCTTCCATCAGAACGACGCCTACGGCAAGGCCGGGCTCGATGCCATGACCAAGGCGAAAGCCAAGCGCAACCTGGCGATCGTTGCAACGGCGACGGTGGAACGGCACAGCACCGATGTGGGGGCTGCCGCCAAGGCGCTCCAGGCGGCACGCCCGGATGCCGTCGTGCTGATCAGTTCCTACACTTCCAGCGCGACCTTGATCAAGGAAATGAAGAAGGCCGGCTACACCGGCCAGTTCGTCAGCGTGTCCTTCGTTGGCGGCAAGGCGCTGGCCGACGAACTGGGCAGCTCCGGTGCGGGCGTGATGATTTCCGAAGTCGTGCCCTTCCCCTGGGGCAAGGCTTCTCCCCTGCAGAACGAATATGCCCGGGCCATGCAGAAGGCCGGAGTGCCGCAGATGAGCTTCGGATCGATGGAGGGCTTCCTGGCCGCGAAGACCCTGGCCGAAGGGCTGCGCCGCACGGGACGCGATCTCACGAGGGCCAGGCTCACGGCAGCGCTGGAGACGATGGGCAACTGGGACGCAGGCGGCTTTACCGTGTCGTTCACCCCGGACAACCACAACGGCTCGCGATTCGTCGAGATGACCATGATCGGCGCGGGTGGACGTTTCGTTCACTGACGGCAAAGAACGCCAAGGCTGCTCCGAAGAGCCCCCTGACGCAAGCCAGGGGGCAGCAATTGAACGCGGTGCTCAGCGGCCGGCGTACGGCAGCGATGAGTGATGCACGACGATGCGCAGCTTGCCGGCATCGTCCTTCACGAAGGTCCAGGTCTTGTCGACCGTGGTGACCTTGCCGTCCGGGCCGGTGAACATCACGTTGCCCAGCGTGCTGGCCGTGTCGCCGTGGATGAGCACCGCGCTGTTCGCAATCTCGCACTTGTTCCAGCCTTTCAGGGCGAAGCCGGTGTCGTTCGGGAAGGCCGGATTGCCGCCCACGAAGTACGCCAGCGCGCCGTCGCGGGCGGTGCGAAAGGTCTGCGGCGATGTCGTGAGCGTCGGCTTGAACAGCACCGCGCCCTGCTGGTAGGCGTATGCGCTGTCGATGACCTTCTCGGCCAGCGCCTTGGCCACCGGCTGCCCGCCGGCGGAGTTCGCAGCGCTGATGTCTACCAGTGCCTTGCACCAGGCCTGCTGGGCTCCAAGGACTTCGGCCTCGGTGATGCTGCGGCCGGCGGCTTTCTCCTTGGCGGCGGCCGGCAGGATCGCCCCCGCGATCAGGAAACTGGCGATGGCGATATGGGTGAATTTGTTCATCTTCATTTTCCGGTTGAGGTGGTTGGATATCGGAACGGCCTGATGGCTTGTCCCGAGACCCAAATTGCACCAGCGCGGAATGCACAAGGGGTGAAGCGCGCATTAAGTGGCGCTGAGTAGAAGATGAATATCGGATGAATGGACTTCGCTTATCTCGACCTTCGGCGCAGACCACGAAAGCCCGGAGCAGGCAGATGGAACCCCATCTTTGCCAATGCAGAGAGGCAACGCCGCCTCATCGGCAGAAATGATTGATTAGATCAATAACTCGTCGAACCATATAAAAGTGCAACGGCGCCACCTGGACGCTGGAACAGGAGAACTTGTGCGACTGTATGTTTCCCCGCTTCCTTTTGAAACCGCACTGAGCGGCTCATTTCTCGGCACCAGCCATGCACGCAGCGCAGAGCTCGACGAGGACATGGACTCCATGCGGGTCTTGCTCATCGACCATCAATCGACCCAGTGCAAGACCTTCAACGAGGGGCTGGAGAGAAACGGTTTCACCGTCGACATAGTGAATGGCGAGAACGCAGCTGCGAACCCGGTCATCGCGCAGGACTACGCGCTCATCCTCCTGAACTCGATGCGGCCTGGCCAGGACGGATTTCATGCCGTTCGAACGATCCGGCGCAAGACGGATGCACCTCTGCTGGTTCTGACCGAACGCGACAGCGTTGCTGCTCGCATGGCGGGCCTGGAACTTGGAGCGAACGACTATCTGGTCAAGCCGTTCCAGTTTTCCGAACTGCTGGCCCGCGTCAAGGCGTTGGCCCGCAGCACCGGTGTACGCCGTCAACCGGTGCTTCGCCTGGCCGATCTGGAGCTCGACGAGCGGCGCGCAAAGTTTGCCCGCGATGGGACCGAACTCGAACTGACCAGGATGGAGTTCACGTTGCTGGTGGTGTTGCTTCGCAACCAGGGCACGGTACTTTCACGGCCCATGCTCGCCAGGCGCGTCTGGGATGTGGAATTCAATGCCAAGACCAACTCGGTTGACGTGGCCATCCTTCGCCTGCGCAGCAAGCTTGATGCGCCGTTCGAGGCGAAGCTGCTGCATACGGTGCGAGGCGAGGGGTACGTCCTCGAAGATCGCGCCGGACCCTTGTCAAGCAAGGGCGAGAAGAATACCGAATGCACCTGAAAGGGTGACGCAACCATCCGACGCCCCCAAATGTGTATGCGGGTAGCGGCCTGCTTGCGGCATCCGAAAGAGGGGCCATGGCTCGCACACTCCCGCGCCAATGCGCTAGATTTTTCCTCTGGCCATGCGAAGCGGATCGACCAGGCGGTCATACGCCTCGGCACTCAAGTAGCCCAGTTCGATGGCTGCCTCGCGTGGAGCAATGCGGTGCTCCACGGCGGTTCGCGTGATGCGCGCCACCTTGTCGTAGCCAAGCACCGGGTTGAGCGCCGTCACGGACAGCAATGCGTTGCCCAGGTTCGATTCGAGGCGCTCGCGATCGATGTCCAGGCCGGCCACCAGCTTGTTCGCAAAGACGCGCGAGCTGTCCGCCAGCACACGCATGGACTGAAGCACGCTGTGGATCAGCACCGGCTTGGCCACGTTGAGTTCGAAGTTGCCCGAGGCGCCGGCCATCGTCACCGTCACGTGATTTCCGACAACCTGCATGGCCGCCTGGGCCACCACCTCCGCGATGGTCGGGTTGCGCTTGCCGGGCATGATCGATGAGGTCAACCCGTCATCGGGCACCACCAGTTCGCCGATGCCGCAGCGCGGCCCCGATCCCATCCAGCGGATGTCGTTGGCGATCTTCATCAGCGATGTGGCGATCACGTTCAAGGCCCCTGACAGCTCCACCAGCGCATCGTGGCCCGACATGCCCTCGAACTTGCACGGATGAGGCTTGAACTGGAGGCCCGTGAGCTTGCCGATCTCTTCGCAGAACAGCACGTCGAAGTCCGGTGGCGCATTGAGCCCGGTTCCCGCCGCCGTACCGCCCTGGGCAACGATCAGGAGCCGCGGCAAGGCGTCCTGCAGGCGCGCAACTCCGCTGCTCACCTGCCATGCGAATGCCTCGAATGCCTGGCCCATCGTCATCGGCACGGCGTCCATCAGGTGCGTGCGCGCAACCTTGGTTGCATCGGCGAAGGCGCTCGCGCGTTCCGCCAGTGCGTCCTTCAGCACGACGAGCGATGGAATCAAGCGCCCGGTCAACTCCATTGCGGCCGCGATGTGCATCACGGTCGGGAAGCTGTCGTTCGACGATTGCGATGCGTTCACGTGGTCATTGGGATGCACCGGCGACTTCGTGCCGAGCGGCCGCCCGAGCAGCTCGTTGGCGCGGTTCGCGATGACCTCGTTGGCATTCATGTTCGTCTGGGTCCCCGAACCGGTCTGCCAGATCGTGAGCGGGAAGTGATCGTCGAACAGGCCGCGCGACAGCTCTTCAGCAGCGATGACGATCTGTTCGGCCAGTGCCGCGTCGAGCGTGCCGCAGCGTGCATTGGCTCGCGCTGCCGCGATCTTCTGGAGTCCGAGCGCGTGCAGCAGGCAGACGGGAAACCGCTCGGTGCCCACATCGAACACGCCTGCTGCGCGTTGCGTCTGCGCGCCCCAGTAGCGGCTGGCCGGTATCTCGACCGGCCCGAATGCGTCGTGCTCGATGCGCGTGGCGGTCATGTGCGTCAGTCCAGCGAGATGCTGGCCTTGGCCGCCACGGCCTTCCAGCGCGCCACCTCCGCTTCGGTGTGCTTGCCGAGCGCGGCGCCGGTGTACTGCTCCGGCGGCAGCATCTGGATCGTCTGCTCGGCCAGCTTGTCAGTGAACGCCTTGTCGCTCATCACTTTCAGATAGGCCTGCTGCACCTTGTCGAGCACCGCCTGCGGTGTGCCCTTGGGCGCGTAGATGCCGTACCAGGTCGAAGCCTCGAAGCCCGGAAGCACTGTCTCGCTGAGCGTGGGAACGTCTTTCAGCTGCGCGAGCCTGACCTTGGACGTCACTGCCAGTGCGCGGACCTTGGCCTCCTTGATCTGCGGCATGGCCGTGTTGGTCTGGTCGAAGATGCCGTCGACCTGGCCACCGATCACGTCGATCAGCGCCGGCCCCGCGCCCTTGTACGGAACCTGCGAGATCCTGATGCCGGCCGAGGCCGCGAACAAGGCCGCGATGAGGTGCGAGCTGGAGCCGACACCGGCATTGCTGATGAAGAGCTTGTCCGGGTTGGCCTTGCCGAAGTCGACCAGCGCCTTGATGTCCTTCGCGGGATGCTCCTTGCGCACCATCAGCACCAGAGGCGTATCAGGAAAGCGGAACACCGGCGCGAAATCCTTGACTGGGTCGTAGGCGAGCTTCTTGTAGAGCGCGGGCGCGGCGCCCATGTAGCCCATGTGCCCGACCAGCATGGTGTAGCCGTCGGCTGCGGCACGCGATGCCTTCGCCGCACCGACGGTTCCGCCGGCGCCCGGTGCGTTGTCGATGATGATGGGTTGACCGAGTTCGCGCGCAACTCTCTCCGCCATGGCCCGTGCCAGCGCATCGGTGGGGCCGCCGGCCGCGAACGGAACGATCCAGGTCACGGGTCGGGCCGGGTACGTCTGGGCGCTCACGCCGTGCGCGGCGGCCGCGAAGGTCGCGGCCAGCAGGGCACGCACGGCCAGCTTCTTGATGTCGATCATCTGTCTTGTCTCCTCGGGGTTGGTGGTTGGTCGCGGCTCAGGCAGCGACTGCGGCGGACAGCGCGATGGCGCGGTCCACCATCTGCGGCGCGAGGCCGAGATAGTTCGCCGGATCGGTCATGCGATCGATGGCCGCGCGGTCGAAGTGCTTCGTGACCTCGGGCAGCGCGGCAAGAGCCTCCGCCAGCGTGCCGCCCTTTTCGTTGACGGTGCGGCAGGCGTCGTAGACCACGTCGTGCGCCTGCTGGCGGCCGATGTGCGGGGCCATGCCCATCATCACGGCCTCGGCCACGATCAGGCCGCGGCTGATGCCCAGGTTGTGCTTCATGCGCGCCTCGTCCACGATCAGGCCGCCCAGCGCGAACTTGGCCTGATGCAAGGCGCCCGAGGTCAGGATGAAGCTCTCGGGGATGGCAATCCATTCGGCATGCCACGGGCCCGTCGCGCGTTCGAAGTCCTGCACCATGGCATCGACCATCAGCCCGGCGTGCTGTCGCACCGCCTTGGAGGCCGCAAGCATCAGCTCGCTGGAAATCGGGTTGCGCTTCTGCGGCATCGTGCTCGATGCACCGCGCCCCTTGACGAAGGGTTCGTACACCTCGGCGAACTCCGTCGACGCCATGATCATGATGTCGAGCGCGATCTTGCCCAGCGAGCCCGTGACGAGCGCGAGCAGATTCACAGCCTCCGCGAAGCCGTCGCGCGCCACGTGCCATGTGGTGGCGGGCACGCCCAGCTTCAGTTCCTTGGCCATCGCCTTCTGCACTTCGAAGCCCTTGTCGCCGAGCGAGGCTAGCGTGCCCGCGGCACCGGCGAATTCGACCACCGCCACGCGCGGGCGCAGCTCGGCAATGCGCTGCTGGTGCCTGTCGAACATGGCCAGCCAGATCGCGACCTTGTAGCCGAAGGTCACGGGCAGCGCCTGCTGCAGATGAGTGCGGCCGGCCATCGGCGTGTCGCGGTGCTTCTTCGCGAGCGATGCGAGGATGCCGCGCAGTTCGCGGATGTCTGCGTCGATGCTGTCGAGCGCGTCGCGCACTTGGAGCGCCACTGCGGTGTCCATGATGTCCTGCGTGGTCGCGCCCCAGTGCACGTAGCGGCCCGCTTCGCCGCACATTTCGACCAGTTGGTGCACCAGCGGCAGGATGGGGTAGCCGACGATGTCGGTCTCTTCGCGCATGTGGTCGAAGTCGATGCGCTCGAGCTTCGATTCGCGCGCGATCACCTCTGCCGCCTCGGCCGGAATCACGCCGACACGCGCTTCGGCCTTGGCAAGCGCGATCTCGGCATCGATGTAGCGCTGGATCAACGCACCGTCCGAAAAGAGCTGCCGCATCTTCTGCGTGCCGAACGCGTCGCGGAACAGGATGGAGTCGACGACGGTGCTGGCCATCGGAATCGGGGTGCGGGTGGTGTTCATGGGAGCCGTTGAAAGTGGAAGCAGCGAACGCAAATATGTTCGGACATATTCAACTTTAATATGTCCGAACATATTCGACGAGCTGGGGTTTACCCTTGACGCCATGAATGCGATCCTTGAGGGCAACATGTCTTCGCCACCCAAGCCTCATCACAGCGACATCTCGCGCCACCTGACCGACGCCATCACGAGCGGTCATTTCGTCGTCGGCTCGCTGCTTCCGACCGAACTCGAACTCTGCGAGCACTACAAGACCAGTCGGCACACCGTGCGGGCAGCGTTGGCCGAGCTTCAGCGCCTGGGCTTGGTGTCGCGCCGCAAGAACGTGGGAACGCGCGTCGAGGCGACCAGGCCGCGCGACACCTTTCGCCCCTCGCTCGCGTCGGTGGACGATCTGGTGCAGTTCGGCACCGAGCACTTGCGGCAGGTGCAATCGATCGAAGAGGTCGCCGTTGCCGCTGCGGTGGCGAAGGACCTGGGGTGCGCGCCCGGTGTGCGCTGGCTGCGTATCTCGAGCCTGCGCCTGGACGGCAACGGAGAGAGCGACCCCATCGGATGGACCGATGTGTATGTCGACCCCGCGTATTCGGAGGTCGGGGAGCTTGTTCAAGAGTCGCCCGACACCCTCATCAGCTCACTGATCGCAGAGCGCTACGGTCGGCAGATCGCCGAAATCCACCAGGATGTGCGGGCCGACACCGTCAAGGACGCGGCGATGGCAAAGGCGCTGCATGTCGAGCAAGGTGCGGCTGCGCTGAAGATCGTGCGGCGCTACATGGATGCGGACGGGCAGACCTTCGAAGTGTCCGTGTCGGTCCATCCAGCCGACCGGTTCTCGGTGTCGATGCGATTGCACAGGTCCGAGCCGTAGTCGCATCCGGAGCGTGGCGGTTCGACTTCTGAACGGGGGAGGGGCCTCGCCTGGGTCGCCGGCGGAGTTTCTGGCGCGATTCGCCGAAGTCGAGCGTCCAAAGGTTCAGACGAGCACGTAGTCGGGGTACTGCCGACAGATCTCGCTCACCGCGCTGAGCGTGCCTGACAGATGCTTGCGAAGCGCGGCCTGGGCGGCCGCCGGGTCCTGTGCCTCGATGGCGCGCACGATGGCGCGGTGGTCGCGCAGAATCGCCTCGGTCTTGCCCGCGGTGGGCAAGTGCAGGCGGCGCAGCCGGTCGACGTGTCCGGATACGCGGCCCACAAGATCCCAAAGGCCCAGCACGCCGCCGGCTTCGTACATCAGGCGATGGAACGCCCGATCGGCGTTGACGAAGTCACCGTAGCGCTGCGACGTTGCAAGCGCTGCCTGCTGGGCGATGACGCCCTTCATCTGCTCGACCAGTCCCGGCGACTCCTGCTGTGACAACTGGTGCACCAGTTCCAACTCGATGGACCGCCGCAGGAAGTGTGCTTCGCGCGCCGCCGCGATGTCGATGCGGCTGACCAATGTCGCGTGCTGCGGGAACACGTCGACCAGTGCCTCTTCGCTCAGACGCAGCAGCGCTTCGCGCACCGGCGTCTGGCTCACGCCAAAACGGTCGGCCAGCTCTTGCCGGACCAGCACGGTACCGGGCGCTAGTTCCAGCGAGAGGATGGCCTCGCGCAGTTTTTCCAGCACCTGGGGCGCAGCCAGGCGGGTACGGTCGAGTCGAATCTTGGGAGGGGCACTCATCGCTGGCGATTGTGTCATTGACGCGACTGATATATTAATGTTTTAATTCCCGGCTTGCGATCGGCAAGGCGGCACTCATGGTGCAGCGCGCCCTGGAGACAACCCTGATGAAACGCCCCTACGAATCCCTTCGCAGCGCCCGCTGGTTCGCCCCCGACGACTTCCGCTCCTTCGGCCACCGCTCGCGCGTGCTGCAGATGGGCTACAGCTATGCCGACTGGATGGGCAAGCCGGTAATCGCCATCGTCAACACCTGGAGCGACGCCAACCAGTGCCACGCGCACTTCAAGCAACGCGTGGAGGACGTCAAGCGCGGCATCCTGCAGGCAGGTGGCTTCCCACTCGAGCTCCCGGCCATTTCGCTTTCGGAAAGCATGGTCAAGCCGACCACCATGCTCTACCGCAACTTCCTGGCGATGGAAACGGAAGAGCTGCTGCGCAGCCACCCGGTAGACGGTGTGGTGCTGATGGGAGGCTGCGACAAGACCACGCCCGGCCTCGTGATGGGCGCGCTCAGCATGGGTGTTCCCTTCATCTATCTGCCGGCCGGCCCCATGCTGCGCGGCAACTGGAAGGGCAAGGTGCTGGGCTCCGGCTCCGATGCCTTCAAGTACTGGGACGAGCGCCGTGCCGGCCGGTTGGGCGAGCAGGCCTGGGCCGAGATGGAGGCCGGCATCGCCCGCAGCCACGGCACCTGCATGACCATGGGAACGGCCGCCACCATGATGGGCATTGCCGAGGCGGTGGGCCTGAGCCTGCCGGGCGCCTCCAGCATCCCCGCGGCGGACGCCAACCACATCCGCATGAGCGCCGACTGCGGCCGCCGCATCGTCGAGATGGTGTGGGAAGACCTCACGCCCGCGAAGATGCTCACGCGCGCCAACTTCGAGAACGGCATCGCCTGCGCGATGGCCATGGGCTGCAGCACCAACGCAGTCATCCACCTGATCGCGATGTCGCGCCGCGCCGGCCACGCGGTGAGCCTGGATGACTTCGATGCCTTCAGCCGCCGCGTGCCCGTCATCGCCAACATCCGGCCCAGCGGCGACACTTATTTGATGGAGGACTTCTTCTACGCTGGCGGCCTGCCCGCGATGCTGGAGCGCATCCGCGGCCATCTGCGGACCGACGCGCGCACCGTCAATGGCCGCACGCTCGGCGAGAACATCGAAGGCGCCGAGGTCTACGACGACGACGTCATCCGGCCGCTCGCCAACCCCATCTATGCCGAAGGCGCGCTGGCCGTGCTGCGCGGCAACCTGGCGCCTGACGGCGTGGTGATCAAGCCCAGCGCCTGCGCGCCGCATCTGCTGCAGCACAGCGGCCGTGCGCTGGTGTTCGACGACTACCCCGCGCTCAAGAAGGCGGTGGAAGACCCTGACCTGGACGTGACGGGCGACGACATCCTGGTGCTGCGCAACGCCGGCCCGCGTGGCGCCGGCATGCCGGAGTGGGGCATGTTGCCGATTCCGACCAAGCTGCTGAAGCAGGGCGTGAAAGACATGCTGCGCCTGTCCGACGCACGCATGAGCGGCACCAGCTACGGCGGCTGCCTGCTGCACTGTTCGCCCGAGGCGGCCATCGGCGGGCCGCTCGCGCTGGTGAAGACCGGTGACCGCATCACCGTGGACGTGCCCGCGCGGCGCATTCACCTCGACATCAGTGACGAGGAACTCGCCAGCCGCAAGGCCCAGTGGACGCCGCCGCCGCCGCGCTACGAGCGCGGCTATGGATGGATGTTCGGCCGCCACATCAAGCAGGCCAACGAAGGCTGCGACTTCGACTTCCTGGAAACCAGCTTCGGCAAGCCGGTGCCGGAGCCCGACATCTTCTGATCGGCCTTCCAGCCCCAATTCATTTCTCATTTCATTTCAAGAACGGAGACGACACGTGAATCCCGCCACCCGCGAGCAGCTCATGAAGGTGAGCACCGCCACCCTGTGCACGGCCCTGTTCAAGCGCGGCCTGCGCAACCAGTTCATCCAGGACGTGCGGCCGCTCAACGCGGGCCTGCCCAACATGGTGGGCGAGGCCTTCACGCTGCGCTACATGCCGGCGCGCGAAGACCTGAACCCGATCAGCGTCTTCCTCGACCGCAATCATCCGCAGCGCCAGGCGGTGGAGCAGTGCCCCGAAGGCGCCGTGCTGGTGATCGACAGCCGCAAGGATGCGCGCGCCGCCTCGGCCGGCGGCATCCTGGTCACGCGGCTGATGAAGCGCGGCGTGGCCGGAGTGGTGACCGACGGCGGTTTCCGCGACAGCCCCGACATCGCGAAGCTCGGCTTCCCGGCCTACCACCAGCGCGCGAGCGCACCGACCAACCTCACGCTGCACCAGGCCATCGACATCAACGTGCCCATTGGCTGCGGCGATGCACCTGTGTTTCCGGGCGACGTGATCGTGGGAGATGCGGAAGGCGTGATCGTCATTCCGGCCCACATGGCCGACGAGGTAGCGGCCGAAGCAACCGAGATGACTGTCTTCGAAGACTTCGTGCAGGACATGGTGCTCGAAGGCCGTTCCATCCTCGGCCTGTATCCGCCCACTGAAGAGCAAAGCCGCACTGACTTCGCAACCTGGCGCCAGGCCAAGGGCCGTTGAGCCCATCGACAAAAAATCAAAGGAGACAAGACATGCGTTTCATCCGCCTCGCCGCGGCATTGCTGCCGGCTGTGCTCGCCCCTGTGGCCGCATTGGCCCAGACCCCCGAATGGCCGGCTGCCAAGCCCATCGTCTACGTCGTTCCCTTCACCCCCGGCGGCTCCACCGACATCGTGGGCCGCACGCTGGCCCAGAAGCTGGGCGAGAGCCTCAAGCAGTCGGTGGTGGTCGACAACAAGCCCGGCCAGGCTGGCGGCATCGGCGCCGCCTACGTGGCCCGGGCCGCACCCGACGGCTACACGCTCTTCGGGGGGACTATCAGCACACACGCCATCAACGCCAGCCTCTACAAGAAGCTGACCTACGACCCGATGAAGGACTTCGAGCCCGTCTCGCTGGTTGCGCGCCTGCCCAACGTGCTCATCGTCAACAGCCAGCTCGGCGTGAACTCGGTGGCCGAACTGGTGGCTCTGCTGAAGAAGGATGAGAGCAAGCGCACCTTTGCCTCTTCCGGTGCCGGCACCTCGACGCATCTGGCCGGCGAGATGTTCGCCGACCTCATCGGCGTGAAGCTCACCCACGTGCCGTACAAGGGCACGCCGCCGGCCCTGACCGACGTGGCCGCAGGGCAGGTGCCCTTCATGTTCGACCAGGTGACAGCCGCGCTGCCACTGGTCAAGAGCGGCAAGCTCAAGCTGCTGGCCGTGACCACCGGCAAGCGCATCGCGCTGGTGCCCGAGCTGCCGACCATGATCGAGTCGGGCATTCCTGGCTTCGAGATGTCGTCGTGGCAGGCGGTGTACGCCCCGAAGGGCACGCCCAAGCCGATCGTGCAGCGCCTCAATGCCGAGATCGTGAAGGCGCTCAAGCAGCCCGACGTGCAGGCCAAGCTCTCGGACCAGCTGGCGATGGAGATCGTGGGCAGCACGCCGGAAGAACTGCGTGAGTTCATGTCCAAGGAAATTCCGCGCTGGGCTGAACTGGTGAAGAAGTCGGGCGCGGTGGCCGATTGAGTTTTCGCAATCACATGAGGAGACCTCCGATGCAGAGCGATATCAACCATCGACGACGCCAGTTGCTCAGGACGGCTGCGGGCGCCGGTGCCGCGGCGCTCAGCGGCCTGGCCGGCGCGCAAGCCTTCGACTTCAAACCCAACCAGCGCTACCCCGATCCGGCCGTGATGATCCTCGACCCGAGCTTCGCCAAGTACCGGATCTACAGCAGCACGGTGGAACAGCTCGGCACGGGCATGCGTTGGGCCGAGGGCCCGGTCTACTTTCCCGAGCACGGCTACCTGCTCCTGAGCGACATCCCGAACAACCGGTTGATGAAGTACGACGAGAAGACCGGCAGGTTCACCGTGCACAAGACCAACGTCAACTATGCCAATGGCAACACCCGCGATCGCCAGGGGCGGCTGATCACCTGCGAGCACTCGGTGACGCGGCGCGTGGTTCGCACCGAGAAGAACGGGCGCATGACGGTGCTGGCCGACAACTACCAGGGCAAGCGCCTCAACGCGCCGAACGACGTCGTCGTCAAATCGGACGACACCGTCTGGTTCACCGATCCCACCTTCGGTATCAACGGCGAGTGGGAAGGCTCCAAGGCCGTGCCCGAGCAGGTGACGACCAACGTGTACCGCATCGCGAAGGACGGCAAGCTGAGCGCGATGATCACCGATCTCGTCAACCCGAACGGCCTGGCGTTCTCGCCCGACGAGAAGAAGCTCTACGTCGTCGAGTGGAAGGGAACACCAAACCGCAGCATCTGGAGCTACGACGTATCACCCGACGGCACGGGCGTCGAGAACAAGACCAAGCTGATCGACGCAGACGGGCCGGGGTCGCTCGACGGCTTTCGCGTCGACCGCGACGGCAATCTCTGGTGCGGCTGGGGTTACTCGGGCGCGGTTGCGGCCGAGCCTACCGACATCGGTGGTGGCATGAAGGCCTACCTGCCGACCGGCAAGTCGGAGGAGATGGACGGCGTGAAGATCTTCAATTCGCAAGGCAAGCCCATCGGCTTCATCCGCCTGCCCGAGCGCTGCCCGAATCTCGAGTTCGGAGGCCCGAAGCGCAATCGCCTCTACATGGCGAGCAGCCATTCACTCTATGCGCTCTATGTCGAGGCCCACGGCGCTGTCTGAGGCGCGGGCGTCTAGCGATTGGGCATGCAGCTTGAAAGCGCCACCCTGCGTCGCCGGGGGCCCGGTTTGATGCCGCTGTTGCGAAGGTCTTGCCCGATGTCTCCGGCGAACCACCGAAAGATGTTGGCCCGGTTTCTCCATCCGTCGCTGAATCGCACGAAAAGAAAGCCTCGCTCTGCGTTGCCGAGCGCGTCGACCGGTATGCCGGCAGCGCGCAAGGCCGTGATCTCGGCGTCGGTGTCCATGTCGAATGGCAGCTTCAAGGTGATCGTTGCGCTGTGAATGGGGTGCCTTGGCATTGCTTTGCTTCCGTCAAACTTCCAGGAGAAGCAATTGAACCGAAGAAGGCTTCATCAGGGATCCCGTATTTATAGGATGCGCGGCCCCCTCGAAGCGGCCGTCGGGTTGCGACGGAACCCGGTGGTTGCGCAAGCCCATCTGATTGACATCAGATGGCTGAACTTACGCCCCAGCTTGCTCGGAATGGCGAACTTGACGCCATCGTTCATGGCCGTCACGTACTGGGCCTGTCGAGGGTCAAGTAGCTGTCGTCGCCATCCAGGCTGCAGTCGAGCGTGCTGGGCGCCACGTCGCGCTCGAGCACTTCGAACATGCTGTCGACGAAATCCATCAAACCATCTGATGCGGCGATGGCGGCGTCGACGTCGCCGTTGGCCACCGCTTCGATGACAGCGATGTGCCCGTCGACGGTGCCTTGCAGATCAACCTTCTCGGGCGCATGCATGTGATAGATCCAGCCGATGCGTCGGAAGATCGTGTGCAGTGGCCGCAGCGTGCCTTCCACGAAAGGCTCTTGCGCGGCGGCCAGAAAGAGCTGATCGATCAGGCGGTCGGCCACGTTGAACTGCTCGATCGTCATGTGCGCGCCATGTTCGACGAGTTGCCGCTTGATGTGCTGCATGCGGTTGCGCTCCGATGCCCCTGAGCGCTCGGTGGCAAGCCGGATCACAAAGCGCTCCATGTCGCGGCGCAGCCTCAGCAGCAGGCGATCGCGCGTGAGGTCGATCGGCGCGATGCGGATGCCGTGCCGCGGCGTGATCTGCACCAGCGTGTCGGCCGCCAGGCGATTGAGCGCCTGGTGCACGGGCGTGCGGCCGTAGCCGACCATGGTCTGCAGTTCGTGCGTGGCCAGGAAGCGGCCGGGCGCCAGCTTGCAGCAGATCAGCAGTTCTTCGATGCGTTCATAGGCCTGGTCCGACTGGTTGGCAGAGCTCTTGAGCGAGGTGCCCGGCGCGGCAGCGTCGACGGAAACCAGCTTGGGCCTGGCAGGGGAACGGGTTGCCATGGAATTCCTTGTTTCGAGGCTGCAGCATATCTGATATGCAAGTGCAAGCACAGCCTCGAATACACGGTTTCCTCTAAAGGAGGGCACAGGTATTCCGTCGAGGTAGGGCAGGGTATTCGCGCATAAATATCGTGAAATATCACGATATTCTTTTTCACTTCGCTGATGAACCAAGCTTCAACCCCAGCACTGACACACACCCGCACATGGCAACACTCATCTCCGACGTGAAGGTCATCCTCACGGCGCCCGAAGGCATCAACCTCGTGGTCGTGAAGGTCGAGACCAACCAGCCCGGCCTCTACGGCCTTGGATGCGCGACCTTCGCGTACCGCCACCTTGTCGTGCAGTGCATGGTCGAGCAGTACCTCAAGCCGCTGCTGGTCGGGCGCGACGTGAGCGCAATCGAGGAGCTGTGGCAGCTCATGCACCAGAACGCCTATTGGCGCAACGGCCCGGCCGAGAACAACGCGATCTCGGGCGTCGACATGGCGCTGTGGGACATCAAGGGAAAGATGGCCGGCATGCCGGTCTATCAACTGTTCGGCGGCAAGGTGCGCGAAGGCGTGCCCATCTACCGGCATGCCGACGGCCGCGACCTGGCCGAGCTGTGCGACAACATCCAGCGCTACATGGCGCAGGGCATCACGCACATCCGCTGCCAGAGCGGCGGTTACGGCGGGGGAGGCTTCGGCAAGGCACCTTCGACCGCGCCGCGCGGCGCACCCGATGGCGTCTACCTCGACAGCCGCAGCTACATGCGCGACACGCTCAAGCTCTTCGAGGGCATCCGCAACAAGGTTGGCTTCGACGTGGCGCTGTGCCATGACGTGCACGAGCGCCTGAGCCCGATCGAGGCGATCAGCTTCGCCTGCGAGATGGAGCGCTTCGAGCTGTTCTTCCTGGAAGACGCGATCCCGCTGGAGGAGGGCAAGTGGCTGCGCCAGTTGCGCGAGAAGACGCGCATTCCCCTGGCCCAGGGCGAGCTGTTCAACAACCCTTATGAGTGGAAGACGCTCATCACCGATCAGCTCATCGACTTCATTCGCGTCCACCTGAGCCAGATCGGCGGCATCACGCCCGGGCGCAAGCTGCAGCTCTTCGCCGAGCAGTTCGGCGTGAAGACGGCCTGGCACGGGCCCGGCGACATGTCGCCGGTGGCGCATGCGGCCAACATCCACATCGACCTGGCCGCACGCAATTTCGGCGTGCAGGAATGGTCGGGCGTGCAGCCGCCGAACTTCGTGATCCAGAACCTGAAGGGCCCGCCCGGCGCGTTGCTGGATGTGTTCCCCGGTTTGCCCGAATTCAAGGACGGCTACGTCTACGCCAACGACAAGCCGGGCCTCGGCGTCGACATCGATGAAAAAGAGGCGCGCAAGTATCCCTGCGAGAACGTCATCACCACCTGGACGCAGACGCGCCTGGTCGACGGCACGCTGCAAACCCCCTGAGGAATCCATCATGTCCACCCAACTCTTCAGCCTCGCGGGCAAGACCGCGCTCGTCACCGGTTCGTCGCGCGGCCTTGGCTTTGCCATTGCGCAGGGACTGGCTGCCGCAGGCGCGCGCCTGGTGCTCAACGGTGTCGATGACGCCCGGCTCGAGGCTTCCGCCGCCGCCTTGCGCGGCGAGGGCTACACAGTCGATGCCCATGCGTTCGACGTGTGCGACGAGGCCGCGGTCGTGGCTGCCTTCGACAAGCTCGATGCGGCCGGCATCGCCGTCGACATCCTGGTCAACAACGCCGGCGTGCAATACCGTAAGCCGATGGTCGAGCTGGCCACCGCAGACTGGCGCCGCGTGATCGAGACCAACCTCACCAGCGCCTTCGTCGTCGGGCGCGAGGCGGCCAGGCGAATGATTCCGCGCGGCCGCGGCAAGGTGATCAACATCGGCTCGCTCACCAGCGAACTGGCGCGCGCCACGGTCGCGCCGTACACAGTCGCCAAGGGCGGCATCAAGATGCTCACCCGCGCAATGACCGCCGAATGGGCAAGCCACAACATCCAGGCCAACGCGATCGGTCCGGGCTACATGCTCACCGACATGAACCAGGCGCTCATCGACAACCCGAGCTTCGATGCGTGGGTCAAGGGGCGCACGCCGGCCGGCCGCTGGGGCAAGCCCGAAGAACTGATCGGCACCGCCGTCTTTCTGGCGTCCGAAGCATCCAACTACGTGAGCGGACAAATCATCTATGTCGATGGCGGCATGGTGTCCGTGCTCTGACGGTCATTGAAGGAGACATCAACCATGAAGCGCTTTCGCCTTGCCTGTGCAGCCGCCGCGACTTTCGCGGGCGTGCTGCTGTCCTCGATTGCCGTGCAGGCGGCCGACTACCCCACGCGGCCGATCGAAGTGATCGTGCCTTCGTCCGCCGGCGGCGGCACCGACGTGATGGCCCGGATCTTCGCCGACGCCGCGAAGAAGAACGTGCCGCAACCGCTGATCGTCGTCAACAAGCCGGGCGCGGGCGGCGGCATCGGCATGACCGAGGCGCAGCGCGCGCCGGCCGACGGCTACAAGATCGGCGTGATCATCTCGGAGCTGGCGATCATCCCGCACCTGAACATGACCAAGGTGACGACCGCCGACTTCATCCCGATCGCGCGGCTCAACGGTGACCCCGGCGTGATCGCGGTGCGTGCCGAGTCGCCGTACCAGACCATCGACGACCTGCTGGCCGCCGCGCGCAAGCAGGAAGGTGCGGTGTCGATGGGCAATGCGGGCACCGGAACCATCTGGCACCTGGCGGCCGCGGCCGTCGAGCAGAAGATGCAGGTGCATTTCAACCACGTGCCGTTCCAGGGCGCGGCGCCGAGCGTGGGCGCCCTGGTCGGCGGGCATGTCGATGCGATCACCGTGAGCCCCGCCGAGATCGGCTCGCACGTGGCCGCGGGCAAGGTGCGCGTGCTGGTTGCCATGGCCGAGCGCCGGTTGCCCGCACCTTACGACAAGGTCGTGACATTCAAGGAGAAGGGCGTGGACCTCGTCGTGGGCACCTGGCGCGGGCTGGGCGTGCCGCTGAACACGCCGCCCGAAGTCGTCAAATACCTGCGTGATGCCACGCGCAAGACCGCTGAAGATCCTGCATTCCGCGACGCGCTGCTCAGGGCCAACCTGCAGCCGGCCTACATGGACGGCGAGCAGTTCCAGACCTTCATGAACAGCCAGTCCGCGTACTTCAAGTCGCTGCTTGCCAGCGTCGACCTCAAGAAATAACCGGCATCACCATGGAAGCTCTCGTCATCCATGCACCCGGCGCACCGGCTGGCCGATTCACTCGGCGATGCCCGTGCGCTGGTCGGCGCCTTCGATGCGCTGCGCCCGCGCGGCATCGTCGTGCAGCTGGGCCTGGGCGGCGACATGACACCGCCGATCAACACCATCGTGGCCAAGGAGTTCGATCTGCGCGGTGCATTCCGTTTCCACGAAGAGTTCGCGGTGGCGGTCGAGTTGCTCAACAAGGGCCGGGTCGATGTGAAGCCGTTGATCGTGCCGACTGCCTGCATCCAGGCATGACGACCTCGGTATAGAGAGGGATGACGAGGCTCGAAAAGCAATCCGCCTTCTCGCAACGCGTCGCTCAAGAATCTCTTCATCCCCGCTCAGATCATCCTGCGTTGCTTGGCACAGGCGTGTTGAGCAGCTGCTGCTCCCAGAGGTACGCGATGCCGCTGCCAGCGACGTGCTGCTTGAGCACCTCCGTCAGCTCGCCCGCGTGCTCGGTGCGCGCCCAGTCGCGCTGCCACTCCGATGTCAGCGCCAGCCAGGTCATCATGTTCGCGCCGGCCGCGATCATGCGCTGGATGGCGACCTCGTGCGCTTCGACCGACGTGCCGCCCGAAGCGTCAGTGATGACCGTGACATCCCAGCCTTCGCCCAGCGCCTGGATAACCGGCATGGCGACGCAGATCTCGGTCCACAGGCCGGCGATGATGAGCTGCTTGCGGCCGGTCGCCTTGACCGCGTCCACGACCTTCCTGTCTTCCCAGGTATTGATGAACGTCCGGTCGATGACCTCCTGGCCGGGAAACACGTCGGTGATGTGGGGAAAGATGAGGCCGCCTCGTTCGGCGATGACGCTCGTCAGGATGGTGGGGACGCCGAAGGCCTTGGCGGACTTCGCCAGGGCGGTCGTGTTGTTCACCACGGCCTGCGGGTCGTGGCTGTTCAGATTGGCGAGCTGGTAGGGCTGGTGGTCGATGAGAACGAGTACCGAATCTTCGGGACGAAGAAGCGAAGCAAGGCCGTTGCGAAAAGTCATTGATGCATCCTTTGTTGCCGTTGTGAGCGGGATTGGTTTTCGGGAAACATTCGCCGCGGCGACGTTGCCCGAAGCAGGATTGTGTTGTTCCGCCTTTTGATCCGGTAGTACCATCCCGCGGCGAGCTGTGTCGCGAAATGGGGAACACTGAGTTGGACATCGAAGAGCTGCAGACATTCGTAGAGGTTGCCGATGCCGGTGGGGTTTCGTCTGCTGCGCTCCGGCTCGGCGTGTCCAAGTCGATCGTCAGTCGTCGTCTCTTCCGGCTTGAGGCGGAACTTGGTGTCCAGCTGCTTGCGCGATCCACCCGCGGGGCTGCTCTTACTGAAGCCGGGGCCACGTTCCGGGACTATGCAGCCAGGGTCTGCGCCGAGATCGACGTGGCCAGGGAAACGATCCTGCCTGCCGGTGACCTTCGCGGCCGCTTGCGCGTTGCTGTGCCGTTCTCTTTGGGGCCGACTCACTTCGCTCCCATACTTGCGGAAATGGCACGACGCCACCCTCGGCTTCACATCCAAACCTGCTACAGCGATCGCTTCGTTGATCTCATCGCGGAGGGTTACGACTGTGCGATACGGGTTGGCTATCTTCAGGACTCCAACTTGATTGCAAGACGCATCGGCCCGGTCCATGGGAAGCTCGTCGCGAGTCCGGACTATGTCAAGGCGCATGGGTCGCCCGAGACACCGGAGGAACTCGTCGCCCATCAGGCCCTTATGCAGGGAACCGAGGCCTGGCAACTCATGGATGGCGACAAGATCATCACGGTTCGTCCCCAGGGCCGCTTCAAGGCTGACAACGGCACTGCTTTAGTCTCCGCTGCTACAGCAGGACTCGGGATCGCTTACCTGCCCGATTGGCTCACCCATGAATATGTGGCCTCCGGGGCACTCGTGCCGGTCATGACACGTCATCCACCACCCCCGGCAGGTGCATATGTCATCCGACCGCCAGGTCAGCATCCCGCACGGAAGATACGGGTCCTCACCGAACTCCTGATCGAGTATTGCGACCGGTCTCCGAGAACTTGAGCTTCAGCGAGTGGTGATCGGCGGAATCCAACAGCCTCACGCGCGGCCAGCGCAAAGGGGCCCAAACGCGACCTCCCGCTTTCTACAAAGCGGACCTTCGGCGCAGGCGCTCAGCCTTCCACCAGCTTGACGGTCACGAGTTCGAGGATGGGAGGCTCGACCGTATTGAGCACCGCGAACATCCAGGTGATGGCGCGATGGCGCGCCCTTGCGTTGGCATCGGCGGGGAACAGGCCTGGGTGGCGCTCGGCGATGTGCAGCACGACTTGAGTGTTGTCGATCCGGAAATCATCCCGTGGGGTCCTGCCGACTACAAGGCCAGCTGCAGCGCTGGCTGCTCGGTCACGACCTGTGCCATGAAGTCCATCACTGCGCGCACGGGAGCGCTGCGCCGCAGATCCCGATGCACGAGCAGCCAGATGTCGCGGAAGAAGGGCTTGCCGTCCGGCTCCAATCGCCGTAGATCTGGATCGACATCGCCGAGAAAGCACGGCAGTCCGGCCACGCCCGCGCCCGCCCGTGCAACCGCCAGGTGACCGGAAATGTCGCTCAGTCTGCAGGCGACCCGGCGGCCATCGGCCAGCCCCAGCAGCCACTGCTGCTGCGGCATCTCGTCGAACTGCGCGTCAAAGGCGATGAACTCCCACTCGGCCGGGCGCTGGAGATGGACATAGTCGTTGCTGGCATACAGCCCGAAGTGCATCCGGCCGATCCGCCGCACGACATAGCTGGCGTCCTCGGGCCGCACGAGGCGCAGCGCCACATCGGCTTCGCGCCGGGTCAATGACACCTGCTGGCCCTGGGCCGAGACCGCAAGCTGCAGCCCCGGATGACGACGCCTGAACTCAGTCATGTGGTTTGCCAGCAGCTGCGTCACCAAGACCGGCGGCGCACTGAGCGAGACTTTGCCGTCGAGCGGCGCACGCGCTGCGTGCAGCAGCCGCTCGATGGCATACGACCCCTCTTCCATGGCTTGCACCTGTTCGAACACCTGCTGGCCTAGCGGCGTCAACCGGCAGGCGCGCGGCAGGCGGTCGACCAAGGCGGCTTGCAGTTCGTACTCCAGCGAGGCCAATCGGCGGCTGACCGTGGCGTGGTCCACCTGCAGCGCGCGGGCGGCGCCGGAGAGCGTGCCGGTGCGCGCGACCGCCAGGAAGTGGCGCAAACTTTCCCAGTCCATCATCGGTGCGTTTTCTCCAGGGTATGTGCGATTTTAGGGAATTTACGCACGGTGCCATCAGGCCCAGCATCGAGGCACTCCAGCTCTCTCGAATGCCTGCCATGTCTTCCATATCCCACGCGCGCTCACGCGGCACGCTGGTGGCCGCGGCCATCGGCTTCGTGGTCGTCCTGCTCGATGTCAGTGTGGTCAACGTGGCGCTGGACGCACTGCGCCAGGGGCTCGCCACCGACATCGCCGGGCTGCAATGGGTGGTCAATGCGTACACGCTGGTCTTTGCGGCCTTGCTGCTGTCGGCCGGCGCCTTGGGCGACCGTTTGGGCGCCAGGCGCGTCTTCATGCTGGGCTTCGCGCTCTTTACCCTGGCCTCGGCGGGCTGCGGCCTGGCCCCCAGCCTGACGGCGTTAATCCTCGCGCGCATCGCGCAGGGGCTCGGCGCGGCGATGCTGGTGCCCAATTCCTTGTCCATGCTGCAGCAGGCCTTTCCGGACCCGGTGCAGCGCAGCCGGGCCGTGGGCTGGTGGGGCGCAGCAGGCGGCATCGCCCTCGCGGCGGGGCCCGTGCTGGGCGGTGTGCTGGTGAGCCATGCCGGCTGGCGCAGCATCTTCCTGATCAATCTTCCCATCGGCTTGCTCGGCCTGTATCTGAGCTGGCGCCATGCAGAGCCCGGCCAACGCAGCTCGGCCAGTCCCCAACGCGGGCTCGATCTCCCCGGCCAGGCGGCCGCCTGCCTGGCCCTGGCCGCCCTGACCTATGCTCTAAGCGCGGCGGGCAGCCTGGGCTGGGAGCACCCGAGGGTCCATGGCGGCCTGCTGCTGTCCCTGGCATCGGCGGCCGGCTTCATCGCCATCGAGTCCCGCAGCGCCTCGCCAATGCTGCCGCTGGCGCTGTTCCGGCTGCCACGCTTCACGCTGGCCTCGGTGTGTGGGGCCATCATCAACTTTGCGTACTACGGCCTGATCTTTGTCTTCAGCCTGTTCTTCCAGCTCGAACAGCATCTCTCGGCGCAGCAGACTGGCCTGGCTTTTCTGCCCATGACGGTGGTGCTGATGGCGGTGAGCATTCTCGTCGGCCGGCTGAACGGCCGGATGGGTGCGAGGGGGCTGTTGCTCTTCGGTATGTCTTGGGCGGCGCTCGGTTACGCCTTGCTATGGCCCGTCAGCATCGAGGGCGTCTACGGCTGGCTGATCGCGCCCATGCTGATGGCCTCCAGCGGCATCGCGACGATGGTCCCGACCTTGACCAATCTGACCTTGTCGGCGGTCGCTCCGGCGCAGGCTGGTATTGCCTCGGGTGTGCTCAATGCCTCACGCCAGGTGGGCGGCATGCTCGGTGTGGCCGTCTGTGGATTTTTGGTGCGAGACACCGAGCCCGCCGTCTTCATGCAAGGCATGCACCGCGCGATTGCCATGGCGGCAGCCTTGCTGCTGGCTGGTTTCGTGCTGTGCTGGTTCGGCATGCCAGGCCAGGGCCATGCCATCGACGAGAGACGACAGCCCAATCCGTGAGCACCGGCGGCCACGGGCAAGACCTTCGCAGGCCAAGCTGGTCCCGCCATTCGAGGCTGCACATTGACCCCGCAATCCTCGTCACTTAGACCATGCGTTCGCGCAGGTACAGGCCGATCAGGGCGGAGGTGGCGAACTGTGCGGCCATCTGTCCCAGCGTGGCCATGATCACCCAACGAGTGGCAGAACTTCGCGCTGGTTAGAGACTAAATTGGCCCGGAGGGGATTGAAGGCTGGGCTGCAGGCTGCGCCAGCGTTCGATTCCTGAAATTGGACAGCGAAATGTTCCCCCGTCTGTTCCCCCGCTTTGAGCGTACTCGCGCGGAGTGCACTTGCGGGCGCGCGGGCGCTCAGTATGAGGGTGCCAGGCCCAATGTGATCTGGCCGTAGGGAACCTCATTGCCTGCGATTGTCGCCGAGGGGGGCGCGCCATACGCGCAACTACGCATTGCTATAGGGCATGCGCCCTTCAACACGACCTGATGCTGCTCGAGTAGCGGCCATGCCCCTTCTAGCCGTTGTCTCTTTGATGCGTCTCTATTCGCTGGGCTACAAGAGATTCAAGCTTCGGAATCTCCTGCACTAGAACGCTCATGGGCGCATAGCTTGACCCATGTGCAAAGGTCTTGATGCCTTTGTCTTTGACAGCCTGATATCTAACGGGGAAAGGCGAGCGATGTCCTTGAGCCAATATCTTGAGCCAAGAGGGTGGATCTGTCGGCACCCCAAGACCACGTGATGCCGCCGCGGTCCACAGTTTTTCGAGATCGTGCCCTCCATCGCGTGATGGTTCCCCGGGCGACAGTGACGCTAGGATGTACCCCTCCAGCAGTGACTCAACGGCTTGCCCTGCTAGCAATGCGAGTGACCTATCGAGTGCCTGACCCGAGGTCTCGAGCGCTTTCATGCCGGCGATGAAATCGCGAGCTGCGATCAGATGAGCCATTGGGCGTGTAACTTGTTGAATGCGCAACGGCGGAAGCGTCAACGACAAGCGGCCGCTAGTCATTGGCCTAGGCTCTGCGCGTCTTCGCGGACCACCTTCGCTCGGTCCACCTGGGCTTGCAGAAGATCATTGGTGCGCTTTTGCTCTTGGATGAGTGTTCGCAGCAGATCTTTCGTCCCAAAGATCGCGAAGGGCATCAGCACCCACAAGATCGCCACCAAGATGCCGAAAAGCATCAATACCAGGATGATCGTTGCGCCAAAGCCTGTCCCGCTCATATATCTCTCCTCGAAGTTGGTGCGCCATCGTAGCGTCTCGGATATTTTGCCGAGAAGGTCGAACTTCTCCTCAATCCGAGTCGGATTTCGTCAATACCCGAGATAGCTGCTTAGAAGTACCTCGTACTTCAAGGGGCCAATCGTGGCCTTGGCGCGGTTGCCCACGTCGATGACAACCATGATGTCTTTTGTGGAATCGAAATCGCTTCCGACATAGAGAGTATTCAAGACGTTTTGGGCGGTAGAGTTTGCCGAGAAAACATAGAAAGAAGTGGTTTCGTCCCAGACTTTTCCTGGGCCTCCGGCGAGCTTGTGGACCGCGTCTACAAAGGAGTCGTATCGATCTTGATAACCCTTGTCAGATGCGATCCGAAAAGTGAGGATGAAGTGGGCCATAGTGATTGAGTGCGTGATGGTGCGTTAGAAATTAGCAACAAACGTTTGTGACGCTCTAGGTGCATGCCTGCTCGGTCGCTTTACTGATTGGTAGGCCAGCAGAAGTCCGTCGCGCTTCGTACTTGACCATTGACTTCGGCTCTATGGGATCCAAGTGGTGTCGTCACCCATGGCATTGAATATCGCGATGGATATGTGGTCACCTTTCCACATGCAAGTTAGACCATAGGTCATGTTCAGCCAATCGAGTCTTGCGCGTCCTTCCACACTGTAAGCAACAACAATCATCCAGCGATTTGAACCTGCGGGGGCTAGCGTCCGTAGTTTGGTGATGTCACTCATGATCGCGGCATCCATACTCGGCTTGCCCGCATATGTACCTGCGTGGTGGGCGCTTTCGACTTTGAGCTCTACCCAGTACTGTTCTCCTTCATGTCCATAGACAAGATCACAGGTCTTTCGTGAGCCAGGGTAGGGCAGTTCCCGACCCATGACATTGAAGTGAGCCAGGATTTGAAGGGCCATGTCCGACTGGGCCGAGACCTCGTATTGCGCACCCGTAGAAATAAACGAGGCTATGCGAGCGGCAAGTGGGGTGAGCGCATTGAGAAGTTCGGCTGGTGTCATAGCAAGATTGATAGTCGCGATCAGGCTGTTTCAGCTCGTCGAAAGCTGAGGTGGCTGACGGCGGGCCGACTGGACTCAGACGATGTCATAAGGCGCTAGTACGTCAGCTGTCGCGGAGCACTCCACGAACAGTGCGGTGTGGTGCGTCAAAAGCATTTCCATAAAACGACCGTGGTACACGCCGTAGAGGACGTGAGTCAAGTCCGCGTCCTTTGGGGTGAGGATGCCGAACACGAGCCGATTTTTTTCCACTGTCGGTCGGAGCCAAGCCTTGTTTCTCCATTGATCGACGTCGTGAGTGAAGTCACCGTCCGCGTCATACGACCATGTCACCACCAACTTGTCGTCGATGAACTTCCTGATTGCCGTTAACAGTGCGGCGCTGTTGTCTGTGTTTACGAGAATTGCCACGTTGTCTCCCGCTGAAAGCTCTGTCTAGCGTTCTCGATCCGCAATTTCGCGTTTAACGCGGCGGACTGCTTCTTTGTGCGACTCGTTACTGGTGTCGGAAACACCGCCACGAGTGACTTTCGTTGACCCCCCAGACGTGGTTATCGTGACCGTCTGGCCGTCTCCTCCTTTCACCCGTGTGGTTTGAGGCGCAGCGAATGCCAGTGACACAGTCAGTGCGATTGCCGCCAGGACGACAGCATTCCGCCGGATATTCAACTTCATTCTTTCCTCCAGTAGTTGGCGCTAGTGATCGTGACCGGTTGGGTCATCTCGGGTATCCCATAAACATGGGTTTCTTGATCATCCGAGGCGTCTCAAGGACGGAGGGCTGTGTCCAACGGAGGACGAACCTCATGGCACTCGCAACCCTGAAGCCCAGACTCAAGACGTCCAGCCTGACCCGCACTCCAGTGCTGCAGACCAAGGCCGGCACAGTGGAGCGCCAGCGCGGCCGGGCAACCACGAGCCGTGATGGAAGGCTGTCGCGACGTGGACGAAGTAGCCGCCGGACTCGAAGAAATCGCCAAGTTCCACAGAAGACATGTCGGCGCTCCGCTGTTGAGGTCGCTGCCATGTTCCGTGGTGGATGCTGGTGGCGCAACTGGCAGAAAGATCAGGTGACGCGCGAGCGAGAGAACTGGCGGCAATCGCTGACGAACGCGGCGCCGCCGGCACCATCTGCGAGCGGCATGCAGACGCCTTGATGCAAGAACGGATGCAGTAGATCTGAGGATTCCACTCCAGTGCGATCTCAGGCATATTGGCTGCCTCTTGGAGGAGTTGCGCATCATGGCGAATAGTTCGAATGTGCTGACCTTTGCCTTTGGGCTTCTGATCGTCGTAGTCCTAATATTCGCGGCGATTGGATATTCCTTCTACCTGGAGAGGGGCGGTCCACCGGATCATTCGACACGGCAGTTGCACTTCGCAGCCGTGACCTTGACTGGGCTCGGCATGCTATTCGCGCTCTCAATGGCCATGTACTACTGGGGCCAGAGTGGCGCCGATAAAGCCGGCAAAGAGATCTTCGACGGATGTAAGACTGTCATCCCGCCCATCATCACGTTGATCCTGGGCTATTACTTCGGCAGCAAGGACGGGGCAAACGGGGGCACGCGGCCGCCGCCTGCAGCGCCCCCAGCAACTACCTCTCCGTCGTCTGCCCCAGAAGCCGACCGCGTTGCCGGCAGTCGGGGTAGCCGCTAAGCCGCCTTGAAGGCGATGATCTTCGCACCCTGGCGCAGTTCATCGAGGTGATCGGCCCAGAGTTGCATCATCTTCTGTCGTTTCACGACAAACTCTGCGCGATCGTAGGCGGCTCCCAACGGCCCGCTCTTGCCGTGCGCGAGCTGCGCCTCGATCACCTCTGCCTCAACGTCCATCTGCTCGACCATGATCGTGCGCGCCATCGCGCGGAAGCCGTGAGCTGTCATCTCGGTGTTGTCGAAACCCATGCGGCGCAGCGCGGTGTTCACGGTGTTGTCACTCATCGGGCGCTCGCCGGTCAGCAGGCTCGGGAACACGTACTGACCGTGGCCCGTGAGCGGCTTGAGGTCTTCCAGGATCGCGACGGCCTGCATGGGCAGAGGCACCAGGTGCGGCCGGCCGTTGATCTTGGCGGTCTTCGTGCGCTTCATGTCCGCTGCAGGGATTGTCCACAACGCTTTCTCGAGGTCGACGTTCGCCCAACGCATCTGCCGGATGTTGCCGGGCCGCTGGAAGAGTAGGGCGGATAGGTGCAGCGCAGCACGCGTGGCGGGCTGGCCAGCGTAGGCAGCGATCGCGCGCATGAGCTCGCCGGCCTTCACCGGTTCCAGCACCGCAGCCATGTGCTTAACCTGCACCGGCACCAGCGCGCCCTGCAGGTCGGGCGCTGGGTTGCTGGTGCAGCGCCCAGTTGCAATGCCGTGGCGAAAGACCTGGCCAGACCACTGGCGCAGCGTGTGCGCGGTCTCGTGCGCGCCGCGGGCCTCGATGCGACGCAGTACCTGCAGCAGCATGGGGGCCGTGATGATGGAGAGCGGCAGGCTACCGAGCCAGGGGAAGGCATCCTTCTCCATGATCGAGATCCAGCGCTCGGCGTAGCGCGGGCTCCATGACGAACTCTTGGTCTTGTGATACTCGCGCGCCACCGCCTCGAAGCTGGCGTCGCTGTCGACCTTGCGCTCGAGCTTCTCAAGTTGCCGGCGCTGTGCGGGATCGACGCCTTGCTGTTGGATCTTGCGCGCATCGTCACGGCCGGTGCGCGCAGCCTTTAGTGTCACCTCGGGGTAGCTGCCCAACGCCAAACGCTTTTCCTTGCCGTCGAAGCGGTACTTCCAGAACCACCGCCTCGAGCCGCTGGGCTCGAGCTGCAGGTAGAGGCCTCCGGAGTCGGATAGGCGCAACCGCAGCTTATCGGCGGGGCAAATGGTCTTCTTGCAGGCGGTGTCGGTAAGCATGGGGGAACAAATTCGACAACAGGGGTCGAAACTGTACCCGTTCCCCCGTTTGTTCCCCCAAGATTGATGAATCTCACCGGTTCATCGTGGTTGCTCGTGGAGCAAAAGGAAGGGCTTCTGCAGAGGGAAAGTGGGTGCTCGTGGAGCCTTGTGGGGCTTCGTGGAGGACTGGATTGGCCTGCCCGGAGGGGATCGAACCCCCGACAACCTGCTTAGAAGGCAGGTGCTCTATCCAACTGAGCTACGGGCAGATTTCAGGCTGGAGAGAAGCCAAGAAAATCAATGACTTAGGAGGCTTTTCTCTTAAGCAGCAGCGGCGGATTCTACCGAGTTCCACCCCTTGGCTCGCCGCACTCCACGACCCGAAACGAAAAATGCACACAGCCCGCGAGTGACTGTGTGCATTTCATTTTTATGGTCGGGGCGAAAGGATTCGAACCTTCGACCCTCTGGTCCCAAACCAGATGCGCTACCAGGCTGCGCTACACCCCGACAAGCCTTCTATTCTAGCCCGGATATTGGCCGGTTCCCGAAGTTTCTCAGTCAGCGTTTCTCGTACTGCGTCTTGCCGAAAAGAATCTCGCGTTCTTTGTCTCCGGTGATCGGCTGGCGCAGATCGGCCAGCACCTTCACGCCGCGCTGCACGGCGGGGCGCGCGGCGATGCCGTCGAACCATTCTTTCAGGTGCGGAAAGTCGGTGAGGGTGATGCCCTGGTTTTCCCAGCTGCGCAGCCACGGGAAGATGGCGATGTCAGCAATCGAATAGCTCTTGCCGGCAATGAACTTGTTCTTCGACAGCTGCTTGTCGATCACGCCATAGAGGCGCTTGGCTTCGTTGCTGTAGCGGTCGATCGCATAGGCGATCTTCTCGGGTGCGTACAGGCGGAAGTGGTGCGCCTGGCCGAGCATGGGGCCGACGCCGCCCATCTGGAACATGAGCCACTGCAGCACGTCGTAGCGCTCGCGGTCGCCGGTGGGCAGAAACTTTCCGGTCTTGCCCGCGAGGTAGACGAGGATGGCGCCTGATTCGAAGAGCGAGATCGGCTTGCCGTCCGGACCGTTGGGGTCGGTGATGGCGGGGATCTTGTTGTTAGGGCTGATCTGCAGGAAGTCGGGCGCGAACTGGTCGCCCTTGCCGATGTTCACGGGGTGCGCGTGGTACGGCAGGCCGCACTCCTCCAGCATGATGTGAATCTTGTGGCCGTTCGGCGTGGGCCACGAATAGACCTCGATGGGCGATGCAGGCATGTTGTCTGGCACTCCGGTGGATTTGATGCGAGCCCGGCAGCTTATACGTGCGAGTTCAAACGCGTGCAGGCGCGGGAATTCATTCGCAATCTGCCCGACGAAATCTCAGCCGACCTGCTTCTCGTGCGCGTTGCACCACATCCAGTCTTCGCCGGGTTCGAGCGACTGGATGACGGGGTGGCCTTCGGCGTGCGAGTGCCTTGTCGCATGACGGTTCTTCGACGAATCGCAGCAACCCACGTGGCCGCAGTGCACGCACAGGCGAAGGTGGACCCAGGTATCGCCGGTCTTCAGGCAGTCTTCGCAGCCGCGTTGGCCGCGCTGGATATGAGGCTGCGCGATCTCGGCGGGCACGTGGTCGCAGGGCTTGATGGGCAACTTCGGGCTCCTTTGTCTTGACGATGGTTTGATTGGAATGCGCCTCTCATGCTACGGCCGAGGCCTGCGACAGGTGCTGATGAATCAGCGCGACCGCGGCCGCTCCTTCGCCGATGGCGCCGCCTACGCGCTTGACGGAGCCTGAGCGCACATCGCCCACGGCGAACACGCCCGACACGCTCGATTCGAGCGCCGTAGACGGTCGCGCCGGAAAGCCGCTGCTGGCGGCGGCACCGGTCAGCACGAAGCCATGCTTGTCGACCGCCACGCCGCAGCCGTCGAGCCACGAAGTCTCAGGCTCCGCACCCACGAACAGGAAGATGTTGCGCGCCGCACAGTCATGTTCGTTGCCTGAGGTATGACAGCGCCATGTCGCCCCGGTGAGGCCTTCGTCCGAGCCGCCATGCAGGCGCACAAGCTCGGTGTGCGGCTGCAGCGAGATGTTTGGCGTGGCCTCGATGCGGTCGATCAGGTAGCGCGACATGCTGGCCGCCAGCGACGGCCCGCGCACCAGCACGTTGACCTTGGCCGCGTGGCGCGACAGGAATACAGCGGCCTGGCCGGCCGAGTTGCCGCCGCCGACCAGCGCCACTTCTTGCTGCGAGCAGATCTTCGCCTCGATGGCCGAGGCCCAGTACCAGACGCCGCGGCCTTCGAATTCGGCGAGGCGCGGAACATCGGGGCGGCGGTAGCGCGCGCCGCTGGCGATGGCCACCGTGCGCGCGTGGATCGTGCGGCCGTCGGACAGCGCGATGGCAAGGCTTTCGAGCGGGTTGTTGCGCGAGCAGTCGAGCGACGCGACCTTGGCCGGAATCAGCATCTCGACGCCGAACTTCTGCGCCTGCACGAATGCGCGCCCCGCCAGCGCCTGTCCCGAGATGCCGGTGGGAAAGCCCAGGTAATTTTCAATGCGTGCGCTGGCGCCGGCTTGGCCGCCGAAGGCGCGGCAGTCGAGCACGATCACCCGCAGGCCTTCCGAGGCCGCGTAGACCGCAGTTGCCAGACCGGCTGGCCCCGCGCCGACGACGGCCACGTCGAACAGCTCGTTGCGCTCGGCGGTGTCGACCATGCCGAGGCAGCGCGCCAGCGCCTCGTCGGCCGGGTTGACCAGCACCGAGCCGTCAGGGCACACGGCCAGCAGTTTGCTGGCGCCGTACTGCGCGAGCAGCGCAGCCGCGTCGGGGTCTTCGGCGGCGTCGACCAGGTGATATGGATAGCCGTTGCGGCGAAGGAAGTTTTCCAGTCGCGCCATGTCGGGCGACTGGGGCTGGCCGATCAGCACCGGGCCGCTGGCGCCGGACTCGATCAGCGCCACGCGCCGCAAGATCAGCGCGCGGGTGATGCGCTCGCCCAAGTCGGCTTCGGCCACCAGCAGCGCGCGCAGTTGCGCGGGCGATACGAGCAGCGCCTCGACGTCTTCGTCGGCATGGCCGTCAACCAGGGCAGGGCGGCCGCTCAGCTGGCCGACTTCGGCCAGGAATTCGCCTGGCCCTTGTCGCACGATCGGCACCACATGGCCAAGGCCGTCGCGTTGCGTGACAGCGACAACGCCTTTCAGCAGCACGAACATGCCGGGGCCGGTTTCGCCTGCTGTAAATAGTCTGGTACCACGCGCGAACTGCTGCACGCTGCCAAAGCGTGCAATGCGCGCAATCTCCGTGTCACTGAGGACTGGAAAAGTCTGGTGAAGGCGGCTGCTGTCGGTGCCGGTTGCGTTGGTGGTGGCCATGGGTGAAAGCTCCATTTCGCGAATCCACCGCATTAGACGACGAAGCGGCACCAAGCGGTTTGCAGGCGTTTCAGAGGCGGCTTTGGGCTGTAACAACGTCACGTGCCTGCAATGTTCCTGACATGCCCGCTTCATCGCAGGTGCGGAGACTCCCTCGGCAGAAAGGGTTCCCCATGAAAGAACTGCCCAACCCGACGTTTCCGCTTTCGCAGATCGGGCTGCGCGCGGCCTTGTGGCCCGCTCCTGCAACCGGTGTGGCCACCGTTGCTGCCCGCACATCGGTGCCCCAGGCACCTGCTGTCATCCTGCCGCCGGTCGTCGAGTCCAAGCAAGGCATCACCGTGGGCTGGGCCCGCAACCTTGACGACGTGCGCGCCGCCCAACGCCTTCGCTACGACGTGTTCGTCGGCGAAATGGGCGCCCGGGTCTCGTCGCCGCTGGCCGGCCACGACATCGACCTGTTCGACGACTTCTGCGAGCACCTGCTGGTGCGCGACGAACTGACCCGGCAGGTCATCGGCACCTATCGTGTGCTCACGCCCGCCCAGGCCCGTCGCGTCGGCAGTACCTACAGCGATACTGAATTCGACCTCACCCGCCTGCGCGACCTGCGCGAGCGCATGGTCGAGCTGGGCCGCAGCTGCGTGCATCCCGACCACCGCCAGGGCGGCGTGATCCTCGCGCTCTGGGGCGCGCTGGCCGGCTTCATGCACCGCAACAAACTGGACACGATGATCGGTTGCGCGAGCATTCCGATGTCACATAACGGTGTCACGAACGGTGACGCCGCAGCCAGCATCTGGCGCCAGGTGTCGGCCAAGCACATGGCACCGATCCAGTATCAGGTGCAGCCCCGCCTGCCGTTGCCGGTCGAGCGGCTCGACAGTACGCTCGACGTGGAGCCGCCAGCGCTCATCAAGGGCTACCTGCGCCTGGGCGCGAAGGTGCTCGGTGCGCCCGCCTGGGATCCGGATTTCAACGCCGCTGACCTGCCGATGCTGATGCGCATCGACGACCTGCCGGCGCGCTACCGCAAGCACTTTCTGGGCGCATGAAGCCGGCGGCCGACCGGCCCGAAACCGGGCCGCCCGCTTCTCCGCTTGGTGCTGCCAGCCAGCACGCGACTGGCTCAGAGGCGTCACGAGACAGTCATGGAACTGTCACAAGAGGGGCTGACACTGTCATATTTCAGCCTACGTGTTCTCCTGTGCCGCTTGCTCCAGAATCAGTGTCCATGTCATCCGCCCCCGCAGATCCGTCGCTTGACGTTGCGGCACCCACGTTCACATTGCTGGACCGCGACCACAGCATTCTTTCGTTCAACGAGCGCGTGCTCGACTGGGCGCATCGCAAAGAGGTGCCGCTGATCGAGCGGCTGCGCTACCTGTGCATCGTTTCGTCGAATCTCGACGAGTTCTTCGAAGTCCGCGCCGCACCGCACTTGATCGCGGGCAGCGCTGGGGACCACAAGGGCACCTACACGGTCGAGTCGTTCGAACGGCTGGCCGAGGCAGCCCACAAGCTCGTGGCGCGCCAGTACGCGTTGTACAACGACGAGCTGATGCCGACGTTTGCGACGCACGGCATCCACATCATTTCGCATGGCGAGCGCAACCCGGCGCAGCGCAAGTGGGTCAGCGAGTATTTCGAGCGCGAAGTGCGCCCGCTGCTGATTCCGGTCGGGCTCGACCCGGCGCACCCGTTCCCGCAGGTGGCCAATAAGTCGCTCAACTTCATCGTGAGGCTGGGTGGCAAGGATGCTTTCGGGCGCGAAAACCCGATCCAGATCGTCAAGCTGCCGCGAGTTCTGCCGCGCCTCATCAAGATGCCGGCCAAGGTGTCGGACGGCAAGACGCTGTTCGTGGCGCTGTCTAGCGTGGTGCGCGCGCATCTGGCGAGCATGTTCCCGGGGCGCGAGGTGGGCGATTTCTCGCAGTTCCGCGTCACCCGGCATTCCGACCTTGCGGTGGACGAGGAAGACGTCAAGAACCTGCGCACCGCGTTGCGCCAGGGGCTGCAGCACAGGCACTATGGCCAGGCCGTACGGCTGGAAGTGTCGGCGAGTTGCGCCGAGTCTCTTGCGAGCTTCCTGCTGGCGCAGTTCAACCTGCCGCCCGAGGCGCTGTACCGCGTGCATGGCCCGGTCAACTTGGCCCGGCTCACGCAACTGGCCGACCTGCTCGACGAGCCGCAACTGCGCTTTCCGCCGTATCCGGCTTCCTACCCCGTTGCTCTGTCGCCCGGGCAGTCGTTCTTCGAGCGGCTGCAGCGCGGCGATGTGCTGATTCACCAGCCCTTCGAAAGCTTCGAGGGCGTGCTGGCCTTCCTGCGCGAAGCGGTGCTCGACCCGCAGGTGCTGGCGATCAAGCAGACCATCTACCGCACAGGTGCCGATTCGGAAATGATGGATCTGCTGCGCGAAGCCGTGCGCCGCGGCAAGGAAGTCACGGTGGTGGTCGAGCTGAAGGCGCGCTTCGACGAAGAGGCCAACATCAACTGGGCTGAAATGCTCGAATCGATCGGCGCGCAGGTGGTGTACGGCGTGGTCGGCCTGAAGACCCACGCCAAGATGCTGCTGGTGACGCGGCGCGAGGGCAAGCAATTGCGCCGCTACGGCCATCTTTCCACAGGCAACTACAACCCGCGCACCGCCAGGCTCTACACCGACATCAGCCACCTCACGGCCGATCCGATGCTGACGGCCGATATGGAGGCCGTGTTCGTGCATCTGGCGAGCCAGAGCCGTTTGCCCAAGCTCAACCGCATGTGGCTGGCGCCGTTCGACCTGCACAAGAATATCGTGGCGCAGATCGATGCGCTGGGCCTGGCCGCAGCGGCCGGCCAGTCGACGCGTATCGTCGCCAAGATGAATGCACTGACCGACGATGAAATCATCGCCTCGCTGGTCCGCGCGGGACAGAAGGGCGTGAAGATCGACCTGATCGTGCGCGGCGCATGCACGCTGCCCGCACAGGTGCCGGGTCTCACCGACAACATCCGCGTGCGCTCGGTGATCGGCCGCTTCCTCGAGCATTCGCGGGTCTTCTATTTCCGCAATGGCGAGGATGAATCGCTGTACTTGTCGAGCGCCGACTGGATGAACCGGAACATGATGCGGCGCATCGAGCTTGCGTGGCCCGTGACCGATCCGGGACTGCGCCAGCGGCTGATCGACGAGTGTCTGGTGGCCTACCTGCACGATGGACGCGACGCCTGGGATCTGGGCGCGGACGGCATCTACACGCGCGTCGATCACGATACGCATTCGGGCGAAGCGGGCGCATCGCCCGTCGTCGAGGCCCACGGTGCGCAGGCCGCGCTCATGAACCGCTACGCATCCAGAGGGCATCTCAGAGATGCATCCAGCAACTGAAGATCGAAAGACGATGACCATGGACTTGATCTTCTGGCGTCACGCCGAAGCCGAGGACTGGACCGAGGGTTGCGACGACATGCAGCGCTCCCTCACCGCGCGCGGCGAAAAGCAGGCCAAGCGGATGGCCACTTGGCTGGACCGTCAGTTGCCGGACGGCACGCGCATCATCTGCAGCCCCGCGCGGCGTTGCGAACAGACTGCGCTGGCGCTGGGCCGCAAATACAAGCTGCGTTCAGAACTCGCGCCTGACACAACGGCAGAGGCGCTGCTTGGCGCGGCCGGCTGGCCCAACGGCAAGTCGGTGGTGCTGATGATTGGCCACCAGCCATCGGTGGGGCAGGCCATTTCCCTGCTGCTGGGCCTCAAGCAGGACAGCTGCCCGGTTCGCAAGGGCGCGCTGTGGTGGATCCGCACGCGCGAACGCGACGGCGACGTGCAGACCGTCGTGGTGACGGTGCAGTCGCCGGAGCTGCTCTAACTAACTACCAAGCTAACTACCAAGATAAGGCGCGCAGTTCAGCAGCCGCTGAGCTCGACGCGCCAGCTGCTGATCTTCTGCCAGGCCAGCACCTCCTCGCGCAGGAGGTGCGCCGATTGCGGAAACGCTTCGGCCCAATCCGGGGCGCAAACGATGGTGAAGGCCCGTGCGCCCAGCGCCGCGAGGTGCAGCGCCTGCGGATCAGGGTCTCGGCGCGCGTGACACAGGATCACCGCGAGCCGCAGCGACAGCAACTGCATCACGAAGGTCTCGTCGTCCAGCGATGCTTCCAGCTTGCGCAGCTTGCCGCGCTGGCCCAGCACCAACTGGCCGAGCGCGTGCATTTCATTCACCGCGAAGCCGGGCGCGTCGGTGTTGTCGAGGATGTATGCGCCGTGCTTGTGATAGTCACTGTGCGAGATCAGTGTGCCGATTTCGTGCAACTGCGCTGCCCAGCCCAGCTTGCGCAACGCCCGGCCAGCCCGGCTTGATGTACTGCCACCACGCGCGGCTGGGGAGAGTTGCACGAACAGCGCGGCGGCCGTTTCGCCCACACGCTTGGCCTGAGTCGTGTCGACGGTGAAGCGATTGGCCAGCCGCGCCACCGTGGCGGTGCGCATATCGGCCACGCTTTCGTCGCGTTCCAGCAATTCATAGAGCACGCCGTGGCGCAGAGCGCCCTGGGCGACTTTCATCTCCTGGATGCCGAGCAGGTCGAACACCGCGCGCAGCACGCTCACCCCGCCGCCGATGACGGCCTTGCGGTCGTCCCGCATGCCGTCCATGCGCAGCTTGTCTGTGCTACCGGCCTTGAGCAGGCGGTCGAGCAGCCAGTCGAGTCCTTCGCGCGTGACGAGGCCGGGCTCGCCCCCCGCCGCAGCCAGCACGTCGCCGACGGCACCGATGGTGCCGGAGGCACCGTAGGCCACGTCCCACTGGTCGCGGGTGTAGGTGGCGAGGGCGTCGTCGAGCACGGCCTTGGCGGCCACTTCGGCCGCGCGAAAGGCGCTGGCGGTGAACAGGCCTTCGCCGAAATGCTTCATCGACCAGGCGACGCTGCCGACCCGGTACGACTCCATGCGGTCGGCCTCGAGGGCGTGGCCGATGATCATTTCGGTGGAGCGCCCGCCGATGTCGACCACCAGCCGGCGCTCGCTGTCAGATGCGTCGGTGTGCGGCAGCATGTGCGCTACGCCCTGATATATGAGACGGGCCTCTTCCCGGCCCGGGATCACGTCGATGCCGAAGCCCAGAATGGTGCGCGCGCGCAACAGGAATTCTTCGCGGTTGCGCGCTTCGCGCAGCGTTTGCGTGGCCACGGCCCGAACCTGCGAGCGCTTGAAGCCGGCCAGGCGTTCGCCGAAACGCGCTAGCGCGTCCCAGCCGCGCTGCATGGCCTCGGCCGTGAGGTTGCGTGCGCTGTCCAGGCCGTTGCCCTGGCGAACCGTCTCCTTGAGATATTCGGTGCGGTGGATCTGGCCGTGGTCGACCTGTCCGATTTCGAGCCTGAAGCTGTTCGAGCCCAAGTCGACTGCTGCGAGGCGGGTGCCGTTTTGCATGTGGTTCTGAAGAAGAAGGCGGTGTCTTTGTGTTTGATCGTAGCGCCGTGACAGGGCGCGCCACCTCCCGAATCGCGCAGTGGCGAGTCTCGGAAGGCTAGGCGCGGCGCATGACGGTTATGTGACAGCGTCACACGAATCACCGAGGAAAGAAAGGCATTTTCCCTCGACAGAGGGGTGTCACATTGATGTCACACAAGCTTTCTAGAGTCCGTCCAAGCCCAAAAAAGGGACTACTTCTTACTTCTAAAGGAAGCTTCATGAAAACGACGTTCAAATTTGCAACAGCCGGCCTCGTGGCTGCGGTGTTCTCCATTCCCGCCTTCGCACAGGACGTGACCGGTGCCGGCGCCAGCTTCCCGGCGCCGCTGTACGCCAAGTGGGCCTCCGACTTCAACAAGGCCACCGGCGTCAAGATCAACTACCAGTCGGTTGGCTCGGGCGCCGGCATCAAGCAGATCGAAGCCAAGACCGTCGACTTCGGCGCATCGGACGCCCCCCTGAAGGACGACGAACTGCAGGCCAAGGGCCTGATGCAGTTCCCCACCGTCATCGGTGGCGTGATCCCCGTGGTCAACATCCAGGGCATCAAGCCCGGCGAGCTGAAGCTCAACGGCCAGGTTCTGGGCGACATCTACCTTGGCAAGATCACCAAGTGGAACGACCCCGCCATCAAGGCACTGAATGGTTCGCTGGCTCTGCCTGACGCTGCCATCGCCCCGGTTCGCCGCGCCGACGGTTCGGGCACCAGCTTCCTGTTCACCAACTACCTGAGCAAGGTCAACGCCGAGTGGAAGACCAAGGTCGGCGAAGGTACGGCCGTGAACTGGCCCACCGGCGCGGGCGGCAAGGGCAACGAAGGCGTCGCCGCCTTCGTGAACCGTCTGCCCAACTCGATCGGCTACGTCGAGTACGCCTACGTGAAGCAGAACAAGATGACGTACGCCCAGCTGCAGAACGCCGCCGGCACCTTCGTGTCGCCCGACGACTCGGCATTCAAGGCCGCTGCTGCCGGCGCTGAATGGAACAAGAGCTTCTACCAAGTGCTGACCAACCAGGCCGGCAAGGACGCATGGCCCATCACCGGCGCTACCTTCATCCTGATGCACAAGGTGCAGGACAAGCCCGCCAACGCGACCACCGTGCTCAAGTTCTTCGACTGGGCCTACAAGAGCGGCGACAAGACTGCCGACGAACTCGACTACGTGCCGATGCCTGACGCCGTGAAGGCCACCATCGCCAAGGCATGGGGTGATGTGAAGGATGCGTCGGGCAAGGCCGTCGCGTTCAAGTAACCCTACCCATCAGTCCAGGACGGCGCGCCCATGAGCAATTCTTCGCTCCAGGACGCGCCGCTTTCGTCTTTGCCGGAGCGACCAGTGTCATCCACCTTTCCCGCCGCCACCACCTCTCTCGACCTCGCGGCCGAGCGCGGTCGTGCCACTGCACCCCCGCCGCCCGTGAAGGCTCCGCGCTCCGGCCCAATGGCCGACCGGCTGTTCGGCTGGGCCGCCAAGGGCGCCGCGCTGCTGACGCTCGCGATGCTCATCGGCATTCTGTTGTCGCTGGTTGTCGGCGCCTGGCCCGCCATTTCGAAGTACGGCCTCGGCTTTCTCACGAGTAGCGTGTGGGACCCGGTCAAGGAGGAGTACGGCGGCCTGGTCATGATCTACGGCACGCTGGCCACCTCGATCATCGCGCTGGTGATTGCGGTGCCGGTGAGCTTCGGCATTGCGCTTTTCCTGACGGAACTCTCGCCCAACTGGCTCAAGCGCCCGCTGGGCACGGCCATTGAATTGCTGGCGGCGGTGCCTTCCATCGTCTACGGCATGTGGGGCCTGCTGGTGTTCGGCCCGATTCTTTCCAGCTGGGTGCAGCAGCCGCTGCAGAAGCTGCTCAGCGGCGTGCCGTACCTCGGCGCGCTGGTGTCCGGCCCGCCGGTGGGCATCGGTATCCTGTCGGCCGGCATCATCCTGGCGATCATGATCATTCCGTTCATTGCTTCGGTGATGCGCGACGTGTTCGAAGTGACGCCGCCGCTGTTGAAAGAGTCGGCCTATGGTCTCGGCTCCACCACCTGGGAAGTCGTTTCCAAGGTCGTGCTGCCTTACACCAAGGCCGGCGTCGTCGGCGGCATCATGCTCGGCCTCGGCCGGGCGCTGGGTGAAACCATGGCGGTCACGTTCGTGATCGGCAACATGAACCAGCTCAACTCCCTTTCCGTGTTCGAGGCTGCCAACAGCATCACCTCGGCACTTGCCAACGAATTCGCCGAAGCTGGCGCGGGCCTGCATCAGGCCGCGCTGATGTACCTCGGCCTCGTGCTGTTCTTCATCACCTTCGTCGTGCTGTCGCTCTCCAAGATGCTGCTGGCCAAGATGAAGAAGAGCGAAGGAACCAAATCGTGAGCACCGCTCAGAATCTTCTCGCGGCCAAGGCATTGGCCGAAACGCGCCAGGCCAAGTTTGCCTCGCGCAACCGCGTCAACAAGATCGCGCTCACGCTGTCGCTCGCCGCGATGGCCTTCGGCGTGTTCTGGCTGGTCTGGATCCTTTGGGAAACGCTGCGCCAGGGCGTGGGCGGCCTCGCCCTCGCCACCTTCACCGAAATGACGCCGCCGCCAAACGAGGCGGGTGGTATCGCGAACGCGATCTTCGGCTCGTTCGTGATGGTGATGCTGGCCACCTTCGTGGGTACGCCCATCGGCATCATGGCCGGCATCTACCTGGCCGAATACAACCCCAAGGGCTGGCTCGCCTCGGTCACGCGCTTCGTCAACGACATCCTGCTGTCGGCGCCGTCGATCGTGATCGGCCTGTTCGTTTATGCCGTGGTGGTGGCCTATTTCAAGACTTTCTCGGGTCTGGCCGGTGCAATCTCATTGGCACTGATCGTGATTCCGGTGGTGATCCGCACCACCGAGAACATGCTGCAGCTGGTGCCGCCGGGCCTGCGTGAAGCGGCCTACGCGCTCGGCACGCCGAAGTGGAAGGTCATCCTCAGCATCACGCTGCGCGCTGCCCGCGCCGGCGTGGTCACCGGGGTGCTGCTGGCCGTGGCGCGCATTGCCGGCGAAACCGCGCCGCTGCTCTTCACCGCGCTGAACAACCAGTTCTGGACCGCCGACGTGAGCCAGCCGATGGCCAGCCTGCCGGTCACGATCTTCAAGTTCGCGATGAGCCCGTACGAGAACTGGCAACAGCTGGCATGGGCCGGCGTGTTCCTGATCACCATTGCCGTGCTCGCCCTCAATATCCTGGCGCGGATCCTGACGCGCAACAAACACTGAACCCAGCAGAAGAAGACAACATGCCAAATACCGTTGCACAACCGTCGCGCTCGAAGATCTCGGTCAAGGATCTGAATTTCTACTACGGCAAGTTCCACGCGCTCAAGGGCATCAACCTCGAGATTCCCGAGAACAAGGTCACGGCCTTCATCGGCCCTTCGGGCTGCGGCAAGTCGACCCTGCTGCGCACATTCAACCGCATGTTCGAGCTCTATCCGGAGCAGCGCGCCGAAGGCACTATCGCCCTCGACGGCGAGAACCTGCTTACTTCGAAGCAGGACGTGGCGCTGATTCGCGCCAAGGTCGGCATGGTGTTCCAGAAGCCCACGCCGTTCCCGATGTCGATTTACGACAACATCGCCTTCGGCGTGAAGCTGTTCGAGAACCTCTCGGCCAGTGAAATGGACGACCGCGTTGAATGGGCCCTGAAGAAGGCCGCGCTGTGGACCGAAGTACGCGACAAGCTGCAGCAAAGCGGCTCGGGCCTCTCCGGCGGCCAGCAGCAGCGCCTGTGCATTGCGCGCGGCATCGCGATCAAGCCCGAAGTGCTGTTGCTCGACGAACCCTGCTCGGCGCTCGACCCGATCTCGACCGCGAAGATCGAAGAACTGATCGCCGAACTCAAGAATGAGTACACGGTGGTCATCGTGACGCATAACATGCAGCAAGCCGCCCGCTGCAGCGACTACACCGCCTACATGTACCTCGGCGATCTGATCGAGTTCGGCGCCACCGAGCAGATGTTCTTCAAGCCGCAGCGCAAGGAGACCGAGGACTACATCACCGGCCGCTTCGGTTGAAGTCAAAGGAGACAACATGACCGAGAAACACCTTTCCAGCCAGTTCGACAGCGAACTCAACGGCGTCTCGTCGCGCGTGATGGAGCTCGGCGGCATGGTCGAGTCGCAGATTCACCAGGCCGTGTACGCGCTGCTGCAGTTCGACGTCGAAGCGGCCGACCGCGTGATGGAAACCGAGCAGCGCGTCAACGCGATGGAAATCGATATCGACCGCGAGCTGTCGTCGATCATTGCGCGCCGCCAGCCCACGGCACGCGACCTGCGCCTGCTGATCGCCATCAGCAAGACCACTGCCAACCTCGAACGCGTGGGCGACGAGGCCAACAAGATCGCGCGCATGGTCAAGTCGATCATCGAGAGCGGTTCGGCCCGGCAGTTGCCCACGACCGAGCTGCGCATTGCGGCCGATCTGGCCTCGGGCCTGCTGCGCAAGGCGCTCGACGCCTTCGCGCGGCTTGACACCTCCGCGGCGTTGTCCATCCTGAAGGACGACGACCTGATCGACAAGGAGTTCGACGGGTTCGTGCGAAAGCTGGTCACCTACATGATGGAAGACCCGCGCACGATCTCCGCCAGCCTGGACCTGCTGTTCCTGGCCAAGGCAATCGAACGTATTGGCGACCATGCCAAGAACATCGCCGAATTCATCATCTACATCGTCAAGGGCGCCGATGTCCGGCACACTTCGATGCAGGAAATCGAGTCCGCGCTGCAGTAACAACAGCGGCAAGACTCCCAAGAAAGCATGAAGAAACCCCGTGTCCTGATCGTCGAAGACGAGTCCTCGATCGCCGAGCTGATCGCCGTCAACCTGCGCCATAACGGCTTCGAGCCAATCTGGTCGGAAGATGGTGCTGCAGCCCAGCGTGAGATCGACGCCTTCCTGCCGGATCTGATCCTGCTCGACTGGATGCTGCCGGGCCAGAGCGGCCTGCAGCTCGCGCGCCAGTGGCGCAAGGACCCGCGCACCAAGGCCATTCCGATCCTGATGCTGACCGCGCGCGGCGATGAACCCGACAAGGTCGCTGGCCTCGACGCCGGTGCCGACGACTACATCACCAAACCGTTTTCGACCCAGGAAATGCTGGCCCGCATCCGGGCGGTGCTGCGTCGCCGGGCGCCGGAAGTGGTCACGGAGCGCGTCGAAATTGGCGAGTTGGCGCTCGACACCTCCACGCATCGTGTGACCTGGCAGGGCGGCGCCTTGAAGGTCGGGCCAACCGAGTTCAAGCTGTTGGCTTACCTGATGCAGCATGCTGAGCGTGTGCACAGCCGCGCGCAACTGCTCGACAAGGTTTGGGGCGACCACGTTTACATCGAAGAGCGCACGGTCGACGTGCACGTCAAGCGCCTGCGCGAATCGCTGGGTGCGGCGGCACCGATGGTCGAAACCGTCCGCGGAGCGGGCTATCGCCTGACCGCCCAAGTCACGGTTTGACCGCCGTGGCTCCCCTTGGCCGCGGGCGCGGATAATCGCCCGCCATGCCTTTTCGAATTGCTACATTTTTAATAGCGTCTCTCACAGTAGGGGCGGGCGCTGTCGCCATTTTTGGCTGGAAGTTCGGGTGGCTGGGCGCTTGGCTGGGTGCAGTGCTCTGGCTGGGGCTCGATGCCTGGCGTGCCGAGCGGCTGATGCGGGTGTTGCGCAACGACGCCGCCGGCCTGCCGTCGCGCGGGGCCGGCGTGTGGGGCGAGCTGTCCGAGCGCATCCGCAAGCTGCTGCGCGACCGCGAGCAGCAGACTCGGCAGGCTGAAGACCGGCTGCAGGAATTCCTGGCGGCCATCCAGGCGTCGCCCAATGGCGTGGTGCTGCTCGACGAGCAGGGCCGTATCGAATGGTGCAACCAGACGGCGGCCAGCCAGTTCGGCATCGACGCCGAGCGCGATCTGGCGCAGCACCTCGCCAACCTCGTGCGCGATCCCGCCTTCGTGGCCTACCTCGCATCCTGGAACTACAGCCGCGACGTGGTCATCGACGCCTCCGGACTCGGTCATGGGCATCAGCGTGGCCATCCGGTTCGGTTGTCGGTGCAAGTGCATCCCTATGCCGGCAATCGCCGCATGCTGCTGACGCGTGATATCACTGCGCTGGAGCAGGCCGAGGCGATGCGGCGCGATTTCGTGGCCAACGTGTCGCATGAAATCCGCACGCCGCTCACAGTACTGGCGGGTTTCGTCGAGACGCTGCAGAACCTGCCGCTCGATGCGGAAGAGCGCACGCGCTATCTGTCGCTGATGGGGCAGCAATCGCACCGCATGGAGACGCTGGTGAACGACCTGCTGACGCTGTCGCGGCTGGAGGGGAGTGCGGCACCTTCGGGCAACCAGTGGATCCGCACTCGTGCGTTGCTAGCGCAGTGCGAAGACGAGGGCCGAGGGCTGTCGGGGCGTCTGACGCCGCAGGGGCATCGACTGTCGTTCAGCGTCGATGCGGAGTCCGAACTGTCGGGTGCGCCGACCGAGCTGCAGAGCGCGATGTCGAACCTGCTGAGCAACGCCATCCGCTACACGCCGGGCGGCGGCGAGGTGGCCGTGAGCTGGCGGGTGCTGCCCGATGGGCGCGGCGAATATGCCGTGAAGGACACCGGCCCCGGCATCGCCGCCGAGCACATCCCGCGGCTGACCGAGCGCTTCTACCGCATCGACCGCAGCCGCTCGCGCGAGACTGGCGGCACGGGACTGGGGCTGGCGATCGTCAAGCACATCGCCCAGCGGCATGGTGCCGAGCTGCGCATCGAAAGCATGGTGGGCAAAGGCTCCCGCTTTGCGCTGTTGTTCCCGGCAGCGCGTGTGCGGGAAGCGCGCGTGCTGGCCAAGTAGACGCGGCTTATCTCGCGCGTTGGCGCATCGTCCAGCGCAACAGCACGCCGAACAGCAGGGCCGTCAGGGCCAGCGCGGCGGCGCTCATGATCCAGAACGCCAGCGGCGACTGCATGGCCGCCCAGGGGCCGAGACCGTGGTACGCGAGCAGATAGCTGCCGCCAAGGCCCAGTCCCCACAACATCGCGCAATAGATCACCAGCGGTGCCAGCGTGACCCGATAGCACCGCAGCACGAACACGCAGAAGGTCTGCACAGCATCCGCGAGGTGATACACCGCCAAGGCCAGCAGCAGTGCGCCGGCCATCGCGATCACGGCCGGGTTGTCGGAATACACGTTGGCGAGCTCATAGCGCAGCCCGGCCATGGCGGTGGCGTAGACCAGTGCACACAGCGCCGTCAATTCAAAGCCCAGGCGGCAGGCGTGTCGGGCCTTGGCTGCGTCCCCGGCGCCAAGCCAGAAGCTCACGCGAGCGCTGGTTGCGATGGCCAGCGACAACGGAGTCATGTAGGCCACGGCCAGCAGGTTCGACGCGATCTGGTGCGCCGCCGCGGCTGCGGTGCCGAGGCGCGCGATGAACAGGGCCATCAGCGTGAACGAGGTCACTTCGACCAACACCGCCAAGCCGCCTGGCACGCCGAGCCGCGCGAACTTGCGGATCTGCTGCCAGTCGGGAGCTTCGATGCGCTTCCAGAGCCCGTAGTTGCGATAGAACGGGCGACTGCGCAGCAGCCAGATGGCGCAGCCGAGCATGGCCCAATTCACGCACAGCGTCGCCCAGCCGCAGCCCACGAGGCCCATGGCCGGCAGGCCCGCGCCGCCGAAAGTGAACCAGATCGACAACGGCAGCTTCACAACCAGCGAACCGAGCTGCAGCCACGTCACGAGCTGCGGTCTGCCCAGGCTCTGGTTGAGCGTGCTGAACAGACGAAAGAGCAGGGCCGGCGCCAGCGCAAAGGCCAGCACCGCCAGATAGGCTTCGACTTCGCCGCGCATTTCCGGCGGCACCTGGGTCCATCGCAAGGCCGCGCCCGGCAGCAGCAGGATCGCCATGCCGACCACAACGGCAATGGCCGCGAGGTACAGCGATTGCCGCACGGAGCGGCCCACTTCGCTGCCGCGGCCGCCGCCATGCAGTTCGGCCCAGACCGGCAACAGCGCCTGCAGCACGCCCATCAGCGAGACGTATACGCTGACGAAGATGGCGGCGCCGACCGAGAGGGCGGCCAGCGCGTGCTCGGAGTAGCGGCCCGCGATGATGGTGTCGGTCACGCCGAAGGCCATCACGGCCAGTTGGCCGACGAGCACTGTGCCCGCGTGCCGCGCGATCAGAGCCCGTTCGCTCCTCACTACGGCGTGATCTTCTGGTAGAGCAGGAGATCGTCAGCCGCGCTGCTGGGGCGGCGCAGCGTGCCGGCAAAGCGCCACTGGTCGAAGGGAATGATGGTGTGCAGGCGCTCGATGGTTTCGGGGCTTGCGAGCAGCCATGGGCAGTCGGTGCCCAGCAGCAGCGGCTGCACGTTGAAGTTGCCGTGATGGCGCAGCGCCGCGATGTGCGGACGGCTGAGCGCGAGCTCAGCGATGCAGCGCGGCTGGCCGACGCGTTCAGCTACGGCGCGAACCTGCGGCGCGAAACTGCGTGCGTAGTCGATTGGCGGAAGCCACAGCGTCATCAGCAGCATCCAGCACAACGCCGTGCCGCCGGCTGGCAGCACCAGCGTCTTCCAGAGCGCGGCGCGATGCCGCCCCGTGCGCCAGCGCACCAGCCAGCACCAGGCGATGGTCGCAGCCACGGCGAGCGCCACGGCAATGGGCGAGAGTTCGGGCACGAAACCGGGCACCAGTCGTGTGACGCTGGCGGCGGGCTTGGGTGGAACGCCGGTCTGCATGGCGATCCAGTAGATCCAGCCCAGAACGGCGAGGCCGCTGAAGAACAGCACGTTGAACCAGTCGATCAGCGCCGCGGCGCTGCGCCGGAAGGTGGGCAGGGCGAATGCGGCGAGCGTGGCGAAGGCGGGCAGCGCCAGCAGCAGCGAGCGGTCGGAGTAGTCGGTGGTCCAGGTGGCGGCCAGCGGCACCAGCGCGAACCAGAAGGGCAGCGCGACGTGGCGCGACGTGAGCTGGCGCCGCCAGCGCCACAGCGTCCAGATGGCGAGCGGCCAGACCGGCCAAGTGAACCACAGCAGCAGCTTGGCTTGGCTGCGCACGTCGCCGAGCAGCGAACCGCCGACCACGGTGATCTTCCATGTCGGCAGCTTCAGGCCGAACACGAGTACTGCCGCCAGCGCGGTGATGCCGATCATCGTGAAGAGGGCGCCCCGCGTGTAGCCGGGGCCGTTGTCTTCGTTGTTGTCGGCGTTCTCGCTCTCGGACTGCGCGGCAAGCCGGCGCTCATACGCGATGTACAGCGCGCTGCCGATGGCCAGCGCAAGCCCGACGGTGGGTGCGCCGCTCAGCGTGATGCCGATGGTGCCGACGGTCAGTGCAATGACTGGGCCGGCGCGGCGGTAGGGCAGTGCGGCGACGCCGTAGAACAGGTGCGAGGCGAAGAACAGCTGTGCCAGTGCGGGCGTGGTCTCGTGGCCGAGCTGGGCGAGGCCGAGGCAGGCGATCAATGCCAGCAGGCCGCCGTCTGCAATGGCACGTGCGTAGTCGGTCGGCCGGGCCTCGCCGCCGAAGGCAAAAGCCACGGGCTGGGCGCGCGCCGTGCGGGCCAAGTAGTACACGGCGTACCAAGTGGCGGTGAAGGCACCCCAGAGCAGGAACGCGAACGCAACGCGCACGGCCAGGTCGGGGTTCAGCCACGACGGGGCGATCTTGATGGCCAGGGCGCCGATCCAGTACGGGATCAGGGCAGGTGTTTCCGGGCGCAGGCCCAGCAGCATCGGGTCGAACCAGCGCGCGATGCCTTCGGTGCTGCGGGCCAGCTCGGACATGTAGCCGAAGGCCGTGATGTCGGCGCTCTTCCAGGGGCCCCGGCCGACCAGGCCCGGCAGCAGGTAGGCCGCGCACAGCAGAAGCAACGCGATGCGCGGCAGCCGGCGCACGGCGCTCTGGGCAACGATCGCAGGAGTGGGCTGGTTCAAGTGGCGGAAAAAGGCAGGATTCGGAAAGAAAAAGGGCAGCGCGGTAAACCGGGCTGCCCTCGACGCAAAAGCGCGTGCCTTACTTCGAAGCAGCGCCGGTGGTCTTGCCGAAGCGGTTGCGGAACTTCTCGACGCGGCCGCCCATGTTGTCGACCGACTTCTGCGTGCCGGTGTAGAACGGGTGCGATTCGCTCGTGGTGTCGAGCTTGAACAGAGGCAGTTCGCGACCGTCGTCGGTCTTGCCCATTTCCTTGGTGTTCGCGCACGAACGGGTCACGAACTTGAAGCCGTTCGACATGTCGACGAACAGAACTTCGCGGTAATTCGGGTGGATGCCTTCTTTTGCCATGGTCTTTCCTTTTGCGCTGTTGGAATCAATGCGCGGTCGATGCGAGAGCCACCAGCGTGCCAGTCATCTGGCGCGCTGCCACAGAGGAAGCCGGACGAAGCTGTCCAGCCGCACTTTTCGCGGAGCCCACGATTATCGCATACTGCCCCATTTCCGAGCAAACCAGGCCTTCCCATGACCTCTGCACCCCTTCGCGTCGGCCTCGTTGGCTATGGTTTTGCCGGCCAGACCTTCCATGCACCCGTGCTTTCGGCCGTTCCGGGGCTCGAACTGGCGGCTGTGGCGAGTTCGCAGCCGCACAAGGTGCACGCCGACTGGCCCGGTGTGGCCGTGGTGCCCGACGTTGCGGCGCTCGTGGCCCGTTCCGACATCGACATGGTCGTGGTGGCAACGCCCAATGCCCAGCACCATCCGGTCGCTAGGGCGGCGCTGGAGGCCGGCAAGCACGTAGTGGTGGACAAGCCTTTTACGCTGGATGTGGCCGAGGCGAGGGAGCTCGAATTGTTGTCAATGCGCAACAATCGTGTCCTGTCGGTCTACCAGAACCGGCGCTTCGATGCCGATTTCCTGACCCTCAAGGATGTTCTGGCGTCCGGTGAACTGGGCCGCCCGGTGTACCTGGAGTCGCATTTCGACCGCTTCCGGCCCGAGGTGAAGGAGCGCTGGCGCGAGCAGGCCGTGCCGGGTTCAGGTCTTTGGGTGGACCTCGGCTCTCATCTGGTCGACCAAGCGGTGCAGCTGTTCGGCTGCCCCGACGCGGTCCAACTCGACACCGCGGTCCTGCGCGACGGCGCCGTGGTCGAGGACTACTTTCATGCCGTGCTGCGGTACGACGGCGGGCCGCACGCGCCGCTGCGCGTGGTGCTGCATTCGACAACGCTGGCGGCGCATGCCGCACCGCGCTACATCGTCCATGGCACACGCGGCAGCTACGTCAAGTACGGCGTCGATACGCAGGAAGATGCGCTGCGTGCCGGGCTGCGGCCACCAGCCGAAGGGTGGGGTGCAGATCCGCTCGATGGCGAACTCACGCTGATTGGCAGTGATGGGGCATCCAGCAAGCGCAGCGTTCCCACGCGCGCTGGCAACTACGTCGACTACTACGCCGCAGTGCGCGATGCCATCCTGGGCCGCAGCCCGAACCCCGTGCCGCCCGAGCAGGCCGTCGCACTGATGGAACTGCTCGACCTCGGCCGCCAGAGCGCCCTTGAAGGCCGCGCTCTGCGCACCGGACGCCCATGAAAAAAGCGCGTTGACCCGTGAGGGCCAACGCGCTTTTGCGGAAGAGCGTGGTGCTCAGCCGCCGCGACGCATCATGTCGAAGAACTCGACATTGGTCTTGGTCGCCTTCATGTTCTTGAGCATCAGCTCCATCGACTCGATCTCGTCCATGTTGTACATGAGCTGACGCAGGATGCGGGTCTTCTGCAGGATCTCGGGAGCCAGCAGCAGTTCTTCGCGGCGCGTGCCGCTGCGGTTGAGCTGGATCGAGGGGAACACGCGCTTTTCGTACAGGCGGCGGTCGAGGTGGATTTCGGAGTTGCCGGTGCCCTTGAACTCTTCGAAGATCACTTCGTCCATGCGGCTGCCGGTATCGATCAGCGCGGTGCCGATGATGGTCAGCGAGCCGCCTTCTTCCACGTTTCGCGCGGCGCCCAGGAAGCGCTTGGGACGCTGCAGGGCGTTGGAATCGACGCCGCCCGTGAGCACCTTGCCCGACGAGGGCACGACGTTGTTGTAGGCGCGGGCGAGGCGGGTGATCGAGTCGAGCAGGATCACCACGTCCTTCTTGAGTTCGACCAGGCGCTTGGCGCGCTCGATCACCATTTCGGCCACATGCACGTGGCGCGCAGCGGGCTCGTCGAAGGTCGAAGCAATGACTTCGCCCTTCACCGTGCGCTGCATTTCGGTCACTTCTTCAGGGCGCTCGTCTACGAGCAGCACCATCATGTGAACGTCGGGGTAGTTAGCACTGATCGCGTGGGCGATGTGCTGCATCATCACCGTCTTGCCGCTCTTGGGCGGTGCCACGAGCAGGGCGCGTTGGCCTTTGCCGATGGGCGCGATGATGTCGATGATGCGGCCCGTGATGTTCTCGTCGCCCTTGATGCCGTCGCGCTCGAGCTTCATCTGCTCCTTGGGGAACAGCGGCGTCAGGTTTTCGAACATCACCTTGTGCTTGTTCTGCTCTGGCGGACCGTCGTTGACCTTGTCGAGCTTGGTCAGCGCGAAGTAGCGCTCGCCGTCCTTGGGCGTGCGCACTTCGCCTTCGATCATGTCGCCGGTGTGCAGGTTGAAGCGGCGCACTTGGCTGGGCGAGATGTAGATGTCGTCCGTGCTGGCCGTGAAGCTGGTGTCGGGGCTGCGCAGGAAGCCGAAGCCGTCGGGCAGTATTTCGAGCACACCGTCGGCGAAGACCTGCTCGCCCGCTTTTGCGCGTTTCTTGATGATCGCGAACATCAGCTCCTGCTTGCGCATGCGGCCGACGTTTTCGATCTCAAGCGCTTCAGCCTGCTTGAGGACTTCAGACACGTGGAGTGCCTTGAGTTCGTTTAAGTGCATGGAATGACCCCTCGCGGGGTAATCGAACGGAAAACGGGGGGAGGTTGGGTGTGAAGCGAGAACTGCCTCACCAACCGGGGAACTCGAACCGGTTGCCTGAATGAAAGGGCCGGTGATCTGTGGGAGATTATGACAGGAAAAACGCGCCGGCCAACGCATTGCGCGCTGGCCGGTTGAAATGTCGCTTAAGCGAGTTGCTGGTCGATGAAGGCCGTGAGTTGCGCCTTGCTCATGGCGCCGACCTTGGTGGCGGCCAGCTGACCGTCCTTGAACAGCATCAGCGTGGGGATGCCGCGAATGCCGAACTTGGCGGGGATGTCGCGGTTCTCGTCCACGTTCAGCTTGGCGATTTGCAGCTTGCCTTCGTAGGTGGCCGACACTTCGTCGAGGATGGGGGCGATCATCTTGCAGGGGCCGCACCATTCGGCCCAGTAGTCGACCAGCACGGGCTGGCTGGACTTGAGCACGTCGGCCTCGAAGGAGGAATCGGAGATGTGTTTGATGAGTTCGCTGGCCATGTGATGGATCCTTGTGCGCAGAGAGTTTCGGTGCAGCTAAAGTGCTGGTCATTGTGACAGAAACCAAGGGGTGGCGTGCCTTGCAGGGCCGCTATGGCGGCGATAGCCAAAGCCCTTGCGCGTCACGTCCACGCGCTCTCCAACCCCTCGATAGAACATGAACGAAGGCCACCCCGTCCAGGCCCTGTGGTGCGATCCCGCCGACGGCGTCGTCGCGCGGATCGTCCGCGCGCTCGCCGAGCACCAGCTGCATGCCGCCCGCACCGTGGTGCTGGTGCCCTATGCGCAGCTGATGGGCGTGGCGCGCGCCATGTGGGCGCGATGCGGCAGCCCCGGCTTCGTGCCGCGCTTCGAAACCACCCACAACTGGGCCCGCAGCGCCGGCGGTTTCGTGCCGACCGGCTACGACATCGCCCACGACATGGCGCGCGACCTCGTCACGGCGCAGGCGCTGCTGTCGCAGGCCGGTTTCAACACCGAGCGCTTCGCCCTGGCCGGCCGTGTCGTCGAACTGGCGTACCAGCTAGCGCCCCTTGCCGCCGCCGTGACGCCTGAAGAGCGGGGCGGCGATTGGGCACAACGTGCAGCGGGCGTGGCAGAGGCGGGCAGCGAATCGGAGTGGTTCCGCATCGAAAGCGCGCTGATCCGAATCGCCGTCGCGTGGACCTCGACCTCAGGCTACGCGACTGACGTGCTTCAGCGCGACAGCACCCGCGCGCAAGTCGACGCGCTGATCGTGCTCGAGGGCTTCCAGACCGATCCGCTCACCCAATCACTCTGCAAGCTGTGGGGCGACCATGCCCTTCATCTCTCGCTCGTGCCCTCCGGCGCACCGGCGCAGACCTGTGCCTCGCACATCGCCCTCGACCCCGAAGACGAAGCCGAGCTCGCCGCCGCCTGCGTGCTGCGCCACCTCGCCGAAGACCGCGCACCGGTCGCCCTGGTCGCGACCGACCGCGCCCTCACGCGCCGCATCAGCGCCCAATTGAGCGCGCAAGGCATCGTCACGCACGACGAAACGGGCTGGAAGCTTTCAACCACGCGCGCCGCCGCCACGCTGATGAGCGCGCTGCGCGCCTGCGCCCACGACGCCGGCAGCGACCAGGTGCTCGAATGGCTCAAGAGCGGCGCCGACGGCGATGCACCGACCGTACAGCTGCTCGAAGCTCGTCTGCGTCGTGAAGGCCAGCGCGACTGGTCGGCGTGGTGTGCATTCATGGCACGCAGCGAGAAACCGCAAGACGCTACGCTCCTGTCCTTCACCGAGGTCATCGAGGCACGTCGCGCGCCTATGACCCGCTCGCGCCCCTTGGCCGAATGGCTGCACGCGCTGCGCGAACTCCTGGAGGCCAGCAGCCAATGGGAACTGCTCGACGAAGACCTCGCCGGCGGCAAAGTGATCGGCGCCCTTTGGCTCGATGCCGGTGCCCACGGCGACGACGACGATTTCCCCGGCGGCCGCCACACGCTGGCCGAATTCACCGCCTGGGTCCGCGACGTGCTGGAAGACGCGAGCTTCGTGCCGCCTGCCGGCGACCAGGCACCGAAGGTCGTGGTGCTGCCGCTGTACCAGCTGCTGGGCCGCGCGTTCGGCGCCGTGGTCATTCCTGGCTGCGACGACCGCCGCCTGCCCGCGTCGCCCGAGCCGCCCGGCAACTGGAGCGCGGCGCAGCGCCTCGAACTGGGCCTGCCGTCGCGCGAAACGCTTGAAGCCGCGCAGCGTGCGGCCTGGGCCGCTGCCTTGCACAACCCGTCGTGCGAGTTGATCTGGCGACAGTCCGATGCCAGCGGCGAGCCGGTGCGGCCCAGCCCGCTTGTGCAGGCGCTGCAGCTCGACCACGCGCTGCAGCCCTCGGTCGACCCGCGCACGCCGCGCGAAGTAGCCGTGCAGCCAACCCGATATCCGACCCCTTCGGGCGCGCTCCTGCCGCTGGAGAACATCTCCACCAGCGTGTACGAAGACCTGCGCCGTTGCCCCTACCGCTTCTTCGCGCTGCGACAACTGGGCCTGCGCAGCGCAGACGAGCTCGACGCCGAGATCGACAAGCGCGATTTCGGCAACTGGCTGCACGCCGTGCTCGGCCATTTCCACGAAGCACTGGCCGAAACCCCGACGCAGGATGCTCAGGAACGCACCGTGCTCATCGAGGAGGCGGCCCGGCGCTCGATGCACGAGCTCAGCCTGTCCGAGGCCGAGTTCCTGCCTTTCGCCGCGGCATGGCCCGCAGTGCGGGACGGCTATCTTGGCTGGCTGGCCGGGCACGAGGCGGCCGGCGCCGTCTTCGCCGAGGCCGAGCCCTGGAAAGAGCAGCCGCTGGGCGAGCTGCGCCTGATCGGCCGGCTCGACCGTATCGACCGCATGCCCGACGGCCAGGCCTTCGTGATCGACTACAAGACCGAGTCGGCAGCCGTCAGCAAGGAGCGCGTGAAAGACCCGACCGAAGACACGCAGCTGGCCTTCTACGCCGCGCTGGTGGCCGACGACACCTTGCGCGCGGCCTACGTGAACGTGGGCGAAAAATCTTCCGGCACACAGACCGTCGAACAGCCCGCCGTCGTGGAAGCCAGGGACGCATTGGTCGCCGGCATCATTCACGACTTCACGCGCATCGCGCAGGGTGCGGCGCTACCGCCGCTGGGGGAAGGCGCCGTCTGCGACTACTGCGCCGCAAGAGGCCTCTGCCGAAAAGACTTCTGGGAGGCATCGCAATGAGCGGCGCAGCCTACGAACACAACGGCCAGCACGTCACGCGCGAGGCTTTCTATACCGTCGCCTGCGACCCGCGCCGCTCAGTCGCCGTCGAGGCCTGCGCCGGCGCCGGCAAGACCTGGATGCTGGTGTCGCGCATCCTGCGCGCGCTGCTCGAAGAGGGTGAATCCGCCTGCGAGCCGCATGAGATCCTGGCCATCACCTTCACGAAGAAGGCCGCAGGTGAAATGCGCGAGCGGCTCGACCAGTGGCTCGAAGACTTCGCCGAACGAACGCCGGAAGAACTGGTCGGCCAGCTCGTGATGCGCGGCGTCGAGCCTGTGGCCGCATTGGCAGCCGTGCCGCGTTTGAAAGGCCTCTATCGACGCCTGCTCGAAGGCGGCCGGCCGGTGCAGTTCCGCACCTTCCACGCCTGGTTCGCGGGCCTGCTGCGCAACGCGCCGCTCGCGGTGCTGCGCGAACTGGGCCTGCCCTCGAACTACGAACTGCTCGAAGACGATGCCGAGGCGCGCGGGCACACATGGCGGCCGTTCTTCGAGGCCGTGACCGCCGACAAGAACGCGCTGGCTGACTACTACGCTGTCGTCGCCACGCACGGCCGCTCGCAGACGGCCAAGGCTTTGAGCGAGGCGCTGTCGAAGCGCGTCGAGTTCTCGCTGGCCGATGCGGAGAACGCCGTGCTGCATTTCAGCGCGTTCTATCCATCGCTCGAAGGCCTGGCCGAACCGACCGAGGCCTTGCGCGGCGAGCAGATCCGCCGCCGCTGGCTCGACCGCGCCGCTGCGCTCGGCCGCGAGAGCAACAAGACACCGCAGAAGGCGGCCGAAGCCATCATCGACGTGTTCGGCACGGGCGAGCCCGCCGGCGATTCGCTGGCGGCCGCGCTCGCGCACCTGCGCAAGAACTTCTTCGTCGCCACCGAAGACCGTCTCAACAAGAACCTGCAGAAATTCCCCGCCGCGCAAGAGGCCGAGGCCGAGCTGCAGGTGCTGTGCGGCGCACAGGCCCAGCACGCTGCATGGCTCTACCAGCAGCGCATGACGCGGCTCACACGCATCCTGATCGCAGCCTTTGCCGACGTGAAGCGGGCCCATGGCTGGGTCGACATGAACGACGTCGAGCAGGCCGCGCAGCTGCTGCTCGGCCAGTCGGCCCTGTCGGGCTGGGTACAGGAGCGACTCGACGCGCGCATCGCACACCTGCTGATCGACGAGTTCCAGGACACCAACCCGCTGCAATGGCAGGCGCTCTACGGCTGGCTCAGCGCGTACACGGGCGCGCAGGGCCGTGCGCCGCGCGTGTTCATCGTGGGCGACCCGAAGCAGAGCATCTACCGCTTCCGCCGTGCCGAGCCGCAGGTTTTCATCGCGGCCAAGAAGTTCGTGCGCGAAGGGCTCGATGGAGAGCTGCTGAACTGTGACCACACCCACCGCAATGCGCGTTCCGTGGTCGGGCTGGTCAACGCAGCGATGCTCGCTGCGCAGGAGGCCGGCGAGTTCGACGGCTATCGCGCCCACACCACCGAGCGCGGCGACGAAGGCGAACTGCTCAAGCTGCCGGCCATTGACCGTGATGCGCTCGGCGATACGGCCGAAGCAGCGTCGGCCGACGACGGCATGCTGCACTGGCGCGACAGCCTCGTCACGCCACGCGTGCTGCCCGAAGAGCAACTGCTGCAAAAGGAATGCGAACAGGCCGCGCAATGGGTGGCGCAGCGCATCGCCGACGGCACACCACCGCGGCAGATCATGGTGCTGGCGCGCAGGCGCAGCCGGCTCTCGGCCATGCAGGACGCGCTGCGCCAGCGCCACATCCCTGTGCAGCAGCCCGAGAAGAACGACCTGCACGACGCGCCCGAGGTGCAGGACGTGGTTGCGCTGATCGACGCGCTGGTGTCGCCCGCGCACGATCTTTCGCTGGCGCGAGCGCTGAAGTCGCCCGTGTTCGGCATCGACGACGAAGCGCTGGTGCAGCTCGCACTGCGCCAGCGCGAGCGCGGCGCGGTGAACTGGTTCGCACTGATCCAGAAGGACGAAAGCCTGCCGCCAGCGTTGATCAAAGTGGGCCCGAAGCTCAAGAAATGGCAGCGCTGGCTGATGACGCTGCCGCCTCACGACGCGCTCGACGCGATCTTCCACGACGGCGACCTGCTCGCGAAATTCGGCGCTGCTGTTCCGGCCGCGATGCGCCAGAGCGCGCTGGCCAATCTGCGCGGCGTGCTGTCCGCGTCGCTCGACATCGACGGTGCACGTTTCGCCACGCCGTATGCATTGGTGCGCGCGCTGCGTGCGGGCGGCGTTCGCGCTCCGACCGTGGCTGCGCCCGACGCGGTGCAATTGCTGACCGTGCACGGCGCGAAGGGCCTGGAGGCCGACACCGTGCTCATGCTCGATTGCGATGCGCCGCCACCGCGCGCCCAGACCATGGGCGTGCTGGTCGAATGGAAGGGCAGCGACAGCGCGCCGACGCGCTTCGTGTTCCTCGCGAGCGAGAAGACACCGCCGGCCTGCGCCGCAACGCTGCTCGAAGAAGAACAACGCGCGCGCCACCGCGAAGAACTCAACGGCCTTTATGTGGCCACCACGCGTGCGCGCGAGCGGCTGGTGCTGTCGTCGGTGCGCCCGGCGCGTGCCAACGAAGGCAGCTGGTGGACACGCCTGGAGCCGCTGTGCGAGCCCACCGAGGCCGACGAGCCGCTGGTCGTGCTGCCGACCGAGACTGGCGCGGCCAGCTTCTCGATGAAGCACATGCCAGCAGTGGCACCCGCGCCCACCGAACAGCCGTCCGCAAAGAAGGCTGCCAGCACCACGATCGATGCGCGTGCGGCCGCTTTCGGCCAGGCCATGCACCGGCTGCTCGAATGGGCAGTGCCGGGCGAGCCGCTGCCGGCGGCCCACGTGCGCGCCGCGGCCCGCGAATTCATGCTCGACGCCCAGCAGGCGCGCGGTGCCGCCGCGCTGGCCCAGCGCATCCGCGCGGGCGAAGGGGCGTGGGTGTGGGACGATCGCAGGGTCGACTGGCATGGCAATGAAGTCACGTTGGTGCATGAAGGCGAAACCCTGCGCATCGACCGTCTGGTGCGCGAGCGCGACGGTGGCGCATGGTGGATCCTCGACTACAAATCCGCGGCGCGCCCCGAACGGGACGCCGCGCTGATCGCACAGATGCAGCGCTACCGCGCGGCAGTGCAACATGCCTACCCCGGTGCCACGGTGCGCGTCGCGTTCCTCACCGGGCAGGGCGAACTGGTAAATCTCGAATGACTGTTTCCCCTACCGTCGCCGTCATCGGCGGCGGACCTGCCGGCCTGATGGCGGCTGAAGTTTTGAGCGCCTCAGGAGCGCAAGTGCACGTCTATGACGCGATGCCCTCGGTGGGTCGCAAGTTCTTGCTGGCCGGTCGCGGTGGGCTGAATCTCACGCACTCGGAGCCCTTCGATGTGTTCATGAGCCGCTTCGGCGAGCGCCGCGCGCAGCTGGAGCCGATGCTTGCGCAGTTCGGGCCACAACAGGTGCGTGAATGGGCGAATGGCCTGGGCATCGAGACCTTCGTGGGCACTTCGGGGCGTGTGTTTCCGACCGACATGAAGGCCGCGCCGCTGCTGCGTGCGTGGCTGCATCGGCTGCGCGCGACGGGTGTGCAGTTTCATATGCGACATCGCTGGGTGGGCGACGGGCCATTCGATGCGGCGACGTTGCGATTTTCGACACCGGGCGGCGACGTCACTGCAAAGGCCGACGCCGTGGTGCTGGCGCTGGGCGGCGCAAGCTGGGCGCGCCTTGGCTCCGATGGCGCGTGGGCACCGTGGCTGCAGGCGCGAGGCGTGGAGGTGGCGCCGCTGCTGCCTGCCAACTCCGGTTTCGACGGCACGGGCTGGAGCGAGCATTTCTCCAGCCGCTTTGCGGGGCAGCCCTTCAAGTCGGTCGCGATTTCTTTCACCGACAGCCAGGGGCGGCACTTTGCGCGCAAGGGCGAGTTCGTTGCGACGGCCACGGGGATTGAGGGCAGCCTGATCTATGCGGCATCGGCGTTGCTGCGCGACGAAATCGCTGCAAAAGGGAGCGCGACGCTGCAGTTGGACCTGCTGCCCGACCGCAGCGCCGAGCAGGTGCTGGCCGCGGTCATGCATCCGCGCGGAGCTCGCTCGCTCAGCAGCCACCTCAAGAGCCGGCTCGGGCTCGAAGGCATCAAGGCCGGCGTGTTGCACGAAGCATTGAGCCGCGAAGCGATGCAGGACGCGGCGCAACTGGCGGCCACGATCAAGGCCGTGCCTTTGAAGCTCGTCGTGACGCGGCCGGTCGACGAGGCGATCAGCACGGCAGGCGGCGTGCGCTTCGACGCGCTGGATGCGCAGCTGATGGCAAACGCGCTGCCCGGCGTGTTCGCGGCAGGGGAGATGCTCGATTGGGAAGCGCCGACCGGCGGCTACCTGCTGACGGCATCGATGGCCAGCGGCGCGGCGGCGGCGCGCGGCGCGATCCAGCGGCTGGGCCTGTGAAGGCCTCGCGCCGTTGGAGAATTTCTGTCGCTGAGAGTTTTTGCAAGCCTCGTTTCATTTCGCACGGAATGAAACGAAGCCGCTGAAGAGGTTGACGAGCCTTACCCCTGGCACTGACTACGCAGTTAGGGCTGCTTGGTTCCCCACCTGACCCGGTTGGCCACTTCACCATGCAGGGAGGCCCGTCAACACGCATTGTAACCCCCCAGGATGCGCGCACTTCGTGTCGCTTCTCCTTCCCCCTGCTGCTGGGGCGGCACCTGAGGCCCCGGCGAAGCCGATTCCTCGGTGTCCCACGAAAAGGCAGGCCTTTTTGATTGCGGGGTAGGGCTGGGGGCGGGTGCCGTGCCTTTTAGAATGCCCGCAATGTCTTATCTCGTGCTCGCTCGCAAGTTCCGTCCGAAAACCTTCGGTGAGATGGTCGGTCAGGGGCATGTGGTTCAGGCGCTCGAGAACGCGTTGACCACGCAGCGCCTGCATCACGCCTATCTTTTCACCGGCACCCGGGGTGTCGGCAAGACCACGGTCTCGCGGATTCTGGCGAAGTCGCTCAATTGCCAGGGGCCGGACGGGCAGGGCGGCATCACGGCCACTCCGTGCGGTGTGTGCCAGGCCTGCCGCGACATCGACTCCGGCCGCTTCGTGGACTACACCGAGCTCGACGCGGCCTCCAATCGAGGCGTGGACGAGGTGCAGTCGCTGCTCGAGCAGGCCGTCTACAAGCCGGTGCAGGGGCGCTTCAAGGTCTTCATGATCGACGAAGTGCACATGCTCACGAACACCGCGTTCAACGCGATGCTGAAGACGCTCGAAGAGCCGCCCGAGTACCTCAAGTTCGTGCTGGCCACGACCGATCCGCAGAAGGTGCCGGTCACGGTGCTGTCGCGCTGCCTGCAGTTCAACCTGCGGCCAATGGCGCCCGAAACGGTGCTCGAACACCTCACCAGCGTGCTGCAGACCGAGAACGTTCCGGCCGAGCCGCAGGCGCTGCGCCTGCTGGCGCGCGCGGCACGCGGCTCGATGCGCGACGCGCTGTCGCTCACCGACCAGGCCATCGCCTTCGGCAACGGCGAACTGGTCGAGGCTGGCGTGCGCCAGATGCTCGGCAGCGTCGATCGCGGCCATGTGTTCCGCCTGATCGAGGCGCTGGCGCAGGGCGATGGCAGGACGGTGGTCGAGACATCGGAGGCGCTGCGCGTCGACGGCATGTCCGCCGCCTCCACGCTCGAGGAAATGACGGCAGTGCTGCAGGCCATGGCCGTGCTGCAGGCCGTGCCCTCGCGGGCGGAGTCGGCCGACTCCGCCACCGACCCCGATGCGGCCGACACTGCGCGCCTCGCCGCGCTGATGCCGGCCGACGAAACGCAGTTGCTCTACAGCCTGTGCCTGCATGGCCGCGGCGAGCTGGGCCTGGCCCCCGACGAATACGCCGCTCTGACCATGGTGCTGTTGCGGCTATTGGCCTTCAAGCCCTCCAGCGCGGCCGCTTCGACGGCCTCCCCGGAAAAAAAAACTCTGAATGAAGCTGCGGCCGTGGCGCCGGTAGCTCCGGCGCGCGTCGCACCACCCGCACCGGCCCCCGCGCCTGTGGCTCGCCCCCCGGTCGAAGCGCCTGCTGCATCCGCTCCGGCATCTGCGCCCGCCTACGCCGCCCCGGTTCCCGCCGGCCATCGCCTCGCCGTGGTCGACGAACCCCGGCAGGCCGAACCCCGTCCCGGCGCTGCCGCCGAAGCACCCGCCCGGGTCGTCGGCGTGCCCATCCGCGTGCAGCCTCCACCCAGTGCCCGCGACACGCCGCGCGCCGACGAACCGCGCAGCACATTCACCCCCATTCCGACCAGTGAAGACGGCGATTTCTGGTACGCCACCGTCTCCCAATTGGTCGCGGCCGAGGCCGTCGCCGCCTTAGCGCGAGAACTGGCGCTGCAGTCGCAGCTGGTCGGCCGCGACACCGACCAGTGGCTGCTGCGCATCGAGCGCGAAACGCTCAACCAGCCGTCCAGCCGCGAAAAGCTGACGGCTGCGCTGGGTAGCCTGGGCCACGACATCAAGCTCGCCATCGAGATCGGCAGCGTTGTCGACAGCCCCGCGCGCCGCAACAAGCAGGCCGCAGACGAGCGCCAGCGCGTGGCCGAAGAGGCCATCCTGAGCGACCCCGAAGTGCAGGCGCTGATGCGCGACTTCGATGCGAAGATCGTCCCCGGCACGCTGAAACCAGCCTGAGCTTCCGTCTCTCTTATCCTTCACCCACTTTCCAACCAGACACAGGACCAACGATGTTCAACAAAGGACAACTGGCCGGCCTCATGAAGCAGGCGCAGGCAATGCAGGACAACCTCAAGAAGGCCCAGGAAGAGCTGGCCCACATCGAGGTCGAAGGCGAATCCGGCGCCGGTCTCGTGAAGGTCGTCATGACCTGCAAGCACGACGTCAAGCGCATCACCATCGACCCCAGCCTGCTGGCGGACGACAAGGACATGCTCGAAGACCTCGTGGCTGCCGCCTTCAACGCAGCAGTGCGCAAGGCCGAAGAAACCAGCGAGCAGAAGATGGGCAAGCTCACGGCAGGCATGCCAGGCCTGCCCCCAGGCATGAAACTGCCGTTCTGAACGAGCGGCTGCAATAAATGGCAGACGCCAGTTCGCTCGACGCATTGGTCGATGCGCTGCGCCGCCTGCCCGGTGTCGGCGTCAAGTCGGCTTCGCGCATGGCGTTCCACCTGCTGCAGCATGACCGCGAGGGCGCGCAGCTGCTCGCGCGTGCTTTGCAGCAGGCCGCGGGCCACGTGCGGCATTGCGAGCGCTGCAACACCTTTACCGAGGCGCCGGTCTGCAACGTCTGCCTCGACACGCGGCGCGATGCGAGCAAGCTCTGCGTGGTCGAGACGCCGGCCGACCAGGCCGCGCTCGAACGCACCGGCGCGTTCCGCGGCTATTACTTCGTGCTGATGGGCAAGCTCAGCCCGCTCGACGGCATCGGCCCGAAAGACATCGGCCTGCAGAAGCTCTTCGACCGCGCGCGCGACGGCACGGTGAGCGAGGTCATCCTCGCCACGAACTTCACGGCCGAGGGCGAGGCCACCGCGCATGTGATCGGCGAGGCGCTGAAGCAGCACGGCCTTACCGTGACGCGCTTGGCGCGCGGCGTGCCGGCCGGCAGCGAGCTCGAGTACGTCGACCTCGGCACCATCGCTCATGCGCTGGTGGATCGCAGGTAGCACGGACCGGTATCGCGAGACTTTTTCCGGCGCGATGACGCTCCGGCGAAGGCTTCTCGGAGAGGCCTTCGTGCTTACGTGAAAACCCGCACGGGATCACCCCGATGCAGCCGTGTGGTGCGGCCCCTAAGCTCGATTCAGTTCTTACGAGTCATAGAGCCCACGGGCAACGTTTCATGCTTCATCGCCGCACTCTCATTTCAGCTACTGCAGCCGTTGCCGCTGCAACCATCGCGTTGCCGCGTGTCTTTGCGCAGCAGGCGAAGCTGGAGAAGACCAAGGTCTCCATCGCGGTCGGCGGCAAGGCGGCGTTCTACTACCTGCCGCTCACCATCTCCGAGCAGCTCGGCTACTTCAAGGCCGAAGGGCTCGACGTGGAGATTTCCGATTTCGCCGGCGGCGCGCGTGCGCTGCAGGCGGTGGTCGGCGGCTCGGCCGATGTCTGCTCGGGCGCCTACGAACACACCATCAACCTGCAGGCCAAGAACCAGTTCTTCCAGGCCTTCGTGCTGCAGGGCCGTGCACCGCAGATCGCGGTGGGCGTGTCGACCAAGAACATGGCTGGCTACACCGGCATTCAGGATCTCAAGGGGAAGAAGATCGGCGTCTCCGCGCCGGGCTCGTCGACCAACATGGTGGCCAACCTCGTGCTCTCGCGCGGTGGGCTCAAAGCCAGCGACGTGAGCTACATCGGCGTGGGCGTGGCGGCCGGTGCGCTCACTGCGCTGCGCTCGGGCCAGATCGACGCCATCAGCAACACCGATCCGGTGATGACGATGCTGGAGCAGAAGGGCGACGTGAAGATCATCAGCGACACGCGCACGCTCAAGGGCACGCTGCAGGTGTTCGGCGGCACGATGCCGGCGGCCTGCCTGTATGCGTCGAGCGAGTTCATCCAGAAGAATCCCAACACTTGCCAGGCGCTGGCAAATGCGATCGTGCACGGCCTCAAGTGGCTGCAGACGGCGGGGCCCGGCGACATCATCAAGACGGTGCCCGAGACCTATCTGCTTGGCGACCGCGCGCTGTACCTCGCGTCGTTCGACAAGGTGCGCGAATCGATCGCCACCGACGGCCTCGTGCCGGTCGACGGCCCTAAGACGGCGCTCACCGCGATCGCAAGCTTCGACACCACCGTGAAGGCCGACAAGATCGACCTCGCGAAAACCTACACCAACGATTTTGCTAGGCGCGCGAAAGACAGGTTCAAAGCCTGATTTTCGAACGTCCCCGCGACCCGGCTCAGGCCGGGTTTTTTATGCCGTGTCCGCCATGCCCGACTACGCACTCGAACTTCTCTCCATCAGCTGCACCTTCCATTCGAAGGACGATCCGGGCCAGCGCTACACGGCGGTGGCCGACACCACGCTGCGCATCAGGGCAGGGGAGTTCGTCTCGGTGGTCGGACCCACGGGCTGCGGCAAGTCGACATTGCTGAACGTGGGCGCGGGCCTGCTCGAGCCCTCTTCGGGCACGGTGAAGGTTTTCGGCCAGACGCTTGCGGGCATCAACACGCGCGCCGGCTACATGTTCCAGACCGAGGCGCTGATGCCGTGGCGCAGCGCCGTCGACAACGTGATGGTGGGCCTGCAATACCGCGGCGTGCCCGATGCTGAAGCACGCAGGCAGGCCGAGGCCTGGCTCGCGCGCGTGGGCCTCACGGGTTTCGGCGACCGCTATCCGCACCAGCTTTCCGGTGGCATGCGCAAGCGCGTGGCGCTGGCGCAGACGCTGGTGCTCGACCCCGACATCATCCTCATGGACGAACCCTTCAGCGCGCTCGATGTCCAGACGCGCCAGCTGATGGAGAACGAGGTGCTCGACCTCTGGAGCGCGAAGAAGAAGGCGGTGCTGTTCATTACGCACGACCTCGACGAGGCCATTGCGATGAGCGACCGCGTGGTGGTGCTGTCGGCAGGCCCGGCGACGCACCCCATCGGCGAGTTCGCCATCGACCTTGCAAGGCCGCGCGACGTGGCCGAGGTGCGCACGCAGCCGCGCTTCGTCGAGCTGCACACCCAGATCTGGGAGGTGCTGCGCGACGAGGTGCTCAAGGGCTATGCGCAGCAGCTGAGGAAGGCCGCCTGATGCCGCGCCTCGGACTCAATGAGCGCAACGCGCGCTTCTGGCAGCTGGCGCTGCTGGTGGTGATCCTCGTGGCGTGGCACATCGCTTCGCGCAACCAGCAGTTCGCCTTCTTCCTCGGCGAGCCGATCCAGGTGGCGGGCCGCATCTGGAGCTGGTTCCTGCCCTTCGAGCTGCCGGCCAACGCGCTCTTTCCCGAAGGGCTGAAGGGCAACGCCGACATCTACCAGCACCTGGGCACCACGCTGCTGGAGACGGTGCTGGCCTTCGTCATCGGCACCGTGCTGGGCCTGGCCTGCGGGCTGTGGCTGGCGCTCGCGCCCACGGCGAGCCTGATTCTCGACCCCTACATCAAGGCCGCCAATTCGATGCCGCGCGTGATCCTCGCGCCCATCTTCGCGTTGTGGTTCGGGCTGGGCATCTGGAGCAAGGTGGCGCTGGCGGTCACGCTGGTGTTCTTCATCGTGTTCTTCAACGTCTACCAGGGCGTGCGCGAGGTGAGCCCAGTGGTGCTGGCCAACGCGAAGATGCTGGGCGCCAACCAGCGGCAGCTGCTGCGCACCGTGTACCTGCCGAGCGCGACGAGCTGGGTGTTTTCCAGCCTGCACACATCGGTCGGCCTGGCCTTTGTGGGCGCGGTGGTGGGTGAGTACCTGGGCTCGGCCCGGGGCGTGGGCTATCTGATCCTGCAGGCAGAGGGCACCTTCGACGTCAACACGGTGTTCGCCGGCATCGTGGTGCTCACGGCCTTTGCGCTGGCACTCGATGGCATCGTGGGGCTCATCGAAAAGCGCCTGATGAAGTGGCAACCGAAGACCGGCGAGACCGAAAAGCTCTAGAACCCCTCATGCGATGATCTTGCGCGGCGCCGGAGAGCGCTGCAACGATTCATGGGGGTAAACGAACAATGAGCCACGACCACAAGCGGGCCACGACCTTGCGCTCGCGCGACCAAGCCGCCAGGGTTTCGAACGAAGAGCTGTTCTTCGACCTGGTCTACGCGTTTTCCGTCACGCAGCTGTCCCACTACCTGCTGGACCACCTCACGCTATTGGGTGCGCTTCAGACGCTGGTCATGTGGTTCGCCGTCTGGCTCGGCTGGCAATACACGGCCTGGACCACCAACTGGTTCAACCCCAGCGCGCTGCGCATTCGCGGCGTGCTGTTCGCGATCATGCTGCTGGCCATGGTGATGGCCTCGGCGCTGCCGGGCGCTTTTGCCGAGCGGGGGCTGGCGTTTGCGCTGTGCTTCGTGGGTATCCAGGCGGGGCGCACGCTCTGCATGCTGATTGCCATCGGCCCCAACGATCCGCTCACGCCCAATTTCCGCCGCCTGCTGGCCTGGAACTGCGTGGCTGGCGTTTTCTGGATCGCCGGCGGCCTGGTCGACGGGCCGGCGCGTCTCGCGCTCTGGTTCGGCGGCGTTCTGTGCGAGTACATCGCACCGATGATCGGCTTGCGCTTTCCGGGCCTGGGCCGTTCGCTGACCAGCGACTGGACCATCGACGGCGGCCACCTCGCCGAGCGCTGCCAGCTGTTCGTGATCGTCGCGCTGGGCGAGTCGGTGCTGGCCACCGGCATCGCCTTCGGGCACCACCCTGAATGGCACGGCATCGATCTGTTCGCGCTGCTCGTGGGCTTCGCGGGCAGCCTGGCGATGTGGTGGATGTACTTCGACACCAGCGCCAAGGAGGCGACCCACGCCATCGAGCATGCGGCGGACCCGGGCGGCATTGGCGCCAAGTTCCACTACACGCATGTGATCCTGGTGGCGGGCATCATCGTGTGCGCGGTGGCGGACGAGCTGACGATCGGCGAGGGCTCGCACCATGCCGAGCTCAAGTACCTCGGCGCGCTGATCGGCGGACCGGCGCTCTATCTGTTCGGCAACGCGCTGTTCAAGCGCGTGGTGCGCGGCTTTCTGCCGCAATCGCATCTCTATGGGCTGGGCCTGCTGGCCGTGCTCGCGGTATTTGCGTCGCACATGACGGTGATGGTGGTGGGCACGCTCACCACAGTCATCATGATCGCCGTGGCCGCGCTGGAGGCCGTGGTGCGCCGCCGCGCATGGGCCGAGAAGGCCCACTGAAGCGCAGGCCCTAGCGCTTCTTCTTCGCCGGCGTGCCGCCGCGCTTCTCGCGCACGACCTGCTGCTTGCTGCTGGCAGGCACCTTGGCCACATTGGAACCCCGCGGTGTGGCCGCCTTCACAGGCGCGCCGCCACGGCGTGCGGGAGCGGCCGCGACGTGCGACGTCTGCACGGGCCGGATGCCGGTGCCGACACGTGTCGCGACTGCCGCGCGAATGGGCAGGTACACCACCACGCTGTAGCCGCGCTTGAACGCGTGGTTGGGCTTCACGTCGTTCCACTCGGCCACGTTGGCTGGCTTGAGGTTGTAGCGGCGCGCGATGCTGGCAACGCTGTCGGCCCGGCCGGCCTTGACGGTCGTGCGGCGGGTGACGATCTCGGGCTGGAAGCTCAGGTGGCCGCCATCGGCCACCACGGCAGCCACGTCTTCCTTCACGCGGGCGCCGCGCGGCACGATCAGCGTCGAGCCGGCCTTGATGAGCATGCGCGGCGGCACGTTGTTCATGGTGCGCAGGTCGGCTTCGCTCATGCCCGAGCGCTGGGCCGCGTCGGCCACCGTCATGGTGTTGGGCACGACCCAGGCGGTCCAGCTTGCGTACTGGCCCTGCGAATAGGCGTCGAAGTTGCGCTGGAACACGGCCGCGTTATCCCACGGCAGAAGGATCTGTGGCGTGCCGGCCGCGATCAGCACCGGCTTGTGGGCGGCGGGGTTCAGCGCACGGAAGTCGTCGAGCCGAACGTCGGCCAACTTGGCGGCCAGTTCCACGTCGAGGTCGCGCGTGAGCGTGACGGTCTGGAAGTACGGGTGGTTGGCGATCAGCGGCAGTTCGGTGTTGAAGGCCTGCGGGTTCGCCACGATGTTCTTCACGGCCTGCAGCTTGGGCACGTACATGCGCGTTTCGGCGGGCATGGTGAGGTCGCTGTAGGTGGTGGGAAGGCCCAGGCGCTGGTTCTTGGCGATGGCGCGGCTCACGCTGCCTTCGCCCCAGTTGTAGGCGGCCAGGGCCAGTTGCCAGTCGCCGAACATGCCGTAGAGCTTCTGCAGGTAGTCGAGCGCGGCGCGGGTGGAGGCCACCACGTCGCGGCGGTCGTCGCGGAAGATGTTCTGCTTCAGGTCGAAGTCGGTGCCGGTGGCCGGCATGAACTGCCACATGCCCGCGGCGCGCGCGCTGGAGATGGCTTGCGGGTTGAATGCGCTCTCGATGTAGGGCAGCAGCGCGAGTTCGGTCGGCATGTTGCGCCGCTCGAGTTCCTCGACGATGTGGAAGATGTATTTGTTCGAGCGCTCCGTCATGCGCTGGATGTAGTCGGGCCGGCTGGCGTACCACTGCTCGCGGTCGCGCACCAGGTCGCTGTCGAGGTTGGGCATCTTGAAGCCGCGGCGGATGCGGTCCCACATGTCGACCGGCGGCGCGAGCGTGACCACGCTCTGCGAATGGGCCTGGCCGCTGGTGAGGGGGGAGAGGGAGTCGCGCGGGTAGATGGGAGCCGCGCTGCCGGCGATCTTGGAACCGGTGCCGCCGGCCTGGGGTGACGATGAAGAAGAGGGGGAAGAGCTGTTGTTGTTCGTGCCCGCGCAGCCCGCGAGCACCAGTGAACCTGCAAGGCAGGTGGCAGCGATAAATTTCATCGGAAGTCGTTTTTCCATTGGCGCAGTGCGGCAAACACGTCGGCTTCGGCTGCATCGGCAGCCAGCTCGGCGTGGGCACGCACCGCTCTAAGGACAGTGGCTTCGCGGCTGCGAAGAAAGGGGTTGACCTGGCGTTCGATCGCCAGTTGCGACGGCAGCGTGGGCTGCCCCTTCGCGCGCAGGCTTTCGCAGCGCGCGTTGTAGTGACTCAGTTCGGCGTTGGCCGGTTCCACCGCCTGGGCGAAACGCAGGTTAGAAAGTGTGTACTCGTGAGCGCAGCAGACACGCGTGTCGCCGGGCAAAGCGGCGAGCGCATCGAGCGAGGCCAGCATCTGCGCGGGTGTGCCTTCGAACAGCCGCCCGCAGCCACCGGAGAACAGCGTGTCGCCGCAGAACAGCAGCGGTGCATCGTTGAGCGCGGTTTGCGCAGCGGGCAGGAAGTAGGCGATGTGGCCGGCCGTATGGCCCGGCACGTCGATGACCTCGAAGCGCAGGCCGAGCACTTCTGCGATGTCGCCTTGCGCCAGCGGCGTGTACGGCTCTGGAATGCGCTCGCGTGCGGGCCCCCAGACCGGCGCGCCGGTGGCCGCATTCAGCGCGGCCACGCCCCCCGTGTGATCGGGGTGGTGGTGCGTGACTAGAATCGCGGCCAGCTGCAGCTTGTGGCGCGCCAGCGCGTCGAACACCGGTTGGGCATCGCCCGGATCCACCACGATGGCGTGGGACCCGTCGTGCAGCATCCAGATGTAGTTGTCAGCGAAGGCGGGCAGCGGAACAAGGGTCATGAGCGGTCAAATTATAGGTTTGCAGGATTGGTTCGCGACCCCCCCGGGGCGCTACCTTCTGGCTTGGGAGCAGGCCCAGTTCGATCAGGCGGTGGCCGATGTGTTCGGCTATCACGCGCTGCAGCTGGGCGCGGCAGAGGTCGACGGCCTGCGCGCCAACCGCATGCCGCACCGCTGGCTGGCGCTGGACGACCCCGCTCGCGCAAGCAAGGCGACGCTCCTGACCGACTTTGCGGCGCTGCCTTTTGCGGCCAACAGCCTCGACCTGGTGGTGATGCCGCACGCGCTCGAACTCAGCCCCGACCCCCACGCCACCCTGCGCGAGGTCGAGCGGGTGCTGGTGCCCGAAGGCCGTGTGGTGATCTGCGGGCTCAACCCGACCAGCCTCTGGGGCATGCGGCAGCGTCGCGCGCACATTTACCGTCGGCTGGGCATCGGCGATCTCTACCTGCCTGAAGGCGGGGAGTTCATCGGCTACTGGCGCATGCGCGACTGGCTGCGCCTGCTGGGCTTCGAGGTGGAGTCGGGCCGTTTCGGCATCTACCGGCCGGCAGTGCGCAGCGAAGCCTGGCTGGAGCGCTCGCGCTGGATGGACGCCGCTGGCGAGCGTTGGTGGCCGATCTTCGGTGCGGCCTATTTCCTGGTCGCGGTGAAGCGGGTGCGCGGCATGCGGCTGCTGAGCGCCGACTGGCGCCGGGCGGGCGCGCGCGCCACAGCGCCCGTGCCTATTGCCGGCAAGGTGCATCGCAGCAGCGAGCCCGGCAAGAATTGAAATCGATATAGATGAAGAAAAAGGAAAAGCTGGTTTGAACGAAGTTGTGATCTACACCGATGGTGCGTGCAAGGGCAATCCCGGCCCCGGTGGCTGGGGCGCGTGGCTCAAGTCGGGCGCCACCGAGAAGGACCTGTTCGGTGGTGAACTCAACACCACCAACAACCGCATGGAACTGACCGCCGTCATCGAGGGCCTGGCCGCGCTCAAGCGGCCCTGCAAGGTGCTGCTGTACCTCGACAGCCAGTACGTGCGCAAGGGCATCACCGAATGGATCCGCGGCTGGAAGGCCAAGGGCTGGCTCACAGCGAGCAAGCAGCCGGTGAAAAACGTCGAGCTCTGGCAGCGGCTCGACAAGCTGGTGGCCGAGGGCGGACACCAGATCGAATGGCGCTGGGTCAAGGGCCACTCAGGCGATCCGGGCAACGAGCGCGCGGACATGCTGGCCAACAAGGGCGTGGACAAGGCGCTCGGACGGATCTGAGCAGGGCGGCCCGCGGGCCGCTCTTTCTTTCCCCGGCGGCTAGATCACGCCGTCGAACATCATCACGTCGACTTCGTCGCCCGCCGCCACGCTGCCCTGGTCGTGGTGCAGCACCACAAGCCCGTTGGCCTCAACCATGGAGCTGAGCACCCCCGAGCCCTGGTGGCTCGCAACGCACACTTCGGGCAACGCGCCCCACACGGTTTTCACGAAGCCGCGCTGGTATTCGGTGCGCCCCGGCTTCTTGCGGATCGGGCCCGTGCTGCGGGCGCGCAGCAGCGGTGGTGGTGCGGCGGCTGCTTCATGGCAGCCCATCATGCGCAGCAGCGCGGGCCGCACGAAGGCCAGGAAGGTGACCATCACGGCCACCGGATTGCCCGGCAGGCCGAACAGCACGGCCGGCTGCGGTGAGGCCTCGCGCGGAATCAACCCCACAGCCAGCGGACGGCCCGGGCGCATGGCCACGCGCCAGAACGCCATGTCGCCCAGCCGCTGCATCACGTCGCGCGTGTGGTCGGCCGCGCCCGCGCTGACGCCACCGCTGGTGACGATGGCATCGGCCTCACGTGCGGCGCGCTGCAGCGTGGCGGCGAGCGTGGCCGGGTCGTCGCGCACCAGGCCGAGGTCGATCACCTCGCAGCCCAGTCGCGTGAGCAGGCCGATCACGGTGTAGCGGTTGCTGTCGTACACGGCGCCTTCGCGCGGCGCGTCGCCGAGGCTGAGGATCTCGTCGCCTGTCGAAAAACAGGCCACCCGCAGCCGCCGCAGCGCGGGTACGCCCGGCAGGCCGAGGCTCGCGACCATGCCGAGCGCGGCGGGCGAGAGGCGTTCGCCCTTGCGCAGCGCGGGCTGGCCCTTCATCAAGTCTTCGCCCGCGAAGCGGCGGTTGTCGCCGCGGCGCAGCACTTTGGCCGGGAAGCACACGCGGTCGCCGTCGACCTTGCAGAACTCCTGCGGAATGACGGTGTCCAGGCCCGCCGGCATCATCGCGCCGGTCATGATGCGCACCGCGTCGCCCGGGCCCAGCGCGCCGCGCCAGGCGGCGCCGGCCAGTGCCGTGCCCGCTACGCGCAGCGTGACGGAGGCGTCGATGGGCGCGTCCTTGGGCAACACCGCGCCGTCGAAGGCGTAGCCGTCCATGGCGGAGTTGTCGTGCGGCGGCACGCTGATGGGCGAGACGATGTCTTCGGCCAGCACGCGGCCGAGGGCGTCGAGCAGGGAAACGCTTTCGCGTTGCGTGACGACGGCCGTGGCCGTCAGCTGCGAAAGAAAGGCGTGGACGGCCTCGACGCTCAGGTCGGCGGCGTCGTCATAGCCCGTGAGGGCGGAAGCGATGTCTGCGATGCGGCTCATCGGTTTTCGAGTGCGTGCAGTTCGGCCAGGGTGTTGGCGTTGAAAAAGGCGTCGGGCGCGTCGTCAGGGCGGTCGAAGGGTACGTGCACCGTGCGGTGCTGTGCGGTCCATGTGTGGACCTTGCGGCCGCCGGCTTCGGTGTAGCGCTGCAGGCTGTCGTGCAGGTCGGCGCGCAGCAGGCAGAAGACGGGTTGGGGGCGCAGCACCACGTCGCCCTCGACGGCTTCGGGCGCGGTGGCCATGGCGATCTCTGCGTCGGCGGCGACCACCGCTTCGGCGAGCCGGGCGGCCAGGTCGGGCGGGAACAGGGGAGTGTCGCAAGGCACGGTCAGCAGCCACGGCGTGTTGCAGTGCTCCAGCCCGGTCAGAAAGCCCGCGAGCGGCCCCGCATAGTCCGCGAGGCTGTCGGGCCACACCGGCACGCCGAAGGCTTCGTAGTCAGCGAGGTTGCGATTGGCATTGACCATCAGGCGCCCGACCTGCGGCCCCAGCCGCCGTATCGCATGCAGCGCCAGCGGTTCGCCATTGAAAGGCTGCAGCCCCTTGTCGACACCGCCCATGCGCGAGCCGCGTCCGCCGGCCAGCAGCAGCCCCGTGATGTCGGCCGGTGCGATGGTGGCGTGCGCGGGCATGGCGGCCGCCTGCGTCATCCGCCGATGTAGCTCATCTCGACGCGGCGGGGCGCCTTGTCGTGGTCGCCGCTGCTGTCGTCGTCCGGACCGTGCAGGGCGCGCAGCTCGGAGTAGCGGTCGGCGCGGCCCTGCCAGATGTGGCCGATGGCCGAGGAGATGTCGTCGTCGCTGGCGGTGCCGCGCAGCAGCGGGCGCAGATCGTGGCCGGCGCTCGCGAAGAGGCAGAGGTACAGCTTGCCTTCGGTCGACAGGCGCGCGCGGCTGCAGTCGTGGCAGAAGGCCTGGGTGACGCTGCTGATGACGCCGATTTCGCCGGTGCCGTCGGCATAGGCCCAGCGCTGGGCGGTTTCGCCGGGCGTGGCGGCTTCGAGCGGCACCAGCGGAAATTCGGCATGGATGCGCGCGATGACGTCGGCCGAGGGCAGCACTTCGTCCATGCGCCAGCCGTTGGTGGCGCCCACGTCCATGTACTCGATGAAGCGCAACACCACCTTGCCGCCGTGGTGCCTGCGGAAGTAGCGGGCCATCGGCAAGATTTCTTGCTCGTTGGCGCCGCGCTTGACCACCATGTTGACCTTGATGGGCCCCAGGCCAGCGGCCATTGCCGCGTCGATGCCTGCCAGCACGTCGGCCACCGGAAAGTCGACGTCGTTCATGTGGCGGAACACCGCGTCGTCGAGGCTGTCGAGGCTCACGGTCACGCGCTGCAGGCCGGCAGTCTTGAGCGCGGCGGCCTTGCGCGCGAGCAGCGAGCCGTTGGTGGTCAGCGTCAGAGCAAGCGGTTCGCCGGAGGGCGTGCGGATCTCGGCGAGCTGTTCGACCAGCCCCTCGATGTTCTTGCGCAGCAGCGGTTCGCCACCGGTCAGGCGGATCTTGCGCACGCCGTGGGCGGCGAACAGGCGGGCCAGCCGTGTCATTTCCTCGAAGCTGAGCAGCGCGCTGTGCGGAAGGTACTTGTAGTCCTTGTCGAACACGTCCTTCGGCATGCAGTAGCTGCAGCGGAAGTTGCAGCGGTCGGTCACGCTGATGCGCAGGTCGGTCATGGGCCGGCCCAGGCGGTCGAGCAGCAACCCCGTGGCGGGCACGGCAATCTCCGGCACGGCCACGGCGGGGCGTGTGCGGCCGATCGCGGAGATCGGGATGACGGTGCTGCTGCTGTTCTTCATGGCTTCGTGGAAGGGGGTCCGATTTTGCGCCAAGCCCCAAGGGCCTGCGAATCAGAGGCTACTTGATCACCGCCGCATAAATCATGTCCCGGGTCAATGTTCTGTAATGTGTTCTGTACTTGGGCGACTGCAGCATGAGCACGACGAACATCTCGTTCTTCGGGTCGACCCACATATAGGTGCCGCCCGCGCCGCCCCAGTTGTATTCGCCGCCGGCCGCCGGGTAGGGCGCCTCGCCGTCGTTGCGGCGCACGGCAAAGCCCAGGCCGAAGCCGTAGCCCGGCCCCGGCAGGTAGAGCGGGCCGGGCACGATGCCGGCGCCCGCGTTGGAATGGTCGGCGGTCATCAGCGCGATGGTGCGCGGGCCGAGGTAGCGCTTGCCGTCGAGCGAGCCGCCGTTGAGCAGCATCTGCAGGAAGCGCGCGTAGTCGTTCGCGGTCGACACCAGCCCGCCGCCGCCCGATTCGTACTTGCGCACCACGCGCGGGTCGTTGAACTCGGCGCCCACGCCGAAGCTGCGGTCGCTGGGCAGCGGCTCGGCAATGCGCGGCTGGCGCGCCGGCTCTGGCACGTAGTAGCTGGTGTCCTTCATGCCCAGCGGGTCGAGCAGCCGGGTTTTCTCGAACTGGTAGAGCGACTGGCCCGACACGACCTCGACCACGCGGCCGAGGATGTCGGTCGACTGGCTGTACTCCCAGGTCGTGCCGGGCTGGTAGGCCAGCGGCAGCTTGGCAAGGCGCTGGGAGAACTCGGCCAGCGTCGGGTCTCCGGCGCCCAGGTCGGCGGCGTTGTAGGCCTGCTTCACGAGGCCCGGGCCGAAGAAGCCGTAGGTGAGGCCCGAGGTGTGGCGCATCAGGTCCTGCACGGTGATCGGGCGGCGCGCGGGAACGGTGTCGAGCACCGGCTTGCCGTCGGCTCCGGGCTTCTCGACGCCCACCGTCATGCTGGCGAACTCGGGCAGGTAGGTCGAGATCGGGTCGTCGAGCTTCAGCCGGCCGTCTTCCACCAGCATCATCGCGGCCACCGTGGTGATGGGCTTGCTCATCGAGTAGATGCGAAAGATGCCGTCGCGCGGCATCGGCACAGCAGGCGTGGCCGCGGGGTCGAGCTTGCCGACCGGCTCGAACCACGCGACCTTGCCCTGGCGCGCCACCAGCAGCACCGCGCCAGGGATCTTGCCGGCGGCCACGTCGGCCTTGAGCACATCGGAGAGCATCTGCAGGCGCTCGGTCGAGAGGCCGACCTGCTCGGGCCTGGCTGTCGGCAGCGATTGCGCCGCCGCCAGCAGGGGAAGGGCCAGGCCGAGCACGGCCGCGCGCAGGCTGCGCTTCAGAAATCTCATGGTGTTGTCTCCGTCTTGTTGTGACTGGAAAACCTGTGCCGCCTCTCGTGGGCGGCTGCGGGCTATCCGCGGCAGAGCTTCAGGTTCGTGCGGGTGGCGCGGACCACGGGCAGGAAGATCTCGGCGTCGACCGGCGGGTAGTTGTCCTTGATGCCCTCGTCGGTGCGGTCGGCATCCTCGGCCAGCGGCTGCAGCGTCTTGAGGCAGGCGGCGCGGTCGTTGAGCTTGAACTGCGTGAGCGCAAGGTCGTTGCGCAGCCAGGCCTTGGTGATCCAGTCGAGGGTTTTGTCGCAGTCGGACAGCACGGGCGCGAGGGTGGTTTGCGCGGCTGCGTAGTCCTTCGCGTCGTACTGGCGCTTGAAGGTCTTGCGCGAGTTGGCCACGGCCTTGTCGGTGCAGGCGGGGATGGGGCGGGTGTAGGTGCCCTCGAAGCCGGCGCGTGCGCCGCAGTTGTCGCGGCATTGATCCGCGCCGTTGGTCGTGACCTGCACCTTGTCGGCGTTGACCGCGAAGTTCACCACGCACGCCGAGTCGTCGAGCTTGGCCTTGCCGCGCACGATGGTGCCGTCGAGTGCGCAGGTGTGTGCGTTGGCGCCGATGGTGGTGATGTCGAAGTGCCCGTCGGGCTTGACGCGCAGCGAGCCGCTGCCCCGTTCGTAGATGTAGTCGCCGGCCGGCGGCGTGGCGGTCTGCGCGGCGGCGAGGCCGGCGCAGGCGAGCAGGGCGAGGGGAAGGAGGCGTTCGAGCTTCATCGTTGGAATCTCCCGGGAAACGTGCCGCAGGGCAGTGTATCTATCGTTGCCGAAAGCTTCCTGAAATGGCCGGTTTGCGCCATCTCTACCGCAGATGTCTTGACATGGACAATGAGAATTCCTATCATTTGAGCGCCTGAGTACGCAACACGTCGACAACGCAAAGGGCTTCTTCCAACCAAGGAGCTTTTCGACCGTGCCGTACACCCTGCCAGCCTTGCCCTATGCCTTCGATGCGCTCGAACCGCACATCGACGCGCAGACGATGGAAATCCACTACGGCAAGCACCACCAGACCTATGTGAACAACCTCAATGCGGCCCTGAAAGACACGCCGTACGAGGGAACGCAAGTCGAAGAACTGATCGTCGGCGTCGAGCAACTGCCCGAGGCGCTGCGCGCGCCGGTGCGCAACAACGGCGGCGGGCACGCCAACCACAGCCTGTTCTGGACCGTGATGGCTCCCGTCGGCCAAGGTGGCGGCGGCACGCCCACGGGGGCGCTCGCGAAAGCCATCGACACCGACCTGGGCGGCTTCGATGCCTTCAAGGAGGCCTTCACCAAGGCCGCCCTCACGCGCTTCGGCAGCGGCTGGGCGTGGCTGTCGGTAGGCTCCGGCGGCAAGCTCGCCGTGGAGAGCAGCGGCAACCAGGACAGCCCGCTGATGCGCGGCATCGGCTCGGGCAACACGCCGATCCTCGGGCTCGACGTGTGGGAGCACGCCTACTACCTCAAGTACCAGAACCGCCGCCCGGAGTACATCGCGGCGTTCTACAACGTCGTGAACTGGGCCGAGGTGGCCCGGCGCCACGCCGCCGCAACCGGCGGCTGAGGAGCAGGCCCATGAACGAGCCGCAGCAGGGCACGATGGCCGGACAGCAACCCAGGCAGGCCCGCCCTATGCGCGAGTGGATCGGCTTTGCCATCGTCGGGGCCGGCGTGCTGGTGGGCGTGTTGCAGTTCTGGCAGTTCGTGCGCGGCGATCCGCTGGTGTGGAATGCCTTGCTCGGCGGCGCGGTCGCCGCGCTGGCGACCGCGCTCGGCACGCTGCCGGTGCTGTTCTCGCAGAAGCTCCCGGAGCGGCTGCAGGACACGCTGTTCGGCTTCGGCGCCGGCGTGATGCTGGCGGCCAGCGCCTTCTCGCTGATCATCCCGGGGCTGGAGGCGGCGAAGAACGTCGGCGTGTTCGGCGGCGGCAACTGGGCGGCGGGCGGGGTGATCGGCTCCGCCATCCTGCTCGGGGGCATCGTGCTGATGCTGATGGACCGCGTGCTGCCGCACGAACACTTCATCAAGGGCCGCGAAGGCCAGGCCGCCAGGCAACTGCGCCGCACCTGGCTCTTCGTGTTCGCGATCGCACTGCACAACGTGCCCGAGGGCCTGGCAATCGGCGTGGGCTATGCGGCCAACAACGGGCTGCGAGCCGACGCACTGGCCACCGGCATCGCGATCCAGGACGTGCCCGAGGGCCTGGTGGTCGCGGTGGCGCTGCTGGCCGCCGGCTACAGCCGCATGTTCGCGGTGCTGATCGGCATGGCCTCGGGGCTGGTGGAGCCGCTGGGTGCGGTGCTGGGCGCGGCCGTGGTCGGCCATTCGGCGATGCTGCTGCCCTGGGGGCTTGGCTTTGCGGCGGGCGCAATGCTGTTCGTGATCAGCCACGAGATCATTCCCGAATCGCACCGCAAGGGGCATGAAGCCTTTGCCACGAGCGGGCTGATGATCGGGTTCGTGTTGATGATGCTGCTGGACACGGCGCTGGCATAAAAAGGGCTGATGCATGGTCATGCCGTTGCATCGGCTGTGGCATCGGAACGGTGGCTTGAATTCCAGCCTGTACTGGCGCTGTCAGTGGGGGCGGCGCTTGTTGGCCCGCCAAACCAGTGCTGGGAGTCGTGCTGGCCACCGAGAGCCGAAGTGCTCATTGAGTAAGCCATCCAACGCGGTGAACCCAAGCAACTCAACGCGATGGCCTCGCATATCTGTCTCGCGCAGTGCTGCCTGGGTGAATTCAGCGTTGGTCATGAGCACGCATCGGCTGGCGCGATGAGTTTCTACAACGCCAAACAGCTCGCGCAATGGCGCAACCCCTATACGGCCCTTCACTAGCTTGCACTGTATGAGGACCTCTTCACGCTGGCCTGCTTGACGTTTGGAAGCACGGACGTCGATGCCTCCGTCTCCGGACCTGCCGGTGTGAATGACTTCATAACCCATCTCCTTGAAGAGTTCGTATGCGAGAAATTCAAACTCTCTAGGGGTCAGATCGAGCAGCACGCTAGGGTGGTGATCACGCCTGATGTACTTGGCCTTGATGATCGCGGTGGCATCATCCAGGCCATTGAGGAAGCCATCAGAAAGCTCTTGGCAGAACCTGATGGCGAATATGTCGATGACCTCGATCGCCTTCTTCGGGCTATGGGGCAAAAGGTCCAGAATCCAGTGAATACCTTCCCAAGCACTCTTGCCCGTAATCAGGCGCCGAAGGTATTCGGATTCACCAAGCAGCGAAGCGCCGCCTTCTGCAAGCAGGAACTTGAAATTCCGATAGTCGAAGCCGTATGTTCCGGAGCCGAGGAGCAACGAGCGGAGCAAATGCCGGCATTCGACCTCCGACACGACGTCAACGTTTAGCAAGAATTCTCGTAGCAACTCGTCCGTCGGAAAGCAACAGACCTGGGTTCGGATCGTGCGGTCCTCTTCGGGCGTCAGCACGATCTTTAGCCATTCATCAAGACTGAGTTTTGTGTGATCGATAACGGGTCGTGGATCTGTCCGTGTTTCCCGTTGGTCGGTGTCAGCCATGACGAATGGCGACGGTCTTCAGGGTGGTGAAGCCGTACAGCGCCTCGAAGCCTTTTTCACGACCGTAGCCCGAGGACTTCACGCCACCGAAGGGCAGCTCGACACCGCCGCCAGCACCGTAGTTGTTGATGAACACCTGGCCGCTGCGCACGCGCTTGGCCATGCGGAACTGGCGCGAGCCGTCGGCGGTCCACACGCCCGCCACCAGGCCGAACTGCGTGGCATTGGCGAGCGCGACCGCTTCGTCTTCGTCGGTGAAGGACATCGCGGCCAGCACCGGGCCGAACACTTCTTCCTGTGCCAGGCGATGCCCGACCGGCACGTCGCGCAGCAGGGTGGGCGCCTGGTAGAAGCCGGTCTCGGGCGCTTCCTCGACCACGATGCCCTGCGCCACCATCGGGATGCCGGCATGCTGTGCGTCGCTCAAAAAGTCCCACACGCGCTGCTGCTGCGTCTGGCGAATCAGCGGGCCCACATCGAGGTCCATGGCCGCGGGGCCGACGCGCAGGGCCTCGAAGGCATGGCCCAGGCGTTCGAGCAGCGGCTCGTAGATGCCGCGCTGGATCAGCACCCGCGAGCCGGCCGAGCAGGTCTGGCCGGCGTTCTGCACGATCGCGTTGATGACAACGGGAATGGCCGCGTCGAGGTCGGCGTCCGCAAAGATGATCTGCGGGCTCTTGCCGCCCAGCTCCAGCGTGACCGGGCAATGCCGTTCGGCCGCTACCTGCTGGATCAGCGTGCCGATCTTCGGGCTGCCGGTGAAGCTGATGTGGTCAATGCCTTCGTGCCGCGCGAGCGCATCGCCCACTTCATGGCCGTAGCCCGTCACGATGTTGAGCGCCCCGGCCGGAAAACCGACTTCGGCCGCCAGTTGCGCCACGCGGATCAGCGAAAGGCAGGCGTCTTCCGCCGGCTTCACCACGCACACGTTGCCCGCCGCCAGGGCGCCGCCCACGCTGCGCCCGAAGATCTGCATCGGGTAGTTCCACGGAATGATGTGGCCGGTAACGCCGTGCGGCTCGCGCCAGGTGAAGACGCTGTAGCCGTCCTGATAGGGAATGGTCTCGCCGTGCAGCTTGTCGCAGGCGCCGGCGTAGAACTCGAAGTAGCGCACCAGCGCCACCGCGTCGGCGCGGGCCTGCTTGACGGGCTTGCCGCAGTCGCGCTGTTCGATGAGCGCCAGTTCGTCGACGTGCTCGGCGATCTTTTGCGAGAGTTTGTAGAGCAGGCGGCTGCGGTCAGCGGCGCTGACCTTGTGCCAGACACCCTCGAAGCAATCGCGCGCGGCGCGCACGGCGGAGTCGATGTCGGCGGCATTGCTGCGCTGGATTTCGTCGAAGGCCTGGCCGTCGGAAGGATCGATGACCGGCAGGGTGCGGCCGGAGGAGGACGGGACGTCCGCGTTGGCGATGTAGTTGAGCTGCATGGGGCTGGATTTTGCGCGAAGCATTCGAAAGTCGTGGCCGTGCGGCCCACTGCCCCTCTGCCCGTGTCTGGGTCTTGTCTTACTTTGCGGCCGTGGCCTTCGGCAGCGCCTTCACCGCATTCAGCATGCGCTCCACGTGCTTGTCCGGATTCAGGTTCTGGTAGTAGTAGGCGACCTTGCCGTCCGGCGAGATCACGTACGACAGGCGGTTGGCGAAGTCCGGCCGCGTCTGCATCAGCGCGTCGAAACCCTGGATCACGGTCTTGTTCTCGTCCGACGCCACCGGAAAGCGGCTCTGGCAGGACTTGACCGAGAACTTCGACAGGGTACCTATGTCGTCCGCAGAGACGCCGATCACGGTGGCGCCCAGAGCGGCGAACTGGTCGACGGCTTCGGCGAAGGCGTGGGCCTCGATCGAGCAGTCGTTGGAATCTGCCGCAGGAAAGAAGTACAACACCACCGGTCCCTTGGCGAGCGCGTCGGCCAGCGAGTAGCGGAAGGTCTTGCCACCCAGGGCGGCGTTGGCGGTGAACTTGGGCACGGGGTCGCCGATGTCCAGGGCGGCCCAGGCGGGGTGCGCAAGGGCTGCAAAAATCGTCATCCATGCGATGCGATGGAGGTGCGAACGAGCCATGATGTAACTCCGAGCGATGTGGAGCGAATTCTAGGCTTGAGCATCTCCGGAATGGGCCTCTGAAACCGGCGCGGGCTGGCCGGCGTATTGAACACAACAACTGAAAAAGCGGCGGGAAGCACCAAGCAATGGGCGAACCATCATGAACACCTGGCTCTCGTTTCTGCGCATCGCGCTCGCGGGCGTCCTGATAGTGGCGCTCGGCGCCTGCGGCTCGCTGCCGCCGGCGCGGGAGCGGCCCGCCGAGTTCGCCACCTCGGCCGACCCCTCGACCACGCTGGCGAAGATCGTCGCCGTCTCCACGCCGCCCGACGAGCACTCGGGCTTCCGGCTGATGCCGCTGGGCGTGTACTCGCTGGACGCGCGCATCCAGCTTGCCCAGCGGGCCCAGCGCTCGCTGGTGGTGCAGTACTACCAGCTCGAGAACGACGCCGTTGGCCGCCTGCTGCTGCGCACACTGCGCGAGGCCGCGGGCCGAGGCGTGAAGGTGCGGGTGCTGGTGGACGATCTGTACACCGTCAACAGCCAGCAATTGCTGCTGGCGTTGTCCGAGACGCCCAACGTCGACGTGCGCCTGTTCAATCCGTTCTGCTGCGGGCGCAACGGCTTGCTGTCGCGCTTCCTGGCGTCGCCATGGGAAATTCCGCGGCTCAACCACCGCATGCACAACAAGCTCTTCATTGCCGACGGCGTGATGGCGGTGGTGGGCGGGCGCAACATCGCCGACGAGTATTTCGTGCTGAGCGAGGCGCAGAACTTCATCGACATGGACGCGCTGGTGGTCGGCAAGGTGGTGCCGCAACTCGAATCGATCTTCGACGCCTACTGGAACAGCGAACAGGTCTGGCCCATTGCCGACATCGTGACGGGCGAGGGCGGCCGCAAGCCGACCAGCGCCGACTTCGACAGCTGGGTGGGCATGGCCGCGCCGCCGCCGAAGATCGTGCTGCCGCCGTCAGACATCCTCGGCTATGGCCCCATCGCCGAAGAGCTCGACGGCGGCCGCATGGGCCTGCTGTGGGGCGAGGCCCGTGCCATCGCCGACCCGCCCACCAAGCCCGCGACCATGACCGCCGACGAGGCCATCTCCACCAGCGTGACGATGAAGGTCTGGGCGCTGCTGCTCGACGCCAAGACCGAGGTCGACATGACCTCGCCGTACCTGGTGCCGGGCGAGCGCGGCATGGAGGCCTTCGAGGACCTGACCCGGCGCAAGGTCAAGCTCACGCTGCTGACCAATTCACTGGCCGCCAACGACGAGCCGCTGGTGCACACCGGCTATGCGCGCTACCGCGAGCGACTGCTGCAAGGCGGGGCCGACCTGTATGAGCTGAGCCCGCAGCGCACCAGCGCGGGCGAGCGCTTCGGCATGTTCGGCAAGTCGCTCGGGCGGTTGCACGCCAAAACCGCGGCCATCGACAGGACGCGCATCTTCATCGGCTCGATGAACCTCGATCCGCGCTCGGCCAGCCAGAACACCGAGATGGGGCTGGTGGTCGACAGCCCTCAACTGGCGCGCGAGATGATGCGCGTCATCAACATCAGCAAGCTGCAGAACTCCTATCGGCTGCGGCTGGCCAAGGGCACCGGCACGCTGGAATGGCTGACGAACGACGGCGAGAAAGAAGTGATCCTGACTTCGGAGCCGGAGTCGAGCTTCTTCCAGCGCTTCTACAACATGCTCATAGCGCCGATCGTTCCCGAGATGCTGTTGTAGCCTCGGGGAATGGCGCAGACCTTCACCTCGTTGTCCGCCCTGCAGGTCATGCTGTGGGGCGTGCTTTTTTTCGGCGGCATCTATCTCGGTTTCGGCGGCATCACGTGGCTGTTGACGAAGCGCGTGCTGCCGGTGCTGGGCATCGGGCGCGAACTCGATCCGCGGCCGCTGCAGCCGGCACAGCTGCGGCGCGAACTGGGGCAGTCGGGTGTGTCGGTGCTGATCTTCGGGCTGGGCATGGTGTTTCCGTGGGAGCTGCTGCAGCTGGGCTGGGCGCGGCTCGACGGCGATGCGGGGTGGCGGCAGATCGCGGTCGAGATCTTCGTGCTCGCGTTCTGGAACGACGTGCATTTCTGGATCAACCACCGGCTGCTGCATACGCGCTGGCTGCGGCGCTTTCACGGGCCGCACCACCGCTCGTTCGTGACCACGCCGTGGGCGACCTACAGCTTTCATCCCGTCGAGGCGCTGATGCTCGGCAACGTGATCCTGCTGCCGATGGTGGTGCACGACTTCAGCTTCTGGTCGCTGGCGGCGGTGCCGGTGTTCAGTCTGTTCTTCAACTGCATCGGGCATTCGAACTACGACTTCTTCACGGGCGTGTCGTACAGCCACTGGTTCGCGGCGAGCCGCCGGCACCATCTGCACCATGCCGTGCACAACGGCAACTACGGCTTCCAGTTCACGTTCATGGACCGGCTCTTCAGGACGCGCATCGCGGCCGATGCAGCCGAGCCGGTGCTTCAGGCTTTCCGAAAGAAGCATGGCGCGACCACGGCCTGACGCGAGCCGTCGCCTGCCGGGGCTGCGCCACTGGCGCGACTGGCAGAGCCTGGCCTACCTCGCAGCCTTGCCTGCGCTGGCGGCGTGGCAATGGCTCCATGGTTTCAACGTGCTGCTGTATGGGCTGATGCTGTTCCTGACGCTCGGCGTCGGCGTGATTCATCACAACCACGTGCACCTGCGCATGTGGCGCGGGCGGCGCATGAACCGGCTGACGGATTTCTGGATCACGCTGCTGCAGGGGCACCCGACCTTCGTGTTCTGGCCCGCGCACGTGGCCAACCACCATCGGCACCGGCATGGGCCGAAGGATGTGGCGCGCACCTATCGCTTCGGCGGCGACACCAACCATCTGCGGGGCTATCTGCTGCATCCGTTTCAGGCCGTGTGGGTGCTGATGCCGGTGTTCTTCGCGTGGCTCGCGCGGCTGCGGCAGCACCGGCGCGGCGCCTGGCGCTACTGCATGGCGCAGTACGTGCTGTGGCTGGTGAGCTGGGCGGTGCTGCTGGCGCTCGATTGGCGCAAGGCGCTGGTCTTCGTGATCGTGCCGCAGCTGCACGGCCTGCACTGGCTGCTGGCGACCAACTACCTGCAGCACGCGCATGCCGACGGCCGAAAACCTGTGCGCAAGGAGGCGCCGGGCGATACCCCCGGTAGCCAGCTGAACTACGCCCGCAATTTCGAAGGGCTGGTGAACCCCTTGCTGTTCAACATCGGCCTGCACACCGCACACCACGAGAACCCGCATGCCCATTGGTCCGAGCTCACCCATCTGCATCGCACGCGTTACCGCGCGCGGGTGGATCCTGTGCTCAACGAGGGCGGGCTGGTGCCGTACATGGTGCGCGTGTTCGTGCTGGGGACCGTGTGGCCGCGTTTTCGCAGCCGCTCGCTGATGCCTCCCGATTCATCCATCACCTGAACCATGCCTGTCTCATTCCAACGCGTGTATCTCGAAAGCGCCGGCTACTTCATGCCGGGCGAGCCCATTCCCAACGACCGCATGGACGCGTACATCGCGCCGCTCAACCGCATGTCGGAGCGCATCAAGCGGCGCATCCTGGCGGAGAACGGCATCCTCACGCGGCATTACGCCATTGACGCGGAAGGCGTGACGCAGCACACCAACGCGCAACTGGCGGCCGGCGCGATTCGCGATTGCCTGCGGCGGGGCGGGGCGGAGCTGTCGCGCGTGTCGCTGCTGGCCAGCGGCTCGTCGGGCGGAGACACGCTGATGCCGGGTTTCGCCAACATGATCCAGGGCGAGCTTGCCGCGCAGCCGATGGAGACTCATTCGGTGCACGGCATCTGCGCGGCGGGCGTGTCGGCGATCCAGACGGCCGCGCAGGGCATCGAACTGGGTGCGCACCGCTCGGCGATGGCGGTGGCGAGCGAGATGCCATCGCGGCTCTTCAAGCGCTCGCGCTTCGCGGCGCGCGGCTATGAAACCGACTTCGATTCGCACTTCCTGCGCTGGATGCTGTCGGATGGTGCGGGCGCTTTGCTGCTGTCCGACGGCACGCCCGCACTGGCCGGCGCGCCTGGGTTGCGCCTGAAGCTGAAGTGGGTGCATCAACGCGCTTTCTCGGGCGACTACCCGGTTTGCATGCAGCTGGGCCTGACCGAAGACCGCGCGCGCGGCCATCTCGACTTCGGCTCCTGGGCCGAGGCCGAAGCGGCGGGTGCCTTGTCACTGCGGCAGGACATCCGCCTGCTGCCGCACCTGTTCGACATTGGCATCCACGAATACGCGGGGCTGGTGCGTGACGGCTGGGTCGATCCGAAGCGGGTCGATCACTTCCTGTGCCACTACTCGTCGGAGAAATTCATCCCGGTGGTCGAGGACCTGATGGCGAAGGCGGATCTCTCGATTCCCCGTGAGCGCTGGTGGAGCAACCTCGCGTGGCGCGGCAACACCGGGGCGGCGTCGATCCTCGTGATGCTGGCCGAGTTCCTGCACACCAAGACGTTGAAGCCGGGCGAGCAGATCTTCTGCTACGTGCCGGAGTCGGGGCGCTTCATGGCTGCGTACATGCTGCTCGAAGTGGAAGCGGTCGATGCCGCGCCGGTGGTCGTGGCGCCCCGCGCGGCAGCGGTGCCTGATGACGACCTCGTCATTGCGCCTCCGCACGACCCGGCCGCCGCGCCCGAAGGCCTCGGCGCCTTGCTCACCGAGCTGGCCGCCATCTGGCACGACTACCGCTCGCGCGTCTGGCGCACGCTGTTGATCCGCCAGATCCGCGAGCGCCGTTTCGCCGTGCCCGACTACCTGAACTGGATGGAGCAATGGGTGCCGCAGGTGCGCGAGGGCAGCCTCTGGATGCGCGAAGGCGCCGCCTCGCTGAGCGAGCCGTACCAGGTGCTGGCCTCGCTGATCGGCGTGCACGCGGGCGAGGAGCAGAACGACTTCAACATCCTCTTCAGCGATTACCGCAAGGCGGGCGGCACAGTCGAGCGCATCGAAGACCTGCGCCGCAACCCCGGCGGCGAGGCGCTCAACGCCTATCTGCACGGACTGGCCGCCACGCGCGACCCGATTGGCCTGCTGGGCGCGATCTACATCATCGAGGGCACGGGTCAGCGCATCGTGCCGGCGTTGCTGCCGCTGCTGAAGGCCAGTCTGAAGCTGCCGCCCGATGCCTTCCGCTTTCTCGAATACCACGGCCACAACGACGAGCACCACCTGAGCCGCTGGCTCACGGCGGTCGAGATGGTGATGGCCGTGGAAGGGCAGGCGCACGCCGCTCGCCAGATCACAGACACCGCGCGCCACACGGCGGCCCTGTACCTGATGCAGTTCCAGCACATCACGGAGCGTATGCCCCATGGATCGAACACCTGATTTTTTGACGCAGGCGCACGACGAGCGCGACCCCAGCCCCTGGCTCGCGCTGTACCTCGACCAGAGCACGCCGCTGCCCGACAACGTCAAGGCGGCGTGGCTGGCCGATTCGAGTTCGGGCTCGCGGCAGTATCTGCTGCCGTTCCTGCGGCCGATCGCGCGGCTGACGATCATCTTGATCCAGATCGTGAAGGTGTTCGTGCCGCGCAACTGGTCGCATTCGATGCTGCTGCACCGGTTTCTGGCCTGGGGGTTGAAGCGCTTCGTGTCGCCAGAGGCCAACTGGCTGATCCTGCGGCACTTTCACCTGGGATCGCAGGTGCTGGCTTTCATCGGGCGGAATTCGCCGGCCCCGGTGGCCACCAACCCGCTGGAGCCGGCCGACATCGACGCGCTGAAGGACGAGATGTTCCTGAAGCACGACCTGAACCTCTTCAACTTCGTGATCCGGCTGAACAAGGCGCTGCGCGACAAGGGCGTGGCGCTGTGCAAGGCGGAGAAGGTCGATTTTTCGATGATCAGGGAGCCGGGGCTGCGGCTGGAAGACATGCCTCAGGGCAAGCTCAATTTTCTTGACCTGCAGAGCGCCATCGAGCTGTTCACGCCGCTCTACCAGTTGATGCTCACGGACAACGATTTCTGGCGCGCGGCCAACTCCCTGCAGCTGGACGAAACCATCGGCATCTACACGGCCACGCTCCTGAATGCGCCCGAGCACCTGATCCTGGTCAACAACAAGCACCCGCTGGTGCCCCTGTCGACCCTGCGGGCGGGGCACCGGCTGGTGATCCACGGGCTCTCGACCGAGATGCTGCACAGCCTGCTCCAGCGGATGCAGGCGGCGCAAAAGGCGGGGGAGCCGGAGACATCCCTATACGAGCAGCCACTTGCATAGGCGTATGCTGCCCCCAGATGGAAACCATGAACACGACCGATAATCCGTCTCCCAAGACCGATCTGGCAGTGACCCACGTGCTGGCGCAACTGCTGGAAAAGCTTGAGCACAGCCCTGTGCCCGTTGGCGCAGAGCAGTACCGCTCCGTGGTCGAGCACCTCGTGCACGAGTTCGAGGACGTCGAGCAGGGCGCCGAGCTAGGCCGCCTGCTCGATGCCTATCCGGCCGCGGCCGAGGTGTACGAGAACCTCAATTACAAGCACGCCGGGCTTTGCCGCTCGGCGTTGGACGCTTCCCTGGCCGCTGAAATCAGCGCACGGGAAGCCATTGCACGCGCAATGCGTCGTGCATAACTGAACAGCAAGGACAAGACGCATGGCGAAGGGTGAAGTGAAGACGGCAGTGGTGGCGGATGGGCTGCGTTACAAGTCCAAGACGCCGGGTTCGCCGTTCCGCGCCTCGGCGTCGTTCAGCGGCGCGACCATGTCGTGCTTCATGTGCGGCAAGCACCGCGTGCGCTCGCAACTGCGTACCCGCCAGGTGCTGGGCAAGTCCCAGACCGTGTGTGCGCCTTCCTGCAAGGCGCTCGACGAATCGCTCGAATAGGGGATTGACCCCGGTTGCTGGCAGTTCGCCTGCTAGCACATTGGGGAGGCATTTTGGAGACATTTCCTCGTGCATAAGTCACGGAATGGCCTTCCACATCGGCGGCAATCGCTATACAGTTGGACACAAATGATGCATGTAATTGCATGTAATCTAAAGTTCTACTAGTAGCCGATTTCCAATGAATTGCAGCCACACCGTCGACGCCCCTCGCGGGACATGGAATTCAACGCTTGCGAAGGGGCCCCGCCATGGCTAAGTCGCGCCACGTGGTCATGCAGGTGGTCAAGCGCTCGTCCGGCAGCGCCACGCACCATGTCGAATTCCTGATGGATGACAACTTCGCCGAGCGCCTGCGGCAGTTGCGTTCGCTGGTGCCACCCCTGGGCAGCCTCAACAAGCAGCGCGACCTCGTGATCGACAAGGTGCGCGTGCGCCTGCCCAACGCCATCTGGCGCTCGGGCAACGAGATCGAGATGGACGGGGGCGTGGACGGCTCCTGCATCGTCATCGCCGCCGAAGGCTCGTTCAACTGCGGTGGCAAGGACCGCAAGACGCGCGAGAAGCTCGTGACGTACAACTTCTCGATCGCGCGCCTGATCGAACTGCATGCCGAGCGCCCGGAGGGCGAGACCCTTTACATCCGCGACGGCGTGTTCGCCAATGACGAGCCGGCCGAATCGCCCGCAGGCCGTTGGGTGGCGTCGATGCACGAGCTCGAAGTGGTGATGCGCGTGCCGGACGCCCCGTCCGACTTCGACACCCTGCACGATCTGGCGCTGCGCCCCGAGCAGCAACAGCAGGCCGGCAGCGGCGCGCCGCACCGCGCCAATTTCTACTGAGTTTTTTGCCCGTCAGCTGGCAGCGGCCGCTTCAGCCGCAGTGCCCACCGGCGTGTACTGCGCGCGGTTGTCCGCCAGCCAGCGCTCCGACAGGCTGCTGTCCTGCTGCATCGGATGGAAATCCGCGCGCAGGTAGCTGCGCCAGCCGGCCAGATTGCCGCGCAGCAGGCCGTCGCGGCTCAGCAGGATGCGCGCGGCGCTCTTCCAGGTCGACCATTTCCACAGCTGCTTTTCGTGGCGCAGGTTGTCGATGGTCTGGTGCATCAGGTCGCCCAGGAACATCATCGTGACGCGGCGGAACCAGCGTGTGCGCCATTCGTCGGAGCCGCCCGCGGCCCGGTAGATGTCGAAGGCCACGCTCTTATGCTCCAGCTCTTCCGCGCTGTGCCACAGCCACATGGTGCGCAGTCGAGGCTCGGCGCCGTCGAGGATCTCGGGGTGGGCCAGCAGCCATTCGGCGAACATCGCCGTGAAATGCTCGGTGGCCGCCGTCACCGCCAGCGCGTGGCGCGGGTCGGCTTCTTCCATCAGGGCCATGCGCTTGCTGGCGCGCGCCGTCCAGCCGTCGACCAGGCCCTGGCTTTCGAGATGGTTGTTGAAGAGCGAATGAATGCGCCGGTGCGTGGCTTCCTGCCCGATGAAGCCGCGCACGTCGGCCTTATGTTTTTCCTGCACCTCGAGCGGCAGCGTGGCCACGGCGTCGCGCACGGCGTCGATGAAGAACTGCTCGCCGAAAGGGAAACTCATCGACAGGGCGTTGAAGAAAGCGGTCGAGAATGCATCGCCGCCGCACCAGTTGCGGGCAAAGGGCGGTTGCAGGTCGATCAGAAGGCGGCGGACAACGAGATCGGTCATGAAACGAGCCTCGGGAAAAGCAGGGCTGCTTGGATGGATGATTGGTACAAATCAGTACCGCATGCCGCCATGTTGCAATTGTGAATTGGTACTGTCAAGTACCGAGACATAGGAAAATGTGCCGTTCATGAGCGAAACCATCGAAAAAGCAGCCCCTTCCAAGTCCGCCGAGGGCCCCGGGAGCGAGCACTACAAGCGCCTGCTGCAAGGCATGGCGCATGCCGTGGCAGCCAAGGGCTACGCCGAGACAACCATTGCCGACATCGTGCGCGAGGCCGCCGTGTCGCGCCGCACCTTCTACGAACACTTCAGCACAAAGACCGAGTGCCTGATCGCGCTCTACGAAACCGCCAGCCGGCTCGCGCTTCAGGCGGTGAGCGAGGCCTTCGATCCGGTGCAGCCCTGGCATGCACAGGTCGAGCAGGCCATGACCGCGTACTTCGATTACCTCGCGCAAGACCCTGTGCTGCTGCGCACGCTCTTCGTCGAGATCCTGGGGCTCGGCATGCCGGGCCTGGTGGTGCGGCGCCGGGTGAACGACGAGATCGCCAACTTCATCCAGGTGGCGATCAACAGCAGCGACAGCGCGGAGGGCCCCGCCGTGCACCTGACGAGCGAGATGGCGATGACTGTGGTCGGCGGCATCAACGAACTGGTGCTGCAGGCCATCGAGCAGGACCGTGCGGGCGATCTGCGCGAGCTGGTGGCGCCCGCCACGCGGCTGGTGCGCGCCGTGGCGGCCGAGAGCCAGCGCTAGACGCGTTTCGGCGGGGTGGCCGCGAGCCACAGCGCCAGCAGCCCCGCGAGGGTCAGCGACAGCAGCACGCCGAGGTAGGGCAGCACGTCATGCAGCGGCGCGCCCATCTGGTTGAGCCGCAGCGAGGCCTGGATACCTGCCGTGCTCGGGAAGAGCCAGCGCAGCGCCTGCAGCGGCCCCGGCAAGGCCTCTACCGGCCACGAGAAGCCCGAGAGAAAGGCCATTGGCAGGGCGGTGAACAGCAACACCTGCAAGGCCCGCTCGCGGTCGCGGAACCAGCAACCCAGCAGCAGGCCCAGCGTGCAGATCGCGGGCACGTAGAACGCGAGCAGCACCAGCGCGCCGAGCGGATTACCGCCACGCGGGTAGTCCTGCAAAAAGAACACCCAGCCGAAATAGAAAAGCCCGCTGAGAAAGCCGAACGCCGAGAGCGCCCCCAGCCGCCCCAGCCAGGCCCCCATCGAGGCCCGCAGCCGCCCCGCCTCGGCCCAGGTGCCGGCCAGCATCGCCACGCCCATCAGCAGTGTCTGCTGCAGGATCAGCAGAGCCACCGCCGGCACCACGTAGCTGCCATAGCCTTCGGTCGGGTTGAACAGCGCGACGAGCTGCGTGTTGAGCGGACTGCGGCTGCGCGCCGCCTGGATCGCGCTCTGGCCGCCGGCCTGCAGCTTGCGGATCTCTACCCCCGCCGACACTGTGCCCACGGCTTCCGAGAAGCCATACAGCACCGCCTTGTTCAGTAGCGCATAGGCGCCGTTGCCTTCGATGGTGACCACGGCCGAGGTGCCGCGCAGCACGTCGCGCTTGAGGTCGGCCGGCAGCAGCGCATAGCCTTCGATGTCGCCGCGCCACAGCGCCTGCTGCGCCTCGCGCACATCGCCCGTGACCATGCGCACGTCGAGCCGCGGATTGGCCAGCGCGAAGCGCGCGATCTGCCGCGATAGCGAGCTGTGATCCTGGTCGACCACCGCCACCGGCACGCGCGTCACGGCCTGCGTGCCATAGGGCCACGGATAGAAGAAGCCGTAGATGATGGGCGCGAGCAGCATGATGAGCAGCACGCCCTTGTCGCGGAGCACGGCGAGCGCGGTGTCGCGCCATGCGGCGCCGAGGTGGAGCTGTTCGTCAGTCATCAGCGTCCACCCCAACTGTCGGGCGCTCCGGCCGCGCGCACCAGGGCAGCGGCGGACACGGTAAGCAACACGCCCGTGCCAACCATCATCCACAGCGGCGTGGCGACCGAATAGACCACCGGCGCGCCCATCTGCAACTGCTCCATCTGCACGCGGATGTAGTGCGTATAGGGCAGCAGGTTGGCCCAGACCTGCGCCAGAAGCGGCATCGCGACCAGCGGAAAGCCCACGCCACCGAACGCGAAGGCCGGTGCAGTGATGAAGCCCGTGGCCGACAGCGCGGTGCGCAGCGAACGCGTGAGCGCCGCCACCAAGGCCCCGAGCGCGATCGATAGCGCCAGGAACACCACGAGCGCAAACAGCGTCCACCCGAGCGAACCGACCGGATGCCACCCGCGACCCGCGGTGATCCACAGCATCGCCGCGATGGCCACCGCCGAAAGGCTCGCAAACGGCAGCACCAGCTTGCCCGCCAGCGCGGCCAGCGCCTCGTGCCAGCGCGGCGCGGCACCCAGCCATTCGCCGATGCTGCGGTCGCGCAGCTCGCGCCCCACAGCCCACGCGCCGGCCGTCATTGCAAGGATGTGCAGCAGCGCCGGGATCAGCGCTGCGCCGAGAAACTGCTCATAGTCGGTCGAGGTGTTGAACAGCGCCACCATGCTCGCCTTGATCGGCTCCATGCTCACCCGCGCCGCCGTCATCGACTCGCCGCGCTTGTTGCGCACCGTGAGCTCGACGCCGCCGGAAACGGTGGCCACGGCGGTGCGCACGTCGCGCTGGATCAGGCTCGAATGCGTGCCGAGCTGCGCGTTGTGCAGCAGCACAACTTGCCCGACGCGCCCCTGCTTGACGTCGCGGCTCAGGTCGCGCGGCAACTGCACCGCTGCGTCGACCGCGCCGCTGGTCAGGGCCCGCGCCATCTCGCCTTCGTCGCCGTACCGCTGCACCACGCGCAGGCCAGGCGTGGCGTCCAGAAAGCGCACCAGCTGGCGCGAGAGCGACGAGTGGTCCTGGTCGAGTACGCCGATCGGCAATCGCTCGGGCAGGCCGGCCGAGAAGATCCACCAGATCAGAAACACCGCGAGCAGCGGCACCCACGAGACCATCGCCAGGTCCCAGGGGCGCGTGCGCAGCAGCGCGAACTCGCGCCGTGCGCTGGCTGCGGAAAAGCCGCGCAGGCTCATCGCGAACTCAGTCGACCAGCACGCTCATGCCGGGCCGCGCGCCGTCGATGGGCTTGAGCGGCCGCGCGCGGACCTCGAAGGTGCGCACGTCGAAGCCGGTGCCGCCGCGCGTGGCGCGCCACGTCGCGAAGTCGGGCAGCACGGCGCTGTAGTACACCTTGAAGCGGGCCGTGCGCCTGTCTTCCGGCAGCGCGGGCAGGCGGGCATCGAATTCATTGCCGAGCGCGAAGCGGGCGAGCCGGTCTTCGCGCACATTGAGCACCACCCATTGGTCGCTCAGGTCGACCACAGTGACCACCGCCACGCCCTGCGGCGACAGTTCGCCGACCTTGGCCAGCACTTTGGCCACTTCGCCCCCGACGGGGCTGCGCAGCTCGGTCTCGGCCTTCGCGGCTTCGGCCTCGGCCACCACGCCGGCGACCTGGCGCGCCTGCGCGTTGGCGGCGGCCTTGTCCTCGGGGCGGGCACCGGTGCGCGCCATGTCGTATTGCGCCTTCGCCGCGATGGCGGCGTCGCGCGAGGCCTTCCAGTTGGCTTCGGCCTCGTCGCGTTTCTGGTCGGCCACCAGGCCCTCGCGCGCCAGTCCGTCGACGCGGCGGTACGAGGTCTGCGCCAGCTGGGCTGCGGTTTCGGCACGCTGCCACTGCATGCGAGCCATCTCGACCTCCTGCGGGCGCGCGCCGTTCTGTGCCTTGTCGGCGACGGCCTGCGCGGCCTGTTCGGCGGCGGTGGCCTGCGCGAGCTTGGCGCGCACTTCGGGGCTGTCCATGCGCACCAGCACCGCGCCGGCCTGGATGCGGTCGCCTTCCTTCACCGGCACTTCGGCGATGCGCGCCGTCACCTTGCCGGCAACGTCGGTCTCGCGCGCCTCCATCTGGCCCTGGAACACCTCGGGCGCGGGCTGCGACGCGCGCCAGAAACCCCAGACGAGCACCGCCAGCACGAGCAGGGCGGCGAGTATGGCGATCAGTTTTCGGGTCTTGGCACTCATCATCAATTCACCTTCACGTCGGCACGGGCGATGTAGTCAGAAAACCTTTCGGAAAGGCCCGCGCTTTCGAGCAGTTGCGCGAGCGCCTGCACGTAGTCGTTGGCGGCTTGCGCGCGTTCGGTCAGCACCTTGGCCTGGTTGGTCTCTGCGTCGATCAGGTCGAGCGTGGTGCTCGTGCCTTCGCGCAAGCCCGAGGTGCGCAGCTTCACGACTTCTCGCGCAAGTTCGACCGAGGCCTTCATCTCGAGGTACTGCTGGCGCGCGTTCTCCAGCGCACGCCAGTTGCGCTCGACCAGCAGCGAGATGTCGCTGCGCGCCTGCGCGTCGGTGCGCTCGGCCTGCTCGACCTGCTTGAGCGACGCGGCCGACAGGGCGTCGCGATCGACCGAGTCGTAAAGCGTCCAGCGCACGCCGAGGCCGGCCACCCAGTCGGCGTTGCCGCTCTTCAGTTCGCGTGTGCCGAAGGCGATGACCTGCGGGCGGCGCAGCGCTTCTTCGCCCTCGTGCAACTGCTCGGCCTGCGACTTCTTGGCCGCGACCTTGCCCAGGCCCGGGTGCCGCGTGAGCGCCGAGTCGATGAAATAGCCGAGTGGCTCGATCGGCGTGCTGATGAGAAAGAGAGGGGTCTGCGGCGTCACGCTGCCATCGGCGCGCACCGTGCGGGCCAGGGCCACGGCGGCGAGCGCCGCGTCGTTCTCGGCCTTGCGCGCATTGCGTCGCGCCTCTTCGTACGCGGCGCTGGCTTGCAGCCGTTCGACGCGCGAGATCACGCCGGCCGCGAGCATCTTCTGCGCCGCCGAATCGTGTTGCGCGATCGTGCGCTCGGCCTGCAGGCGCAGCGTAGCCGCGCGCTGCGCGAGCTGAGCGCCGAAGTAGCGCTGCACCAGCAGCGTGTCGACCTCGTGGCCGGCCTGTTCGGCATCGGCCTGCGCTTCGCGCGCCTGCGCCGACACGAAGCCGCGCACCGCATCGGTCGCGCCGCCGACGTAGAGCGGCCATACGGCCGAGATCGAGGTGTTGGCGCCGGTGTCGTGGCGGTTGAGCGTGTAGCTGTTGGGCAACTGCGGAATCGGCACGCGCGAGATCACGCTCTGGATGGACGACGGCAGCGCCGAGCCGATCTGTCCGAGTTTCTGGTTGAGCGGATCGAGGTCGAGGTTCAGGTTTGCGTTGTAGGCATAGGCCAGCCCCGAGACACTGACCGTCGGGCCGCCGAGCCCCTTGAGGCCCAGGCCCTGCAGTTCCTTCGACTCGACGGCCGCGCGGGCCGCAGCCAGCTTGTCGGAGCGATCGATCATGCGGGCGCGGGCCGCTTCGAAGCTCAGCGACAGGGTGTCGTCGTTGCGGGCCTGGCCCTGGATTTGCGCGACGGCCGCAGTGCCCAGCACCAGCAGTGCCGGCAGCAGGCAGAGGGAGGGAGAAAGGGCTTGGCGGGAGCGTGTCATCGTTTCAAGGGGCTGTTCAGATCTGCACCGTCGGCCGGTAGTCCGCCAGCAGCACTTCCTTCCACTTGCCGAACAGGGCCATCAGCCCGACGGCCACCGCGCCCGACAGCAGCACCACCCAGCAGGCATGCGCCCACCCGTCGTCGAAGGCGCCGAACATCACCGCGCGAAAGGCCTGCACCACCCAGCTGAACGGCAGCCAGCTGTGCACCGTGCGGAAGAAGCCGGCCGAAAGCTCCACCGGCAGCACCCCGCCGCCGGCCGACAGCTGCAGCGTAAGCAGCAGCACCGTGAGGATGCGGCCGAAGTCGCCGAACACATGCAGGATCGCGAACAGCACCACGAGGAAGACCAGCGAAGCCAGCGCCATCGTGAGCGCCAGCGCCGCAACGTGCGGCGCCTGCACCTGCAGCACGCCCAGCAGCGTGGCCAGCACCAGCGCCACCTGCAGCAGCACGATGAGCGCCGGCATGGTGATCTTGCCGAGCGTCTTCGCGAGCTTCGGGTAGTGGGTGTGGTCCGCCAGCACGATGCGGATGTTGAACAGGTAGCCCGCCATCACCGCGCCGATCCACAGCGCCACCGACACCATGTTGGGCACGAAGGCGCTGCCGTTGTTGTCCACCGGCGCCGCCACCTCGACCTTGGGCTCGACCGAGTCGGCCAGCCCCGAGGCGCTGCCCTGGATGCGGGTGATCGAGGCGGGCAGGGCGGCCTCGATGGTGCGCACGCCGGTCAGCAGGCGCTGCGCCCCCTGCGCAAGCTGAGCGCCGCCCTGCACGAACTCGTCGAGCTTCTTGTCCGCTGGCAGCTTGCCAGCCATGGTGCGGATGCCGCCGGACAGCGCACCCACGCCGTCGGTGAGCTTGCCCACGCCGCCGTCGAGCGCAGTGGCGCCGGCCGCGAGCTTGTGGTTGCCGTCCTGTGCCTTGGCCATGGCCCCCTGCGCCTGATCGATGCCGCCGCGCAGCTTGTCGGCGCCGGCGGCGAGTTCGCCCGCGCCCTTGGCGATGCGTTCGCCCACGAAGGGGATGTCGGCGGAATCCTTCTGCATCTTGCGCGCGCCGTCGCCGAGCTGGCCGGCACCGCCTTCTAGCTGGCCGAGCCCGTCGCCGATTTGCGCGAGCCCGCTGCCGAGTTCGCGCTGGCCCGCCGCGAGTTGCTGCGAGCCGGCCTTCAGCGCATGCAGGTCCGTGTCGGCCGGCAGCTTCGATTCGATGGTGCGGATGCCGCCGTTGACCTGCTTGAACCCGCTGCCTACCTGCTGCGCGGCGGCGCTGTACTGGGCGGCGCCGTTGGCCAGCGTCTGGCTGCCGTCGCGCAGCTCCAGCAGGGCCTGCTTGAGCTTGTCGAGCCGCTGCTGCGAGCCCGAGGCCGCATTCAGCACCAGCCCCCAGCGCTGCTCGTTGAGCATCTCGTTGACCTGGTGCCCCAGCTCGCCCGCGAAGCGCCGGGCCAGGCCGGCCGAGCTGTAGTTGTTGCCTTCGGAGGTGTAGACCACCAGTTGCCCCGCGCCGCGCTGTGCGCCCGGCACCGCGTTGGCGCTGAAGTCGGCCGGAATCAGCAGCGCGAAGGCCAGCGTGCCGCGCCGCACCTCGGCGCGCGCGGCCTCGGCATCGGTCATCGAGCGGAAGCCGAAGGCGCGCTTGTCGAGCAGGGTGTGCGTGAGTTCGTCGCCGACGTTGACCGTGCGCGACATGTAGGTCACGCCCCGGTCCTGGTTGACGATGGCGGCGGGCAGGTCGGCCGTGTGGCCGGCCGGGTCCCACACGCTCGTGAGGTAGATCAGCGCATAGATCGCCGGCACCACGCCGACCGCCACCACGGCCAGCAGGATGCGCGGAAAGCGCCGCACGATCGCCAACTCGGCCCGGGCGATGGCCCAGCCGGCGAGCAGTGCGTGGAGGTATCGCATGGGGCTAGGAGGTCTGCTGCAGCGCCATGGCGGTGGGGTTCGCGCGCAGAAGTGGTCAGCCCGGCTTTTTCTGCGCGGGGTCGTAGAAGAATTGCTCTTCCACGATGCGCTCGCCTTCCCAGCGTTGCCAGGCGATCTCTTCCATGCGCATCTTGCTGCCGCCCTTGAACGTGAACTCGAAGATCCAGTGGATCGCCACGTGGTCGCCGTTCACCAGCACCGGCCGCACGCAGGTGGAGACCACCGATTCGGTGCGGTCGAGCACGGCGGTTTCCTGTGCCACCAGCGTGCTGCGGCCGCGCCGCGGCTCGGCCTGGTTTTCGCGCATGGCGGCATCTTCGGTGTAGTAGTCCTCGATGGCCTTGGCATGCGCGCCGCCCTCGACGGCGGCGATGAATGATTCGAGTCGTTCGGGCGTGGGCATTTCAGGACTTTACTTTGACTTCGACCCGGCGAGCTTCTGCGGGTGGCCCGTCGGCTTGCGATTGCTCTGGCTTGGCCAGCTCGATCTTGTCTTCTGGCGCGCCTGCAGCCTTGAGCGCATCGCTCACGGCCATCGCGCGCTGCTTGGCGAGCTCGGCATTCTTGGCCGGGTCGCCGCTGGCGTCGTGGTAGCCACTCACGAGCACGGTGCTGCCGCTCTGCACGGCCTTGATGACGTCGGCCAGGGCTTCCTTGGCGTTGGGCGCGACTTCAGAGCTGGCGCTTGCGAAGTAGAACTTCACGACGCCGTTCTCGACTTTCACCGCGGCGGCTTCGGCGGCTGACACGGCACCCGAAGCAACCACCGCAGCAGGCGTCGACGGAGCCATTGCGGCAGGCGCGGTCGCGGCCGGCGGCATCTCGACCTTCGCCGGCACAGCCGCTGCCGCATCGCCACCATGGAACTTCACCACCAGCGGCACGATGAGCAGCGCCACGATGTTGATGATCTTGATCAGCGGGTTCACGGCCGGCCCGGCCGTGTCCTTGTAGGGGTCGCCCACGGTGTCGCCGGTGACGGCGGCCTTGTGCGTCTCGCTGCCCTTGCCGCCGAAGTGGCCGTCCTCGATGTACTTCTTGGCGTTGTCCCAGGCGCCGCCGCCGGTGCACATGCTGATGGCGACGAACAGGCCAGTGACGATGGTGCCCATCAGCAACCCGCCCAGTGCCTTCGGCCCCAGCACCAGGCCGACGACGATCGGCACCAGCACAGGCAGCAGCGAGGGGATCATCATTTCCTTGATGGCCGCGCCGGTCAGCATGCTCACGGCCTTGCCGTACTCGGGCTTGCCGGTGCCCTCCATGATGCCGGGGATGTCGCGGAACTGGCGGCGCACTTCTTCCACCACCGCACCGGCCGCGCGGCCCACGGCTTCCATGGCCATTGCGCCGAACAGGTAGGGAATCAGCCCGCCGATGAAGAGGCCGACGATCACCATCGGGTCGCTCAGGTTGAAGCTGATGTTCAGCCCGAAGCTCTCCAGCTTGTGCGTGTAGTCGGCAAAGAGCACCAGCGAGGCCAGGCCCGCAGAGCCGATGGCGTAGCCCTTGGTCACGGCCTTGGTGGTGTTGCCGACCGCGTCGAGCGGGTCGGTCACGGCGCGCACGCTGGCGGGCAGATCGCTCATCTCGGCAATGCCGCCGGCGTTGTCGGTGATGGGGCCGTAGGCGTCGAGCGCCACCACGATGCCGGCCATGCTCAGCATCGACGTGGCGGCAACCGCAATGCCGAAGAGGCCCGCCAGCGAGTAGGAGGCCAGGATCGCGATGCACACGAAGATCACCGGCCAGGCGGTAGAGCGCATCGACACGCCCAGGCCCGCGATGATGTTGGTGCCGTGGCCCGTGGTCGAGGCCTGCGCGATGTGCTGCACGGGCTTGTACTGCGTGCCGGTGTAGTACTCGGTGATCCACACCAGCGCGGCCGTCAGCGCCAGGCCGACGAAGCAGGCGCCGAACAGCTTGAGCTGGCTGCCGCTCGGGGCGATCGCGTTGTCGGGAATCAGCCAGCTGGTGACGAACCAGAACGCGATCAGCGACAGGATGCCCGCCACTGCCAGACCCTTGTAGAGCGCCGGCATCACGTTGATCATGCCCGGCGAGGCCTTGACGAAGAAGCAGCCGATGATCGACGCGATGATCGACACGCCGCCCAGCGCGAGCGGGTACAGCACGGCGTTGGTGGGCGCCGCAGTGACCATCAGCGCGCCCAGCACCATGGTGGCGATCAGCGTCACGGCGTAGGTCTCGAACAGGTCGGCCGCCATGCCGGCGCAGTCGCCGACGTTGTCGCCCACGTTGTCGGCAATCACGGCCGGGTTGCGCGGATCGTCTTCGGGGATGCCGGCCTCGACCTTGCCCACCAGGTCGGCGCCGACGTCGGCACCCTTGGTGAAGATGCCACCGCCCAGCCGCGCGAAGATCGAGATCAGCGAGGAGCCGAAGGCAAAGCCGATCAGCGGATTGAGGGTGGCCGCGAGACTGTGGCCAGCTGCCGGCGTGCTGCTGCCGATCAAGACCCAGTAGAAGGCCGACACGCCCAGCAGGCCCAGGCCCACCACCAGCATGCCGGTGATGGCGCCGCCGCGGAACGCGACGTCGAGCGCCGGGCCGATGCCTTGCGTGGCCGCCTGCGCCGTGCGCACGTTGGCGCGCACCGACACGTTCATGCCGATGAAGCCGCAGGCGCCCGAGAGCACCGCGCCCACGATGAAGCCGACCGCCGTGGTCAGGTCCAGGAAGATGGCGATGAGGATGGCGAGCACCACGCCGACGATGGCGATGGTGCTGTACTGCTTGGCGAGGTAGGCGGAGGCGCCGGCCTGGATTGCCGCTGCAATTTCCTGCATGCGGGCGTTGCCGGCGTCCTTCGCGAGAATCCAACTTCGAGCCCAGAAACCGTAGGCCACGGCCACGAGGCCGCAGACGATAGCCAGTATCAGGGGGGTGTTGCCGATCATGCTTTGCTTCTCCATTCGTTCGTTGCGACTTGTGGAGACGGACAGCATGGGCCCTGCGTGCAACGCGTACGGGACCATGTTTTCCGCCGCGTTGCTTCCTCGAAGCTCACTGCACTTGGGGTGCGGAGCCGATTGGCCAACGGTTGCAATTTACAGGCAAATACGAGTGTGCGTGCGACCGGTCGGTGACACGGAAAGTAAACTCCGGGTTTGTCCCCATCTCTCTCATACTTTTCAACTACTCGAAAAACGTCATGTCCTTCGACAAAGTTTCCCCCGGCAAGAACGTCCCCGAATCCTTCAACGTCGTGATCGAAATCCCGATGAACGCCGACCCGATCAAGTACGAAGTCGACAAGGAGTCGGGTGCGATTTTTGTCGACCGCTTCATGACGACGGCCATGTACTACCCGGCCAACTACGGCTATGTGCCGCAGACCCTGTCGGGCGACGGCGACCCGGTCGACGTGCTGGTGATTGCCCCGTATCCGCTGCTGCCGGGCGTGGTGGTGCCGTGCCGCCCCTTGGGCATCCTGATGATGGAAGACGAAGCAGGCGTCGACGGCAAGGTGCTCGCCGTGCCCACCGACAAGGTGCTGCCCATCTACAGCCACTGGAAGTCGGTCGACGACGTGAACCCGATGCGCCTGAAGGCCATCAGCCACTTCTTCGAGCACTACAAGGACCTGGAAGAAGGCAAGTGGGTCAAGGTGCTGGGCTGGGAAGGCATTGACGCGGCCAAGAAGGAAATCCTGGACGGCATCGCCAACTACAAGAAGTAACTTATTCGTTCTCGAAGGGCGAGCGGCGCGGGTCGCGCGCGAAGCTGCCGGCCAGCGATGGTGCGCAGCCCGGCGTGGCCGAGACGGTGACGCGGTCGGTGTCGAACTGGAGTGTGCGGGTGCAACGCCCGCCTTCCTGCACCACGAGGCGCCGTTGCCCGTCGAGTACGTTCTTGCCCTGCAGCAGCATGTTGCCGCGCGGGTCAGGGCAGATGTAGATCTGGATGTCCAGCGTGCCGCCCAGCTCGGGCGTCACGTCGAGGAAGCGTCCGTCCTTCGGGCATTGGCCTTCCACATAGCGGCCCATCCAATGCAGCAGCGGGTGACTCAGGTAGGTGATGCGCCGCTCGTAGTCCTGCTTGAGGCATTCGGTTTTGCCGCGGCACTCGCGGTTGCGCACGGTGATCCAGTCGCGCTGGTCGCGCCGCAGGAATGTGGGCCACTGGCCTGTGCCGGGCATTTCGAGCTGCCGCTTGTAGAGGGCGGCCATGGCTTCGTCCTGCCGCGAGAGGCCGGGGTCGGCGCAGATGGCTTTCTCGGTGGCATTGCCGGCCTTGGCGCAGTCGAAGCTGGCGGCCATGGCCCACTGGCCGGCGGCTAGGAAGCAGAGTGCCAAGAGGGCGGGGCGTGTGAAGGGCTGCATGCGGTTTCTTCTCCTCGACGCGGATGCTAGGAGAGGCGCCGCGCGCCGTCGATGTGCCGAATGGTCAAGGGCACTATGCCCTTGGACAGAGGAGATGCTTCAGGCGCGGACTGCGTCGCTGGCCAGCCGCATCCATTCGCGATTGACCGAACGTGCATGCGAGTTCCAGTGGCGCGCGGCCTGCTGAAGCTCGTCCCACTGGCGCTGTGCGCCGGTGGCATCGCCTTGCTGGGCGAGCCAAGCGATGTAGCGGGCGCGGGCCTCGACGGTGTTGTACTGGCTCAGCGCGACCTCGAAGGCTTCGCGTGCTTCCTGCTGGCGTCCGTCGGCGGCAAGTGCGCGGGCGGTGAGCACGGCGACTTCGTCCTTGCGGTAGTCGTCGCGCGTGGCACGCAGGGCCTGGAGTGCCTGCAATGCCTCTCGGCCGGAAGCCGGCCCGCCCGCGGCAAGCAGGGCGCTGGCCAGGCCGAACTGCAGTTCGGGATCGGAGGCCAGCGGGCCTTTCAGTGCGTCGCGGTAGTGGCCGACGGCATCGGCGGCCTGGCCCTTGTCGAGCGCTGCCTTGGCCAGGCGCAGCTTGTTCTGGGCCGTGGGCGCGAGGTCGTAGGCCTCGGTGGCTGCGCGGTATTCGCGCTCGGGGTCGATGAAGCCGATGGCCGCACTGGCCACCTTGCCGGCGGTGCGCTGCATGCGCGAGGCGGGCAGGTACTCGACCACGAAGTACACGATGCTGCCCAGCAGCGGAAAGCTGAAAAGAATGAGGAGCCAGTACATCTGCTTGCCGTGGCGCATCGCGTGCACGGCGAAGAACAGCGCGATGAGGACGTGCAGCCCCAGTCCGACGAATGGCATCGAGTTCTCTCTGAGTTGTTGTGGATATCGGGCGCTTTTATAGCAGCCCCTCATGGCAGGTTCGGCAGGCCCGGCTGCTCAGGCGGCCTTGAACGGGCTGCGCTCGCCCAGGTGGTCCATGTAGTTCTCTATGCCCGCGCCCTCGCGCTCCAGGAAGCGCTCGACCGCGTCGGCAAACGCCGGGTGCGCCAGCCAGTGGGCGCTGGTGGTTTTCACCGGCATCAGCGCGCGCGCCATCTTGTGCTCGCCCTGGGCGCCACCCTCGAAGCGCTGGGCGCCGTGTTCGATGCACCAAGCCAGTGGCTGGTAGTAGCAGGCCTCGAAGTGCAGGCAGTCGACGCGCTCCAGCGCGCCCCAGTAGCGGCCGTAGGCGACCAGCGGTGCATCGGGCTGCGTCGAAAGGGCGATCAGGCTGGTGGCCATGGGTTTGCCGTTGCGCTCGGCGACGAACAGCAGCCAGGCCTCGGGCATCGTGTCGGCCATGCGCCGGAAGAAGTCGCGTGTGAGGTAGGGCGGGTTGCCGTGCTCGCGGTAGGTGCGCTCGTAGCAACGGTAGAAGAAGTCCCAGTCGGCCTTCGAGATGTCGGCGCCGCGCGACCAGCGGAAGCTCACGCCCGCGTCGGCCACCTTGCGGCGCTCCTGGCGGATCTTCTTGCGCTTGTCGTGCGAGAGGCTGGCGAGGAAGGCGTCGAAGTCGGGGTACTGCGCGTTGGTCCAGTGGAACTGCACCGTGTTGCGCAGCATCAGGCCCGCTTCGGTGCAGGCGGCGATGTCGGCATCGGTGCCGAACAGCAGATGCAGCGACGACAGCTCCTCCTGCTTGCACAGCGCGACGAGCCCTTGCACCAGCAATGTGCGGCTTTCGGCATCGCGCGCCAGCAGGCGGGTGCCGGGCACGGGCGTGAAGGGCACAGCGACCACGGCCTTCGGGTAGTACGCGAGCCCGTGCTGTTCGTAGGCGTTGGCCCATGCCCAGTCGAAGACGTACTCGCCGTAGGAGTGGTCCTTGATGTAGAACGGGCACGCGGCCTGCAACTGCTCGCCTTGCCACAGCGTGACGAACTGCGGCATCCATCCGCTCTCCGGGGTGGCGCTGCGGCTGTCGTTCAGCGCTGCGAGGTATTCGTGGCGCATGAAGGGCGATGGCTCGGCCTCGGCGGCCAGCAGCGCGTTCCATGCGTCCGGGCTCACGTCAGCCGGCGACGACAGAACCCGAATGACATAATCGTTCAAGCCTTTTTCTTCCTTCTGTATGACGCTCAAGCTCGCCATCGCGCAACTCAATTTTGTGGTGGGCGACCTCGCCGGCAACGCGAAAAAGATCGTCGACGCCGCGCGCGATGCCCATGCGCAGGGCGCGCGCCTCTTGTTGACGCCCGAACTCTCGATTGCCGGCTACGCGGCGGAGGACCTGTTCCTCCGTCCCGCCTTCACCGAAGCCTGTGATGATGCCGTGAAAGGCATCGCCGCCGCTCTGGCCGATCTCAAAGACATGGTGGTGGTGGTGGGGCATCCGACCGGCGGCAGCCTGCGCAGCCGCTCGGTGGCCGTGCAGATGCGCCACAACGCGGCAAGCGTCGTCAAGGAGGGCCGCATCCTCGAAACGTACGCCAAGCGCGAACTGCCCAACTACCAGGTGTTCGACGAGCGCCGCTACTTCACGCCGGGGCAGGGCACCTGCGTGTTCGAGGCGGGGGGTGTCTCGGTCGGCCTGCTGATCTGCGAGGACGCCTGGTTTGACCAGCCGGCCGAACTGGCGCGTGAAGGCGGTGCCGAGGTGCTGGCGGTGATCAATGCGTCGCCGTACCACGTGGGCAAGGAAGGCGAGCGCGTCGCGCGCATGGCCGACCGGGCGCGCGCCGTGGGGCTGCCGCTCGTGTATGCACACTTGGTCGGCGGGCAGGACGAGGTGGTGTTCGACGGTGCCTCGTTCGCACTGCAGGCCGACGGCACTGCCGCCATGCAGGCCGAGAGCTTCCGGGAAAAGCTGGTCTTTGCGCAGCTGGAGCGCACGCCGCAGGGTGGCGTGGGCTTCGTGGCCGAGCCGGCGGCCATCGCACCGCCACGCGACGCCGAGGCACAGCTCTGGGACGCCCTTGTGCTGGGCGTGCGCGACTACGTCGGCAAGAATGGTTTTCCGGGCGCCATCCTGGGGCTTTCGGGCGGTATCGACTCCGCATTGGTGCTCGCGATCGCGGTCGATGCACTGGGCAAGGACAAGGTCCGTGCGGTGATGATGCCTTCGCCTTACACCGCCGACATCAGTTGGATTGATGCGCGCGACATGGCCGCCCGCCTGGACGTGCGCTACGACGAAATTTCCATCAAGCACACCTTCGAGTCCTTCAAGGGCGCGCTGGCTGAGGAATTCAAGGGCCGGCCCGAGGACACGGCCGAGGAAAACATCCAGGCCCGCATTCGCGGCACGCTGCTGATGGGGCTTTCGAACAAGTTCGGCTCCATCGTGCTCACCACGGGCAACAAGAGCGAAATGGCCACCGGCTACTGCACGTTGTACGGCGACATGGCGGGCGGTTTTGCGGTCATCAAGGACCTGCTCAAGACAACCGTGTTCGCGCTGGCGCGCTGGCGAAATGCCCAGGATCCGTACGGCACGGGCACCGAGCCGATTCCCGAGCGCATCATCACGCGACCCCCCAGCGCCGAGCTTCGGCCCGATCAGACCGATCAAGACAGCCTCCCGCCCTACGACATCCTCGATGGAATCCTGGCACGCTACATGCAGGACGACGAGGGCATCGACGAGATCATTGCCGCGGGTTACGACCGTGCGGTGGTCGAGCGGGTTGCGCGGCTCATCAGGATCAACGAATACAAGCGGCGCCAGGCGCCGGTAGGCATCCGGGTCACCCATCGAAGCTTCGGCAAGGATTGGCGTTACCCTATCACCAGCAAATTCAACGAAACCGCCGGAGCACGAAAACCATGAAGCAGATCACCGCCATCGTCAAACCCTTCAAGCTCGAGGACGTGCGCGAGGCCTTGGCCGAAGTGGGCGTCACCGGCCTGACCGTCACCGAAGTCAAGGGCTTCGGCCGCCAGAAGGGGCACACCGAGCTCTACCGCGGAGCCGAGTACGTGGTCGACTTCCTGCCCAAGATGAAGGTCGAAGTGGTCGTCAACGAGGCCGATGTAGAGCGCTGCATCGAAGCCATCGTCAGTTCCGCGCGCACCGGGAAGATCGGCGACGGGAAGATTTTTGTCACTGGCGTGGAGCGCATCGTGCGTATCCGCACCGGCGAAGAAAACGAAAACGCCGTTTAAAGCAAGAAAGCCCCGGCGACGGGGCTTTCGACACGGTCGTCAGAGGTTTTCCGACAGCCTGTCTTCGCGTGGATGGAGCGGTACTTCGGCGCGCAATGCCGTGAGTAGCTCAGGCACATCGGTGCCGGTGCGGATCAGGCTCATCTGCCATTCACCCATGAAGCCCTCGCGCACGCTGTGCGCCAGGAATCCGAGCAGGCCGTCGTAGTAGCCAGCGGTGTTGAGGATGCCGGTGGGCTTGTCGTGGTAGCCGAGCTGGCGCCAGGTCCAGATCTCGAACAGTTCCTCGAAGGTGCCAATGCCGCCCGCAAGGGCGACGAAGGCGTCGGCGCGCTCGCCCATCATGGCCTTGCGCTCGTGCATGGTGTCGACCACGTGCAGCTCGTCGCACAGCGGGTTGGCCAGTTCCTTGTCGACCAGGGCCTTGGGGATGATGCCGACCACGCGGCCGCCGGCGAGGCGGGTGGCTTCGGCCACCGTGCCCATCAGGCCGGTGCGGCCTCCGCCGTAGACAAGCTGGCCGCCGTGCTGGCCGATCCATTGGCCGACGGCTTGCGCGGCCTGGGAAAACTCGGGGCGCTCGCCGGGGCGCGAGCCGCAATACACACAGATCGAAAATTCAGGATTCATCCTGCCATCATGCCGCAGCCTGCGGGCCTTCTCATGACATGAAGCGTTGCCACAACGCCGCCGCCCAGATGCCTCCGCACAGCGTGAGCGACAGCAGCACCGCGGCGCTGCCCATGTCCTTGGCGCGCTTGGAGAGGTCGTGCCACTCGGGGCCGATGCGGTCGATGGCGGCTTCCACCGCGGTGTTGAGCAGCTCGACGATCATCACCAGGATGGCGCTGCCCGCGAGCAGTGCCACCTCGACCCAACTGCGCCCGAGCCAGAAGGAGGCCGGAATCATGATGATCGACATGATGGCTTCCTGGCGGAAGGCGGGCTCGCTCCAGCCGGCGTGCAGGCCGTGCAGCGAGATCAGCGTGGCGTGCCAGACGCGTTCGAAGCCCTTGCGGGCCTTTTGCGGATTGACGGCGGGATCGGGAAGCTTGGGCAAGGCACTCATTGGCGACTCATCGGTTTGGAGGTGATGAGCCGTGTACCGGCCCAGGCGTCGTGCCAGAACTGGCGCTCGGGGTGAAAACGCGCCAGCAGGGCCCAGACAGCGACCCAGCCGAAGATCAAGACGGTCGATTCACCGCCCGACAGTTTGAAGGGCGCAATGGCGGCCAGCGGCGGCAGGAACCAGACCCAGCTCAACAGGTAGCGCGCCAGCGCGCGGCGCTGGCTGATGGGTTGGCCGTGCAGGTCGACGATGCGGATGTTCCAGGTTTTCATGGCGAGGGTCTGACCTTTGGTCCAGAACCAGACGAAGTACACGCCGAACACCACGAAAAGAAAAGCTTGAAGTAGATGGCGGCGCGAATCCATTGCGTCGCGCATCTGGCCCAGCGTGCTGAAGAGCCAGCCCGAAACGAACACCACCGCAAATAGCAGCATACCCTCATAGAGCCAGCAGGCCATGCGGCGCCAGAGGCCGGGCACTATCGAAACAGGAGCGCTGGCTGCAGAAGGAATCGGCGAGGCGGGCTGATCGGGGCCCGAAGCCTCGGGAGAGCTGGAAACCATCGAAGCCTTGGGATCAGGGGGCAGGGGAGGTTGGCTCGGCTGCCGATGACGGCGCGGGCACCTGGGCTTCGGCTGGAACCGGTGGAGAGGCGACGCTGGACGGGGCAGGCGCGGCGGGGAGGATGGAAACCGCCGGTGTCGCCGCCGCAGGCACGCGCTCCAGCGGCGACGCCACCATGATCGTGGCCGGTGTGGCAGCGGGGGCGGGCGGCGGGGCCAGCAGAATTCTGGGCGTGTGCTGTACGCCGGGGGTGACGGCCGGCACCGGCACGAGCTTCTGGGACGAGACCGGCCGCACGGGAATGGCGGCGCCGCGTGGCTTGGGTGGGGCGCGTTCCGCGAGCTTGCGCTTTTCTTCCTCGCTCAAGGCTTGGTACTGCTCCCATTTGACCTTGCGCTCGTCAGGCGGAATGCGCTTGACCTCGGCAAAGTTCAGGCGGGCTTGAGCGCGCTGCTGATTGCTCAGGGCGGTCCACTCGATCATGCGGCTGTGCAGGGTGGTCTGTTCGTCCGCCGACATGCTTGCGAAGTTGCGCGACAGGGCCAGCCACTTTTTCTTTTGCCCGACGTTCAGCGTGTTCCAGTGGGCGTTCAGCGGCTTCAGGGCTTGCTGCTGCTCGGCCGTGAGTTCGCTCCAGAGCGGCTTGGTCGTCGAGATGGCCTTGGGGCTGGTGGCTGATGCGGAGCTCGCCGAAGCCGGGCCCACCGCAGCCTTGGCGGCTGCTTCAGAGGGTGGCTGGGCGCAAGCGAGCGTCAGGCTAAAGGCTGCGACTGCAAGCGCACCTGCCCAAACGACTGCGCCCGCCGGGAGCGGGCGCAACGGGCGGGAGGTGTTTGCGCTGGAGGTGGAGCGGCGTCGCATTCGGTCGATGAAAAATCAGTCGGAGGCGCTGTCGGCCTTCAGGAATTGGGCAAAACCGGGGTCGGTGTAGGCGGCGGGCGGCAGGTCGCCTGTCAGCAGCGCGGAATCCACTTCGGCCAGCTCACTGGCGCGGTCGTCGTCCTGCATCACGCTGATGGTGATCAGGCCGGCCACGAGCGCAATCAACGGCACCACGGAGCCGATGCGAGTCCACCAGCTTCCACCCAGTGCGAGCGCGTGGCCCGACTGCACCACCACGGGCGCAGTCCGCAGCTGCGGAGGCTGCTTGCGCGCGGCCACTGCCTGCGCGCGCGCCACGCGCAGTCGCTCGCCGATGTCGTGCGGCAGCTCCCGATTGCCGGCCGAAAGGCGGGCAACCAGACGCTGGCCGAACTGGTCTTCGGCGGTGGTGGATGTTGAGGTTGGAACCTTAGTGTTCATAGCGATATTCCCTTGGCCTTGAGCGCCTTGCTCAGAGCGTGAACGGCTCGCGAGCAATGGGTTTTGACGCTGCCCTCGGAGCAGCCCATCGCAGCGGCCGTCTCTGCGACGTCCATTTCCTCCCAGTAACGCATCAGGAAAGCCTCGCGTTGACGGCCCGGCAGTGCTGCGATCTGTTCCTCGATCTCGTGGAAGACCTGGGTGCGGCGGGTCGTGTCTTCGGCGCTCTCCGATTCCCTAGAGTCGGTCGGCGAGACGAAGTTCTCCAGCAGGTCGAAATCTCCGTCGTCATCGACCGAGTCGAAATCGCTGAGATTGGAGAACAGGGCGCGCCGGGTCTTCTGGCGGCGGAACCAGTCGAGCGTGCAGTTCGACAGGATGCGCTGGAACAGCATCGGCAGTTCGGCCGCGGGCTTGTCGCCGTAGTGCTGCGCCAGCTTCATCATGCTGTCCTGCACGATATCGAGGGCCGCTTCTTCATCCCGCACGTGGTAGACCGAGCGCTTGAAAGCGCGTCGTTCAACGCTTTTCAGGAAGTCGGAGAGTTCTTGTTCAGTGGCCAAGCGAGAGGGGACGCGCAGTGCGCGCCGCGTGGGGAAGAGGGTCTAGCGATCGCGTATGTTTACCGCCGCGGATTATGCCTTTGTAGCTTTACAAGACAGCTGAAGCGAATCTGAACGCCCGGAAATGTCATAATCCGCCCTGCAAGTAAAAAGGCAAACGGGTCACGGTCCGGCGGAACATCAGTCCGCTCATGGCTTTGGCCTCAAGTCCTGGCGCGACCCCACAAGGGTTGGCAAGGGGCACCCAAGGTATTTCGTTCCCGAAATAAACAAAGGTTGATCATGGAAATCTCCAAGGCGGAAATCATTTCCGCAGCAGCCGCGTCCTCAGGCGCCGGCAACCCGACGCAAGAACTCATGGGCGCTGAAGTGCTGGTCAAGGCACTGCAGGCCGAAGGCGTCCAGTACGTCTGGGGCTACCCCGGCGGCGCGGTTCTCTACATCTACGACGCGTTCTACAAGCAGGACACCATCCAGCATGTGCTGGTGCGCCACGAGCAGGCCGCCGTTCACGCGGCTGACGGCTATGCGCGTGCCACCGGCGAAGTCGGCGTGGCGCTGGTCACTTCCGGTCCCGGCCTGACCAATGCGGTCACCGGTATCGCGACGGCGTACATGGACTCCATCCCGATGGTGATCATCTCGGGCCAGGTGCCAACGGCGGCCATCGGCCTCGACGCCTTCCAGGAATGCGACACGGTCGGCATCACCCGCCCCATCGTCAAGCACAACTTCCTCGTCAAGGATCCGAAGGATCTGGCCATGACGATGAAGAAGGCCTTCCACATCGCACGCAGCGGCCGTCCCGGCCCCGTGGTGGTGGACGTGCCCAAGGACGTTTCGTTCAAGAAGGTCCCTTACACAGGCTATCCCGACAAGGTCGAGATGCGCTCGTACAACCCGGTGCGCAAGGGCCACGGCGGTCAGATTCGCAAGGCGCTGCAACTGCTGCTGGCGGCCAAGCGTCCGTACATCTACACCGGCGGCGGCGTGCTGCTGGGCAACGCCTGCAACGAACTGCGCACGCTGGTCGACATGCTCGGCTACCCGGTCACCAACACGCTGATGGGCCTGGGCGCCTATCCGGCGAGCGACCGCAAGTTTCTCGGCATGCTGGGCATGCACGGCACCATCGAAGCCAACAACGCGATGCAGAACTGCGACGTGCTGCTGGCCGTGGGCGCGCGCTTCGACGACCGCGTGATCGGCAATCCCAAGCACTTCGCGCAGAATGAACGCAAGATCATCCACATCGACATCGACCCGTCGAGCATCTCCAAGCGCGTGAAGGTCGACATCCCGATCGTCGGCGACGTGAAGGACGTGCTCACCGAGCTGATCTCGATGATCCGCGAGAGCACCACCAAGCCCGATGCAGGCGCGCTGGCCGACTGGTGGAAGACCATCGAGGCCTGGCGCTCGCGCGATTGCCTGAAGTACGACCGCGGCAACAAGGACGTGATCAAGCCGCAGTACGTGGTCGAAACCCTCTGGAACATGACCAAGGACGCCGACGCGTACATCACGTCGGACGTGGGCCAGCACCAGATGTGGGCCGCCCAGTACTACCGCTTCGACGAACCGCGCCGCTGGATCAACTCGGGCGGCCTGGGCACCATGGGCGTGGGCATTCCCTACGCCATGGGCATCAAGCTCGCCAAGCCCGATTCGGAAGTGTTCACCATCACCGGCGAAGGCTCGGTGCAGATGTGCATCCAGGAACTCTCCACCTGCCTGCAATACAACACGCCGATCAAGATCTGCTCGCTCAACAACCGCTACCTGGGCATGGTGCGCCAGTGGCAGGAGATCGAATACTCCGGCCGCTACAGCCATAGCTACATGGATGCACTGCCCAACTTCGTGAAGCTCGCCGAGGCCTATGGCCACGTCGGCATGCTGATCGAGCGTCCACAAGACGTGGAGCCCGCGCTGCGCGAAGCACGCAAGCTCAAGGACCGCACGGTGTTCATGGACTTCCGCACCGACCCCACCGAAAACGTGTTCCCGATGGTGAAGGCCGGCATGGGCATCACCGAAATGCTGTTGGGTTCCGAAGATCTCTGATCCGCGGAACATTCGCTCAACTCTTTACTGACGAATCTATTGCCCGCCGAGCCCGCGCATTACCGTGCGCGGGGGAGGGCGGCGAAAAGAGGAGTCACGCAAACATGAAACACATCATTGCAGTGCTGCTGGAAAACGAGCCGGGTGCTCTTTCCCGCGTGGTGGGCCTTTTCTCGGCCCGTGGCTACAACATCGAATCGCTCACGGTGGCGCCCACGGAGGATGCAAGCCTCTCGCGCATGACCATCGTCACCACCGGTTCCGACGACGTGATCGAGCAGATCACCAAGCACCTGAACCGCCTGATCGAAGTGGTGAAGGTCGTCGACCTGACCGAAGGCGCCTACACCGAGCGCGAGCTCATGATGGTGAAGGTGCGCGCAGTCGGCAAGGAGCGCGAGGAAATGATGCGCATGGCCGAGATTTTCCGCGGCCGCATCATCGACGTGACCGACAAGAGCTACACCATCGAACTCACCGGCGACCACGGCAAGAATGACGCTTTTCTTGAAGCGATCGAACGTAGCGCTATCCTCGAGACTGTCCGCACCGGTGCCAGCGGCATCGGGCGCGGCGAGCGCATCCTGCGCGTGTAGGAGGGTGAAGGCGCCCTCAGTTCATACGTTCATCCACACATGAGGCAAGAGTGATGCGCGGTCTGCTCGGTTTCGACAAGATGGTGACCCCGGCGATCGTCCGGGTGCTCTACTTTCTCGGCCTGCTGGGTGTGATCGTCCTGGCGGGCGCGGCGCTGTACCAGCGCCAGTACCTGCCGGCTTTCACGGTCCTGATCTTCGGCACCATCGGCGTTCGCATCTACAGCGAATTGCTCATCGTGCTGTTCCGCATCCACGATAGCCTCGTGTCCATCAACCAGCAAATGAAGGACCGGAATTCCTCCGGCCTCTGAGTGAAATGCACCTCATACGGGTGCTCGAGATTTTTTAGGAGAGATACACATGAAGGTTTACTACGACAAAGACGCGGACCTGAGCCTCATCAAGGGCAAGACGGTGGCAATCATCGGTTATGGCTCGCAAGGCCATGCGCACGCGCAGAACCTGAACGACAGCGGCGTCAAGGTCGTGGTCGGCCTGCGCAAGGGCGGGGCTTCGTGGCCCAAGGTCGAGAAGGCCGGCCTGAAGGTCGCCGAAGTCGCCGACGCCGTGAAGGCCGCCGACGTCGTGATGATCCTGCTGCCCGACGAGCAGATCGCTAACGTCTACAAGAACGACGTCGCGCCGAACATCAAGGAAGGCGCTTCGCTGGTCTTCGCGCACGGCTTCAACGTGCACTACGGCTTCGTTCAGCCGCGCGCCGACCTCGACGTGTGGATGGTCGCTCCCAAGGCCCCGGGCCACACCGTGCGCAGCACGTACACCCAGGGTGGCGGCGTGCCCCACCTCGTGGCCGTGCACCAGGACAAGACCGGCAAGGCGCGTGACCTCGCGCTGAGCTACGCCACCGCCAACGGCGGCGGCAAGGCCGGCATCATCGAGACCAACTTCCGCGAAGAAACCGAGACCGACCTGTTCGGCGAACAAGCGGTTCTGTGCGGCGGTACGGTCGAGCTGATCAAGGCCGGTTTCGAAACGCTGGTGGAAGCCGGCTACGCGCCCGAAATGGCGTACTTCGAATGCCTGCACGAGCTGAAGCTGATCGTCGACCTGATCTATGAAGGCGGCATCGCCAACATGAACTACTCGATCTCGAACAACGCCGAATACGGCGAGTACGTCACCGGCCCACGCGTCGTGACCGAAGAGACCAAGAAGGTCATGAAGCAAGTGCTGAAGGACATCCAGACTGGCGAATACGCCAAGAGCTTCGTGCTGGAAAACGCTGCCGGCGCCCCCACGCTGATCAGCCGCCGCCGCCTGAACTCCGAGCATCAGATCGAAGTCGTCGGCGAAAAGCTGCGCGCGATGATGCCCTGGATCAAGAAGAACAAGCTGGTCGACCAGACCCGCAACTGATCTGCGAGTCAGAAGGGTGCTTCGGCACCCGTTTCCCAAGGGCCACCCGTTGCGGTGGCCCTTTTGTTTGACGGGGGCGACGCAGCCCCTGAACTACACTGCGAGCCATGCGATTCAAAGATCAAGATGCTATCGAATGGATAGCTGCTCGCGCAGTGCCCATGAGGGACGGAGGCAAATTCAATGCATGACGACACGCTCCCCGACGATGTGCAGCCGCGCAAACGCCGCAAGGGTATCTACATCCTGCCGAACCTGTTCACGCTGGCGGCGCTGTTCGGCGGGTTCTATTCGGTCGTGATGGCCATGAACGCGCGCTTCGACCTCGCGGCGCTCGGTGTGTTCGCCGCGATGGTGCTCGACAGCCTGGACGGGCGCGTTGCCCGCATGACGAATACGCAGAGCGCGTTCGGCGAGCAGATGGATTCGCTGTCCGACATGGTGTCGTTCGGTGCGGCGCCCGCGCTCATCGCCTACGAATGGTCGCTCAAGGGCCTGGGCCGCTGGGGATGGATTGCGGCCTTCGTGTACTGCGCCTGCGCGGCGCTGAGGCTCGCGCGCTTCAACGTCAACACCGGCGTGGTCGACAAGCGCTGGTTCCAGGGCCTGCCGTCGCCTGCGGCCGCTGCGCTCGTGGCGGGCTTCATCTGGCTCGTGAACGAATGGGGCAAACGAGGTGGTGAGGTGCTGTATCTCTCGTGGACGCAGATCACCTGGGTCACTTTCGGGTTCACGCTGTACGCGGGCCTCACGATGGTCACCAACGCGCCGTTCTACAGCTTCAAGGACATCCAGATGAAGAAGAGCGTGCCTTTCGCGGTGATCGTGCTGATCGCGCTGGGCATCGCCGTCATCAACATCCATCCGCCGACCGTGCTGTTCAGCCTGTTCGTCATTTATGGTCTGAGCGGCTACGTGGTCTATGCGTGGCGCAAGGCCAAGGGGCAGCCGGCCAGCGTTATCAGCACCTCGACGGAAGAGCCCGACGAACGGGGTTTGCATAACTGACCCGGTGGCTTGTGCTACATTCGCAACCCTCATGACCAAGATTTCGCTGCTGGCCCTACTAGCCCTCCCTCACGGGCGGAGACGGTAGCGCACGCGCAAATCCCTCACCACGGCCCGTTCGCACCAGCAACGGGCCGTTTGTTTTTGGGGTTGCTGGTTGATCACCAACCATCTCAGAGAAATCGACATGCTCAAGCAACCTCAAAGCAAATACCGCGCATTCGCCCCGATCGGCCTCAAGGACCGCACCTGGCCCGATGCCGTGCTGACCAAGGCGCCGATCTGGCTGTCGACCGACCTGCGCGATGGCAACCAGGCGCTGGTCGAGCCCATGGACATCGCGCGCAAGATGCGCATGTTCGAGACCCTTGTGGCCATCGGCTTCAAGGAAATCGAAGTCGGCTTTCCCTCGGCGTCGCAGGTCGAATTCGACTTCGTGCGCAAGCTTATCGAGGAAGACCGTATTCCCGACGACGTGACGATCCAGGTGCTGACGCAGGCGCGCGACCACCTCATTGCGCGTACTTTTGAATCGCTCCAGGGCGCTCCGCGCGCCATCGTGCACCTCTACAACGCCGTTGCGCCCGTGATGCGCCGCGTGGTGCTCAACATGGACGAAGACCAGATCGTCGAACTCGCCAGCAGTCATGCGCGCATGTTCAACGAGTTCGCCGCCAAGCAGCCGAACACGCAGTGGACCTTCCAGTACTCGCCCGAAATGTTCTCGGGCACCGACGTCGTGTTCTCGAAGCGCGTAGTCGATGCGGTGACCGAGGTCTGGGCACCGACACCGCAGCGCAAGTGCATCATCAACCTGCCAACCACGGTCGAGCATTCCACGCCGAACATCTTCGCGGACATGATCGAGTGGATGCATCGCAACCTCGCGCGCCGCGACTCCATCGTGCTGTGCGTGCACCCGCACAACGACCGCGGCACCGGCACCGCTGCCGGCGAACTGGCTTTGATGGCCGGCGCCGAGCGCATCGAAGGCTGCCTGTTCGGCAATGGCGAGCGCACCGGCAACCTCGATCTCGTGAACGTTGCGCTCAACCTCTACACGCAGGGCGTTTCGCCCGAGCTCGACTTCTCGAACATCGACGAGATCCGCACCACGGTCGAGCATTGCAACCAGATTCCGGTACATCCGCGCCATCCGTATGTAGGCGACCTCGTCTACACCTCGTTCTCGGGCTCGCACCAGGACGCGATCAAGAAGGCCTTTGCCGCGCGCAAGGAAGGCGACATCTGGGACATGCCGTACCTTCCCATCGACCCGAAGGACGTGGGCCGCAGCTATGAAGCCGTGATCCGCGTGAACAGCCAGTCCGGCAAGGGCGGCATGGCCTACCTGCTTGAGAGCGAGTACGGCATCGAGATGCCGCGCCGCCTGCAGATGGAATTCATGCAGACCGTGCAACGCGTGATGGACGTCGCCGGCAAGGAGCTTACGGCCGCCGACCTCTGGCAGCTGTTCGTGCGCGAGTACGGCATCGAAACCGCGCAGTCGCTGCAGAACCGCGTGATCGAGGAAGAAGGCGAGGGCGCCAACGCCTCCGTGGTGCTGCGCGGTGACCTGCCGTGGGACGGTGAAGTCCACGCCATCGAAGGCCGCGGCAATGGCCCCATCGACGCCTTCACGCAGGCGCTGAGCAAGGCCACCGGCCACACGGTGCGCGTGATGGACTACCACCAGCACGCCATTGGCGCAGGTGCCGATGCGAAGTCTGTGGCCTACCTGGAACTGCGCGTCGACGAAAGCCAGACGCTGTTCGGCGTGGGCATCGATGCGAACGTGATCACGGCGTCGCTGAAAGCGATTGTTTCGGGCGTGCAGCGTGCACGGACCCGTGGCGCGCACGGAGCACAATCAGCGGTTGAAGTCGCCTGACGCTGCCGCGCCGACCTTGGTCGGGTGCGCGTGGGGGGATGAACAACGGAGACCCACGATGACCGACCAACTTATTATTTTCGACACCACCCTGCGCGACGGCGAGCAATCGCCCGGCGCCTCGATGACGCGCGACGAGAAACTGCGTATTGCCAAGCTGCTGGAGCGGCTGAAGGTCGACGTCATCGAGGCAGGCTTCCCCGCCAGCTCGAACGGCGACTTCGAGGCCGTGAAGGCGATTGCCAATGCCATCAAGGACTCGACGGTGTGCGGCCTCTCGCGCGCCAACGACCGCGACATTGCGCGCGCGGCCGAAGCCCTCAAGGGCGCGGCCCGCGGACGCATCCACACCTTCATCGCGACCTCGCCGCTTCACATGGAAAAGAAGCTGCGCATGTCGCCCGATGAAGTGCATGAGCAGGCCAAGCTGGCCGTGCGCTTCGCGCGCAACCAGATGGCCGACGTGGAGTTCAGCCCCGAAGACGGCTATCGCAGCGACCCTGACTTCCTGTGCCGCGTGCTCGAAACCGTGATCAACGAGGGTGCCACCACCATCAACGTGCCCGACACCGTCGGCTACGCCATTCCCGAGCTCTACGGCAACTTCATCAAGATGCTGCGCGAGCGCATTCCCAACAGCGACAAGGTGATCTGGTCGGTGCACTGCCACAACGACCTCGGCATGGCCGTGGCCAATTCGCTGGCCGGCGTGAAGATTGGCGGCGCGCGCCAGGTCGAATGCACCATCAACGGTCTGGGCGAGCGCGCGGGCAACTGCTCGCTCGAAGAAGTCGTCATGGCGGTGAAGACCCGCAAGGACTACTTCGGGCTCGATTTGCGCATCGACACCCAGCACATCGTGGCCGCGAGCCGCATGGTCAGCCAGACCACCGGTTTCGTGGTGCAGCCCAACAAGGCGGTGGTGGGCGCCAACGCCTTCGCGCACGCCTCGGGCATCCACCAGGATGGCGTGCTCAAGGCGCGCGACACCTACGAGATCATGCGTGCCGAGGACGTGGGCTGGACGGCCAACAAGATCGTGCTGGGCAAGCTCAGCGGCCGCAATGCCTTCAAGCAGCGCCTGCAGGAGCTGGGCGTGACCATGGCCAGCGAAGGCGACATCAATGCCGCGTTCCTGAGCTTCAAGGAGCTGGCCGACCGCAAGTCCGAGATTTTCGACGAGGACATCCTCGCGCTCGTCAGCGCGGAAGAGGTGTCGAACGTTGGTGAGCAGTTTGCTTTCGTCTCTCTCTCCCAGCATAGCGAAACCGGCGAGCGCCCCCAGGCGAAGGTCGTATTCACCGTCCAGGGCAAGGAAGTCACCGGCGAATCCGACGGGAATGGCCCGGTTGATGCTTCCCTGAAGGCCATCGAGTCGCATGTCAAGAGCGGCGCCGAGATGGTTCTTTACTCTGTAAATGCCATCAGTGGCTCGACGGAAAGCCAGGGAGAAGTTACAGTCCGGTTACAAAACGCAGGGCGGGTGGTCAACGGTGTGGGTGCAGACCCGGACATCGTGGTTGCTTCGGCAAAGGCTTATTTGAGTGCGCTCAACAAGTTACAGAGCCAAGCTGAGAGAGTTGCGGCACAAGGTTAGGTTTTCAGGCGATCCTTGGTATTCGATCGAAGAAGAGGATGCAAGTAACTGATATTGCGTGCTTTTTTTGATTTGGATACACTGCGGTCCTCGTTTGTCGCCGCTGGAGATTTATTAATGCCCGAAGCCCGTCTACGCCGAGTTTCCAGCCAGCGGTTTCTACCCGCGTTCAAATTCATCGCCGTCGCGCTGTGCGCCACGGCGTTTTTGCTGCCTGGCGCCCAGGCAGCCAAGAAAGAAAAGCCCGCTGCCGCCAAGACCACCGTCGCCAAGAAGGCGAAGGGTCCGGTGCCGGTCGAGGTAAAGCGCAACGCCGCTTCGTCCAAGACCGCTCGTGGTCCTGTGCCCGTTGTTGTCGCCAAGCGCGGCGGCCGTGCCGAGAAGAGCGAACGCGCCGAGAAGGTCGTTCGCGGTGGCCGCAATGTCGTGGCCACCATCCACAAGAGAAATGGCAAGACCGTAGTGGCCGTGCAGCGCCGCTCGGTGGTTCGCGTCGTCGAGGCGCCCCCGCGTCAGTCCTTTGGCCAGATGGCCGGCCTGCATGGCACCGAAGACGTGCTCGACCTGAAGTCGAGCGTCGCGCTGGTCATCGACCAGGACACGCACGAAGTGCTGTTCAGCAAGAACGACCATGCCGTGCTGCCGATTGCGTCGCTCACCAAGCTCATGACCGGCCTGCTCATCAGCGAAGCCCATCTGCCGAACGAAGAGCTCATCACCATCACGCAGGATGACGTCGACACTGAAAAGCGCAGCAGCTCGCGTCTGACGGTCGGCACTACGCTGTCGCGCGGCGAACTGCTGCACCTGGCGCTGATGTCGAGCGAAAACCGTGCTGCGCACGCGCTGGGCCGCACCTACCCGGGTGGCCTGACGACCTTCGTGAGCATCATGAACGCCAAGGCCAAGATGCTCGGGATGAAGGACACGCGCTACGTGGAGCCCACCGGCCTGTCGAGCAGCAACCAGTCGAGCGCTCAAGACCTGGCACTGCTGGTCAATGCCGCTTATTCCGATGCCACGGTGCGTTCGCTGTCCACCTCGCCTGAATACCAGGTCGAAGTCGGCAACCGGGTGCTGCAGTTCAACACCACCAACCGCCTCGTGAAGAGCCCCGATTGGGAAATCGGCGTGCAGAAGACGGGCTACATCTCTGAAGCCGGTCAATGCCTCGTGATGCAGGCAAAGGTCGCCGGGCGCAAGCTGATCATGGTGTTCCTGGATTCGGCCGGCAAGTTCAGCCGCATTGCGGACGCCGAGCGGGTTCGCCGCTGGGTGGAAGCCACGCACGGCGTTGGTTCGCCGGCAGCTTCGTCGCGCAATGCCGCCTATCAAGTCGCAGGCTGAACGGCAAATCGCCAGCCCCTGACGAAAAACAGGCCCTTCGCAGGGCCTGTTTGCTTTTGGGGATTGGCTCCCTCCCTGGTCAGGCGCCTGCTGGCGGGGTGCTGCCCGAAGGCGACGGTGTTGCAGCCGTGCCGTCCTTGAACCCTAGCGCACCCGAGATTTCATTGGCCGTGGCCTGCAGCTTGGGCAGCCAGCCTTCGTCCAGCCGGTCGGCCGGTGCGGAGATCGACAGGCCCGCCACCAGCTTGCCCTGGTCGTCGTAGATACCGGCGGCCATGCAGCGCACGCCCAACTCCAGCTCTTCGTTATCGCGGGCGATGCCGTACTGGCGCGCCTTCGACAGTTCGCGCTCCAGCGCCGGCAGTTGGGTGATGCTGTTGCGCGTATGGCCGGCCAGGCCCGTGCGCGTGGCGTAGCTGCGCACGCGCTGCGGATCATCCGCTGCCAGGAAGAGCTTGCCGGTCGAGGTGAGGTGCAGGGCAGCACGGCCGCCGATGGCGCGCACCACCTGCATGCCTGAGCGCTCGCTGTAGGAGCGCTCGATGTACACGATTTCGTCGCCCTGGCGCATGCTCAGGTTGACGGGCTGTTGCGTCAGCTTGTGCAGCTCGCGCATCGGGCCCAGGGCGGCGTCGCGCACGTTGAGCCGGCCCTTGACCAGATTGCCCAGTTCCAGCAGGCGCATGCCTAGCCGGTAGCTGCCAGCTTCAGGTCGGTCGACAAAACGACCGACCGCCAGGTCGTTGAGGATGCGGTGCGTGGTCGACGGGTGCAGCCCCGTCTTTTCGCTGATCTCCTTCAGCGAAATAGCCTCCTCACGGGATGCCAGGACATCGATCAGCGCGAACATGCGCTCGATCACCTGGATCACGGGAACGGCGGGGATGTCGGATTGGTTTTTTCTCATGGCGCTTTGCGGTGATGACCGGGCGCCATTTTACCTTGTGAAATTGCCTGATGCCTGCCAATGCCCATCCACCAACACTTCGTGCGGGGAGAAACGCGCCTTGTAGTTCATCTTCGGGCTGTGTTCGATCCAGTACCCGAGGTAGACGTGCGGCAGGCCCAGCTTGCGGGCCTGTTCGATCTGCCAGAGCACGCTGTAGGTGCCGTAGCCCGCACTGGTCTCGGGTTCGTAGAAGGTGTAGACGGCGGAGATGCCGTCGTTCAGCACGTCGAGGATCGACACCATCCTGAGCGCACCGGCGCTGCCGTCGGGCAGCGTTTCGCGGAACTCCACCAGCCGCGAATTGACCCGGCTTTGCAGCAGGAACTGGGTGTACTGGTCGATGCTGTCGTGGTCCATGCCGCCGCCCGCATGGCGGCCGTTCTGGTAGCGCAGGTAGAGCTGGTAGTGCTCGGGCATGAAGCACAGCTTGAGAACGCGCGCCTGCAGATCGGCATGCTGTTTCAGCGCCCGGCGCTGGCTGCGCGTGGGACTGAAGGCGTTGGCCAGCACGCGCAGCGGGATGCATGCGCGGCAGCCGTCGCAATAGGGGCGGTAGGTGAACATGCCGCTGCGCCGGAAGCCGCTGAGCACCAGGTCGGAGTAGGCGTCGTTGTGGATCAGGTGGCTGGGCGTGGCCACTTGCGAGCGGGCCTGCCGGTCCGGCAGATAGCTGCAGGGGTAGGGCGCCGTCGCGTAGAACTGCAGCGTGTGAAGCGGGAGATCCTTGAGGTGCGTCACGTCGGGGAAAGAGGTCGCGCGGAAAGGAGTTCGGACCAGTATACGGGGTCGAATCGCCACCGTGGGCCCTCTTGTTGTCGCGCCCGGGCCACGTGCGCGACGAAGCGTTTGCGCGCCATCTCGCGGGCGCCGAGGCTCGCGAGGTGGGCGGTGTTCTGCTGGCAGTCGATCATTTGCACGCCGGAATGCCGGCACAGCGACACCAGCGCGGCCAGCGCAATCTTCGAAGCGTCCGGTCGGCGGGTGAACATCGACTCGCCGAACACCGCGCGGCCCAGCGCAACGCAGTAAAGCCCGCCCGCGAGCTCGCCGTCGATCCAGGTTTCAACGCTGTGGGCGTGGCCGGCATGGTGCAAATTCGTATAGGCCTTCACCATGTCCGGCACGATCCACGTGCCTGACTGGCCCACGCGCGGCGAGCCCGAACAGGCCTTGATAACGGCCGCGAAATCGTGGTCGATGCGCACCTCGCAACCCGGCGTCTGTGCAAAGCGCGTCAGGGTCTTGCGAAGCGAGCGATGGAGCTTGAACTCCGCCACCTGCAGCACCATGCGAGGGTCCGGGCTCCACCAGAGGATCGGCTGGTCTTCGCTGAACCACGGGAAGACGCAGTTGCCGTAGGCCTGCATCAAAGTATCGACATCGAGTGCGCCACCGGCTGCCAGCAGGCCGGGGACGGGGTCGGCCATGCCCCAGGCCGATGCAGGATCGGGCAGGGCATCTCCGGGTTCGAGCCAGGGCAGTTGTCGCATGGGCATAGGTATACACGGCTTCACCAACACCAATCCAGTTGGGCGAAAATCGCACACCGCCGACACCGCCACAAGGGTTCGGCTCACACGCCACGGCACCACAAAACCCGCCGGAAACCCTATAGTGCGCAGCTTGCATTCGCAGACCCACGCAAATCAGGCAGGCCCGCACACACGCCGGGGATGAGCACAAGAGGACCACGTACGTTGACCACTGAACCCAATCCCACGCGCTTCGGCAGCGGCCAGGCGGTACGCCGCCTCGAAGATGAAAGCCTCCTGTCAGGCGCCGGCCGCTACACCGACGACGTCACGCTCCCCGATCAGGCGCATCTCGTTTTCCTCCGGTCCTCCTACCCGCACGCACGCATCGTCTCGATCGACACCGGCGCCGCCGCCGCCATGCCCGGCGTGCTGCGCGTGATCACCGGTGCTGAAATGGCCGAGGCCGGCGTCAAGCCCATGCCGGGCGCCGCAGGCTTCAAGCGTGCGGACGGCAGCGACAGCGCCAGCCCGCCGCGCTACGCCATCGCGCACGAGCGCACACGCTTCGTCGGCGAGGCAGTGGCCGCCGTGGTGGCCGATACGGTGCAGCAGGCCCGCGATGCCGCCGAGGCTATCGTGGTCGACTACGAAGACCTGCCCATGGTGGTCGACCTCGCAAGCGCCACCGCTGACGGCGCGCCGCAGTTGTGCGAAGAAGCCTCCGGCAACGTAGCCGCCGAAATGCGCCACGGTAGCAGCGAAGCCGCGATCGCCGCCTTCGCCAAGGCCAGCCATGTGGTCGCGCTCGACGTGAACAACCAGCGTGTGGTCGCCCTCACGATCGAGCCGCGTTCCGTGCTCGCGGTGCGCGACGGCGAAACCGGCCGACTCATGATCCGCATGAGCACGCAGATGCCCTCCGGCGTTCGCGATTCCGTCTGCGCCGCCATCGGCCTTGCCAAGGAAAAGGTACGCGTGGTGGTGGGCGACGTTGGCGGAGGCTTCGGCATGAAGACCGGCGCCTATCCCGAAGACATCGCCGTCGCCTTCGCCGCGCTGCAAGTCAGCCGGCCGGTGAAGTGGGTGGCTGACCGCAGCGAGGAATTTCTCTCGAGCGCGCACGGCCGCGACATCGAGGCGCGCGCCGAAATGGCGCTCGACGCCAGCGGCAAGATCCTGGCCCTGCGCATCAAGACCCTGGCCAACGTCGGCGCGTACGCCACCGGCACCGGCGTCGCGATCCAGCTTCTGATCGGCCCCTGGGTGCAGACCAGCGTCTACGACATCCAGACCATCGACTTCCATTTCAAGGCGGTGCTCACCAACACCGCGCCCACCGGTGCCTACCGCGGCGCTGGCCGCCCCGAAGCCATCTTCACCATCGAGCGGTTGATGGACGAGGCCGCACGCCAGACTGGCATCGACCGCATCGTGCTGCGCCGCCGCAACTTCATCCGCCCCGAGCAGATGCCGTACAAGAACCCGATGGCGCAGACCTACGACACCGGCAACTTCGAGTCGGTGATGGACCAGGCGCTGACGCTCGCCGACTGGCAGGGCTTCGAGACCCGCGCGGCCGAGTCGGCCAGCAAGGGCAAGCACCGCGGCCTGGGCATTGCCACGTTTCTCGAATGGACCGGCGGCAACGTGTTCGAAGAGCGCGTCACGGTCTCGGTGCAGGCCGATGGCGTGATCGAGGTGTTTTCCGCAGTCAATGCCATGGGACAGGGCATTGCCACCTCGCTGGCTCAGCTGGCGGTCGATGCATTCGGTGTGCCCATCGAGAAGGTGCGCGTGGTGCTCGGCGACACCGACCGCGGCGACGGCTTCGGCAGCGCCGGTTCGCGCTCGCTGTTCACGGGTGGTTCGGCCGTGCGCATCGGTGCCGAGCGCACCATCGACAAGGCGCGCGAGCTGGCCGCGCAGGAATTCGAGGCCTCCATCGACGACATCGTCTACAGCCGCGGCGTCTTCAACGTGGCCGGCACCGACCTTGAACTCGACCTCTTCGCGCTCGCCGCCAAGCAGCCCGAGCGCGAAATCTTCGTCGACTCCACCAGCACCGTGGCCGGCCCGACCTGGCCCAACGGCTGCCACATCTGCGAGATCGAGATCGATCCGCCCACCGGCGAAATCAGCGTGGTGGCCTACAGCTCGGTCAACGACGTGGGCCGCGTCATCAACCCGATGATCGTGCGCGGCCAACTCGAAGGCGGCGCGGTGCAGGGCATCGGGCAGGCGCTGTACGAGCAAGTGGTGTACGACCACGAAACCGGCCAGCCCGTCACCGGCAGCCTGATGGACTACGCGGCCCCGCGCGCCGACATCGTCGACACCATGTTCAACATGGAGATGGACGAATCGACGCCTTGCAAGAACAACCCGCTGGGCGTGAAGGGCGTGGGCGAGCTCGGCACCATCGGCGCCACGCCGGCCATCGTGAATGCGGTGGCCGACGCCTTCGCGCGCAACGGCCTGGCCACGCGCGCTCCACGCCTGCACATGCCGCTGAGCCCCGCGCGCGTGTGGCAGGCGATGCAGACCATCGACTGAGCGTCACACCGCATCGGGGACCTGAAAGGCGCAAGCCATGCTCGTCACCACCGAACTGCAGACCGACCCGATCCGCGTTTCCAGCTACCGTTGCGACGCGGGCCCCGACGCGCAGCCCTTCACCGAGCTGCACGAAGGCTATTCGGTCTCGTATGTGCGCAAGGGCAGCTTCGGCTACCGCACGCGCGGCCATGCCTACGAGCTGGTCGCCGGCTCTGTGCTGGTCGGCTGCCCGGGCGACGAATACGTCTGCACGCACGATCACCATGTCTGCGGCGACGAATGCCTGGCCTTTCACCTGTCGCCGGGTTTCGTCGACCTGATCGGCGGTGACCGGAAGACCTGGCGCACCGGCGGCCTGCCGCCCCTGGCCGAACTCGTGGTCATCGGTGAACTCGCACAGGCCGCGGCTGATGGGCAGAGCGACGTTGGCCTGGACGAGCTGGGCATGTGGTTCGCGAGCCGCTTCGTCGAAGTCGTGTCCGACCGAACCAAACCTAAGACCGCGCCCGTTGCTGTACCACGCGACCGCCGCCGTGCGGTCGATGCCGCGATGTGGATCGACGCCCACTCGCAGCACGACATCGGCCTCGACGGCGCGGCCGCAGAGGCCGGCCTGAGTTCCTTCCACTTCCTGCGGCTGTTCTCGCAGGTGCTGGGCGTCACGCCGCACCAGTACCTCGTGCGCTCGCGCCTTCGGCATGCCGCACGCCTGCTGGCCGACGACGACAGCCGGCCCGTGACCGAGGTCGCGCTCGACGTGGGTTTTGCCGACCTCAGCAACTTCGTGCGCACCTTTCATCGCGCGGCCGGCGTGTCGCCCGGCAGCTTCCGCAAGGCCGCCCAGGGCGACCGCAAGATTTTCCAAGACCGCATTGCCGAGCTCTTCCATGATGACCGCCTGATCCACCCATCGAGCAGGAAGCCATCATGTACGACCACATCGGACTGAAAGTCAAAGACCTCGCCGCGAGCCGCCGCTTCTACGAAGCCGCGCTCGCACCGCTAGGCCACGTGCCGGGCCCGCACGACGAAAGCTATGCCGGCATCGGCCCGGCTGACGAGCCCGCGCTGTGGCTCTACGCGGCCAAGGGAGCGAAAGGGCCCGGCACCCACATCGCCTTCCGCGCGTCGAATCACGAGGCCGTGGCCGCCTTCCACAAGGCCGGCCTGAGAGCGGGCGGCACCGACAACGGCGGCGCGGGCCCGCGGCCGGACTACAGCCCGACCTACTACGCGGCCTTTCTCATTGACCCCGACGGCAACAACGTCGAGGCGGTCTGTCCCTGAAGCGAGGTTTGCCATGGCCACGGTCTACAAGGAAATCATCGTCGAAGCAGATGCAGCTCAGGTGTGGGATGCGCTGCGCGACTTCAGCGCGGTGCATACGCGGCTCGCGCCGGGCTTTCTCACCGCCTGCACGATCGACGCCGAGGGTGCTCGCATCCTCACTTTTGCCAACGGGCTTGTCGCGCGCGAAGTGCTGGTTGGCGTCGACGATGCCCATCGCCGGTTGGCCTATACCGTCACCGGCGGGCAAGCCGCACATCACCACGCAACGGCGCAGGTGTTCGAGGAAGGTGCGGGCCGTTCGCGCTTCGTCTGGATCACCGACGTGCTGCCTGACGCCATGGCGGCCTACATCGGGCCGATGATGGAGCAGGGCGGTGCGGCCATGAAGGCCGCGCTTGAAGGGCGTGCCGTTTCGGCGGCCGCCTAGAAGTCTTCCAGCGGCAGGCCGACGTAGTTCTCCGCCAGAGCGGTGGAGGCGGCGGTGGAATGCACCAGGTAGTCGAGCTCGGCCTCCTGGATCTTCTGGCCGAAGGCGCCCGTCTCCGGAAAGCGGTGCATCAGCGAGGTGAACCACCACGAGAAGCGCTCGGCCTTCCAGACGCGGCGCAGGCACAGGTCAGAGTAGCGGTCCAGCGCCGAGGCTGATTTCTCGCTGTAGAAGATTTCGAACGCGCGCGATAGATAGCCCACGTCGGCCGTGGCGAGGTTCAGTCCTTTGGCGCCTGTCGGCGGCACGATGTGCGCCGCATCCCCCGCCAGGAACAGCGAGCCGAAGCGCATCGGCTCGGCGACGAAGCTGCGCAGCGGCGCAATGCTCTTTTCGAGCGAAGGCCCCGTCACCAGCCGCTCGCGCGCCTCGGGGTCGAGGCGGGCGCGCAGTTCGTTCCAGAAGGCCTCGTCGCTCCAGTTTTCCACGCGCTCTTCGGTCGGCACCTGCACGTAGTAGCGGCTGCGCGTGGCACTGCGCATGCTGCACAGCGCGAAGCCGCGTTCGGTGTTGGCGTAGATCAGCTCGTGCGACACCGGCGGCACGTCGGCCAGTACGCCGAGCCAGCCGAAGGGGTAGACCTTCTCGTAGGTGTGGATCGCATCGGCCGGCACGCTCGCGCGGCTCACGCCGTGGTAGCCGTCGCAGCCGGCGATAAAGTCGCATTCGATCTCGTGCGTCTGGCCGTCCTTCTCGTAGCGCACGCGTGGCTTGCCCGAATCGAAGTCGTGCAGGCTGACGTTCGCCGCGCTGTAGATGGTGGTGAGCCCCTCGGCCGTGCGCGCTTCCATCAGGTCGCGCGTTACCTCGGTCTGGCCGTACACCGTCACCTGCTTGCCGCCCGTGAGGCCGTGCATGTCGATGCGGTGGCGTGCGCCCTTGAACAGCAGCTCGATGCCTTCGTGCGGCAGCCCTTCGGCCTTGGCGCGGGTGTCGACGCCGGCACGCGCCAGCAGGTCCATCGTGACCTGTTCCAGCACGCCGGCGCGGATGCGGCCCAGCACGTAGTCGCCGCTCTGGCGTTCGACGATGACGTTGTCGATGCCAGCCTTGTGCAGAAGCTGCCCGAGCAGTAGGCCGGCGGGGCCGGCGCCGATGATCGCGACCTGGGTGCGCATGTTCGTGTCTCCGAGAGGGTTTCGTGGAGCGTAGGCCGCATGCGGCTGTCTGTGGCGGTGGCTCGCGAGGCTCTGTGCGATCATGCGAACGCGTGCGCGATGATCGCGCAACACTTCGACCAGACGACGAACCACCGACGCATGACCATCGCCAAAGCCGACTTCATCGAGGGCATCGCCAAGGGAATGGCAGTGCTCGAAAGCTTCGACACCGAGCGCCAGCGCCTCAACGCCACGCTGGCCGCCGAGCGTGCCGGCCTCACGCGAGCCGCGGCCCGCCGGCACCTGCTGACGCTGGCCCACCTGGGCTATCTGGAAACCGACGGCAGCTATTTCTGGATGGCGCCGAAGGTGCTGCGCTTCTCGGGCAGCTATCTCGCATCGTCGCGTCTGCCGCGCGCGCTGCAGCCCACGCTGAACCGGCTCGCGGCGCAGACCGGCGAGTCGTTCTCGGCCGTGGTGCTCGATGGAGAAGAAGTGGTCATCGTCGCGCGCAGCGGCAGCTACGGCACGCCGACGCGCGTGCTGGCCTATGGCCTGCACCTTGGTGCGCGGCTGCCTGCGCATGCCACCTCCACCGGCCGCGTGCTGCTGGCGGCGCTGGCGCCGACCCAGTTCACGCAATGGCTCAAGGGCCGTCACCTCGCGCGGCTCACGCCCAACACGGTGACGCAGGCGCGCGGCCTGCGGCAGCTGATTGCCCGCACGCGCAAGGACGACTATTGTTTTGCCAGCGAGGAACACGAGCTCGGCGTGCAGGCGCTGGCGGTACCGCTGCGCGACATGCAAGGCCACACGGTGGCCGCGCTCAACGTGGTGCTGTCTGGCACGCGCTATCAGGAAGAGACCCTGCAGCGCGACATGTTGCCGCTGCTGTTCGAAGCCGCACGCGAAGTCCGCTCGTTGCTCTGATCTGAACTTTGGCCGCGGCCCGCGCCTCGAACCCCCGGAAACGGACACAACCATGCGACTCCTCCTTCTAGAAGACGACGTGATGATCGGCGAAGCAGTGCTCGACCTGCTGCGTGCCGAGCAGTACGCGGTGGATTGGGTAAAAGACGGTGAAGCCGCCGAATCGGCTCTGCGCACCCAGCAATACGACCTTGTGATGCTCGACCTCGGCGTGCCGCGGCGCGACGGCCTCGAGGTGCTGCGCAATCTGCGAGCGCGCAAGCAGCGCATGCCGGTGCTGATCGCCACCGCGCGCGACTCGGTGCAGCAGCGCATCGAAGGCCTCGACGCCGGTGCCGATGACTACGTGCTCAAGCCCTACGACCTCGACGAACTGCTGGCCCGCATCCGCGCCTTGCTGCGCCGTGCGGCAGGGCGCGCCGAGCCTGTGTACGAGCACATGGGTGTGAGCATCAACCCGGCAACCCGCGAGGTCACGGTGGCCGGCCAGCCGGTGGTGTTGTCGGCACGCGAATGGGCCGTGCTGGAGCCTCTGCTCGCGCGGCCCGGCATGGTGCTGTCGCGCGCCCAGCTCGAGGAAAAGCTCTACAGCTGGAAGGACGAGATCAGCAGCAACGCGGTCGAGGTCTATGTGCACGGCCTGCGCAAGAAGCTTGGCGCTGAACTCATCCGCAACGTGCGAGGCGTCGGCTACATGGTGCCGAAGGTATGAAGTGGGCGCTGACCGGATCGCTGCGCGCACGGCTACTGTGGTTTCTTCTCGCGGCCATCGTGCTGGCCGCGGGGGCGCAGGCGCTGGTGGCCTACCGCACGGTACTCGCCGAGGCCGACGACATCTTCGACTACCACATGCAGCAGATGGCGCTCTCGCTGCGCGCAGGCCTTCCGCCGAGTGCGGCAGTGGGCGGTATCGGCACCGGCGAGCAGAACTTCGATTTCGTCGTGCAGGTGTGGACTGCCGAAGGCGTGCGCATCTTCGAATCCGCCGAAGAGGCTGCGCTGCCGCAGCTTGCGGTGCTCGGCTTTGCCGACGTGCACGCGCGCGGCACCACCTACCGCGTGTTCTCGATGCAGACGCGCGGGCTGGTGATCCAGGTGGCGCAGGACATGGCGGCGCGGCGCCACATGGCCGGCACGCTGGCCCTGCGCACCATCGCGCCGGTGGCGCTGATGGCGCCGCTGCTGATGCTGGTCGTGTGGTGGGTCGTGAGCCGGTCGCTCGCCCCCGTGGCGCGCGTGCGCAAGCAGGTGGCATCGCGCCAGGCCGACGACCTGTCGCCGGTGAGCGAGGAGAACCTGCCCGAGGAAGTGCGCCCGTTGGTGCAGGAGCTGAACCTGCTGTTCGACCGCGTGCGCCACGCCTTCGATGCGCAGAAGCACTTCGTCGCCGATGCCGCGCACGAGTTGCGCTCGCCGCTGGCCGCATTGAAGCTGCAGGTGCAGGGCCTGCAGCGCGCGCCCGACGATGCGTCGCGCGACCTCGCCGTGAGCCGCCTGGTGGCGGGCATCGACCGCGCCACGCGGCTGGTCGAGCAGATGCTCGCGCTGGCCCGGCACGAGGCCAGCATGGCGGCCGGCGCGAAGCCCGAGCCGGTCGACCTGTCCGAGGTTGCGCGGCTCGCGGTCTCCGACGCCGTAGCGGCAGCGCAGGCGCGGGGTATCGACATCGGCATTGCGCATGCCGATGCGGCGGTGGTCAACGGCCAGTCGGAGGCCTTGCGCATGTTGCTGCGTAACCTGCTCGAGAACGCGATCAAGTACACGCCCATCGAGGGCCGCGTCGACATCGGCATCGCCCGCCAGGGCGACGCGGCCGAGCTCACCGTGGACGACAGCGGGCCGGGCCTGCCACCCGACGAACGCGAGCGCGTGCTCGACCGCTTCTATCGCTCGGGCGAAACGCAGGCGCCCGGTAGCGGCCTGGGCTTGGCCATCGTCAAGTCGATTGCCGACCTGCATGGGGCGACGGTGGCGCTCGACCAGTCGCCGAGCCTCGGCGGGCTGCGCGTGCTGGTGCGCTTTCCCGCGCGTGCCTGAGCCCCTTTGCAGGGGCCGCGCCGTTTAAGCGGCGCTTAAGTCAGACCGACGACATTCCTTTCATCGTTTTGGCGCCCAAGCGCCCTGAAAGGAACCGACAAATGAACTCCCGTCTGACTTCGCCCCGCGCCCTGGTGATTGCCCTGGCGAGCGCGGGCGTGATCGGTGCCGTTGGTGCCGGTGCCTACACCAGCGCCCGTGCCGTGGGCACGCCGACCACCAATGCCACCGCCGTGGCGCCCGCAGCCATGGTCACGCTGCCCGATTTCTCGACCATCACCTCGCGCGACGGCCCGGCCGTGGTCAACATCAGCGTGACCGGCACCATGAAGGCCTCCGACGACGAGGCTGCCGCCGAGATCCAGGGCGTCGACCCCGATGACCCGATGTTCCAGTTCTTCCGCCGCTTCCAGGGCCAGATCAATCCGCGCGGCCAGCAACAGCAGCAGCGCGAAGTGCCGGTGCGTGCGCAGGGCTCGGGTTTCATCGTGGACCCCAGCGGCATCATCATCACCAACGCCCACGTCGTGAAGGACGCGAAGGAAGTCACCGTCAAGCTGACCGACCGCCGCGAATTCCGCGCCAAGGTGCTCGGCGCCGACGCCAAGACCGACATCGCGGTGCTCAAGATCGACGCCAAGAACCTGCCCGTGCTCGCACTCGGCAACACCAAGGACCTGAAGGTCGGCGAATGGGTGCTGGCCATCGGCTCGCCCTTCGGTTTCGAGAACACCGTGACGGCAGGCGTCGTAAGCGCCAAGGGCCGCTCGCTGCCCGACGACAGCTACGTGCCTTTCATCCAGACCGACGTGGCCGTGAACCCCGGCAACTCCGGTGGCCCGCTGCTCAACACGCGCGGCGAAGTGGTCGGCATCAACTCGCAGATCTACAGCCGCAGCGGCGGCTACCAGGGCGTGTCGTTCGCCATTCCCATCGACGTGGCGATCCAGGTGAAAGACCAGATCGTCGCGACCGGCAAGGCCACACACGGCCGGCTCGGCGTGGCGGTGCAAGAGGTGAACCAGGCCTTTGCCGATTCGTTCAAGCTCGACAAGCCCGAAGGCGCGCTGGTCTCGAACATCGAGAAGGGCGGCCCCGGCGACAAGGCCGGCCTGAAGGCGGGCGACGTGATTCGCAAGGTCGATGGCCAGGCCATCGTCTCCTCGGGCGACCTGCCCGCGGTGATCGGCCAGCAGGCGCCGGGCAAGAAAGTCACGCTCGAAGTGTGGCGCCAGGGCGAACGCCAGGAGCTGCAGGCCAAGCTTGGCGATGCGAGCGAAAAGCCCGTCAAGGTCGCGAAGGCCGATGCCGACGTGGGCCAAGGCAAGCTGGGCCTGGCGCTGCGTCCGCTGCAGCCGCAGGAAAAGCGCGAGGCCGCTGTCGAGAACGGGCTGCTGATCGAAGACGCGGCCGGTCCCTCGGCGCAGGCCGGGGTGCAGGCGGGCGACGTGCTGCTGGCCATCAACGGCACGCCGGCGCAGAGCGTGGAGCAGGTGCGTGAGGTGGTGGCGAAGGCCAGCAACAAGTCGGTGGCGCTCTTGATCCAGCGCGGCGAAGACAAGATCTTCGTGCCGGTTCGCATCGGCTGACCGAAGAGACGACGGCCCGATGAAGCCGCCAGGCAAGCTGCAGTTGGAAGTGATCCACGAACGCTCGCCGGCCGGCGGCCTCTCGGCGCACATCCTGCCCACGTCGGCCACCATGATCGGCGTGTGCATGACCGTGATGTCGATTGGGCATCTCGGTCCGCGCGACGACATGCGGCTGCTGATCGATCGTCTGCTGGCCCTCGACGCGCTGGTCTTCCTGGCCAGCGCGCTTTTGTCTTTCATCTCGATGCGCGCCCGCAGATCGGGTGCGCGGCTCGAAGCCTGGGGCGAAATGGTCTTCATCGCCGGCCTCGGGCTGCTGGCGCTGGGGGCGGTGACGCTGGCGTTCGCGCTGCGCTGAAAGAAGCGCCTCAGGCCCGTGCGCAGGGCCAGTCGAGCTGCATGCGCGCTCCCCCGGATGCGGGGTCCACCGTTTCGATCTGCAGCCGCGCGCCGATGGACTGGGCTCGCGCATGCATGTTCGCAATGCCGTGTCCCCTGTGCCCACCACCGGCTGGCGCAGTCGGCAGGCCGCGCCCGTTGTCCGTGAGCACGATGCGCACCAGCGACGGCTTCTCGTCGCCATGCCAGCTCGCATGCATCACGATGCGCGTGGCTGCCGCGTGCTTGAGCACGTTGGTGAAGGCTTCGAGCAAGATGCGCTGCAGCTGCAGGGCCGCCCGTGCGGCGAAGGGCTCCAGCGGCGGAATGACCTCCACGTCCCACACCAGCTCGATGCCGGCTGCGTCGAGCCGCGGCTGCAAGCGGTAGCGCAGGGTGGCCAGCACGGTCGGCAGGTCGTCGTGCGTGGGTTGCAGCGAATCGACGGCCATGCGCATTTCGTCGAGCGCGAGCTTCACGTGCTCTTCGATCACGGCGCGGTCCGGCCTGGCCTGCGTCACCACGTTGAGCAGGCCCACCAGCTGCGAGCCCACGCCGTCGTGAATCTCCCGCATGATGCGCTGGCGCTCCAGCAGCACGGCCTGTTCCTGATTCTGCTGGCGCACGGTTTCGAAGGCACTGCGCAACTGATCTTCGCGCTCCGCCACGCGCGCCGCGAGATTGGTGTTGAGTGCGCGGTAGTCGGCCACGGTGCGGCTGTAGCGCTCGACCACGAGGCCGGCCAGGATCATCACGAAGAAGAACATCGCGTGCGCCGTCAGAGTGAAGTCGGCGCCGCCGAAAAGGCCCATGCGCACCAGCAGCAGATCGTGCGCGCCGGCCAGGATGGCCAGCGTGCCCGCCGCCATCAGCACGCCGGCAATGCGCCGCCGATCCACCAGCGCGCCATACACCACGTAGGGCAGGCAGACGATGCTGGTCAGCTGCAGGACGACCAGGCCGGCGGTCCACAGCGAAGGCCGCGCAAACGCGAAGGAGGCGCAGGCCAGCGTGACCGACAGCGCGAGCGCGGCGTGGATCGATCGCACCAGCCACGGCGGGTTGCGCTCGAGCACCAGCAGCACGAAGCGCGCGATCAGCCCGATGTGGCAGGCGTAGCAGACCGCCACCACCGCGCCCCACAGCGGCCAGGGAATCGGCACGTCGGGCCACACGCGGTCGAGGTTGCGCGCCACGCCCGAGAGCGCGGCCAGCGCGAAGCAGCCGTAGAGCGCATCGCGCTGGCGCAGCCACAGGCCGCCGGCAATGCCGCCCATCAGCAGCAGGCTGACGGCATACACGATGGCCGAGGTGTTGCGCCAGCCTTGCCGCTCGCGATAGAGCACCGCGAGCGAGGCCTCGGTGCCGTACTGGACGCTGGCCAGCCCCGCGCCACGCTGGCGCTGGATGGTCGTGCGCACGACCAGCGACTGCGGCTGCCCCGTACGGTGCAGCACGGCCGGAACCGGAACCAGCAGGTTGCTCTTGGTCGCGTCGTGCTTCGGCACGCCCAGCGTGCCGAAGCTGGCCACCAGCGCGTCGTTGAACGAGATCGCCACCTGGTTGCCCGCGCCCGACATCAGCAGGGCCGCGGGTTCGTCGGCCGGCACCGCGGCGGAGGGCAGTTCGATGCGGTAGGTTGCCTTGCCTCCGCGGCCGGGGAACTCGTGGTCCCAGCGGAAGGGCAGTTGCACGCGGCGCTGCTGCACCGGCAGGCCGTCGGGTTCGAGCGTGGCCTCGACCGAACTCGCGTCGATGACGCCAGGCGTCGCAGCGGCACGGGCGTGGGCGCCTGCCAGGGCGAGCCACAGGCAGAGCAACGCCGCGAACAGCAGGCGTTGAACGCCGCTGCCGGTCACGCTAGGGAAGCCAACCGAGGTTGCGTGCCTCGAACACCGCTTCCGATTTGTTGTGCACATCCAGCTTGCCGTAGATATTGCGGATATGGGTTTGGACCGTCGACGCCGAGACTCCCATCTGCGTTCCGACTTCGACATAGGTGAAACCACGAGAGACCAGGTCGAGCACCTCGAACTCGCGCGGCGACAGGCGTTCGGGGGCGATCGCCGAAGCGCTCGACGCGGTGCTGGCGGGCTTGGCGGCAGCCGGTTGCTGCTGCCGCGGGGCAGCACCCGAATGAGCCTGCCAGCGGCGCAGCAGCTTGCGCGCGATTACCGGCGACATCGGCGAGCCGCCGGCGCGCAGGTGGCGGATGTGGGTGGCGAGGTCGGCCTCGGTGCCGTCCTTCAGCAGGTAGCCGCTGGCGCCGGCCTCGAAGGCCTGGACCATGTTGGCCTCGTCGCCGAAGATCGACAGCACCATCACCGCGCAGGCCGGCTGCATGTTGCGGCACTGGCTGATCACCTGCAGCCCGGGGCGGTCGGGCAGGCCGAGGTCGACCAGCAGCACGTCGATGGGGTTGTCGACCAGCCAGCCGAGTATGTCGGCGGCGTTGGAGGCGCTGTAGGCCAGGCTCAGCGACGGATCGGCGTCGACCACGCGCGAGATGCGCTCGCGCATGCCGGTGTCGTCTTCGACGAGGGCAACCTGTGTTTCTGCGGTCATGCGCGCGCCAGGCCGGGGAGGCTGTATGCGCTCATGCAGGACGTGGGGGCGAGGCGCATGGAGAAGAGGTCTCTGGGGTTGCTGGATGGCACAAAGGGTAGGGTGCCACCAGCGCGCCGCCCATCCTATATACGGGGGAGGCGGCCCACCGCTTTCCGTGGCTTGCGCGTGGCCCTGCCGAGCCGCTCGGCCACGAGCGCCAGATGCTCGACCAGTTCCTTCGGCGATTCGACCTCGAAGTCATGCGGCAGGCAGCCGAGCCAGACGGCCAGTGCGTCCAGCGAATTGGCGCCGGTGGCGATGCGCGTCGAGCCTTCGTCGATGGCCTGCGGCATGCCGCTGACCCAGCCGAGGTAGGGCTCGAGTGCCTTGGTGGATGCGTGCACCACGACCTGCGCATGGTGCAGGTAGGGCGACACCTGCAGCGCGTGTTCCATGTAGGCCGCGACGTCGCCATGGGGCAGCCGGCGCGGCGTGAATCGCGCGCCGGTGGGCGCGGGCTCGACGATGCGGTCGAGGCGGAAGGTGCGCCAGTCCTGCCGCGTCGTGTCCCAGGCCAGCAGGTACCAGCGCTGCCCCGTCTGCACCACGCGATGCGGCTCCACCGTGCGTTCGGTGGTGGCGTCGTGATGGTCGTGATAGGCGAAGCGCAGCTCGAGCCGGTCGGTGCAGGCTTCGGCAAGAAGGGACACGGCCTTCAGCCGCACCGGCGACTTGCCGCGCATCACCGGCACCACCGACGCGCGCACGCTGTCGAGCCGGCGGCGCAGGCGCGGCGGCATCAACTGTTCGAGCTTGGCCAGCGCGCGCATCGATGCGTTCTCGATGTCGCCCGCGGCGCCTATCGGGTTGCCCAGGCCGAGCGCGACGGCGATGGCTTCTTCGTCCTCCAGTAGCAGCGGGGGCAGGGCTGCGCCCGCGCCCAGCCGGTAGCCGCCTGCCACGCCCGAGGTGGAGTCGACCGTGTAGCCGAGGCTGCGCAGGCGGTCCACGTCGCGGCGCAAGGTGCGCTCGGTGATGTCGAGCCGGGCGGCGAGGTCGGCGCCCGTCCAGGAACGTTGCGCCTGGAACAACGAAAGAAGCCGGATCAGGCGTGCGGAGGCAGACAGCATGTGCGCATGATGCACGCGATCGAGGACAGGATCTGTCCGCAATGGGTCGTAGCCTTGGCTTTCATCTCAACCCCAGGACACAGACCCATGAAGAAGACATACAACGGCAGCTGCCATTGCGGCAAGGTTCGCTTTCAGGCCCTGATCGATCTCGCAGAGGGCACGGGCAAATGCAATTGCTCGATCTGTACCAAGGCCCGCGCATGGGGCGCCATCGTGAAGCCGGAGGCCTTCACGCTGCTGTCGGGAGAAGAAGACTTGTCGCTGTACCAGTTCAACTCGCACAGTGCCGAGCACCTGTTCTGCAGGCACTGCGGCATCCGGTCGTTCGGGCGCGGCAATGTGCCCGAGATCGGTGGTGCCTACGTGAGCGTGAACGTGAGCTGCCTGGACGACGTCACGCCGGAAGAGCTGTCGAAGGCACCCGTCCAGTACATGGACGGGCGCAACAACAACTGGTTCGAGCCGCCAGCCGAAACGAGCTACCTCTGAGCGAGGCGGGCCGGCCGGCGATGTGCGCTACTGCGCCTGCTTGCTGCTGCTGCGGCGCTGCTGCTTTGCTGCTCCCGGCGCCGAGGTCTGCGAGGGCGCCGCACCGCCATCCACGCCCAGGCGGCCACCACCACCTAGGCCCTGGCCGCGCACCGTCTGCGCCTTGTAGTTGCGCAGCGAACGAACCATCTGATTGAACGCATCCATGAAGGCCGCGGCAATCACCTTGCCCTGCGGCGTGCGCGTGTAGCCGCCAATGCCGCCCGCGGCGGAAAGACCGCCGAGACCGGCAAAGCCCGCGAAGTCGGTCTTGGAGGCGCTGCCTTCGGCAGCCGCGACCTGCACGCCCGAGCGGTTGTCGATCAGGGTCAGCAGCGCGCTGGCTTCCTTGGTCTGAAGGCTGGCGCCGAGGCTGGCAATGGCGCGGCCGCGGCCACCACCCACCAGGCCGCCGAGTGCGCCACCCAGGCCACCGGCGTCGTTGTTGCTGAAGACGATTTCGGGCGACAGGCCGTAGTCGGATGCGACCATCTGGCCGCGCCCGAAGTTGCTGCCGCCGCGCATTTCGCCCGACTGCATCAGCGCGCGCTCACGCGTCATGGCGTTCATGCCGGCCGCGCTGCGCTCGACCACCACGAAGCAGTTCGATTGCTGCACCAGCAGGCGCAGCAGGTTGGCGGTGGGAGGCAGCTTGTATTCGCCGGTGAGGATGGTGTACCAGCCCGCATTCACGTTCTCGATCAGCGAGACCGTGCCGAGTGGCGAGTCGCAGCGCTCGAGCTGGCTGCTTTCGCCAGAGGTTGCGCTGCCTGCGGCGCTGCCGGTGGCCACGGTCTTGGCCGACTGGCTGCCCATTTGCATGTCCATGGTCTGGCAGCCTGAAAGGGCTAGCAGGCCCGCGAGTGCACTTGCGAGAGAGAGTTTGGAAAAAGCCATGTCCGGATCAGTCAAGTGAAAAGAATGCGGCGCCCGTGACGGGCGTCACTAGTCAAGACCGAAGATGGAATTGCCATGGCCTGTACGACCTCCCGATTCGTCGCGCCGCTGGCGACCGCGCGACGATACGACCCGAGAGTCCGGCACACCAGTGCCGAAAGTCATGTGCGTGTGCGCGCGGCCTGATCGCTTGCTTGCCACCGCGTGAGTGGCGCCTCGGCCAGAGTCCGAAAACGGGGACGTGTGGGTGACGGCAACCCATGTCCTCGATCGCCCCGGCCGCAACGTCGAGCAGGCGCGCTGCGCTTGGGAACGGCACTGGAGCGCGGCGATTATTACTCAGGAAACTTTTTAAAACAGAAGTGAAACAGCGGGTGCGCCTTGCCTGCAGTTTCAGAGGGAAAAGATCACGGCGGCGCTGTCCCGAAAGTTACAGTCGGCGCCTCACCTACAGGAGATCCCAGATGGCAACCAAGAAGAACGTCGTTGGAGAAGCGGCAGCGGAACTGACCCGCCAGCAGGTGCAGCAGGCCCTGGCCATTGCAGGGGCCTCGAACTTCGCCGGAGCCGCCGACCCGGCTTTCGTCGGCTCCATCCTGGTGGCCCTGGCCGTCAACACGAGCGCTGTGAGCGCGACCATCGACAGCGCCAAAGACCGCACCGGCGTCGTCATGAAGCACTGACCGGACCGACCCGCGGGCGCGGGCACCGTCAGCGCGTGTATTCGCCGTTGGCCTCCGGCTGGAACAGCACCGCGACCACGCGCGCCGCGCCTTCTGCGCCGTTGGGCATCTGCCAGCGTGCGAGCGCTCCGGTCTTCACGCCCAGCAGGCCGATGCCGACGGGCGACAGCACCGAGACGAAGCCCTCGCCCGGCTGCGCGTCGCCGGGGTAGCAGAGGGTGATCTTCTGTCGCTGGTGCGTGGCCGGGTCTTCGACCTCCACCTGGGAATTCATCGTCACGATGTCCGCAGGGACCTCGCGCGAGGGCAGCACGTCCGCCGCGTCGAGAAGCTCGGTGAGCGCGGGTGGAAGCGGCTGGCCCGGCAGTTTGCCGAGGCGCACGAAGTCGAGTTCGGTGAGCGTGCGCTCCCCGTGAATGGTTGCAAGCATGAAGCACTCCAGTTGAATGCGACCTCGCCCTGTGCAGGAGAGCGGGCGAAGTCGCTGCCGCGCGGCGGGTGCCCGGCGGTCAATGGTTCGCGCATCAAGAAGGAAGGTAGCGGACCGCCGGGCTCAGGAAAGTGCGCAGGTGCGTCGCAAGACCGCCGTGGTCGCCGCAGCGACAACACCCGCGCGACGGCCTGCCGCTGCCTGGGGCAGGGCAGCGCGTGCAGAGTGTTTGCGGAACACGGACGAGGGGGCCATCCGGACGAGTGTAGGGACGCGATGCGAGGCCATCAAGCAATGGCCTCACGTGCCTTGCCGGTAAGCGTGGTGTGGGCCGAGGTGTTGCCTGAAGAAAGCCAGCACCTGTGCATTGAAGTGAGCATGGAAGGCGGCGCGGTCGAAATCCAGGCGGTCGCGGCAGATTTCCGGCATTGCCTGCGCCATGGACGGCGGGCAGGGGGCCACGAAGGCGAAGTGTGTGGCGCCTTGCACCATGTGCCACTCCGGCTTGACGGGCAGGTCGCGGCGAAGCTCTTCCACGTAGCGAGGCGCAACGCCATCGCCTCCGAAGGCCGAGGCCCACAGCTGCATCGGGAGCGTCACTCCCTTCAAGCCGCCGGCGTCGAAGGCAGTCAGCGGATCGACGATGACGGCGGCCTTGATGCGGTTGTCCGGCGGCGGCATTTTCGGCACTTCGTTGCGGCGGATTTCTCCGCACAGCGGAACCGTGGAAGCTGGCGGGCACAGGTCTTCGCGCAACCGGAAGTCTGGAACGGCGCCGACCGAGACAAGGCCGGTGTAGCCGCCCGCCGAGAAGCCGAAGAGGCCGACCCGGTTTGCATCGAGCGCGGCGCGTCCGGGCCACGCGCTGAGCATGTAGTCGACCAGCCGCTTCATGTCCGCCGGCCGCGTGGCATACACCGACAGATGGCTTGCGCCGCTCATGTCCTGATAGTTGTGGCCCGGGTGGTTGATGGCCGCCACGACGAAGCCCGCGTCGGCGAGCGCGGCCGCCGTGTCGTGGTGCAGGAGGGACGAGCCGCCCTTGCCATGCGAGACCACGACCAGCGGCAGCTGCGTGCCGGAGATCGGGCAGTTCCTGGTGCCCTCGATGACCAGCGGATCGATCGCGATCTTGACTGCGGGCGCATCACAGGGTGTCCACACGGCGCCGAGCAATGCCGGGCCGTCCTTGCCGGCGGGCACTTCGATAAAGGCGAAGCCCGCGGCGTGCGCAAGGCTGGCGCAAAGGCTGAGGGCGATGAGAAAGAGGGAGCGGTGCCACAAGGTCATGACGTGCTCGCGCGGCGAATGGGAATCAGCAGATCGGTGCGCAGTTCGGCCGGCGAGACCTTGCGCGTCGAGTTCAGGTAGTGCTCCAGTGTGGGCCGGTCGTCAGGCTCGTAGCCGCTGGCCGGTAGCCACCGGACATAGAGCGCGCGCACGGCAGCGTTGATCTGGGTGTAGGGGCCGGCCAGGCGGTGCACGGCGTAGCAGCCGCCGGGAATGTCGAGCATCTCGACCTCGGCATCGTCCGGCCAAGGGTCGGGCGAGTTGACGGCGGCGTAGTACCTGAAGCTGGCCTTGTCTTCGGGATCGTTGAACGAGGCGCCCCATCGGTCCGAAATGACTCGTGCGCCGGCCTGCAGGCGCAGCCGCCGGTGGGTGTGGGGAATGGTCGCGAACGGCCCCTGGTGCCGCAGCGCATGTAGCCGCTGCGCCGGGCACTCGACGATCCGCACGGCCGGTGCAGCGCCTTCGTTGTTGTCACCGGAGCGCGGCAACGCATCGACATCGAGGATCGCCCGGGCCATCTGCTGCTGGAATGCGCGCGGCGACTGTCCGGTGAACTGGCCGAAGGCGCGCGTGAAGGCTTGAGGGCTCTCGTAGCCCACGGCCAGCGCAACCTGCGTGACGCTCTGGGTGCCGCCTTCCAGCAGGCGGGTGGCGAGCGCCAGCCGCACGCGGCGGACCGTGGCGGCCACCGTTTCGCCGGCCACGCTTGCGTAGACGCGGTGGAAGTGAAAGGGCGAGAAGTGCGCGAGCCGCGCGAGGTCTTCGAGGCGGTGGTTGGCCATTGGGTCCGCGACGATGGCCGCGACCGCGCGCGCCACGCGGGCCCGGTAGTCCTGCTCGGTTCGACGGCTTTCCATGCGCGGGAGTTTGCGCGCTTCGCGGGGCCGGTACTTAGCCGACTTTGCGCATATCCAAAAAGACGTCGGGGCTTGCTGATCTGCCCGAAGAAAGGCTCCAAACGCGGATTTGTTCACAATTGAATACATTGGTGCTAATCTAGAGTTGCGGTCTGTCACACCATCGTCATGGCGTGCATCTGGAGCCGTCTTTGAAGCACCCGCATTTCTTCGCCCTTGGTGTCCTTCCCCGCACATGCCTTTCCAGCGCACTGCTGCTGTGGCTGGGCAGCAATGCGATGGCGGCCTGCACCAGCACTTCGGGTGTGAGACTGCAGGCCACGGCGGGCTCCGTGTGCAGCGCGGCCGGCAGCTACGGCAGCAGCGGCGTGCCCGGGGGGCAATCAGCGCTGGGCGCATCGGGCGGAGGCATCGTCAATGCCACGGGCCTCATCACCATGACGATGTCCCAGAGCGGCATCAACGGCGTGTACGCGACGGGCACCGGCTCGCAAATCAACCTGCTCGGTGGCCTGACGCTGGACCGCCCCGGCGCAAGCACAGGCATTCGCGGCCTGCGCGCGGCGAGCGGGGGCACGGTCACCGTGAGCGGGCCACTGTCGATCACGTTGTCCAACGGGGCCAGCAACTACGGTATTTACGCGGAGCTTGCGAACACCCGCGTCATCCTGAACGGTGACACGAGCATCACGATGGGGGCCGGGGCTTCGTACTCGCCCGGCATTCGCATGACCTCGGGGGCGAGCCTCGTGTCGAACGGCGCGATGATCATCAGTGCGGCAGGCGATTCGAGGTCCGATGCGATCGCGACCGATCTCGGCGGCACCGCGCAACTCAACGGCAACCTGAACCTCAGCGTGAGCGGCCAGCAGGCCTCGACGCTCAAGATCACCAGCGCCGGAACCATCACCTACACGGGCACGGCAAGCCTGAACAACTCCGGCCTCAACGGGTCGGGCATCCGCGCCGTCACGGGCGGCATTGCAACGGCCGCTGCATCGTCGAGCACCACGATCCATTCGAGCGGTATCAACAGCATCGGCATTTCGGTGCGCGATGCCGGCTCGCAGGTGAACCTGGCGGGCCCCGTGACGATCCAGGCCACCGGCGTTACGCAGGCGAACACGCCGAGCGGCACACAAGAGTCGTACGCCGCGGGCCTGCTGGCCACCGGCGGCGGCGCACTCAACGCGACTGGCTCGCTCGCGATCACCACCACCGACCCCAGCAGCTATGGCGCCGCGCTGCTCGCGAACAGCCCTTCGATCAGCGCCACCGGCACCGGCTCCATCACCGCCGCCGGCAGTGCGCTGGGCTTTCTCTCGGGCTCGGGCCAGACGGCAAGCTTCGACGGCTTTGTGATCACCAGCGCATCGGGCGACCTCGTGCGCGTCGATGCGGCCACGGGCGCGGTGCTCGCATTGAAGAACACGAGCGCCACCGCCAGCAGCTCCGGCAACCTGCTGCAGGCAATGAACGGCAGCAGCTTCACCTTCACTGCCGATCGCAGCACGCTGAGCGGCAACGTGGTGACGGACGCCACCAGCACCGTCGACATGCGCCTGCTGAACGGCTCCAGCCTGACGGGCAGCATCGACCCGGTGAGCCTCACCGTCGACGCCACGAGCCGCTGGGCGATGACGGGCAGCTCTTCGCTGAACAGCCTGACGCTCGCGGGGCGCATCGACTTCCAGCCACCGGGCCCCGGCTTCGTGCCGCAGACGCTCACCGTCAACGGCAACTGGGTGGGGCAGGGGGGCATCGTGGGCATGCGCACTGCCCTCGGAGACTCCAGCTCGCTGACCGATCGCATCGTCATCAACGGCGGCGCCGTGAGCGGCACCACCACGCTGCAGGTGAGCAATGCGGGCGGCCTCGGCGCATTGACGACGGGCGACGGCATCATGCTCGTGAGCGCCATCAACGGAGCGACGACCACGGCGCAGACCACGAAGAACGGTTTCTCACTGGCCGGTGGCCATGTGGACGCCGGCGCCTACGAGTACCGCCTCTACAGCGCGGACGCCTCAGGGGCCGGCGAGAACTGGTACCTGCGCTCGACCGCGCCGGCGACCGCGAGCCCGTCAACCCCGGCCCTGCCGACCTACCGCGCCGAGGTGCCCCTGTTCGCCGCACTGCCGTCGCAGCTTCGCCAGGCGGACCTGGCGATGCTGGGCAACCTGCACCGGCGTACGGGCGACGACCAAGGCGTCGCGTCGAACGACTCTGCGCCGCAGAGCCGGCGTGCCGCGTGGGGGCGACTGGTGTACGCCGACATCGACCTGCGCCAGCAAGGTACGGTCACGCCGTCGAGCGACGGGCGCCTGCGCGGCTTCCAGACCGGTGTGGACCTGTATGCGCCAACGGGCTCGGCATGGCGCGCCGGTGTGTACGTCGGCCAGATCGAAGGCCGCGTCGGCGTGCAAGGCTTCGCGCGCGGCGTGCAGGGCACCGTGGGCAGCAACGATCTGCGCTCGCGCTACCTGGCGGCCTACGCCACGTGGAAGGACGATGAGAACGATCGCTATGCCGATGCCGTCCTGCAGGGCGGCAGTCACCGCTACGGCGTGGAAGCCACGGGCAACCAGGCCAGCTGGGGCAAGGGCCGCAGCCTGCTGGCGTCGCTGGAGGTCGGGCAGGCCTTCGGGCTCGCTCCGGGTTGGCGCATCGAGCCGCAGGCACAGCTCGTTTATCAGAAGCTGAGGCTCGACGATGCAGTTCTCTCCGGTGCCAATGTGTCGCAGCAAACCGGTGGCGGTTGGCTGGGCCGTCTCGGTGTGCGCGTGCGCGGTGAAATGGCGACGGCCGCCGGCCTGCTGCAGCCCTATGCACGCCTGAACCTCTACAGCGCCAGTGCCGGCACTGATGTCGCGCAGTTCATCAACGCGGCGGCCGTCACGCGCATCGCAAGCGCGACCGCTTACCGCAGCGCTGAACTGGCGGGCGGCTTCACCCTGTCGCTTTCGCAGGCCACCAGCGTCTACGGCGAGATCGGCCGCCTCTATGCGATGGGTGGCGACACGCGGGCAAAGTCGGCGCTGCAAGGGTCTGTTGGCGTGCGTGCGCGCTGGTAGCGCGGGAGGCGTTCGTCCTCTGAGCAATCGCCCGGCCAAAGAAAAAGCCCGCTGTCCAAAAAAGACAGCGGGCTTTCCAGAGGCCTTGCGGCTTGTATTGGCTCCTCGACCTGGGCTCGAACCAGGGACCTACGGATTAACAGTCCGGCGCTCTACCGACTGAGCTATCGAGGAACAAGCCTTAAATTATATGCAATGGATTTGTCGATCTCGCTGGCCGGCTGCATTTTTTGCGCCGGTGCGATGACTGCCTGCAACACCGCAATTGAAAATGCCCCGCTACCTTTTGAGTAGCGGGGCATTCAGAGGCCTTGCGGCTTTGTAGTGGCTCCTCGACCTGGGCTCGAACCAGGGACCTACGGATTAACAGTCCGGCGCTCTACCAACTGAGCTATCGAGGAACAAGCCTTAGATTATAGCGTGCTTTTTTACGGCTTCTCAAGAGTGCGTTCAAAGCGCAACGCTCAGCCCCAGACGCAGCGTGCGCGGCGCACCCGGGAACAGATACACATGGCTGAACTGGTAGGGTGATTCCTTCCAGTAGCGGCGGTCGAACAGGTTGTCGACGGCCAGCGTCCAGCTCGTGTTCACGCCGCGCAGCTTGGTGTCGTAACGCAGCACCGCATCGACGCGTGTCCACGAAGGCAGCGTGATCGAGCCGTCGGGCAGCACGTTGCGCCGGCCTTCATACGAAAGCTGACCCGCGATTTCAAGGCCCGGCACTGATGCGACGCGGTACGCGGCCTGTGCGCGCAGTACTTCCTTGGGCACGTTGGTCGGCGATTGCCCGTTGAGCGCCGGGTTCGCAGTGCTGCCGCGCCGCTTGGCATCGATCACCGCGACGCTGCCGCCGATGCGCCACGGCCCCTGCACCCATTGCGCACCGGCCTCCAGGCCGCGATGCACCGCGCGCCCGTCGTTGCGCACTTCGCAATAGGTGCCGCACAGGTCGATGTTGGTCATCGGCCGCGAGATGTCGAACCACGCCACCTGCCAGTTGAATGCCTCGCTGCCGCCCTTCAGGCCCAGCTCCCATTGACGCGAGGTGAGCGCGGGCAATGCCTGCCCGGCATTGCTGTACTGCGAGATCCTGTTCGGCACGACTTGCGACTCGACACCCTTGCCCCAACTCGCATAGGCCAGCAGCCCCGGCTGGATGGCGTAGCTCGCTGCGATCCACGGCGTGGTCACGTTCTGCTTGTACCCGGTCGGGCTCGATCCGTCGTTGCCGATGCTGCTGCGGTCGAGCCGCGTGTGGCGCACGCCGAGCCAGGTGGTGAAACGGTCGTTCCAGCGGATCGCGTCCTGCACCGACAGCTCGGTCGAGCGCTCGTCGCGGTTGGTCTGCGGCGTGGTGGCGTCCGGGTTCGCCGGCACCACGGCCGTGCCCCAGATGTTGCCGGTGCCCGCGTAGTTGTAGGCCTGGTTGTCGAAGCGATTGCGCACGCGGCTTTGCAGCAGCCCGAAGCCGAGCTCGTGCCGCACGCTGCCCGTCATCACGTTGCCCTTGAGGTTGAGGCTGCCCGCGGTCTGCGTGCGGCGCTCGTTGTCGCTGCGGAAGTCGTAGACATCGAATGTGCCGTCCGAGCAGTAGCGGTCGTAGTTGCCTTCGGCGCTGCAGCCGAAGGCGTAGGCCAGGCGGTCGTCGCTCTTCAGCCGCTGCTGGCCGATCTGCGCGCTCCAGCGCCAGTCGGCATTCAGCGCCTGACTGAAGCGCACCGTGCCTGTCAGCGCCTTGAACACCGAGGGCTGCGACCACGGCTGGTTGTTGAGGTTGATACGCGGATCGACCGGCGCCGGCAGCACGCTACCCAGCAAGCTGTAGCCGTTCTGGCTCGGCTGCGTCTTGCGGCTTTGCTCGATCTCGAACTCCAGCACCGAGTCGCGCGTGATGCGCCAGTCGGCCGCGAGCGAGAACAGATTGCGGTTGCCGTCGAGGTTGTGCGTCAGCGGCTTGAGGTTTTCGCTCGCCACGTTGATCCGGTAGCCGAACTGCCGGTCTTCGCCGAAGCGCCCGCCGAGGTCGAGGGCACCGAGCACGCTGCCGCGGCTCGTGGTCTCGATGCGCACCGTGCGCAGGTCCTGCTCGGTGGGCCGCTTCACGACATAGTTGATCAGCCCGCCCGGCGCGCTGGTGCCGGCCTGGATGCCGCTGGTGCCGCGCAAGATCTCGACGCGTTCCTTGTTGTCGAGCGGAATCGATGTCTCGGCGCTGATCGGCAGGCCTTCGCGCCGATAGTTGAAGCGGTTGTCGAGCACGAAGCCGCGCACCGTGAGGTAGTCCCAGTAGCCCGCGGAGTTGTAGGCGTCGGTGACCGAGGCGTCGAACTGCGTGAGGTCGGCGAGCCGGCGTGCGCCGCTGTCGCGCAGTTGCTTGCTGTCGATTACCGTGGCCGAGATCGGCAGCTCGCGCAGCGGTACGTCGCCGAAGCCGCTCACGTCGGCTTGCGGCGCGGCGGCCGCGTCATTGACGGTAACTTCACGCAGTGCCGCCTGCTGCGCGTTGGCGCTCCAGGCTGCGGCAAGAAGGGCGGCAGCAATGGCGCACGAGAGAGGCGAGAGGGTGTGTTGCTTCATTCTGTTCAGTTGCTGACCGTGGCGGCGCTCATGGCCGCCATCCATTGCGCGGCTGTGGCCTCGGGGTCTTCGGCCGTGACCAGCGCGCGCACCACGGCGACGGAGCCGACGCCGGTGGCCAGCACCTCGGGCAGCCGCACGGCATCGATGCCGCCGATGCCGACTTGCGGATAGCCGCGCAGCAGGCGCGCATAGGCGCCGAGCCGGGCCACGCCTTGCGGCGCGGTCGCCATCTTCTTGAGCGTGGTCGGATACACCGCGCCCATCGCGATGTAGCTCGGGCTCACCTTGTCGGCGCGCACCATCTCCGCATAGCCGTGCGTGCTGACGCCCAGGCGCAGGCCCGAGGCGCGCAGTTGCGCCAGTTCGTCGGGCGAGAGCGCGTCCAGGTCTTCCTGGCCGAGGTGGATGCCGTAGGCGCCGGCCGCGATGGCGACCCGCCAGTGGTCGTTGACGAAGAGCAGCGCGCCGGTGCCTTGCACCGCTTCAACGGCTGCCTGCACTTCATGTTCGATGGCTGCTGCGTCGTCTGACTTGAAACGCAGCTGCACCGTCGGCACGCCGGCACGCGCCATGCGGCCGACCCATTGCGCGTCGGGCAACACGGCGTACAGGCCGAGCCGCTCGGGGCAGGGCGGAAATGCGTCGTCGCGCGCAGTGGGTGGAAACGGCCGCATGCCGAAGTCTTCGGGTGCGTCGGGCCATAGCGCGGCGTCGAAGTTACCCAGGCGCTGCGTCTGTGCGCGCCAGGCATGGGCCAGGCATTCGGCATCGATCTCGATGAAGCCGAGGGCCGAGCAGGCTTGCTTGGCGCCGCGGTAGACCGGATCGTCCGACGTGAAGTTCGGCGCGGCCACGGGTGCGGCGGTGATGGCGCCAAAGCGCAGCCCGTGGGCCGCGACGATGGCGTGCGCGATGGCGCGGGCGTCGGTTGTGGTGCTCATGGTGCGTGGTGCCAGAAGGGCGTGCCGAGCACGGGCGTGCTGGGCTGCGCGGCGTCTTGCGCGGCCATGGCGCCGGCACGGTATGCCGTGCGGCCGGCCTGCACCGCGTCGGCGAAGGCACCGGCCATCGCGACCGGGTCTTGCGCCAGCGCAACGGCCGTGTTGAGCAGCACGCCGTCGTAGCCCCATTCCATCACCTGGCAGGCATGCGACGGCAGCCCCAGGCCCGCGTCGACCAGCATCGGCACCTTGAGCCGGTCGCGCAGCACCTGCAGCGCATAGGGGTTGACCGGCCCGCGGCCGGTGCCGATGGGCGCGGCCCAGGGCATCACCGCCTGGCAGCCGACATCGACCAGCCGCTGGCACAGCACCAGGTCTTCGGTGCAATAGGGCAGCACCTTGAAGCCGTCGCGGATCAGCTGCGATGCGGCATCGACGAGGTTCAGCGTGTCGGGCTGCAGCGTGTAGTCGTCGCCGATCAGCTCGAGCTTGATCCACGGCGTGTCGAACAACTCGCGTGCCATCTGCGCGGTGGCGACCACTTCTTGCACGCTGTGGCAGCCGGCGGTGTTGGGCAGCACCGGCACGTCGAGTTTGCGAAGAAGCTCCCAGAAGCCGTTGCCGAGATCACTGTTGCCGGAGCCCTGGCTGGCCGTCTGGCGGCGCAGCGAGGCGGTCAGCATTGCGGGCTTTGCGCGCTTCACGGCGGCTTCGAGCAGGTCGGGCGAGGGGTAGCGCGCGGTGCCGAGCAACAGGCGGCTCTGGAACGTTTCGCCGTAGAGCACCAATGGATCGTTCGTGGTCGTCATGTTCTTTGTCTCCATCATTCAACCGCCCGTCACGGGGCGGATCACTTCGATGCGGTCGTCGGGTTGCAGTGCGTGCGCGGCATACGCCGAGCGCGGCACGAACTCGCGGTTCACGGCCACCGCGAAAGGTGGCGTGGCGTTCAGCGCGGCCAGCGCGTCGGTGAGCGTGGCCTGCTCGGGCAGCGTGAAGGGCTTGTCGTTGATCAGGATATTCATGTGTCGGAGGTCTCCATGCCGAAGCTCCTTGCCAGGGCCGCGTGGCCGTGCGCGAGCAGTTCCATCGCGGCGTCGAGCAGCGCGGGCGCGATCATGAAACCGTGGCGGTACAGGCCGTTGATCTGCAGCACGCGCGGCTGCGGCTGGCGGATGGCGGGCAGGTTGTCGGGCAGCGTAGGGCGGCACTGCGTGGCGATCTCGACGATGCGCGCTTCGGCAAAGCCGCTGTGCACAGCGTAGGCGGCGCTCAGCAGTTCGAGCGTGGAGCGCACGCTGGCGGGCGACATGTCGTCAGACTCGATCTCGGTCGCGCCGATCACGAACAGGTTGCCGGGCTTGGGCGCGACGTAGAGCGGGTAGCGCGGGTGCACGAGGCGGGTGGGGCGCTGCAGGCTCACTTCGGGCGCATGCACGCGGATCACCTCGCCGCGCACGCCGCGCAGCGCGTTCCACTGGGGCTTGGCGCCTAGGCCGCGGCAGTCGATCACCCAGTCGGGCTGGCCCGTCGTGCCGGGCGAAAAGTCCGAAGGTGCGCGCGGCGATTGCCAATGCAGCGTGACACGAGGGTTGTCTTGCAGCGTCGCAAGAAGCGACGCCAACAGTGCGCGGTTGTCGAGCTGGCCTTCGCCCGGCAGGAACAGGCCCTGCGCGAAGCGCTGGCCCAGCGAAGGCTCCAGCGCGGCGATGGCCGCGCCGTCGAGCGTCTGCATCGGCGCGAGTTCTGGCACCTGCGCGCCGGTGTGGGCGAGCACGCGTGCAAGCCGCGCGGCTTCGGCGCTGTCCTGCCGATGCCAGAGCACCAACGTGCCTTCGCGTTGGAAGAACACAGGCTGCGCCAGCAAAGCCAGCAGCTCAGGCCAGCGCGAGAGGGCGTGCTGCCCCATGCGCACGACCGACACCGGCGCCACGGCCGATTCAGCCAGCGGGGCCAGCATTGCCGCGGCCACGCGTGCGGCAGCGCCTTCGGCATCGGGACTGCCGGCTTCGAACACATCGACCTTGCACCCAGCCTGCGCGAGCGTCACCGCCATCAGCCGGCCCATGAGGCCCGCGCCAAGGATCGCAGCCGATTGAAAAGGAACGCTCACTGCCGTGCTCCTTCGCATTGCCGATACCGCCGATAATTTTCGGCATGACCCAAGGACCCACCCAGCGCTACGCACGCGTGCTCTCCATCGCCGGTTCCGACAGCGGCGGCGGCGCCGGCATCCAGGCCGATCTCAAGACCTTCGCAGCCCTCGGCTGCTACGGCATGACGGCCATCACCGCGCTCACCGCGCAGAACACGCTCGGCGTCTCGGGCATCCACGGCGTGCCGCCCGATTTCCTCAAGGCGCAGATCCAGGCCGTGGTGGAAGACATCGGCGTCGACGCCGTCAAGCTCGGCATGCTGCATGCGCCCGAAGTGGTCGAGGTGGTGGCCTGGGCCATCGACCGCTACCAGCTGAAGAACGTGGTGCTTGACCCCGTGATGGTCGCCACCAGCGGTGATCGACTGATCGCGGCCGAGACGGTGCAGGTGCTGGTGCGCGAACTGTTCCCGCGCGCCGTGGTCGTCACGCCCAATCTCGACGAGGCCGCCTTGCTGATCGGCCATGCCATCGATGGCATAGATGCGCTCGACCGTGCGGCGGACGAGTTGCTTGCGCTCGGCGCCAAGGCCGTGCTGCTCAAGGGCGGCCATCTGCCGGGCGATGAGGTGGTCGACGTGCTTTTGCAATCGGGTGGCGAAAGAAGACGGCTGGCTTCCAGGCGCATCGCCAGCCGCAACCTGCACGGCACGGGCTGCACGCTGTCGTCCGCCATTGCCGCGCACCTTGCGTTGGGGGCTGCGCTGCCCGAGGCAGTCGAACGGGCACGCGCCTACATCCTCGGCGCGATGGCTGCCGGTGCGGATGTGAAGATCGGCGCGGGTCATGGCCCCCTCAACCACGGCTTTGCGCCAGTGTCGACGCACCGTTTGCCGTTGTCAGCTTCGGTCGGCTGAGCCAGGCCAGGACGAAGGTCGCCGCCAGCGTCGGCAGGGCAGAACCGAACTGCGGCGCCCACTTGGCCAGCGCGTGGTAGGCCGCGATGCCCGCGATCCAGATCAGCGCCGCACCGAAATCGATCTGGCGCGTGCCGGCCAGTGATACCGACTGGCCGCTACCCAGCCGCCCAATGATTACGCCGTAGAGCGGCACGAACACCGAGCTCAACAGCAGCAGGAAGGGCTCCAGCGTGTGCATCGGCAGCACCAGCGCCAACGCGATGCACAGTGCGGCCAGCAGCAGGCCCCAGCGCTTCACGCTCCAGCGCGGCAGCAGGCTGTGCGTGGAGACCGAGCCCGAATAGACATCGCCGTAGGCGTTGTCGAGTTCGTCGATCAGGATCAGGCCCAGCGCCACCAGCCCGCCCTGCGCCAGCAGCAGCGCGGTGACGAGGCTCACGCCGGGCTCGGCCACGCTCACCACCATCACGCCCAATGCGTAGCACCAGATGTTCGCCAGCGCATAGCCGATCCAGGTGCCGCTGAACGCGCTGCCCAGTCCACCCGCACTGCGTTTGCCGTGCCGCGCGTAGTCGGCCACCAGCGGCAGCCACGACACCGGCATCGCGATCACGAGGTCGAGCGCGCTGAACATGCCCATCGTGCCGTCGCCCGGACGTGCCCAGAAGGCGTCCAGGCCCTTGGCCTGCAGCCGTGTCGCGAATTGCCATGTGAGCCAGATCAGCGACAGCACCACCAGCGGCAGGCCGAAGCGGCTCACGAAGCGCCGCACCAGCCTGACCATTGAACCCGCGAGCAGCGCCAGCAGCACCGCGCCCCACAGCAGCGTGGTCAGCACGCCGCCCCAGGCGGTGCCCAGCGAGGGGCCGACCACCGATTGGCCGATGGCCTGCGTGCCTTCCCGCATGATGACCAGCTCGAAGGTGGTCCAGCCCACCAACTGCACGATGTTGAGCAGCACCGGCAGCCGCGCGAAGGCGCTGCCGTAGGTGGCGTGCATCAGGCCGGCGCTGGCCAGGCCGCTCTCGCAGCCCAGCCGCGCGGTCCAGGCCAGCAGGCCGGCGCCGACGCAGGAGCCGAGCACGATGGCAATGACCGCATCGCGCGTGCCCACGGCCGGTACGAGGTAGGCGCCGATCTGCATCACCAACAGGCCTACGCCAAGGCTGAACCAGAGCGAGGCGTGGTCGTGCCAGCCGAACACACGCTGGGACGCGGGCAGCGGCGTCAGCGCCTCGTTCGAGACGATCGCGTCGTTGTTGTTGTCGTGTGCCATCCATTTGCTCCAGTGCAAAAGGTTTGGCAGGTGGGCGGGGCCCCAGTGGCGCGGCCGTCACGCGAGAGAACGTGAGAGGCCACCGGACCAGCTTCCCTGCGCGAGGATTACCTCAATCAGGTTCAAAGGGACTTTCTCAGCCGGACGGCAAGCCGCCCAACACCCCTAGCAAGTACGCCGCGAGGAACCCACGGCGCGGGCCGGAGTTTATCCCCTGCGGGGAAGCCGCAATGACAGGTGTGCCTTTTCAGGGGAGGGGAAACCCGTAGGGTGCGCGGAAGTCGGGCGAGAATTGCCCGAGAAAAAATGGGAGCGTGTGCCGGTCGGTGCGCGAAGAGGAACTGTATGGCAGACGATTTCAAGGACACCCGCCTGCGCCGCTTCAGGGTCGACGTAGGCACCATCATCTGCGCCGTCGCGCTGCTGCAGTCGCTGCTGCTGGTGGCATTCGGCTACTGGGCCGCCGAGAAGCTGGTGTCCAGGGTGGGCACGGCTTCGCACAAGATCAACCACGACCGGGTCGAGGACAATGTGCTCGCCTTCCTCGCCAAGACCGAGGGAGTCATCCGCTCGATCGGCGATTCGCCCAGCGTGCACGCCACTGGCGAAGACGGCGAACAGACCGCCGAGATGCTCTGGACCATGCTCGAGCAGACCCCCGAGCTCGACAGCATCAACGTGGCCACCGACGGCGGCCACGTGCTGATGGCCGTGCGCTACCCGACTCCGGCCATCCGGCAGGTGCTGCGCGGCCCGGACTTCAGCACCGAAACATGGCAGTACAAGCGCTCGCCCGACGCCGATGGCGGTGATGCGAAGCAGCGCTTCGCGACGACGGCAATCACGGCCTATCGCAGCGACTTCGACCCGGAGCAGCGCACGTGGTACCGGGAGGCCATGAAGGCGCACGGGCCTGTGTGGACGCAGCCTTTTCTGATGAGCGACTCACAGGAGCTTGCAATCGGCCATTCATTGCCCAGCGCACGTGTCGACGACGAGGGGCACACCCGCCAGCTGGTAATCGACGGCAACGTGTCGCTGGGGCATCTGTCGAAGCTCGTGCGCATCTTCGGGGCGCTGGGGACTGGCGAGAGCGCCTTGCTGAGCTCCGACCATCATGTGATTGCGCGCAGCGACCATCCTGACCCAGTGCGCGAACTGGAGTCGCCCGACACCGGCGTGCTCGGCGCCCTGCATGCGCACATGCTTGCCGCGAGCAAGGCGGGTGGCGCTGACGACATGGCTTTTTCCATCGAGCATGAAGGGCGCAAATATCTCGTGCAGACGTCGCACATCCCGCACACCAGGTGGCAACTCGTCAGCTGGGAGCCCGAAGACCTGCTGCTCGGCGACCTGCATCGTTCGGTGCTCTGGGCGCTGCTGCTGACGCTGAGCTTTCTTGGCATCGCGCTGTTCATTTCGCTGCGGCTGTCGAAGCTCGTGACCCAGCCGATCGAAAACCTCGCGCTCGTCGCGCGCCGCATCGGGCGGCTGGAGCTCGACAACCTGCCGCTCGAGCCGAGCCGTGTGCTCGAAATCCAGCATCTGAACCAGGCGCTGGACGAATCGGCGCGCAGCCTGCAGGCCTTTCGCAAGTTCGTGCCGGTGGACATCATCCGCCAGCTGGTCGCCGAGGGCCACGCGCTGGCGCCCAGCGGCTCGCCGCGCCGCATCACCGCGATGTTCACCGACGTTGAGGGCTTCACCACCATCTCTGAATCGATGGAGGCCGATGTGCTCGTGCGGCAACTGACCGAGTACTTCAACCTCGCGGCCGGCATTTTCGCGCGGCATGGCGGCGTGGTCGACAAGTTCATGGGCGACGGCATCATGGTGCTGTGGGGTGCGCCGTCCGATCTGGAAGATGCGGAATACCGGGCCTGCGTCGCGGCGCTCGAACTGCATGCCGAAATGGACGCACTCAACGGCAAGTGGCGCGACGAAGGCCTGCACGAATTCCGAACGCGCGTAGGCATTCATACCGGCAACGTGATCGCCGGTGTGCTCGGGTCGAGCAACCGGCTTTCGTACACCGCCATCGGCGACGCTATCAACGCGGCAAGCCGCATCGAGGGCGCCAACAAGGAGCAGGGAACGCGCACGCTGATCTCGGAGACCACCTTCGAGGGGCTGGGCGGGCGGCTCGCCACGCGCCGCATCGAGGAAACGACCGAGCTGCGCGGCAGGCAGGCGCGCATGGTGCTGTACGAGCTGCTGGGGCCTACGCAGCCCTGACCCTGCGCGCGAACGCCTCCAGCCCGTCGATGGTGATCTGGATGTGCCGCTCGAAGCTGCTGTCGAGCGGCACGGTGGTGCCGTTGTCCCAGCGCAGGATGAAGGCCTTGTTGGCCAGCTGCGCCAGATTGCGCGTGAGCACCGGGTGGTCGAGTGGGCGAATCGTGTGCACGCGCTCGCGCAGCTCCTCGGCCCAGGCCTGGGTGTTGTCTACGGGCAGTGGCGAGAACTCCATTGTCAGAAAGCCCAGCATCGCCGCGATCACGCAGTTGTAGGCCTCCAGCAGCGGCTCGCCCTCGAAGCCTGCTTCGGTCAGCGCTGCCAGCACGCCTTCGACAAGCTCTATAGGCAGGCTGCCGTTCGACACCAGCTGCGCGCCCAGCAGCTGCGCCACGTTGGGATGGCGCCGCACCGCGGTGCGGCAGCGGCGGAACAGCTCGGCGATCCATGCCTGCCAGGCGAGCTTGCCGGGCGGTGGAGTGACTTCGGCCATGACGGTGGCCGCCACCTCGGCCAGCAGCGCCTCGCGCGTGCTCACGTGCCAGTGCACCGTGGCCGGATAGACGTCGAGCCGCGCCGCGACCTCGCGCATGCTGAAGGCACCGAGGCCGAATTCGTCGATCTGCGCCAGAGCGACTTCGGCGATGCGCTGTTTCGTCAGGGCGCCGCCGCCAGCGGGGCGGCCGGCCGTGCGGGGCTTGGGAGGCGATTTCTTCGTCATGGTTGCGGGCATTGTGCTGCAGGTTGATTGACGGTATAAATAATATTAATTGAGCACTGACTAATAAATTGCGCTGCAAGCGACGATCACACCACCACCCGAAGGACATCTGCCATGACCCATGCCGCCATCGACCAGGCCCTTGCCGGGGCCCATCAGCGCTTCACCGAGGGCAACCCCGCCAGCCACCATCAGTTCGAGGAACAGGCGCGCTACATGCCCGGCGCCAACAGCCGTTCGGTGCTGTTCTACGCGCCGTTTCCGCTGACCATCGCGAGGGGAGCGGGGGCAGCGCTGTGGGATGCCGACGGCCACCGCTATGCCGACTTCATCGCCGAATACACGGCCGGTGTCTACGGCCACTCCGCACCCGAGATCCGCGAAGCCGTCGCCGAGGCGATGCAAGGCGGCATCAACCTCACGGGCCACAACCTGCTCGAAGGCCGGCTGGCCAGGCTCATCTGCGAGCGTTTTCCGCAGATCGAGCAGTTGCGCTTCACCAACTCGGGCACCGAGGCGAACCTGATGGCTCTGACAGCCGCGCTGCACTTCACGGGGCGCCGCAAGATCGTGGTGTTTGCGGGTGGCTATCACGGCGGCGTGCTGGGCTTCGGCGCAAAGCCGCTGCCGACGACGGTGCCGTTCGATTTCCTGGTGCTGCCCTACAACGATGCGCAGACGGCGCGCGAGCAGATCGAAAAGCATGGCGCCGAGATCGCCGCCGTTCTGGTCGAGCCGATGCAGGGCGCGAGCGGCTGCATTCCGGCGCGCCTCGACTTCCTGCAGGCGCTGCGAGAGTCGGCCACGCGCGTCGGCGCGCTGCTGGTGTTCGACGAGGTAATGACCTCACGCCTGGCGCCGCACGGGCTGGCGAACAAGCTGGGCATCCGGTCGGACCTCACCACGCTGGGCAAGTACATCGGCGGTGGCATGTCCTTCGGCGCTTTCGGCGGACGTGCCGACGTGATGGCGCTGTTCGACCCGCGCACCGGATCGTTGGCCCACTCGGGCACCTTCAACAACAACGTGCTGACGATGGCGGCCGGTTATGCTGGGCTAACGAAGCTGTTCACGCCCAAGGCGGCCGGTGCGCTGGCAGAGCGGGGCGAGGCGATGCGGGCGAGGCTCAATGCGCTTTGCACGGAAGAGGGCGTTGCGATGCAGTTCACCGGGCTGGGCTCGCTGATGAACGCGCATTTCGTGGGCGGCGAGGTGCGCAGCATCGACGATCTTGCAGCGGTCGATGGGCGCCTGCGCCAGCTGCTGTTCTTCCATCTGCTGAGCGAGGGCATCTACACCTCGCCGCGCGGCTTCGTCGTGCTGTCGCTGCCGTTGGCGGACGCAGACATCGACCGCTACGTTGCTGCCATCGGCAGCTTCATCGGTGAGTACCGGGCGCTGTTCCCCCGTGCCGCGAACTAGCGGGAGCCGGCCACGCCCAGCAGCTCGTGCAGACGCGTGCTGGTGGTCGTGTACTGCAGCGGCACGGCCTTGCCGGGGAACACGATGACCGTGGCGCCCCAGGCGGCCAGCGTGGCCTCGTGGAAGCCGCAGACGATGAGTTTCTTCTTGCCCGGGTAGGTGTTGATGTCACCCACCGCGAACACGCCGCGTTCGCGGGTTTCGTACTTCTCGGTGTCGACCGGCACCTGCTTGCGCTCCAACTCCAGGCCCCAGTCGGCAATGGGGCCGAGGCGCGGCGAGATGCCGAGGCAGGCGATCAGCGCGTTGAGCGGCAGGTCGACCGTCGTTGCGTCGGGCGTGGTGATCTGCAGTTGCTTGCCGTCGAAGGCGGTGGGCTGGCCGACCTTGAAGGCCAGCTTGCCTGCGGCCACAAGGGCGCGCATGGCTGAAATATTGGCCTCATCGGCCTGGAACCCGTCGCGCCGATGGACCAGCGTGACTTGCTTCGCCTTGGCTGTGAGCGCAATGGCGGTTTCAAGCGCGATGTCGTCGCCACCATTGACCACCACCGTCTGCCCGGCAAAGCGGTCCAGCGAATCGGGGTGATAGAAAAGCGAGCTGCCTTCGTACTGCGCAATGCCCTCGACCGCGATGCGCTTGGGCACGAAAGCCCCGACGCCGGCCGCGATGAACACCGTCTTCGCCAGGAAGGCCGTGCCGGCCGAGGTGGTCAGCAACAAACGTTCGTCGGCCTGGCGGGCCAGCGTGGCAACCTGCTCGCCAAAATGAAACTGCGGCTTGAACGGTGCCACCTGCAGCAGCAGCGACTGCGCCAGACCGCGCCCGCTGGTCACGGGCGTGCCGGGAATGTCGTAGATCGGCTTGTCGCCATACAGCGCCACGCACTGGCCGCCCGCGGCGGGCAGTGCATCGACGATATGGCAGGAGATTTCGAGCAGGCCCAGCTGGAAGGCCTGAAACAGCCCCACGGGGCCGGCACCGACGATCAGCGCGTCGGTCTCGATGGGAGCGGCGGTGGCGGCCGGCTGGTTCAGCGGATCAGCTCCCCGACCTTGTCCGTCTTGTCTTTCCACTCTTCGGCGTCAGGCAGGGCGGGCTTGCGCTTGGTGATGCTCTTCCAGCCGTCGGCCAGGGCCAGCTCGGCGTTGATCTTGATGAAGGCGATCTGGTTGGCCGGCAGGTCTTCCTCGGCGTAGATCGCGTTGACCGGGCACTCGGGGATGCAGACTGCGCAGTCGATGCATTCGTCCGGGTCGATCACCAGCATGTTGGGACCTTCGCGGAAGCAGTCGACGGGGCAAACGTCCACGCAGTCGGTGTATTTGCAACGGATGCAGGCTTCGGAGACGACGTGAGTCATTTGTCTTTTAACGTCAGTGTGAGATCGGGGGAAACCCGAGATTTTAGGCCTTTGCGGCGGCGGGCTGCACGAGCACGGCAGCAGCGGTCTTGTGGGAGGCCGTATCGACCAGCACCAGCGAGCCCAAGGCACGCGATTGCGTGAAGGGCAGCACGGCCAGCGGCTGCTGCAGCGCAAGCACCACGTCGCCGATGGCATTGGCTTCCAACTGCGTTGCTGGCTCCGATTCGAGCGTCGTGATGTTCACGCGATCGACGATGCGCGCCACCTTGGCCTTGACCCAGCGGTGGCCTTGCAGCGCCCAGTACACGCGGCCCGCGACCAGCGGCTCGTCGTCGAGCCAGGCCACGGTGGCGGTGATCTCGCGTACCGGCTCGAAGGCGCCGGGCGCCAGCAGCCAGTCGCCGCGCGACACGTCGACCTCGCGGTCGAGCACGATGCCGGCGCTGTGGCCTGCATGCACCGCCTTCGGCTGGCGCGTGTGGCTCAGCACCTGCGCGACCGTGGCGGTCTGGTTGCTCGGCAGCACGGTCACGCGCTGGCCGGGTTCCACGTGGCCCGAGGCGACGCGGCCCCAGAACACGCGGCGGCCCTGCGAGGTGTCGGCGGACGACGAGAACTTCTCGACCCACTGCACCGGGAAGGCGAAAGGCACGGCTTCGTCCTGCGCCGTCACGGGCAGCTCTTCGAGCAGCTCGAGCAGGCTTGGGCCTTCGTAGCCGACCCAGTCGGCATGGCGCGTGGCCACGTTCCAGCCCTTGAGCGCCGAGATCGGCACGATGCCCGCCACCTGCACGCCGGCCGCTTCGGCAAAGGCGTTCAGCGCGGTCGAGATGCGCTCGAAGGCGAGGCCGGCGTCGTCGATGGCGTCGAGCTTGTTCACCGCGAACACGATCGACTGCACGCGCAGCAGATGGCACAGCAGCGTGTGGCGGCGCGTCTGCGGCAGCAGCTCGCGCTTGACCACGGTGCCGTCTTCCACTTCGGCGGCCCAGGCCAGCTTGGTTGCGTCGACCAGCACCACGGCGGCGTCGGCGGCCGAGGCGGCCGTGACCATGTTGCGCGTGTACTGCTCATGGCCCGGCGCGTCGCCGATGATGAACTTGCGCTTGGCAGTCGAGAAGTAGCGGTAGGCAACGTCGATCGTGATGCCTTGCTCGCGTTCGGCCGAGAGGCCGTCGGTCAGCAGGGCGAGGTCGGTTTCACCGCCGCGCTGCACGCCGGCCAACTGGTCTTGCAGCACGGTCTTGCTGTCGACCAGCAGGCGGCCGATGAGCGTGCTCTTGCCGTCGTCGACCGAGCCGCAGGTGATGAAGCGCAGCGCGGTGCCGGTGTCGCCGTGCGCATTGGCGGCGGCGGTGTTCACAGGGGTAGCAGTCGTCGTCGCGCTCATCAGAAGTAACCGTCTTTCTTGCGTTTTTCCATGGATGCTTCGGACGTCATGTCGTCCATGCGGGTCGCGCCGCGTTCGCTGACGTCGACCGACAGCGTCTCCAGCACCACGTCGCCCGCGTCGGCCGCAAGGCTCTCGACCGGGCAGGTGGTCGTGATGTCGCCCACGGTGCGAAAGCGCACGTCGCGCACCTGCACCGTTTCGCCGTCGCGCGGCGGGGTGAGTTCGGTCACGGGCACCAGCAGGCCGCGGCGCTCCACCACTTCACGCTTGTGCGTGTAGTAGATCGACGGCAGGCCGACATGCTCGCGCTCGATGTATTGCCACACGTCGAGCTCGGTCCAGTTCGAGATCGGGAACACACGGAAGTGTTCGCCCGGGGCCAGGCGGGTGTTGAACAGCGTCCACAGCTCGGGGCGCTGGTCCTTGGGCTGCCATTGGCCGAAGCTGTCGCGATGCGAAAAGATGCGCTCCTTGGCGCGCGCCTTTTCCTCGTCGCGGCGGGCGCCGCCGATCAGCGCGTCGAAGCGGAATTCTTCAATTGCTTCGAGCAGCGTCACCGACTGGTGCGCGTTGCGCGACTCGCCCGGGTGGGCCAGGCGCACGGTGCCGCGCTTCATCGAATCCTCGACGCTGCGCACGATCAGCTCGGCGCCCAGTTCCTTCGCGCGTTGGTCGCGGTAGGCCGTCACTTCGGGGAAGTTGTGGCCGGTGTCGATCATCAGCAACGGGTAGGGAATGCGGCCGACGCCGAAAGCCTTTTCCGCGCACTTCAGCAGCACCAGCGAATCCTTGCCGCCCGAGAACAGCAGGGTGGGGCGCTCGAAGGCGGCCGCGACCTCGCGCAGGATGAAGATGGTTTCTTCTTCCAGCGCATCGAGGTGCGTGTTGGAGAGGTGCGCTGGTGACAGCAGCAGTTCGGTTTCGGTACGGGCGTTCATCGGATGAGGTGCTGGATGCAAAGGATCGGTGAGCCGTTGGCTCTCAGTGCGCGAGATGCAATCCGCACTCGCGGTTATCTTCGCCCTTGGTCGGGTCCACGTAGTCGAAGTTGTTCGGCAGGCCGTGCGCTTCGCAGTACTCGTACAGCTCCTTGGACGACCAGTGCAGCAGCGGCGCGACCTTGATCAGGCCGTCGGGATTGACGCTGACCGGGTCCATCTGCGCACGAACGGCCGTGTCGGTGGCCCTAAGCGCGGTGAACCAGACCTTCGGTGCCGTCTCGCGCAGCGCGCGGGCAAAGGGCTCCAGCTTCACTTCTTCCGTGAAGGCGGCATGGCGTGGATCGTCGAGCGCCGGCGTCGGCCCCTCCACCGCTTCGCGATGCGCACGCGAGCGGCGCGGCAGATAGATGTGCAGGTCCAGGCCCAGCTGCTTCGTCACCTCGTCGGCAAAGCGGTAGGTGGCTTCGGTGTTGTAGCCGTTGTCCATCCAGACCACGGGAACATCGCGCTTTGCGCGCGTGACCATATGCAGGATCACGGCCTCGAAAGGGCGGAAGTTGGTGGTGATGATCGCGGGCTGGCCCAGGCCGATCGCCCAGTCCGCCAAGCCCTCGGCGTTGCGGCCGAGTTCGGTGTTGATGCGTGCGAAGTCAATGTCCGTGGCAATGCTCATGTCGAAAGTTCCCATGCGCTCTCAGTTGCCGGCCGCGAAGTGCGGCGCGGTCTGCACCGCGTCGCCCTGGTAGAAGGCGCCAAAGCGGTCGAACTGGCGCTGCGCGTCGGAGGCGTCAACGCCTTCCTTCAGCACGGCGCTCGAGAAGCCGGTGCGCTCCATCTGCACCAGCTGGTCGATCAGCACGTCGCCCGTGGCGCGGATGTCGCCCTTGAAGCCGAGGCGGCGGCGCAGCAGGAAGGCCTGGCTGTAGGCGCGGCCATCGGTGAACTTCGGAAAGTTCAGGTCGATGCGCTCGATGTCGGCCAGGCACACCTCGATGGCGAGCGGGTCGGCATCGTTGGCCAGTTGCAGCACCTTCGGGTCGCCGTCGTCCACGTGTTCTTCGGCCGAGAGGATGTTCAGAGTCTTGTTCATGCTGCTTCCTCCACCTTGAAACGCGCACCGTTGGCGGCGGCCTTGAACGGGTCCGGCCCCACGCGGCGCAGCGTGTCGATGAAGTTCTCGCCGCTTTCGCGGGTGTCGCGGTAGGTGGTGAGCACGGCCTCGATCACGCCCGGCACTTCGGCCGCCGAGAACGAGGGGCCGACCGCCTTGCCGGCCTGCGACGCGCCGCTGAGCGCGGAGCCGTCAGAGCCGCCGAGGGTGACCTGGTACCACTCCTTGCCGTCCTTGTCGACGCCAAGGATGCCGATGTGGCCGCTGTGGTGGTGACCGCACGAGTTGATGCAGCCGCTGATGTGCAGGTCGATCTCGCCCAGGTCGTCGAGCTCGTCGAGGTCTTGATAACGCTCGGTGATGGCTTCGGCGATGGGAATGGAGCGTGCATTGGCCAGCGCGCAGAAGTCGCCGCCGGGGCAGGCGATCATGTCCGTCAGCAGGTGCACGTTGGCACTGGCGAGGCCAGCGGCGCGCGCGGCGAGCCACAGCGCGTGCAGGTCTTCGGCATGCACCCAGGGCAGCACCACGTTCTGGTCGTGCGTCACGCGGGCCTCGCCGGCCGAGAAGCGGTCGGCAAGTTGCGCGAGCGTGTCGAGCTGGTCGGCCGATGCATCGCCGGGCGCCTGCTTCAGGCGCTTGAACGACAGCGTGACGGCGCGCAGCGCGGGGTTCTTGTGCGGTGCCACGTTGCGGGCCAGCCAGCGGGCGAACTGCACGTCGTCCGCGGCGTGGACGCGCAGTTCGGCGTCGGTCTTCTCGGCGCTCTGCAGCACGCGGGTGGCCAGCGTCGGCGGCACGAAGGAGGCGGCCACGCGGTCGTACTCTTCCTGCGTGATGGTGTGCGGCGCGCCGTCGTGCTCGAGGATCTGCTTGTACTCGGCGTCGACGTCGTCGATGTAGCGCTGGCCTTCGGCCTTCACCAAAATCTTGATGCGCGCCTTGTAGATGTTGTCGCGGCGGCCATAGCGGTTGTAGACCCGGATCACCGCTTCGAGGTAATTCATGATCTGCTGCCACGGCAGAAACTCGCGCAGCACCGTGCCGATGATGGGGGTGCGACCCATGCCGCCGCCCACCTGCACGCGAAAGCCGATTTCGCCGGCTTCGTTCTTCACCACGTGCAGGCCCACGTCGTGCCAGCCGGTGGCGGCGCGGTCTTCGGTGGCGCCGGTGATGGCAATCTTGAACTTGCGCGGCAAAAACGCGAACTCGGGGTGCAGCGTGCTCCACTGGCGCATGATTTCCGCGAACGGGCGCGGGTCGGCGATCTCGTCGACGGCGATGCCGGCGCGCTCATCGCTCGTGATGTTGCGGATGCAATTGCCGCTGGTCTGAATGCCGTGCATGTCGACCGAAGCCAGCAGGTCCATCACGTCGGCCGACTTGGCGAGCGGAATCCAGTTGTACTGGACGTTCTGGCGCGTCGAGAAGTGGGCGTAGTGGGTCGGGAGCTTGTGGCTGCCGAGCAGGCCCTGCGTCTCGATGGCCTTCTTGTAGACCTCAGCCTCGGGCTCGTCGTACTCGCGGGCGATACGGGCCAGCACGCGGATCTGGCGGCTAGAGAGCTCGCCGTAAGGCACGGCCACGCGCAGCATCGGTGCGTAGCGCTGCACGTACCAGCCGTTTTGCAGCCGCAGGGGGCGGAACTCGTCTTCGGCGAGCTTGCCCTTTTGCCAGCGCTCCAGCTGGTCGCGGAATTGGGCAGCCCGCTGGTGAACGAACTGGCGATCGAATTCTGTGTATTGGTACATCGTGCGTGTGTCTTGAAGAAGTGCGGTGCCGCACGTACAACGGGGCGCCCCAGCAAGAAGCCGAGATTCTGAAAGCCCGCCTTATGGAAACAAACTATTTTTTGGTTCGCGCTTTATGCGGATAAGCTTATTCGCCAGCATCCATGCGGGTTGCGGGGCGGTTTGATGCTTATTCCGGATAAGGCGAGGACGCTGGCGCGGGGGCGCCAGACCGGGGGATTCTAGGAACCCGGGAGCGACGATCTGGCGGGCGCGCATCCGCCGTTCGGCGGATCGGCCGCGAGCCTCTGACTTCGTGATGCTGGCCACCGGCATCGAAGCCGGCGGCAGATCGATCAATCCAGTGTCAGATTGGCTTTTTTCGCCAGCGCCTGCCAGCGTTGCAATTCCTGCATCACGAAAGCAGTGGTCTGCTCCGCCGTGGCAGGTGCGGGCGTTACCCCCGCGGCCGCATAGCCCGCCTGGACCTCGGGCTTCTGAAGGGCCTGGGCAATGGCCGCATTGAGGGCGCGCACGCGCTCGACGGGCACGCCCGCAGGCGCGGCCACCACGAACCATTGATCCGCGTCGAAACCGGGTAGCCCGGCCTCGCGCAGCGTGGGCACGTCGGGCAGCGCGGGCGACCGCACGGCGGTCGTCACGCCGTACGCATGCAGCTTGCCTGCCTTGATATGCGGCAGGACCGGGGTGATGCCGAGCATTCCCAACGGCACCTGCCCGCCCACGACATCCGTGACGGCTTGGCTGCCTCCCTTGTAGGGAACGTGCACGATCTGCGTGCGTGCGATCTGGTTCATCAACTCCCCGGCGAGGTGCTGGCTGGTTCCGTTGCCGGACGAGGCGAAGCTGAAGGCCTTGGGGTCCTTTCCGGCGGCGGCGAGCAACCCGGCCAGCGTGGGCGGCAAGGGGCTGGCCATGGTGCCCACCAGCACCATCGGGCCCTTGGCCAGCGTCGCCACGCCGGTCAGTTCCTTGCCGATCTGGGGCACGGGAACGTTGGTCAGGATCGGTCCGGGAATGGTGACCACCGTCAGCCCGTCATGGGGCGCCCTTGCGGCCGCCTGCAGCGCGATGGCGCCCGCGGCGCCCGGCCGGTTGTCTACGACCACCGGTTGCCCGAGCGCCTGTTCGACATGCCGTGCGACAAGGCGGGTGAGGATGTCTACGCTCCCGCCGGGCGGTTGACCGACCAGCCATGTGATGGGCCGGCCCGCCGCACCTTGGGCGAAAAGGCGGGGCGAGGCGGCGAGTGCGACGGCACCGCCCAGGGCCGCCAATGCGCGGCGACGTGAAGTAGAGGGCGTGTTGTTCATGGAGGGCTCACTGTCCGTCGAGTTGGCCGGGCGGGGTGTTGGGATGCTGCGCACAACTGTCCTGAAACGCCTTGACCAGCTTGAGCACCGGACCCAGGACCCAGGTGTTGTAGACCAGCACGTCAGTCGTTTCCTTGGGGTCGCGAGTGGTATTGAAAAGGTAGGGCGACTCCAGCTTTCCCTTTCCTTCGTTGACCTCGGGCTCCCAGTAGAAATGCAGTTTCCAGTCGCGCCACTTCACGGCGCGCAGATCGTTCTTGATATAGAACGGAAAGCCCTCGCGAGCCGATTTCTCGCACTCGCCCAGGAGAAAAGGCAACTGGTCCACGCCGTCGATCGGCCGGTCTTGCGGCAGGGCGGCACCGGCCACGCCCGCCAGAGTCGTGAACAGGTCGGTCACGTGGACGATCTCGTTGCTCACGCGACCGGCTGCAATGCGGCCCGGCCAGCGCGCGATGAAGGGGACCCTCAGGCTGCCTTCCATGGCTGTGTGGTACGTGCCGCTCCAGGGGCCGGCGGTGCCGCGGTAGGGCGCTCGGAACTCGGGCCCGTTGTCGCTGCAGAAGATCAGGAGCGTGTTGTCGGCTGCACCCAGCTCATCCAGCGCGCGGACCACCTGACCGACGCGGTGGTCCATCTCCACCATCGAGTCCGCGAAGTCGCCGGCTCCCGTACGCCCGGCGAATTCGGGGTGTGGCAGCGTGGGGAAATGCAGGTGGACCAGGGGCAGGTAAAGGAAGAAGGGTTTGCCGGTTCCGGACTGGCGCCGCATGAAGTCGATGGACATGTCCACCAGATCGGCATCGATCTGCCGCCGAGCCTCCAGGTCGTACACCTTCACGTTCTGCGAGGGCTCGCCGCTGCGGCCGCGCATGATCCAGGGCAGGTCCACCACGCTGGGGTCGAAGCCGACCGTCGAAGTGAACTGGCTCTCGTCGGTGGTGCGCGGAATGCCATACCACTCGTCGAAGCCCCGGTCCGAAGGAAAGCGGCCGGGCACATCGCCCAAGTGCCACTTGCCATAGTGCGCGGTTGCATAGCCTCGGGCCGACAGCAACTGGGCCAGGGTGATTTCGCGCCGGGTCAGCCCCTGGGGGAGGCCCGGTGGCACCGATTGCAGGCAGCCGGTGCGAATTGGGTGGCGGCCGCTCATCAAGGCCGACCGGGTCGGTACGCAGTCGCTTTCGACGTTGAAGTTCTGCAGCAAAAGGCCTTGCCTCGCGAGGGCGTCGATGTTCGGCGTAGGCGCGCCGCGCAGCGCGCCTCCGCCGTAGCAGCCCAACTCACCCCAGCCGAGGTTGTCGGCAACGATGAGGACGATATTCGGTGCAGAGGAGGACAGTGGCATGGCAGCGGAATGAGGGATTGGCGTATCCGGAATCTAAGTGCCGGTGCCGCCGAATCCCATTCCCCAACAGCGTTGAAGTCATAAACTTCAGGAATGTCTCTGTCGATGCGCGATATCCAGTACTTCCTTGCGGTCGCGAAGGCCGGCCTGCTTTCGGCGGCGGCCGACGAGCAGGGCGTGACCCAGCCTGCACTGACCAAGGCCGTGCGTCGGGTGGAGGCCGAGTTCGGGCTGCAGCTGTTCGAGCGCAGCGCGCGCGGCATGGTGCTGACTTCGGCTGGGCTGAGGGTTGCCGAGCAGGCGCGCCGGCTGCAGGCCGACTATGCGGACACCGTGCAGCTGGCCAATGAAATGAGGGCACAGCAGTCGGGGCTGCTGCGCGTGGGCGTGACCGACACCACGTCGGGCAATCGCGTCGCGGCGGCGCTGGGCTCTCTGCTGGCCAAGCGCCCGGGACTGCGGGTGCGCTTGCGCGTCGACCGGTCGGACACCCTCGCCACCCTGGTGCGCGAGGGCGAGCTGGATCTTGCATTGGTGCCTGCCTACGAAGGCCAGCCGCTGGATGCAGAGCGCACCAAGGTCGACAACGATCCCATGCTGCCCCTGGTGCGGTCGGGCCATCCGCTGACGCAGCGCGCCCGCGTGGCACTGGCCGATGTCGCCACGTACGGATGGATCTCGGGGCCAGCCAGTTCGGCGGCCTTCAAGGCGATCACAGACATCTTCGCCCGCCACAACCTGTCTGCGCCGCGGGTAGTGATGGAGGTGCCATTTGCGTCCGAGCTCAACCTGTCGGTGCTGGCGGCGACCGATCTCGTCACCTTGGTGCCGCGCTCCTTCATGCGGCATGCCGACGACAGCCGTTTTGCCGTGCTGCCGGTGCCGGCGCTGCGCGTGCCACGTGCCGTGGTGCTGCTCTCGCGCCCGGGCTCGACATGGTCGCCGCTGATGCAGGCGCTGCGCGACAACCTGCTGGCCCTCAAGGCCGCGCCGGCCTGAGCCCGGCAGCGCCTCAGCGCAGCATCGAAGACATCGCCGAGCAGCAGTTCAGCATGCGCACCGCCGCTTCCACCGTATCGGCGGTGAAGCGCAGGGTGACGCCGTCGATGCGCTCGAAGGTTGGCCATTGGCAGAACAGGTCGGCCAGTGCGGTTGTCTGGGTGCGCAGCGTCACGGTCTGCGGGCCCTTGAAAACGAGCGGCTTCGCGTTCGCACGCGCGGCCAGAGCTTCTTCCACCCCCGCGCGAATCGCCCGGCGTGACTGCTCGGGCGACAGCGAAATGCCGCTGGTGCAGCCAGTGGCCTTCTTGGTCTCGACGAAGGTCGCGTGCGGAAAGAGCGGACGGTTCTCGGCGATGAACACGTCGTCGCCGCTGCCCATCACCACAGGCACGCCGTATTCGCCGGCCAGCGCGCCATAGAGCCCGGCCTCGCCCAGTTCCTGTCCGCCGAGCGAGATGCCTGCGAAGGCAAAGCTGTTGATCGTGTGCGCCAGGATGCCGCGCCCCTGCGCGCGCGAGTGGTAGCCGACCATGCAGACAGCGTCCACGCCTTCTTCCACGCCCGCCACCATGCTCAGATAGCGCGGCTTGCCCTGCACGACACGGGCGCGTGCATCGAGCACGTCGGGCGGCATGTTGCGGAAGCCGCCGTGCGAGTCGTTCACCAGCACCTCGGTGGCGCCAGCGTCGAAGGCGCCGGCAATGGCCGCGTTGGCTTCGTTTGTCATCAGCAGCCGCGCGCGCTCGAACTCGGGGTTGCCCGGGCGCACCTGCTCGGAGTGGTAGACGCCGGCGACGCCTTCGATGTCGGTGGAGATCAGGACTTTCATGGAGCGGCTCGCAGTCAGGCGTGGGTTGAAAGAAGTGCGGAGGCGGGCAGCACGTCGCCCAGTGCGGCGCGGTGGTTGCCATCGCGCCCGGTCACGGGCGTTGCGCGCCACAGGGCATGAATGATCGCCTGCTCGGTGCTGTCGGCCGCTGCCTGGAACAGCCCGTCGAGCAGCCCGTCGTGCAGCATCGCCACGGCCGGCATCGGCCGCTCGACACGGTCGGGCACGGTGTAGGCGGTGGAAAAGGCCAGCACGATGTCGCCGCTGCCATGCCCGAAGACCGAGCCCGTGCGGGCCAGCCCGGCACCCGCGCGCAGCGCCAGGCGGCGCAGCTGGCGCGCGTCGAGCGGCGCGTCGGTGGCGACGACGACGATGATCGAACCCTTCTCGGCTTCGTCCACCGCCGGAAGGCTGCGCGAGGCCTGCAGCTTCGCGAGCCGGTCGCCGACCGCGTGCCCGGCCAGCACCAGTTGCGGCTGGCGCCCGTAGTTCGCCAGCACCAGCGCACCCACTGTGTGGCAGCCGCCCGTGCAGCCGACTCGCGCCGACACCCGCCGCGAGGCACTGCCGATACCGCCCTTGAGCTGGAAGCTCGACATGCCGCGCCCCGCGCCGACCGAGCCCTGCGCAAAGTCGGCGCTGGCGTTGGCCAGTGCGTGCAGGTAGTCAGCCTCGGTCACCGCCATACGCTGGATGTCGTTGAGAAAGCCGTCGTTGCACTCGAACACCAGCGGGTTGACCGTGGGCAGCGTGCGTCCGCTCTCGGGGTTGTCGGCCACGCAGTGGCGGATCTGCGCCGTGCCCACCGTGCCGACCGAGAAAGTGTTGGTCAGCGCAATCGGCGTTTCGAGCACGCCGAGTTCGGCCACCTGCACCAGCCCCACGCTCTTGCCGAAGCCGTTGAGCACCACGGCGGCGGCCGGTACCTTGTCGCGGAATGGGTCGCCGGCATGGGGCCGGATCACCGTCACGCCCGTTTGCACGGCGCCATCGCTGAGCGTCTGGTGGCCCACGGTGACGCCCGCGACGTCGGTGATGGCGTTGCGTTCGCCCTGGAGCAGGTTGCCGATGAAGGGGAGGAGGGCTTGCTGCTTGCTGGAAGACATGAAGAAGAAAGAAATTACTACTGGCGGTCGATCTTCGGATCGAGCGCGTCGCGCAGTGCATCGCCCAGCAGGTTGAAGGCGAGCACGGTGAAGAAGATGGCCAGACTGGGGAACAGCGCCACGTGCGGCGAGGTCACCATGTCTGCGCGGGCTTCGCTGAGCATCGCGCCCCATTCGGGCGTCGGCGGCTGCGCGCCCATGCCCAGGAACGACAGGCTTGCCGCCGTGATGATCGAGGTGCCCACGCGCATCGAGAAATACACCACGATCGACGAAATGGTGCCCGGCAGGATGTGCCGCACGATGATGGTCCAGTCAGATGCGCCAATGCTGCGCTCGGCCTCGATGTAGGTCTGCTGCTTCAGCACCAGCGTGTTGCCGCGCACGAGCCGCGCGAACGCCGGCACGCTGAACACCGACACCGCCACCACCACGTTGGTCATGCTGCTGCCCAGGATGGCGACCACGCCCAGCGCCAGCAGGATGCCGGGGAAGGCGAACAGCACGTCAGAGACGCGCATCACGATGCGGTCCCACCAGCCTTCGTAGTAGCCCGCCAGCAGGCCGAAGGCCGTGCCCACGAAGCCACCCACCAGCACCGAAAGAAAGCCCGCCATCAGCGAGATGCGCGCACCCATCAGGATGCGGCTGAAGATGTCGCGACCCAGCGGATCGACGCCGAACCAGTGCGTGGCCGAAGGCCCCGTGTTCAGCATGTCGTAGTCGAAGAAGTTCTCCGCGTCGAAGGGCACGATCCACGGCGCGAACACCGCGACGAACACCAGCAGCACCACGAAGAGCGCGGCAACGATGCCCACCGGCTGCTTCTTGAAGCGGCGCCAGCATTCGCCCCAGGGCGTGCGGACCTTGCCCGCGATCTGGACGGCCGCGACCGGTGTCGTTGGAATGAGGGTTTCGGCAGGCACGCCGGAAGCTTGCGTCATGGCTGCTTGCTCACTTGTAGCGAATGGTCGGGTTGATGTAGCCATAAAGCACATCCACCACGAGATTGATCAAAATGAATTCGAGCGAGAACAGCAGCACCAGTGTCTGGATGACGGGGTAGTCGCGCATCTGCACGGCATCGACCAGCAGGCGGCCGAGGCCGGGCCAGTTGAACACCGCCTCCACAAGGATGGAGCCGCCGAGCAGGAAGCCGAATTGAAGGCCCATCATGGTGACCACCGGGATCAGCGCATTGCGCAGCGTGTGCTTGAACACCACGCTGGTTTCGCGCACGCCCTTGGCGCGCGCGGTGCGCACGAAGTCTTCCTGGATCACCTCGACGAACGAGGCCCGCGTGAAGCGCGCCATCACGGCCGCCACGGCCGCGCCCAGCGTGATCGAGGGCAGGATGTAGTGTTTCCAGCTGCTGGCCCCCACCGTGGGCAGCCAGCCGAGCTGTACCGAAAAGATCTGCATCAGCAGCATGCCCAGGGCAAATGCGGGAAAAGAGATGCCCGACACGGCGAGCGTCATGCCCAGCCGGTCGGGCCATTTGTTGCGGTACACCGCCGAGACGATGCCGATGCCCATGCCGAAGATCACCGCCCACACCATGCTGGTGATGGTCAGCATCACCGTTGGGAAGAAGCGCTCGCCGATCTCGGTCGCCACCGGCCGCCGCGTGCGGATGGAGGTACCGAAGTCGCCTTGCAGCATGTGGGTGAAGAAGCTCACGAACTGCTGCGGCAGCGGCTTGTCGAGCCCGAGCTCCGCGCGGACCATGGCCACGGTCTGCTCGTCGGCGTCCTGGCCGGCGGCAAGTCGCGCCGGATCGCCGGGCAGCATGTGGACGAACAGGAACACCAGCACCGCCACGATGAGCAGCGTGGGGATCAGGCCCAACAGTCGTTTGAGGAAGTAATTCAGCATGGGGTGCAGGCAGTCAACCCCTCACCCTGACGGGTGAGGGGGCGAGGCTTAGTTCGCTACGGAGATGGCGTCGATGTTGATGTTGCCGTCGGGCATCACGAACACACCCGAGAGGCGCTTGGCGTGCGCCGACAGGTTCTGCTCGGTGATCATCGGCACGCGCGGCAGGTCCTTGCGGATCTCTTCCTGCGCGGTCTTGTAGAGCGCGGTCCGTTCCTTTTCGTCGACGGTCACCAGCGCCTTGGCCAGCGCGTTGTCGACCACTTCGCTCTTGTAGAACGACATGTTGTTCAGCCTGGGCGCCCATGCTTCCGAGGCGAACAGCGGGCGCAGGCCCCAGTCGGCTTCACCGGTCGACGACGACCAGCCCGTGTAGTACATGCGAACCTTCGCCGTCTTCGGATCGGGCCATGCATCCACCTGCTCGGTGCGCTGGCCCACTTCGAGCGCCTGCACCTGCAGCTTGATGCCGATCTGCGCGAGCTGCTGCTGCACGAACTGGATCGTCTTCTGGCTGGTGGTGTTGTTGTAGGCACTCCACAGCACCGACTCGAAGCCGTCGGGGTAGCCGGCTTCCTTCATCAGCTCCTTGGCCTTCTTCAGGTCGTAGGGAATGGGGGCCATCTTCTCGGCGTACTTCACGCCCTGGGGCAGCACGCCCTGCGCGGGGAAGGCATAGCCGCCGAACGCGACCTTGGCCAGCGCTTCCTTGTTGATGGCGTAGCCGATGGCCTCGCGCACCTTGGCGTTGTCGTAGGGCTTCTGCAGCATGTTGAATGCCAGGAAGCGCGTGATGATCGAGGGCGTGGCCACCACTTCGAGCTTGTCGCTCTTCTTCAGCAGCTCGGCCTGCTCGTAGGGAATGGGGAATGCGAAGTCGGCTTCGCCGGTCTGCAGCATCGCGGCGCGGGTGTTGTTCTCGAGCACCGGCTTCCACGACACGGTGTCGACCTTCGGGTAGCCCTTCTTCCAGTAGCCGTCGAACTTCTTGGCCTTGACGGCTTCGGTCTGCTTCCACTCGACGAACTCGAACGGGCCCGTGCCCACGGGGTGGAAAGCGATGTCCTTGTTGCCCCACTTCTTCAGCGCGGTGGGCGAGATCATCGCGGCCGAGGCGTGGGCCAGCGAGTTGATGAAGGGACCGAAGGGCTCCTTCAGCGTGATGCGCACGGTCGTCGGGTTCAGCGCTTCGACCTTGCCCACGCGGTTGAACTGGTTGTAGCGCAGCAGCTTGTTGTCCTGGTTCAGCACGCGGTCGAGCGTGAACTTCACGGCTTCCGCGTTGAAGTCGGTGCCGTCGTGGAACTTCACGCCGGTGCGCAGCTTGATGGTGTAGACCAGGCCGTCCTTCGATACGTCGTAGCTCTCGGCGAGCACGTTCTGCACCTTCAGGTCCTTGTCGAACTGGAACAGGCCTTCATAGAAGGTCTTCGTCACCGCGGTGGTGATGGTGGTGTTGGTGTTGTATGGGTCCAGCGTTTCCGGCTGGTAGCCGATCGAGAGCACCACGTCTTTCGCGGCCAGTGCCGTGCCCGAAGCGGCCAGCGCGGCCAGGCCCAGCAGTGCGGAAGCCCATCGCAGGGAGGAAGAAGATTGCGTCATGGAAGAACTCCAGTCGGTTCGTGGAAAAAAGCAGGAGAGAGAAACCTGCGGGTTGAAAAAATCAGTTCGGTCAGAAAGCGCCGCCAATGGCGTGCCGCGCAACGAAGTGGCCGGGCGCAACCTGGACCAGCGGCGGCACGTCGGGCTCGTCGCCCACCGCGCGGATGGGGCTGGGAATCTCGCCTTCGAGCAGCGCACGCGGCTTGTGGCGGCGCGACGGGTCGGCCACCGGCACCGCTGCCATCAGCTTGCGCGTGTAGGCGTGCTGCGGTGCCTCGAACACCGCGCGGCGCGGGCCGATTTCGACGATCTGGCCCAGGTACATCACGGCCACGCGGTGGCTGATGCGTTCCACCACGGCCATGTCGTGCGAGATGAAGAGAAACGCCACGCCCAGCTCGCGCTGCAGGTCGAGCATCAGGTTGACGATCTGCGCCTGAATGGACACGTCGAGTGCCGACACCGATTCGTCGGCCACCACCACCTTGGGGTTGAGCGCCAGCGCGCGCGCAATGGCAATGCGCTGCCGCTGGCCGCCCGAGAACTCGTGCGGATAGCGCTGCGCCACCTCCGGCGGCAGGCCGACCTTCTGCAGCAGCCAGTCGACGCGCTGCTGCGCCTCGGCGCCCTTGGCGATGTTGTGGATGAGCAGCGGCTCCATGATCGAGAAGCCCACCGTCACGCGCGGATCGAGTGAGGCGAACGGGTCCTGGAAGATGAACTGGATATTGCGGCGCAGCGCCTGCAGCTCGCGCGTGGGCAGTTCGCGGATGTTCTTGCCGCCGAACTCGATGGCGCCGCTCTGGCTCTCGACCAGGCGCAGCAGCGAGCGGCCGGTGGTCGACTTGCCGCAGCCCGATTCGCCGACCAGCGCCAGCGTTTCGCCGGGGTACAGATCGAAGCTGATCTTTTCCACCGCATGCACGCGGCGCTTCACGCGGCCGAAGAGGCCGCTGCGCACGTCGAAGCGCGTGACGAGGTCGCGCACGCGAAGAATGGGGCCGGTGTCCTGGCGCACCGTGTCTTGCGGCGTGGGCGCTTCGACGGGCTGGGTGTCGGCGCTGGCCTCGGTGCGCAGCAATTCGAACTTGGCCGGCAGGTCGGTGCCATGCATCGCGCCGAGCTTGGGCACGGCCGACAGCAGCGCCTTGGTGTAGGGATGCTGCGGCGCCGCGAACACGGTGTCGGAGCTGCCGGCTTCCACCTTGTCGCCGCGGTACATCACGAGCACGCGGTCGGCGATTTCGGCAACCACGCCCATGTCGTGCGTGATGAAGAGCACGCCCATGTGCATCTCTTTCTGCAGCTCGCGGATGAGCTGGAGGATCTGCGCCTGGATGGTCACGTCGAGCGCGGTGGTCGGCTCGTCGGCAATCAGCAGCTGCGGCTTGCACGACAGCGCCATAGCGATCATCACCCGCTGGCGCATGCCGCCCGACAGCTGGTGCGGAAAGCGGTCGAGCACGTTGCGCGCTTCGGGAATGCGCACCAACTCAAGCATGCGCAGAGCTTCGGCGCGCGCGGCCGCATCGCTCTTGCCCTGGTGGATGCGGATGGCCTCTGCGATCTGCTCGCCGGCCGTGAACACCGGGTTCAGCGACGTCATCGGCTCCTGAAAGATCATCGCGATGTCCGCGCCGCGGATGTTGCGCATTGCGCTGTCGCGTGCCTGTGCGAGGTCGAGCACCTCGCCGTTGCGGCGGCGGAAGGCCATGCTCCCGCCGAGGATGCGGCCGCCACCGTGCTCCACGAGCCGCATCAGCGCAAGCGAGGTCACCGACTTGCCCGAACCCGATTCGCCCACCACTGCAAGCGTTTCGCCATGGTCGACGTGGAAGGACAGCTTCTTCACGGCATCGACCGTGCGCTCGGAAGTCGAGAAGCGAACGGTGAGGTCGTCGACGGCGAGAACGCGGCCGTCCGGCAGGGAGAGGGCAGGGGTGGACATGGGAGTGCGAAGAAAAATGGGGGCGTACGTCGGTGCGTCGTCAGGCGAAGATGGCCGTGTGCGGCGCTTCGTCGCCGCGCGCGTGGCCGCGGTACATGCCTTCGGTGTTGAAGGCGAGGCTCAGGTTGCCGTGGCGGTCGATGGCGATCAACCCGCCGGTGCCGCCGATGGCAGGCAGCGACTGCTGAACGACGGCATGCGTGGCGGCTTCGAGTGTGGCGCCGCCGTAGGCCATGCGGGCGCACACGTCGTACGCAGCTGCAACGCGGATGAACATCTCGCCGCTGCCGGTGCACGACACGGCGGCCGTGCGGTCGTCGGCATAGGTGCCGGCGCCGATGAGCGGCGAATCGCCGATGCGGCCGACGCGCTTGTTGGTCATGCCGCCGGTGGAGGTGGCGGCGGCCAGGTGGCCGTGCATGTCGAGCGCTACCGCGCCGACGGTGCCGAACTTCTTGTCTTCGTCGAGCGGCGACGTTGCCGCCATCGAAGCGCCTTCGTGGTCGACCACCACGCGGCCGGTGTCGCGCACGCGGTAGAGCTGCTGGCGGCGCGCCTCGGTGGAGAAGAAGGAGGGCTCGACCATCTCCAACCCGTGTTCGCGCGCGAAGGCCTCGGCGCCCGCGCCGGCCAGCAGCACGTGCGCGCCGTCTTCGAGCACGGCGCGCGCCGCGCGCACCGGGCGGCGGACGTGACACACGCCGGCAATGGCGCCGGCGGCGAGCGTGGCGCCGTCCATCACGGCGGCGTCGAGCTCATGGGTTTCGTCGTGCGTGAACACCGCGCCGTGGCCCGCGTTGAAGAGCGGGCAGTCTTCGAGCATCTCGACTGCGAGGCAGGCGGCGTCGAGCGCGGATGCGCCCTTGAGCAGCGCCGCCTGCGCGGCGGCCACGATGCTTTTCAGCGCGTCGTGGTAGGCCTGAGCCTGTTCGGCGCTGGTCGTGGCGGCGCTGATGGTGCCGGCGCCGCCGTGGATGGCGATCACGGGCACATGAGGCGCTTGGGATGGGGTCATCGGGAAGCTTTCTTCTTTTTCTTGCCGGCGCCGTTGAGGGCAGCGGCATCTGGTGTGTTTTGCAGGCGAGCGCTTGTGTCGAGGCCGTTGATCCGCGGCAACCCATTGGCGCCGTGCAGCCACGGCCGCACCGCCTGCAGGATGCGGCCGGCCGACTGCACCGGGTCGGGCGCGCGCAGACTCACCGCGCTGGTCAACGCCTCGATCAGCGCGAGCACGCTGGTTTCGCAGTTCGGGCGGTAGCTGGTTTCGGTCTGGCAATAGAGCGCCACGTCGGCCAGCGGCGCCAGCGGCGAGCTGGGGCGGTCGGTGAGCGCAAGCACGGCGCAACCCTGGCCGCGCGCGATTTGCGCGAGCGCCACGGTGTCGGTCAGGTAGCGCGGAAAGGTCAGGCCGATGAACAGGTCCTTCGGCCCCGCGTGCATCAGCGTGCGCGCGGCGTGCGTGACGCCGCTGACGCCCGAGAGCAGGCGCACGTCGTTGCAGCTGCCGTCCAGCCCGTGCTGCAGCAGGCCCGCGAGCCATGCGCTTGCGCCGAAGCCGCCGATGTAGATCGAGCGCGCCTTGCCGATGCGCTCCACCGCGGCTTCGCAGGCGGCGTAGTCCAGCGTCTGGCGCGTGGCTTCGATGTTGCGGCGGCTCTCGTCGAGCGCAGTGGCGAACACCTCGGCCACCGTGGTCGGGTGCTCCAGGTTGCCGCGCAGGCGCTCCACCGGCGCCACCAGCGGCTCGAAGCCGCGCACAAGCTCGGCGCGGAAGGTGGCGTAGCCGTCGAAGTCCAGCGCGCGCGCAAAACGGTTGGCCGTGGCGACCGATACACCCACCGCGGCGGCGAGCTCGTCGATGGGCAGCGTGGCGACCTGCAGCGGGTGCTCCAGCACGTAGTCGGCCACCTGCCGGTGCGAGCGCGACAGACGCGGCAGCGCCTGCGCAATGCGCTGGGCCACGGTGGTGCCTGGGGTGTCGACGGTGATGCTCATGAAGGGTGCAACGTGCCCGAAAGTGTGCGTTTTTTGAAAACCAGTTTACAAATATAAGTCAGATAAGAAAATTTTCTGTCATTTTTGATCATGATTGCAAGTAGCGGGCCAGGGGTGAAGGGGCATTGAACGGGCTGTGAGAGCACCGTTTCCCTCGTGGAAGGCACGCCTGAGCCCATGGCGGAATGGCGTCTAGGGATTTCCCCTGATGTCGCGGATGCGCGCCGTACCTCCGGCGGCACCGACGGTCACTGGAGCGAGTGGCGCGGCAGCGAAATCGTGAAGACGCAACCGGTGCCGGGCACGTCCCGCACGGTCAATGTGCCGAAGTCCGCCTCGACGCTCCGGCGGGCGATGGAAAGACCCAGGCCCAGGCCCGACCGGTCATGACTGTGCTGGTTGAAGGGGGCGAACATCTTCGCGGCGATTCCCGGCGGCAGCCCTCCGCAGTGATCTTCGACTTCGATCAGGACATGTTCGCCAAGCTCATAGGCCTTCAAGGCGATGTCGGTGTGCGGGTGCGTGAACTTGAATGCGTTCTGCAGCAGGTTCGCCAATGCAGCAAGCAGCAGCTCCCGGTTTCCCCGAATGGCCAGCAGTGAGTCGACGGGTGGCACCTCGAAAGCGCAACCCGCGGCGCTTGCAACGAGCTGGGCCGCGGTTTCGGCGTCCTTGATGAGCAGGGCCACGGAAAATGTCTGCCGCTGCTCCGGCGCGCCGCTGCGAACTTCGGCGAGTGCCCGGCTGATCAATGTGGCCATCGAAGACAGGCTGCGCTTCAGCACGGCCCCGGTGGCCCCGCCCACCGTCATGTTGCCGAGTTCGAGGGCGTGAATCGCAAGGGTTGCCGTCCCGAGAGCATTGCGCAACTCATGAACCAGGAAGCCGAAACGCTCCGTCGCGTCCAGGCTCTGCTGATGGGCGATTTGCGTATCCCGCTGAAAGCTGAACTCGGTGACCGCGTCGGCAATGGCGTTGTCCAGGCACCGGTTCAGCGTCCGGAATTCTCCGATGGCGAACGGTGCATCGCGCTCGAAAGCTAGGTCCGTGATCGCCTGGCATAGGTCGCCATAGTCGTGAACGACCTGGTCGACCGTGTACCCCAGCTTCAGCAGCTCCTTGCCATGGGCAGTGGCGGTCACCCCCATTTCCGACAGCGCCAGCGAGTCTCCGCCCGATGGTCCCGAGATCCTGACGCTCTCGGCAGGTTTGTCGTCTTCTTCGGCCGCAAGGGTTCTTATCAGTTGCTCGAGGAACAACGGGATGCCGTTCGCCAACTGATGTTCAGTGGCGGCCCGCCGGGGCCTCAGTGCAACCTTCGACTTGCACCGTGAAACCAGCTCTTCCCGGTTGTTGGTGAGAAAGTTGCGCATGTTCCGGGACCTCGATGGCTTTCGCCTGGTTCATTCAATGAATGCCGCCCGCTTCTACGTGCACGGCGTATCGCCATCGTTAGCTGCCCAGGGAAGAATTGTCTGTACGGCGCCGCACATACGTGGAGTGCCGACTTGCGCGCCCTGTGTGCGAAAGCGCACAGACGCCGAGGCATTGGTCGCAAAATGATGGGCACTTTGGAATCTCCTTCCCCCATGGCATCGTCCCCGCCCCCGTCTTCTTCGCTCGCAGCCGTGGCGCGCAACAGCCTCCTGGAGGTAATGCCGCCGGAAGTGCTGACGGGCCTGATGCCGCTCCTTGAGCTGGTGCCGCTCAAGCTGGGCCAGGTGCTCTACGAATCGGGCGTGGTCCAGCAGTACGTGTATTTCCCGGTCGATTGCATCGTCTCGCTGCTGTACGTGCTGGAAAACGGGCAGTCGGCCGAGATCGCCGTCGTGGGGTTCGAGGGAATGGTCGGCGTGTCGCTGCTGATGGGCGGGGGCAGCACGCCCAACCGCGCCGTGGTGCAGAGCGCGGGGAATGCATTCCGCCTGAGTGCCGGGCACATCAAGCAGTTGACCGACAACGGCGGGCCGCTGCTGCACCTGCTGCTGCGCTACACCCAGTCGCTCATCACGCAGATGTCGCAGACCGCCGTCTGCAACCGGCACCACTCCCTGGAGCAGCAGCTGTGCCGCTGGCTGCTGCTGAGTCTCGATCGGTTGCCCGGCAATGAACTTGTGATGACGCAGGAGCTGATCGCCAACATGCTCGGCGTGCGGCGCGAAGGCGTGACCGAGGCTGCCGGCAAGCTGCAGCGCCTGAATCTCATCAAGTATTCGCGCGGACACATCACGGTGCTGGACCGCCCGGGTCTAGAGAAGCAGGTGTGCGAGTGCTATGAGGTCGTGAAGCGTGAAACGGATCGCCTGTTGCCTCGCCAGCCCGCGACCTGAGCCGGCGGCGGCCGGGCCGCATTTGGTGCGCCTCCGCACAGACGCGAGAGGGGCCCTCGGCAACAATGCGCCCGGTTGCGCATTTCCGCGCTGATTGATTCTTTCCAACAGGCGGTTCCGTGACATCAGCCCCGACCCGCCCCGTTCTCAATCGCCTGCTCGAGGCGCTGCCATCTGCAGACCGTGCGCACCTGCTCGAACGCTGCGACAGCGTGCAGCTGGCCACAGCGCAGATCCTCTACGAACCCGGCGACGTCATCCATCACATTCACTTCCCCACGAGCGCGTTCGTCTCGCTGGTGTCGACCGCGGATGGCCATGACGGCCTGCAGACGGGCATGGTGGGCAACGAGGGCGCCCTGGGCTACGAGCTGTCGCTGGACGTGCAGAGCGCACCGCTGCGGGCACTCGTGCAAGGGGCCGGCATGGCATGGCGCTTGACGGCGCAATCATTCGCGCAGGAACTGGAGCAGAACTCGACGCTCAAGCGCATCCTCAATCGCTACGTTTGCGTGCTCTTGATGGAGTTCGGCCGTTCGGGCCTGTGCAACCGCTTCCACCTGATCGAGGAGCGGCTGGCGCGCTGGCTCTTGACCACGCAGGACTGCGCGCATTCCACGCACCTTGCGCTCACGCACGAAGTGCTGGGCCGCATGCTGGGTGTGCGCCGGGTCGGCATCACCAACGCCGCGACGGCGCTGCACACGCGGCGGCTGATCGACTATCGGCGGGGTGTCATCACGATCACCGATCGCGAAGGGCTGGAGAACGCGGCGTGCGACTGCTACCGGGCCAACCGGCGCAGCTATGCGCATCTGATCGCATAGCTGCCGGCTGGTGCGTTGGTCAGTGCATCAGCGTGCGCCCGGAACCACGACAACGGTTCCGCTGCCGGTGCCAGTGCTGCCGGTGTTGCCTCTGGCGCCCGTTGCGCCGGTATTGCCTGTGTTGCCGGTATTTCCCTGATTGCCGGTTTCCCCTGTGGCGCCGGTGTTGCCGGTATTACCGGTGTCGCCTGTGGCGCCCGTGTTCCCGGTGTTGCCGGTATTTCCCCTCGCGCCCGTGGCGCCTGTGTAGCCGGTGCTTCCGGTGTTGCCCGTGTTGCCTTGAGGACCCATGGGCCCGGTGCAGGCAGATGCAGCAAGCAGGGCGAGCAACAGGATGGGCGGGAGTAGATATTTCTTCATGGCAGTTCCTTGTGGTGTCGGGGTGTGCAGCTCAATAGAGGCTACGCCGGCCACAATGACCGCCAGCGCGTATTGCGTCTGTTCGGCACCGCGCATAGATGCGAATCGCGAAACACGGCGGCTATCTCGATGGCTCCCTCCAAGCGATACACTGCCCGCCGCACGTCAAAAAAAGACGTGTTTGGGATTGGCGTCCTAAAGCACCTCTGCGATGTAAGCCGCAGATTTCTCCGCAGAGACTGTGCGGCTTTGTCGTTCGTGCCTCCTTTTTGGCGGCTCGGATGGGGAGCCGCGAGGCTCGCCGGTTCTCGCAAGAGGTGCCCGGTACGCCAACCCGTTCGAGTCGCCGCCTCCAATTGGCGTTGGGTGCGGCGGTTTTACAAGCCGCACCTCTTGGAGACCATTCATGGCTACGTCTGCTCGCGCGTCCGCGCAATATCCCGTTCGTCCCAATGCCGATGGGACGCCGCTTATCTCGGAATTCGGCATCGCCGAGTCTCTAATGCTGCAAGCCTGCGACGACGCCGACAGTCTGCGCGAGGTGCTCTGCGCCTACGCATGCCTCGAAAAACTCATCGTGCCGCTTGAAGTAGGCGACACGGAGCAATTCGGGCCAACTCGCAGTGAACTCAGCGCATTGGTACGTCTAGTCAACGAGGAGATGAGTCGTCGCATCGAGGTCGTTGACAAGACGGTTCACGCGATGCGTGCCGCGTTGATGGTGACTAAGTCATGCTGACAAGTTGTGAAGATTCAAGCTCCTTGAAGAACTCGCTGGCTGGCCAGCCAAGCATCCTCACGCTACCTTGGTTCGCACGGCAGACTTCGGCCTTTGGCCAATTTCCTCAACGGAAAAAACCCAGGCCTTAGGCTCAACGCGGCCGCGCCGCGCGACAGTCCTTCGCTTTAAGCCGGATTGTCAATCTCGTGAGCGCGCTTGAAACGAGCCCAGAACTCGAGATCCTTGAAGTCCAAATGCTCGGCAAGATATCGAAGTTGCTCTTGGACAGCCGCGGCTTTGCTACGTAGTTCGGCTCTCCGCGCGTCCGAGAGTTCTGGCGCTATTTCCGGAAGACGCCCGACTTCTTCGGCAATTTCACCTAGCGACCACTTGTCGGCACCTTGCGGACGACGAGTCAAGTAGGTCTCGATGGTTGCAATGCGTGTTCGCACTTCTGTATTGTCTGCACTGGGTCGAACGAGCTGATGCTGCAGAGCGGTCATGCTCTTTCGAACGTCAATTCCGATTTCGTGGTTCATGGCCGATACAGCGTCGAAAGCGACGGTTTTCGCCCACGGCATCAACGCCTCACGAATTGTTTTCTCGTCGGAATTGGCCTTCTCCAGCATGCTCTTGACGCGACGCGATAGTTGGTAGGCGTCCATGATCGGGGGTGCGTCGGTCCAGCGCCCCATCGAGCTAGTCAGCACCACGAGATTGGTTCCCACAAAATTCACCAACTCCTTGAGCTGATCAGTGAGAACTTCTGCTTGGTCGATGGACGCTTTTAGCTCTCGTGTCTTTGCCTCCATTCCGAGGCCCTTCAACGACTCGAACCGGTGGATAGTCGCCGCAAAGAGCAGCACAAGGCCGCCGCCAAGCGCTGTGCCCGCTAAGCCTAGGTTCTCCCTCCATACCGCCCAGGCGCCAAGGCTCAAGATGGCGAGCCCTAGGAAAGTCAGAGCACAGTCGACGATGGTTACCTGCCACGTACGAACCCTGTCTTCATTCATCTCTCACTCCTTTTTGTTGAGCGTACTCCATAGTCTCGACGGATCAACGAGGCCTGCTGACTCTGACTGGAGGTGCTTCATACGCCAAGCTGCCCAGTTGTCGCCTTCAATTAGCGTGAGGCGCGACCGGCGTATGCGAGCCATATTTCCCTGTGGCATTTATGGCGACGTTTGAGCGCTCTTTTGGCGCAAACCCATACCCGGCTGCGCTGACCAAGCCTTTTTCGATCAGCCCGCATCTTTCTGCATGAACACGCTCAGCGGATCGTTGGGATAGCTCCCAAACGGGCCACGCCGCGCGTAGCCCGCGCTCGCATAGAACGACAACGCCGCGGGCTGGCTCACGCCGGTCTCCAGCCTGAACATCGCGCAGCCACGCGCCGTTGCTTCGCTTTCGAGGAAGCTCAGAACTTTCGCCGCGATGCCTTGCCCCCGGCTCTCCGGCCGCACGTACATGCGCTTGAGTTCGCCGAACTCGGGTTCGATCAAGATTGCGCCGCAGCCAATGGCCTTGCCCTCGTCATCACGTGCGACAGCGAACAGCACGTTCGCCGCAGACAGTGCCGCGATGTCGATGCCATAGTGGCTCTCGGGCGGATACAGCGGCTTCTGGTACGCATCGAGGTCGTCGATGAGCTGGATGACGTCGGGTTGGGCGGGGCTTTCAAGAGAAATCTGCATCAATCGATAGTACCGGGCCGATTTTCGCGAGGCATCGCGAAGTTGACACCTCTGCTGCCTGCGATGAGTATCCGTTCCGGTGCGCCTTGCGCCGGAGGAACGAGGAAACAACATGAGGCTTGATCGGCTTCGCCGCGCGCTCGCGGCGTTGGGTGTTTGCGTGGCTCTCGCGGGCGTGTCTGCATGCGGAGGAGGCGGCGGCGGGGGAGGTGGCGGAGGTCTGCCGATCGTGGCACTCCCGACAACTGGCGGCGCTCCCACGCAGCCAGTGCCTTCGGCCAGCGGTCGCGTGGTGTCGGAGGTCGTCACGTCGAGCAGCAACGGGGTGCGCTACCCGGTCGATGTTTTCATTCCGGCTTCCTATGACACGGGCACCGATGCATTCCCTTCCATCTACGCACTCGACGGCGACGCCACCAACGGGCTGCCCGATACACGATTCACGAACCTCAAGAACGTCCTGCTCAAGCGCGGTACGAAGAGCCTCCTCATCGGCATCGGAAACACCGCGCGAAGGCAGGAGGACTACAACTTTCCGGGTGCCAATGCGTACCACGCCTTCCTCACGAAGGACCTGATTCCCTTCATCGAATCGAAGTACCGCACGGACCCGAAGAAGCGCATGCTCACAGGCCTGTCGACCAGCGGCAACCTGGCTGCGACGGCGTTGTTCCTGGAGGCGCCGGACAACCTCGTTTTCTCTTACTTCATCTCCATCGAGGCTGCGTTCTGGCAACAGAAGGATCAGAACTTTGCGCTCGAGCAGAAGATGTTCGACGCGCTGGCGGGCAGGCCGCTTCCCGTCACCTTGATCCTGGCTCACTGCGACAGCGGGTGCAATCAAGACAGCGTCAGGGAGATGTACCAGCGGATGGCCGCCCGAAACTATGCGGGGCTTCAGCTGCTGGAGACCTCATTCGCCTCCAACCATGTGGGAACGGATGTTCTTGCGTTCGAAGACGCGATCGTCCGGATCTTCAAATAGGGGCGATCATTTCGCTCGATGTCTCTGGGGGCGATGGGATCTTTGATGCCAGAAGAAAACCCGCCGAAGCGGGTTGGGTGGAGGCGGTCAGCGGTTGGTCCGCAGAGCTTTCAGCCGGCGTTCGGCCTCGCCAGGAGGAATCTTTCCTTCTGCCTCCGCCTTCTTGAGCCGTCGTTCATCTGCCCGATCCAGCGCGTCCTTCAGAAGAGCCATCTTGCGCTCCTTGCAAGGTGCGCAGTCGTAAAAGCTCTCTGGGGCGGCGGTGGGTTCAAGTTTTGCGTTCGACTCGAAGACATTGATTCGTCCCGTAGGTTCGACTCCGATGACGATGATCTTTCCGTTCTTGAATGCGACTGACGCACCGCCCGCGCACCCCATTCTTTCCGTGTACTCGCTGAAGTAGGACTTCCTCGAGACTCTGCGCATGTGCTGCAGTGCGTACCGCACGTCTTCCTCGGTCAGGATGACATCCGAGCAATCCAGGAAGTCTTTGTCTTCCCAGGAAGTTCCGCTGGAGGGCTCGATGATCTCGATCTTCCGTACGGAGTCGAGCGGGTATCGCTTATCGGCTGCATGAACCTGGGCGGTTGCTATCGCGAAGACCGACGCCATCAAAAGAACCTTGACTTGACTCATGGTGCGCGAGGGGGAAGTGTCGAGTTCAACGGCTGGCCCGCAATGTCTTCAGGCGACGTTCCGCTTCGCCGGGGGGAATCTTTCCTTCTGCCTCCAGCTTCCTGAGCCGTCGTTCATCTGCCCGATCCAGCGCGTCCTTCAGAAGCCCCATCTTGCGGGCCTTGCAAGGCTGGCATTCATAGTAGGTTTCCGGGCCGGAGGTGGGCTTGAGTTTGGCGTTGAGTTCGAAGGTATTGATGCGCCCCGTCGGCTCGATGCCGATAGCAATAGTCTTGCCGTTCTTGAAGGTGACGCGCGCACCGCCAAGGCATCCTGTTCGTTCGGCGTACTCGTCGAAATAGGATTTCTCCGGGACTTTGCGCATGTGCCGGAGTGCATAGCGAACATCTTCCTCGGTCAGGACAACGTCGTCGCAGTCAAGAAAGTTCTTGTTTTCCCATGCAGATCGTATCGAAGGCTCAGTGATTTCTATCTTCACCACATTGGCGATCGGATATCGCATGTCGGCCGCGTGAACAGGAAATACCGTTGCAGCCACAGCAAGTGCCGCGATGCCAAGAATGCTGGCGCTGCTCATGGTGTTGGTACCTTCAGATTCCAATTCGCACCTTGTGCCTCTGTGGGGTTCTTCCAGCTGACGTCGGAATGTGGAAAGACTTCGCCCGGTGCAATCTGCATGGAGTTCTCAAGCACGCTGACAAGCCACGCGAGCGATTGATTCTGCGCAGCGGACGGTGTGGGAAAGATGCCGAATTCTGCACGCAGCTTTTCGAGAGGCCGTTTGGCGCGGATATCCGGGTCCTTGAAGCCCAACGGCAACCTGGCTCTGCCAACCATCTCGATTCCGACGGCCTCCATGTTCCCTGGATAGCGGTCATGAGGTGCCTTGCGCATTTCGATGCGATGAATCGCTTTGGCTCCAGCTTTTGCAGGGAAGTCGCGCGGAGTGCACCTGCCCGTTATCAGGCATCGAGCCTTCAATGGCCCCACATGATTCGTGCGCTGATAGATTGCGGCGGTCTGGTAGATCGTGCCATCGGTATCGATGAGAAAGTGCGCTCCGTTCGCCTTGGGATTCTTGTAGCTGTTCAATGAAGATGCCAAGGTATCGGCATCGGTCTGATGCACGACGATGCCGGTGATTGCTCCACTCCGTTTTCCTCGTTCGATCTGAGGGCTGCGAGCATGCCTGACCCTTGCGTGATTGATCATTCCGTGTTTGTCGACTTCGACAAGCATGTGGTTTCTCCCTGAAGCTTTTTGATTGGTTGCTGACTCTTCGCGAGGCGTGTCCGCGCATCTATGCACGACACGGATCACGACCTCGCGGCGCATGCTACTGGCCGAAAAAGAGAATTTCGTGATGGCTTTGTCAACTGTTCGTGTCCGATTTCCACAAAGCCCATCCGCCCGCAGGGTTCACCTCTTCGTCCAACAATGGCCCGACGACAAGCCGGTCGGCCTGTCGGTTTCATCAATGAATCCGCAAACACCAAGGAGTACCACTTTGGAATACCGTCATCTGGGCAAATCAGGCCTCAAGGTCCCCGTGTTGAGTTTTGGTACCGGCACCTTCGGCGGCAAGGGCGAGTTCTTCAGCGCGTGGGGCAGCACCGATGTGGCCGAGGCGCGCAAGCTCATCGACATCTGCCTCGAGGCAGGCGTGAACATGTTCGACAGTGCCGACATCTATTCGGCTGGTGCAGCCGAGTCGGTGCTCGGCGAGGCGATCAAGGGCCGCCCGCGCGACGGGCTGCTGATCTCTACCAAGGCCACCTTCCGCAGCGGCGAGGGGCCGAACGACGTGGGGTCGTCGCGCCATCACCTCGTGCAGGCTGTCGACGGCGCGCTCAAGCGACTGGGCACCGACTACATCGACCTGTTCCAGCTGCACGGCTTCGATGCGAGCACGCCGGTTGAAGAAACGCTCGGCACGCTCGACGATCTGGTGCGCGCGGGCAAACTGCGCTACATCGGCGTGTCGAATTTCTCGGGCTGGCACCTGATGAAGTCGCTGGCCGTTTCAGAGCGCTACGGCTTGGCACGCTACGTCGCCAATCAGGCCTACTACTCGCTGGTCGGCCGCGACTACGAATGGGAGCTGATGCCGCTGGCGCAAGACCAGGGCGTGGGCGCGGTGGTGTGGAGCCCGCTGGGCTGGGGCCGGCTCACGGGCAAGATCCGCCGTGGCCAGCCGCTGCCCGCCAACAGCCGTCTGCACGTTACCGCCGACATGGGCCCGCCGGTGCCCGACGAGTTGCTGTACCGCGTGGTCGAGGCGCTGGAAAAGGTTGGCGCCGAAGTCGGCAAGACAGTGCCGCAGGTCGCGCTGAACTGGCTGCTGCAGCGCCCGACCGTGTCGAGCGTGGTAGTCGGTGCGCGCGACGAGGCACAGCTGCGGCAGAACCTCGGTGCGGTGGGCTGGAACCTCACGCCCGCGCAGGTTGCCGAACTGGATGCAGCCAGCACGACGACGCGGGCCTATCCCTACTGGCATCAGCAGGGCTTTCTTGAACGCAATCCCAATCCGGTTTAAGCCGGCGTCAGCCCGAGTACCCACCGCTTGAAGTGCTCCAGCGCCCCGGAGGCCGGCCGGCCTTCGGGGTACGCGAAGTAGTAGCCCTGGCGCACGTCGAGGTGCCGGTCCACCGGAATCACGAGCTCGCCGGCGCGTAGCTCGTGTTCGATCAGGATACGCGGCGCCAGGCCCACGCCCATGCCGGCCGCCGTGGCCGCGACGACCATGGTGAACAGCTCATAGCGTGGCCCGCGCGAGGCGTGCACCGTGTACTCCCAGCCTTGTTGCGCATACCAGTCGCGCCACGCATGGGCGCGCGTGCTCAGGTGCACGTGGCGGCATTGCTCGAAGCTGGCTTCGTCCCACGGCCCGTGCGCATCGCGGAACGCGGGGCTGCAGATCGGCACCATCTCGCCCTCGGCAAAGATCAGCCCGCCGCGCGTGTTCGGCCAGAACTGGTCGCCGAAGTAGATGGCCGCGTCGTAGGCGTTCTCCTGAAAAGAGAAGGGCTGCGAGCGCGCCGACAGGTTCACCGTGATGTTCGGATGCAGCTGGCTGAACTCCGGCAGCCGCGGTATCAGCCACTGCGTGGCAAAGGTCGGCACCACCGCCAGCTCCAGCACGAAGCCCATCTCGTGGCCGGCGCTGATCTCGAGCGTGTCGCGGCGGATCTGGTCGAGGTGGCGGCGGATGCGCGCCGCGTATTCGCGGCCCACGTCGGTGAGCGTGAGCCGGCGCCGCACGCGTGAGAACAGCGGCACGCCAAGCCGCTGTTCGAGCATGGCCACCTGCCGGCCGACTGCGCTTTGCGTCAGTGCCAGTTCGGTCGCCGCGCGGGTGAAGCTGCCCAGCCGAGCCGAGGCCTCGAAGGCCTGCAGCGCGCCGAGGTTGGGAATGTCTTTTCTCATCGATTGCCAGCGGTTGTCTCAGTCTTTCAGCCAAAGCACCGGTCGTGCCCGGGCGCCGGTGTCCTTCCCGGCGTGCACAACGTTGTGCGTTTTTAGCGTTTGTTCAGCGTGCGCCCACGACTCTATTCTGCGTGCCGACCCCCTGCCAACGATAAGAGGAGACTTCCGATGATTGTTTTGCGCACCCGTGGCACCGCCCGTTGTACCGCTCTGGGCATTGCACTGGCTTCCGTCCTGGGCCTGCCCGCCGCCGCGTTCGCGCAGGCCGAGCAGACCGTCACCATCGGCCACGCCGGTCCGCTCACCGGGGGCGCCGCCCACTGGGGCAAGGACAACGACAACGGCGCGCGGCTCGCGGTCGAAGACCTGAACAAACAGGGCCTTGTCATCGGCGGCAAGAAGATCAAGTTCGTGCTGCAGTCCGAAGACGACCAGGCCGACCCCAAGCAGGCCATGGTGGTTGCCAACAAACTGGTCGACATGGGCGTGAAGGGCATGCTGGGCCACTTCAATTCGGGCGCGGCCATTCCGGCCTCGGCCGTCTACAGCCGCGCGGGCCTGCCCGACGTGTCCACCGCCACCAACCCGACCTTCACAAAGCAGGGCTACAGCAACGTCTTTCGCATCCTGGCCAGCGACGAGGACGTGGGCATGGCTATCGCCAACTACACGGTGAAGGACATGAAGGCGAAGAACATCGCAGTGATCGACGACCGCACCGCCTACGGCCAGGGTGCCGCCGAGGTGTTCACGCGCGGCGTGAAGGCGCTGGGCGGCAACGTGGTGGCGCAGGAGTACGGCAGCGACAAGGCCACCGACTTCATGGCCATCCTCACCACCATCAAGAGCAAACAGCCCGACGTGGTGTTCTACGGCGGCATGGACGCGCAGGGCGGGCTCATCGCGCGGCAGATGAAGCAGCTCGGCATCACGGCCAAGCTGCTCGGCACCGACGGGCTGTGCACTGACGAGGTTGCCAAGATCAGCGGCGGCGCGGTCGACGGCCTTCTGTACTGCACGCGCGGCGGCAAGGAACTCGAAAAGACATCGAAGGGCGCCGATTTCGAGCAGCGCTACAAGGCCCGCTATGGCGTCGACGTGCTGACCTATGCGCCGTACCTCTACGACGCCATGATGGCGCTGGCCGCCGGCATGCGCGCGGCCAACTCGGTCGAGCCCGAGGCTTATCTGCCGGCAATGCGCAAGGTGAAGTTCGATGGCGTCACCGGCACCATCAGCTTCGACGCCAAGGGCAACCTGCAGAAGCCGGACTTCACCGTCTTCACCTACAAGGACGGCAAGCGCGTGCGCGTGGCCGGCTCCTGAGGCAGCGGCCCGCATGCGGACGCTGAACGCGGAGGAAACCGCTGCAGCCTTGCCATGGGGCGCGCTGGTCGAGGCGCTGCTGCAGATGTTCGAGCGTGAACGCAGCGGCGAGGCGCATGCGTCGCCACGCACCTCGGTGCCGCTCGCGGCCGGCGGTGTCATGCTGCTGATGCCGGCGGCCGACCAGCACTTTGCCGCGCTGAAGACGGTGACCGTGCACGCTAGCAATGCGGAACGAGACCTGCCGGTGGTGCAGGGCGACGTGACGTTGATGGACGCGGCCACCGGCACCCGGCTGCTTGCGATGGATGGCAATGTGCTGACGGCACGGCGCACTGCGGCGCTGTCTCTGGCCGGGGCAATCAGGGCAGGGCGCGCAGGCGCGGAGCGCATGCTGTTGATCGGCGCGGGCGTGCAGGCTCGCGCGCATGCCGAGGCCTTTGCTGCGGTGTGGGGCATGCGACATCTGAAGATCCACGCGCGAACGCAAGCCCATGCGGAGGCGTTGGCGCAGCACATGCGTTCGCTGGGCGTTGACGCCAGTGCGGTCGCCGATCCGGCGGCTGCGGCGGAAGAAGCCGACCTGATCGTCGCAGCAACCAACTCGCAAGACCCGGTGGTCCCGTCGCAGGCGCGGCCGGACACCACTGTGATCGCCATCGGCGCCTACCGCGCCGACATGGCCGAAGTGCCGCCCGAACTGGTGCGGCGCTGCGCCGTGTTTGTGGATACGCTGGAGGGAGCGCGCAGCGAGGCGGGCGACCTGATCCGGGCGGGTGCCGATTGGTCCACAGTGCAGGCCTTCTGCCACGCGTTGCCGGCACATGAAGGCCGCCCGGTGCTGGTCAAGACCGTGGGCCATGCGCTGTGGGACCTGGCGGCGGCGCGGCTGGCGTATGTGACGAATCAACAGCAGCATCAATGACGAGCAGCAAGAAGAAGGGCATTTCATGCGTCGTGTGGTGATCATCGGGGGCGGGGCCATCGGCTCCGCCATCGCCTACTTCCTGACCCGCAGCCCCGAAGAGGAGCCCTTCGAGGTCACGGTGGTCGAGCGCGACTTCTCGTACAAGCAGGCCTCGTCGGCGCTGTCGGCTAGCTCGATTCGCCAGCAGTTCTCCACCGCCATCAACATCGAGATGTCGCTCTACGGCATCGACTTCTTCCGCAATCTCGGCGAGACGCTGCGCGTGGGCGACGACGTGCCCGACATCGGCCTTGTAGAGCCCGGCTACCTGTACCTCGCCTCGCCAGCCGGTGTCGGCGTGCTGCGCGAGAACCACGCGATGCAGAAGGCGCACTCGGTGGATGTTGCGCTGATGACGCCTGACGAACTGAAGACACGCTTTCCGTGGATCTCGACCGAGGGCGTTGCGCTCGCATCGCTCGGCCTCTCGGGCGAAGGCTGGTACGACGGCTACAGCCTGCTGCAGGCCTTCCGCAAGAAGGCCGCCTCGCAAGGCGTGCGCTACGTGCAGGCGCATGCGACGGGCTTGCGCCGCAACGGGCGCACCGTGACCGGCGTGCAGCTCGACAGCGGCCAGACGCTGGAAGCTGACGTAGTCGTCAACGCCGCAGGCGCCTGGGCCGCGAAGGTCGCCGAATGGGCCGGCATCGACCTGCCCGTGCGCGGCCGCCGCCGCAGCGTGTTCAGCTTCTCGTGCCCCGACACACTGCCTGGCTGCCCGCTGGTGATCGACACCTCCGGCATCTGGCTGCGCCCCGAAGGCCGCCAGTTCATCTGCGGCTTCGCGCCGCCCGAAGACCAGGACCACGACGACGCGCCGCTCGAAGTCGAGTACGAAGCCTTCGACAGCTTCATCTGGCCGTCACTGGCCGAGCGCGTGCCGGCCTTCGAAGCCATTCGCATGACCGGCGCTTGGGCCGGCTACTACGAGATGAACGTGTTCGACCACAACGCCATCCTCGGCCTGCATCCTGACTGCGACAACCTGTTCTTTGCCAACGGCTTCTCGGGCCACGGTTTGCAGCAATGCCCGGCGGCTGGGCGAGGCGTGGCGGAGCTGATCCGCTTCGGTGAGTACCGCAGCCTCGATCTTTCGCCCGTGTCGTTCGCGCGAATCCTCGAGAACAGGCCTCTGCTCGAGAAGAACGTGATCTAGCCCTAGCTCTGATCAGGGAGTTGCCAATGCCGTGAACGGCCCTTGCTGGCCCAGCGCGGACTGCCCCTCGTTGAGCACGGCGACCAGCCTGCCGTAGAAGAGCGGAAGGCCGAAGTCGATGGCACCGCTGCCTGAGCTCGTGGCGGCGATGTTGTTGACCGCCACCACACCGGGGTTGCTCGTGAAGAGCGACTGTGCGCTCGCAACCGCGAAGCTCTGGCTCAATGGAGCTCCTACCGCGGCGGTGAAACTGGCGCTCAGGTCCAGTGTGCTGGTGGGGCAGTAGAAGCCGGCGAAGTTGCCGCTCTTCGCGCACTGGGTGATCGTGGAATCGTTCAGGAAGAAGAAGTTCGATCCGCTGTCGAGAAAGCTGTCGGGAAAACTCGTGTTCTTGTAGGTGGCCGAGACACTGAGCGTGCGCGGATTCGTCTGCAGCACCGTCGCTCCGCTCATGGCATTGTTGGCCTGCGTGGCTACGCCGAAGTAGAGCGTGCCCACCGTGACGCCCTGGCCCGCAGAGGAAATCGCCGGCAGGCTGAGCACGACCCCGTTGTTGTCCTGCGCGAAGTTGGCAACGACGTTCTGCGATTGCATCGCGACCGGCACCGCCGTGTTCTGGCACTGGCCTCCCGACGGGCAGGTGTAGTAGGTGGCTGCGATGGCCTGCTGCGCGCATGCGGAGCCGCAGTCCTGCAGGAAGGCGGCCACGCCGATGATGCCGTTCGTTCCCAGGTCCGCGGGGGTGTTCTCGGCCTGCAGCGTTCCGTTGTCCGAGCATGCGTTGGGCACGGTGCCAGACGCCGGGTCTCCTACGATCTGCAGCGGTTGCGAGCTTGCGGACTTCGGCCCCAGCGTGATGTCGGCAACCCGCATCGTTCCCCACGTATAGCCGTCGAGGAACTGCTCGCATGCGTTCAGTGGCGAGCCGTTCACAGTCTCCTGCGGCAAGGCCGCCTGCATCGACGAATTGAGCGCTGCGGCGGCGATGCGCAAGCCCGTGGAGCCGGTGTCGACCAGCACGTTGTCGATGGTCTGGCATGTGCCGGTTCCCGGCACGCAGAGTTGCACGCTGACCTGTGGAAGGTTGACCCCATTCGAATCGGTTCCGTGCGACACGGTGAGGGACATCGAGTTCTGCGAGCTTGTCGTGGGGGCCTGTGTGGTGGCCGGTGCCGAAGTCGATGCGGGGCTGCTGGTGGGCAGCAGCGCGATCGGCAGGGCTCCACCGCCTCCGCCGCCCCCGCCGCCGCAGGCGACGAGTCCCAGCAGGCCTGCGGCGCATGCCGACGCTGCAGCCGCTCGGAGAATCATCAAGGTCCTGGTGCCGGCAGCGCGCCGGTTGCCTGCTTGTCGTTGTTCCATGGGCACGGTGTGTGGTTGCAAGCGGGTTGAAAGGATCAGGAGCCTTGTTCCGGGATGGACAGCGTGTTTGGGTCGAGGCCCGGAGGCAGCATCCGGGGCAGCCAGGCAACACCCGTCGAGGAACGCTGGTGCGCCGAGGCATGCACCGCGAAGGTCTCGTCCGCCTGCGAGGTCGTGCCGTGGGAGCCCCTGCCTTGCTGGCGCAGCTCGCGTGCGTTGCGGGACATCTGCGTGGCGTAGCGCGTGCCCAGCAGCACCGACAGCTCCGGCCTGTGCGAGCCGCGCCACGCCACCGCGAACACGGTGCCGTCGGTCGTCAGGTATTCGCGCTGGATCAACCCATCGGGCAGCGTGACTTCACGCATGCTCCAGCTGGCGGCCGCTTCAGCCGTTGCGCTGCCGGTCGTCTGATTGGTGGCCTTGCGCGACTCGATGGCGACGCGCTGGCCGGGGCCCATGGTGGGAGCGCCACCCAGCTCCGCGAATGCGGAAGGTGCTGTGAACACGGCTGCGGCGAGCGCGAGCCCGGCCAGCACTGCGGGCCCTTTGACGCGGCGCGCATGACACTTTCGTGAACCGTGTTCCATTCAGGCTTCCTTTCCGTCTCGACGCGCGAAGGTTACTGTCCGTTGGCTTCGGCTTGATAAAGACCCACGGCGCAGCATTGGCTGAAACACGAAGTCGGCCAGCGATCAGGTTCACGGTGTTAACGAGTCGTCCGCGAGGGCGTAGGATGGCCGCCGGAAAGGTGTACCGCCCATGACCGCACAGACATTGATCGACACCGCCCGCGCGCTCGTCGCTGGCGACAAGGGCTTGCTCGCGATGGACGAGAGCAATGCCACCTGCAACAAGCGCTTCGCCACGCTGGGCATCCCGCAGACCGAGGCGGCGCGGCGCGACTGGCGAGAGTTGATCGTCACCGCGCCGGGGCTGGGTGACAGCATCAGCGGCGCGATCCTGTTCGACGAGACGATCCGCCAGAAGACCAATGCGGGCAAGCCCTTTGCCAAGGCGCTGGAGGACGTGGGCATCATTCCGGGCATCAAGGTCGACACGGGAGCGAAGCCGCTGGCCGGACATCCCGGCGAGACCGTCACCGAAGGGCTGGACGGGTTGCGCGAGCGCCTAGCCGAATACGCCGGTATGGGCGCGCGCTTTGCCAAGTGGCGGGGCGTGATCGCCATCGGCGATGGCCTGCCGACGCGCGCATGCATTCGCGTCAACGCCCATGCGCTCGCTCGCTATGCCGCGCTGTGCCAGGAAGCCGGCCTGGTGCCCATCGTCGAGCCCGAGGTGCTGATGGATGGAAGCCATTCGCTCGCGCGCTGCGCCGAAGTTACCGAAGAAGTGCTGCACAAGACCTTCGCCGAACTGCGCGCGCAAGGCGTGCTGCTCGAAGGCATGCTGCTGAAGCCGAACATGGTGCTGCCGGGGCAGAAGGCCGCTGTGCAGGATTCTGTAGAGGCGGTCGCGGAGGCCACGGTGAACTGCCTGCTGCGCACCGTGCCCGCCGCAGTGCCCGGCGTGGCGTTTCTCTCGGGCGGCCAGTCGGCGCAGCTGGCTTCTGCCCGGCTGAATGAAATGAACATCCGGTTCAAGTCGCGCATGCCGTGGGCGCTGGCCTTCTCGTTCTCCCGCGCGGTGCAGCAGCCCGCGCTCGATGCATGGAAGGGCGACGCTGCCAACGTGCCCGTCGCGCAGCAGGCGCTGGTGCGCCGCACCCGGGCCAACCAGGCCGCGCGTCGCGGCGACTACAAGAAAGAGGCATAGATCGCGCATGACGACGCTCCAGGACCTGTACCGCCAGAAGCTCGCATCCCCCGTCGACGCTGTGCGCCAGGTGCGCAACGGCGACATGATCGTCGTGCCGACGGGAGTCGGCGAGCCGCCCACGCTGCTCACGGCGCTGTCGGAGCAGCGCCGCGATTTCCGCGACGTGAAGGTCGCGCAGATTCTTGCGATGCGCAAGTACGCCTACATCGACCCCGAGACGGTCGAGCACGTGCGCCACGTCGCGCTGTTCTTCGGTGGTGCCACCCGCGCAGGCGGGCAGGAGGGCTGGATCGACTTTCTTCCGAACTACTTCTCGGAGATTCCGGCGCAGATCGAGCGCGGGCAGATTCCGACCGAGGTGGTCTTCAGCATGGCCTCGCCGATGGACGCGCATGGCTACTTTGCCCTGAGCCTGGGCGCCGACTACACGATGGCCGCCGTCGCAAAGGCTCGCGCCGTGGTGCTGGAGGTGAACCCGAACGTGCCCTTCGCATACGGCGCCTGCCATGTGCACATTTCGCAGGTGGCCGCGCTGGTGGAGAACGAGGCGCCGGTAATGGAGGTCGGCCTGCCGAAGATCGGTGTGGTGCAGGAGGCCATCGGCAAGTACGTGGCCGACCTGATCGACGACGGCTCGACCTTGCAGATCGGCTACGGCGGTATTCCCGATGCGGTGGTCATGCAGCTCACGCACAAGCATGACCTTGGCATCCACACTGAAATGATCGGCGACGGCATTCTCACGCTGGTGGAGAGCGGGGCCGTCACCAACCGGCGCAAGAACTACCTGCCGGGCAAGTCGATCGCCACCTTCGCGCTGGGGTCGAGCAAGCTCTACCGCTTCATGGACCGCAATCCGGCGCTGGAGATGCACCCGGTGAACTTCACCAACGACCCAGCGCTGGCGGGGCTCAACGACAACCTCATCGCCATCAACGCAACGATGCAGATCGATCTGCTGGGCCAGTGCGGCTCCGAGAGCCTGGGCCATGCGCCGTACTCGGGTACGGGCGGGCAGTCGGACTTCGTGCGCGCGGCGAATCGCTCGCGTGGCGGCAAGGCTTTCATCGTGCTGCCCTCGACGGCCAAGGGCGACACCATCTCGCGCATCGTGCCTTCGCTATCGCCGGGCACGCATGTGAGCACGAGCAAGAACGACATCAACTACGTGGTCACCGAATACGGCGTGGCCCAGTTGCGAGGCAAGTCGGCGAAGCAGCGGGCGCGCGAGCTCATCGGCATCGCGCATCCGGCCTTCCGGGCGGAGCTGACCGAGCAGGCCAGGCGGCTGAAGCTGCTGTAGGCCTGCCGAGTCCGCCAGTCGATCAGCCGGCCTTTGCCGCCTTCACCAGCGAAGGCGTTGCCTTGTAGCTTTCCGGGAACAGCTTCTTCAGGTCGTCGATCTTCGGCATGTCATTGATCGCGATGTAGGGCTGGCTCGGGTGCAGCGTCAGGTAGTCCTGGTGATAGTCCTCGGCCGCATAGAAGGGCTTGGACATCTCGATCGTGGTGGCCAGCGGCTTGCCGAAGGTCTTGGCCTGGTTCAGCTGTGCGATGTAGGCGGTGGCAATGCGCGCCTGCTCGGCGTTTTCGGCGAACACGGTGGAGCGGTATTGCGTGCCGGTGTCCGGGCCCTGGCGGTTGAGTTCGGTCGGGTCGTGAGCCACCGAGAAGTAGATCTGCAGCAGCTTGCCGTAGCTGACCTGCTGCGGGTCGTAGGTGATGCGTACTGATTCGGCATGGCCCGTGCGGCCCGAGCCGACTTCGTCGTAGCGCGCTGTCTTGGCGTCGCCGCCAGCGTAGCCCGAGACGGCATTGCTCACGCCCTTGACCCGTTGGAACACGCCCTGCACGCCCCAGAAACAGCCGCCAGCGAATACGGCGGTTTCGGTCTTCGCGGCCGGCGGTGCCACAAGGTCAGCCGTGGGCGCGGGCACACGGCGGGCGGTTTCGGCGAACGAGGGCACCGCGTGCCAGACCAGTGCGGCGGCAGCCAGCGTGCCGGCGGTGAGTGCGAGGGATTTCATGATGCTTCCTTGGGGGGACGGGTTCTCTGTGTTGACGCGACATTGACGCCGAATCTTCCGGGCGTCAATGGCGCTTGCGAGGTGCCTTGCCTGCTTACTTCTTCATTTCGTCCTTGCCCATGGCGTCTTTCTTCATGGCGTCCTTGGACATCGAGTCTTTGGCCATCGAATCCTTCTTCATGGCGTCTTTCGACATGGAGTCCTTCGCCATCGAGTCTTTCTTCATGGCGTCCTTGGACATCGAATCCTTTGCCATGCCGTCTTTCGCCATTTCGTCCGCGGCGAAAGCCGAGGCGCCGGCGAAGGCCATGCAGGTTGCGAGCAGGGTTGCGGTGAGCTTGTTCATTGGAGTCTTCCTGGGTTGAGTTTGGATTTCGTTTCAAAGATCGGCCTGGTTACAGTGAACTGGGCCTCGCGCTTTCTTCGGCAGTCGAGCGGCTGTGTCAGCCCCTCAGCTCCCTCCGAACCAGTTGTAGCCCTGGTCTTCCCAGTAGCCACCTGTGTAGGTGTTGGTGACGAACATCGCCTTGATGTGCTTCGGGTTCTTGTAGCCAAGCTTGGTCGGCATGCGCAGCTTCATCGGAAAGCCGTACTTGGGCGGCAGCGGTTGGCCGTCGTAGGTCAGCGTCAGCAGCGTCTGCGGGTGCAGCGCGGTGGGCATGTCGATGCTGGTGTAGTAGTCGTCCGCGCACTTGAAGCCGACGTACTTGGCTGTCAGGTCGGCGCCGATGTGGCGCAGGAAGTCGGCAAAGCGCACGCCGCCCCATTTGCCGATGGCGCTCCAGCCTTCCACGCAGATGTGCCGCGTGATCTGGTCGTGCTGCGGCATGGCGCGCAGCTCTGCCAGCGTCCAGGCATGCTTGTCGGCGACCATGCCGGTCACTTCGAGCTTGTAGCTGGCTTCGTCTACTTCGCGCACCTCGTCTTCGCCGTAGTAGGCGTTGAATGGAAAGGGGCGCGTGATCTCTGCCTCGGTATAGGTCGGGGCGAGCTGCGTGGGGCTGAAGATCAGGCCCTGCACCTTGTCGTTGAAGCGCGAGATCTTCGTGAGCGCGGCTTCCACCTGCGCGTTGTCGCTGATGCTGCAGCCCGTGAGCAGCGAGAGGCCACCTAGCGTGAGCGAGCGTTGCAGGAAGATGCGGCGTGAAGGCTGGTCGAGCTTCTTCGCGATCAGCGTGCGGGCTTCGTGCAGCACGGCGTCGCCGTCGATGCCGCTCAGGGTGGGGGCTTTGAAGATTTTCATCAGGCTTTGGGCGTGCGGCCGCGGATCATGGTGAGGAGGGTGCGGGGCACCAAGGCCACCATCACCAGATGCACGACGACGAAGGCGACGATGGCGGCCATGCCGAAGAAGTGGATGCGGCGCGCAAACTCGTAGCCGCCCAGCAGCTCGCGCAGCACGGGGAACTGCACCGACTTCCACAGCACCAGGCCCGAGAGCACGATCACGATCAGGTCGAGCATCACGAACAGGTAGGCCAGCTTCTGTACGCTGTTGTAGTGGCGCGGGTCGGCGTGCGAGAGCTTGCCTTTCAGTGCGGCCAGCGCGTCGTGCCAGATGCCGGCCGGCGTCACCGGAAAGAACTTGCGGGCCAGCCGGCCGCTGGCGATGTTCATCGTCAGGTACACGAAGCCGTTGAACACCAGCAGCCACATCGCCGCAAAGTGCCACTGCAGCGCACCGCCGAGCCAACCGCCGAGCGTTATCACGGTCGGAATGGTGAACGGGAAGAAAGGCGCTGCGTCATAGATGCGCCAGCCGCTAGTCACCAGGATCACCACGGCCAGCGCGTTGAGCCAGTGCGTGATGCGCATCCACAGCGGATGGATGGGGCGCCGATCGACCTCAGGGGCCGGCGCGGCAAGTGGGGCGATGACTGTGCTGTTCATGGGGCGGATTGTTGGGCGCACCCCATGGCCGATTCATCACGCAAAGTTCAATTAATCGTGATAACTCCAGAAGCCGTATCGCGGGACAATGGCGCCACCATGGACACTGCCAAGCGCGTGCTGATCGTCGAGGACGACGCCCACATTGCCGAACTCCTGCGCATGCACTTGCGCGACGAAGGCTATGCGGTCGAGCGCGCCGCCGACGGCCACGCCGGCCTGCGCGAACTGGAGCGCGGCAACTGGGACGCGCTGGTGCTCGACCTGATGCTGCCCGGCATCGACGGCCTCGAAATCTGCCGCCGTGCTCGCGCCATGACGCGCTACACGCCGATCATCATCATCAGCGCGCGGTCGAGCGAGGTGCACCGCATCCTCGGCCTGGAGCTGGGCGCCGACGATTACCTGGCCAAGCCTTTCTCGGTGCTGGAGCTGGTGGCGCGCGTGAAGGCGCTGCTGCGGCGCACCGACGCGCTGGCGCGCAATGCACGCATGGAGTCGGGCAGCCTCACGCTTGGCAACCTCGACATCGAGCCGCTGGCGCGCGAGGTGCGCGTGGACGGCAAGCTCATCGAGCTCACGCCGCGCGAGTTCGACCTGCTGTATTTCTTCGCGCGCAACCCCGGCAAGGTGTTCTCGCGGCTCGACCTGCTCAACCAGGTCTGGGGCTACCAGCACGACGGCTACGAGCACACCGTCAACACGCACATCAACCGGCTGCGCACCAAGGTCGAGGCCGATCCGGCGGAGCCGCGGCGCATCCTCACGGTGTGGGGGCGCGGCTACAAGCTGTCGGCCACTGCGAACGGGGAGGACTCCGCGTGATGGCGTGGGCCACGCTGTCGCGGCGGCTGTCGGCCGTGTTCGCGGTGCTGCTGCTGGTGTGCTGCGGGGCCTCGGCGTGGCTGCAGATGCGCTCCAACGGCATCCACGAGCAGGAGGTCATCCAGCGCCTGTCGCTCGGGCTCGCGGCGCACATCGCCGAGAACTCCGAGCTCATGAAGCCCGGCGGGCTCAACCAGGAAGCGGTGAAGGACCTGTTCGACAAGCTCATGGCCGTCAACCCGAGCGTGGAGGTCTACCTGCTGGGGCTGGACGGCCGCATCAAGGCGCAGGCCGCACCGCTGGGGCACCTGAAGCGCGACAAGGTCGAGCTGGGGCCGATCCGCAAGCTGCTGTCGGGCGCGCCGCTGCCCATCGGGGGCGACGATCCGCGCAGCTCCAGCGCGTCCAAGGTGTTCAGCGCCGCACCGCTGCGCATGGACGGGCGCGACGTGGGCTACGTCTACGTGGTGCTGCAGGGCGAAGACCACGACGCGCTGGTCGCCAATGCGGCGACCGACAACGTGCTGCGCACCACGCTGTGGTCGATGGGCCTGGTGGCGCTGCTCGGGCTGCTCGCGGGCCTCGCGGCATTCCGCCTCATCACCCGGCCGCTGCGCGAGCTGACCTCGGCCGTCAAGCGCTTCGAGACCGAAGGCATCGCCTCGCTCGAAAGCGAAGCGCCCACGCTGGAGCGTCTCTCGCACGGCCGCGACGAAATCGCGCAGCTGGGCCAGGCCTTCACGCAGATGACGCGCCGCATCGCCGAACAATGGCGCGAGCTGACCCTGCAGGACCAGCAGCGCCGCGAGCTGTTCGCCAACATTTCGCACGACCTGCGCACGCCGCTCACGTCGCTGCACGGGTATCTCGAAACGCTGCTGCTCAAGGCCGGCACGCTCAGCGAGGAAGAGCGGCGGCGCTATCTGGAGATTGCGCTGGGCCAGAGCCGCAAGGTCGGCCGTCTCGCGCAGGAAGTGTTCGAACTGGCGCGCCTCGAATACGGTGTGGTCAAGCCCGAGAAGGAAAACTTTGCACTCGCCGATCTCGTGCAGGACGTGTTCCAGAAGTTCGAGCTGGCGGCCGAGGCGAGGCATCAACGCCTCAAGCCCGACATCGCGCCGGGCCTGCCGGTGGTGTCGGCCGACCTCGGCATGATCGAGCGCGTGCTGACCAACCTGCTCGACAACGCGATCCGCCACACGCCCGAGGGCGGCGAGATCGTGGTGCAGCTGCGCGCGGAGAACGCGGGCGTGACGGTGCAGGTGAGCGACACGGGCCCCGGCATTCCGGGCGAGCTGCAGCCGGCCCTGTTCATGCGCCCCGTGTTCATGAGCGGTTCGCGCACCGACAGCGCGAGCAGCGGCGGGCTGGGCCTGGTGATCGTGAAGCGCATTCTGCAGCTGCACGGCAGCGACATCCGGCTTGTGCAGCAGCCGGACAAGGGTGCGGTGTTTCGCTTTCAGCTGGGTGGTGCGGCGGGGGCCTGAAGAGCTTGCAGGTTTGCCTGTGCGTGGGTGACGATGCTGGAAGAGCAGCACAACCCTCACGCAAGGAGACAAGCCAGATGCCAGCCTTCAACACCGTCCTGATCGACAAGGACCCGCAGCACCCGCGCATCGCGCGCCTCGTGCTCAACCGGCCCGACAAGCTCAACGCCATCGGCGAGACCACGCCTTCGGAGATTCGACGCGCGGTCGAATGGGCCGAAGCCGACGACGAGGTGCACGTGATCGTGGTCGAAGGCGCAGGCCGCGCCTTCTGCGCCGGCTACGACCTCGGCGACTATGCCGAAGGCCATGGCCGCGAGGGTGACGGTGAGCAGGGCGACCACCCCTGCCGGCAAGAGAAAACGCCGTGGGACCCGATGCTCGACTACGCCGCCATGAAGCGCAACACAGGCGACTTCATGTCCCTGTGGCACAGCCGCAAGCCCACCATCGCCAAGGTACATGGCTATGCGGTTGCGGGCGGCAGCGACATCGCGCTGTGCTGCGACCTGCTGACCATGGCCGACGACGCGCGCATCGGCTACATGCCCACGCGCGTGTGGGGTTGCCCGACCACTGCGATGTGGACCTATCGCCTCGGCGCCATGCGCGCCAAGCAGCTCATGTTCACGGGCGACACCATTCCCGGCACACAGGCGGCAGAGTGGGGACTGGCCAATTTCTCGGTGCCTGCCGATCAGCTCGACGACGCCACGCTGAAGCTCGCGTTGCGCATTGCGGGCGTGCCGCGTTCGCATCTGATGATGCACAAGCTGGTCGTCAACCAGGTCTGGCATTCGATGGGTCTGGAGCAAAGCCAGATGTTCGCGACCGTGTTCGATGGCATCACGCGTCACAACCCCGAGGGGATGTGGTTCAGGCGTCAGGCGGAGGCCGAAGGCTTCAAGAGCGCAGTGCAGTGGCGCGACAGTGGCCGGCCGATTCCCGAAGGTGACGAAGCCCGCGCGCTCATCGCCGAGCTCGAAGCGAAGCTGGCAGCGCGCGGCTGATCCGGTACGGGCGGGCGCCTGTGCGCGCCGATGGCCCTTTGTCGCGTGGTGCATGTCACGCGACCGACACCTCTCCTCTCGATGATCCGGCGCGCCTGTTGCCAAACTGCTTGGCAGCTAAAGGCGGGGATATTTACATCAATAGAAACAAATGGGGGGAATTTCAATGCAGTTGTTAACTTTTTCCAGGACCACCCTGGCGGCTTGTGCCTGCGCGTTCATGGCGGCATGCGGTGGTGGCAGTGGCGGCGGCATGCCCGCGCTGCCCGTTGCGCCGGCGTCACCGCCGGCACCGGCTCCCGCTCCGGCCCCTGCACCAGCGCCAGCACCCGTGGAGGCCGCACCCGTGCTCGTCATCGGCCATCGCGGCGCTTCGGCATCGCGGCCCGAGCACACGCTGGCTTCGTACCAGCAGGCCATCGACGACGGGGCCGATTTCATCGAACCCGACTTGGTGCCCACCAAGGACGGCGAACTGGTTGCCCGCCACGAAAACGCCATCGCCATCGTCGACGCCTCGGGCAACGTGATCGAGGCCACCACCAACGTGGCCGACGTGCCGAAGTTCGCTGGCCGCAAGGCCACCAAGACCATCGACGGCATCTCGATCACCGGCTGGTTCACCGAAGACTTCACGCTGGCCGAACTCAAGGAGCTGAAGGCTCGCGAGCGCATTCCGAAGCTGCGCCCGGCCAACGTGTCGTACAACGACCAGTTCCAGGTGCCGACGCTCGACGAGGTGATCCAGCTAGCCAAGACGCAGTCGGTGGCCAAGGGTCGCGTGATCGGCATCTACCCCGAGACCAAGCACCCAACCTACTTCCGCTCGATCGGCCTGCCGCTCGAGAAGAAGCTACTCGACACCTTGCAAAAGCACGACCTGAACAAGGCTGATGCTCCGGTGTTCGTGCAGTCCTTCGAGACTGGCAACCTGAAGGACATCCGCCTGAAGAGCACGGTGAAGATCGTCCAGCTCGTCTACTCGGCGGGCGCGCCCTACGACCTCGAGGTCCTGGGCGACAAGCGAACCTATGCCGATCTCAAGAAGCCCGAGGGCCTGGCCGAGATCGCGACCTATGCGCAGGGTATCGGCGCGGACAAGGCGAGCGTGATCCCGGTGGTCAACGGCAAGCTGGGCACGCCGACCACGCTCGTGAAGGACGCGCACGAGAAGAAGCTGCAGGTCCACATCTGGACGATCCGGCCCGAGAACAACTTCCTGCTCGACAGCTTCAAGAAGGAGCCCAAGACCGACCCGACTGCGTACGGCGACACGGCCGGAGAGATCAAGGCTTTTCTCGACGTGGGCATCGATGGCCTCTTCGCCGACAGCCCCGCCACGGCGGTGCCGGTGGTCAAGGCGTATCGGGCGGCGCGGTCGAGGTAGGGGCGCGAAAGCGAGGCCCGGCGGCGCTCAGTTCTTGCGACGCGTGACGACCACCGTCGCTTCAAGGCCTTCGTAGGCCTCGGCGTCGCCATACCAGCTGCCCGAGATGGGCGCTGCCTGCGCCGGGTCGCGCGTGACGCCGACGCGGATCAACTGGCCGCTGCCCATCAGGTTGTTGGTCGGATCGAAGGCCAGCCAGCCGATGCCCGGCAGATAGGCCTGCAGCCAGGCGTGCGTGGTGCCGGCGCCGGTCATCGATTCGCCCTTGGTCTGGGCGGCGTTGTCGAGCGCGGCGTCGTAGAGATAGCCGGAGACGAAGCGCGTCGCTATGCCCAGGCGCCGCGCGGCTTCCATCATCAGCAGGGCGTAGTCGCGGCAACTGCCGCTGCCGAGCGCCAGCGTGACGAGCGGCGACTGCGTGCCTTCTTCGTCGCGCGCCTTGTATTCGAGGCTCTGGCCGATGTGCGCGTTCATGCGCGTGAGCACTTCGCGGGTGCTGTTGGGCTTGTCGGTGTGCAGGAACTGGTGGGCCCAGCGGATCAGCGTGCCCTGGTTGTCGTCGTCGTGGTGCGGGCGCAGGTAGTGCTCGAGGTCGAGGCGCTCCTGCACCGAATAGGCGAAGGGCAAAAATTCAGCGGCCGGGTCGAGCGCCAGTTGGTCCTGCTGCGCCGGCACGTGCTCGATGGTGAAAGAGCAGACGATGCGCAACTCGGTCGCCTCGCCCATGGGCTGCACCAGCGCCACAGAATTGGAATGCGGGTCTTGAATGAGCCGTGTGAAGGCCTGCGGGCTCACCTGCAGGTCGGTGGCCAGCACGCGCAGGTCGTGGCTGTCGCGCGGACGGAACATCACGCGGTGCAAGCCGAAGGTGACCGGCTTGTTGTAGCGATAGACGGTGGTGTGCTTGATGTCGTACTGGATGGCCATGCGGTGCATTCTCAGCGTTCGCGTGGCAAAACGGTGGATTGGCGTGGGCACATGCCGCAGAATCGGCGCCCGTCCGGGCCTTGCCCGAGGCCATTCGGGTTCATTCATTCAGGAGATTCCAGCCCGCCATGTACTCCGCCACCTTCATCTTCGCCAAGAAGCAGTTCGATGACGAATTCCACCGTCTCGACCAGACCATCGCCACGGCGGCCAAGTCGCTGCCCGGCTACCTGGGCGAGGAAACATGGGAGAACGCGGGCAACGGGCTGGTGTCGAACGTCTACTACTGGGACTCGCTCGACAGCCTGCAGGCGCTGATCCGCCACCCCGTGCACCAGCAGGCCAAGGCGGCGCAGGCAAACTGGCTCGACGGGTACAAGGTGGTGATCTCCGAGGTGCTGCGCACCTATGGGGACAGCCGCATCGACCACCTGCTGGCGCCTTCGGGGCAGGGCGCCGCTTAACCCATGCCCGAATCGTTCGGCCTCGTTCAGGCGCTGGGCGGACTGGCGATCGGCATCTTCTCGGGTGCGATGGGCGGGTTGCTCGGTGTGAGCCCCGGTGGGGCGCTAGTGCCCGCGCTGGCGTTGATGCCGGGCCTGGGACAACACGATGCGCAGGCCATCTCGCTCGCGGCGCAACTGGTGCCGACCAGCCTGGCGGGGTTTCTGCGCTACCGGGTGGCGGGGCATGGGGCCTCGTGGCGCACGGTGATCTGGATTTCGCTTGGGTTTCTGGCGGGGGCCTATGCGGGCGCGCTCGGGGCGAGCCATGTTGCCGATGCGGCGCTGCGTTGGATGTTCGTGGGGTATCTGCTGGTGCTGGCGACGCTGGTGGTGTTGAAGTCGCCAGCGAAGGCCGGTGGCGTCGATGCGGTGCAAGCCGAGGAGCCGCGCGGAGCTGCCGCCGCGCTGGTGGTCGTGGGCATGGTCGCTGGTGCTTCGTCGGGCCTGCTCGGCATCGGCGGCGGGCTGGCCATCACGGCACTGCTGACGGTGGCGCTGCACTACTCGCAGCACCGGGCGCAGGCGGTGAGTCTCGCGATCAATGCGCTGCCGCTGGCGTTGCCGGCGGTGCTTGTCTATGCCGGCGTTGCCAACGGGCTGCCCTGGATGCTGTTGGGCCTTGTCGTGCTGGGGCTGTGGATCGGCACGGCGGCCGGGGCGCGGTTGGCGACCCGGCTGGAAGAGCGGGCGCTACGCAAGTACTTCTTCGTGCTGGTGATCTGCATGGCGCTGCTGATGGCCTGGCGGGCATCTAGCGCGGGCTGATATTCAGAGTCGCTGCGTGCCGAGTGCCTTGGCCAGCGTGGCCGGCAAGGGCAGCGGCTCGGCGTGCCATTGCGCGGCCAGCAGTTCTGCGCACAGCGCGGCAAAGCTCAGGCCGCGCGAGCCCAGCGCGGTGCAGGCCCAGAGGCCGCCAGCATCGCCGTCGAGCGGGCCGACCAGCGGACGCCGGTCACCCGAGGCGCAGCGGATGCCGACCCAGGCGTTGACTTGGCCGTGTGCGAACGAAGGGGCCAGCGCGGAGGCCGCGGCAGGGTGCAGCCGCGCAAGGCGCCCGCGGTTGGCGTCGCTGTCTGCTTCGGTGGGGGCGAGGTCCGTGCTGTCGCGGTCGAAGGTCGCGCCGGCCAGCCAGATCGGGGCGCCTTCGGCATCGGGCACGTGCGCGACCAGATGACCGTCGCCGTTGAGGGGCGTGGCGGGCAATTCGAGGCCGTCGGTCATGTGGCCCCAGGCGACTTGGCCGCGTACCGGCTGCAAAGGGAGCCCGGGCGCGAATCGGCCCGATTCGAAACCTGCGGCGATCACCACGCGGTCGACGTCGATCCGCAACTGACCGGCTGGGTCGAACAGCTGCCAGCCGTTCGCGTCCCGAGTCAGACGCTCTACCTTGCAGCCACCACGAAACTCGACACCTGGTTGGCGCAACCATGCGGCGATCAGCCGGTGCGGCCGCACCCAGGCGGCTCGTGCGTGCCAGAGGGCGGGCGCATCGCTCGACAGTCCAAGAGCCGCCAATTGCCCGGCGTTCGCGGGCCATGATTCGTTAGGGCCGCTGTCGCTCCAGCCAGTCGGCACGCGCGTATCGCCATCGGGCCGGCGCTCCAGCACGCCGGTGGCGCGCCAGTCGCGGCCTTCTTCCAGCAGCCGCGTCAGCTCGGTCCACGTGGCGCGGATGCCGACCCGCGTGAGGCGCGACAGCAGCGCATCGTCGGGCGACACATGCGGCGCGAGCATGCCCACCGGCAGCCCGGAAGCGCCTGAAGCGGGCCAGTCGGCGGCATCCAGCACGGTGACCTGCCATCCGCGCCGCGCAAGGCTCGCCGCCACGGCCGCGCCCGCAAGCCCAGCGCCGATGACAGCGCAGCGGCCCGGCGTGTCGATGCGCTCGGGCGCGGGGCCGCGGCGGCGCACCGTCCAGGCGGGCGCGAACACGCCGCGCAGGCAATCGCGCTTGGGCGGCAGGCCCTGGTCTTTTTCGACCGAGAACCCGAACTGCTTGAGCGCGTCGCGCACCGTCCGCGCGATCGTCCAGGTGGCTATGCGCGTGCCCTGCCGCGCAAAGCGCGACACGGCCTTGAGCGTGTCTTCCGACCACATGGCAGGGTTCTGCTGCGGGCTGAAGCCGTCTAGAAAGATGCTGTCGGCCTCGAAGCGCTGGGCGCGCAGCATCGGCTGCACGTCGCCGATGCAGAGGGTGAGCAGCACGCGGCCTTCGTCAAAGGCCAACCGGTGGAAGCCCGGCAGCAGCCCGTGCCACTGCGCGGCCAGCTCGCGAGCGAGGGAGGCCAGTTCGGGATACGCCCCGGCCGCGCGCAGCAGATCGTCAGCCGAAACCGGGTGCGCCTCGATCGAGACGAAGTGCAGCATCCGTGGCCGCTCGGCGTCTGCACGCCAAGCCTGCCAAGTTGTCAGGAAATTGAGGCCAAGGCCGAAGCCGGTTTCGAGAATCAGCCATTGCTGCTGTCCGATCCAGGCCTCAGGCAGCCCGCAGCCGCCCAGAAACACATGGCGCGACTGCGCCAGTGCTCCGGTTTCGGTGTGATAGATGTCGTCGAAGCGCTCGCTGTGCGGCACGCCGTCGGCGCGCCAGGCGACGGGCTCGGCGGCCAAGACGGGCTCAGTTCGAGGGGGGTACGTAGCCTTGCGCCACGTCGGCGCCTTCGCCGAAAAAGTGCTTTTCCATCTGCCGCGCCAGGTACTGGCGGGCGCGCAGATCGGCCAGATTCAGCCGGTTTTCATTGACCAGCATGGTCTGCTGCTTGAGCCAGGCGGCCCAGGCTTCCTTGCTGACGTTTTCCCAGAGGCGCTTGCCCAGCTCGCCTGGGTAGGGCGGGAAGTCGAGCCCTTCGGCCTCTTTGCCGAGCTTGATGCACTGAACCATGCGTGCCATTTCGATTGCCTTTGAACGGGAAAAGTGGGGAAAGCGGTTGCTTAGTTGATTTGGCTATTTAGAACTGAAAACTTGGTCGTTCCAGTTTCTATATGTCGTATTGAGAATACGCAGCTTCATTGATATGCCTTTTCAGAGCAAGACACCATGAGCCTCCGCCGCGACTTTATCAAGCTTTCCCTGGGTGCCGGCGTGGCCGGTGCCATGGCCCTGTCGGCATTGCCGACGTTTGCCCAGGGCGGCGTAGCCCCCGTGACGCTGCTGAACGTGTCGTATGACCCGACGCGCGAGCTGTATGTTGACTACAACCAGGCCTTCGCTAAGTACTGGAAGGCCAAGACCGGCCAGGACGTGACGGTCAAGCAGTCGCATGGCGGCTCGGGCAAGCAGGCTCGCTCGATCATCGACGGCATCGACGCCGACGTGGCCACGCTGGCGCTGGGCGGCGACGTCGATGCACTCGTCACGCACGGTGGCCTCGTCAAGGCCGACTGGCAGAAGCGCCTGCCGCACAACTCCGCTCCCTACACCTCGACCATTGTGTTCCTGGTGAAGAAGGGCAACCCCAAGGGCCTGAAGGACTGGGACGACCTGACCAAGCCCGGCGTGCAGGTGATCACCCCCAACCCCAAGACCTCGGGCGGCGCCCGCTGGAACTACCTGGCCGCGTGGGAATTTGCCAAGCGCAAGTACGGCGGCGATGCCAAGGCCAAGGAATACATCGGCAACCTGTTCAAGAACGTGCCCGTGCTCGACACCGGCGCGCGCGGCTCCACCATCACCTTCGTGCAACGCGGCGTGGGCGACGTGCTGCTAGCCTGGGAGAACGAAGCCTTCCTGGCGCTGAAGGAATTCGGCCCCGAGAAGTTCGAGATCGTGGTGCCCTCCATTTCCATCCTGGCTGAGCCCAGCGTGGCCGTGGTCGACAAGGTCGTCGACAAAAAGGGCACGCGCGCCGTGGCCGAGGAATACCTGAAGTACCTGTACTCGGACGAAGGCCAGGACATCGCGGGCCGCAACTTCTACCGCCCGACGTCTGACAAGGCAAAGGCCAAGTACGACAAGCAGTTCCCCAAGCTGACGCTGGTGACCATCGACCAGGCCTTCGGCGGCTGGGCGAAGGCTGACAAGGAGCACTTTGCAGACGGCGGCTCCTTCGACCAGATCTACACCGCAAAGCAGAAGTAAGCCAGGCCGCCAGCCAGCCGGCAGTGCATGGCGCCAGTTCGACTGGCGCCGTGGCCCGGCTCGCCCTGAATTCCTGATTGAAGAAGAAAACAGAAAGCCTCCCGTGTCCGTTCTCCTGATTGCCGGCAGCCCCACGGCCCCGTCCCGCTCCACCGCCTTGCTCGACTCGGTGGGCGAGCGGCTGGCCCAGCGCCACGCGCGGATCGAGCGGCTCGCCATTCGCGAGTTGCCGGCGCAGGCGTTGCTGTTGGCCGAGTGGAACAACCCGGCCATCGAGCGCGCCATTGCCCAGGTGGCGGCGGCCCGCGTGATCGTGGTGGCCACGCCGGTCTACAAGGCGGCCTACAGCGGCCTGCTCAAGGTCTTTCTGGACCTGCTCTCGCAGAACGCGCTGAAGGGCAAGACGGTGCTGCCGCTGGCCACCGGCGGCAGCCCACACCACATGCTCGCGCTCGACTACGCATTGCGCCCCGTGCTGCAGTCGCTGTCAGCGCGCCACATCCTGCCGGGCGTGTATGCCAGCGAATCGCAGATTGCGCTGACGCCCGAGAACGCCTACCAGGTGCACAACGACCTGGCTGAGCGACTCAACGAGGCCGTCGAGGTGCTGGCCACCGAGGGCCTGAAGCTGCCGGCGACGCACGGTTTCGAGCCGGTCCCGTTTTCTCGCGTGCGATGTAGCGTCTGAAAGCACGGGCTCGTCGCGAGCCCGGCTTGCCCAGATCTCATCCCTCATTCCCGTTCTTGAAAGCCGCCTGCGCGCGGTGCGGGACAGCTTTTGCCCGACGTTTTTTGCAGACCAAGGAATCCACGCATGACTCCCGTTGCCACTGAAGACTCCGTGCTCGACACCTCGCCGCGCTCCCTCTGGCACGCGCTGGGCGATCTTGCCGTGAGCGTCATCGTCGTCAGCGCCATCGCGCTGATCGTGAGTTTCATTGCCGCCGCCTGACCGCGCGGCACATCCATACCCAAGCATTGCCATGACATTGATTTCCGCACCTCGACGTCGCCTGATCCAGGGCGTCGCTGCCGCCGTCGTACTGCCGTCGTTCGCAGCGCTGGCACAGGCGCCCGCACGCCAGCTCCGCATCGGCAACCAGAAGGGGCCGCTGAGCGTCCTCAAAGGCCGCGGCACGCTCGAGAAGCGGCTCGCCCCCCTCGGCGTAACCGTGAAGTGGACCGAGTTCACCGCCGGCCCCGTGCAGCTTGAAGCACTGAACGTCGGCTCCATCGACTTCGGTGACGTGGGCGAGGCGCCGCCCATCTTCGCGCAGGCAGCCGGTGCGCCGTTGGCCTATGTGGCCGCGACAGTGCCGCGTCCGCGCGCGGAAGCGGTGATCGTGCCCAAGGGCTCGGCCATCAAGACGGTGGTCGATCTGAAGGGCAAGAAGATCGCGCTCAACAAGGGCTCGAACGTCCATTACCTCATCGTCAAGCTGGCCGAAAAGCACGGCCTGTCGTACACCGACCTGAACCTGGTCTACCTGCCGCCAGCCGATGCGCGTGCCGCCTTCGAGAAGGGCTCGGTCGACGCCTGGGTCATCTGGGACCCGTTCCTTGCCGCCGCCGAAAAGTCGCTCGACGCGCGCGTGCTGGCCGATGCCACCGGTGTGGTCGGCAACCGCGGCTACTACTTCTCGTCGCTCGACTACGTGGCGAAGAACGCCGACGTGCTGGCCATCGCGGTTGAGGAGATCAACAAGATCGACGTCTGGGGCGCGGCCAACAAGAGCGACTACGCGGCCGAGCTGGCCACGCTCTGGGGCCTGCCGAAGCCGGTGGCCGACTTGTCCGTGGGCCGGGTGGACTACGGCACCACGCCCATCACCAAGGCCATCCTGGCCGAGCAGCAACAGATTGCCGACACATTCTTTGCGCTCAAGCTGATCCCGAAAAAGATCAACCTGCTCGAAGCCGCCGGCGCGGGGATCGCGTGATGCAGATCTTCTGGTTCCTCCCCACGCACGGCGATAGCCGCTACCTCGGCACGAGCGAGGGCGCACGCCCCATCGACCTGGCCTATCTGCAGCAGATTGCCGGCGCGGCCGACAACCTCGGCTACGAAGGCGTGCTCATTCCAACGGGCCGCTCGTGCGAAGACCCGTGGGTCATCGCGTCGAGCCTGATCGGCGCGACGAAGAAGCTCAAGTTCCTGGTGGCGGTGCGCCCCGGCCTGCACCAGCCCAGCCTGGCCGCGCGCATGGCCGCGACCTTCGACCGCCTCTCGGGCGGGCGCCTGCTCGTGAACCTCGTGACGGGTGGTGACCAGGCCGAGCTCGAAGGCGACGGCGTGTACCTCGACCATGCGTCGCGCTACGAACAGTCGGCCGAGTTCATCCGCATCTGGCGCGAGATCATCGCGCGCAGCCACGACGGACAGGCTTTCGACTTCGAAGGCAAGCACCTGAGCGTGAAGGGCGCCAAGCTGCTGTACCCGCCGGTGCAGAAGCCGTATCCGCCTGTGTGGTTCGGTGGCTCTTCCGCCGCCGCGCACGACCTCGCCGCGGAGCAGGTCGATGCGTATCTCACCTGGGGCGAGCCGCCTGCGGAAGTCGCGAAGAAGATTGCTGACGTGCGCGCCCGCGCTGAGCGCCAGGGCCGCAAGGTCGAGTTCGGCATTCGGCTGCACGTGATCGTGCGCGAGACCGAAGACGCAGCGTGGAAGGCGGCCGAAGAACTGATCAGCCGCGTGGACGACGAGACCGTCATCCGTGCGCAGGCCGCCTTCGCGCGCATGGATTCCGAAGGCCAGCGCCGCATGGCCGCGCTGCATGCGGGCGGCGCGAAGCGCTCGCGCGCCGAGCTTGAAATCGCGCCGAACCTCTGGGCTGGTGTGGGCCTAGTGCGCGGCGGTGCCGGCACGGCGCTGGTGGGCGACCCGAAGACCGTTGCGGCGCGCATCGAGGAGTACGCGGCGCTGGGTCTCGACAAGTTCATTCTCTCGGGCTACCCGCACCTCGAAGAGGCCTACCGCTTCGCCGAACTGGTGTTCCCGCTGCTCTCGCGCAAGGCGCAGACGCGCCTGGCGGGCGGCTCGCTCAGCGGCCCCTTCGGCGAGGTCGTCGCCAATCTCGACGCGCCTTCGCGCCTCGTTTCCCAAAGCTGAAAGACCGCCATGACTGAACAAGTTCAGGAGCTGCCGGCCGTGGCACCCACCGAGAACAACACAGGCAACGCGTTCAAGAGCTTCGCTGCCAACGTCGCCGGGCGGCTGGTGCCGTGGCTCGTGCCGGTCGGGCTCATCGTCTTCTGGCAGATCGCGTCGTCGCTGGGCTGGCTCAGCACGCGCGTGCTGCCCGCGCCGGTCGATGTGGTCAAGGCTGCGTGGAGCCTCACGGTGTCGGGCGAGTTGTGGACGCACGTGAAGGTCAGCGCGGGCCGTGCGCTCGCGGGGCTGGCCATCGGCGGCGGGGCGGGGCTGTTGCTGGGCCTGCTGACGGGCTCGGTGAAGTTCGCCGAGACGCTGCTCGACTCCACCATCCAGATGGTGCGCAACATCCCGGCGCTGGCGCTGATTCCGCTGGTGATCCTGTGGTTCGGCATCGATGAATCGGCCAAGCTGTTTTTGATCTCGGTGTCGGTGTTCTTCCCGATCTACCTGAACACCTTCCACGGCATCCGCAACGTTGATCCGCAGCTGATCGAGATGGGCCGCACCTACGGCTTGTCGCGCTGGCAGCTGTACCGCGAGGTGATCCTGCCGGGCGCGCTGTCGTCGATCCTCGTGGGACTGCGTTTTTCGCTGGGCCTGATGTGGGTGATCCTGATCGTGGCGGAGACCATCTCGGCGCAGGCCGGCATCGGCTACCTGACGATGAACGCCCGCGAGTTCCTGCAGACCGACATCGTGCTGGTGGGCATCCTGCTTTACGCGTTGCTCGGCAAGCTGGCCGATCTGTTCGCGCGCGGACTGGAGCAATGGTGGCTGCGGTGGCACCCGGGCTACCAGAAGAAGGCGAAGTGAGGGCAGGGGCATGACGCAATTCCATGCTTCCCGTCGCACCGTCATCGCCACGCTGGGCGCGTTCGGCGCCAGTGCGGTGCTCGCGCAAGGCGTGGCCGCCCGGCCAGCGACCGTTCGGCTCGGCTACCAGAAGTCGTCGACCCTGATCGCCGTGCTCAAGGCGCAGGGCGCGCTCGAAAAGCAACTCGCGCCGCTCAACGTCACGCTGAGCTGGCACGAGTTCACCAGCGGCCTGCCGCTGCTCGAAGCGCTGAACCTCGACAACCTCGACATCAGCGCCGACGTGGCCGACACCGTGCCGGTGTTCGCGCAAGCCGCCGGAGCAGACCTGACCTTCATCGCACAGGAAGCGCCGTCGCCCGCCGCACAGGCCATCGTGGTGCGCGAAGATTCGTCGATCAAGACCGTGGCCGATCTGAAAGGCAAGAAGATCGGCTTCGCGAAAGCGGCCGGCGCGCACTACCTGCTGATCGCCGCACTCGACAAGGCCGGCCTGTCGTTCAAGGACATCGAACCCGCTTACCTCACGCCGGCCGATGGTCGTGCCGCCTTCGAGAAGGGCGCCATCGACGCCTGGGTGGTGTGGGACCCGTTCCTTGCCGCCGCACAGCGCCAGTCGAAGGTGCGCGTGCTGGCCGATGGTGCGGGCATCGCCTCGTACCAGCGCTACTACCTTGCGAGCACCAAGTTCGCGAAGGCGCGGCCCGATGTGCTGCGTGTGATCTATGTCGAGCTCGAGAAGACGGGCAAGTGGGTCAAGCAGAACCCGAAGGAAGCGGCCGCGTTGCTGTCGCCCGTTTGGGGCCTCGACGCCGCGACCATCGAGCAGGCCAACGCCCGCCGCAGCTACGCGGTGCGCCCGGTCGTGGCCGAGGCCCTGACCGAGCAGCAGCGCATCGCCGATGCCTTCTTCACGGAAAAGCTGCTCCCCCGAAAAATCGATGCGCTGAACGTGGCGCTGTTCAAACCCGGAGCCTGAAGCCAATGAGTGCCGTCCTGAAAGACATCCAACCCCAGGCCATCATCGCCGGCGGCGTGCGCCTCGAGGCGCGCGGCCTGCACAAGCGCTACGGCGCGCGCGAAGTGCTGCGCAACACGCGCCTGACCATCGAGCCGGGCCAGTTCATCGCCATCGTGGGGCGCAGCGGCTGCGGCAAGAGCACGCTGCTGCGGCTCATCGCGGGTCTGGAGGAGCCGAGCGACGGCGGGCTGTACACCGACGGCAAGGCCGTTCATGGCCTGCACGACGACACCCGAATCATGTTCCAGGAGGCGCGCCTGCTGCCATGGCGGCGCGTGCTCGACAACGTGACGCTGGGCCTGCCCAACGATGCCAAGGCGCGCGGCAAGGAAGTGCTGGCGCAGGTCGGCCTGGCTGATCGCGAGAACGAATGGCCGGCGCGCCTGTCGGGTGGGCAGCGCCAACGCGTGGCGCTGGCCCGTGCGCTGGTGCACCACCCACGCCTGCTGCTGCTCGACGAGCCGCTGGGCGCGCTGGATGCGCTGACGCGCATCGAGATGCACCGCCTCATCGAGAACCTGTGGCAGCGCCACCGCTTCACCGCGCTGCTGGTGACGCACGACGTGCAGGAGGCCGTGGCGCTGGCCGACCGCGTGATCCTCATCGAAGACGGCCGCATCGCGCTCGACGAGAACATCGCGCTGGCCCGCCCGCGCTCGCAGGGCGACCCGGCCTTCGCGGCCATTGAAAAACGAATCCTCGACAGGGTGCTGCAGAAGCCGGAAGACACCGCGCCAGAGAGCACCGACGCAAGCTGGCTAAGCACCCCCGCGCACGCACTGCGCTGGGCGATCTGAGCTTCTTTCATCCATCCGCCCCTTTGAAAGGCAGTCGCATGTCGCAGAACTGGAAATTCGAAACCCTGTCGGTGCACGCCGGCTACTCGCCCGAACCGACCACCCGCGCGGTCGCGCCGCCGATCTACCAGACGGTGGCCTACGCCTTCGACAGCGCGCAGCACGGCGCCGACCTGTTCGACCTGAAGGTGCCGGGCAACATCTACACCCGCATCAACAACCCGACGCAGGACGTGCTGGAGCAGCGCGTGGCCGCGCTCGAAGGCGGCATCGCGGCGCTGGCGCTGGCCTCGGGCCAGGCGGCCGTGACCTACGCGATCCAGACCATCGCCGAGGCCGGCGACAACATCATCAGCAGCACCGCGTTGTATGGCGGCACCTACAACCTGTTCGCCCATACGCTGCCGCAGTTCGGCATTACCACGCGCTTTGCGGACCACCGCGATCCGACGAGCTTCGAGAGGCTGTTCGACGAGAAGACCAAGGCGGTGTTCGTCGAATCGCTCGGCAACCCGGCGGGCAACGTGACCGACATCGCGGCCATCGCCGAGATCGCGCACCGCCATGGCGTGCCGCTGATCGTCGACAACACAGTGCCTTCGCCCTACCTGAGCCGGCCCATCGAGCACGGCGCCGACATCGTGGTGCATTCGCTCACCAAGTACCTGGGCGGCCACGGCACCAGCATCGGCGGCGCCATCGTCGATTCGGGCAAGTTCCCGTGGGCCGAGCACAAGCAGCGCTTCAGGCGCCTGAACGAGCCCGACGTGAGCTACCACGGCGTGGTCTACACCGAGGCGCTGGGCCCGGCCGCCTACATCGGCCGTGCGCGCGTGGTGCCGCTGCGCAATACCGGCGCGGCCATCTCGCCGTTCAACGCCTTCCTGATCCTGCAGGGCATCGAGACGCTGGCACTGCGCATGGACCGCATCAGCAGCAACGCACTCGCGGTGGCGCAGCACTTGAAGCAGAGCAAGGCCGTGAACTGGGTGAACTACGCGGCGCTCGAAGACCACCCCGACTACCCGCTGGCGAAGAAATACTTCGGCGGCCGCTCCAGCGGCGTGCTGACCTTCGGCATCGGCGCGGGTCGCGAGGGTGGGGCGAAGTTCCTCGATGCGCTGAAGCTCTTCACGCGCCTCGTGAACATCGGCGACGTGCGCTCGCTGGCCACACACCCCGCTTCGACCACGCACCGGCAGTTGTCGCCCGAAGAGCTGGCCAAGGCCGGCGTGACCGAAGACACGGTGCGCCTGTCGGTCGGCATCGAGCACATCGATGACCTGATCGCCGACCTCGATCAGGCCCTTGCAGCCGCATCGAACTGAAAGACCTTTTGAAGAAATGACCACACTGCAATCCATTCCCGAAGCCGCGCTGGACCAGCTGTTCCGCAAGGCCCGCACCGTGCACGCCTTCAAGCCCGTGCCCGTGACCGACGAGCTGATCCACAAGCTCTACGACCTGCTGAAGTGGGGCCCGACCGCCTACAACGCCCAGCCGGCGCGCTACGTGTTCGTGCGAAGCGAAGAAGCCAAGGCGAAGCTGAAGCCGGCCGTGTCTTCTGGCAACACGGCGCAAACGCTGGCGGCCGGCGTCACGGTGATCGTGGCGCACGACACGCGCTTCTACGAGCACCTGCCCACGCAGTTTCCGGCCTACGACGCCAAGCCCTTCTTCGAGAAGAGTGCCGAAGCCGCACAGGCCACGGCCTTCCGCAACAGTAGCCTGCAGGGCGCCTACCTGATCCTGGCGGCGCGCTCGCTGGGGCTCGACGCGGGGCCGCAATCGGGCTTCAACGCGGACCTGGTCGACAAGGCGTTCTTCCCAGACGGGCGCTACCGCGCCAACTTCCTCGTCAACCTCGGCGTGGCCGACCACGCCGGCACTTTCGAACGCGGGCCGCGGCTGGCGTTCGACGACGTGGCCGAGATCGTCTGACGACCCGACCCAATCATTCATCCATTCCTGCTTCAACCCTGAAAGAGAAACCATCATGTCCATCCAAGCCATCAACGTGCGCAACCAGTTCAAGGGCAAGGTCCGCGAAATCATCCGCGGCGACGTCGTCTCCGAAGTCGATGTCGAAACCGCCTGGGGCATCGTCACCTCGGTCATCACCACGCGCTCGGTCGACGAGCTGCAACTGAAGGTGGGCTCCGACGTGGTCGCGCTCGTGAAGTCGACCGAGGTTTCGATCGCGAAGCTCTGACGGACCCTCGGGCATCTGCGACAACCCGGCGCTGTTATGGCGTCGGGTTTTTTCGTTTCTGGGCAGTGTGTTTGCAGGGGTCTACAGGCCATCCATTCGTTGACTGTGCTGAATTTCGGGAATCGATCGAATCTTTTAAAGCTCCTCCTCCCTTTTGAATACCTCGCCATAGCATGCGCCGCGAGGTCGTGATCCGTGTTGTTCATCGATGCACGGACACACCTCGCGAAGAGTCGGTAATCAAGCAAACACATCAGGGAGGAACCCCATGCTCGTTGAAATTGACGAACACGGAATGATCAGTCACGCGCGAGTCAGGCATGCTCGCAGTCCACAGATTGAACGAGGGAAACGGGTCGGAGCAATCACCGGCATCGTCGTGCACCAGACCGACGCCGATACTTCGGCGTCTTCATTGAACAGCTACAAGCAGCCGAAGGCGAACGGCGCGCACTTTCTTATCGACAAGGATGGGACCATTTATCAGACGGCGGCGATCTATCAGCGTACGAATCATGTGGGGCCGTTGCAGGCGCGATGTCTGGTGATACCAAAGTGCACCCTAAGTGACTTTCCAGAAAAGGTTGGGGCAACGGCGATGCATCGGATCGAGATGCGTAGAGCGCCAGGAGACCGCTATCCGAGCAATATGGAAGCCATAGGAATCGAAATGGTGGGAAGAGCAAGATTGCCGGAGGGATTCAACCCGACTCTCAAGCAAAGAAAAATGCCTCTGGAAAGACTGCGGGGAGACGCCGGTGTCTTTCCCACTCCAACAGCAGCTCAGAACCAGGCGCTTTCGTGGCTCGTTCATGTGCTCCAGAGCTCAATGCAACTCGCAACGAGCGAAGTGTTCCGTCACCCGGATGTCAGCAGAAAGAACAGTACCGAGGCGCAAGGCGCGAACTGGACGCTCCCCATACCCACACCATGAGCAAAGTAAGCATTCTTTTGATGGCGCTGGTTGCAACCGCAATGGGTGCCCCGACTCACGCGGCGGACAAGCGATACCCGCTTGATTCCGTAAGGAAGATCGAAGTCGTCGAGCCCTCCAGTGGGTCTGTGTGGGAAGACAAAAATCTCCTAGATTGCTCCGATGTCGTCCTGACCGAAGAGGATGTGCGATATGCACTGCGGCACATACGCAGGGTCACAGAGAAGGCATTTTTCAGCGAGGAGACGGAGAGGACGGGGTGTTCAGGTGGTGCTTCCGTCACTTTCAGAAATGGAAAGATCATCGTCATCGGAGTCGAGCCCACGGGGAGGATCAACATCTTCGAAGCGAACGCCAAACTCGAACCTACCGGTGTTCCTGAAAGCTACTTTGAGTGCGATCCGTGCAGGAAGCGCAAGATGGTCCTTCTTCAGGACGCTTTCGATCGAGCCGATGAGCGCAGGCTCAAGAAGCTGGTGGCGCAAGGACGGATTTCTTCCACTGAAGCGGAACTTCTGCTGCAGAAGGCGCGTTCAGCGCGCAAAGGGCCTTGATGCGCAAGATCAACAATCTCGTGGCCACGATACTGATCGTGGCAGCGGGAACATCTTCAGCGCAGGCCGCTGATCGGCGATACCCCATCGCTTACGTGCAAATGGTGGAGATCACGGAACCTTCGGGCCGAACGGTATGGGAGAACAAGGATTTTCTGAATTGCGACGACGTCGTGTTGACAGAAGAGGACGTCCTCTATGTCTTGCGGCACATGCGTCGGGTTTCATGGAGAGCCTACGACCCGGAAAGAACCGATACCACAGGGTGCGAAGGAGATGCCCTCGTCACATTCAAGAACGGAAGGATCCTCGCCATGGGTATCGAACCCAATGGGCGAGCTCTTGCCCTTGAGTACGACGCAAAGATGAAGCTCACGGGGAGTCCGACGAGCTTCTACGAATGCAGCCCTTGCCGGGAGCGCAAGATGGCCCTCCTGAAGGATGCATTGAATCGCGCGGATGAGCGAAGGCTCAAGAGACTGGAGGCCGAGGACCAGATCCCTCCTGGCGAAGCGGAGCGCAGGCTGAAGTGGCTACGGGCCGAACGCGACAAGCCCTGACGCTCATCAGACCGAAGTCCTTCGCTGACAACCCGCTACGGCGGGTTTTTCTTTTGCCCGAGCCTCAAGCCGAACAGCCGCCTTCCCCAGCACCCGCCCTTAGTCGGCCGCCGCATTAGAAAGCGCGAACAGCTTCCTTCCGCCTCGTGCACCCGCCTCGCAGAATCTTCTGGATTCATCGAAGCCAAGGTTGCCGCTCATGCTCAAACGTTCGTTTCTCCGCCACGCTGCTGCGTGGCCCTTGATCGCCGCCGCGCCACGATTGCTGGCCGCCAACACCGAAACGCCCGCCGCCATCCGCATCGGCGTGGCCACCGGCGGCGTAGGCAACCCGGTTCGCTTCGGTGGCTCTTCGGCGGCGCTGCTGCATGCCTTCGGTGGACTCGAAGAGGAGTTCAAGGCCGACGGCACGAAGATCGAGTGGGTGTTCTTCAAGGGCGCGGGCCCGGCCGTGAACGAGGCGCTGGTCAACAAGCAGCTCGACCTGGCCTGGCAGGGCGACCTGCCTTCCATCGTGCATCGGGCGGGCGGCGTCAAGACGCGGATCATCGCGGGCTCGGGCGTGCGCAATGGCCTCTACCTTGCGGTGCCGCCCGATTCGCCGGTCCAGCGCATCGAGGACCTGCGCGGCAAGCGCATCGCGCTCTACAAGGGCACGAACCTGCATCTCGCGGCCGTGCGCGCGCTGGCCGCGCACGCGCTGAAGGAAAGCGACGTCCGCCTCATCAACCTCGACCTGCCGGGCGCGCAGGCCGCGCTGGCCACCAAGGACATCGACGGTGCGTTCGGCTATGTCGAGCTTTTCGTGCTGCGCGACAAGGGCGCGGCGAAGGTGATCTATTCGGCTTCCGAGGATTCGTTCAAGTACACGCGGCAGACGGTGTTGCTGGCTTCGGACGATTTCGCTCGGAACTATCCCAAGGCCACACAGCGCATCGTCAAGTCGCTGGTAACGGTGGCGCGGCGCTACTCCGACGAATCGCAGCGCGACGAAGTGTTCGGGCAATGGGGCAAGGCCGAGGTGGCCGAGAAGTATTGGCGCGAGGACTTCATCGGCCAGCCGCTGCGCGTGCGTCTGTCGCCGCTGCTCGATCCGTTCCTGGTGCAGCGCTACAAGGACTCCGCCGAGCAGGCGCTGGCGCTCAAGCTGGTGCGCGGCAAGGCAGAGATCGACAACTGGTTCGACCGCAGCTTTCTCGATGCGGCGCTGCGCGAGCTGAAGCTGGAGAACTACTGGCCGGTGTACGAGGCCAATGGCGAAGTCAGCGGCAAGCAGGTGGCGGTGGCGCGATGAGCAGCAGCAAGCGACAGATCAAGCTCAACGCCTTCCTGATGGCGACCGGCCATCACGTGGCGGCATGGCGCCACCCCGATGTGCCGTTGCAGGCCGGGCTCGATTTCGCGCACTACAAGGCGCTGGCGCAGACGGCGGAGCGCGCGAAGTTCGATGCAGTGTTCCTGGCCGACAGCGTGGGTATTCGCGACGCCTCGGCTTCGAGCACCCTGCATCGCAGCGCACGGGTTTCGGGCTTCGAGCCGTTGACGCTGCTGTCGGCGCTCGCGGCCGTGACGGAGCGGCTGGGCCTGATCGCCACGGTGTCGACCACCTACAACGAGCCGTATCACGTGGCGCGCAAGTTTGCCTCGCTCGATCACCTGAGCGGCGGGCGTTCGGGCTGGAACGTGGTCACTTCGTCCAACGAGGCCGAGGCGCTGAACTTCAATCTCGACCGGCACCCCGAGCACGCCCTGCGCTACGAGCGCGCGCGGGAGTTCGTCGATGTGGTGACGGGCCTGTGGGATTCGTGGGACGACGATGCCTTCACGCACAACAAGGCCGCTGGCGAGTACTTCGACCCCGACCGGCTGCACGTGCTGGCACACCAGGGCAAGCACTTTCGCGTGCGAGGTCCGCTCAACGTCGCGCGGCCGCCGCAGGGGCACCCGGTGGTGGTGCAGGCCGGTGCTTCGGAGTCGGGGCAGGCGTTGGCCGCTGCGACGGCGGAGGTGATCTTCACCGCGCAGCAGTCGCTGACGGGAGCGCAGGCTTTCTATCGCGGCCTGAAGGCGCAGCTGGCGCACCACGGGCGCGACCCCGAGGGGCTCAAGATTTTGCCGGGTGTGTTCCCGGTGGTGGGGCAGAGCGAAGCGCATGCGAAGGAAAAGCTCGAAGAGCTGCAATCGCTGATCCCGCCCGATGTGGGCGTGGCGCTGTTGTCGCAGGTGATCGGCGGCGTGGATCTCACGGGCTATCCGGTCGATGGTCCGCTGCCTGGCAACCTGCCCGAGCCGAACGGGCCCAAGAGCCGCTTCCGGCTCGTGACGGAGCTGGCGCGCACCGAGGGTCTCAGCATCCGCCAGCTTTACCAGCGCGTCGGTACGGCGCGCGGGCACTGGTCGATTCACGGCACGGCCTCGCAGATCGCCGACCAGCTGCAGCAGTGGTTCGAGGAAGAGGCGGCCGACGGCTTCAACGTCATGCCGCCGACCTTGCCCGGCGGGCTGGACGACTTCGTGACGCAGGTGGTGCCCGAGCTTCGGCGCCGCGGCCTGTTTCGCCATGAATACGAAGGCCGCACGCTGCGCGAGAACCTGGGACTGGCGCGGCCCGCGAGCCGGCATCTGCTGGCGCGTGATCTCAAGGCTGCCGCATGAGTGCGGTGCTGCCTCCGGAGCTGTCGCTCCCGGTCGTCGAGCGAGCGCCGTCTCTTGGGGCATGGCGCCGATGGCTGTCGGGCACGGCGCGCCTGCTGCTCGCCTGGCCGGTGCCGCTGGCCGTGCTGCTGCTGTGGCACATCGCGGCGCGCAACGAATGGATCGCGCCGCAGGTGCTGCCGTCGCCCGAGGCGGTGGCAGCCACCTTTGCCGATGCGCTGCGCAGCGGCGAACTGCTCGACAACCTGCGCATCAGCCTCTGGCGCGTGTTCGCGGGCTTTGGCGTCGGGCTGGTGGGCGGGTTGCTCATCGGCACGGCGATGGGGCTGTCACCGACCTTCAAGGACTACGTCTATCCGCTGTTCAAGGCCTTCGCGCAGGTGCCGGTGCTCGGCTGGCTGCCACTGCTGATGCTGCTGGTGGGCATCGACGAGACGCTCAAGATCATCCTGATCGCCAAGGCTTCGCTGGTGCCCATTGCGCTCAACACCTACAAGGGCATCCAGAACGTGCCCACGCGCTACATCGAGGTGGCGCGGGTGTTCCGCTTCAGCCGCTGGCAGTTGCTGTCGCGTGTGGTGTTCCCGGCTGCAGCGGCGCCCATCTGGAACGGCGTGCGCTATGGCTTCACGCATGCCTGGCTCGCGCTGGTGGTGGTCGAGCTGCTGGCGTCGAGCGAAGGGCTGGGCTACATGATCGTGTTCGGGAGGCAGCTGTTCCAGCTCGACGTGGTGCTGGCGGCGGTGGTGATGGTGGGGCTGGTCGGCTTCGTGCTCGACAAGCTGCTTGCGCTGATCGAAACGCGGTTGCTGCGCTGGCGGCGGGCGGGGTTCTGATGATGAGCAGCAGCAACGCATCCGTGGACCGGAACCTCTTCCGCCACGTGCCGAAGCCCTTGCGCGGCTGGGTGCTCCCTGCCTTACTGGTAGCGCTCTGGTGGGCGGCCTTTCGCTTCGGCTGGTCGAGCTCGCCGTTGCTGGTGTCTATCGACAGTGTCTGGCAGCAGGCGGTGGAGCAGGCCACCAGCGGGGAGCTGTGGGTGGGGCTTTCCGCCAGCCTCTGGCGCGACCTGGCTGGCTTTGCCATCGGCGCGAGCGCGGGGCTGTTGTTCGGCGCGGCGCTGGGCCTGTCGCGGTTGTTCGAGAACCTGGTGGGGCCGAGCTTTCACACGCTCAAGCAGATCTCGCTGTTCGCGTGGATTCCGCTGCTGTCGGTGTGGTTCGGGCTGGGCGATGCGGCCAAGGTGGCCTTTCTGTCGCTCGCGGCTTTCTTCCCGGTGGTGCTCAACACCTTCGAGGGCATCCGCAGTGTGCCGGGCGACCTGGTCGAGGTGGCGCGGGTGCTTCGCTTCAACCGCTGGCAGCTGTTCACGCGCGTGGTGCTGCCGAGCGCGTCGCCGTCGATCTTCGCGGGCATTCACCTGGCGCTGATCTACGCATGGCTCGCCACGCTCGGCGCGGAGTACCTGCTGGTCTCGGGCAAGGGCATCGGCAACACCATGATCGACGGGCGTGACCACTTCCGCATGGACCTCGTGATCTTCGGCGTGATCGTGGTCGGGCTCGTGGGCTTCACGCTCAACTGGATCGCCACGCGCATCGAGAACCGCCTGCTGGCCTGGCGCGGACGGTCCGTGGCCGGCTTCTGAACAAGAGAAAGAACAACGCAATGGCACACGCCGCCACGCTGGAAATACGCCAGCTCAGCAAGCAGTACGAAGTCGAGGGCGCGCCGCTCAAGGTGCTCGACGACATCAGCCTGACCATCACGCCGGGCGAGTTCGTCAGCATCGTGGGCTCCAGCGGGTGCGGCAAGTCGACGCTGCTGCGGCTGATCGTCGGCCTCGAGGCCGACTACCGCGGCGAGGTGCTGATCGACGGGAACCGCATCGTCGGCACCAGCCTCGACCGAGGCATCGTGTTCCAGGAGCACCGGCTGTTTCCGTGGCTCACGGTGCGGGACAACATCGCGCTGGGCCTGCTCAATGCCGGGCTCAGTGCGGAGCAGAAGCGCAAGGAGGTGCAGGCGCACATCGAGCTGGTCGGGCTCAAGGGCTTCGAGAGTGCCTATCCGCATCAGCTCTCGGGTGGCATGTCGCAGCGCGTGGCGATTGCGCGGGCGCTGGTGAACCGGCCCGAGATCCTGCTGCTCGACGAGCCTTTCGGCGCGCTCGACGCGATGACGCGGGCGCACCTGCAGCAGGAGCTGCACCGCATCTGGCAGGCCGAGGGCATCACGATGATCCTCGTCACACACGACGTGGAGGAGGCCGTGTACCTCGGCGACAAGGTGGTGGTGATGGAGCCGCGGCCCGGTCGCATCCGCCGCATCGTGCCGGTGGCTCTCGCGCATCCGCGCAACCGCGTGGACGGGGCCTTCACCCACGTCAAGGAAGAGGTGCTGCGTGAGTTCGCTGGCGCGCCGCCACTGGCCGAGGCGCTGTCGCACCCGGTGGGCGGGCTGCCGGCCGGGCTGCGGTTTGCCTACTGAGCACTTGTTTCTTTCCTTTCTTCCATCAACCAAAGAGGACCTTCGATGAGCGCCATTCTTTCTTCCCCGGTCGTTGCGCAGGACAACGAACTCGACATCGTCCGGCAGGCCGGCCACATCGGCGCGGAGGTGCGCGGCGTGCGTCTCTCGGGCGCGTTGCAGCCCGAGGTGTTCGGCGCCATCAAGACCGCGCTGCTCAAGCACAAGGTGCTGTTCTTCCGCGGCCAGCAGCATCTGGACGATGCTCAGCAGGAGGTCTTCGGTCGCCTGTGGGGCGAACTGGTGCCGCACCCGACCGTGCCTTCGAAGGACGGCACGCGGCTGCTGGAGCTCGACTCGCGCCACGGCGGCCGCGCCAATTCGTGGCACACCGACGTGACCTTTGAGGTCGCCTATCCGCAGGTGTCGATCCTGCGCGCGGTGGTGATCCCGGCCTATGGCGGCGACACGGTCTGGGCCAACACGGTGGCGGCCTATGAGAGCCTGCCTGACGACCTCAAGGCGCTGGCCGATCGCCTGCGCGCCATCCACGGCAACGACTACGACTACGCCGCAGCGCGCCTGCCGGCCGACCTGGACGACGAGGGCGCCAGGCGCTACAAGGAAGTGTTCACGCGCCGCCTGCTCGAAGCCGAGCACCCGGTGGTGCGCGTGCACCCCGAAACCGGCGAGCGCAGCCTGGTGCTGGGTCATTTCGTGAAGCGGCTGGCTGGCCATTCCACGCACGACTCGGGCCATCTGCTGAGCGTGCTGCAGAGCCACGTGCACCGCCTGGAGAACACCGTGCGCTGGCGCTGGACGCAGGGCGACGTGGCGATCTGGGACAACCGCGCCACGCAGCACTATGCGATCAACGACTACGGCGACCAGCACCGCGTGGTGCGGCGGGTGACCATCGCTGGCGACGTGCCGTATGGCGTGGACGGCGCGACGAGCGTGGACCGGACGGCCCCGGCCGTGCGCGCCGCCGAAGCTGCGGAAGCGGCTGCCTGAGCCCATTTCTATAGATCGGATGGTTGTTAGGAATCGACTTTTCAGTTGTTTGAGCTTCGGCGTGCGGCTCCTACAGTGGTGGTTATCGCCATCAAGGCGTATCCAACGCACAACAGGAGCCGCACAGCATGTCAGTGGAAGTTGAAGAAGAACTCGTCTTGCCCGAAGCACTGGAACAGGCACGCGCCAAGGCCGCCGAAAGCAATTGGCCCTACGCCGGCGGCGTGACGCCTCCGGTGGCCTGGGAGCTGGTGCAGAACGGCCATGCCGTGCTGGTCGATGTGCGCTCGGGCGAGGAGCGCAAGTTTGTCGGCCACGTGCCCGACAGCCTGCACGTGGCCTGGGCCACAGGCACGGCGCTCACGCGCAATCCGCGCTTCGTGCGCGAGCTCGAGGCCAAGCTGGCGAAAGACGGCGGCAAGGACGCCGTGGTGCTGCTGCTGTGCCGCAGCGGCAAGCGCTCTGCACTGGCCGCCGAGGCGGCAGCCAAGGCCGGTTTCACGAATGTCTTCAACGTGCTCGAAGGTTTCGAGGGCGAGATCGACGCGCACCAGCACCGTGGCGGTGCAGACGGCTGGCGTTTCCACAAGCTGCCGTGGGTGCAGGACTGAGAGCCCCCACACAAGCCCGACAAGACGTTCCCCGGGAGAAAAACACATGGCCCATTTCGAGGTAAGCGATATCGTGCGCGCGCTGCATGGCGTGCGCGACGAGTGGCGCGATTCGCAGCGCCGATCGCGCGAGCCCGGTGCGCGCGAGTTTCCGTCGCGTGACGCGCTCGCGCAGATCGTCGAGTCGCTGAAAGGCGCGCTCTTTCCGATGCGGCTCGGCCCGCCGGACCTGCGCCACGAGAGCGAGGACTTCTACGTCGGCCATACGCTGGACGCCGCCCTGCAGGCGCTGCTCGTGCAGGCACGGTTGGAGCTGAACTTCAACGCACGCCACGAGCCCCGCCCCGCGAGCGAGATCGACGACGCGGCCACCGAAGCCGTGCGCCGGTTCGCGAACGCGCTGCCAAGCCTGCGCCGCCTGCTCGACAGCGACGTGCTCGCGGCCTACCAGGGCGACCCCGCCGCACGCAGCGTTGACGAGGTGCTGTTGTGCTACCCCGGCGTGCTCGCGATGATCCACCACCGCCTTGCGCACGAGCTCTACAAGCTCGGCCTACCGCTGCTGGCGCGCATCGTGGCCGAGCTCTCGCATGCGCAGACGGGCATCGACATCCATCCGGGTGCGCAGATCGATGCGGGTTTCTTCATCGACCACGGTACGGGCGTCGTGATCGGCGAGACGGCCGTCATCGGCAAGCGCGTGCGGCTGTACCAGGCCGTCACGCTCGGCGCCAAGCGCTTTCCGACCGACACCGAAGGCAACCTGCAGAAGGGCCTGCCGCGGCATCCGGTGGTGGAGGACGACGTGGTCATCTACGCGGGCGCGACGATTCTCGGGCGCGTCACGCTCGGCAAGGGCGCCGTCATCGGCGGCAATGTCTGGATTACCGACGACGTGCCGCCAGGCGCGAGCGTCACGCAGGCCAGCCTGCAGAACGCGCCGAAAGCGGGTGGGGCAGCATGAAAGCATTTGTCGAAGATTTTGGCGTGACCATTCGCCAACTGCGCGAGGGCAAGGGCTGGTCGCAGGAAGAACTGGCCGAGCGTTCGGACCTCAACCGCTCCTACGTGGGCGAGATCGAGCGCGGCCGTGTCATTCCATCGATCGTCACCGCGCAAAAGCTCGCGACCGCACTGGGCATCAACATGGTCGGCCTGCTCATGCGCTGCGAGCAATTGGAGCAATCGAGGCTTGCAAGAAGAATCAACTTGGCGGCTATAGCCTGTTGAGGGAAAACCCGTGGCCGCCGGACACTGGCGGCCACTTTTTCCTTAACACCCGGAGCCCTGATCCATGAGCGCAACAGTTGGTGGTACGACCGCCCTTGGCGACAACGCCGCAAGACAGCTAGCCAATGCCACCAAGACAGTTCCCCAACTCGAGACCATCAGCCCGCGCTGGCTGACGCACCTGCTCCAATGGGTGCCGGTGGAGGCGGGTATCTACCGCGTCAACAAGGTCAAGAACCCCGAGTCGATCAAGGTCACCTGCACCTCGCGCGAAGAAGAAAACCAGCTGCCGCGCACCTTCGTGGACTACGAAGAAAAGCCGCACGAGCACTACCTCAACGCCGTGAGCACCGTGCTCGACGTGCACACCCGCATCTCCGACCTCTACAGCAGCCCGCACGACCAGATCAAGGAGCAGCTGCGCCTGACGATCGAGACGATCAAGGAGAACCAGGAGAGCGAGCTCATCAACAACCCCGACTACGGCCTGCTGGCCCAGGTGACTGAAGAGCAGCGCATCTTCCCGCTGACCGGCGCGCCCACGCCCGACGACCTCGACGAGCTGCTGACCAAGGTGTGGAAGGAGCCCGCGTTCTTCCTCACGCACCCGCTGGCCATTGCCGCCTTCGGCCGCGAAGCCACGCGCCGCGGCACGCCGCCGCCGACCGTGAGCCTGTTCGGCTCGCAGTTCATCACCTGGCGCGGCATTCCGCTGATTCCGTCGAACAAGGTGCCGGTGGCCGACGGCAAGAGCAAGATCCTGCTGCTGCGCGTGGGCGACAAGCGCCAGGGCGTGGTGGGTCTGTTCCAGCCCGGTCTGTCGGGCGAGCAGGGCCCGGGCCTGTCGGTGCGCTTCATGGGCATCAACAACCATGCAATCGCGTCGTACCTGATCTCGCTTTACTGCTCGCTCGCGGTGCTGACCACCGATGCGCTGGCGGTGCTCGACGACGTCGAGATCGGCAAGTACCACGACTACGCCGACACCTACAAGTAAGCCGCGGTGAGCAGCACTCCATCGATTCCGGGCGAGGCGCCGTTCGATCCGGCCATCCTCGCGCGCATGGCGAGCGCCATGTTCTCCGCACTGCCGGGCACGCCGCCAACGTCGCTGCCCGGTGTGGCGAGCGGGCTGGTGCCGGGCGCGCAGTTTCCCGCCAACATCGCGCCGCCGGGTTCGCCACTGGCGAGCCCTGCCGGCTTCGGGCCGAGCGTGCCGGGCACGCCGATTCCGCAAGGGCAGATTCCCGGCGCCAACGTGCTGCCGGCGTCGCCCACGCAACTGCCTTCGCTCGCGAACCGTGCGCCAGCCTTGCTGCCGCATGCGGTGGCGGGCAATGGCGTGCCGGACACGGTGCTGTCGGTGGCGCCGGCGTTCGAGCCGCGCTCGGGTGGCACGGTGCAGGGCGTGCCACAGGTGAATGCGCCCGTGACGCTGCAGGCAGCGGCCTCGCCGTTCTACTTCGTGGGCAACAGCTACGGTCATCCGTCGGCGGGGTCGACCGATGGCATTGCGATCCACGATCCGTTCGCGGGCCTTGCGTTGCCGTCAGCGGCCGCGCCCGTCTCGCCACCAAGCCCGCCATCGGCACCGGCTGGCCGCGATGCGCAGTTCTACTTCGTCGATGCGGTGCGCCTGCCCAATGGCTTCGTCACGCCGGCGAAGCCAGATCCGCGCGGCCCCGATGCCGTGCCGCTGGCCGGCAGCGGCCAGCATCCGCCGTTTGACGTCAACGCCGTGCGGCGCGATTTCCCGATCCTGCAGGAGCGGGTGAATGGCAAGCAGCTGGTGTGGTTCGACAACGCGGCCACCACGCACAAGCCGCAGTCGGTCATCGACCGCATCGCGTACTTCTACGAGCACGAGAACTCGAACATCCACCGCGCTGCACACGAACTGGCCGCGCGCGCGACCGACGCCTACGAAGGCGCGCGCGAACGCGTTCGCAAGTTCATCAACGCGCCGGAAGTCGAAGAGATGATCTTCGTGCGCGGCACTACTGAGGCCATTAACCTCGTGGCCAAGAGCTGGGGTGGCCAGCACGTGGGCGAGGGCGACGAGATCATCGTGTCGAACCTCGAGCACCACGCCAACATCGTGCCGTGGCAGCAGCTCGCCGCCGCCAAGGGCGCGAAGCTGCGCGTGATTCCGGTGGACGATTCGGGCCAGGTGCTGCTCGACGAATACCGCAAGCTGCTCAACGACCGCACGAAGATCGTGGCCGTCACGCAGGTCTCGAACGCGCTGGGCACCGTGGTGCCGGTGAAGGAGATCGTCGAGTTGGCGCACCGTGCGGGCGCGAAGGCGCTGGTCGACGGCGCGCAGTCGGTCTCGCACATGCGGGTGGACGTGCAGGACATCGGCGCCGATTTCTTCGTGTTCTCCGGCCACAAGGTGTTCGGCCCGACCGGTATCGGCGTGGTCTGGGGCAAGCGCGAACTGCTCGAAGACATGCCCCCGTGGCAGGGCGGCGGCAACATGATTGCCGACGTGACCTTCGAGAAGACCGTGTTCCAGCCGATCCCGAACAAGTTCGAGGCCGGCACCGGCAACATCGCCGACGCCGTGGGGCTGGGCGCCGCCATCGACTACGTCAACAAGGTCGGCATCGAGAACATCGCGCGCTACGAGCATGACCTGCTGGTGTACGGCATGCGGCAACTCGGTGCGATTCCGGGTGTGCGGCTGATTGGCACGGCGGCCGACAAGGCCAGCGTGATGTCCTTCGTGCTCGACGGCTACACCACTGAAGAGGTGGGGCATGCCTTGAACGACGAGGGCATCGCGGTGCGTACGGGCCACCACTGCGCGCAGCCGATCCTGCGGCGTTTTGGCGTCGAGACGACGGTGCGGCCCTCGCTGGCGTTCTACAACACCTTCGACGAGGTCGATCGGCTGGTTGCTGTGGTGCGGCGGCTGTCGTCGCAGCGGCGCGCGGGCTAGGGCTTTGGCGCCAGGTGTTGCCTGAAGAAGGCCAGCACCTCGGCGTTGAAGGCCGCATGGAAGGCCACGCGGTCGAAGCCCGGCGCGTCGCGGCAGATCTCGGACTTCGCTTCGAGCTGCGCGGGTGAACAGGGCGCGAGAAAACCGAAGTGCGCGGCGTTCTCCGCCACCCGCCAATCCGGCGCCGTGGGCAGATTGCGGCGAACCGCCGCCACGTTTTCGGGGGTGACGCCGTCGCCGCCGTACGCGGAGGCCCAGAGCTGGATCGGGATGGCCACGTTTTTCAGCCCCTCGGCAGTGAAAACCATGCTGAGCGGGTCGGCGATCACGGCCGCCTTGATGCGGGTGTCATGAACCAGCGGCGAAGCAAGAAGCTCACGGAATCGCTGCCGCATCAGCCCGCACGCGGGGCTTTCAGGCGCGGACACGCACGGCGACGAAGGGAGGGGAGGGAGCCGCTCGAAATCCGGCTGGGCGCCAGCAAGCACGAGGCCCGTGTAGCCGCCTCTTGAAAAGCCATAGAAGCCGACCCTGTCGGCGGCAAGGCTGGCATGTGCAGGCCACTGCTGGAGCATGTAGTCGATCAGCCGCTTGATGTCGGTGGTGCGCGTCGCGAGTGCCGAGACCCTGTCATTCGGGCCACCCCGGATCTGGTAGTTGTCGCCGGAGTGGCTGATGGCGGCGACCACGAAGCCCGCGTCGGCCAGCGCCCGCGCCGTGTCGTGATGGCCGAGGAAGGAGCCTCCGTACCCGTGCGACAGCACGATCAACGGCAGCTGGGCGCCTGCAATCGAGCAATCTCGTACGCCCGTGATGGCATACATGCCTAGCGTGATCTCGCCGGCCGGCGAGGCGCAGGGTGTCCACACGGCGCCGCGCATCGCGGGGCCTTCCGGGGTGGCCGGTATCTCGATGGTGCTGAGGCCTGCGGCCTGGGCGAGTGTTGCCGAGAGGCAGAAGACGGCGAGGAAGAGGAAGCGAAGAATGGGCATGGCGAGTCGGTCCTGCGTGAGGATGGGAATCGGACTGCAGTGTGCTGCTGCCCGGCGGGCGCCGCTTAGCCGACTTTGCTATTTTTCTTCGCGCGACCGGCGCGCTATGCTTGACCATTGTTAACAATGTTGCTTGTCCACGCATGTCCCTGCCCCAAGCTTCTTCCTCCGCCCCTCAGACGGCCGACGAATCCTGCGACGTGATGGTTGTCGGCGGCGGCCCCGCCGGCTCGACCATTGCCGCGCTGTTGGCTCAACAGGGCCGCAAGGTGGTGCTGCTTGAAAAAGCGCATCACCCGCGCTTTCACATCGGCGAATCGCTGTTGCCGGGGAATGTCGAACTGTTCGAGAAGCTCGGCGTGCGCGACCAGGTCGACAAGATCGGCATGCCCAAGTTCGGCATCGAGTTCGTCTCGCCCGAGCACGAGCACCGCAGCTATGTGGAATTTGCCGAGGGCATGGACAAGTCGCTCGATTCCGCCTGGCAGGTGCGCCGCTCCGAACTCGACGAACTGCTGTTCCGCAACGCGGCCACGCGCGGCGCCCAGACCATCGAAGGCTGCAAGGTGCGCGACGTGGCCTTCGATGCAGACGGCGCCACGGTGCAAGCCGAAATGGACGACGGCGCGCGCCGCAGCTGGCGCGCCCGCTTCGTGGTCGACGCCACCGGCCGCGACACGCTGCTGGCCAACAAATTCCGCTGCAAGGAAAAGAACCCCGACCACAACAGCACCGCGCTGTTCGGCCACTTCACCAATGCCGAGCGGCTCGAAGGCAAGAAGGAAGGAAACATCAGCATCTGCTGGTTTCCGCATGGCTGGTTCTGGTTCATTCCGCTGGCCGACGGCACCACCAGCGTGGGCGCGGTCTGCTGGCCGTACTACCTGAAGACGCGCGACAAGCCGCTGAAGGAGTTCTTCTACGACACCATCGCGACCTGCCCGGTGCTGGTGGAGCGCCTGAAAAACGCCACGCTGGTCGACGACGCGGTACATGCCACAGGCAACTTCTCGTACTCGAGCACGCACGCCACGGGCGACCGCTACCTGTTGCTGGGCGACGCCTTCACCTTCATCGACCCGATGTTTTCCTCGGGCGTGTACCTCGCAATGCACAGCGCGTTCGACGGCGCGGAACTGGTGGCGAAGGCGCTCGACCGGCCGGCCGAACTGGCGGCTGCACGCAAGGACTTCGAGGCCATGATGCGCAAGGGCCCGCGCGAGTACTCGTGGTTCATCTACCGCGTGACCAACCCGACCATCCGCGACATGTTCATGCACCCGGGCAATCCGTTCCGCGTGAAGGAAGGGCTGATGTCGCTGCTGGCCGGCGACATCTACCGGGGCACGCCGACGCGAGGGCCGCTCGGCATGTTCAAGTTTCTGTACTACTTCATCTCGGTCACGCACATGCGGCGTACCTGGGCGGGGTGGAAGCGGCACCGCTTCAACATCCGGGACATGGGGATGTTGAAGGGGGAGACGATCCTCAAGTCGGATTAGTCTTGGCGTTCTTCCGGGCGATTGCACGGAACGGTGCCGTGATGCGCTCGTCTGCCGCAGCGGCCTGCCAGAACACGCTGGCAAGTTGACGCGCTGCCTGCCATTCCCCCAGTGTCTCGACGGTCGGCGCCAGATCAGTGGCCGCCAGATCGCGCGGCGGCAATTCGCCGTTGATGGGGGCATAGAGCGTCGGCAGCACGTCATACGCGGGGGACAGCCGCCAGGTGCCGTTCTCGATGAGCAGCGAAATATTGCCGTAGTGCCGATCGGTATTGCCGATGAGCCGGCCGAAGGCCTCGAGAAAGCGAAGCCGTTGGGCATCGTCCGCGCGCAGCAGTCCGCGCGAAGCCATGCGATTGGCCGTGGCGGCCCAGTTGTCGATCTTTCCAATGTGCTGCGCGTCGTATGCCATCAGCGACACCATTCCGATCCGGCCCTGGGCGGTGCGGTCGAAGCGCTCGACTTCCAGGAAGACGCGGCCTGCCTCAATGAACAGGCGCGTGGCGGCGGCCGCCACGCCGGCCTCTTGCAGCGTGCGCAGCGCGAGGTGCTCGCACACGAGCAGGTCGCGCGAGCGCCTGTCCGCGGGCGAAGTGCCAGATGGGGAGAACTTGACGATCACCTGCCGTCCGTCGCGCACAGTGCAGAACTTTGGCTGTTCGCCGCCGGCCGATGAGCCCGGCAATGTGCCTTGCATGGCGCTGTCCGCCATGGCGGGGTAGTCGTCGGCGGACACGCTCGGCGCTGGCCGTGCGGCAATCGACTGGAATCGTCGGAACGACTCCCCGCCGACGACCAGGTTGCCCGGCAAATCCTCACCGCAGAGTGCCAGCGCTTGAAGCACGTCGTCGTCGGTCCAGTGTTCTGGGTTGGCGGGCAGGCCAAGTTCGGGGTGACCGTGGGCAAAGGCACGGCCGATGAAGCCCTGGGGACGCATGTCGGAGAGGAACCAGGGCAGCCCGTCGTGCAGCGCGCTCGGCCCTTCCTCCTCGTCCATCCAGCAGCGGCCACCCTGCAGCGGCACGATTCTGCCGAACGGCGCGGCATCGCCATTGGCATCGACCTTGATGACTGGCACTTCTGCACCAACCCGCTCGACATGTCGGGGTGCGACATACATCTGCGAGCGGGCGGCACCCACCTTCAGAATGTCTGCGCTGCGCAGAAGAGGTGCCAGGGTTCGCGAGACGGTCGGCTGGCTGACGCCCAGTCGTGCCTGGATGTCAGCGCTGGCTACGGCACCCTGCGATCGGATGAACGCAAGGGCGGTCTCGGCCAAGGTCGCGGAAGAGGAAGGCATTGAATATCAATGTGAATAGATAAATTATTCTATTCTCCATTGAGAAATTCAAGAAATTGAATTATTTATTGAATAGATACTCAGGATCATTTGTCGATGACTTGCAGTGCGAACCTCACACCCAGCGCGGGGCTGCTGAGAACGTCGACGCCAATGCCCGTCAGCGCATCTTCGACAGGAGCCATCGAGGCTTGCGCAAGCACGATCACATCTGCCGCGTCGGCCTTTGCGCGAATTGCTTGTGCCAGTGTTTCGATATAGCGGGCGGTATCGCCAGCCTCGAAATAAGGCCACGCCTCTTCGACCAGCAATTGGCTTGGCCGCACCATGACGCCTGCGTTCTTCGCCGCGGAACGCACCAGGTCTGTTGTCGGCGCCAGCGTGCTTGCGACCGCTGCCACAACCAGCACACGCGGCCCGGTTCGCACCGCGCGGTCTGCAATGGCGCGGTCGATGCGCAGGGCCTTGAATGCGTCGCCCGTGGGTGTTTGCTCTGCGATGGCACCGATGGTCGAACAGGTGCACACCACGACTTTCGCGCCGCTGGAGGCGGCTTCGTGCATGGCGTGGTGAACGCGGGCGATCAGGCCTGTGTCGTCGGTGCCCACGACACGCGCGTCGGCCAGCAGGTCTGCTTGCACGAGGTGTCGCACACGCAAGCCGGGCGCCATCTCGTCCACCAGCCGCTCGAAGGTCGGCACATGCACCTGTGCCGTGTGCAGGAACGCCAGCGCGTCGCGCATGACGCTCAGGTTGCCGTACGGGCGCGCTGCGCTTCGTAGGCTTTCAGGTGAACGTACGCCGTGCGCAGTACCGAGGGCGCCGGCAAGTTGCCGGGGGCCGCGCGGCCCAGCAGGTCGCCGACGATGTGGTCGGCCTCGACCGCCGCGCCGCGCACCATGTCCTTGTACATCGACGCGGTCATTGGTGAGCCGGCAGTCGTCATGATGGCGCGGCCGCGCTGCACGGCGGCGGGGCGCGGCGCGAAGCCGTTGTGCGTGGCGATGGCGCAGCATTCGTCAAAGATCGACAGGGCCACGTCCTGTCCGCCGGCGGTCACGATGTCGCCGATGGACGCGCGCATCAGGCTCGTGAGGCCCGCCGCCGAGGCGATGAAGACCCACTTCTCCCACATGTCCTGCATGATGTTTTCGCTGGCCGTGGCGTCGAACTTCGCGCCCGCGAACTGCGCTGCGATGGCATCGACGCGAGCCGATCGGCCACCGGCGCGTTCGCCGTAGCTCAGGCCGTGCATGTCGTTCAGGTGCAGCACGCGGCCTTCGTCGTCGAGCGTGGCGGAGATCATGCACAGGCCGCCCAGCACGCGCTCGCTGCCGAAGCGCTCGGCCAGCCGGTCGATGTGCTTCATGCCGTTGAGCAGCGGGAGGATCACGGTGTCGGGGCCGACCGCAGGCGCGAACGAGTCCATCGTCGAATCGAGGTCGTAGGCCTTGCTGCCGACCACGATCACGTCGTAGGGACCGTCGATGCTGTCGGCCAGAACGTGCTTGGGGGCGGGCAGTTGCAGGTTGCCGAAGGGGCTCTGTACCACCAGCCCGGTCTTCGCGAGTTGTGCCGCGCGGCGCGGGCGCAGCAGGAAGGTGACGTCGCGTCCCGCCTCCAGCAGACGGCCGCCGAAATAACCACCGAGTGCGCCGGCACCCACCACCAGAAATCTCATCGCGCTTCGCTCCTGAGTCAGACAGACAGACAAAAAAGATCGAAGGCGATGATGCCCGGGATCGCCAGGGCCTGCTTCAGGCCGGCGCTTTCTCCAGCAGGCGCTGGCGGGCAAAGGGCCGCAGGTCGAGTTCGCTCGGGCGGCCCAGCACGTGGTCGGCAATGGCCTCGCCCAGCCCGGCCGAGTGTTTGAAGCCGTGGCCCGAGCAGGCCGAGGCGATGAGCATGCGGGGCAGGCCGTCGAGCGCGTCGATCACGAAGCGGCGGTCGGGCGTCACGGTGTACATGCAGGCGCGCGCCTTGAGGGCACGGCTGCCGATCTGCGGAAAACGGCCGGCCACGCGGTCGCGGTACATGGCGGCGGTTTCTTCCGCGCTCACGGTGCGGTCGATGGTGTCCGGCGTGGTGGCGGCCACGTACTGCTCGGTCGCGACCTTGAGCGCGGGCTGTGACGGGTCGGAAGACGGAAAGCCGTACATGTAGTCCTCCGGCCCGTCGCCGAACATCCAGATGAAGATGGGAAAGCGGCCGGGCGCGAAGTCGGCGGCGGCGCTGCCGGGGTCGAACCAGTGCATTACCTGGCGGTGCACCGAGAAATCGGCCTGCCAGTCGGCCCGGGCCTGCGCGCCGAGGAAGGCGGGTAGCCATGCGCCGGCCGCGACCACGACGCGGTCGGCCGTGAAGCTTGCGGTGGCTGTGCGCACGCGCACGGTGTCGCCGTTGCCCACGGGCTCGACGGCCTGCACGCGCTCGCCCGTGAGCGTCTGCGCACCCGAGGCGCGGGCTACGGCCAGTTGGGCGCCGATGGCGTCTTCAGGCCGGACGAAGCCGGCGTCGTGCTCGTAATAGCCGATTTCGTCGCCCTGCAGATGGAACTGCGGAAAGCGTGCGCGGATGCCGGCCGCGTCGAGCACTTCGTGCGCGATGCCGAAGCGTTCGGCGCAGGCGATGGTGCGGCGCACGAAGTCTGGCTTGCCGTGGTGCTCGGCCAGGCGGTCGCGCGGCGCGAGGATCAGGCCGCCCGTGGTGGTCATCAGCGGCTTGCCGGTGCGGGCCTCGAGTTCGCGCCAGATGGCATGCGAGCGCCGCACGAAGGGGACGTACTCGTCGCCTTCGCCGACGGCCAGCCGCGTGATGCGCGAATCGCCGTGCGAGGAGCCCAGGTCGTGCGGTGGCGAGAACTGGTCGATGCCCAGCACGCGCGCGCCGCGCTGCGAGAGTTGGTAGAGCGTCGCGGCGCCGAGGGCGCCAAGGCCGACGACGATGACGTCGTAGTGAGAAGAAGGGGAGGAAGAGGAAGACTGAGACTGGGTCACGGGAGCGTCCTGCGCTTCGATGGGGTTGGGGGATGCGGTTTATCTTGCCGCCGTTCGTCCGGCTCTGCATGAACTTTTCCCGAAAAGGTCTTGGGCGCTTCGCATAATCGCGTTCGTCATTCCGATCCCCTCACTCAAGGAGTTTCACCCATGGCCCAGACCCGGATCGCTGTCATCGTCGGCAGCCTGCGCAAGGATTCGTACAACCACAAGCTGGCTCTCGCGCTGGCGCACCTCGCGCCCTCGGACTTCACCTTCGAAACCCTGCGCATCGACGACCTGCCGCTGTACAACCAGGACGACGACGGCAACCAGTCCGCGCCTGTGAAGCGCCTGAAGACCGAGATCGCGGCGGCCGATGGCCTGCTGTTCGTTACGCCCGAATACAACCGCTCGATTCCCGGCGTGCTGAAGAACGCCATCGACCAGGCCTCGCGCCCCTACGGCCAGAGCGCCTGGGCGGGCAAGCCGGCCGGCGTGGTCGGTGTTTCAGTGGGGGCTATCGGCACCGCGCTGGCGCAGCAGCACCTGCGCAACATCCTGGCCTACCTTGACGTGCCCACGATGGGCGCGCCCGAAGTGTTCCTGCAGGCCAAGGAAGACCTGTTCGACGACAAGGGCCACATCGGCAACGAAGGCTCGAAGAAATTCCTGCAGGGCTGGATGGACAAGTACGTGACTTGGGTGAAGAGCCACTCGGCCTGATCGATCCGCAGCGTCCCTGGACGAAAAAAAGCCGCCCGATGGGCGGCTTTTTTGCTGGTGCCGGAGCGAACTCAGGCAGCGATAGCAGCGTCGCGCTGGTTCGCGGCTTCGGCCGTCGCCACCAGGATGTCGGCGCGAGCCGTTGCCAGGGCATTGTTCCGGGCTTCGTCGCCCATCGCCAAGCCTTCGGCGCGCACGATACGCACGTCGGTGATGCCGAAGAAGCCGAAGACCGCCTTGAGGTAGCTCTCCTGATGTTCCATGGCCTGGCCACCTTCGCTGGTCGAATAGATGCCGCCGCGGGAAGAGGCCACGATGACGGTCTTGCCGCCGGCCAGGCCGACGGGGCCCTTCTCGGTGTACTTGAAGGTGCGGCCGACTTGTCCCAGGCGGTCGATCCAGGCCTTGAGTTGCGTCGGGATCGAGAAGTTGTAGAAAGGCGTGCCGATGACGATCACGTCCGAGGCCAGGAACTGGCTCACGAGCTTTTCGGACACGGCGTTTTCACGCTGCTGGGCTTCGGTCGGCTGGGCTTGCACGCCGGTCTTGATGCCCAGCGCGTCGGCGCTGAAGTGCGAGGGGGTGTCGACGGCCAGGTCGAGGTATTCGACGGCGGTGTCGGGGTGGGCGGCGCGCCAGGCGGTCACGACTTCGGCCGAGAGCAGGCGCGAGGTCGAGTGGGCGCCGAGGATGCTGGAGTCAATGTGGAGCAGCTTCATTTCAATCAATCACTTTCTGTGTTGGCTGTCGGCGCTCAAAGTGGCCGGCGGATGAAGAATTCTATTTTTGGATCTAGTGGCTGATAAGTACCCAAAAATTGCCTAGATCGTTCTACCTGCAGGACAATCACCGCCATGCAAGACCTCAACGACATGGTTTTCTTCGCCGAAGTGGCCGAGCGCGGCGGCTTCGCGGCCGCCAGCCGGGCGCTCGGCATCCCCAAGTCGCGCCTGTCGCGCCGCGTAGCCGACCTGGAAGAGCGACTCGGCGTGCAGCTGATGCAGCGCAGCACCCGCCGCCTGTCGCTCACGCCAGCCGGCGAGATCTACCTGCGGCATTCGTCCGCCATGCGCGACGCAGCGCAGGCGGCGGCCGAGGCAGTGGCGCAGGTGCAGAACGAGCCCAGCGGGCTGGTGCGGCTGAGCTGCCCCGTCACCATCGCGCACAGCGGCCTGGCGCAGCTGATGCCGGTGTTCATGGAGCGCTACCCTGCGGTGCGCATCGACATGCGGGTGATCAACCGGCCGGTCGACCTGATCGAGGAGGGCATCGACATCGCGCTGCGCGTGCGGCTCGTCATCGAGGACAGCACAGTACTGGTGGCCAAGACCTTCGGGCACAGCCGCGGCGTGCTGGTGGCGAGCCCGGCGCTGCTGGCGCGCTACGGGGCGGTGGAAACAGTTGCCGACCTCGGCAAGCTGCCGACGGCGGCCATGTCGGTCAACGGCGAAGGGCGCAGCGACTGGCGGCTGGAAGGCCCCAAGGGCGAGAGCCACGTGCACTACCACACGCCCCGTTACGTGGCGGACGACCTCGCGACGCTGCAGTTCGGCACGCTGGCCGGCATCGGCGCAACCATGCTGCCCGACTACATGTGCCGCGCCGACATCGACGCTGGCCGGCTGGTTCAGCTATTGCCCGGCTGGGGGCCGGCGCCGGTGATCGCGCACATGGTGTTTCCGGCACGGCGGGCGCTGGTGCCGGCTGTGCGGCGGCTGATCGACTTCCTGATGGAGCACCTGCAGAGCGAAGACATGCGGATGTTCTAGGCTCGTTATGCGGAAAACGTCATATCCAAACAAGCAGATATTCGTTTGGCATTGAAGCAAGGGTTCGCACAATCCGAGGCTCCCATCCATCCCAGGAGCGTCCATGGCTACTCTGCGACTCGGCGACACCGCCCCCAATTTCACCCAGGATTCCAGCGAAGGCCCCATCGACTTCCATCAGTGGGCCGGCGATTCGTGGGTCGTGTTCTTCTCGCACCCCGCCGATTTCACGCCCGTGTGCACCACCGAACTCGGCAAGACCGCGGCACTGTCGGGCGAATTCGCCAAGCGCGGCGTGAAGCCTATCGCGCTGAGCGTCGACCCGGCCACCAAGCACAAGGAATGGATCAGCGACATCAACGACACGCAGAACACCACGGTCAACTTTCCCATCATTGCGGACGCCGACCGCAGGGTGGCCGACCTGTACGACCTGATCCACCCGAACGCCTCGGCCACGGCCACCGTTCGCAGCGTGTTCATCATCGATCCGAAGAAGGTCATCCGCACCACCATCACGTACCCGGCATCAACCGGCCGCAACTTCGACGAGATCCTGCGTGTGATCGACTCGCTGCAGCTCACCGACAGCCACAAGGTGGCTACGCCCGTGAACTGGAAGGACGGCGACGACGTGGTCATCATCCCGGCCATTCAGGACCCGGCCGAACTGGCGGAGCGCTTCCCCAAGGGCTTCAAGGCCGTGCGCCCCTACCTGCGCATCACGCCGCAGCCCAACAAGTAAGCGGGCAGGGCAGCGTCGTCATGCAGACTCGCGTGATCATCGTGCCGGGGTGGCGCGACTCCGGGCCCGGCCACTGGCAGAGCCTGTGGGAAGAGCGCATTCCGGGCGCGGCGCGGGTGGTGCAGGACGACTGGGCCTCGCCCAAGCGCGAGGCGTGGGTGTCGACGCTGGCGAAGCTGGTGCTGGAGAGCGACGGCCCGGTGGTGATCGCCGCGCACAGCCTGGGCTGCATTGCCACGGCGCACCTGCCGGCAGAGGCCGCGGCCCGCATCCAGGGTGCGCTGCTGGTGGCGCCTGCGGACCCCGAGCGCCGAGCCGTGCTTTCTGACTTCGCGCCCGTGCCCTACGCCGCGTTGCCGTACCGCAGCATCGTGGTGGCCAGCAGCAACGACCCTTTTTGCCCAATCCGCCTGGCGGGTGCATATTCGCGCGCCTGGGGCAGCGAGTTCGTGCGCATGCAGAATGCGGGCCACATCAACATCGATTCGGGACACGGAGACTGGCCGCTGGGCCTCGCCTTGCTCCAGTCATTGACCGACGAGCCCGCCGCCTGGCCGGCGGGCCGTGAATTTTCAGAAACCTTGGCAACCACATGACTTCCAGAATAAAGACCTTCGTCGCCGTGCTCGCGCTGGCGTCCTCCGCACTCGCCGGCAGCAGCGCCTTCGCCCAAGGTACGGGACTGCTGAACGCCTCGTACGACGTGGCCCGCGAGTTCTACAAGGACTACAACGCGGCCTTCGTGGCGCACTACAAGAAGGCCACCGGCAAGGACGTCAAGATCGACCAGTCGCACGGCGGCTCCAGCGCGCAGGCCCGCGCGGTGGCAGACGGCCTCGATGCCGACGTGGTGACCATGAACACCTCGACCGACATCGACTTCCTCGCCAACGCCGGCGTGGTCGCCAAAGACTGGAACAAGAAATTCCCGGACAACGCATCGCCGACCACGTCGACCATGCTGTTCCTCGTTCGCAATGGCAACCCCAAGGGCATCAAGGACTGGGACGACCTGGTCAAGCCGGGTGTGCAAGTCGTGATCGTCAACCCTAAGACCGGCGGCAATGGCCGCTACGCCTACCTGGCCGCGTGGGGCTACATCAAGAAGAAGGGCGGCACCGACGCCCAGGCTGCCGAGTTCGTCGGCAAGCTGTTCAAGAATGTGCCCGTGCTGGCACGCGGCGGCCGCGACGCGACCACCGCCTTCCTGCAACGCAACATCGGCGATGCGCTGATCACCTTCGAATCAGAAGTCGTGTCGATCGACCGCGAATTCGGCACCGGCAAGGTCGACTCGGTGTACCCGTCGATCAGCATCGTGGCCGAGAACCCGGTGGCCGTGGTCGAACGCACCGTCGCCAAGAAAGGCACCGGCGAACTCGCCAAGGCTTATCTCGACTGGCTGTACTCCGAAGAGGCGCAGGAAATCGCGGCCAAGCACGCGCTGCGTCCGCGCTCGCCGGCCGTGCTCAAGAAGTACGCCTCGACCTTCAAGCCGCTGCAACTCTTCACGGTGCAAGAGCTGTTCGGCAGCCTCGGCGAAGCGCAGAAGGTGCACTTCAATGACGGCGGTCAGTTCGACAAGCTCTACACGCCCGGCGGCAAGTAAATGAGCGGCGCTGTTTCTTCGGCGCTCCCGTCCGCGGGAGCGCCTTTTTCGCGTGCCAACCGGGCAGGGGGCGCCAAGCGCGTGCTGCCGGGTTTTCACATCACGCTCGGCTTCTCGATTCTTTATCTGAGCCTGATCGTGCTGATCCCGTTGTCGGCGCTGGTCTTCAGGACCTTCACGCTGACCTGGGATCAGTTCTGGGTGGCCGTGACTGCCCCACGCGTGATGGCCTCGTACCGGCTGACCTTCGGCGCCTCGCTGATCGCGGCCGTGGTGAACGCAGTGTTCGGCCTGTTGGTGGCCTGGGTGCTGGTGCGCTACAAATTTCCGGGCAAGCGCATCGTCGATGCGCTGGTCGATCTGCCGTTCGCACTGCCGACGGCGGTGGCGGGCATCTCGCTGACTGCGCTGCTCGCGGGCAACGGCTGGGTCGGGCAACTGCTCGAACCGCACGGCATCAAGCTGGCCTTTACGCCGGCGGGCATCGTGATTGCGCTGATCTTCATCGGGCTGCCCTTCGTGGTGCGCACGGTGCAGCCGGTGCTCGAAGACGCCGAGAAGGAACTGGAAGAAGCAGCCACCTCGCTCGGCGCGACGCGGCTTCAGACCTTCACCAAGGTGATCTTTCCATCGATCGCGCCTGCGCTGCTCACCGGCTTTGCCATGGCCTTCGCACGCGCCATCGGCGAGTACGGCTCGGTGATCTTCATTGCCGGCAACATGCCGATGATCTCGGAGATCACGCCGCTCATCATCATCGGCAAGCTGGAGCAGTACGACTATGCGGGAGCCACAGCGGTTGCGCTGGTGATGCTGGTTATTTCGTTCCTGCTGCTGCTGGTCATTAATGGCCTGCAAGCCTGGCAACGTCGCCGCGCAGGAGCCTGACATGAGTGCACCTTCCAAAGTCATCCGCCGCGCACAGGCCGGCACCACCGAATCGGCCTGGGTGCGCTGGACGCTGATCGGCATCGCGCTCGCGTTCATGTTCCTGTTCCTCGTGCTGCCGCTGGCCGCCGTTGCGACCGAGGCGCTGCGCAAGGGCGTGGGCGCGTACCTCGACGCGCTAAAGGAGCCCGACGCCTGGAGCGCGATTCGCCTCACGCTGATCACGGCCGCCATCGCGGTGCCGATGAATCTCGTGTTCGGCGTGGCAGCAGCCTGGGCCATTGCCAAGTTCGAGTTTCGCGGCAAGGCCTTTCTCACCACGCTGGTCGACCTGCCGTTCGCGGTGTCGCCGGTGGTGGCGGGCCTGATCTATGTGCTGGTGTTCGGCGCGCAGGGCTGGCTGGGTCCGTGGCTCGCCGAGCATGACATCAAGATCATCTTCGCCGTGCCGGGCATCGTGCTGGCAACCGTGTTCGTGACCTTCCCGTTCATTGCGCGCGAACTCGTGCCGCTGATGCAGGCGCAGGGCACCGATGAAGAGCAGGCTGCCATCGTGCTCGGTGCGACCGGCTGGCAGACCTTCTGGCGCGTGACGCTGCCCAACATCAAGTGGGGCCTGCTGTACGGCGTGATTTTGTGCAACGCGCGTGCCATGGGCGAGTTCGGCGCGGTGTCGGTGGTGTCTGGCCATATCCGCGGCCAGACCAACACCATGCCGCTGCACGTGGAAGTGCTCTACAACGAATACCAGTCGGTGGCCGCGTTTGCCGTGGCCTCGCTGCTGGCGATCCTGGCGCTGGTCACGCTGGTGATCAAGTCGGTGATTGAATGGCGCCACGAGCGCGAAATGAAGGCCATTGCCGAGCTGCCGCCGGAACGCCCGCCTGAGGCCACGGCGGCCTGAGAGAGAAAGAACAAGATCATGAGCATCGAAATCCGCAACATCAGCAAGCAGTTCGGCGACTTCCGCGCGCTGCGCGACGTGAACCTCGACGTGGAGTCGGGCGAACTGGTCGCGCTGCTCGGCCCCTCGGGCTGCGGCAAGACCACGCTGCTGCGCATCATCGCGGGGCTGGAGACGGCCGACGCCGGCAGCATTTTGTTCTCGGGCGAGGACACCACCGACGTGCACGTGCGCGAGCGGCAGGTGGGCTTCGTGTTCCAGCACTACGCGCTGTTCCGCCACATGACCGTGTTCGAGAACGTGGCCTTCGGCCTGCGCGTGAAGCCGCGCAAGGAGCGCCCGAGCGACGCGCAGATCAGGCAGAAGGTGACCGACCTGCTCAAGCTGGTGCAGCTCGACTGGCTGGCCGACCGCTACCCGTCGCAGCTTTCGGGTGGCCAGCGGCAGCGCATTGCGCTGGCCCGCGCTCTGGCCGTGGAGCCCAAGGTGCTGCTGCTCGACGAGCCCTTCGGCGCGCTCGACGCCAAGGTGCGCAAGGAACTGCGCCGCTGGCTGCGCCGGCTGCACGACGAACTGCACGTGACCTCGATCTTCGTCACGCACGACCAGGAAGAAGCGCTCGAGGTGGCCGACCGCGTGGTGGTCATCAACAAGGGGCAGATCGAGCAGGTCGGCTCGCCGCAGGAAGTGTGGGACCAACCGGCCAGCCCGTTCGTCTACGGCTTCCTGGGCGACGTGAACCTGTTCCACGGCCGGGCCGACAACGGCGCGGTGCAGCTCGACGGCATGCGCCTGGATTCGCCCGAACACAGCGGCGCGCGCGACGCCAAGGCACGCGCCTATGTGCGTCCGCATGACATCGATGTGACACGCTACGTGTCCGGCGCATCAGGCATCGTCGCCACGCTGTCGCGCGCAATCGTCGTCGGACCCATCGCGCGGCTGGAACTTGAGCCCACCGAATCGAATCCAGATAATCCGGGCTCCGGAACCATCATCGAGGCGCAACTCCCTGCGCAACAGTTCCGTGACCTGGGCTTGAAGGAAGGCGACACCGTCGTCGCCAACCCGCGCAAGGCCAGGGTGTTCGTAGAAGAAGATTGGGTATCTCCTTGATCGATTGGTACTTCGGCGCGCCGCGCCGCGCGTTCGGGCTGATCTGCCTGGCCTGTGTTCTCATGCTGGCCTTCGGGCTCTACCTGCAGCACGTGGTCGGGCTCGAACCCTGTCCCATGTGCATCGTGCAGCGGTATGCGCTGGTGCTGGTGGCACTCTTCACCGGGCTGGCCGGCGTGTTCCGCAACGCGGCCCTTCGGGTCGTGGGTGGATTGCTGGCGCTGGTGGCCGCGGTGGGCGGCGCCTACACGGCGGCCTCGCAAAGCTGGCTGCAGTGGTATCCGCCCGAAGTCGTGTCCTGCGGGCGCGACCTCTACGGGATGATCGAGACCTTTCCATTGAAGCGCGCGCTGCCGATGATCTTCCGCGGCGGCGGCGACTGCTCGAAGATCGACTGGTCGCTGTTCGGCCTGACGCTGGCGAACTGGTCTTTCATCGCCTTCGTGGTTCTCTCGCTGCTGCTGATCACGCTGCTGCTGCGTTCGCGTCGCGCACGCTGAGAGGCGAAAGAGGCAACGCCGCCCCACGGCGGGCGGCGTGCCCAAGAGGGCGGGTTCGCGTCAGTTGAACCAGCCTTGGCCCGAAAATCCGCATCCCATTTCTTCGAGCAGGCTGCGCCAGTACCAGCGTTCAGCGCAGCTGCTGACCATCGCCATGTTCACCGGCTGAGCCGCCGTCGGCTTGATGTCGCTGCTGATGCTCGCAAGGCCCAGCGGGGCGTTGGCTTCGGGGCTGCGCACCGGTGTGGTGAGTGTCAGTGGCGACAGGGCCTCGGGTGTGTCCGCCTTTGTGTTGGCGGCACTGGCCGCACAGCTGAAGGCCATCGCTGCAGTGATCGCTCCGGCCAGCGCCACGTGGCGCAAAGTGTTCGACTGTTTGAATTTCATGGTCGTTTCCCTTCCTAGAACTATCGGTGTATGCGTGGCAACACGCCACGCATCCGAAAAAATGTAGGGTGCTCAAAGCTGTCGTGCCAGTGCCGAAAGTCACGCGCTGGTAACGCTGCGAATCGGTTTGTCGATCGCCCGCGGGCCTTTAAAGAATCTTCAGTAAACGCGGCTAGGATGACGCCGGACCTCGTGGTTCCGTGCCCCTTCCGCGCAGCCGACTCGCCGCGCAGCGTCTTCCTGATTTCCCCCGCATGCCCACTACACAACCCAGGCGATCACGCAAACTAGTCATCGGCCTTGCCGTTCTCGTCGTGCTGGCGGTCGTTGCCTCTTTCTGGCTGAGCCCAGGCAAGAAGGTCGAATACCTAACTGCCAGCGTGCAGCGCACCGACCTCGAAAACGCCGTGCTCGCCACAGGCGTGCTGCAGGCGCTCAAGCAGGTCGAAGTGGGAGCGCAGGTCAGCGGCCAGCTCAAGTCGCTGAAGGTGGTGCTGGGGCAGACCGTGAAGAAGGGCGACTGGCTCGCCGAGATCGACCCCGTCATCTCGCAGAACACCTTCGCGCAGGAGCAGGCCAAGCTCGACAACCTGCAGGCGCAGAAGCTTGCGAAGGAAGTGCGCATCAGGCAGGCCCAACTCACCTGGACCCGGCAGCAGGAAATGCTCGCGCAGGACGCGGCCGCCAAGCAGGACATGGAAAGCGCTGACGCCGAACTGCGCGCGCTGCGTGCCGACCTGGTGTCGCTCGAAGCGCAGATCCGCCAACAGAAGCTGGCCGTGGCCTCGGCGCAGACGAATCTCTCGTACACGCGCATCGTCGCGCCCATCGACGGCGATGTGGTTTCCATCAGCACGCTCGAAGGCCAGACCGTGGTCGCCGCCTTCCAGGTGCCCACGCTGATGAAGCTGGCCGACCTGTCGACCATGACCGTGAAGGCCCAGGTGTCCGAAGCCGACGTGGTGCGCGTGAAGCCGGGGCAGCCGGTGTACTTCACCATCCTCGGCGACCCCGACAAGCGCTATCACGGCACGCTGCGCGCAGTGCAGCCTTCGCCCGAGAAGATCAACAACGCCGTGTTCTTCAACGCGCTGTTCGACGTGCCCAACCCCGAGCGCACGCTGCGCGTGGACATGACGGCGCAGGTCGCCATCCTGCTGGGCGAGGCCAAGCAGGCGCTGACCGTGCCGCTGACCGCGCTGGGTCCGCGCGACAAGGACGGCCGCCAGGAAGTGCGCGTGCTCAAGGCCGACCAGACTGTGGAGAAGCGGCAGGTGCGCGTCGGCATCGCCAACAACTTCCAGGCCCAGGTGCTCGAAGGTTTGAAAGAGGGTGACAACGTCATCACGGGCGATGCCTCGGCTGTTCTGGAACGAGGCGAAAGCGGGGACGGCGGCGGACGGGGCAAGCGCCCATGACGCAAGAAAAGCAGCCGCTGCTGACCCTTCGCGGCATCGGCCGCAGCTTTCCCTCGGGCGAGCAGGAAGTGCAGGTGCTGAAGGACGTCAACCTCGACATCGGCAACGGGGAAATGCTGGCCATCGTCGGCGCCTCGGGCTCGGGCAAGTCGACGCTGATGAACATCCTCGGCTGCCTCGACCGGCCGAGCACCGGCACCTACATCGTCTCGGGCCAGGACGTGGGCACGCTCGACAGCGACGCGCTCGCCCAACTGCGGCGCGAACACTTCGGCTTCATCTTCCAGCGCTACCACCTGATGCCGCACCTGACGGCGACGGGCAACGTCGAGGTACCCGCCGTGTACGCCGGCACCGACGGCGAGGCGCGCGACACGCGTGCGCGCCAGTTGCTGGTGCGTCTGGGTCTTGGCGACCGCACCGAGCACCGGCCGAGCCAGCTCTCAGGCGGCCAGCAACAGCGGGTGAGCATCGCGCGCGCGTTGATGAACGGCGGGCAGGTGATCCTGGCCGACGAGCCGACCGGCGCGCTCGACAGCAGGAGCGGACAGGAGGTGATCGGCATCCTGCGCGAACTGCATGCGCAAGGGCACACGATCATCATCGTGACGCACGACATGCAGGTGGCGAGCTGCACCGAACGCATCATCGAGATCGCCGACGGCGTGATCGTGGGCGACCGGCCCAACGTGCCCACGGTGGCTGCGCCGGCGCAAGCCGTGCAGCCCGACGCGCCAATTCCCGAGGTGATGACGAAGCCCAAACTCGGCATCGCACGCTTCAGTACCGGCTGGGCCCGCTTTGCCGAAGCCTTCCGCATGGCCTGGCGCTCGATGATGGCGCATCGCATGCGCACCGCGCTCACCATGCTGGGCATCGTCATCGGCATCACCTCGGTGGTGTCGATCGTGGCCATCGGGGAGGGCGCCAAGCGCTTCGTGCTGTCGGACATCCGCGCCATCGGCACCAACACGCTCGACGTGTACCCGGGCCGCGACTTCGGCGACGACAAGGCCTCGAGCATTCGCACGCTGATACCGTCCGACCTCGATGCACTCGCCGCACAGCCCTATGTGCACAGCGTGACGCCCTCCACCTCGCGCAGCCTGCGGCTGCGCTACCGCAGCGTCGACATCAACGGCACGGTGAACGGCGTGAGCGACAGTTTTTTTCGCGTGCGCGACATCCAGATGGCCAGCGGCGCAGCCTTCACGGCGAGCGACGTGCGCCACCAATCGCAGGTGGTGGTGATCGACCAGAACACGCGGCGCAAGCTGTTTCCCGACGGTGCCGAGGCGGTGGGCAAGATCATCCTGGTGGGCAACCTGCCGTGCACGGTGATCGGCGTGTCGCAGGAAAAGAAGACGGTGTTCGGCGAGAACAAGTCGCTCAACATCTGGCTGCCCTACAGCACGGGCGCGAGCCGGCTCTTCGGGCAGCAGCACTTCGACAACATCACGGTGCGCATCCGCGACGACCAGCCGACCAAGGCGGCCGAGGACAGCGTGGTCAAGCTGCTCACCCTGCGCCATGGCAGCAAGGATTTCTTTACCTTCAACATGGACAGCATCGTCAAGACGGCCGAGCGCACGAGCCAGTCGCTCACGCTGCTGCTGTCGCTCATTGCCGTGATCTCGCTGGTGGTGGGCGGCATCGGGGTGATGAACATCATGCTGGTGTCGGTAACCGAGCGCACCCGCGAGATCGGCATTCGCATGGCCGTGGGCGCGCGCCAGAGCGACGTGCTGCAGCAGTTTCTGACCGAGGCGGTGCTGGTGTGCCTGGTGGGCGGGTTGATCGGCGTGACGCTATCGTACGGCATCAGCTTTCTGTTTTCGCTTTTCGTCAAGCAATGGCAAATGATCTTTTCGATGGGGGCCGTGGTGTCGGCGTTCTTGTGCGCTTCGCTGATCGGCGTGCTGTTCGGCTATTTGCCGGCGCGCAACGCGGCGCGGCTGGACCCGATCGAGGCGCTGGCTCGTGAGTAGGGCGCATGTTCTTTCCGCGGTGGCTGTCGGCGTGCTGCTGCTCGGCGGGTGCAGCTTGTTCCAGCCTGAGCAGCGGGCGCAGCGGCCGCTGGAAGTGCCTCAGAGCTGGCAGCAGTCGTCCGGAGCGGGGAGCGCGGCTGCGATGCTGTCCGCGAACTGGTGGACGGCGTTCAACGATCCGCAGCTCGACAAGCTGATCGACAACGCGCTGCGCACCAACAACGACCTGGCGGCGGCGGGCATCCGCGTGCAGCGCGCGCAACTGCAGGCCGGCCTCGCGAACACGAACCTCACGCCCGGCGTGGTGGGGCAGGCCAGCACCAGCCGCAGCTACGACCTGAAACGCGGCGGCGTGGCCGGCTCCGCGTCGAGCTCCCTGGTGACGCTGAGCTACGAGCTCGACCTGTGGGGCCGGCTCTCGGCGCAGCGCAGCGCTGCCGACTGGGAGCTGAAGGCCACCGAATCCGACCGCCAGGCCACGGCGCTGGCGTTGGTCGGCACCACGGCGGGGCTCTATTGGCAGACCGGCTACCTGAACCAGCGCATCGCGCTGAGCGAAGCGGGCATGGAAGACGGCCGGCGCATCCTCGCGCTGGTGCGGGTGAAGTACGCGGCGGGCGCCGTGTCGGGGCTGGACGTGGCGCAGGCGGGGCAGAACCTCGCGACGCAGGAGGCGGCGCATACGCAGTTGCTGCAGCAGCGCGTGGAGGCGCGCAACGCGTTGGCGATCTTGTTCGATCAGCCGCCGGAGCCGATGGCTGTCGAGCCTGCGCAGCTACCCGACATCGCCTTGCCGGTCATCGATGCTGGCGTGCCTGCGAGCCTGCTTGGCCGGCGTCCGGATCTGCGCGCCGCCGAGCAACGGTTGCGCGGTGCGCTGGCGAATGTCGACGCTACGCGCACCGGGTTCTATCCGGCGTTGAGCCTGACGGGATCGCTGGGCACGTCGAGCACCGCACTAGGCGAACTCTTGAAGAACCCCGTGGCCACGCTTGGCGCGGGGCTGGCGTTGCCGTTCCTGCAATGGAACACCGCGCGGCTGACTGTGGCCGCGTCGCAGACGCAGTACGAAGAGGCGGTGGTGGGTTTTCGTCAGTCGCTGTACACGGCGTTGTCGGAGGTCGAGAACGCTTTGTCGTCGCGTACGCAATTGCGCGACGAGAGCGAGAAGCTCGTGCTGGCGCTGCAGGAGGCGCAGCGCGCGGAGCGGTTGTCGGAGGTGCGCTATCGCGCTGGTGCGACCGCGCTTCAGCCAGTGCTCGATGCCAAGGACCGGCGTCGGACGGCCGAGGTGTCGCTGGCCCAGAACCGGTTGAACCAGCTCAATGCGACGATGACGCTGTACAAGGCGCTGGGCGGCGCGGCTGTCGCGCTATAGGACCTCCGCGCTTCATCGGTGGCACCGTGCCCTCACCCTAGCCCTCTCCCGCAAGCGGGAGAGGGGACAACGCAAGGCAGCAGTGGGCCTTTTCTCTCGCTCCCTCTCCCTTTGGGAGAGGGTTGGGGTGAGGGCAGCGGCATCGACGACCCAGCGTACCCCGTGCCGGGCTCGCCCCAAAATCCGCGAGCAAGAGTCAATCCTGAAACGGTGCCTTCTTCGCCAGCTTGCGAAACACCAGTCCAGGCAGCCGCAGCACGAACTCCACCATCAGCCGCGCATGCATCCACGTAAGCAGCACGTTGTCGCGCCCATAGCGGAAGTGTGAAATCCCGCCTTCCTCGGCCGTCAGGTACTTCACCGGCGCATCGATGTTCACCGGCTTGACGCCGCGCCAAGCCAGCCGCACGACCGCTTCGGTGTCGAAGTCGAAGCGCCGCATCCAGGGCTGCCGTTCCATGACGGCGATCAGGTCCGTCACCGGATACACGCGAAAGCCGTAGAGCGAATCGCCCACGCCGGCGAACAGCGTCTCGAGCTGCGTCCACCCGTTCGACACACGCCGCCCGCGCACGCGCAGCAGCGGCGCGCTTGCGTCGAACACCGGGCGCCCGAGCACCATCGTCTCGGGGCGGGCCAGCGAAGCTTTCATGAACTCAGGGATCAGGTCCGCCGGGTGTTGTCCGTCGGAATCCATCGTCAGCGCGTGCGTGAAACCGGCCTCCCTGGCGGTGCGCAGGCCGTGCAGCACAGCTGAACCCTTGCCCTGGTTCTGCGGCAGCACCCACACGCGCAGGCCCGGATCGCTGGTCGCCATCTGCTGCAGCCGCTCGCCCGTGCCGTCGTCGCTGCCGTCGACTACCACCCACACCGGGTTCCACTGTGCGCGCGCTGCAGCGACGGTCGAGAACAGGCGCTCGCCGGTGTTGTAGCTGGGGATCAGGACAAGGTGGGTGCGCGAGGCGTCTGGCATTCGGGGGACGCGTCGGTGGCGCGCTGTTCCATGTTTTGGCGAAAGTATTGTTCGAGCTCGGCCTGCAGCACGTCGCTGTCCTGCGTGGGCGAGAAGCGCTTGCCGATCCGCAGGGTGAAGACGATGGGCAGCGGTGGCACGCGCCACAGCGGCCAGCCCTTGGCGAGGTAGGGCGAGTCGGTGTCGATGAACACCGTTTGTATCGGCGCCTGCGCCAGCTTGGCGATCAGCGTCGTGCCCGGGCGAAACGGGTTGAGCGGCGGCGTCACCGTGCGCGTGCCCTCGGGGAAAATCACCAGCTGGCCGCCGTTGCGCAGGTCGTTCACGGCAAGGCGCACCATCGTGCGGGCCGACTTGTTGCTGATGTAGCGCGCCAGCCGGGCGCCCGCGCCCAGGAAGATGTTGCCCATCAGGTCGGCCTTCATGATGCAGGCGCTGCGCGGCAGCCGCGCCACCAGCAGCAGCGCGTCGAGCATGGTCGGGTGGTTGGCCACGAAGATCACGCCGGGCTCCTTGCGCATCGGGTCAAGGCAGGCGGCGTCGATGCGCATCATGCCGGTCACCGACGCCAGCCACCAGAACATGCGGTAGGCGAAGGCGATGGTCGTGCGGCCCAGCACGCGCGCGGGCGCCGCCGGCATCACCGGGTGGATCAGCATGGCGACGACATTCCAGACCAGCGAGATCAGGCCCAGGAACAGCAGCAGCGCGTAGAGCATCAACGCGAGCGGAATCGACGTGAGAATTCGCAGCACGCGAGTCATTGAATCAGTCAATCGGGCAAGGTTCGGTCGGACAACGACCGGTCATGCCCGTAGCTGGCCGGCCGCGACCGTGTGGGCCTCGATCTCGACCAGCAGGTCGCTGCGGCAGATGTCGGCTTCGAGGTACACCGCGTGGTGCGCCATCGGCGCGTCGGCGCCGAGCGTGCCTTCGATGATGCTGCGCACGGCCTCGGTGTCCGATGGGTGACGCACGTAGACCACGCAATCGAGCTCGGCCAGCGAGAACTTCGCGGTGCCGCGCTCGTTGGCGGCGGCGATCACCGCTTGTAGGTTGCGCAGGGTTTCGCGAGTTTGCTCGAGCACGTCGCCGTGGTGCACGGTTTCGTGGCCGACGATGCTCGCGGTGCCGGAGATGAAGAGGGCGATGTTGCCGTCGCCGATATCCGCCAGCGCGGCGCGCGAGAAGGTCGGCGAGCGCGGGCCGTAGGTTTCGGGATAGCGGTAGGCCGAGACCTGGCGCGGGTTTTCGACCGGCAGCGGCGCCTGCTGGCCGGCGAGGAAGCGGATCGACAGGGCGCCTTGGTGGATGCCGAGGGCACAGGCCGCAGGCGCGCCCTCGAAGGCGGCGCGGCCGGCTTCGAGAAACGCCTCCTGCCGGCCGAGGTTGAACTGGCGGTAGCGCTCCAGCCCGCCGCCGTCGGCGTTGATCTGCGGCAGGTAATTCCAGATGCGCTGCAGGTGCGGCGTGCCGGCCTGGTCGAGCGTCTTGAACAGGTCGCGGTAGGCGCGGTGCGCGAGTTCGGCGAGGCCCTGCTTTTCGGTGGCTTCGTCGAGATCGATGGCGCCGAGCAGCCAGTGCCCGTCGGTGCGCCAGCGTGCGATGCCGGTGGTGCCTGACTTGACGTGCTGCGGACTGCTCACGTGCCAGACGTCGGCCATGGCGCCGTTTGCGGACAGCACGCGCGCGTTGACGGTCGGCATCCAGGCTACGCCGTGCGGCGTGCCGTAGCCGAGCGCTGCGAAAGGCGCCTTGCCGTCGGTGGCCAGCGCGAGGCTGGCCGGGAGCGACAGGCGCTCGACGCGCAGATGGGAAGAAGGGGTTTCGTCCTGAGCTCGCACTGTCAGCTGGCCTCGACGGGGTGTTCGGGTTTGATGGCGGTGTAGGCTGAGAAAACGCCGAGGCTCGCGTGCCGGCGCACGTCGCGGAAACCCGCGTCGGCCAGTGCCTGCATCACCCGCTCGGGCGGAATGCAGGCCTCGATCGTGTCCCAGTAGTAGCGCCACAGTTCGGAGGTGTTGCGCTGGCGACCGACCACGCGGGCGATCAGCGGCACCACGGCACGCATGTAGCCCTTGAGCAGCGCGGTTGCGATGCGGCCCTCGGGCTTGGTTATTTCGAGCACCGCCACGCGCCCGCCGGGGCGCAGCACGCGATGGAACTCGCTGAAGGCTGCCGCCACGTCGCTGATGTGGCGCATGGCGTAGCCCATGCTCACGAAGTCGCAGCTGGCATCGGGCCGGGGCAGGGCTTCGGCCACGCCGCGCACAAGCTCGACGCCGGGCAGCTTGACCTGGCCCAACATGCCGGGGCTGGGGTCGACGCCCACGAGCTGGCCGGTGGAGCCGATGAGTTTCAGCGCCTCGCGGGCCACGAGCCCGGTGCCGATGCCCACGTCCAGCACCTGCATGCCCGCCGCGAGGCCGGCTTCCCGCAGCGCAGCACGGCGGTACGAGGGGCCGGTGCCGAAGGCCAGCACGCTCTCGATGCGGTCGTAGTCCGCGGCCGTGCTGTCGAAGATGCGCAGCAGGAATGCCTGATGCTCGGCCTCGGTCTTGTAGTACAGCGGCAGAGGGGCGTGCGGCGGCAGGATGTCAGGATTCCCGGGCCCGACGGAAGGCGATGGCGTCATCGAACGATTATCACCAAAAGCCCCGGCCCGAATTCCGGGCCCCAGGGCGGGCGTTGTGTGCGCCGGACAGTAAACTCGGAGCCTGCTTAGAAAACACAGGACAGCGAGATAGAAAGCCATGGCCGGACATAGCAAGTGGGCGAATATTCAGCACCGGAAGGGCCGCCAGGACGAGAAGCGGGGCAAGCTCTGGACCCGCGCCATCCGCGAAATCACAGTGGCCGCCCGCGCCGGTGGCGCTGACCTGGGCTCCAACCCCCGTTTGCGGCTGGCCGTTGAAAAGGCCAAGGCGGTGAACCTGCCCATCGACACCATCAAGCGCAACATCGACAAGGCCACGGGCAACCTCGAAGGCGTCAATTACGAAGAAATTCGTTACGAAGGGTACGGCATCGGCGGCGCGGCAATCATCGTCGACACCATGACCGACAACCGCGTGCGCACCGTGGCCGAAGTGCGCCACGCCTTCTCCAAGCACGGCGGCAACATGGGCACCGAGGGCTCGGTGGCCTTCCAGTTCAAGCACTGCGGCCAGTTCATCTTTGCGCCGGGCACCAATGAAGACAAGGTGATGGAAGTGGCGCTCGAAGCGGGCGCCGAAGACGTCGTCACCGATGACGACGGCGCCATCGAGGTGATCACTGCCGTCGCCGACTTCGAAACCGTGAAGAACGCGCTCGAAGCCGCGGGCCTGAAGCCCGACGCCGCGGAAGTCACCATGCGCGCCGAAAACACGGTAGACGTGACCGGCGAAGACGCCGCAAGAATGCAGAAGTTGCTCGACGTGCTCGAGGACCTGGACGACGTACAGGACGTTTATCACAACGCCTCGCTGTCCGAGTAAGCGCGAATGAATGTTTGTTGAATCACAGCGAGAAATGAAGGCCCGCGAATGAAGGTACTGGTAATTGGGGGAGGGGGCCGTGAACACGCTCTGGCATGGCGGCTGGCACAGGCTGCCCGGGTGAGCCGCGTGTACGTGGCGCCGGGCAATGGCGGCACCGCAGCCAACGAGCGCTACGACTGCGTCGACATCACCGAGCCCGCCGCGCTGCGCGAATGGGCGATGAAAGAAAAGATCGCGCTGACCGTGGTCGGCCCCGAGGCACCGCTCGCCGCCGGTGTGGTGGATGAGTTTCGCGCGCACGGCCTGCGCATCTTCGGCCCCACGCAGGCGGCCGCCCAACTCGAAAGCTCGAAGGCCTTCTCCAAGGCCTTCATGAAGCGTCACAAGATCCCGACCGCCGAGTACGAGGCGTTCACCGACGCCGCAGCGGCGCACGCGTACATCGATGCCAAGGGCGCGCCCATCGTCGTCAAGGCCGACGGCCTGGCGGCAGGCAAGGGTGTGGTCGTTGCCATGACCGCAGAGGAGGCGCACGAGGCCGTCGACTTCATGCTGGTCGACAACAAGTTCGGTGTGTCGCACAACGAAGGCGGTGCGCGCGTCGTCATCGAAGAATTTCTGCAAGGCGAAGAAGCCAGCTTCATCGTGCTGTGCGACGGCAAGAACGTCACCGCGCTGGCCACCAGCCAGGACCACAAGCGCCTGCTCGACAACGACGAAGGCCCCAACACCGGTGGCATGGGCGCCTATTCGCCCGCGCCGGTGGTCACGGCCGAGGTGCATGCGCGCGCCATGCGCGAGATCATCCTGCCGACCATCCGCGGCATGGAGAAAGACGGCATTCCGTTCACCGGCTTCCTCTACGCCGGACTGATGATCGACGCCACGGGCCACCCCAAGACGCTCGAATTCAACTGCCGCATGGGCGACCCCGAGACGCAGCCGATCATGATGCGTCTGAAGTCCGACCTGTTCGAGGTGTTCTGGCACGCTACCGACGGCACGCTCGACCAGGTCGAGCTGCAGTGGGACCGCCGCGTGGCGCTGGGCGTGGTGATGGCCGCACACGGCTACCCGCTGTCGCCGCGCAAGGGCGACCGCATCACCGGCATTCCGGCTGAGGTGCCCGATGCCGTGGTGTTCCATGCCGGCACTACGCTGGAAAACGGCGAGCTCAAGACCAGCGGCGGCCGCGTGCTCTGCGTGACCGTGCTGGCCGACAGCGTGAAGCAGGCGCAGCAGCGGGCCTATGAGGTTGCGGCGCGCGTCAACTTCGACGGCGCTCAATACCGCAAGGACATCGGATTCCGCGCGGTGCACGCGCGCAACACCCACGGCGCTTGATGCAGCAAACCAACCCGGCAGCGGTCAGCGACTATCTGCGCGGACTGCAGCAGTCGATCATCGCGGCGGTCGAGAAGGCCGACGGCGGCACCTGCGTGCGCGACGCCTGGCAGAAGGCGCCCGGCGAGCCGCTGCAAGGCCATGGGCTGACCTGCATCCTCGAAGGCGGCGAGCTCTTCGAGCGCGCAGGCTGCGGCTTCTCGCAGGTGCGCGGGCCCAAGCTGCCGCCCTCGGCCACTCAGAACCGGCCCGAGTTGGCGGGTGCGCCTTTCGAGGCGATGGGTGTGTCGCTGGTGTTCCATCCGCGCAACCCGTACGTGCCGATCGTTCACATGAACGTGCGCATGCTGGCTGCGCTGCCCAAAGACGGTGCAGGTGGCGAGCCGGTCTGCTGGTTCGGCGGCGGCATGGACCTCACGCCGTGCTACGGCTTCGAGGAAGACGCGGTGCACTTCCACACCACGTGCCGCGACGCGCTCACACCTTTCGGCGACGACAAGTACCCGCGCTTCAAGACCTGGTGCGACGAGTATTTCTTCCTGAAGCACCGCAACGAGCAGCGCGGCATCGGCGGCATCTTCTTCGACGATTTTTCCGAAGGCGGTTTCGAGAACGGCTTCGCGCTGATCCGCTCGGTGGGCGATGGCTTTTTGCCGGCCTACCTGCCCATCGTCGAGCGCCGCCGCGCCACGCCGTACACGGAGCGTGAGCGCAACTTCCAGCTCTATCGGCGTGGTCGGTACGTCGAGTTCAACCTCGTGTGGGACCGCGGCACGCACTTCGGCCTTCAGTCGGGCGGGCGCACGGAATCGATCTTGCTGTCGATGCCGCCGCTGGCCAGCTGGGCCTACCAGCAGCAGCCCGAGCCGGGCAGCCCCGAAGCCGCGCTGTACAGCGACTTCATCGTGCGGCGCGACTGGTTGTGAACTCCTCTGCCACTGTGGCGCGTCGCATCGGCATTTTTGGCGGCGCATTCGATCCGCCGCACAACGCCCACGTGGCGCTTGCCGAAGCTGCGCTGGCACAACTCGATCTTGCCGAGCTGCACGTCATTCCCACGGGGCAGGCATGGCACAAGAGCAGGGCGCTCACGCCGAAAGAAGACCGCCTCGAGATGACGCGACTGGCCTTCTCCGGCCTGAAGGGCACCGTCGTCATCGACAGCCGCGAAGTGCTCCGCGACGGCCCCACCTACACCCTCGACACCCTGCACGAACTGCAGCGCGAACAGCCCGGCGCACAGCTGGTCCTGATCATGGGCGCCGACCAGGCGAGCGCGTTGCCGACCTGGCACGGCTGGCAGGATATACTCGGCATTGCTATCGTTTCTGTAGCGTATCGCGCACTATCGACGAGCAACGCTGCTCGTTTTGATCCGAAAATGCTGCCCGGCCTCCCGGCTGGCGCGCGTTTCGAGGCGCTCGAACTGCCACCTATGAACAACAGCGCCACCGAGATTCGGCGGCGCGCGGAGCTTGGCGTGGACATTTCCTCGCTGGTTCCGCCCACGGTTGCACGCTATATTGACCAACACCACCTCTACCGCTCTGCCTGATGACCACTGAAGCCGCCGCCAAGAAAGACACCCAGAAACTCCAGCGAGCCATCATCGATGGTCTCGAAGACGTCAAGGCGCAGGACATTCAGGTATTCGACACAGAACATCTTTCACCGCTTTTCGAGCGCGTGATCGTGGCGTCGGGCACCTCCAACCGCCAGACGAAGGCGCTGGCCGCCAGCGTGCGCGATGCGGTGCGCGAAGCTGGTTTCGGCAAGCCGCGCATCGAGGGCGAAGACAACGGCGAGTGGATCATCGTGGACTGCGGCGCGGCCGTGGCGCACATCATGCAGCCCGCCATCCGCCAGTATTACCACCTCGAAGAGATCTGGGGCGACAAGCCGGTGCGCGCCAAGCTCGGCGGCGTCAAGCCTGCGGTTGCCACCGCGTCGAAGGTCGGCACCGAAGAGAAGAAGCCGGCCGCCAAGACGCCGACGCTGCGCCGCTCCAGCGCTGCCAAGACCGCGATCCGCGCGGCAGAACAGGAAGCCAAGGCTGCGAAGGCCCCGGCGAAGAAAACCGCCGCGAAGAAGGCGCCCGCCAGAAAGACCACCACCGCGCGCGTGCCGGTCAAGGTCGTCGGCAAGCCTGCCGCCAAGAAGCCCGCTGCAAAGAAGACGACGACGGCTGCCAGGAAGGCGCCAGCCCGCCGCGCATGAAGCTGCTGGTGGTCGCCGTCGGGCAACGCATGCCCGATTGGGCACAGACTGCCTGGGACGACTACGCCAAGCGCTTCCCACCCGAGCTCAAGCTCGAACTGCGGGCAGTCAAGACAGAGCCTCGCGGCTCCAAGTCGCTTGAAACGCTGTATGCCGCAGAACGCGAGCGCATCGAAGGCGCGATCGCTCGTGGCATGCGCATCGTCGCGCTCGACGAACGCGGCACGGCGCTGACCACCAAGGCGCTTGCCGCGCGCCTGCAGGCCTGGCAAGGCGAGGGCGATGACGTCGCCCTGGTCATCGGCGGGCCCGACGGGCTCGATCCGGCCTTCAAGGCCGCGGCCCACGAACGCATTCGCCTGTCCGACCTGACGCTGCCGCACGCGATGGCGCGGGTGCTGCTGGTCGAGCAGCTGTACCGGGCGTGGTCGGTCAACGCGGGTCATCCTTACCACCGCGAATGACAAGCGCCGACGGGCAGGCCGCGTTGCTCGAAGAGAAGGGCCATGCGCTACTGTTGGCGCTGTTGCCGCCCGATCTGCTGGATGCAGCCGCGCAGTCGCTCGACGATTGGCTCGGGCAGGCGGCAGGCAGCCGCAATCTTCTGGCCCAGCCGCAGTGCAGTGAGATTGCTGTTCAGCTGAAAACACGGCTAGTCGGCATGGGCCTGCTAGATGCTTCATCGGTGGCCGTGCAATGCACGCTCTTCGACAAGACGGCCGACAGGAACTGGCTGGTCGCACTGCATCAGGACACCTCGATTCCCGCCTCGGGCGCTGGCATGCCGGCCGTCGTCAAGGAAGGCGAACCGTATGTGCAGCCACCGGTCGACATACTGCAATCGCTGCTCGCGGTGCGGGTGCATCTGGATGACTGCGGCGTGGATGCAGGGCCGTTGCGCGTCGTGCCGAGCAGCCACCAAGCTGGCCGACTGGACGGCGGTGAGGCGCAGGCCCTGCGCGCCGAACACGGCGAAACGATCTGCACGGCGGCGCGTGGCGACGCCTTGCTTATGCGCCCGCTGCTGCTGCACACGTCATCCCGTGCCCGATCGCCAGCCCGTCGCCGCGTCCTTCACTTTCTTTTCGGACCCGCGCATCTGCCGCATGGACTGGTCTGGAACCGCACCGTGTCCGGCGCACAGCCGGCCATCCAGGAGAACTGAACCTTGCCAGACTTCATCTACCTCGCTTCGCAGAGCCCGCGCCGCGCCCAACTGCTTGGCCAATTCGGCGTGCGCCACGAACTGCTGCTGGCCGATGCCGACGAAGACGCCGAATCGCTCGAAGCCGTGCTGCCGAACGAGGCCCCAGCAACGTATGTGCAGCGCGTCACGGCCTTGAAGCTCGATGCCGCGGTGGCCCGGCTCCAGCGCCGCGGTCTCGCCGACGCGCCGGTGCTCTGTGCCGACACCACGGTCGCGCTTGGCCGCACCATCCTCGGCAAGCCCGAAGACGCGGCCGATGCGGCGCGCATGCTGCGCATGCTCTCGGGCGCCACGCACCGCGTGCTGACCGCCGTTGCGCTGCAGCATGGCTCACGGCGCCACGCAGCGCTCAGCGTGTCGCGCGTGCGCTTCGCGGACATCACCGATGCGCAGATCGCCCGCTACGCCGACAGCGGCGAGCCGCTAGGCAAGGCCGGGGCCTATGCCATCCAGGGCGCGGCGGCTGCGTTCATCGAGCACATCAGCGGGTCCTATTCGGGCATCATGGGCCTCCCCATGTTCGAGACAGCAGGGCTGCTTCGAAACGCCGGTTTCAATACTTGAGAATTCCATGCAAGACATCCTGATCAACTGGTCCCCGCAGGAGACCCGTGTGGCGCTGGTCGAGCACGGCGCGGTGCAAGAGCTGCACGTCGAGCGCACGCTGGAGCGCGGGCTGGTCGGCAACATCTACCTCGGCAAGGTGTCGCGCGTGCTGCCGGGCATGCAGTCGGCCTTCATCGACATCGGCCTGGAGCGCACCGCCTTCCTGCACGTGGCCGACATCGTGGCGCCATTCACGCCGGGCTCGCGGCCCAGCGCGCCGGCGCCCGAGCGCGACCATCGCAACGGCGGGCCGATGGTGCCCATCGAGAAGCAGGTGTTCGAGGGCCAGTCGCTGCTGGTGCAGGTTATCAAGGACCCCATCGGCACCAAGGGCGCGCGGCTGTCCACGCAGATCAGCATTGCCGGACGGCTGCTGGTGTTCTTGCCGCAGGACAACCACATCGGCGTGTCTCAGAAGATCCCGTCGGACCAGCGCGAGTCGCTGCGCAACCGCATGCTGGCGCTGATCGAGGCCGCAGCCGCGGCCGACAGCGGCGGCGTGGTGCCGGCCAATACCGGCGGCTTCATCCTGCGCACCAACGGCGAAGACTCCACCGACCCCGAGCTGGCCGAAGACATCGCCTACCTGCGCAAGACCTGGTCGCGCATCCGCGACGCCTCGATGCGCATGCCGCCGATGTCGCTGCTGCACCAGGACCTGAGCCTGCTGCAGCGCGTGCTGCGCGACATGACCAGCGAAGACACGCAGACCATCCGCATCGATTCGCGAGAGCAGTTCGAGGTGTTGCTGAAGTTCGGGCTCGAATTCATGCCCAAGGCGGCCGGCAAGCTGCAGCACTACAAGGGCGAGCGGCCGATCTTCGATCTGTATTCGGTCGACGAGGAAATCGCGAAGGCGCTGGGCCGGCGCGTCGAACTCAAGTCGGGCGGGTATCTGGTGGTCGACCAGACCGAGGCGCTGACCACGGTGGACGTGAACACTGGCGGCTTCGTCGGCGCGCGCAACTTCGACGACACCATCTTCAAGACCAACCTAGAAGCGGCGCAGGCCATTGCGCGGCAGCTGCGGCTGCGCAATCTGGGCGGGATCATCATCGTCGACTTCATCGACATGGGCCGCGACGACCACCGTGAGCAGGTGCTGGCGGAGTTTCGCAAGCAACTGGCGCGCGACCGTGTGAAGACCACGGCCGGCGGCTTCTCGCAGCTCGGACTGGTCGAGATGACGCGCAAGCGCACCCGTGAATCGCTGGCGCACATGCTGTGCGAGCCCTGTGCGGCTTGCGGCGGGCAAGGCATCGTGAAGACCGCGCGCAGCGTGGCCTACGACGTGATGCGAGAGATATTGCGCGAGGCGCGGCAGTTCACGCCACGCGAGTTCCGCATCGTGTCGTCGCCGCAGGTGATCGAGCTGTTCCTCGACGAGGAGAGCCAGCACCTGGCGGGGTTGAGCGACTTCATCGGCAAGCCGATTTCGCTGCAGTCCGAGCCCGCAATCGGGCAGGGACAGTACGACATCGTGCTGCTTTAACTAAAGCGTCGGGTCTTGCCCCGGCGGGGCGCTGCGCACCGCCAGCGTTTGCAGTCGCGCGTAGAGGCCGTCCAGCGCCATAAGCTGCTCGTGGCTGCCTTGCTCGGCGATACGGCCTTGCTCCATCACGATGATCCGGTCGGCATGCTGGATGGTCGACAGGCGGTGGGCGACGATCAGCGTGGTGCGGTTCTGCATCAGGCGCTGCAGAGCGTCCTGCACCAGCCGTTCGGATTCGGTGTCGAGGGCCGAGGTGGCCTCGTCGAGCAGCAGCACGGGCGCATTCTTGTAGAGCGCGCGGGCAATGGCGAGGCGCTGGCGTTGGCCGCCCGAAAGCTGCGTGGCGTTGTGGCCCAGCACCGTGTCGAGACCTTGAGGCAGGCTTTCGACGTGCGCGCTCAGGTTGGCCGCCTCGATGCACTGCAGCACGCGCTCGCGATCGATCTCGGCGCCCAGCGCCACGTTGGCTGCCAGCGTCTCGTTGAGCATCACCACGTCCTGGCTCACCATGGCGAACTGGGCGCGCAGGCTTTTCAATTGCCATTCGCTGGTGTCGTGCCCGTCGAGCAGCACCTGTCCGCCGCTGGGCTGCACGAAGCGCGGCAGCAGGTTGACCAGCGTGGTCTTGCCCGAGCCTGAAGGGCCGACGAAGGCCACCACCTGGCCGGGTTCGATGGTCAGGCTCACACCGTCGAGCGCGCGCTGTTCGTCTTCGCCACGATAGCTGACCTGCACGTTGCGCAGTTCGATGCGTCCTTCGGCATGTTCGACTTGGAATGTGCCCTGCGACTCCGGGGCCACGTCGTCGATCAGGATCAGTCCACGCTCCAGCGCTGCGAGTCCGCGTGTGATCGGGCCGGCAACTTCGGCAAGGCGCCGGATCGGCGCGATCAGCATCAGCATGGCCGTGATGTAGGCGACGAAGCCGCCCACCGTGAAGCCCTGCTTGCCGCTTTGCCACAGCGCGATCATCACCACGATCGACAGCGCAAGCGACGCCATCATCTGCGTGAGCGGCGTGGTGGCAGCCTGGGCGATGGTCGACTTCACGGCCAACCGGTTCAGGCGCTGGCTCAGATGTTCGAAGCGGCGGCCCTGCGCGCCTTCCGCGCCGTGCAGCCGTACCACGCGATGGGCGAGCACGTTTTCCTCGACCACGTAGGCCAGTTCGTCGGTGGCCTGCTGGCCCTGCTGGGTCAGGCGGTAGAGCCGCTTGGAGAACACCTTCATGATCCAGGAGATGCTGGGCACCAGGAAGGCGACGATGAGGGTGAGCTTCCAGTTCAGGTAGACCAGATAGCCCAGCAGCGCGATCAGCGTGAAGCCGTCGCGAGAGAGCCCGAGCAGCGCCTGCACCAGCAGCATCGCGCCGGTCTGCACTTCGTAGACCACCGTGTTCGAAAGGGTGCTGGCCGACTGCCGGGCGAACAGCGCGAGTTCGGCGCTGAGCAGCCGCTCGAACAGCACCCGCCGCAGCTTCTGCATGCCTTCGTTGGCGATGCGCGACAGGGCGTACTGGGAGATGAACTGGGCGATGCCGCGCACCGCAAACAGCAGCAGCACGGCGGCGGGCACGAACCACAAAGGCATCTCGCCGCGCGTGAAGCCCCGGTCGAGCAGGGGTTTCAGCAGGGCGGCCATCAGCGGTTCGGTGATTGCTGCCAGCATCGCTCCGCTCAGTCCAAGGGCCCACCATTGGCGGGAGCCGCCAAACCAGGTCATGAGTCGCGCCATACGGCGCATCAGGGGAGGGCGTACGTTCTCGCCGCCGGGGGGTGCTTGCATGGCGGCGGATTCTACGGGGGGCCTTATTCAGGGCCTTCCGCAGGTGCTTCTGTAGGACCGCGTCGCCGGATAAACGTTTTGTGACGGCGGCTTCAAGCCAGTGTGTAACATGTGGCCCGTTACAGCCGGGGAGAACTTTTTACCCGGAAACCTCTCCGAACCGCATGAACAAGCCGTTGCCAACTCTAATTCCAACTCCTTCTTCATCGTTATTTGCACGCCGCACGCTCATCGCGGCTCTCGCTGCCACTCCCATGCTTCCTGCACTGGCCCAGTTCCGGGTCGAGGTGTCAGGTGTCGGGCTCACGCAGCTGCCGATTGCGCTCGTTCCCTTCAAGGGCCAGGAAGGCTCGCCCCAGAAGATCTCGGACATCATCCAGGCCGACCTGGAGCGCAGCGGCCAGTTCCGCGGCGTCGATGCCTCGGGCCAGGCGCTGGACGAGGCCTCGCGCCCCGACCTGTCACTGTGGCGCCAGCGCACGGCCGATTCGCTCGTGGTGGGCAGCGTCAACCGGCTGGCCGACGGGCGCTTCGACGTGCGCTTTCGCCTGTGGGATGTGGTGAAGGGGCAGGACCTGGGTGGCCTGAGCTACACCGTGCCGCAAGGTGACTTGCGCCTTGCCTCGCACCGCATCGCCGACTACGTGTACGAGAAGCTGACTGGCGAAAAGGGCATCTTTTCGACCCGCATCGCCTACGTCACCAAGGGCGGCAGCCGCTACTCGCTGTGGGTGGCCGACGCCGACGGCGAGAACGCCCAGGCCGCGCTCGCCAGCCCCGAACCCATCATCTCGCCCTGCTGGTCGTCCAACGGCCAGCAGCTGGCGTACGTGTCCTTCGAATCGCGCAAGCCGGTCGTGTACGTGCACAACGTGGCCACCGGCCAGCGGCGACTGCTTGCGAACTTCAAGGGCTCCAACAGCGCGCCTGCCTGGGCGCCAGACGGCAATTCGCTCGCCGTGACGCTCAGCCGCGATGGCGGCTCGCAGCTGTTCTCCATTCCGGCCAGCGGCGGCGAACCGCGCCGCCTGACGCAAAGCTCCAGCATCGACACCGAGCCGGTGTACTCGGCCGACGGCGGCACCATCTATTTCGTGAGCGACCGCGGCGGCGCGCCCCAGATCTACAAGATGAGCGCCGGCGGCGGCAACCCGACGCGGGTGACCTTCAGCGGCACCTACAACATTTCTCCGTCTGTCAGCGGCGATGGCCGGTGGTTGGCCTACATCTCCCGAGTGGGCGGTGCCTTCAAACTCCACGTGATGGAGTTGGCAACCGGCAACGTCAGCGCAATCACCGACACCTCCGCGGACGAAAGTCCAAGTTTTGCCCCGAACAGCAAGCTGATCGTCTATGCAACGCAACTGCAAGGCCGCGAAGCACTGATGACGACCACGCTCGATGGAAAAATAAAGGCACGACTGGCGGGACAGGCGGGAGACATCAGGGAACCGGACTGGGGTCCGTTTCAAAAGCAATGACCAAGGTTTATTTGAGGAGTTTGAAAAAATGTTGAAACGTACGATTTATTCGCTGGCCATCGTGGCTCTCATCGCCGGTTGCTCGTCGGGCACCAAGCTCAACGAAACGCCGGTGACCGATCGTTCCGGCTCGGCCGGCGGCCAGCAAGGCGCCAGCACCGTGGCACCTGTCACCATCGATCCGACCGCAGGCACCGCACAAGGTCCGATTGGCGTCGAGCGCATCGTGTATTTCGACTACGACAGCTACACGGTCAAGCCCGAGTTCCAGTCGCTGATCGACGGCCACGCCAGGTTCCTCAAGGCCAACCCGCAACGCCGCATCTCGATCGAAGGCCACACCGACGAACGTGGCGGCCGCGAGTACAACCTTGCACTCGGCCAGAAGCGTTCCGAAGCCGTGCGCCGCGCGCTGACCCTGCTGGGCGTGAGCGACAGCCAGATCGAGGCCGTGAGCTTCGGCAAGGAAAAGCCTGCCGTCACGGGCTCGGGTGAAGAAGTGTGGGCGCAAAACCGCCGCGCCGAAATCCGCTACACCCGGTGATGCCACGCGCCATGCTGCGAGGCGCGGCGCTGGCTGCCGCCTTGCTTTGCGTCTCGATGGGGTCGCAGGCTGCACTGTTCGAGGATGACGAGGCTCGCCGCGCCATCCTCGACCTGCGCCAGCGCGTCGAGGCCATGCGCCAGCAGACCGACCAGCGGCTGACCGACGAGAACGGCCAGCTTCGCCGCAGCCTGCTCGACCTGCAGAACCAGATCGAGCAGATGCGCGGCGACCTGGCGCGCATGACCGGCCAGAACGAGCAGCTCACCCGTACGGTGAGCGAGATGCAGTCGCGCCAGACCACCATCGACGACAAGCTCAAGCAGAGCGAGCCCTCGAAGGTGTCGGTGGACGGCCGCGAGTTCACCGCCGATCCCAAGGAAAAAGCCGACTTCGACGCCGCCCTCGGCGTGTTCCGCTCGGGCCAGTTCGCGCAGGCGCAAACCGCGTTTGCCGAGTTCGTCAAGCGCTACCCGCAAAGCGGCTACAACGCCTCGGCGCTGTTCTGGCTCGGCAATGCGCAGTACGCCACGCGCAACTACAACGAGGCCATCGCGAACTTCCGCTCCATGCTCTCGCTCGCGCCCGACCATGCCAAGGCCCCCGAGGCCGTGCTGTCGATCGCGAACTGCCAGATCGAGCTGAAGGACACGCGCGCCGCGCGCCGCACGCTGGAAGACCTGACCAAGGCCTATCCGCAGTCCGAAGCCGCGCAGGCCGGCCGCGAGCGCCTCTCGCGCCTGCGCTGATGCCAGCGGAGTCTTCCGCTTGAGCGCCATCATCACTGCCGCGTTCACCACTCCTCCTGCCGCCGCGGATGTCGTCACCGACACCGCGGCGCCTGACTTTGCGCGCCGCTTCGGCGGGCTCGAGCGGCTGTACGGCGTGGCCGGTGCCGCGCGCATCCGCAACGCGCATGTGCTGGTCATCGGCATCGGCGGCGTGGGCTCGTGGGCGGTCGAGGCGCTGGCGCGCAGCGGGGTGGGGCGGCTGACCATGATCGACCTCGACCACGTGTCGGAGTCGAACATCAACCGCCAGATCCACGCACTCGATGCGACTGTGGGGCAGGCCAAGGTCGAAGCCATGCGCGACCGCATTGCGCAGATCAATTCCGAGTGCAAGGTGCAGGCGATCGACGAGTTCGTCGAGCCCGGCAACTGGCTCTCGCTGCTCGACGCGGCACAGGCCGCGAACGGGCCGGCAACGGCCGTCATCGATGCCTGCGACCAGGTGAAGGCCAAGGTGGCCATGGCGGCATGGGCGCGTGCGTCGCGCACGGCATTCGTCACGGTCGGCGCGGCGGGCGGCAAGCGACAGGCGCACAAGGTCGACATCGACGATCTGTCGCTCGTCACGCACGACCCGCTGCTTGCGCAGTTGCGCCAGCGCCTGCGCAAGGAGCACGGCGCTCCGCGCGAAGGCCGCAAGATCGGCGTTGCCTGCGTCTTCAGCCGCGAAAGCGTGGCGCCGCCGGATGCTTCGTGCGCCATCGAAGGCGACGGTTCGCTCAACTGCCATGGCTACGGCTCGGTGGTGAGTGTGACGGCAACCTTCGGTCAATGTGCTGCAGGTTGGGTGCTCGACAAAATCGCGTCAAACGTCGCGCTATAATCTTTGGCTTTGCCGGATTCAACGTCGGCAAGAGCAAGAATAAAAACGATTTGGGACGTTAGCTCAGTTGGTAGAGCAGCGGACTTTTAATCCGTTGGTCACTGGTTCGAATCCAGTACGTCCTACCAAATCTTCAAGAATCCCCGCCTGCCTTGTGCACGCGGGGATTTTTTTCTGCGCTCGATCAAGCTAGGCCGTTCAGGTGTTCGTAGAGGCATCAAGATGCCGATCCCGATCAGCACAAGGCCGCCAACGATCTCCGCGCGCTTGCCGAGCACTGCGCCCAGCACGCGTCCCACCATCACGCCGATGGTGACCATCATGAAAGTCGCAAGGCCCGCTGCCCAGCCGATGATGCGAGTTTGCGCCTCGATGGCGCCGAGGATGGGGCCGGTTCGCAAGGCTTCGTGCCAAGAGCAATATGCCGCGAATACAGGTCGAGTACTACGCCGCGTACAGTCAGCCTTCAGCCGTCCAGTTGTAGGTGAAGTCGGCAAGCTGCCACTTCTGCTTGAACGTATCGGCGTGGAACTGATGGGTCAGCATGTTGTCGGCGATGGCGCTTCGCGTGCCACCGTCTAGCGGAAGTCCTTAGCGTCGCCGTGCAGGGTGGCATTGAGAGCAAAGGCTCTCCGGCCACAAAGCCAATGCCATTCCTTCGAACAAACAGCCTATCCATTGCAACGCGAAGAAGTTTAGTCAAAACCCGATAAGCGTGAGGGGGCTTGTTATCTTTTCTTAACAAATTCCCATCCGCCTGGATGAGTTGTCTGGAACCGTAGGCCTGCCCGCAGTGGATAGGCCCAACAGCAGGAGATGGCTCCTGATGTTGCTGCTGCTTGGCGGTTCTCTGGGAAACCGTCGAGGCTGTAAATGGTTGCAATCGTCAGTGGCAATAGTCTGAGTCTGAACCTGAGTTCGTTGGCTACTCTGGGACAGCGTGGTCAACTGGGCACGGCGGGACAGGGCCGCAGCGGCGAGCAATCGTTCGTCAACATCGCCAACGGCAATCTCGTCTTGCAAGACCGTGACGACGTGCTCATGGGCCGCGGGCTCGATGTCCTGGCCGTACGCACCTACAACAGCCAGGGCCTGCTGACCGACGACAACGGCGACAACTGGAGCATGGGCGCCTTCGGTCAGACGGTCGTGCTGACTTCCGGTGCCGTGGGCGCTGCTGGCAGCACCCTGACGCGCACCGACCGCGACGGTGCCCAGGCTGTCTACACCTGGGATGCAACCCAGAGCCGATACGTCAGCCCCGCTGGCGCCGGTGCCTTCGACACCGTCGACTACTACAGCGGCTCTTCGGAATTCGTGTGGATCGACGGCGATACGGGGCGCAGCGAGCGCTATCAAACCAGTGGTGCTGGTCGTCTGCTATTCACCATCGACACTGACGGCAACTACATCAATTACGCGTACAACGCCAATGGCACTGTGCGTTCCGTCACCCATGCCAACGGCGACGCTCAGTACTACGATTACAGTGGGGTCAACCTCGCCCAGATTCGCACTGTCTCGGGCGGCGTCGCCACCACCACTGTCCGCTACGCCTACGACGCTAGCAACCGCCTGTCGCAGGTCATTGTCGACCTCTCGCCGGACGACAACTCGGTGTGGGATGGCAATGTCTACGTCACCACCTACACCTATGACGGCACCAGCAAGCGCGTGGCCAGCGTCACTCAGAGTGATGGCACGAAGCTCAGCTTCACCTACGTGCAGGCAGGCGGCACCTACAAGGTCGACACCGTCACCGACGCATTGGGGGCGATCACCCGCTTCGCCTACGACACCGCCAAGAACACCACCACCGTCACCGATCCTCTGGGCGCCCAGTCGGTCTACCTGTACGACGCCCAGGGCCAGTTGACTCAGGTGCGCAATGGCGTTACCTCCGCCAACGCCAGCGGCCTGAGCCAGATCAGCTACCTGTACGACTCGCAGGGCAACGTCACCCTCGTCACCGATGGCGAAGGCCGCAAGGTCACGCTGCAGTACGACGACCACGGCAACCTGACCCGGGAAGTCGATTCGGCTGGCGACACCCGCGTGCGTACCTACGACAGTGCCAACCAATTGCTGATCGACGCGATCTACGCCGATGCGGCCGTGGTGGATCGTGGTGCATTCAACAAGGATGCAGCGCTGCCTGAAGTCACGCGCTACGTCTATGCGCCTGGCAATGTCAACCGGCTGCGCTTTGCGATCACCCCGCAGGGTAACGTCACCGAATACCGCTACGACGCCTATGGCCAGCGCACCAGTGTCATCACCTATGTCGGCGCGGCCTATGACACGACAGCTCTGGCCCTCGGCGAGGTGCCTACGGAGATCAATCTGTTCAGTTGGGCGGCCGTCCAGGATCTGACCCGCACCGAGCTCACTGAACTGGTTTATGACGCCCGGGGCCAGTTGAGCAGCAGCACGACCTATGCTACGACCGCTGCGGATGGGCTGGGGGTGGCCGAGACCGGTGCAACCACCCAGTACATCTACGACCCGCGTGGCCTGCTGCTGCAGAAGATCAAGCCGGCAACGGAAATCGATGGAACCGCTGCCGTCACCACCTATACCTACGATGGCCTGGGTCGCGTGCTCAGTGTCAGCGCGCCATCGCTTGATGGCGGTGTTACGCCTAACACCACAATCACCAGCTACGACGACGCCAACGGCAAGACCAGCGTGACGATCGCCAGTGGACTGGTGACCGTCTCGGCCTATGACAAGGCTGGACGGCTCGTCAGCGTGACCCAGCAAAGCGCAGGTACTGGCGTGCTGGGCACCACCAGCTACGCCTACGATAAGGACGGCAACCTGCTGATGACGCAGGATCCGACAGGCGTGTGCAAGTGGATGCTGTACGACGAGGCGGGCCGCAAGATTGCGGACATCGACGCCACGGGTGCGGTGATCGAGTACGTGTACAACGGCAATGGGCAGTTGCGCGAGACGATTGCCTATGCGACGAAGCTCAATGCGGTACAGCTGGCACAACTGGTCGACGGCGCGGGCAAGCCGACCACGGCTTGGGTGTCGAACAACACGACGACCAGCCTAGCGGCCCTGCGCCCCGCGGGCACTCTGCAAGACCAGAAGGTCTGGCGCTTCTACGACACGGCCAACCGGCTTGCGTGGCAAGTGGATGCATTGGGGTACGTGACGCAGACGACCTATGACGGAGCGTCGCGCATCCTGAGCGTGACGCAGTTGGCCAATCCGATCGACGTGAGCTTGCTGGGCAACGGGGCGAACATCGAACTGCTGGTCAATCCGGCCACTGTGGGGGGCATCACGCTCAAGGTCGGAGCAGCTTCGGCCCCGGTGGGCTCGTCGGCAACGTTGACGGCCACGATCGAGGGCTCGAATCCCGGCGGCATGGTGACCTTCTTCGCTGGGGAAACGGTCATTGGCAGTGCGATGGTCGTGAACGGTGTGGCCACGCTGGTCACGACCGAGTTGCCGATCGGCGTGAACAGCATTCGGGCGGCGTATTCAGGGGATGTATTGCGACCTGCGAGCATCTCGCCGATCGTGCAGAAGACGATCACGGGGGCGACTACAAGCGCCATGCTGGAGTTCTCGCCGTACGTCGCGACCTATGGCGACGCAGTCACGATCTCGGTTGCGTTGACCACGACGCTGCCGCCTGGCTTGGCAGCAGCCACGGGCGAAGTCAAGTTCTACAACGGTACGACGCTCATCGGCACAGCCACGGCGGTGCATGGGCTGGCGGCACTGACTCTATCGAACCTGCCTGTGGGTGCATTGAGCATCCGGGCTGAGTACGCTGGCGATGCGGCGCACGCGTCCACTGCGGCATCACGAGCGTTGTCTGTGACGCTGGCCCCGACGATCACGAAGCTGGAAAGCACGGTTGCCAATGGCTCCGGAATTACGCTGACTGCCAACGTCAAGTCTCAGGGGGGAGCCCCAGTCTCGCTGACGGGCGCTGTGACTTTCTATAGCGGCACGGTCGCACTTGGAACGGCGACAGTTGTCAATGGCATCGCGGTGCTGCAGGTCAGTGGTTACACGCCGGGGCTTGCCAGTGCGCCTTTCAGGGCCGTATACGGTGGTGATGCGACGAATGAGGGTAGCAGCACGGTCGATGCCTCAGGGCAGGCACTTCCTTCGCCGACAACCGTGGTGCTTGCTGCTTCTGCAACAGCGACGAGGCAAGGCAACCCCTTGACCCTGACCGCGAGCGTTACAGGGGCTGTACCGAGTGGCTTGGTGACGTTCTTTGCAGGAGGCGCACTGTTGGGCACGGCCTCTGTGATCAATGGACAAGCTGTGCTGACGACGGCGCTGTTGCCCGTTGGTACGAACATGATGCTGAGCGCCGCCTACTCTGGGGATATGGTCAATCAGGCCAGCGTGATCACGTCAGGACCGGGGCTTCAAGTCTCACCGTTTGCATCTTCGCTTGAGCTTGGTGAGACGTTGACTGCGGATCAAGCGATTTTTTCTCCGAGCGGCCGCTACCAGCTCATCTTCCAGCGCGATGGCAACCTCGTTGTCTACGACCGCAAAGAGAGCATGCAGGCGGTCTGGCATACCCAGACCGGTGGTTCAGGCGCCACACGCGCGTTCTTTCAGCCCGACGGGAATTTCGTGGTCTACAAGAACGTCAACGGGGACGTCCCGGTCTGGAACTCGGGCACCTGGAATCAAGGGGCCCAGCGGCTCTACCTGCAGGACGATGGCAACCTGGTAATCAGAACAGCAGACGGGACTCCGAAATGGTGGAGCGGAGTCGACACTGTTACAGGGAACGTTACCCCTGGATGGGTGCCGGGCGTCAATCCCCCTGTCGTTCAGCCCGGCATGGTTCTCTTGACTTCTCCCGGCGCCACCACGGACCGCATTCAGATCAGCGCCACTGTGTCGGGCCTACAGTCGCCCAGCGGAACATTCAGCATCTTCGAAGGACAAACCCTGATTGCGGCCGGTCGAGCGGGCAGCAGCAATACCTTCACGTTGCCGCTCCTGTCCCCTGGGACGCACTCCTTGACGGTGGTGTACGCCGCCGATGCGGGCGGCACTTCAGCCTCCGGTACGCTGCAGCTCAACGTTCAGCCAGCCGCCACGATCCTCAGCCTCAGGTCGTCGATTGCCGTGGGAGTTCTTGACGTACCGGTCACATTTTCCGCAAAGCTCACGAGAGCCGGAGCATGGGACTTCGGCAGTCCACCTTTGACCGGCACGGTTATGTTCTATCGTAACGGAGCATTCATCGGGACCGGAACGGTGGTGGATGGCGTGGCCACATTGACGGTGAGCAATCTGCCACTTGGCGAGAGCGAGATCATGGCCACCTATTCAGGTGACGTGAACTACAGCGGGGCTGCCTCGAGCACTTTCCCGGGAGTCTTGGCTTCCACGCAAGCGACTCCCACGACGACCTCGCTGACGACTTCCCAGACGTCCGTTGCCTATGGGGCACCGATCACCTTGACTGCAACGGTTGCGTCGACATTGGGGACGCCGTTGGCGACGGGCTCAGTCGACTTCTACAGCGGGAGCCAACTCCTGGGTACCGGTGCGATTGTCAATGGGCAAGCCAGCTTGACGACAACTCAGCTACCGCTGGGTATTGCGAATTTGCGTGCTGTCTACCAGGGCGATGGCACGAACGCATTCAGCATTGCAACGGCCCAGCAGTCGGTGGTCAAAGCCGCGACCACGATCACGCTGGATCCGCCGGTGAGGCCGGCCGAGGCCGGCAACCCGATCGTCTTCGGAGCACAGATTTCAGGGGGGGCGTCTGGGGGAATGGTGGCATTCTTCAGCGGTACGACCCACCTTGGGACGGCCAATGTGGTGAATGGGCGGGCGGAGATTAAGACCTTCTTCGTTCCGTCGAATGCTGCCGTGCGGGCCGTCTATTCGGGGGATACCCAGTATCTGTCCAGCGTCACCGCTCAGGATCTGAGCGTAGCGGTTGGAACTGGAGGCGTCGCGCCTTCAGTCAATACAACTGTCATGCAGATGAAGGACGAGGGGACTGGCGAGGTCGGCTATCCAGCGCAACTGAAGCTCATATTTGGGCTTGGCAGCACTCCCTTCAGTACCGGCATCTACAGCGTCTTTGACAATGGACAACTGATAGGCAGCTTCCTTGCGGGTGATGTGTCGAGTCAAGCTGTCAATGGAAAATTCACGGCGCTGATTCAGCGGCTTTCCGTTGGCAATCACTTCCTGACGGTGATGCACTCGGGCGGGGCAGATGGCATTGTTACGCGGGCAGGTTCGAAGACAACACAGATTTCTCCCGCCGCGACGGAGGTCAAACTCGACACAAGCAGGCCGCAGGCGGCAGTCGGTGCGCCTCTGACGATCACTGCCCGTATCGCCCCAAGCTCGACTCAGGCGACCTACTACGCCAGTCTCGGATACTCTTTCCAGGGGCCGCCCGCCAGCGGGGTGGTGACGTTTTACCGTGACGGTGTCTCCATTGGAACCGGAACCATCGTCAATGGCGTGGCAAGTTTGACGGTAAGCAATCTTCCTTCCGGAACACTGAACATCACCGCCAGCTATGCCGGCGATACGAACTACAAGACATCCACTTCGAGCAGTCTCTCTCAAGTGATCGTTGCGCAGCCAGTTGTTAGTTCTGTGGCGCTTTCTGTCTCTCCGGGCTCACAGGTGCGCGGATTGCCTGTCGATCTCGTGGCGACGGCCATGGGTCAAGGCAGACCAGAGGGTGGCACTGTCAGCTTCTACGATGGCACGAGGTTGCTGGGCTCAGCGGCTTTGGTCAATGGCCGGGCGACATTGACGGTCAGCGACCTGGATGTGGGCTCGCATGCCATCCAGGCGGTGTATTCCGGCGACGCCAACAACGCGACGTCGAACATCGTTGGCAGCGTGACGATCACGAAGGCCCCTGCGACGTTGACCAATTTGACGCCCGCTGCGATCGCTGGTGAAGGGGCGCTGTCGGTGCGCGTCAACGGTGCGGGGTCGGGCGGACTGATCGCTTTCTACATCGGCACACGCCTCCTCGGGACGGCAAGCGTGCTCGATGGCGTGGCAACGCTTTCCGGTGTGCTCATCCCCCCTGGCTCTCATACCGTCGTCGCCGCCTACGCTGGCGACGCGAGCCATGCCGACGGTGAGGTCAGCTTTACTCAAGTGGTTCAGGGCGCGCCTCTGACCACTGTCTATGCCTCGCTGGATCTTCAGCAAGATCGCACCGTCACCGAGCTATACAACCGCGATGGCCGCCTGCAGGGCACGCTCGACGCGGAGGGCTACCTCACCGAATACAAGTACAACGCCGCAGGCGAGCTGACGCAAACCATCCGCTACGCCAATCGAGCGGCGAACTTCACCAGCCTGTCCGCGCGGATCGCAGCCATCGCCATCGCGCGCGCCAGCTACAACCTCAGCGGCCTGCGTCCCAGCACCAACGGTGCAGACATCAACAGCTACAACTTCTACGATGCCCAAGGACGCGTCGTCGGGCAGGTCGACGGCGAAGGCTACCTCACCGAAACTGTCTATGACACTCGCGGCAACGTCACCCAGGTGATCCGCTATGCCTTCAAGGCCGGGACGGTCGGCAGCACCTCGACCCTGACCAGTATTCGGCCGTCCAGCTATGCGCTGGACCAGATCACTACACAGACCTGGAACGATGCCGGTCAACTGGTCAGCCGAAGGAACCACGAACTCACGCTCACCCAGTTCGTCTACGACAGCGTTGGCCAGCTCGTACAAACCACCACCGCCGCCGGCACCGTGGACGAGCGCATCAGCCGCGCGCGCTACGACATCCAAGGGCGCCTCATTGGGGAACTCGACGGCCGCGGCAGCAGCGCTGTCGCCTTGAATGATGCGTTCGCTCTGTGGGCCGCCAACGGCACGACCCACACCTACGACGCGGCCGACCGTCGCACCAGCACCACCGACGCCAACGGCCACCGAACGCTCTTTTTCTACGACCCCATCGGCCGTCTGCACTACACCGTCAACGCCTTGGGCGAAGTCACCGAGAGCCAGTACAACGCTCAAGGTTTGCTGGCCGAACAGGTCGTCTACGGCACCCGTGTCGATGTCGGCACTCTGGGCGCGACTACGCCCGGTGGCCTGAATTTTGCCGTCCTGGCCAGCCAGCTCGCTGCAGTGGCCGATGCCACCAAGGACACCCACGTCCTTCACACCTACAACGCCACCGGCACCGAGGCCAGCACCACCGATGCGTTGGGCAGCACCACCAGCTATTCCTACAACGCCTTCCGCGAAGCCATCGCCAGCAGCTATGCACTGAAGAGCGGCTACGTCGTTACCGATACCACCACCTACGACCGCCGCGGCCTGGCAACGAAGCGCGTGAGCGACGCGACCACCCTCGCCATCACGCAGCGCAAGACCTACGACGCCTTCGGCCGCGTCATCGAAAACTTCGATGGCAACAACAACCGAAGCCAGATCGCCTACGACCGGCTCGGAAGGGCAGTCACCACTACCGACGCGCTCAACGGTCAGCACGAGACCGCGTACGACAGCTTTGATCGCGTGATCGGAGTGCGCGACGCCTTCGGTCAGTGGACCAACTACAGCTACTACCCGACAGGCCGCAGCATCACTGTCACGACCCCCGAAGGCGTGATCATGACCACGGTGCACAATCGTCTGGGCCAGACCCAGAGCGTTACCGACGGGCGCGGCAATGTCACCACGTACAACTACGACAAGAGCGGCAACCTGCTGCAGTCGTCGGCCGCGCTGGATGCGACGACAACCGTTGCCACCAGTGCCACTTACGACAAGACCGGCCTCAAGCTGACCAGCACAGATGCCAATGGTGTCGTCACCAACTACACCTACGACGCGGCCAATCGTCTGCTGACCCGTACGCTCGACCCCACGGGTCTGAACCTCACCACCGCCTACGCCTACGACGCCAAGGGCCAAGCTGTCAGCGTCACCGATCCGCGCGGCGTGGTCACAAGCATCGAGTTCGACCTTGCCGGCCAGACCGTGCGTCAGGTGGTCGATCCCGCAGGTCTGCACCTCACCACCCGCTACACCCACGACACCACGGGCCAGGTGCTCACGGTCACCGACCCCAACGGCAACGTCACCGCGTACACCTACGACGGCGCCGGCCGGCGCATCAAGGAGCAGGTCGACCCAGCAGGCCTGAACCTCACGCGCAGCTACGAATACGACGCGGCCAACAACGTCACCCGGTCTATCGACGCCAACGGCAACGCCACGCGCTACGCCTACGATGCCAACAATCGCCTGGTCTTCAAGCTCGACCCGCTGGGCAACCTCTCGAAGCAGGAGTACGACGCCGAAGGGCGGGTGGTTCGCCGCACCTCCTATGTGGTGCCTATCGATACCACGGGCCTGGGCAACGCCCCCACCGTCGCGCAGATTCAGGCCAAGATGGTGGTCAGCGTCGGCTCCGACATCACCGAGAGCCGCCGCTACGACCGCGACGGCCGCCTGCGCTTCAGCGTGGACGGGACCGGCGCCGTCGTCGAATACAAGTACGACAAGGCCAACAACGTCATCGAGACGCGCGCCTACGCCAGCCGCATCAACCTCACGGGCTGGAACATCGCCGGCGATCCGCCTGTTGTGGCGGACGGGTTGCGCGACGAACGCGTGCGCACGGTCTTCGATGCCCTCAACCGGGCGACCTGGAAGGTGGACGGTACCGGTGGCGTGGTCCAGTACTTCTACGACGTCAATGGCAATGTCACGGAGTCGCGCGCCTATGCGACGGGGCTGACCAGTGCTGCGTTCGGCAGTTGGAACGGCACATCCGCGCCTCCCGTCATCGCCGATGCGACCCGCGACCAGCGCATCCGCACCGTCTACGACACCGCCAACCGCGCCACCTGGAGCGTCGACGCGCTGGGCGATGCCACCCAGCGCACCTACGATGCCGACGGCAACGTCGTCGCCAAACGCAGCTATGCCACGCCCCTCACGGCAGCCGCCTTGGCCGCCTGGGACGGTCACACGGCACCCGCCCCGGTGGCCGACGATGCGCACGACCAGCGTGTGCGCAACGTCTACGACGCGGCCAACCGGCTGACCTGGAGCGTGGACGGCATCGGCGCCGTCAGCAAGACCGAGTACGACGCCAATGGCAACGTCACGCGTCTGCGCCAGTACGCCACCCCCGTCGCCGAGGGAGCCGATCCCGCCAGCGCGAGTCCCAGCGCGGCCGACCGCATCACGGAGTGGGCCTACGACGGCGCCAACCGCCGTACCTTCCGGCTCGACGCCATCTCCAGCTCCGAATACATGAGCGGCGAGAGTGATCTGAGCTCTGTCGAAAGCTGGGGCTACGACGGCAACGGCAACGTCATTCGCCACACCCTGCACGCCATGCCCATGATGGGCTATGTGTCGCGCACGCATGCGGCGCTGTGGGGCGCTGTCACCTTCGACACGCAGTTGGACCAGTCCACCTACATGGCCTACGACGCCGCGGGCCGACTGGCCTGGCAGGTCGACGGCACCCAGGCCGTCACCGGCTTTGCGTACGATGGGACCGGCCGTCTCGCACGACAGGTCCAGTATGCCAACCGCATTACGCTGGGCAGTCCCTATGCGGTCTATGGACAGTCGGATATTGCCTCCAGGTTCGCCGCCGCACCCGGCAGCGATCGCATTGCGGTGTTCGCTCACGATGGCGCAGGCCGCCGCACCTTCACGGTCGATGCTTTGGGCGGTGTCACCCGGGCCGTCTACGACGCCTTCGGCAACGTCACCCAGCAGATCGGCTATGCCAACCCTGTTGCGGCGCCTGGTGCCGCCACGACCTACACCGACGCCGCGCTGCAGGGGGCTGTCTCGGCGAATGCCGCCGCAGACCGCATCCAGCGCTTCGCCTACGACCAGGTCAACCGCCAGGTCTTCGCCGTCGACGCCCAGGGGGGCGCGACCGAATCCGTCTACGACGGTCTTGGTCAGTTGGTGCAGAGCCGCAAGTACGCGCAGGCCATCAATGTCGCCGGGCTGAGCAGCACCGCTGGCGTGAGCGATATCCGCTCGCGCACAGTCGCTGATTCCACCAACGACCGCGTCTCGCTCCAGGTCTTCGATGCGGGTGGCCGCAAGATCTACGGTGTCGATCCGATGGGCTTCGTCAGCAGGACCGACTACGACGGCTTGGGGCAGGTCCGCGCAACGACACAGTACGCGCTGTCCATCCCGTCGAGCACCGCCAATACGGCAGCTGCCATTGCCGCAGCTGTCGTTGTCAGCCCCGAGGATCGCAGCAAGAGCTCCCAGTACGACGCCGCGGGGCGCGTCCTCTCCAGCGTCGACGCCATGGGTTTTACTGAGTCGTGGACGTACGACGCGCTGGACAACAAGGCCAGCTACACCAACGCCAAGGGCGCGGTGTGGCACTACGAATACGATCTCGGCGGCCGCATGCTGCGGGAGATCTCCCCGCAGGTGGAACTCACCGCAGTCGCTCCCGGTGCCGACGGCCGCCTGCAGGTCAATGCCGGTGCCAGCGGTGTCGGCAATGTCATCACGGTGCTGAGCTACGACAGCTTCGGCAACCTGCGCAGCCGCACGGAAGGCGCAGGGCGTCCTGAGCAGCGCACCACCACCTACATGTACGACCAGGTCGGTCGCCAGGTCAAGGTCATCTATCCGCCGGTGGGCGTGTACGACCCCTCTGGCGACACTTTCGCCGTCGATGGCCTCGACGGCCGCCACGACACCACCCAGACGCTCTATACCGAAACCACCTATGACGCGCTGGGCAACGCCGTTGCCAACCGCGACATCGGCGGCAACTACAGCTACAAGACCTACGACCTCGTTGGGCGGGTGGCCCATGAAGTCGATGCGCTGGGCTATGTCACCGGCTACGAGCGCAATGCCTTCGGCGACGCCACCAAACTCACGCGTTATGGCGCGGCCACCGGCCTGAGTGCCGGCCATCCGGCAAGCCTGGGCCGCGCGCAGGTCCAGTCCACGGTCGATGCGCTGGTCCACGATGCCGACCGCACCTTGTGGACCACCTACGATCGCCTGGGCCGGGGCATCGAGGTGCGCGAGGCCGCCGTCTACGTTCACGAGGGCGGCAGCGACACTGCGCAGGATGCCTTTGCGGGCAAGACCACCCGCAACACCTACAACACCTTCGGCGAGCTCACCCAGGTGGCACAGCAAAAGAGTGCCAACACCTGGGCCCTGAGTACCAACTTTTACGACCGCCGCGGCCAGCAGATCGCCAGCGTCGATGCGCTGGGTTACCTCACCACCCAGGCTTTCGATGCGGCGGGCAATACCGCCATGCGCATCGAGTATGCGAAGGCGGCGAGTTGGACCGGAACCAGTAACCTCTCGGGCTGGACCGGGGCGGTCAATGCGGGCGGCACCCCACCCACGCCCGTCGTGGATGCCAACAACGACCGGCGCGTGGACACCTTCTACGACCGCAACAACCGCAAGACCAGCGAGATCCGGCGCAACGTCGAGTACAGCACCGCGTCCAACGGCACCAGCACGCGCGGCGACCTGACCACCAGCTACGGCTACGACGCCGTGGGCAACCTCACGAGCACCACCGACGCCAAGGGCGCCACCACCTACAGCTACTACGACGCCCTGGGCCGCGTCACTGCGGTGGCCGAGCCCACCCGCACCAGCACCGTCAGCGGTGCGGCCATCACGCCGCTGACCGTCTTTCGCCGCGACGCGTACGGCAACGTCGTGCTCAAGACCGAATATGTCAACGGCGCCGATGCCAATGGCGCACCCGCAGCCCCCAGCCCGCTGCCGCCCTATGCACTGGCGCCCAATCCGGAGGTCGGCCTCATCGAGGGGAATCCAGCCTGGGCCAAGGAAGGTCCAGTTGGCTATATCGCGAGCGCCCCCTTCGAGGGCGGGACCGCGCTGTACAGGATCAACAACACGTTCTTCGGCAAGCATCTCTACACGACCAGCCTGTCGGAGTACCAGTCCTGGCTGGCGATGCCGAACGTCGTGGGTGAAGGCATCCAAGGCTATGTTGCCACGAGCCCGCAGGCGGGCAGCGTCAGGTTGTATCGGCTGACGTCTGCGCAGCCGGGCTTCGTCGACGTTGTCTACACCACCAGCCTGGCGGAGGTCGAGACCCTCACGACCAATGTGCAGTTCCCATACACCTTGGACGAGAGCCAGCCCGTCTATCTCGGAGGCAGTGCCACGGGCCCCTTCGATGCACAACTGACGCGTTATGTGGGGCCGTCGCTGTCGTTCATGACCGGCTTCGACCACCTGTACCTGCCCGACAGGACGCCGGTGGATCCATGGAGCGACGCCGACACGCTCGCCAGGACCGACCGCACCAGCTTCGCTCAATACGACGCGCTGGGCCACACGGTACAGAGCACCGACGCCATGGGCGTCAATCACTACAGCTCCTACAACAGCCAGGGCCTCATCGCCAAGGAGTGGCAGGGCGTCACCGACAACGCCGGCACCACGCGCACCCTGTATCGGGCGTATGGCTACGACGCCCTGGGCCACCAGACACACATCTACGACCCCGCCACGGCCACCGACGGGGCGGACTACACCCAGGGCGCGGCCGCGGCCAACGGGATCTACAGCACACGACCCGGCGCTGACGTGACGCCTGGCACGTATGGCAACGGCGAGGGCGGCAACCCCGTGCAGTCGCCTGACGGCAGCGCTCCGCCGACAGCCACCTACGGCAGCGTCAATCTGTGGCACCTGGCGAACCTCGTCAATGCCGCTGGCGGCCAGGTTCAGATTCAGTTCGACTTCATCACCCCCAGCTACGAGATTGCCGGCGGAGAAAACACCGGTTCGTCCACAGTGGCCGGCCACCCCGCCAGCTACTCCCGCACCTTCCCGATCCCGGGCGACGTGCTGGGGCCTGACGGCGTGACGGTCTCACCGGACAACGAACCCATCGGCAGCGTCACGGCCATCCGTATCCTGCAATGGAACGGCACGGCCTGGGTCACCCTCTGGCAGGGCAGCCCGGCCGAAGCCACCGGGCAGGACACGCTCAATGTGGGCGCTGGCGTCTCCGGCACGAAAGTGGACACGGCCCTGGAATACAACGCCTTCGGCGAACTGACGGCCAAGCGTGTCAACGGCCAACTGGGCGAATACTTCGACTACGACAAGGCCGGACGCCTGTGGCGCACCAACGCCGGCGACGGCGTGGACAAGATCGCGCTGTACGACCTCCAGGGCCGCCAGACCGCCAACATCAGCAGCGCCGGCTCGGGGCGCGGCGACATCAACCTGCGCAACGCCGCCGATGCGCAACAGGTCGCACAGTTGTCGGACGTGCGACGCACCGACACCACCTATGACCTGATCGGCCACGTCCTGAGCCAGGCCTTGCCGGAACGCAAGGAGGTCCAGGGCGGGGTCAGTGTGGGCACCGATGCGCTGGTGGGCGGGATTGCCGCGCGCGCCGTTCATGGCGACGAAGGCTGGAGCGGCAGCAACACCATCAACCTGGGCTGGAATGCGCTCGCAGGCCTGGGCAGCGGCGATGTGCGCGTCGACCTCTACTACATCCCCATCGACGCCCAGGGCAACGAGGGGCCCGAACAAGTCAGGAGCCAGATCTTCAACGCCGCACAAGGCAATGGCGGCGCTAGCCTCAGCTGGAGCCCCGCGGCGGGCGATGTCTACGGAGGCATCGGCCGTATCTCGCGGGTCGTCGTGGCCAAGAAGGATCTTCAGGCCAACTGGCAAACGCTCATTTCGCAGAACGGTGTGGGCTATGCCGGCCAGAGCCTGCAAGTGGCGAGTCCGAACGATCCGAATGCCTGGGTGCAGGTGCAATACCGCCTGGCCGGCAGCAACGGCGCGTGGAGTGAGCTTCCCACGGTGAGGTTCGGCGATGCGGCGCGCGGCGACCTCTCTGGGCTTGCACTGGGCAACTACGAATACCAGGCCATCACCCATGTGCCTGGCCAGAGCGACCGGATCACGTCCACAGGCACCTTCAACATCACGCCGCGGCCGCTGGCCACCTTGGGCGTGGCAGGTGTCAACGGGTCGACACAGACACTCGAGTGGCAGGGACCGGGTGCCGGCGACCTGCAGACCATCCGGGTACGCGCGGTCGGTGGCGGCTGGAGTGCACCGTGGGGCATCAATCGGGCCGCGGGCAGCGACTGGAGCACCATCAATCTCTCCGGCTTGGGGGCCGGGCAGTACGAGTACGAGATCCTGTGGACCCATCCGGGCGAAGCCGGGCCCTATGCCCATGCTACGGGCCAGATCAACAAGGTCGACGGTACGCCGGGTACACCCGGCACGCCCGGAACGCCCGCGCAAGGCCTGCCCCATATCGATGGCCTGTATGTTGAGTCTCGCCAGGAACAGATAGGTTCCGACGAACAGACGGGGCCGATCTACCAAACGGTCTACGTGGTGCGCGTGCCCGGTCCTCCCCCAGGCTCCATCAGCAGCTTCGGCGTGCGCGTCAAGGGCAGTGGCGCTGGCTTCCTGCCACTTGAGGTTCGGCTACGCAGCGACTTCGGATGGGAGGTCAACATCACGGGCGCGCAGTTGCCGCCGGGCCTCTACGAGTACTCCTATGGGTTCTATCCCGGTTTTGGCGCGGCAGCCACGGCTCACGCGATTGGTGACTTGGCGATCGGCGGCAGCGTATCCATCACGGACACGACGCCGGCCTACGTTCCCGCGACGCCCGGCACGCCCGGAACACCGCCTACGCCGCCGCAGTACGGCTGGAGCGCGACGAACGCGGGGCCGTACCCAATCAGCCAGGATCCATTGCTGGGTGGGCGCGCCATCGGGCAGGGCGTCGGCCTGAACGGCGTGGACGGTTACCAGCGACCCCTGGTCAAGCAGACCATCGACCGTTGGGGCAACGTGCTGAGCATCAACGACCCGCGTTCGACGGTCTGGGTCACGAACTACAGCTACAACGCCAACAACCAGATGGTCCGCCAGGTGCAGACCGACGCGGACGGCAACTCGGGCGTGGATGCCAACGGCAACATCAACAACGCCAACGCGCCGGTCACGCAGATCTATTACGACGCCATGGGACGGCAGGTCGCGGTTCGCGATGCCAATGGCAACGTCAATGGCCAGGAGTGGGATGCGGGCGGCAACCTCGTGCGCGAACTCCACGCGGATGGCAACGGTGTCGACACCGGCGTGGTCAGCCATGCCTACAACGCGTTCGGCGATAAGGTGCGCACCGTCGATGCCGAGCACAACGCAACTTCATTCGTCTTCGACAAGCTCGACCGGCTGATGCGTACCACCTTCGAATCGGCGGGCATCAGCCAGACCCAGCGCTGGGACCAGGCGGGACGCATGTTGTCGCAGACCAATGGCAACAACGAAACCATCCGCTATGACTACGACCTGCGCGGCAACCTGATCAAGACCACGCAGCCGCTGGGACAAATCACCCAGGCCGGCTACGACGCGCTCAATCGCAAGGTCGTGGAGATGGACGCCAATGGTGCGCTGGCGACCTGGAAGTACGACTACTTCGGACAGCTACAGGGACACAGCGACATCGGTGGCGCCAACTACGCCTACAGCTACGACAACGCGCGCCAGCTGATCGCGCAGAGCAACAGCCGGGGCCAGAACCGCGTCTACGGCTATGACGCCGCCGGTCAGCAGACCCGCATCCAGGATGTGGCCATCGGCCAAACCACCAGCTACCGCTACGACCTGACGGGCCGTCGCCTGCGCGAGACCACAGTGCAGGGGGGCGTCACCTACCAGGACAACTCCATCGCCTACGACGCGTTGGGACGCATGCGCTGGGTGGCGGACGCTCGCGCGTACATCACCATCGACTACGACAAGGTAGGCAACCGCACGCACATCCACACCCACGTGATCGATGCCGACGTCAGCACGCTGCCGCCGGACAGCGACCGCTACTTCCAGTACGACGCCATGAACCGGCAGACATTGGCGGACTCGGCCACAGCCGACGGTTCGTATCTGGGGCCGGATGGCCACCGCCTGCGTTACGACTACAACGGCCGGCGCACCAGCGACAAGCACGAAGGCATTCGCATCGTGCTGCAGGGCGATGGCCAATGGGCCGCTCAAACCGGTGGCGAGACCGAGGAGGTCTACGGCTACGACGGCATGAACCGGCTGACGAGCACCACGCGCGACGGCACGGTGGTGGATGCACGCACCTATGACGGGGCCAGCCGTATGCTCACCAGCGCTCCGGGTAATCTGGATGCGGACTACATCGCATTGCACACCCAATACCAGGGCGTGACGGGCAACGACCCGCTCCAGTTGCGCCAAAGCCGGTACGACGCCAACGGCCGAGTCGCCTACCAGAGCACGCTGGCTTATGTCTCGCCCCTGGTCAACCCCAGCGGGCAGAGCTTCAGCGGTGTCGGCTACACCTACGACGACGCGGGCAACGTGCTGGGGTACCGCACCGCCAATGCCGACCCGCTGAACCCGACCTTCGCTACCACCACGAACACGGTGCAGCGCGCCGAAGGGTACAAGCAGCTCACGAGCCTCACCCAGACCCGACCGGCCACGGGGCCGGCGGCCGGCACGGTGACCTCGCAAGGGCTCGTGGGCTACAACTACGACGTCAACGGCTTCCTGACGCACACCGGCGATCCGGGCAACCAGACTGTCACGCAGAACCATTTCTTCATCAACGACGCGAACGGCACGGCGCTGTATGCCTACTACGGCAATCCGGCCAGCCCGATCCAGGGCCAGCGACAGTTGGTGGTCAATGGCGAGGTGCTGGGGCGCTATGGCTGGGTGCCTGACCTGCTATATGCGGGCATCAGCTTCCCGGTGCCGGGCTTCACGCCCTATACGCAGAAGGCGAATTTCAGTTTCGGGTATCAGCCGATCAACGGCAACTATCCGGCGGGCACGCCGGGTACGTATGCCGTGGGCGCGAGCGACACGCTGCAGAGCATCGCCAAGGGCGCCTATGGCGATGCGAACCTGTGGTACCTGATCGCGGATGCCAACGGGTTGGGCGGCAATGCCGAGCTGCGCGTGGGGCAGGTGCTGACGGTTCCGGCGCATGTGTCCAGTGCGAACAACAGCGGCACGTTCAAGCCCTATGACCCGAGCAAGATCATGGAGGGCACCAACCCGACCATGATGGCGATGCCGCAAAGCCAGGGCGGCGGGTGCGGCGGAATTGGACAGCTCATCGTCGTTGTTGTGGCGATCGTCGTGTCGATCTACACAGCTGGAGCGGCTTCATCCGCATTCGGTGCTGTGGGGACAGGTACTGCTGGATCCGTATCAGGGGTAGCGGCAGGTACCGCCGCCGGCGTGGCTGGAGGCACGGCCGCAACAGCCAGTGCTTTCTCGGTCGGCCTTTCGGCGATGGCGGGGGGCTATGGCGCTCTTGGGGCCGCGGCTGCAGTGGTGGGGGGGGCCGTCGGATCAATCGTGAGTCAAGGGGTCGGTATTGCCATCGGCGCGCAGGACAGCTTCAGCTGGAAGGGCGTCGCATTGGGGGCGATAGGCGCAGGCGTCACCGCTGGTGTCGGCGCTGCCGCACAGACCTTTTCAATTGGGGCACTTCAGGGAACGGGCTTGGGCGCCACGGTGGGGCGTGCAGCCATCGGCAATGCGTTGACGCAAGGCATTGGCGTCGCGACGGGACTGCAGAGTCAGTTCAGCTGGCAGGGAGTGGCTGCCGCCGCGGCTGGTGCGGGCGTCGGTTGGGGCGTTGGTCAAGCGCTGGGCGGAGGAACGCTTGCATCCGGGTTGCCAGATCCGGCGCAGCCGCCGGCATTCAGCGAATGGGGAGAGTTTGGCGGTCGGCTGGCGCGCGGCACGGTCTCCGGATTCGCTGCTGGGTTGACCACCGCCGCACTAAGAGGGGGCAAGTACAGCGCTGCTCAAGTAGTGACTGATGCCTTTGGCAATGCGTTGGGTGAGAGCCTCGCGGGGGCCATGGAGCAGAGTTCTTCCTCAGTCAATGGAAGCGCCGGCGCAACGCAGAGTATTGGGCAGTTGCCGCCCATGGATATGGAAGTTGCGCCGGGCCGAAACGACAACGAATGGAGCGGTGACACGCCCTACGCTGGTCCAGTGGGTGGGGCATACGGCTACCAAGGCATTCCCACTGGCGGTTTACCCACAACTGGCAACGGCCTCCCCATTGATGCGCTCGGGCGGGTTACGGTGACCGTGGGTGAAAACGGTGGTGTGCTATCTGCTCTGAGGGGTGCGGACATCGATCAACGGGCGGGCTATGGACAACTTGTTCGTACCGGGCAGCTCACGAGCTTCGATGCCAAGGGTACGCCCATCGTGCAGCCCGGGCAGACTTTTACGATCGATCCAAACAGCTTGACCAGCGCAGATGCAAGGCTAGGAGGCTCATACATTGCCAAGGAGTCGAGCGGTAGGGCGGAATTGTTGCGGAGGGCGCAGGAACAAGCAGCGCAGGCGGCAACCTATCGCAACGAAAACTATGGCAATGAGGGGCGCCAGAGCCTGCAAGCTCGCGCCGACGACATCGCGTTTGTAGCAGGCGTGTTTGAGAAGAGTCCCGCGATTCCGATGCCTGTTGCGCCACCGGCTCAGTGGAGTGTTGCCGAGCGGTCATCGCCGGCGATGCGAGGCATGACGGTTGAACAGGTCCAGGCGGGCGGAATCGATGTCAGGGGCGGTCCTTCTAGCTTTGCTGCACAAGGAATAGAGTTTGGAAGCCTGCCGGGGCAACAGCTAACACCATTCCAGCGAGACTTGGCAACGTTTGCCCAGGATATTCCCAAGATTCCAGGGAATCTTGTTGTTGGAGTGGCTGAGGGGGGACTCAATCTTCTTTGGGGCGCTACTCCTGGGGCTCCGGATTATGTTCCGTACCTGGACTCGCTTCGGGTGCCTTACGACAGTCCGGTATCGGAGTACGCGGAGTTCGGACTGGGGTTAACTACTGCGACTTTGTCGCGGGGGGGGGCGCCTTCATCAGAGGTGATGCTAAATTCCAATCTAGGACTGTCAAAAATTCCGTTACCGCGCACCCCAGAACTTGGCGCTACCTCTACGACGTCCGAACTGCTAAAAACAGGCGCAATTCCTGGTCGAGAAGGGGTTATTTTGCAACAAAGGGTTGTGCCATTTGATGATATTTGGCAAATGTCAAAAAATTCGGGCATGGAATTTTTGTTAACAAGAGAAGATGGAAGGTTTGTATTGCGCAGTGGCTCTCCCACTAGTGTTTCAATCCCCACAAATGTCAGGCCGATTAATCACACTCATCCAGTAGATATGTACGGAGAGAATGCTTTGTTGCCATCAATAGCGGATATCAAGGTTCTCAATGATTATTGGCATAGAAATCCGACGGCGCCTCGCCCAGTTTCTCAAATCCTTACAGGTCAGCAGCCTCCAACTCGTTTTTATGCAACTGAAATGAGATTGAAAGAATAAATGCAATGAACTACAAAAAATACGAAGAGAATGATTTGTTGAATTATTTGTTGGGCTATGCGGCCATTGAGAATTTTTACATTACTTGTTTGGGTGCATCAGATGCTGAGTCGCTTAACTATTTTGATTCAACGGGAAAGACGTGGTATCTCATGGAGGATGATGAGATTTTGATCCACGATGCCATAGAATTCTTAAAATCCAAAGGCACTCCCATTTTTTACAATGTAGATCTTTTAAGGGATTTTGAAAAATCAAAGGCAGATTCAAATAAATAATTTGCTATCCTGTCTCGAAGAAACCGCCCCTGCGCGCGGCTTCTTCTCGGGTAGCAGCTAAGAAGAAATAAAAAACCCTCACCACCACCGCAGCCGCTCAGGTGGAGGTTCATGGGGGTTGCTACTGACGGCATTGGCTGCTCTATGCTGAGCCAGCACCGTCTCCAGCATCTCGCTGACGAATCGTTGGCGAGTTCGGTTTGGGGTTTGGGCTAGCTAGGCGATGGCCTCGATCTGCTGCCGCTGGAGCGCCGGGCCCGCGCCTAGAGTGTTCGTGCGCGCATCTACATCTGCGCCAGCCAAGGGTACAACATGATTCCAGCCCGAAATCGTGCTCATTCGATAGCTGCATACAAGCATAAAGCCCCCTTCGCGCAGTCGGAAATGCTAAACAAGTCGCAGCCGCCGTGGACATGTTGGCTTGGGACGCTACTCGGCTGATCTCGAAAGGCGAGGCCTTCTCAATAATCTCCCTGCTCCTCGTTGCCGACGACTTCTCCCCATGTACATGACGATGCTGTTGAACCATATCCGCGCAGTTAAAAGCTGGGGGGAGAGGTATGCAGCTCAAAGCTCGATTGACGTCGAGTCTTTCCAGATGGAAGTGAAGGCAAGGAATCGCTACTTCACCTTGCAGCCCCAGTTCCGCGCACGCATCGATGGCCAGTTGCTCAACGTCAGCAAGATCTCGAACCAGGCAACCGGCTTTCTGGGCTGGCTGCCCTACGCACCGGTGCAGTGGGCCCTGTCGACCGACAAACTGCTGTTCAAGGCCCACATGGTCGAGCACGGCCTTCGCACGCCTGCGTGGTGGATTGCCCCGCAGCAGCCCGATCAGGACTACATCGTCAAGGGCTCCAGAGGCTCCTTCGGCTTGCACATCACGGGGCCGTTTCGGGCCGGGGTTGCCTTGCCTGAAGTGGCCGCCAGCGCGTCGCCCTCGCCGGAGACCCGGTACGCCGAACAGTTCATCCAGGGCGTGAACCTCAAGCTGTGGATCTGGGGGCGCACCATCTTCCATGCGCACGCCTATCCGTATCCCACAGTCACCGGCAATGGCGTCCATTGCATCGACGAGCTCATCGAGCTATTGGCCCAGGCCCAGTCCCCCCGGATGCCTCGTCCTGCGGGGGATGGGGAGGCGATCGCAAGTTCACTGGCTCACCAAGGGTTCACTCGAGACGAAGTGCTCCCCAGCGGAGTCACTGGCTGGCTCGATTTCCGCTACGGACGCGACTACGAATCTCCCCGTACGACGGAGGTTGCAGACAACGATTTGCCCCAGCTGTCCGAAGCGCTTCTTGCGCAAGCCAGACTCGCGGCCGAAGCGCTCGCCGTCGATCTGGAGGCCAGGTTCTCGGCGCCCATTCTTTACTCGCTGGACGGTGTGGTCGACTCCCTCGGCAACGCGTGGTGGCTGGAAGTCAATTCGAACCCGACTCTGCCGCCTTCAGGCTACCCGCACGTCTTCTCGACATTGTTCGAGACATCGCCCATCTCATGAAATTTTCCGGGCTGTCATGGCCTGTCCACCCGCTTCGACGCTGATCGAAGTTCACCCCCAAGGAGAGTTCACTGTGCAACAACTTCAAAAAATGCAGCCCGCGGAGATCGCCGAGAGCAACGTGCTGCCGCTGAAGAGAGAGTCCGCCGCAGCCGTTCGCGAGATTGCCGCCACGGCGCATGCACCGGTGGTCGTGGGCAGCATCTACATCATCGGCGACGGCACCCCCGAGAACCCGCTGCGTATCAACGTCCCGGCGTTGACCTCGGCTATCATCAACTCGATGACGAGCGCGAATTTCATGGCGCTGCAAAACGGCATTGCAGCGAGCAATGGCTCCAGCGCCACGGGCAGCATCGGCGCCGGAGGGAGCTGATTGTTCCCCAACCCGGTCCACATGGTCGGCGGGGGCGTGGAGGTTTCAAGAACCTCCATGCCCGCCGAGTTGATCCAGAGCTGCTTCTCGGCCTTCGAGACCGAGGAGCTCGAGCTGTCCTTCGACATCTACTCCAACATAGGTGAAGAAGACAAGAGACTGCGCCGCTCCAAGGAACTCAAGCATCGCCAGCCGGAGCGGTTCGCGATGCTTTTCCAGATGCTGGACGAGTTCGTGCTTCAGTCGCTCCATGCGCGGGGTGAAGGGTATTCCGGCTCCGTGTCTCGAGAGCAATTCATGCTCTACAGCGACGGCGCGGGTGCGGGCCTGCATGTCGATGACCAGTTCAAGCCGCCCCGGCAGTTTGGCCGTGACAAGTACGTCATGCATTTGCTGAACCAGTTTGCGGGGCTGCTCTACATCAGCACCGACGATCTCGAAGGTGGAGAGCTGGTCTTTCCGGATCACGACATCTCCGTCAAGCCGCTGACCGGAACGCTGGTCGCCTTTCCATCGAACCATCTCTTTCCCCACCTGGTGACGCCCGTGACGAGGGGGAAGAGGATCGCCATCGCCAGGCACTACTATGTCAAAGATACGGCCGCTGTTTAACCCATGCTTCACGGTGTCCACACCGGACGGGCGCGACGGCATCCGGATTCGGCAGCTGGAGATCGCTGACCACCGACAGGCTATCCTCGACGCTTGGAAGAAGGACCCGACGCCTTCCAGGACGTACAACACCAACCATGGCCGCGAGCGCGGGCGCATGAGTTTCGACGTCGAGCTGCCGGCCAAGGACGCACTGGTCGACGTCGTCCGGCAGCAGGTGGAGGCGCTGGCGTCGCAGTACAACTATGCGGGCAGGAACGTCACCCTTGCGTCGAGCCAGATCCTGCTTTATTTCGAAGGCCCGGGCTGTCCCGTGCACTGCGACGATCAGGACCCTGCCGATCGGGACTACGGCCTGGGCACGGTGATGTTCAACTGGGCGAACCAGCTGGTGGCCTTGCTTTATCTCTCGACGGAAGGGCGGGACTTCGAGGGCGGCAAGCTGCACTTCCCCAACGCCGATTTGCATATCGATGCCGTGGCCGGCAAGCTCGTGACCTTTCCCGGTCATTTCAAATACAAGCATGGTGTCACCGCGATCCAGTCGGGCGCACGCAGCTTGCTGCAAACCACATGGCGGTTCGACCTGTGATTACCTACGCCGAATCCATTCAGAAGCCGGACGCTCCCATTTTTCAGAGGGCCTGCGCCTTGCCCCTGGATCTGTGCGTTGCGCACATCGAGGACCGACTGCAGGCGCGCGACTTCCGCGTGCATGAGGTCTATGGCCGCAACGGGGACTCGGTCGTCGATACGCAGTCTCGCGACAGCAAGGCGATCGTTCCGCGCCACGATGAGGAGCTTGCGTTCTTTATCTTCGAGGCGGTCCAGCAGTACTTCGAGCAGCACTTCCTGGCGCAGCCATCGGACAGTCTTGTTCTCGCGCAGCACGAGTTCTTTGCGTATACGCCGGGCATCGGCCTGAAGATGCATGCCGACGACCATGTGCTGAGGCCGGACGGCAGCGTGCTCACGCGGGATGTGCAGCGGGGGATCACGGCGATCCTGTATCTGAATTCGGATTTTGACGGCGGGGAGATTGACTTCCCTAAGCAGGGCCTCGAGCTGAGGCCGAGTGCCGGAATGCTGCTCATCTTTCCTTCCAACCGGAATTTTCCACACGAGGTCAAGCCGATCGTGAGAGGGCAGCGATTCTCGTATCAGCGCATCTACGGAATTCTGGATGGGCACACTGGGCGTTTTGAACTTTGAATGCACAGTTCAAACTCGCGCCCGGGGGCGGCAATCAGGGCTTCGCTCACTGTCAGAGGTCATGGGCTTCTACCTAGCGTGTTTCGCGAGCTCTTCCTTTGCTTGGTTGAGCCGCGCTGCGAGCGCGAAGCTGCCATTTCCCTCAACTGTTGATTTCCGCGCCTACGTGACCCACATTTCCGCTGACGCTTGATCCGTCCATATCCCCGAGCGCACTCCATCACATCCTGCGCATCGGCGTGCAGGAGTGGGTCAGTGCTCGATGGGGAAGAGGGCTTAAGGACCTAGGCCCTCATCCTCTGAAGACGGGGTTCTTTTAATCCGTTGGTCACTGGTTCGAATCCAGTACGTCCTACCAAATCTTCAAGAATCCCCGCCTGCCTTGTGCACGCGGGGATTTTTCTGCGCATGATCAAGCCAGGCCGTTCAGGTGCTCATAGAGGATCAAGACGCCGATCCCGATCAGCACGAGGCCGCCAATGATCTCCGCTCGCTTGCCGAGCACCGCGCCCAGCACGCGCCCCACCATCACACCGATGGTGACCATCGTGAAAGTCGCAAGGCCGATGGCCAGCGCCGTCCATGCGATGTTAACGTTGATGAAGGCCAGCCCGACGCCCACCGCCATCGCATCGATGCTTGTGGCAAAGCCGGTGATGGCGAGCGACCAGAAGGAGTTGCGGCTTGGCTTTTCGTCCGCCTCGTCCGCCTCGTCCGGCGCGCCGAAGCCCGACCAGATCATGCGCAACCCCAGCACGCTGAGGAGCGAGACCGCGATCCAGTGGTCCCATTGCGCGACGTAGCTCGCAGCGGCAAGGCCTGCCGCCCAGCCGATGACGGGAGTCAGCGCCTCGATGACGCCGAAGATGAGTCCGGTTCGCAGGGCTTCGCGCCAGGAGGGTTTGCGCAGGGCGGAGCCTTTGCCGACGGCCGCGGCGAAAGCATCCGTCGACATGGCGAATGCAAGAAGAATCGTGGAGGCGATGTTCATGTTGGAAGTAGCAAGCAAGGCCGGTTCAAGACGCCGCGGCGCACGAACCCGCCGGCCAATGCCGCGTTCATGCACCGCTGGTCTCGCCAACCTTTCGGCTGCTCACGCCACGGTCGCAAGGTGCGAACCGAGTATGTTGACGTGAGCGCTTCCGAAGTCCGGAAGCCGGCTACTCCCCAAGGGAGCCGCGATTCTAGGCGAAGCCCGGGCTCGAAGAAAACCGACAGGGAAGCCGATGGGTCTGCTACGATTTCCGTCCCGGGGAAACAGCCTCCCGGTCTGCAAAGTAAGACGGTGTCCCGTCCAAGCGCTGGCGACCCATAACGGAGCTATCCGTGGACACCGTACTGCCTGACGCCTCTCCTGCGCATTCCGCGCCCATCCAGCCCGTCTCCTTCGCCGAAGCATTCCGCTTCTGGCTCAAGCTCGGCTTCATCAGCTTCGGCGGTCCTGCCGGGCAGATCGCGATCATGCACACCGAGCTGGTCGAGCGCCGGCGCTGGATCAGCGAGAAGCGCTTTCTGCACGCGCTCAACTACTGCATGCTGCTGCCCGGCCCCGAAGCCCAGCAGCTGGCCACCTACATCGGCTGGCTGATGCACCGCACCTGGGGCGGCATCGTCGCCGGCGTGCTGTTCGTGCTGCCGTCGCTGTTCATCCTGATCGCGCTGTCCTGGATCTACATGGCGTACGGCAACGTGCCCGCGGTGGCCGGCATCTTCTACGGCATCAAGCCGGCCGTCACCGCGCTGGTGCTGCACGCGGCCCATCGCATCGGCACGCGGGCGTTGAAGAATCGGTGGATGTGGGGCATTGCGGGCGCAGCCTTCGTGGCCATCTTCGCCTTCGACACGCCGTTCCCGGCGATCGTGATCGGGGCCGCGCTGATCGGCCATTTCGGGGCGCGCCGGGCGCCGGGCGTGTTCGCACTGGGCGGCGGCCATGGCAGCGGCAATCAGGGCTACGGGCCGGCGCTGATCGACGACGACACGCCGACCCCCGCGCATGCCCGCTTCACGCGCGGCCGCCTTGCCAAGGTGCTGGCAGTGGGACTCGGCCTGTGGGCCCTGGCGATGGGTGTGCTCGTGGCCACGCAGGGCTGGCAGAGTGCACTGGCGCAGATGGGCTGGTTCTTCACCAAGGCCGCGCTGCTGACCTTCGGCGGTGCCTATGCGGTGCTCCCGTATGTGTACCAGGGGGCGGTCGAGCACTACCACTGGCTCAACGGCACGCAGATGATCGACGGCCTGGCGCTCGGCGAGACCACGCCCGGGCCGCTGATCATGGTGGTGGCCTTCGTCGGCTTCGTGGGCGGTTGGCTGCAGCAGGTCGCGGGGCCGGGCGCCTTGTTCATCGGCGGGGCGTTGGCGGCCACGGTGGTGACCTTCTTCACCTTTCTGCCGTCGTTCGTTTTCATCCTCGCCGGTGGGCCGCTGATCGAGGCCACGCACGGCAAGCTCGGGTTCACCGCGCCGCTGTCGGCCGTGACGGCCGCGGTGGTCGGCGTGATCTTGAACCTCGCGCTGTTCTTCGCGTACCACGTGCTGTGGCCGCAGGGTTTCGGTGGGCGCTTCGACGCGCTGTCCGCGGTCATCACGGTGGCGGCGGCCGTGGCGCTCTTTCGCTTCAAGGTCGGCGTGATGCCGCTGCTCGGCGCCTGCGCAGCCGTCGGGCTGCTGGCGACCCTGGTGCCCGGGCTGCGCTGAGGAGGCACCATGGACGCCATCGCACAACCCCTGCCGTTCGACCCCGCGACGATCCGCGGACTGTCAGCGAAGCTGCTCGGCAGCCATCACCAGAACAACTATGGCGGGGCCGTGAAGCGGCTCAATGCCATCCGCGCGCAGCTGGCAAAGGAGCCCGTTGCGGGCTTGGCCGGTTTTGAGCTCAACGGCCTCAAGCGCGAAGAGCTGATCGCCACCAATTCGATGCTGCTGCACGAGCTGTACTTCGGCAGTCTCGGTGGCGACGGCCAGACCATGGAGCCGGCCATGGAGCCGGCCATGGCGCTGGCCCTGGCCGCCAATTTCGGCAGCGTCGAGCGATGGCGGGAGGAATTCGTCGCCATGGGCAACGCGCTGGGCGGCGGCTCCGGCTGGGTGCTGCTGGTGTTCCAGCCGCGCGAAGGTACGCTGACCAACCAGTGGGCGGCCGATCACGCGCATGCGATTGCCGGTGGCGTGCCGATCCTTGCGCTGGACATGTACGAGCACGCCTATCACATGGACTTCGGCGCGGCGGCGGGCGCGTACGTCGATGCCTGCGTGGCCTGCATCGACTGGGCGCGCGTCTACGAGCGCTACCAGCTTGCGGTGCATGGCGCGAGCGAGCCTTTCGGCGCCGGGCAGCACGAGTTGGCCGGTGCCCTGGTGCTCGACGTGCGACGCGCGGGCGTCTTCGAGCGCACCCAGTCGCTGATTCCCGGCGCGCGCTGGCGCGACCCGGCCGCCGTTACCGACTGGTCGCGCGAGCTTCCGCGCGATCGCGAGGTCGTCGTCTACTGCGTCTACGGGCACGAAGTGGGCCGGTCCACGGCCATGCGGCTGCGTGCGGCCGGCGTGGATGCGCGCTACCTGCGCGGCGGGATCGACGGTTGGCAGGCGGCCGGCCGGCCGCTTGCCACGAAAGGAGACACGCCATGAAATGGATCACGCGCGAGCGCCCGAAGATCGACCGCATCGCCTGCCCGTGGCTGGTCTTGCGCTTCATCGACCGCGAGGCCGAGTTCCTGTACGTGCCGAAGACCGATGTGCTGCGCATCGCGGCCGAGGTAGGGGCCGTGCCGTATGACATTCCGGACGTCGAACTCAGCCACGTCGGCGAGTTGTGCAGCTTCGATGCATTCCTCGCGAAGTACCGGCTGACCGACCCGGCGCTCCAGACGCTGGCAACGATCGTGCGGGGTGCCGATACTTCGCGCCTCGACCTGGCGCCGCAGTCGGCCGGCCTGTACGCCATCTCGCTCGGGCTCTCGCGCGTCTTTGCCGATGACCACGAGATGCTGCGACACGGGCTGGTGATGTACGACGCGCTCTATGCCTGGTGCCGCGACGGCCAGGGCGAAACGCACAACTGGCCGCCGGTGATGGCCTGAGGTTTCTTCTTCAGTGCGCGCGGCAAGGTGTTGTCGATGCCCCGGGCAGCTGTGGCAGCCAGCACCGCAAATGAACGCAGCGCCGGCGTAGAGGCCGTCGCGCAATGCCGGGAGGTGGAAGAGGGGCACGTCTTCAGTCCTTCAAGAGCTGTCGCTGCAATCATGAAATGAAAAAAGCCCGCTGCTTCTACAGCAGCGGGCTCGACCGGTGCGACCCGGCACCGAGGCTCAGTCAGGCCTCTGGCGCCACCGCTCCCGGCAACGCCGGTTGTTCCGGTGGGCTCTCAGCGCTTTCTTCCTTCTGATGCCGCGCCGCGATGAACAGGTACATCGCAGGCACGACAAACAAGGTGAACAGCGTGCCGATCGACAGCCCGCTGAAGATCACGATGCCCATCGCCTTGCGCCCGGCCGCGCCGGCGCCCGAGGCAATGACCAGCGGCAGCACGCCGAACACCATTGCCGCGGTCGTCATCAGGATTGGCCGCAGCCGCGTGCCGGCCGCCTCGACGATGGCGTCGAGCTTGCTCAGTCCCTGCTTCTGCAGCCGGTTCGCCACCTCGACGATCAGAATGCCGTGCTTGCTGATGAGGCCCATCAGCGTGACCAGCCCCACCTGCGTGTAGATGTTCATCGAGGCGAAGCCCCAGAAGATGAAGATCATGGCGCCGAAGAGGGCCAGCGGCACCGACACCAGAATGACGACCGGGTCGCGGAAGCTCTCGAACTGCGCCGCCAGCGCCAGGAACACGATGATCAGCGCGAACAGGAAGGTGATGGCGAAGTTGCCCGACTCCTGCACGAACTGGCGCGACTGGCCCGAGTAGTCGACCGTGTAGCCGCTGGGCGCAAGCTGCTGCACCACGCCGCGCAGGTACTCCAGCGTTTCGCCCTGCGTGCCGCTGGGCACGCCCTGGATGGTCACGGAGTTGAGCTGCTGGAAGTGGTTCACCGTTTCGGGCTGCACCGTGTACTTCAGGCTCGCGACCGTGCTCGCCGGCACCACGCCGTTCGGGGTCTTGATGTAGAAATTGAGCACGTCCGACGGATTGAGCCGGTCGACCTGCTGCACCTGCGGGATCACCTTGTACGAGCGGCCCGAAATCGAGAAGTAGTTGACATACCCGCCGCCCAGCGCCGCGCCCATCGCGTTGCCCACGTCCTGCTGCGTGATGCCCAGCGTGGCGATCTTGTCGCGGTCGACCACCACGGTGGCCTGCGGCAAGTCGATCTTCAGGTCGGCGTCGATGTAGTAGAACTTTCCGTCCGCGCGCGCCTTGTCCATGATCTGCTGGGCGAGCGTGTTCAGGTTCTCGAAGGGTTCGGTCGTCTTGATGACGAACTGCACCGGCAGGCCCGAGGCGCCCGGCAGCGCCGGGAACTGGAAGGCCACGACCTTCGCGCCGGCAATGCCGTTCCAGCGGTTCTGCAGGTCGGCCTGGATCTCGTGCGCGCTGCGCGTGCGCTGGTCCCAGGGCTTGAGCAGCACGCCGGCAATGCCCGCGTTGGTGCTCGGCACGCCGGTGAGCTGGAACAGCTGCGCGTATTCGGGCGTGTCGTGCGCAACCTTGAAGATCTGGTCCGCATAGGTCTGCATCTGGTTGATGGTGGCCGTGGGCGCGCCCACCACCTGCGACAGCACGATGCCCTGGTCTTCCTCGGGTGCGAGCTCCGACTTCGACATCTTGAACATCACGAACAGCAGCGCCACGAGGATGGCGCCCATCACGATCATCACCGGCCAGGTCTTCAGCACGCCGCGCAATATGAGCTGGTAGCGGCGGTGCACGCGTTCGAAGGTGTGCTCGATGAAGGTCGCGAACTTGCCGGTGTCCTGCTCGGGCTTGAAGAAGCGCGAGCACATCATCGGCGACAGCGTGAGCGCGACCACGCCAGACACCACCACCGAGCCCGCGAGCGTGAACGCGAATTCGGTGAACAGCGACCCGGTCAGCCCGCCCTGGAAACCGATGGGCACGTACACCGCCACCAGCACCACCGTCATGGCAAGAATGGGCCCGCCCAGCTCGCGCGCCGCGAGCAGCGAAGCCTGCATTGGCGATTTGCCCTCCCGCATGTGCCGGTCGACGTTCTCCACCACGATGATCGCGTCGTCCACCACCAGCCCGATTGCCAGCACCAGCGCCAGCAGCGTGAGCAGGTTGATGGAGTAGCCCAGAACCAGCATCACGAAGAAGGTGCCGATCAGCGACAGCGGCATGGCAATTACCGGCACCACCACCGCGCGGAAGCTGCCCAGGAAGAGATAGATCACTACCGTCACGATGATCAGCGCCTCGACCAGCGTCTTGATCACTTCGCTGATGGAGGTGTTGATGAAGTCGGTCGAGTCGTAGACGATCTTCCCGGTCAGGCCCGTGGGCAACTGGGCCTGCAGGTCGGGGAACACGGTGCGCACCTGCTTGGCCACTTCGAGGATGTTGGCCTCGGGCGCAACCTTGATGCCGATGAACACCGAGCGCACGCCGTTGAAGGCCACGTTGAAGTCGTAGTTCTCCGAGCCGAGCGTGACGTTGGCCACGTCCTGCAGCCGCACGATGGCGCCGTTGCTGCTCTTCACCGACAGTTGCTTGAACTCGTCCACGCTGTGCAGCGAGGTACCGGCCGTGAGCGGCACGCTCACCATCTGGCCCTTGCTGGTGCCCACCGCCGCCAGGTAGTTGTTGGCGGCGAGCGCGGTGCTCACGTCGGTGGCGGTCACGCCGTAGGCGGCCATCTTCTGCGCGTCGAGCCAGGCCCGCAGCGCGAAGGTGCGCGCACCGAGGATTTCAGCGGTCTGCACGCCCGGAATGGCATTGAGCTTGGGCTGCACCACGCGCACCAGGAAGTCGGTCACGTTGTTGTTAGGCAGCGTGTCGCTGTAGAAGCCGATGTACATGGCATCGGTGGTCTGGCCCGTGGCCACCGTGAGCACCGGCTGCTGCGCCTGCGGCGGCAGCTGGTTGCGCACGGAGTTGACCTGCGTGTTGATCTCGGTCAGCGCGCGGTTCGAGTCGTAGTTCAGCCGCAGCGTGGCGGTGATGGTCGACACGCCCAGGCTGCTCGACGACGACAGGTAGTCGATGCCCTGCGCCTGCGACACGGCGGCTTCGAGTGGCTGCGTGATGAAGCCCGCGACCGTGGCCGCATCGGCGCCGTAGTAGGCGGTGCTGATGGTGACCACGCCGTTCTCGGTCTTCGGATACTGGTTGACCGGCAGGCCGGCCAGCGCGCGCAGCCCCAGCACCACGATCAGCAGGCTCACCACCATCGCCAGCACGGGCCGGCGGATGAAGATGTCGGTGAAGTTCATGCGGGCTGCCTCACTTTTCCTGCGGCGTCGGCGCCGCATCGTTGGTGGGCTGCACGCTGTTGTCCACCGTCACGGGCGAGCCGTTCTTCAGCTTGTTCTGTCCGCTGCTCACCACCACCTGGCCGGCTTTCAGCCCCTTGACGATGGAGATCTGGTCGCCGCGCGTCGGGCCGGTCTCGATGAAGACCTGCTCGGCGATGAGCTGCGGCTTGCCCGACGGGTTGGCCGCGGGGGCTGGCGTACCGGCAGCACCAGCAGCACCGGCCTTGGGTGGTTCGGCTTCCTTCACCACGTACACCGTGGAGCCGTACGGGTTGTAGGTAACGGCGGTGGAGGGCAGCGTCAGCTGCTCCTGCACGCCGCCGATGTCGATCTTCACGTTCGCGAACATGCCGGGCAGCAGCAGCAGCTTGGGGTTCGACACCGTGGCCTCGACCTGCACGTTGCGCGTGGTGGAATCCACCTTCGGGCTGATCGCGTTGATCTTGCCGCTGAAGCTCTGGCCCGGGAAGGTGTCGACCGACAGGTTCACCACCTGGCCCACCGCGAGGCCCGAGAGCTGCTGCTGCGGCAGCGAGAAGTCGGCGTAGATCGGGTCCAGCGTCTGCAGCGTCACGAGCTTGTCGCCCGCGTTCACGTACTGGCCCGGGTTCAGCGCGGTGATGCCGAGGCGGCCCGAGAAGGGCGCGCGGATCGACTTCTTCGCCACCACGGCGGCCTGCTGCTCGACCTGCGCGCGCTTGGCTTTCAGGTCGTTGACGTCGGCGTCGATCTGCGCCTGGCTCACGGCCTGTACCGCCAGCTGCGCCTGGTCGCGCTTGAGCACGGTGGCGGCCTGTGCTGCGGCGGCTTCGGCCGAATGCAGCAGGGCGATGTCGGAGTCGGCGTTGAGCTCGACCAGCAGTGCGCCGGCCTTCACGTCCTGACCGGACTTGAAATGCACCGTGCGCACCAAGCCCGCCACTTCGGTGCTGAGGTCGGCGCCGCGCACCGGGTTCAGCGTGCCGACCGCGGTGAACTGCGTCTGCCACTGCAGCTTCTGCACCTGGGCCGTCGACACGGTCTGCGGCGCCGGCTTGGGCACGGCCGCGATCAGCGCGCGGATTTGCATGAACTTGCCGAACGCGAGCACGGCGACCAGCAGCAGTACGCAGCCGATCATGATGATCATTCTCCGGGTCATAGGTAGGCTTTTCTTCGTGTTATTTGATGGAGGTGTTCGGTCAGTTCTGTGCGGCGGGCTGCGCCGCAGGCTGCTGCCCCGGTGCGATCACCGCATCGGCCAGCGCGCCTCGGTTCCACCAGCCGCCGCCGAGCGCCTGGAAGAGGGCGGCCGTGTCGGCATAGCGCGCGGCCTGCGCCTGCACCAGCGCGGTGTGCGTCTGCAGCCAGGCCTGCTGCGCGGTGAGCAGCGTGACGTAGCTCACCGCGCCGGCGCGGAACTGCGCGGTCGACAGGTCGAGCGACTGCCTTGCAAGCGATTCGGCCGTGGCCTGGGTCTGCAGCGCGACGGCGTCGAGTTCGAGCGCGCGCAAGGCATCGGCCACGTTCTGGAAGGCGCCGAGCACGGTGTTGCGGTACTGCGCCGCGGCCGAGTCGTAGGCCGCGACCGCCGCGCGCTGCTGTGCACGCAGGGCGCCGCCGTTGAAGAGCGGCTGCGTGAGCCCGGCGCCGATGTTCCACAGCGTGGTCGGGCCGGTGAACAGGTCGCGCGCCCGCAAGGCGCTGTTGCCGTAGCTGGCGCTCAGCTGGATCTGCGGATAGAGGTTGGCCGTGGCCACGCCGACTGCCGCGCTGGCCTGGTGCAGCTGCGCTTCGCTGGCACGCACGTCGGGGCGTTGGCGCGCAAGTTCGGAGGGCAGCGACACCGGAAGTGCCTGCGGCAGCGAGAGGCTTGCGAGGTCGAACTCGGGCAGGCCCGCTTCGGACGGCAGCCGGCCCGCGAACACCGCGAGCTGGTGGCGCGTTTGCGCGAGCGACTTCTCGATGGGCGGCACTGTGGCCTCCGTCTGCGCGACCTGCGTGCGCTGCTGCAGCACGATCGACTTCGCGATCGCGCCGGTGTCGAACTGCTTTTCGATCACGTTCAGCTGCTCGCGCTGCGCCTGCAGCACCTCGCGCACGGCCTGCAACTGCGCGCGCAGCGAGGCTTCGCGGATGGCGGTGGTGACGAGGTTCGAGGTCAGCGTGAGGTAGACCGCCTCGACCTGGTAGCGCTGCGCTTCCACAGCGGCCCGTTCGCCTTCGATCTGCCGGCGCGAGCCGCCGAACACGTCGAGGTTGTAGCTGACGTTGACCGAGGCGTTGTACAGCGTGAGCAGCTGGCCGCCCGGCACCTGTGTGCTGACTTCGGATGCGCGCTCGCGCTGCACGCCGAGTTGCCCTGTGACCTGCGGCCACAGCAGGTTGCCCGACTTGGCGTCATACGTGGCCTCGGCCTGGCGCAATGCTGCCTGCGCAGAAGCCAGCGTGGGGCTTTGCGCGAGCGAGGCCCGGATCAGCCGGTCGAGAGGCTCCGAACGGAACACGTCCCACCACTGGGCAGGGATGTCGCGTCCCGCCAGCAGCTCCTGGGCCTGGCCGGCCGGCACGTTCGCCTGTGCTGTGCGCGCAGGCACCGGTGCGGGCGTGTAGTCGGCGCCGCTGGCGGCGGCCGGCAGGTCGGGCGTCTTGAAGTCGGGGCCGACTGCACAGGCGCTCAACAGCAGCAGGACGGCGCCGAGCACGGCGCCATGGGCAGGCCGCCCTATTCGCCGGCGCGCGGAAGCCGCGCGCGGAGAACTGGGGGAACCCTCCAACGCATTGTTTTCTTGATTTGGCATGGGGCAGCGGTTGTACACCCGGAACGCCCGGGATACCTGACTTTTCTGAAGTCTCGTCGCCGCCACCCTGCATCGCGAGAGCGATGCGACGAAATTGGTATTACATGGCGCGAAGTGCGCGGGCGAGGCGTGAAACGCGGCCGCCCGCGGCGGGGTCTTTTTCTTTTCGCTACCGCCGAATCTGTTCCGCACGGGGCCCCGTATTGAAGACAGCCGCTGCCATTTCGTAGTGGTCGGTCATTCATTCAACCAGGAGCATCTTCATGCAGCGCAAACTTCATCGCCTCGCCGCCGTTTCTCTCGCCATCGCACTGTCCGCCGGCGCGGTCTCGGCCCTCGCGGCTTCGGTCATGGTGGGCGGCGCGCCGATGCTGCCGACCAAGGACATCATTGACAACGCCGTCAACTCCAAGGACCACACGACGCTGGTTGCAGCCGTCAAGGCCGCGGGCTTGGTCGACACGCTCAAGGGCCCGGGTCCGTTCACCGTGTTCGCGCCGACCAATGAGGCCTTCGCCGCACTGCCGGCCGGCACCGTCGACACCCTGCTCAAGCCCGAGAGCAAGGACGCCCTGACCGGCGTGCTGACCTACCACGTGGTGGCCGGCAAGCTCGACGCAGCCGCGCTGAAGAAGGAGATCAAGGCCGGCAAGGGCTCGGCCGAACTCAAGACCGTGGCAGGCGGCACGCTCGTAGCCAAGGAAAAGGGCGGCAAGATCACCCTCACCGACGAGAAAGGCGGCACCGCCACGGTGACGATTCCCAACGTCTACCAGTCGAACGGCGTGATCCACGTGGTCAACAAGGTGCTCCTCCCCAAATAAGCGCGGCGGTGCCGCTCCCTTCCAGAAACACCGAGGAACCGGCTCCGCCGGGCCTCAGGTGTTGCCCCCGGTAGGGGGAAGGAGAAGCGACACGAAGTGCGCGCAGCCTGGGGGCGAGCAACAAGTGTTCAAAAAAAAGCCCGCACGAGGCGGGCTTGAAGGTGACCTGCTGGAGGAGGGAGGATCAGAGGATGCAGGCCACAGGGAGAGACATGAATATCGCCTGTGAACCTGCACGCAACCTGACCTTGCTGGAATCTTGTTCCAGGCTCATTCCTCGCTAATTCTTTGCCCGTCTTCGCTCAGTCTTCGTCTTCCCATTTGCCGACGACGGTACCCAGCACGGTGAAGGCCTCGCGCACCGGCTCGTGCTTCGGGTTCAGCGGCAGAAGCCATCGACGGCCGTCGTCTTCCTTGTAGACCTTGAAGGTGACCTCTCCGCTGTCCTCGAGCTTCGCGATGATGCGTTCGCCGTCCTCGGGCTTCCTCAGCGACGTATCGACGAACACGATCGACTCTGCGGGATAGCTCTTCAGATGGCCGCTGGACGCGGTCATGCTGTCGCCGCGCACGCGCAAGGCGTAGCTCTGGAGGCTGTGGTGGGCGATGCAGGGAATCCAGCGCTCGGCACGCGGCTGTTGCGAGACCTCGTGGCTGTCCCAGTTGGCGGCATCCGCCCAGGAAATGAGCGGCACGGTGCCGGGCGTGCGGGGCGAGAACGACGGAATCAACGGCGCTATGTGCGTCACCCGGTAGGGGCCCGGCGGCTCATTGGCCTTGTCGCGGGCCTGGCGGATCTGGTCTTCGTCCCAGGGCGCGGGGCCGTCGCCGGTGTCGAGCCAGTTCGGATCGGCGCGGTAGGCGCGTGCCAGTGCGAGCACGCTCATCGACCGGCTGACGTCCCCCCGCTCGATCTTGGAAATGCTGGACTGTTTGACGCCGGAAGCCGCTTCGGCCTGCTTCTGGGTCATCTTGGCGAATTTGCGCGCGGCCAATGCGCGTGTGGCAATGCTCTCCATCGGTTGGGGATTTAAGCCCAAACGAATATTCTTCCCAAACTCTAGAATATTAAAAACAGGGAGTAATGCCATGAAGCCACGCGAGTTGGTGCTGGCGCTGAGGGCCATGGGGCTCACGCAGAAGCAGATCGAACAAAGAACCGGTATTCCGCAGCCAACGGTCAGCAAGATCGGCCTGGGGAGGGTGGGCGACGTCATGTCGCGCCACTACCTCGCGCTGCTGGCCGCCTACGAGCAGCGGGTGAAAGAAGAAGCGCTCAAGCCCGCGCCGCAGGTCTTTCGCCAGCCATCGATCAATGAATAGGCCGTGCGCCGCGGACGATTGCCGTCGGGCCTGTGGCTCGACCGCGCGCTGTGCGTGCTGGTGGCGCTGCTGTCCCTGGTGGGGCTGGTTGTCGGGCTGATTGCGGCGCGGCCGGCCATCGCCGGCGGTGGCTGCTTCGGGCTGGTCTGCGCGGCGTGGGCGGCGCAGGTGCTGTTCGACCGCGAGGCGCTCAGGCGCTCGCGTGCGCTTCGGGCGGCGCGAGAGCGAGGGTGGAGCTGACGCGCACGCAGTCCTTGATGTGCTGCTCGCCCAGCGCGCGCAGCGCCGCATAGCCGAGCGCAGCCGACACGATCTGCCCGGCAATGGGCACGTACTTGGTCGCCTGCTTGGCGGTGAGGCGCACGCCCGCGTGCTTGGCCAGCCGGAGCAGCAGGTCGCGCGTGACGAGCCGCCCGACCAGCAGGGCACCGACGGTGGTCGCAGCCTTCTGGATGCGCTCGCGCTGGTGCGGCGCGAGCTTTTCGACCTGGGTGACCGAGAGGCCGAATTCCGCGCTGATCTGCGGCACCAGCCGCGAGAGCAGCGCGGCGTCGGCCATCCAGTCGATGCCGGGCAGGGGCACGGCGCTGGCCGCGGCCGCCATCAGCGCCTTGCGGGTGATGAGGCGGCGGCTGCGGTGCACGGCGGCGATGAGTTTTTCGTCACCCCGGGCCAGTTCGATTGCAGACGGCATCCAGCGGCTCCCTTGTTGTCGGCTTCCAGGCTCGTTCAGGCCGCGAGCGCTTCCAGCTGGTCCGATAGGGCCAGCCAGCGCTCTTCGAGGCGGCCGATTTCATCGTTGAGCGCCTTCAGCCGCTTGCCGGCTTCGGCGATCTCGGCGGGAGGCAGCGGTTGCGCCAGGCGTGCCTCGAGCGCGGTGCGCTCGGTGCCGGCCGCGGCCAGGCGCTCGTCGATCTGGGCGATCTCGCGCTTGATCGGCTTGGCCTGGTCGCTGCGCTGCTGGCGCTCCTGGGCGTCCTGCTTGCGCTGCTGCGGGGCGGCGGGCGCTGCCACCGGCACAGCAGCGGCCGCAGCCGCCGCGCTGACGGCCGCCTCGCGCACGGCCACCTTGGCCTCTTCGCGCAGGCGCTTGGCTTCGTCGAGCAGGTAGCGCTGGTAGTCGTCCAGGTCGCCGTCGAAATCGCCGACCACGCCGCGGCCCACCAGCCAGAACTCGTCGCACACCGAGCGCAGAAGCGCACGGTCGTGGCTCACCAGCATCAGCGTGCCTTCGAACTCGTTGAGCGCCACGGCCAGCGCCTCGCGGGTCGCCAGGTCCAGGTGGTTGGTAGGTTCGTCGAGCAGCAGCAGGTTGGGGCGCTGCCACACCATCATTGCCAGCACCAGGCGGGCCTTTTCGCCGCCGCTCATGGTGCCCACGGCTTGCTTGACCATGTCGCCGCTGAAGTTGAAGCTGCCGAGGAAGCCGCGCAGCGCCTGCTCGCCAGTGGCTTCCTTCACGCTGCTGCCCAGCTCGCGCGCCATGCGCACCATGTGTTCGAGCGGGGTGTCTTGCGGGCGCAGAACGTCGAGTTCCTGCTGCGCGAAGTAGCCGATGTTCAGGCCCTTACCCTCGGTCACTTGACCGGCCAGCGCACCCATTTCGCGCGCAATGGTCTTCACCAGCGTCGACTTGCCCTGGCCGTTGGCGCCCAGGATGCCGATGCGCTGACCCGCCAGCACCGAGCGGCTCACGCCGCGCAGAATGGTCTTGGGCTCTTCGTTCTCGATCTCATAGCCGAAGCTGGCATTGCTGATCGACAGCATCGGGTTAGGGATGTTGCCCGGCTCCTTGAATTCGAAGGTGAAGTCGGCCTCGGCCAGCAGCGGCGCCACGCGCTCCATGCGCTCCAGCGCCTTGACCCGGCTTTGCGCCTGCTTGGCCTTGCTGGCCTTGGCCTTGAAGCGGTCGATGAACTTCTGCAGGTGGGCGATCTTGTCCTGCTGCTTGCTGAAGGCAACCTGCTGCTGCTCCATCTGCAGAGCGCGCATGTCCTCGAACTTGCTGTAGTTGCCGCCGTAGCGCGTGAGCTGGGCGTTGGCGATGTGCAGGGTGACGTCGGTCACGGCGTCGAGAAACTCTCGGTCGTGGCTGATGACGATCATGGTGCCCGGGTACTTCTGCAGCCAGGCTTCGAGCCACACCAGCGCGTCCAAGTCCAGGTGATTGGTGGGTTCGTCGAGCAGCAGCAGGTCGCTCGGGCACATCAGCGCGCGGGCCAGCTGAAGGCGCATGCGCCAGCCGCCGGAGAAGCTGTTGACGGGCTCGTCGAGCTCGTGCGACTTGAAGCCCAGTCCCAGGATGAGCGCCTGCGCGCGCGGCACGGCGTCGTGCTCGCCGGCGTCGGCCAGGTCGGTGTAGGCGTGGGCGAGTTCCATGCCGATGTCGGCGTCGTCGGGGTTCTCGGTGTAGGCGGCCTCGATGGCGGCCAGCGACTCGCGCAGCTCGGTCAGGCGGGTGTCGCCGCCCACCACGAAGTCGGTTGCCGACTCTTCGGTTTCGGGCATGTTCTGCGCCACCTGGGCCATGCGCCAATGCTTGGGAACGGAGAAATCGCCGCCGTCTTCGTGCAGCGTGCCGTTGAGCAGGGCGAACAGGGTCGACTTGCCGGCGCCGTTGCGACCCACCAGGCCGACCTTTTCGCCGGGGTTGAGGGTGACGGTAGCGCCGTCGAGCAGAACCTTGGCGCTGCGGCGAAGAATGACGTTTTTGAGAGTAATCATGAAAGAGGAACCGTAGGGGCGATTATCCCGTCCGTCCTTTGCGGCCCGGCGAAAGGGGGCAAAAGCGCAGGGGAAAGGCGCGTGAGGCGCGGGAAATGGCCCGGTGAATGGGGTTTCGCGGCCAATGGCAGCGAGAAAGCGGCTGAAGGGGCTTGGGGGCGGGCGCCGCTAACGCACGCCAGCGCCGGCCACCACGGCAGTGCGCGTCACAAGCAAGACCTGGTCCTCGCCCGCCGAGGTTTCGAGCCAGACGACTTCGAGCTGCGGGAAGGCGGCCTCGAAATAGTCGCGCTCGTTGCCGATTTCCAGCACCAGCACGGCCTGCTCGCTCATGCGCGAGGGCGCGTCGGCGAACAGCTGGCGCACGAAATCCATGCCGTCGGTGCCGCCGGCCAACGCCAGTTCAGGCTCGGCGCGGTATTCGGCGGGCAGGGCGGCCATGCTGGCGCTGTTCACGTAGGGCGGGTTGCACAGCACCAGGTCGTACGGGCCGGGCAGGTTCTTCAGCCCGTCCGATTCGATCAGCGTGACGCGGGCGTCCAGCTGGTGACGGGTGACGTTGATGGCTGCCACTTCGAGCGCCTCGACCGACAGGTCGGCCGCGTCCACCGTCACGTCCGGGTAGGTCAGCGCCGCGAGCACCGCGAGGCTGCCGTTGCCGGTGCACAGGTCGAGTACGCGCTGCGTATGCTCGCCCAGCCAGTAGTCGATGCTGCCGTCGGCGATCAGCTCGGCGATGAAGCTGCGCGGCACGATGGCGCGCTCGTCCACGTAGAAGGGCACGCCCTGCAGCCAGGCTTCCTTGGTGAGGTAGGCGGCGGGCTTGCGCGTGGAGATGCGCTCGTCGATCAGCGCGGCGACCTTGCCGGCGTCGGCAGGCGACACGGGCCTGTCGGCCACGCTGTCGATGTCGTCCAGCGGCAGCTTCAGGCGCCACAGCACGAGCCAGGCAGCTTCGTCGAAGGCGTTGGCCGTGCCATGGCCGAAGGCCACGCCGGCTTCTTCAAGTCGCTTGGCGCCCGACTCGATCAGTTCGATGACCGTGCTCATGCCGCAAGCGCAGCATCAAGCTGCTTCAGCGTGCGCACGTAGATGTTCTTCAGCGTCTCGATCTCGGCCACGTCGATGCGCTCGTCGATCTTGTGGATGCTGGCGTTCACCGGGCCGAGTTCGACCACCTGCTTGCAGATCTTGGCGATGAAGCGAGCGTCGCTGGTGCCGCCGCTGGTCGACAGCTCGGTCTCGATGCCGGTCTCGTCGCGGATCGCGCCCTGCACGGCCGTGACCAGTTCGCCCGGCGTGGTCAGGAAGGGCAGGCCGCCGATGGTCCAGGCCAGCGTGTAGTCGACCTGGTGCGCATCGAGCACGGCGTGCACGCGCTGCTGCAGCGACTCGGGTGTGGATTCGGTCGAGAAGCGGAAGTTGAAGTCGATCACCGCGCTGCCCGGAATCACGTTGCTCGCGCCGGTGCCGGAGTGGAAATTGCTGATCTGCCAGCTGGTCGGCTGGAAGTAAGGGTTGCTCGCGGCGTCCCAGCCGCCGGCGGCGTTGATGGCCACCAGTTCGGCCAGTGCAGGCGCCACGGTGTGCACAGGGTTCTTGGCCAGGTGCGGATAGGCGATGTGGCCCTGCACGCCCTTGACCGTGAGCTTGCCGCTCATGGTGCCGCGGCGGCCGTTCTTGATCATGTCGCCGCAGCGCTCCACGGCAGTGGGTTCGCCGACGATGCAGTAGTCGATGACCTCGCCGCGCGCGGCCAGTGCATTGCAGACGATGACGGTGCCGTCGACGCCGGGGCCCTCTTCATCGCTGGTGAGCAGCAGGGCAAGCGTGAGCTTCGGCTCGGGCACGGCCTGCAGGAATTCCTCAATGGAGGTCACGAAGGCCGCGACCGAGGTCTTCATGTCGCAGGCGCCGCGGCCGTAGAGCTTGCCGTCGCGGTGCGTGGGCGTGAAGGGGTGGCTGGTCCATTGCTCGACGGGGCCGGTGGGCACCACGTCGGTGTGGCCGGCGAACACGAGCGTCTTGGTCGCGACCGCGTTCGCGGGGCGGCGCACCGCCCACAGGTTGGTCACGCGAAAGTCGGCCGGTCCGCTCTCGATGGTTTCCAGCGCGAAGCCCAGTTGCGCCAGCCGCTCGCCGAGGATCTGTTGGCAGCCCGCATCGTCGGGGGTGACGGAGGGGCGCGAGATGAGTTGTTCGGCGAGCTGGAGCGTACGGGACATCGGGAAAGGGCTTGGTTCAGAACTTCACGTCGAGCGTGATGTCGGTGAAGGTGGGTTCATCGACCTGGTCGGTCAGGTGGCGGTCGTCGACCTGCGGCTTGGGCGCGGCGCGGTTCTGCAGGCGCCACATCAGGTTGGTGGGCGAGTCGGCTTGCGACAGGCCTTCTTCGCGGGTGACGCGCTCTTCGGTGATGAGGCGGGCGATGTCTTCCTCGAAGGTCTGCGAGCCTTCGGCCATCGACTTTTCCATCGCTTCTTTCACCGCGGAGAAGTCGCCCTTTTCGATCAGCTCGGCCACCAGCGCGGTGTTGAGCATGACCTCCAGCGCCGGCACGCGGCCGCCGGCCGGCGTGCGCAGCAGGCGCTGCGACACGATGGCGCGCAGCGCACCGCCCAGGTCGCCCAGCAGCGTGGGCCGCACCTCGACCGGGAAGAAGCTCAGGATGCGGTTCAGCGCGCGGTAGCTGTTGTTGGCGTGCAGCGTGGCCACGCACAGGTGGCCCGACTGCGCGTAGGCGATGGCGGCGGTCATGGTGTCGCGGTCGCGGATTTCGCCGATCTGGATCACGTCGGGCGCCTGGCGCAGCGCGTTCTTCAGCGCCGTCTGCAACGAGGTGGTGTCGCTGCCCACGTCGCGCTGGTTCACCACCGACTTCTTGTTTGTGTAGGTGAACTCGATCGGCTCCTCGACCGTGAGGATGTGGCCGCTGGCGTGCTCGTTGCGGTAGTCGAGCATCGAGGCCAGCGTGGTGGTCTTGCCCGCGCCGGTGGCGCCGACCATCAGGATCAGCCCGCGCTTTTCCATGATCAGCGTCTTCAGGATGTCGGGCAGGTTCAGATCGGCAAAGCTCGGGATGTCGGCGGCAATGTGCCGCACCACCACCGCGTAGGTGCCGCGCTGGCGCATGGCGCTCACGCGGTAGTTGCCGGCGCCTTCGAGGGCGACGGCCATGTTGAGTTCGCCCGTGCTTTCCAGCTCCTGGATGCGGGCGGCGGGCACCACTTCGGACAGCAGCGCGAGCGGTGCGCTCGGCGGCAGCACCTGCGCGTTGATGGGCACGCAGATGCCGTTGATTCGGATCAGCACCGGGGAGTGGGCCGAGAGGTAGATGTCGGAGGCCTTGCGCTCGGCCATCAAACGAAGAATTCGCTCCATCATGTTCATCGGTCTCTCTCCTCGGGTGCTGTTGTTTTCTCTAAGGGGAAAAGGGTTCGGCCTTGAAGGGGCCGATCAGTCGCGCAGCAGGTCGTTCAGCGAGGTCGTCGAACGCGTCTTGGCATCGACCTTCTTCACGATGATGGCTGCGTACATGCTGTAGCGGCCGTTGTCCTTGGGCAGGCTGCCGGCCACGACGACCGAGCCGGAGGGCACGCGGCCGAAGTGGGTTTCGCCGGTGGCGCGGTCATAAATGGGGGTGCTCTGGCCGATGAACACGCCCATCGACAGCACCGAGTTTTCTTCGACCACAACGCCTTCGACCACTTCCGAGCGGGCGCCGATGAAGCAGTTGTCTTCGATGATGGTGGGGCCGGCCTGCAGCGGCTCGAGCACGCCGCCGATGCCGACGCCGCCCGACAGGTGCACGTTGGCGCCAATTTGTGCGCACGAACCCACGGTGGCCCAGGTGTCGACCATGGTGCCTTCGCCCACGTAGGCGCCGATGTTCACGTACGAGGGCATCAGGATCGCGCCCTTGGCGATGAAGCTGCCGCGGCGGGCCACGGCCGGCGGCACGATGCGCACGCCCGATTCCTTCAGCTCACCGGCCGACAGGTGCGAGAACTTGGTCGGCACCTTGTCGTAGAAGCCGAGCGAGCCGGCCTGCATCTGCTCGTTGTCCTTCAGGCGGAACGACAGCAGCACGGCCTTCTTGATCCACTGGTGCACGGTCCACTGGCCGACGGCTTCGCGGGTGGCCACGCGCAGCTTGCCGTTGTTCAGCTCGGTGATGACGTGCTCGACGGCGTCGCGCACTTCGGCCGACGAGGCGGTGGGCGAGATGTTGGCGCGGTCGTCCCACGCGGCGTCGATGATTTGTTGCAGTTGCTGGGTCATTGAGAAGGTCTCGGGTGAAAAATGGGTGCGGGCAGGAAAGCGGGTCAGCGGCGGGCGTCCTTGCAGAAGCGGACGATGCGCTCGGCGGCCTCCACGCATTCGGCCGTTCCGGCCACCAGTGCCATGCGGATACGACCGCGGCCTGGGTTGGCGCTGTGCGCGGTTTCGCGCGCGAGATAGCTCCCCGGCAGAACCGTCACATTGTATTGAGCGTAGAGCGCGCGGGCGAAGCCTTCGTCGTCGCCAGCCCACACTTCTGGCACGCCGGCCCAGAGGTAGAAACTGGCGTCGGGCAACCGCACGTCGAGCACGGGTTCGAGCAGCGGCGTGACGGCCGCGAACTTGGCGCGGTACTGGGCGCGGTTGTCGACCACGTGAGACTCGTCGCCCCAGGCCGCGATGCTGGCCGCCGCCACGGTGCCGCTCATGGCGCTGCCGTGGTAGGTGCGGTAGAGCAAGAACTTCTTGATGATGGCCGCGTCGCCCGCCACGAAGCCGCTGCGCAGGCCGGGCACGTTGCTGCGCTTGGACAGCGAAGTCAGCGCGATCAGGTTGCGGAAGTCGGGCCGGCCGAGCTTCACCGAGGCTTCGAGGCCGCTGAGCGGGGGCTCGTCGCGGAAGTAGATTTCGCTGTAGCACTCGTCGGCGGCGATCACGAAGCCGTGGCGGTCAGACAGGGCGAAGAGCTTCTTCCACTCGTCCAGCGACATCACCGCGCCCGTCGGATTGCCCGGCGAGCAGACGAACACCAGTTGCGTGCGGGCCCAGACGGCCTCGGGCACGCTGTCCCAATCGACCGCGAAATTGCGCGCGGGCACGCTCGCCACGTAGTAAGGCTCGGCGCCCGAGAGCAGGGCCGCGCCTTCGTAGATTTGATAGAACGGGTTGGGCGACATCACCACCGGCTGCGGCGAAACGGTGGGGTCGACCACGGTCTGCGCCAGTGAGAACAGGGCTTCGCGCGAACCATTGACGGGCAGCACCTGCGTGGCGGGGTCGAGGGCGAGGCTGTAGCGGGTTTTCAGCCAGTCGGTGAGGGCGGTGCGCAGCGCCAGGTCGCCGGCGGTGGCGGGGTAGGCGGCCAGTGCGCCGAGGCTGGCACTGAGCGCGTCCTTGATGAAGCCCGGCGTGGCGTGCTTGGGTTCGCCAATGCCCAGGCTGATGGCCGGGAACTCGGGGTTGGGCGTGACGCCCGCGAACAGTTGCTTCAGCCGTTCGAAGGGATAGGGTTGCAACCGGGAAAGCAGGGGATTCATGCCCGGGATTATCGGTGACAGGTGTTACCGCTCCTGTCGAAGCGGCTACTGGCAACGACGACGGCGGCCATTACGGCTGCCAGGCGTCAGGCCGCGCTGCGCCGGTAGAAGGCCAGCGAGCCGGCCAGCGCCAGCAGCATGCCGCCGCAGGCGCGATCGATCCAGCGCGTGGCCGACACGGTCAGCAGCCGGATCGCGCGGGCGCCGACAAAGGCATAGGCCAGCATCACGGCCATGTCCAGGCCCGCGAAGATCAGGGCAATGACGATGTACTGGGGCGCCTGTGCGGCAGAGGGATCGATGAACTGCGGCAGCAGGGCCGAGCAGAAGATGTAGCCCTTGGGGTTGGTCACCGCCACCAGGAAAGACTTGAAGAAGATGCGCCGGCTTTCGCCCGCCGTGACCGAAGGCGCTGCATCGGCCGCCGGAAGATGGAAGCCACCCTTGGAGCGCAGCATGCGCAGCCCGAGCCAGGCCAGGTACACCGCGCCGACCCACTTCAGCATCGAGAACCAGAACTCCGACGCCGCCAGCAGCGCGCCCAGGCCGAGCGCCACGGCGCCGACCAGCACGAAGTCGGACAGCACCGCGCCCAACATGCCCGGCAGGGCCCGGCGCACGCCGTGGCGCGAGCCATTGCTGAGCGCCAGCAGCACAGTGGGGCCGGGCGTGGCGATGGCCGCGAAGGCCACGATGGCGAAGAGAAGGGCGGTGGCGAGCGTCATCGGGGCAGTCTCCTTGGTAGGTTTTCAGCGGCCGGTCAGATCTTCTTGACCAGTACCTGGCTCTTGCGGTCCCAGTTGTACTTGCGCTTGCGTGCTTCGGGCAGCCAGTCGGGGTTGACCTGCTGGAAGCCGCGTTTCAGGAACCAGTGCATGGTGCGCGTGGTGAGCACGAAGATGCTGTCCAGGCCCATGGCCTTGGCGCGGTGCTCGATGCGCTTGAGGATGCGCTCGCCGTCGCCCTGCGACTGCGATTGCGGCGACACCGTGAGCGCGGCCATCTCGGCGGTGCGCGCCTCGGGGTACGGGTAGAGCGCCGCGCAGCCGAAGATCACGCCGTCGTGCTCGATCACCGTGTAGTGGCCCACGTCGCGCTCGATCTCGTTGCGGTCGCGCTTGACCAGCGTGCCGTCGCGCTCGAAGGGTTCGATCAGCTGCAGGATGCCGCCGATGTCGTCCACCGTGGCTTCGCGCAGGCTTTCGAGCTTTTCGTCGATCACCATGGTGCCGACGCCGTCGTGCACGTACACCTCCAGCAGCAGCGAGCCGTCGAGCGCAAACGGCAGGATGTGGTTGCGCTCCACGCCGCCCTTGCAGGCCTTCACGCAGTGCTGCAGGTAGAAGCCCGTGTCGGTCGGTTTCTGGGCCGGTGGCAGCGAGGCCAACAGCTTTTCGGCGGCGTCCAGCGGCAGCTCGGTGTCGATCGGGTTGTCTTCGCTCTCGGGCAGCTCGCTGTCGATGCGGATGCCGGGGATTTCCGTGAGGAAGATCAGCTTGTCGGCCTGGATGGAAATGGCGACGCTGGTGGCCACCTCTTCCATCGTCAGGTTGAAGGCTTCGCCGGTGGGCGAGAAGCCGAAGGGCGACATCAGCACCATCGCGCCGAAGTCCAGCGTGCGGCGGATGCCGGCCGCGTCCACCTTGCGCACCAGGCCCGAATGCTTGAAGTCCACCCCGTCGACCACGCCCACCGGTCGCGCGGTGATGAAGTTGCCCGAGATCACCCGCACCGTCGAGCCCGCCATCGGCGTGTTGGGCAGGCCCTGGCTGAAGGCGGCCTCGATCTCGTAGCGCAGCTGGCCGGCGGCTTCTTGCGCGGAGTCGAGCGCCACCTCGTCGGTGATGCGGATGCCATGCGAATAGCGCGCCTCGTGGCCCTTTGCCGCGAGCTGTTCATTGACCTGCGGCCGGAAGCCGTGCACCAGCACGATCTTCACGCCCATGCTCTGGATCAGTGCCAGGTCTTGCGCAATGTTCTGCAGCTTGCCCGCCGCAATCGCCTCACCCGCCAGGCCGACCACGAAAGTCTTACCGCGGTGCGTGTGGATGTAGGGCGCGACCGAGCGGAACCAGGGCACGAAGGTGAAATTGAAGACGGTGGACATGGGGCGTGATTGTGCATTCATGAGGCGTCATTTGCCTGACTCGGGCGATTCAGGCGATAGCGCGCAGCACGCGGGCTGCGCTCGCGGGAACGGCCGCTCCGGAGCCCCCGGGCGGCGTCGGCGGTGGCAGGCCGGCGTTGCGGGCGCGGAAGGTTGCCAGCAGTGCCGCATAGGCGTCTGTCGCGGCACCGGCCGCCGGGTCTGGTAGCTCGAGCATCGCAGCCAGTTCGGCCGGCGCGATGGAGCCTTCGCGCAGCAACGCGTCGACCACCGCCATCAGCGCAGGCGTGTGCGCGTCGAGCAGCGCCAGCGCGCGTGCGTGCTCCTGCGCCAGCAGGGCCTCGATCTCGGGGTTGGTCGCCTCGATGTCGGTGTTGACGTTGTCGCCCGGGTCGTTCGCGACGTCGGTGCGGCTTAGGCGCGTGCCGAAGGCGAAGTGGCGCACGTACTGCGCTGCGTAGGCGGTCGCCTGCATGAAGTCTTGCGTGGCGCCCGAGGTGCAGGCCTGCTCGCCGAACACCAGTTGCTCGGCGGCGCGGCCCGCGAGGCTCACGCAGATGCGGTCTCGCAGGTTCTCCTTCGACCAGGCCTTGCGCTGCTCGTAGCTGTTGTAGCCGCCCTCGAACGAGGCCACGTTGATCTTGATCTCCTGCGGCGCGCGGGCGAACAGCAGGCCGTAGGCCACGCCGTGGCCCGCCTCGTGCACGGCGAGCAGGGCGCGAAAGTCCTCGCTCGAACGCTGCTTGAGGCGGCTCAGCTCCAGCGCGACCGGAAACTGGCGGCGCGCCTTGCGGTATTTGGCCGTGATGCACGACGCGCCCGCGTCCAGCGTGAGCCACACCGGCTCGCTGCCGTCGGCGCCTTGCTCCAGCGCCCACAGCGCGGCATTGACCAGCGTCGCGCTCAGGATCGCGTGGATCGACGAGAACAACGGGCGCGTGCCTTGCGCCGGGAACACGGCGTTGGCGTAGATCTGCTCGTACACGCTCGCGTCGAGCACGAAGCGCACGCCGGAGCTTTCCTGGATCTCGGCCACGTAGCGGTCGCAGATCGACAGGATCAGGCGCACGTAGGTCGCGCGGTTGAACGAGGGGTAGATCACGTGGTTGTTGCCCAGGCGGGCGATCTGTTCGGGGCGGAAGCGCTCGGCCAGCGCCTTCTTCACGTCGATGACGGAGAGCTTCTTCGTCAGCGCGTGGAAGATGTCGGCGTCGGTGTCGCAGTCTTCGACGCGCTGGGCCGTCTCGGCGTACATCTCGTCGAGGTTGCCCGAGACGAACACCAGCAGCTTGCTGTAGTCGGTCTCCCAGCTCTGCTGCGTGTCGCGGAAGGCGCGCAGGCGCGCGTGCACCTCGGCGGGCTTCCACGCCATGATCTGCAGCAGGGTCTCGGAGAGCTTCAGGCAGCGCTTCACTTCGCGCGCCTCCCAGGGCGACAGGTGCAGCTTGCGCTTCTTGTCGTATTTCTTCTTGTCGGTGCCGTCGCGGTCCTGCGTGTATTCGGCGTACGCGAGCGAAGACTCGATCTCGCCGAGCATCGAGAGCGCGGGCGGCAGGCGGCCGTCGGACAGCAGTGCCCACACGTCCTGGTAGCGCTCGACCTTGGCGTCGTTGCCGCCGCTGTCGACGGTGCGAAAGCGCTGGAACTCGTCGAGCACCAGGATGCCGGGCATGCCTTCGGCGATGCCCGATTCGGCCAGCATGGCCGAGATGGAGCCGCGGCTGTGGTGGCCCGAGCCATGGCTGAAGCCGTCCATCTGCACTTCGATGAAGCGGTCGTAGAAGCCCAGGTGCTGCGCTAGCGTGCGCACCAGTTGCGTCTTGCCGGTGCCGGTAAGGCCCCAGAGGCAGACGATCACGGGGCGGCTGATGAGCTGGGGCAGCACATACCAGGCGCGCAGCGAATCGATCACGCGGTCGATGATGTCGTCGATGCCGAAGAGCTCGGTCTTCAGGGCTTCGGCGACGGTCTGCAGGTGGAGCGTGCGCTCGGCGAGCTCTGCGTGCAGACGGGAATGAATGTCTTTGGACATGGTGTTTTTCTTCTTTGATTCTTTTGAATCGAACAGGTACGGAAAGGCGGCCGCTCCTTCGGCATGAAGGAGTCAGCAGGCAAGACGCTGTGGGTGTCGGTTGCGGCGCTTCGGTGTTTGAAGCGCGCCGACGTGAGCGAGGGCGCGGGCTTCAGGCCGGGCGAGGCAACTTGACCCGTCCATGCGCGGCGGGCGCATGGCTTGCGCAGCGACGGCGCAAGGTGGTGGGGGCAAGGCAGGACATGGACGCGATCGTAGTAGCGGTTTGCAATTGAGTAAAGACTATTTACGGATCGTGTTGCAACGGAACAGCGTGCTGTGGATGCTCTGCAACAACCGCCGTGCGCACCGATAATCGACGGTTTGCCCGCCGCGCCAGCCCGACGCCTGTTTTCCCTTGACGACCACGACACCCCTTCGCATCGAATTCCCCGAATCGCTCCCTGTCTCGGGCAGGCGCGACGAGATCATGGCCGCCATCTCGGCGCATCAGGTCGTGATCGTTTGCGGCGAGACGGGCTCGGGCAAGACCACGCAGCTGCCGAAGATCGCGCTCGCGCTGGGCCGCGGCAAGCTCAACGCCGAGCCGGGCAAGGGCCGGCTCATCGGCCACACGCAGCCGCGCCGCATCGCCGCGAGCTCGGTGGCCAAGCGCATTGCCGAAGAGCTGAAGACGCCGCTGGGCGACGTGGTCGGCTTCAAGGTGCGCTTTCAGGATCGCCTGTCGCGCGACGCTTCGGTCAAGCTGATGACCGACGGCATCCTGCTGGCCGAGACGCAGACCGATCCGCTGCTGAAGGCCTACGACACGCTCATCATCGACGAGGCCCACGAGCGCTCGTTGAACATCGACTTCCTGCTGGGCTACCTGCGCGAGATCCTGCCGCGCCGGCCCGACCTGAAGGTGATCGTCACCTCGGCCACCATCGACGCCGACCGCTTCGCACAGCATTTCGCATCGGCCAAGGGACCGGCGCCGACCATCATGGTGTCGGGCCGCACCTTCCCGGTGGAGCAGCGCTACCGGCCCTTCGAAGAATCGCGCGAGCATGACCTGAACGACGCGATTGCCGATGGCGTCGACGAGCTCTGGCGCGATCCGCACAACGCAGGCGACATCCTCGTGTTCCTGCCCGGCGAGCGCGAGATTCGCGAGGCGGCCGACCATCTGCGCCGCCACCTGAGCCACCAGCCGCTGCTGCGCAATGCCGAGGTGCTGCCGCTGTTCGCGCGGCTCTCGGGTCCCGAGCAGGACCGTATCTTCGACGGCCACACGGGCCGGCGCATCGTGCTGGCCACCAACGTGGCCGAAACCTCACTCACCGTGCCGGGCATCCGCTACGTGATCGACACCGGCACGGCACGCGTCAAGCGCTACAGCTTCCGCAGCAAGGTCGAGCAGTTGCTGGTCGAGCCGATTAGCCAGGCCGCGGCCAACCAGCGCGCGGGCCGTTGCGGGCGCGTGGCGAACGGCATCTGCATCCGGCTCTACGACGAGAAGGATTTCGAAGGCCGCCCGCGCTTCACCGATCCGGAAATCCTGCGTTCGTCGCTGGCCGGCGTGATCCTGCGGATGAAGTCACTGCGCCTCGGCGACGTGGCGCGCTTCCCGTTTCTGGAGGCGCCGTCGCCGCGCGCGATTGCCGACGGCTACCAGTTGCTGAACGAGCTGGGTGCGGTCGATGACGCCAACGAGCTCACGCACACCGGCGCCGAGCTGTCGAGGCTGCCGCTGGACCCGCGTGTGGGCCGCATGATTTTGGAAGCCCGCTCGCGCGGTGCGCTTGAAGAAGTGCTCATCATCGCCTCGGCCCTCAGCGTGCAGGACGTGCGCGACCGCCCGATGGAAGCGCAGCAGCAGGCCGACCAGGCGCATTCGAAGTTCGACGACGAGAAGAGCGAGTTCAGCGGCTACCTTCGCCTGTGGAAATGGATCGCCGACGCGCGCGGCGGCCATGGCGACACCCATAAGCTCAGCAACCGGCAATACGAACAGCTGCTGCGGCAGAACTTCATCAACATCCGCCGCGTGCGCGAATGGCGCGACATTCATTCGCAGCTGCTCACCGTGGTCACCGAGCACAAGTGGCGCCTCAACGCGGAGCCGGCCGGCTACGAGCCGCTGCACCTGTCGATGCTCGCGGGCCTGCTGGGCAATGTCGGCTGGAAGCTCGAAGACGACGAGGCCTACCTCGGCGCGCGCGGCATCAAGTTCTACAAGCACCCTGGCGCGCACCTGAAGAAGAAGCCGGGCCGCTGGATCGTCGCGGCCGAACTGGTCGAGACCACGCGGCTCTTCGGGCGCGGCATTGCCAACGTCGAGCCGCAGTGGCTCGAACAGGTGGCGGGGCATCTGCTGAAGAAGCAGCTGCTCGATCCGCACTGGGAGAAGAAGGGCGCGCAGGTGTCTGCGCTGGAGCGTGCGACGCTGTACGGCCTCGTCGTCTACAGCGGCCGGCGTGTCGATTTCACCAAGGTCGACCCCGTCGCGGCGCGCGAGATCTTCATCCGCGAGGCGCTGGTCGCTGGGCAGTGGGAAAGCAAGTTCCCTTTCCTGCAGGCCAACCGCAAGTTGGTGCGCGAGGTCGAAGGGTTGGAGCACAAGTCGCGTCGGCAGGACGTGCTGGTCGACGACGAACTGATCTTTGCCTTCTACGACGCACAGCTGCCTGCCGACGTGGCCAGCGGCATCACCTTCGAGAACTGGTACCGCCATGCCTCGAAGGACCAACCGCGCCTGCTGTTCCTGACACGCGACGAACTGATGCGCCACCAGGCGGCCGGCATCACGACGCAATCGTTCCCGCCGACGCTGCGGCTCGGCGGCGTGGACTGCGCCGCAACTTACCTGCACGAGCCCGGCGACGCGAAGGACGGCCTCATGGTCAGCGTGCCGCTGTTCGTGCTCAACCAGGTGAGCGAGGAGCGCTGCGAGTGGCTGGTGACGGGCATGCTCAAGGACAAGATCCAGGCACTGCTCAAGAGCTTGCCGCAACGGCCGCGCTCGCGGCTGGTGCCGCTGCCCGAGTCGGCGTCGAAGCTGGCGGAAGAACTCGCCGTGCCTGAGATGTTCGGCACGGGCTCGCTGACCGACGTGCTGCTCAAGCGCGTGCGCGACATGACCAGCATCGACGTCAAGCGCGCGGACTTCAAGCTCGACATGTTGCCGCCGCACCTGTTCATGAACCTGCGCGTGATCGACGAGCACGGGCGGCAACTGGGCATGGGGCGCAACCTCGGTGCGCTGAAGGCTGAACTTGGTGCGCAGGCGCGTGGTGCCTTCCAGGCGCTGGCAGGGCTCAACGTCAAGGCGTCGCCGGAGAAGAATGCGGCGGCTGTGCCCGAAGGCAAGTCCGGGGCGCCTGCGAAGGATGCGAGCCAGGCGACAGCACCCGCTGCGTTGCCCGCCGGCCAGCGCTACACGGGCTGGACTTTCGGCGAGCTGCCCGAGCTGATGGAAGTGCGCCGCGGCTCGCAATCGTTGATCGGCTTCCCGGCGCTGCGCGACGAAGGCGACGCGGTGACCATCGAAGTGTTCGACGAGCCCGCCGTGGCAGCCGCCAAGCACCGCGCCGGCCTGCGCCGTTTGTTCGCGCTGCAGCTGAAGGATGCGCTCAAGTACCTCGAGAAGAACATTCCCGATCTGCAGAAGATGTCGGTGGCCTACATGCCGCTCGGCACTTCCGAGGAGCTGCGCACGCAGATCATCGACGTGGCGATCGACCGCGCCTTCCTGCAGGAGCCGTTGCCGACCGACGAGTTCGCGTTCAAGCGCCGCTTGGAAGAGGGGCGCGGGCGCCTCACGCTGATCGCCAACGAGGTGGCCCGGCTCGCGTCGACCATCCTCATCGAATACGCGGCGGCCGCGCGCAAGATCAAGGAGACCAAGATCCAGCCCGACGCCGTGCAGGACGCCGCGCAGCAGTTGCAGCGGCTCGTCGGCAAGCGCTTTATCGCCGATGCGCCGTGGACGCAGCTGCAGCACTTCGCGCGCTACCTCAAGGCGATCGTCCTGCGGCTCGACAAGCTGCGCGCCGATCCGGCGCGCGATGCCGCCAAGCTCGCCGAGCTGAAGCCGCAGGACCAGCGCTACTGGCGCCTTGTGGCCGAACGCAAGGGCGTGGTGGACGACCGCATGCTCGAGTTCCGCTGGCTGCTCGAAGAGCTACGCGTGAGCTTCTTCGCACAAGAGCTGCGCACGCCGCAGCCGGTGAGCGTGAAGCGGCTCGACAAGGCCTGGGCGCAGCTGCAGGCCTGATCCGCAGGCCGCCGCAGTGGACGAAAAAAAGCCCGCTTGCGCGGGCTTTTTCTTTACGGTGTGCCTGGGCCTATATGCGTCCCATGAGAACCAGGATCACGACGATCAGCACGACCAGGCCGACACCGCCGCTGGGACCATAGCCCCAGGCCCGGCTGTATCCCCAGCTCGGCAGCGCGCCGATCAATATCAGGATCAGGACGATCAGCAGAATGAACGAGAGCGACATGTTTTCTCCAGGGCGTTGTTGTGACGAGCTTTCATGCTCCCCCCGACATGTCGCGCGGATCGCCGGAGAGCCGCCCCTTCGGTGGTCGGTGAACGTCCTACCCTGGCCGTCGGCGCGTTGCCGGCGCCTGCGCAGGCAGGAACAGCATCGCCACCGCCACCAGCAGGAAAACGAGGCCAATGCCTCCGGTGATGACGGCTCCGCCCCACAGCGAGAAGAAGCCGTTCAGCATGGCGTCCTGCGGGTTGCGCGGTTCGAAGAAGACTTCGACTTTCTCGCCGACGTCGTAGGCCGGCGGGTTGCTGCTGCTCGACGGCGTGAACTCGATGATCTCGCCGCCCGGCGCCTTGAAGCGCACCAGTGGCTTCCAGGTGCCCGAACTGTTGCTTTTGGAGCTTTCCACATGCAGCAGCTTCGTGACTTCGCCCTCCGTGCGGCTGGCCGACGCGATGAAGGCCGACGTATGCTGGTACAGCAGCAGGGCGATGCCGCACAGCAGCGCGCCGACCACGCTGAAAACGAGCCTGACGATGGCGACTGGGTGCTTCTTCATCGTCGTCGGTGCGCGGCTGCCGAAAGTGTCTTCAGGTCAGAGCCGCGCGAGCCGGTCCAGCGCGGCCAGCAGCGTCTCGTCCTTCTTGGCGAAGCAGAAGCGCACCACGCGCTGGTCGAAGCCGTCGCCATAGAAAGCCGACAGCGGGATCGCCGCCACGCCGATCTCGCGCGTGAGCCACAGGCAGAACTCGGCTTCGGACAGATCGCTCACCGCCGAGATGTCGACGCACTGGAAGTAGCTGCCTTCGCTGCGCAGCAGCTTGAAGCGAGTCTTCTCGGCCAGGCCCGCCGCGAACAGGTCGCGCTTGCGCTGGTAGAAGGCCGGCAGTTCGAGGTACGGCTTCGGCTCGCCCATGTACTGCGCGAGCGCATGCTGCATCGGCGTGTTCACGGTGAACACGTTGAACTGGTGCACCTTGCGGAACTCGGCCATCAGCGGGGCCGGCGCGGCCACGTAGCCGACCTTCCAGCCGGTGACGTGGTACGTCTTGCCGAAGCTGCTGACGATGAAGCTGCGCGCGGCCAGGCCAGGGAAGCGCGCCACGCTTTCGTGGCGGGCATCGTCGAACACCATGTGCTCGTAGACCTCGTCGCTGATCACGAACACGTCGGTCGGGGCGAGCAACTCTTCGAGCTGCCGCATCTCGGCTGCGGTCCAGACCGTGGCGCTCGGGTTGTGCGGCGTGTTGATGATGATGGCGCGCGTGCGCGGCGAGAGCGCTGCGGCGATCTTGTCGAAGTCGGGGCGGAAGGTGCCCGGCGTGAGCGGCACGCGCACCACGCAGCCGCCGGCCAGCTCGATGTTGGGCACGTAGCTGTCGTAGCAGGGTTCGAGCACGATCACTTCGTCGCCCGGGCGCACGATGGCGAGGATGGCGGTGATGATGGCCTGCGTGGCGCCGGCCGTCACGGTGATTTCCGCGGCCGCGCTGTAGCTGTAGCCGTACATCGCAGAGATCTTGTCGGCGATGGCGTCGCGCAGCGCCGGGATGCCGGGCATCGGCGGGTACTGGTTGTGGCCCGCGGCCATGGCGGCCGTGACGTCTTCGAGCAGCTTCGGATCGCAGTGGAAATCCGGAAAGCCCTGGCCGAGGTTGACGGCGTTCTTCTCGGCGGCCAGCGCCGACATCACGGTGAAGATGGTGGTGCCGACGGCTGGCAGCTTGGTGACGATTTCGGGCGTGCGTGGGGATTGAACTGTGCTCATAGCTCGTAGTCTTGTTGATGGCCGCTCAGGGCCTTGGCGATCAGGTTGCGGTCGAGGCGGTCGGACAGCAGTTCGGCGAACTTGAAGACGAAGTTGCGCAGATAGGCGCTGCGCTTGAACGCGACTCGCGCAATATTCTGGCCGAACACATGGCCCATCGGGCGCACCACGAGGTCGGCGTTCGACTCGTCGCGCACGGCCATTTCGGCCACGATGCCCACGCCCAGCCCGAGGCGCACGTAGGTCTTGATCACGTCGGAGTCGATGGCTTCGAGCGCGATGCGCGGCGTGAGCTTTTTCTGCGCGAACGCATGGTCGATGCGCGTGCGGCCGGTGAACGACGGGTGGTACGTGATGATCGGCTCGCTCGCCAGGTCTTCGAGCGAAATGCGCTCCTTGGCGGCCAGCGGATGGTCCTTGGGCAGCACCAGCACGTGCTGCCATTCGTAGCAGGGCAGGGTCACCAGTTCGGCGTAGCCGTCGAGCGATTCGGTGGCGATGCCGATCTCGGCGATTTCGTCGATCACCATGCGCGCCACCTGATCGGGCGAGCCCTGGTGCAGGCTCACGTTGACCTTGGGATAGGCCTCGCGCAGGTTGGCCACGGGCACGGGCAGCACGTAGCGCGCCTGCGTGTGGGTGGTGGCGATGGAGAGGGTGCCGCTGTCCTGCGCGCTGAACTGTTCGCCGATGCGCTTGAGATTGCCCACCTCGCGCATGATCAGCTCGATGCTGGCGATGACGTGCTGGCCCGGTTCGGTAACGCGTTTGAGCCGCTTGCCGTGGCGCGCGAAGATCTCGACGCCCAGTTCTTCCTCGAGCTCGATGATGGCCTTGGAGACACCGGGTTGCGAGGTGTGCAGCGCCTTGGCCGCCTCGGTGAGGTTCAGGTTGCGCCGCACGGCTTCCTGAACAAACTTGAACTGATGCAGATTCATATCAAATTCCGTCTTATTACGGAATTCATTATGCCTTCGGAATCTATCGAAATTGCCGGATGTTCACTATTTGACCGCAATTCTGGCCAGAAGATCGACCAGTTCAGGCTCTTCGCCCACGATGCGGGCGAGCGAGAAGCCAATGTCGGGCCAGCGCTGGCGCAATGCCTCGAGTTGGTGCGGCAGGTCTTCGCGGGCGTGCTTGCCCATGCCGAGGAAGAGCGGAACAACGCGGATGGCGGTGGCGCCGTTGGCAATCAGTGCCGCCACCGCCGTGGGCAGGTCGGGCGTTGCCAGTTCCATGTAGGCGCAGGCCACGCGGGCATCGGGCTCGTTTCTGCATACGCGTTCGGCCACGGCCTCGATGGGCTCGCGCCAGCGTTCGTCGCGCGAACCGTGCGCCAGTAAAACGATGCCCTGGGTCATCGTCGCAAGACCAGCCAGCTGAAGGCTGTCAACGACATCACCGAATAGATCATTCCCGGCGCCGCCGCGGTGAGCCATGGCGACCAGTTGCTGAGGTTGCCGAGGTAGCCGAACACGTTGTTCAGCAGGAAGAAGCTGATGCCGATCATCACGCCGCCGAACACGTAGGTGGTGATGCCGGCCTGGCGGAAGTGCAGGTAGGCGAAGGGCAGGGCGAGCACCACCATCACCAGGCACGAGAGCGGATAGAACACCTTGCGCCAGAACTCGATCTCGTAGCGCTGCGCGGTCTGTCCGTTGGCGTCGAGGTGGCGGATGTAGTCGAACAGGTCGATCGTGCTCATGCGGTCGGGGCGCAGGAGCGCGACCGAGACCATTTCGCTGGTCAGCGAGGTGGCCCAGTTCAGCTGGGGAAGCTTGGTCGTGGCAATGCGGGCCTGGTCGGCCGAGCCGCGCGTGTCGTACTTCTGCTCTTCCACGTCGGTGAGCATCCAGTGCCCGTCGCCGATGCGGGCCGAGCCTGCGGTGATCTGGGTGCTGATGTAGCCGTTGTCGTCGAATTCGAAGATGCGCGGGCTCTTCAGCGCGCCCTTGCGGTCGATGGACAGCACGTTCACCGCGTACGAGACGTTGCCCCGTTTTTCCTTGAGCCAGGCGCCCGTGTTGCCGGCCAGCGAATAGATACCCTGGTACTTGGCCTTGAGCAGTTGGCCCGTGCGCTCGGAAGCCGGCGCGACATAGTCGCCGATGGCGAAGGTCAGCACGACGAAGCCGATGCCCAGCAACAGCAGGGTGCGCAGCGCGCGCCAGGGACCCAGGCCGCTGGTGCGCAGAATGGTGTATTCGGAGCTCTGCGCCAGCCGGGCCATGACGAAGATGGAGCCGATCAGCACCGTGATCGGCAGCAGCTCGTAGAGGTGGCTCGGCACCAGCAGCATCACGTAGCCCAGCGCCTGCGCGGGCCCGTAGTTGAGGCTGTCCGGCTTGCCGATGGATTGCAGCTCGTCGACGAAGTCGAAGAAGAAAAAGAGGCTCAGGAAGCCGAGCGTCACGAACGCAACGGCCTTCAGCACCTCCACGTAGATCAGGCGTCGTATCGTTTTCACGTAGGTTCGATCTTGGGTGTGGGCAGCACGGCGGCGGACGGGCTTTGTTTTGTTCGTCGGCCCCAGTTGTTCTGGCGAACGCCGAGCCATGCCAGGTTGATCAGCAGCACGCCACCGTGCAACAGCAGCATGAAGCTGCCCATGCTGTACTTGCCCGAACTGATCCAGCTTTGGCCCAGGTTGAGCATGTTGTAGTAGACGACGAACGCGAACAGCGCGAGCAGCAGGTTGCCGCTTCGGCCGACGCGCGGGTTGGCGCTCGACACGTTCAGCGCCAGCAGCACGAAGTTGATGGCTGTCAGCAGCATGCCGATGCGCCAGGCCAGTTCGCCGCGGCTGGGGGTGCTGGCGTCGGGCAACAGGGACAGCGTGCTGCGCGCGCGCGGCGGTGTCGTGTCGTTGACCAGGCCGTTGTTGCCGCCTGCCCGGGTGCCGTATGTCTTGAACTCGCTGATCTTCAGGCCGGTGTTGGCCATGGGCTGTTCGAGCCGCTGGCCGCTGTTGAGCAGCAGGTAGCGCGAATCGCCGATGTTCTCGATGCTGCCGCTGCGCGCCGAGGTGGTGATCTGCATGTTGCGCTCGATCGACCAGATGAAGACGTTGGTGGCCTTGGAGTTGTCCGGCGTCTCCTTGTCGATGAAGAACACGCGCACCCGGCCCGCGGATTCGCGGAATTCACCCGGCGCCACGCGCTCGATGTCGCTGCGCTGCTCGTACTGCTTGCGCATGCCGATGGTCTGCGAGTTGGCCCACGGCCAGCCCACCAGCGCCATCACCGCGATCAGGATCAGCACCGGCCAGGCGAAGCGGAACAGCGGCTTGATGAAGTCGGTCAGGCCGCGCCCGCTGGAAAACCAGATCACCATTTCGCTGTCGCGGTACATGCGCGACAGGGTGCCGACGATGGCGATGAACAGGCTCAGGCTCAGGATGGTCGGCATGTAGCCGAGCACCGTGTAGGCCATCACCAGGAACACCTCCTGCGGGTTCACACTGCCCTTGGACGCGAGCCCGAGGGTACGGATGAGCATCATGGTCATCACGATGGTGACCAGTACCACGAGGGTCGCTCCGAAGCTGCGGGACAGCTCCTTGCGTAGGGAAGAATGGAATAACATCGTTCGAGGAAAAAAAGGATTATGGACTTTCAACTCAAGACCCTCACCGTCGCCCAGGCCGCAGCCGAGAAATCCGATGTCCTGATCGTGCTCGTCGGCAGCGCTCCTCTTACCTCCAAAGACCCGTTGTCGGTGCTTGCCGCCAGTGCCCGCAAGGCCGGCGACCTGCCCGACAAGGCCGGCAAGCTGCTGGGGCTTTACCGTCCGGAAGACGTCGTGGCGTCCCGCGTGGTGCTCGCCGCCATCGGCGACGGCAAGCCCGCCTCGGTGCGCAGCGGCGTGGTTGCGGCAGTCAATTCGGCCAAAGCCCAGGCCCCCAAGCGCGTGGCCGTGGTGTTTGCGCAGCCCGCCGATGGCGCTGCGGTGGCCAGCGCCGTCACGGCGGCGGCTGACGCCAGCTATGTCTACACCACCACCAAGTCGAAGGCCGAACCCCGCAGCATCCGCCATCTGACCGTCGGCGTGGCCGATGCAGCAGCCGTCACCGGCGCCTTCGACGCCGCCCGCGCCACCGTCCAGGGCATCGAACTGGCCAAGGAATGGGGCAACCGGCCCGCCAACCACGCTACGCCCACGCTGCTGGCCGAGGCCGCCAAGGGACTGGCCAAGCTGCCGAACATCAAGTGCGAAGTGCTGGGGCCGAAGGAAGTCGAGAAGCTCGGTATGGGCTCTTTCGCCGCGGTGGCGCAGGGCTCGGCGGAGCCGCTGCGCTTCATCGTGCTGCGCTACCACGGGGCGCCCAAGGACCAGGCGCCCGTGGTGCTGGTCGGCAAGGGCATCACCTTCGACACCGGCGGCGTCTCCCTCAAGCCTGCGGCCGAAATGGACGAGATGAAGTTCGACATGTGCGGCGCGGCCAGCGTGCTCGGCACCTTCCGCGCGCTCGGCGACATCCAGCCTGCCATCAACGTCGTCGGGCTGATTCCCTCGTGCGAGAACATGAACGACGGCCGCGCGGTGAAGCCCGGCGACGTGGTGACCAGCATGAGCGGCCAGACCATCGAGGTGCTCAACACCGACGCAGAAGGCCGACTGATCCTGTGCGACGCGCTGACCTATGCCAAGCGCTTCGAGCCGGCGGCCGTGATCGACATCGCGACGCTGACCGGCGCCTGCGTGGTGGCTCTGGGCGGCGTGCGCAGCGGCCTGTTCTCCACCAACGAAGCATTGGCCGCGGCGCTCGAAGCCGCCGGCGAGACCTCGCAAGACCGCTGCTGGCGCCTGCCGCTCGACGACGACTATGCAGAAGGCCTCAAGAGCAACTTTGCCGACGTGGCCAACATCGCCGGCCGCGCGGGTGGCGCCATCACTGCCGCCAAGTTCCTGCAGCGCTTCGCGGGCGACTTCGCCTGGGCGCATCTGGACATCGCTGGCACTGCGTGGAAGAGCGGGGCGGCCAAGGGTTCGACCGGGCGGCCGGTGGGCTTGCTGGTGTCGTACCTGACGAGTCGCGCGGCCAGCGGCGACGCCAAGACTGGCAAGGCCAAGAAAACCAAGCCCCCCGGAGCTCCGGCCAAAAAGGCTCGGTTCACGAAGTGACGGAAATCGGCTTTCACTACAACGCGCGCGACAAGCTGAACTACGCCTGCCGGCTGGTTCGCAAGGCCGTGAACACGCGCGGCCTGCGCGTGGTGGTCGTGGGCGATGCGCAGGCGCTCGACGCCGTGGACGCCGCGCTTTGGCAGTTGTCGCCGGTGGACTTCGTCGCGCACTGCCGAGGCGATGCGCCGGCCCACGTGGTCGCGCGTTCGCCTGTCGTGCTGTCGGAGCAGGGCGCTGATGCGGCCTCGCTGCCGCACCGCGAAATGCTGGTGAATCTGGGCCTCGAAGTGCCTGCGGGCTTCGAGCGCTATGAACGCATGATCGACATCGTGAGCGACGAGGCCGACGACCGCCAGGTCGGCCGTTCGCGCTGGCGCCACTATGCCGATCGTGGCTACACCATCCAGCCGCACGACTTCGCAAAGAGTCCCTGACATGGCCAGCACACTGCGCACGCCGCCCCGGTTCGTTCCCACGCTGACCACGGTGCTCGAGATCCCGGAGGAGCCCGCGATCCCCGAGCCGCAGGCCGCGCCGGCGCCGCAGCCCGACCCGGCGAGCGCCATGGCACTGCCGCCGGCCGCGCAGCTTTCGCAGGCGGAAATTGTCAGCCTCGAAGAGCAGTTGCTGCACCGCGTTCTGCAGCGCGTCGACCTGTCTCTGGAAGAGCGTTTGAGCGACACCGTGTCAGCTGCCGTTCAGCATCAACTCGATGCGATGGTGCCGCGTTTGCGCAATGAAATCGAAGCCGTTTTGCGTGCGCTGGTGATCGAGGCCATGGCCGCCGAACTCAGCGAAAACACAGGGTCTACGCCAGCTTCCGGAGCCTGAATCCTCGGCTAAACTGCGCCGCAGGTCGGAAGGGCGTGAGGGTGCCGCTGGTCCGCGGCGCGAAACTTGCGAGGTCAGCGCGCCCGGATCACACGACCGGTTTTTTATTCTTTTCATCCAAGTTCTGGAGGTTCTCATGCAATTGAAATGGACTGCGGTCGCACTGGCTGCAATCACGCTCGTGGCTTGCGGCAAGAAGGAAGAAGCTGCTGCTCCCGCTGCAGCGCCCGCGCCAACGGCTGCGGCCCCGGCTGCACCTGCACCCGCACCTGCCGGAGAAACCCTGGTCGTCAAGATCGGTCACGTTGGACCTACCAGCGGTGCCATCGCCCACCTCGGCAAGGACAACGAGTTCGGCGCCAGGATGGCCATCGAAGACCTGAATGCAAAGGGCCTCAAGATCGGCGACAAGGTTGCCAAGTTCGAACTGATCGCCGAAGACGACGCAGGCGATCCGAAGCAGGGCACGGCCGTGGCCCAGAAGCTCGTGGACGAAAAGGTCAACGGCGTGGTCGGTCACCTGAACTCGGGCACCACCATCCCCGCCTCGAAGCTCTACAGCGACGCCGGCATTCCGCAGATCTCGCCTTCGGCCACCAACCCGAAGTACACGCGTCAAGGCTTCAAGACCACGTTCCGCGTGGTGGCTGACGACACGCAACTCGGCGGCACGCTGGGCAAGTACGCAGTCGAAACGCTCAAGGGCAAGAACATTGCCGTGATCGACGACCGTACCGCTTACGGCCAGGGCGTTGCCGAAGAGTTCGAGAAGTCGGCCAAGGCCGCTGGCGCCACCATCGTGGGCCACGAGTTCACCACCGACAAGTCGACCGACTTCAACGCCATCCTGACCAAGCTGAAGGCCTCCAAGCCCGACGTGCTGTTCTTCGGCGGCATGGACGCCGTTGGCGGCCCGATGCTCAAGCAGGTCAAGCAGCTCGGCCTGAACGTCAAGTTCATGGGCGGCGACGGCCTGTGCACCAGCGAACTGCCGAAGCTGGCTGGCGATGCCATTGGCGAAGAGATGGTGGTGTGCGCCGAAGCCGGCGGCGTGGACGGCGACTTCAAGCAGCCGCTGGAAGACTTCAAGGCCAAGTTCAAGACCAAGAACGGCGTCGAAGTGCAGATCTATGCACCGTACGTGTACGACGCGGTCAACGTGCTGGCCGAAGCCATGGTGAAGGCCGGTTCGTCCGACCCCGCCAAGTACCTGCCTGAAGTCGGCAAGGTGCAATACAAGGGCGTGACCGGCCCGATCGCCTTCGACGAAAAGGGCGACATCAAGAATGGTGCCCTGACGCTGTACACCTACAAGGGTGGTGCACGCACGCAGATCGCCGTGGTGCGCTGATTCGTTTCGGCAAACCTGCGGTTGTCCGCAAAAGAGAAAAGGGCCTTCGGGCCCTTTTTTCATGGCCGCTTCGAAGGCAGCTTATTCAGAGTTCAGAGCGGTGCAAGACCCGATGGGCGGTTGGCATTGCAGTACTCGATGAAGGCATCGAGGTCGCGTGACTTGTCGAACACTGCGTCGGCGCCGAGTGCCGTGCAACGCGCCCGGATGTCCGCCGTCACGTAGTTGCTGAGCACCACCACCCGCTGGCTGGGCTTGCGGGTCTTGCAGCCGCCCAGCACGCCGAGGCCGGAGCCTTCCTTCAGGAACAGGTCGACGATCAGGAGCTGCCAGTCGTCGGGATGCGCCGCGAGCCATGCAAGGGCGTCCGTCTCGGTTTCGGCGAAGCCGACCACGCGGCCATTGACCAAATCCTCGAGTGCCGGGACCAGGTTATCCCTGATGGTCTTGTTGTCCTCGACGAGGAACGTGATGAGGGCCATGCCGTGGTTTCGCTTTGAGAACCAATAGCGTAGCGTGACTAACGCTGCTGCAGCGTAGGAGAAGGGATACGGACGGCGTATCGCGCGCCGGTCAGTCGGAGCTTTCGGCGCGGATCTTTGCCTTGAGCTTCTCGGCCAGCGCCTGGCTTTCGTCGCGCTCCGCCGTGACCTCGAGACGCTTCTCGATTTCCTCGCTCAGCGCGGCATTGACCTCGGCCAGCTTCTCGGCGGACTTGGCCAGCTTTTCCTCCAGCTGGCTCGTGTGCTCGATGGCCTGCGCCACCTCGCCTACCTGCACTTCCTCGGGCAGTTCCTGTTCGAGCACCGTGTTCACCACGGCGAGGTTGTCCGATGCCCGCTGCACGTCGGCGGCCACCTGCTCGCTCTTTTCGAGGGTGCGGTCCAGCGCTGTCTTGCCACGCGGCGGGTTTTTCGGTTGTCCGGCCATCGAGGTTCCTTTGCGGGCTTGAAATGAAAACCTTTGGATCGTACTGCCAGAAGAAAGTGTCCGAGTTCGGGAGTCAAGTTGTTGCAAAGCAACGCACTGCCTTTCAAATCCGGCTGGGCCAGACGACAAAAAAGCCCAAGTGCTTGTGGCAACTTGGGCTTCTTGCTTTGTCTGTTGTCCGTGAACGGTTACGAACAATCAATCTCTGGCGGAGCAGGCGGGATTCGAACCCGCGGAGGGCTATTAACCCTCACACGCTTTCCAGGCGTGCGACTTAAACCGCTCATCCACCGCTCCTGAGCCCACGATTGTAGCAGTCAGTTCAGGTCGGATTCGACGGCTTGCCTGCCTGGACCATGCGCATGGCCGACGCGATGAGCGCAGCGGTCTCGCTCATGTTGCTCGGCACGATCAGCGTGGTCTTGGAGTCGGCCGCGACCTTGCCGTAGGCGTCGACGGCGCGCTCGGCCACCTTCAGCTGCACGGCCTGTTCGCCGCCGGGCTGGCGGATGGCTGCTGCCACGCGTTCGATGGCGTCGGCCGTCGCGGTGGCGACCGCGGTAATGGCGGCGGCTTCACCCTGGGCGTTGTTGATCTGCGCCTGCTTTTCGCCCTCGGAGCGGGCGATGAAGGCCTCGCGTTCGCCAGTGGCGATGTTGATCTGCTCTTGACGGCGGCCTTCAGAGGCCGCGATCAGCGCGCGCTTGCCGCGCTCGGCGGTGATCTGCGCCTGCATGGCCAGCAGGATTTCCTTCGGCGGCGTCAGGTCCTTGATTTCATAGCGCAGCACCTTCACGCCCCAGTTGAGCGCGGCCTCGTCGATGGCGGCGACCACCTGGGCGTTGATGACGTCGCGTTCCTCGAAGGTCTTGTCGAGTTCCAGCTTGCCGATCACGCTGCGCAGCGAGGTCTGTGCGAGTTGCGTCACGGCCACGATGTAGTTCGACGAGCCGTAGCTTGCGCGCATCGGATCGGTCACCTGGAAGTACAGGATGCCGTCGACCTGCAGCTGCGTGTTGTCGCGCGTGATGCAGATCTGGCTCGGCACGTCGAGCGGGATTTCCTTCAGGCTGTGCTTGTAGGCCACCCGGTCGATGAACGGGATCAGGAAGTTGGGGCCGGGCGTCATGGTGCCGTGGTACTTGCCCAGGCGCTCGCGCACCCAGGCGTTCTGCTGCGGCACGAACTTCACCGACTGGCTGATGAAGATGATCGCGATGACCAGGATGATGAGAGGGACCGAAAATTCCATGGTGCGCTTCCTTTTCTGAGTTCTACGTACTGACTAAACCTTGTCGACGACCAGCCGGCTGCCGATGACCTCGACCACGCGGTGCTCGCCGGTCGATGGCGTGCGGCCCGCGCGCTGGACCACCGTCCATTGCGCGCCCCGGTAGCGCACGGTCGCCGTGCCGTCGGCATTCCAGGCATCGACGTGAACGGTCTCGCCGATGTCGAGGTTCACGTCGCGGTTGGTTCCGGTGGGCGGGGCAGGTGGGCGCTTGCGCTGGATCGAGTACCAGGTCAGCACGGCGCCCACGCCGATGACCGAGGCCACGATCAGCTGGGTAACGGTGCCGAAGCCCAGGTGCGCCGCGATCGCCGCGGCCGCGAAGCCGGCCGCCAGCAGCAGCAGATAGACGGTGCCCGAGAGCAACTCGACCACGATGGCTACCCCCGCAATCAGCCACCAGACGGTGGAATTCGCCATGTCGACTCCTCTTTTCCTTATTCGATGCGCGCCATTCTGATGCATCTGCCCCAAGCGCTTGCCCTGCGTAGGGGTACTGCGCTCTAACCGGCGAAAGGGGCCCTGCCGGACAGGCCCGAATGGCTTGCACGAGCCTGACCAGATTCGTCATCCGAATTCCGTACACTTCGCGCCTCGCCTTATTGCCTGTCTGTCAGCCTGTCCGGAGCCCTGCTCATGAAATTCCGCTTTCCCATCGTCATCATCGACGAGGACTTCCGCTCCGAAAACACCTCGGGCCTCGGCATTCGCGCGCTCGCGCAGGCCTTCGAAAGCGAGGGCTTCGAGGTGCTGGGCGTCACGAGCTACGGCGACCTGAGCCAGTTCGCCCAGCAGCAAAGCCGCGCCAGCGCGTTCATCCTGTCGATCGATGACGAGGAGTTCACGGTTGGCCCCGACCTCGACCCGGCCGTGCTGAACCTGCGCAACTTCATCGGTGAAGTGCGGCGCAAGAACGCCGACGTGCCGATCTACATCTACGGCGAAACGAAGACTTCGCGCCACATCCCGAACGACATCTTGCGCGAGCTGCACGGCTTCATCCACATGTTCGAGGACACCCCCGAATTCGTGGCACGCCACATCATCCGCGAGGCCAAGAGCTACCTCGAGGGCGTGCAGCCGCCGTTCTTCAAGGCGTTGATCGACTACGCGGAAGACGGCTCCTATTCGTGGCACTGCCCGGGCCACTCGGGTGGCGTGGCGTTCCTGAAGAGCCCGGTGGGCCAGATGTTCCACCAGTTCTTCGGCGAGAACATGCTGCGCGCCGACGTCTGCAACGCGGTGGAAGAACTGGGCCAGTTGCTCGACCACACCGGCCCGGTGGCTGCCAGCGAGCGCAATGCGGCGCGCATCTTCAACGCCGACCACTGCTTCTTCGTGACCAACGGCACCAGCACCAGCAACAAGATGGTGTGGCACCACACGGTGGCGCCGGACGACGTGGTGGTGGTCGACCGCAACTGCCACAAGTCGATCCTGCACGCGATCATCATGACCGGCGCGATTCCGGTGTTCATGAAGCCCACGCGCAACCACTTCGGCATCATCGGCCCGATCCCGAAAAGCGAGTTCGAGCAGAGCGCCATCAAGGCCAAGATCAAGGCCAACCCGCTGCTGGCCGACGTGGACCCCGACAAGGTCAAGCCGCGCGTGATGACGCTCACGCAGTCGACCTACGACGGCGTGATCTACAACACCGAGACCATCAAGAACATGCTCGACGGCTACGTCGACACGCTGCACTTCGACGAGGCATGGCTGCCGCACGCGGCCTTCCATCCGTTCTATGGCGCCTATCACGCAATGGGCAAGCGCCGCGTTCGTCCCAAGGAATCGCTGGTGTTCGCCACGCAGTCGACGCACAAGCTGCTGGCCGGCATCAGCCAAGCCAGCCACGTGCTGGTGCAGGATTCGCAGAATCGCCAGCTCGACCGCGACCTCTTCAACGAGGCCTACCTGATGCACTCGTCGACCAGCCCGCAGTACGCGATCATCGCGAGCTGCGACGTGGCCGCCGCCATGATGGAGCCGCCCGGCGGCACCGCGCTGGTGGAAGAAAGCATCCTCGAAGCGCTCGACTTCCGCCGCGCCATGCGCAAGGTCGAGGCTGAGTTCGGCAAGGACGAGTGGTGGTTCAAGGTCTGGGGCCCCGAGAAGCTCGTCGAAGAGGGCATCGGCCGCGCTGACGACTGGATCATGCAGGGCGAGAAGAACGGCAAGCCCAAGAACAAGAAGTCGCCGCGCAACTGGCACGGCTTCGGCGAGCTGGCCGACGGCTTCAACATGCTCGACCCGATCAAGTCGACCATCGTCACGCCGGGCCTCGACCTCGAAGGCAACTTCGCTGAAACCGGCATTCCGGCCAGCGTGGTGACCAAGTTCCTCGCCGAGCACGGCGTGATCGTGGAGAAGACTGGGCTCTATAGCTTCTTCATCATGTTCACCATCGGCATCACCAAGGGCCGCTGGAACACGCTGCTCACGGCGCTGCAGCAGTTCAAGGACGACTACGCGCGCAACCAGCCGATGTGGCGCATCCTGCCCGAGTTCTGCCAGCAGCACCCGGGCTACGAACGCCTCGGCCTGCGAGACCTGTGCCAGCACATCCACCAGCTGTACGCACGCTACGACGTGGCCCGCCTCACGACCGAGATGTACCTGAGCGACCTGACGCCGGCCATGAAGCCCAGTGACGCCTTCGCCCACATCGCGCACCGCAAGACCGAGCGCGTGGAAATCGACGAGCTCGAAGGCCGCATCACCACCAGCCTCATCACGCCTTACCCGCCGGGCATTCCGCTGCTGATTCCGGGCGAGGTGTTCAACAAGAAGATCGTCGACTACCTCAAGTTCTCGCGCGAGTTCAACACGCAGTGCCCGGGCTTCGAGACCGACATCCACGGTCTGGTGGCGCGCGTCGACGAGACGGGCAAGAAGCGCTACTACGCGGACTGTGTCAGGGAAGTGAAGTAAGCCAAGCCGGCCGGCCGATGGGCCGGCCTAGCCTTCGCGCACCCGCATGAAGCGCGCAAAGCGGGGCAGGCCCTTGACGGTGGTGCCGTTGTAGCGGTAGGTCACCCAGCTGCCGATGGCGGGTGGGTTCTCACGTTCGGCGTCGGTCAGTCCAGTGCCGAGCTTGAAGCGCTTGCCGTCGGCCGTCTCGACCACCAGCGCGCCGAGCCGGCCACTGTGCTTGCCCTTGCCGGGCACGTGCTCGATCACGCGGGCTTCGGCGTCTTCGTAGGGCTTGACCTTCAGCAGATCGCTGTTGCGCTCACCGCGGTATTGGGAGCTGCCGCGGTGGAGCATCAGGCCTTCGCCGCCCATCTTTACTGTCTTGTCGAGCAGCGCCTGCAAGGCGGCGTGCGTGGTCGCGCGTTCCTGCGGAACCGCGACGACCCATGGTGCGTCGGTAATTGGCAGCAGCTTGCGCAGCACGGCGAGGCGCGTCGTGAAGTCGCCGCCCTGCGCGGGCAGGTCGAACACCATGAAGTGCATTTCGCGCCAGGCGATGTCGTTGGGCGTCTGGCTACGCACCGTGGAGACGGCGCGCGCGAACTGGCCGCGTCCCACCCACAGTTCGCCGTCGAGGGGTTGCTTCGGCAGCGGTGCGGTGAACCATGCCGGCGCCACGATCCGTTCGCCGCCGCGTGTCCAGAGCTGCTTGCCGTCCCAGTAGCCGCGTACGCCGTCGTACTTCTCGCTGACCCAGTAGTCGTGCAGCGACATGCCGGGGCGGTAGACCTCGGCCAGCATCAGCGAGGGCGCCGCCTCGCGCGCGAACGCGGCGGGGGTGGCGATCACGCTGAAAGCGGCAAGCAGGAGAGAGCGTCGATTCAGCACGATGCTATGAAATGAATAGCGAAACACGGCCATCATGTGGCCGTGTCAGGGCTCAAGGGCAGGATTACTCGGCCATCCCGCCGACGACGTTGCTGAAGCCGCCGTCCACGTAAGTGATCTCGGCGGTCACGCCGCTGGCCAAGTCACTCAGAAGGAAGGCAGCCACGTTGCCGACTTCCTCGATGGTCACGTTGCGGCGGATCGGCGAGGCGTCGGCCACGGCCGCCAGCATCTTGCCGAAGCCCTTGATGCCGCTGGCGGCCAGCGTCTTGATCGGGCCCGCACTGATGCCGTTGACGCGCATGCCCTTCGGCCCGAGCGAGGCGGCGGTGTAGCGCACCGAGGCTTCGAGCGAGGCCTTGGCCAGGCCCATGGTGTTGTAGTTGGGCAGTGCGCGTTCGGCGCCCAGGTAGGTCAGCGTGAGCAGGGCTGCCTTGTCGTTGAGGTAGGGCAGGGCCGACTTGGCCATGGCCGGAAAACTGTATGCGCTGATGTCGTGCGCGATCTTGAAGCCTTCGCGCGAGAGCCCGTCGAGGAAGTCGCCCGCAATGGACTCGCGCGGTGCAAAGCCGATGCTGTGCACGAAGCCGTCGAACTTCGGCCAGGTCTGCGAGAGGTCGGCGAAGAGCTTGTCGATCTGCGCGTCGTCGCCCACGTCGCAATCGAAAATCAGCTTCGAGCCAAAGTCTGCGGCATATTCGGTGATACGGTCCTTGAATCGCTCGCCGACATAGCTGAAGGCGAGCTCCGCGCCCTGTTCATGACAGGCCTTGGCAATGCCATAAGCAATGGAGCGATTGCTCAACACACCGGTGATCAACAGTTTTTTGCCGGAAAGAAAGCCCATGAAGTTGCCTCGTGAAAATCTTGGGCAGAATTCTCGCATGCGAGGTTGGCTGCTTCTGATGTTGGCTCTCTTGGCGCTTCCCTCGTGGGCAGCGCATGGTCTGGGCATGGGCTACGAGCCGAAGTACCCGGCGTCGTTCAAGAATTTCGACTACGTGAATCCCGACGCTCCCAAGGGCGGCGAGCTGATCCTCTCGGCAAGCGGAACCTTCGACAAGCTCAACCCGTTCACGCTGCGGGGCGTGCCGCCGCAGGGCATGGGCTACAGCGCCAATGGCTTCGTGTTCTCCGAGTACGGCCTGATCTTCGATTCGCTGATGACGCCGAGCGAAGACGAGCCCTTCTCCAACTACGGCATGCTGGCCGAAGACGTGCAGCTTGCCGCCGACCGGCTGAGCGTCACTTTCCGCCTGAACCCGAAGGCGAAGTTTTCCGACGGCTCCCCGGTACTTGCGAAGGACGTGAAGTACTCCTACGACACCCTGATGAGCAAGCAGGCCGGGCCTACCTTTCGCTCCTACTGGGTCGACATCAAGGACGCCGTGGTGGTTGGGGAGCGCACGATTCGCTTCGACTTCAAGCGCCAGAACTCCGAGCTGCACATGATCATCGGCCAGTTGCCGGTGTTCTCCAGCGCCTGGGGCAAGGGCAAGCCCTTCGACCAGATCGTGAGCGAGCCGCCGATAGCCAGTGGACCGTACGTCGTGGACAAGGTCGACTTCGGCAAGTACATCTCGTACCGCCGGCGGCCGGACTACTGGGCTGCCGATCTTCCGGTGCGCAAGGGGATGTTCAATTTCGGCGAGGTGTCGTACCAGTACTTCAAGGACGCACTCGGAGAGGAAGAGTCGCTCAAGGCCGGTTCGCTCGATGCGATGGAAGAGCGCTCGATCATCGCCTGGGTGCGCCGGTACAAAGGCCGGCGCTTCGATTCCGGCGAGCTGATCAAGGAGGAGATTTCGCACCGCCGCTTCACCGGTATGCAAGGCCTCGCACCCAATCTCCGGCAGCCGCGTTTCCAGGACGTGCGCGTGCGTCAGGCATTGGCGCTGGCCTTCGATTTCGACTGGCTCAACCAGCATCTCTTCTACGGGCGCAGAGCCCGCACGACGAGCTACTTCCAGAACAGCGACGACCTCATGGCACAGCCCGAGATCAGCCCCGAGGAGCAGGTGCTGATCGACCACCTCAAGAACAAGCAGCGATACATCGACAACACGAAGGGCGAACTGCCGCGCCCCGCCAGCAGCGGAGACACCGCCGAGGGCCTGCGGCGCAACCTGGTTCGCGCGCAGGAACTGCTGAAAGAAGCAGGCTGGACCTACAAGAATGGCGCCTTGCGTGACAAGGACGGCACGCCTTTCGTCATCAATTTCGACATCGGGGACCGCAGCTCGGGCGTGGTGCTGGCACCTTACGCGCGCAATCTCGCCAAGCTGGGAATCGCGCTGGACTATCGCTTGCGCGACCCGAGCCTGATAAAGAAGAAACAGGACGAGCTCGACTTCGACATGGTCATCAATATCGCGGGTGGTTCGTCGAGTCCGGGCAATGAGCTGTACGACGATTTCGGTTCGAAATCGGCCAATGAAAAGGGGAGCCAGAACCTCAGCGGCATCAGCGATCCGGTGATCGACGAGATTCTCGAAGTGATCGTCAACAGCCCGGACCGCAAGTCGCTCGCAGCAGGCGCGCGCCTGCTGGACCGTTACTTGCTCCACCAGAACTACGTGATCCCGATGTACTACGGCAGGCAATATTTCGTTGCCCACAAGCGCAAGCTGCGCCGCCCCGAAGCGCCATTGCCGCAACGTCTTCTCGCCGGCTCGGCGATGCTGACGACGTGGTGGATCGACCCGGCGACGAAGTAGACGACAGACACAGACAGACCGCATGGCCGCCTACCTGCTCCGACGCCTTCTGCTGATCATTCCCACGCTGTTCGGGGTGCTGCTGATCAATTTCGCCATCGTTCAATTCGTTCCGGGCGGCCCGGCCGAGCAGTTGCTGTCGCAGCTGACCAACAAGGAGAACCGCATCTCGGGCGGCCCGACGGGGCGCACCCTCGACGCCAAGCAGGTGGCGGAAATCAAGGCCCTCTACGGCTTCGACAAGCCGGCGCCCGAGCGCTTCTGGCAAATGCTCAAGCAGTTTGCGCGCTTCGACCTGGGCAAGAGCTTCTTCCAGAGCAAGGACGTGTGGCAGCTCATCAAGGAGAAGCTGCCAGTTTCGATCAGCCTGGGGCTCTGGACCTTCTTCATCAGCTACCTGATAGCGGTGCCGCTCGGCGTTGCGAAAGCGGTTCGCGCCGGTTCGCGCTTCGATTTCTTCACCACGCTGCTGGTGCTCATCGGCTACGCCATTCCGGGTTTCGTGCTGGGCGTGGCGCTGCTTGTGATCTTTGGCGGCCAGCTTCAGTGGTTTCCGCTGCGCGGGCTGACCTCGCCGAACTGGGAGTCGTTGAGCTGGGGCGCGCGCATCGTCGACTACCTGTGGCACATCACCTTGCCGGTGACGGCCATGGTGCTCGGCAGTTTCGCGATCACCGCGATGCTCACCAAGAACTCGTTCCTTGAAGAGATCCGCAAGCAGTACGTGCTGACGGCGCGCGCCAAGGGATTGGCCGAGCGCCAGGTGCTCTGGAAGCACGTGTTCCGCAACGCGCTGATTCCGATCATCACGGGCTTCCCGACCGCCTTTATCGGCGCCTTCTTCTCGGGCGCGCTGCTGATCGAGACGTTGTTCTCGCTCGACGGGATGGGCTTACTCAGCTACGAAAGCGTCTTGCGGCGCGACTACCCGGTGTTTCTGGGCACGCTTTATCTGTTCACGCTGATCGGGCTGGTGACCAAGCTCATTTCCGATCTTTGCTATGTCTGGGTCGATCCGAGGGTGAAGTTTGACTAAAGCACCAGTCGTGTCTGTGAGCCCGGGCCGCCGTGCCTGGCGCCGTTTCCGCCGCAATCCGCTGGGATTCTGGAGCCTGTTGATCTTCTCGGCGCTGGTGGTGCTGAGCCTTTTCGCCGATGTGCTGTCGACCGACAAGCCGTTAGTGGTGCGCTACGAAGGCAAGACCTATTTCCCAGTGCTGCGGGACTATTCCGAGAAGACCTTCGGCGGCGATTTCGAGACTCCGGCCGACTACCTCGATCCATTCATCGAGCAGCGAATCACCCAGGGCGGCAACTGGGCGATCTACGCGCCGAACCGCTATGGCCCGGCCACGCTCAACTATTTCTCGAAGCCTCCGAACCCTGCAGCCCCTTCGAGCGAGAACCTGCTCGGCACGGATGAACGTGGCCGCGACCTGCTGGCCCAGCTGATCTACGGCTTTCGCGTGAGCGTGCTGTTCGCGCTGGCGCTCACGGTGATCGGGGTGGTGCTTGGCATCGCGACCGGCGCGGTGCAAGGGTTCTTCGGCGGAAAGATCGACTTGACCTTCCAGCGGCTGATCGAGATCTGGGGGGCGATGCCCGAGCTGTACCTGCTGATCATCTTCAGCGCGATCTTCACGCCCAGTGTGACGCTGCTGCTGATCCTGCTGAGCCTGTTCGGCTGGATGGGGTTGTCGGACTATGTGCGCGCCGAGTTCCTGCGCAACCGGCAGATGGACTACGTGCGTGCTGCGCGCGCGCTCGGCGTGGGCAATCTGCAGATCATGTGGCGCCACATCTTGCCCAACAGCATGGTGCCGGTCGTCACCTTCCTGCCATTCCGCATGAGCGCTGCCATTCTGGCGCTGACCTCGCTCGACTTTCTCGGCCTCGGCGTGCCGCCTGGCACGCCGTCGCTCGGCGAACTGCTGAGCCAGGGCAAGGGCAATATCGACGCCTGGTGGATCTCGCTGTCCACTTTCGTCGTGCTGGTCGTCACGCTGATGCTGCTGACTTTCATGGGCGACGCGTTGCGCGATGCGCTCGATCCGCGCAAGGCCGACAAATGATGAGCGACGCACAACCCAACCAGCCCCTGCTCGACGTGAAGGGCCTGCGCGTTGCGTTCAGCGGCAAGGAGGTCGTGCACGGCATCGACTTCCAGATGGCCGCTGGCGAAAAGCTCGCGCTTGTCGGCGAGTCGGGTTCGGGCAAGACGGTCACGGCGCTGTCGCTGCTGCGGCTGGTGCAGAACGCTGATCTGTCCGGCACGGCCCAGCTTTTTAGCGGCGAGCGCTCGCAGGGCGCACGCGACCTGCTGTCGATTCCTGAGCGCGAACTGCGCGGCATCCGCGGCAAGGAGATCGCAATGATCTTCCAGGAGCCGATGACCGCGCTGAATGCGCTCTACAGCGTCGGCGACCAGATCGCCGAGGTGCTCGAGCTGCACGAAGGGCTCTCGGCCCGCGCTGCGCAGGCGGCCGCCATCCAGTTGCTGGCCGACACCGGCATTCCTGAGCCAGCGCGGCGGGCGAGGGCGTTTCCGCACCAGCTCTCGGGCGGCCAGCGCCAGCGCGCGATGATCGCGATGGCGCTGGCCTGCAAGCCGCGCCTGCTGTTGGCCGACGAGCCGACTACCGCGCTCGACGTGACCGTGCGGGCGCAGATCCTTGAGTTGCTGGCCGACCTGCAGCGCAAGTACGGCATGGCCGTGCTGCTCATCACGCATGACCTGAACCTCGTGCGGCGTTTTGCCGATCGCGTGGTGGTCATGGAGAACGGCTATGTCGTCGAGCATGGCGCGGTGGCGCCTGTGTTCGACGCCCCGCAGCATCCCTACACGCGCAAGCTGATCGACAGCCATCCTGAGCGCAACGTGGCGGCAGTCGCTGCGCGTGCCGATGCCGCGCCGGTGATCGAGGCCAAGGCCCTGCGCGTGATCTATCCCGTGCCGAGGCCGGGCTTCGCCGGCTGGTTCCGCAAGGGCGAGTTCGTGGCGGTGCAGGGGGCGGATTTCCGCATCGTGCCGGGCGAGACGCTGGGTGTGGTCGGTGAGTCGGGTTCGGGCAAGTCGACGCTGGCGCTGGCGGCGCTGGGGTTGCTGAAGCATCAGGGCGCGCTGACGGTTGCGGGCAAGGGGTGGGCGGTCGACCGCGCCTCCGATCTTGGTCTGCGACGCGTGATGCAGGTGGTGTTTCAGGACCCGTTCTCGTCGCTGTCGCCGCGCATGACGGTGGAGCAGATCGTGGGCGAGGGGTTGCGCGTGCACGCGCCCGAACTCGACACCGCGGCGCGCCGTGCCCGTGCACTCACCGCGCTGGCCGATGTCGGGCTGACGGAGGCCCAGTTCCCCTCGCTGCTCGACCGCTATCCGCATGAGTTTTCGGGTGGCCAGCGGCAACGCCTGGCGATTGCCCGCGCGCTGATCGTCGACCCGCAGCTGCTGGTGCTCGACGAGCCCACCAGCGCGCTCGACGTGACGATCCAGAAGCAGGTGCTGAGCCTGTTGCAGCGCCTGCAGCGCGAGCGGGGGCTGAGCTATTTGCTGATCACACACGACGTAGAAGTGATCCGGGCGATGGCGCACCACGTCATCGTGATGAAGGACGGGGCCATTCTCGAAACCGGGTCGGTTGAGCGCGTGCTCGACGCGCCCGAGCACCCCTATACAAAGAAGCTGGTGGCCGCCGCGCTGCTGGAATAAACGGAGACTGCAAGAAATGTCGAAAATCGGACGCGACCAGCGCGGCGCCTGGCGCGCGGCGCTGGCGTGCATGGTCACCCTCGCGGTGGCGATGGGCCTGGGGCGCTTTGCCTTCACGCCCATGCTGCCCATCATGCTGCACGAGGGAAAGCTGGAGCTGGCGGCGGGCGGGGTTCTGGCGTCGCTCAACTATCTGGGGTACTTCCTCGGCGCGGTGAGCTGCGCGGCCATCGGCGTCAAGGCGTCGAGCATGGTGCGGGGTGGGCTGGTGGCCACGGCCGCCCTGCTGATCGGAATGGGCTTGCTGCACAGCTTCACGAGCTGGGGTGTGCTGCGCACGGCGGCAGGCGTGATGAGCGCCTGGGTCTTCGTCTTCGCCTCGGGCTGGGGCCTGCGCCGGCTGGCGGAGACGAATGCGCCGACGCTGGCCGGCGTGATCTACACCGGGCCGGGCATCGGTATCGCGATGACGGGCCTGCTCGGCGGTGCACTGGGGCGCTGGGGTTCCGAGGCGGGGTGGATCGGCCTGGGCATCCTGGCGGTCGTGCTGATCGCGGTGATCTGGCGGGTGTTCGATGACGGCGAACGGGCATCAGCAGGTGGTGGTGCCGCTCCGGCGCCTGTCGCTGTGGCCCGCGTGGCTGGGCCGGCCGATCGCAACGATGCAATCTGGCTGGTCGCGCTCTATGGGCTGGCGGGCTTCGGCTACATCATTACCGCCACCTTCCTGCCGGTGATCGCCCGGCAGGCGCTGCCGGGATCGCCTTGGCCGGATTTCTTCTGGCCACTGTTCGGGCTGGCCATCATTCCCGGCGCGTTGATCGGAGCCCGCGCGCCCACGCATTGGGACAACCGGCTGCTGCTGGCTTGCGCCTACGCGTTGCAGGCGCTGGGCGTCGTGCTGTCGGTGGCATGGCCGAGCATTGCCGGATTCGCGCTCGGAAGCTTGCTCCTGGGCATGCCGTTCACCGCGATCACTCTTTTTGCCATGCGGGATGCGCGTCGTCTGCGCGGCAATGCGGCTGCCGGGCTGATCGGCTACGCGACGGCTTCCTATGGGGTGGGGCAGATCGTCGGGCCGCTGTTTGCGGCGCCACTGGCTCAGCGAACGGGGTCTTTTCAGCTGCCGTTGCTGGTCGCGGCGGCGGCATTGGCGCTCGGCGCGGTGCTATTCGCATTGGTTTGGTTCAAATCGCGCCAATCAATAGGTAGCTGAGCCTCGAAGCCCCTTCATTTATTACACAAATAGCATATAATTCGAGGCTCACGACCAAACGGGCGGGTACCAACCGCCCGTTTTTTTTGGTCTATGCATTCTGAGCATTCATGGCGATCTGGCATTCGTGGCGGGCGGATGGCATGAACCCAGTATTTAAAAGGCACCTTCGAACACGTGGCATTGCAGCAAATAGTGGAACAAACCGTGGCCGGTCTTGGCTATGACCTGGTCGAGATCGAACGCTCGGCCGGGGGATTGCTGCGCGTGACGATTGATTTGCCCTGGACGGCCCCCACCTCCGAAGATGCTGCTGCCGGCGTGCCAGAGCCCTTCGTGACGGTCGAAGACTGCGAGAAGGTAACGCGCCAATTGCAATTCGCGCTCGAGGTCGATGGTGTCGACTACAAGCGGCTCGAGGTGTCCTCGCCCGGTATTGACCGTCCGCTGCGCAATGAGCAGGATTTCGAGCGTTTCGTGGGCGAGGTGATCGACATCACGCTCAAGGCGCCCATGGGTGCCGCGGCGGCGGGCCAGGTGTCGGCCAGCCGCAAGAAGTTTCGCGGCACGCTGGAGCGTGTTGCACAGGTAGAGGGTGCCGTCGGCGCCCAGGGCTGGCAAATCGTCTGGAGAGATGCGCCGGAGTCCAAGCCGGGTCAAAAAGTGAGCAAGAAGCGCGCGCCTGCAACGCTGCAGGCGCTGGGCTTCGTGCTGGACGAGCTGCGCGAAGCGCGGCTCGCGCCTATTGTGGATTTCAAGGGCCGCAAGGCCAAAACCCAACCGGGTTTTTCGGATATTGACGACGGAACGCAGGTTCCGGACTGACTAGAGGAGTGGTGGCATGAATCGCGAAATGTTGATGTTGGTGGATGCGATCTCGCGCGAGAAGAACGTCGAGCGTGACGTGGTCTTCGGTGCGGTCGAGTCCGCGCTGGCGCAAGCCACCAAGAAGCTCCATCAGGGCGACGTGGACATTCGCGTCGCGGTCGATCGCGACAGCGGCGACTACGAAACCTTCCGCCGCTGGCACGTCGTGCCCGACGAGGCCGGTCTGCAGTTGCCCGACCAGGAAATCCTCCTGTTCGAAGCCAAGGAAGAAATGTCGGACATCGAAGTCGGCGAGTACATCGAAGAAGCGGTGGACTCGGTGCCGATCGGCCGCATCGGCGCCATGGCCGCAAAGCAGGTCATCCTGCAGAAGATCCGCGACGCCGAGCGCGAGATGCTGCTCAACGACTTCATGTCGCGCGGCGACAAGATCTTCGTGGGCACCGTCAAGCGACTGGACAAGGGCGACATCATCGTCGAGGCCGGCCGTGTCGAAGGTCGCCTGCGCCGCAGCGAGATGATCGCCAAGGAAAACCTGCGCAACGGCGACCGCGTGCGCGCCATGATCATGGAAGTCGACCTGACGCTGCGCGGCGCGCCAATCATCCTGTCGCGCTCGGCTCCCGAGTTCATGATCGAGCTGTTTCGCCAGGAAGTGCCCGAAATCGAGCAGGGCCTGCTCGAAATCAAGAGCTGCGCCCGTGACCCGGGTTCGCGCGCCAAGATCGCCGTGCTATCGCACGACAAGCGCGTCGACCCCATCGGCACCTGTGTCGGCGTGCGCGGCACCCGCGTCAACGCTGTGACCAACGAGCTCGCCGGCGAGCGCGTGGACATCGTGCTATGGAGCGAAGACCCGGCCCAGTTCGTGATCGGTGCGCTGGCCCCGGCCAATGTGTCGTCGATCGTGGTGGACGAAGAAAAGCACGCCATGGACGTGGTGGTCGACGAGGAAAACCTCGCCATCGCCATCGGCCGCGGCGGCCAGAACGTGCGCCTGGCTTCCGACCTCACCGGTTGGAAGATCAACATCATGGACGCCAACGAGTCGGCCCAGAAGCAGGCGACCGAAACCGATGCCAGCCGCAAGCTCTTCATGGAAAAGCTCGACGTCGACGAGGAAATCGCCGACATCCTCATTTCGGAAGGCTTCAACAGCCTCGAAGAAGTGGCCTATGTGCCAATTTCAGAAATGCTGGAAATCGAAGCCTTCGACGAAGACACCATCAATGAGCTGCGCTCGCGTGCCAAGGATGCGCTGCTGACCATGGAAATCGCCAAGGAAGAGGGTGTCGAGGTCCAGTCGACGGTGTCGCAAGACCTGCACGACCTCGAAGGCCTGGACCCCGAGCTGATTCCCAAGCTGACCGAAGCGGGTGTGAACACCCGTGACGATCTTGCCGACCTCGCGGTCGATGAACTCACCGAGATCACCGGCCAGAGCGCCGATGACGCCAAAGCCCTCATCTTGAAAGCCCGCGAACACTGGTTCGCCGGCCAAGAGTGACGGTCATGGAGGCACGAAACCAATATGTCCAGTACCACTGTCGCCGAGTTCGCGAACGAGCTCAAGAAGACTCCCGAAACCTTGCTTGACCAGCTCAAGAGTGCAGGTGTGCCCAAAGCGGCCGCCACCGATGCGCTCACCGAGGCTGACAAGCAGCGCCTGCTCGGCCACCTGAAGGCCAGCCACGGCACCATCGAGCCCGAGCGCAAGAAGATCACGCTGACCAAGAAGTCGACCAGCGAGATCAAGCAGGCCGACGCCACCGGCCGCGCCCGCACCATCCAGGTCGAGGTGCGCAAGAAGCGCACCTTCATCCAGCGCGAAGACGGTCACCCGGCCACGCCCGAGACGGCGCAGCACGTGGCTGAGGCGCCTGCCGCCGCGCCCGCCGCTCCCCACATCGACGAAGCCGAACTGGCCCGCCGCGAGGAAGAAGCGCGCCGCCAGGCCGAGCTGATCCGCCGCCAGGAAGAAGAGCTGGCCGAAAAGCGCCGCCTGCGCGAAGAAGCCGAAGCCCGCGAACGCGAGCAGGCCGAGAAGGCTGAAAAGGCCGAGCAGGAAGCCGCACGCGTCGCCGCCGAAACCGCCGAGAAGAAGGCCGCTGCCGCAGCAGCCGCTGCTGCCGCGAGCGCAAAGGACAGCACCACGGCCACCAAGCCGGCGGCTGCCCCCGCGCCCGCCGTGACGGCCGCCGCCGCTGCTGCAGAGCAGAAGGCTGCCGACACCAAGCTCGCCGCGCAAACCGCCGCGACGCAGGCCAAGGAAGACGCGAAGGCCAAGGCCGCCGCCGAATCGAAGGCCCGCGCCGACGAAGAAGCCGCGCGCGCCAAGGATCTCGACGAGCGTCGCCGCAAGGCCCTTGCCGAAGCCGAAGCCATCCGCGCCATGATGAACGCACCGGCCCGCGTGCTGGTGCCGCACAAGGCGCCCGAGAAGCCGCAGCCCGAAAAGGCCGCGGTCAAGGGCACGCTGCACAAGCCAACGGCTCCCGCAGCGCGTGCCGGCGCACCTGCCGCGCCCGGCGCTGCAGCAGCTGCACCCGGCGCCGCCGGTGCCGCAGGCAAGGAAGTCAAGTCCGCGAAGCTCTCGTCGAGCTGGGCTGGCGATCCTGCCAAGAAGAAGGAAATCAAGACCCGCGGCGATGCCAGCGGTGGTGTCGGTCGCGGCAACTGGCGCGGAGGCCCGCGCGGTCGCCGTGGCAACGACCGCGGTGGTCACGACGAGCAACACGCGCCGGCCGCACCGGTCGAGGCGCGCATTCTCGAAGTGCACGTGCCCGAAACCATCACGGTGGCCGAGCTCGCGCACAAGATGGCCGTCAAGGCGCAAGAGGTCATCAAGCAACTGATGAAGCTCGGCCAGATGGCGACCATCAACCAGTCGCTCGACCAGGACACAGCAATGATCCTGGTGGAGGAAATGGGCCACACCGCAGTGGTTGCCGCGCTGGACGACCCGGAAGCCTTCACCGACGAGGACGTGTCGGCGCAAACCGCCGAAGCCCTGCCGCGCGCACCGGTCGTGACCGTCATGGGTCACGTCGACCACGGCAAGACCTCGCTGCTCGACTACATCCGCCGCGCCAAGGTCGCAGCGGGCGAAGCCGGCGGCATCACGCAGCACATCGGTGCCTACCACGTGGAAACCGAACGCGGCATGGTGTCGTTCCTCGACACCCCGGGTCACGAGGCCTTCACGGCCATGCGTGCCCGCGGTGCGCAGGCTACCGACATCGTGATCCTGGTGGTGGCCGCCGACGACGGCGTCATGCCCCAGACCAAGGAAGCCATCAAGCACGCGAAGGCGGCTGGTGTGCCGATCGTGGTTGCCATCAACAAGGTGGACAAGCCCGACGCCAACCTGGACCGCGTGAAGCAGGAACTGGTGGCCGAAGAAGTTGTGCCCGAAGAGTACGGCGGCGACGTGCCGTTCGTGCCGGTGTCCGCCAAGACGGGCCAGGGCATTGACGACCTGCTCGAGCAAGTGCTGCTGCAAGCCGAAGTGCTGGAACTCAAGGCGCCGGTGGATGCCGCTGCCAAGGGCCTGGTCATCGAAGCTCAGCTCGACAAGGGCCGCGGCCCGGTTGCCACCGTGCTGGTTCAGTCCGGCACGCTCAAGACCGGCGACGTGGTGCTGGCCGGTTCGACCTACGGCCGCGTGCGCGCCATGCTGGACGAAGACGGCAAGTCGACCAAGACGGCAGGCCCGTCGATCCCGGTCGAAATCCAGGGTCTGACCGAAGTGCCGCAAGCGGGCGACGAGTTCATGGTGATGAGCGACGAGCGCCGTGCGCGCGAAATCGCCACCTACCGTGCCGGCAAGTTCCGCAACACCAAGCTGGCGAAGGCCCAGGCCGCGAACCTGCAGAACATGTTCACCGATCTGTCGGCGGGCGAAGTGCAGACGCTGCGCATCATCATCAAGGCCGACGTGCAGGGCTCGCAGGAAGCGCTGGCGCAATCGCTGCTCAAGCTGGCGACGGACGAGGTCAAGGTGCAGGTGGTGTACGCCGGCGTGGGTGGTATCAGCGAAAGCGACATCAACCTTGCCATCGCCTCCAAGGCGGTTGTGATCGGCTTCAACGTGCGTGCCGATGCCGGTGCGCGCAAGCTGGCCGAGAACAATGGCGTGCAGCTGAACTACTACAGCATCATTTACGACGCCGTGGACGAGATCAAGGTCGCGATGTCGGGCATGCTGGCACCGGAGCGCCGCGAGGAAATCATCGGCTCGGCCGAGATCCGCACGGTGTTCGTGGCCTCGAAGATCGGTACCGTTGCAGGTTCCTACATCACCTCGGGCTCGGTCAACCGCAGTGCGCATTTCCGCCTGCTGCGCGACAACGTGGTGGTCTACACGGGCGAAGTCGACTCGATCAAGCGCATGAAGGACGATGTGCGCGAAGTCCGCGAAGGTTTTGAGTGCGGTATCAAGCTCAAGAACTACAACGACATCAAAGAGGGCGATCAGCTCGAATTCTTCGAGATCAAGGAAATCGCCCGGACGCTGTAAGCGTTCCATGCGAGAAAGTCCATGCCGAAGAGAAAAGCCGCAGCCCCCAATCGCGCGTTCAAGGTTGCCGACCAGATCCAGCGCGATCTGACGGAGCTGATCGCGCGCGAGTTGAAGGACCCGCGCGTGGGCATGGTCACGATCCAGGCCGTCGAGGTCACGCCCGACTATGCGCACGCGAAGGTCTTCTTCAGCCTGCTCACGGGCGACGTGGCCGAGACGACCGAAGCGCTGAACCAAGCCGCGGGCTTCCTGCGCAACGGCCTGTTCAAGCGCCTGCACATTCACACCGTGCCCACGCTGCACTTCCTGTTCGACCGCACCACCGAGCGTGCGGCCGACATGAACGCGCTCATCGCGCAAGCTGTCGCTTCGCGCTCGAAAGACGACTAGCCATGAACGCGCCACGCACAAGGGTGCAGCGGCGCCCTGTGCATGGGGTGTTGTTGCTCGACAAGCCGCTGGGACTCTCCAGCAACCAGGCCTTGCAAAAGGCCAAGTGGTTGCTGCGCGCCGAAAAAGCGGGCCACACCGGCACGCTCGATCCGCTCGCCACCGGCGTCCTGCCGCTGTGCTTTGGCGCGGCCACCAAGTTCAGTCAGTTGCACCTCGATGCCGACAAGACCTACGAGGCCACGGCCCGCCTGGGCATCAAGACCACGACCGGCGATGCCGAGGGCGAAGTAATCGCCGAGCGGCCGGTGCACGTCACGCCTGAAGATTTGGCGCGCGTCGAGGCGCAATTCACCGGCCCGATCCGCCAGGTGCCCCCGATGCACAGCGCGCTCAAGAAGGACGGCAAAGCGCTGTACGAATACGCGCGTGAAGGCGTCGAAGTCGAGCGGGCACCGCGCGATGTCGTGATCCACAAGCTCGAACTCAGCGCGATCGGCGATGACGTCATCCGCATCCTCGCCTCCGTCAGCAAGGGCACCTACATCCGCACCCTCGGCGAAGACATCGGCGAAGCGCTTGGCTGCGGTGCGCACCTGAGCTCGCTGCGCCGCACTGCCACGGGCGGTTTCGTCGAGGCCCAGTGCATCACGCTCGAAGCGCTCGAAGCCATGGACGAGGAAGAGCGCCTGGCACAACTCCTGCCTGCCGAAGCCCTGGTGGACGGCCACAGCCGCGTCACGCTCGGCGCGGAAGATGCGGCACGTTTTCTTTCGGGCTTGCGCCGCCGTGGCGGCTGGGCCGATGCCGATGAGGTGGCCGTGTTCGGCTCCGACCCGCAGGCGTTCCTGGGCACAGCCCATGTAACGGCCGGCGAACTGATCCCGGGGCGCTTGCTGAACCCCATCGAAATCCAGCAAATTCTTTTGAACGCACAACAGACCGAAGCGACACCATGAGTACCAAGCAAATTCGCAATATCGCCATCATTGCCCACGTGGACCATGGCAAGACCACGATGGTCGACCAATTGCTGCGCCAGTCCGGCACCTTCGCCGAGCACGAGAAAGTGGTCGACACGGTGATGGACAACAACGCCATCGAAAAGGAACGTGGCATCACGATCCTGGCCAAGAACTGCGCCGTGACCTGGGAAGGCACGCACATCAACATCGTCGACACCCCGGGCCACGCGGACTTCGGCGGTGAAGTGGAACGCGCGCTGTCGATGGTCGACGGCGTGGTGCTGCTGATCGACGCGCAGGAAGGCCCGATGCCGCAAACGCGCTTCGTGACCAAGAAGGCACTGGCCCTCGGCCTGAAGCCCATCCTCGTGGTGAACAAGGTCGACAAGCCGGGCGCCAACCCCGACAAGGTGGTCAACGCCGCCTTCGACCTGTTCGACAAGCTCGGCGCAACCGACGAACAACTCGACTTCCCCGTGGTGTATGCCTCGGGCATCAACGGCTGGTCGTCGCTGGAAGAAGGCGCTCAGGGCGAGCAGTGGGGCCCCGACATGTCGGCCCTGTTCAACACCATCCTGAAGCACGTGCCGGCGCAAAAGGGTGATCCCGCCGCGCCACTGCAACTGCAGATTTCCGCGCTCGATTTCTCGACCTTCGTCGGTCGCATCGGCGTGGGCCGCATCAGCCAGGGCACCCTGAAGCCGATGATGGACGTGGTGGTGATGGAAGGTCCGGACGGCAAGGCCATCAAGGGCCGTGTCAACCAAGTGCTGACCTTCCAGGGCCTGGACCGCGTGCAGGCCACTGAAGCCGGCCCGGGTGAAATCGTGCTGATCAACGGCATTACCGACATCGGTATCGGCGTCACCGTGACCGACCCCACGAACCCCGCGCCGCTGCCGATGCTCAAGGTCGACGAACCGACCCTGACGATGAACTTCTGCGTCAACACCAGCCCGCTGGCCGGCCGCGAAGGCAAGTTCGTCACCAGCCGTCAGATCTGGGACCGCCTGCAGAAAGAACTGCAGCACAACGTTGCGCTGCGCGTGAACGAAACCGACGAAGAAGGCATCTTCGAAGTGATGGGTCGCGGCGAACTGCACCTGACCATCCTGCTGGAAAACATGCGTCGCGAAGGCTATGAAATGGCCGTGTCGAAGCCGCGCGTGGTGTTCCGCACCGTCAACGGCGAGAAGCACGAGCCGATCGAACTGGTGACGGCCGACATCGAAGACCAGCACCAGGGCGGCGTGATGCAGGCTCTGGGCGAGCGCAAGGGCGAACTGGTCAACATGGAACCGGACGGCCGTGGCCGCGTGCGCCTCGAGTACCGCATTCCGGCGCGTGGCCTGATCGGCTTCACGAATGAATTCCTGAACCTGACGCGCGGCTCGGGCCTCATCAGCAACATCTTCGACAGCTACGAGCCGCACAAGGGCGACATCGGCAGCCGCAAGAACGGCGTGCTGATCTCCATGGACGACGGTGAAATCTTCACCTACGCCCTGGGCAAGCTGGACGACCGCGGCCGCATGTTCGTGAAGGCGAACGATCCGGTGTACGAAGGCATGATCGTCGGCATCCACAGCCGCGACAACGACCTGGTGGTGAACGCCACGCGCACCAAGCAGCTGACGAACTTCCGCGTCTCGGGCAAGGAAGACGCGATCAAGATCACGCCCCCGATCGAACTCACGCTCGAATACGGCGTGGAATTCATCGAGGACGACGAACTGGTCGAAATCACGCCCAAGAGCGTGCGCCTGCGCAAGCGCTACCTGAAGGAACACGAGCGCAAGCGCGCCGGCCGCGATACGTCGCAAGGCTGATCGACTCCGTCGATTTGCCATGCGCCTGACGCACGGCGGCGCCGTCTGGCTGATGGTCGTCGTGACCCTGATGTGGGGCACGGCGGGCGTCGTCACCCGCCACCTGGCGCAGGCGCACAGTTTCGAGATCACCTTCTGGCGCAGCCTCTTTACGACGCTGGCGCTGCTGGTGATCTTGCCGCTTTGGCGGGGCCGCGCCGTGTTCTCGCAACTGCGCCGCGGCGGGCGCGAACTCTGGATCTCGGGCGTGTGCTGGGCCGTGATGTTCACGGCCTTCATGGTCGCGCTCACGCTGGCTTCGACGGCCAGCGTGCTCGTCACCATGTCGCTCGGGCCGCTGCTCACAGCGCTGGCGGCGCGCTTCTTCATCGGCCATAAGCTGCCCGCGCGCACCTGGCTGGCCATCGTGGTCGCGGGTGCGGGCATCGGCTGGATGTACGGCACGCAGTTGATGCAGGGTGGGGGCGGATCGCTGGCCGGCACGCTGCTGGCGCTGTGCGTGCCGCTGGCCGGCGCAGCCAACTGGACCGTGGTTCAGCACGCGCAGGCGAAGGGCCACAAGGTGGATCTGGTGCCCGCGGTGCTGATCGGCGCGGTGCTCACTGCGCTCTTCACGCTGCCATTTGCGTGGCCTTTCCGTGCAAGTGCGCACGACCTTGGGCTGCTGGCCTTTCTGGGCGTGTTCCAGCTCGCCATTCCCTGCGTTCTGTCGGTGCTGTGCGTCCAGGTGCTGAAGGCGCCCGAAGTCGCGTTGCTGGCCTTGCTTGAAGTGATCTTCGGCATCGCGCTGGCCTGGATCGGTGCGGGCGAGCAGCCCGCAGCGAGCGTGCTGACCGGCGGGGCGCTGGTCATCGGCGCGCTAGTGTTCAACGAACTGCTGGCGCTGCGCGGTCGGCGCACCACGGTCGCCGATACCGCGGTGCCGGGCGCGCACTGACCGACTGGCGCTTCTGCCTACTGCGGCATGGCCGCGTCGGTGACGCCCATGCTGCTCAGGCGGGCTTCGAGCACCTTGCGTACGAAGGTCTTGGGAAAGTCGTCGCTGACGCGCCAGTTGCCGTTGTCTTCCACAAAGGTGAATTCTCCGGTCACCGGTAATGAGGTGTCGCTGCCCGAGAGGGCACCCAGCAGGCTGTCGTTGTATTCGATGACCAGCGGGCAGGCGTGGCCCGCGCCGTCGTCCAGCTTGCGGCAGGGGCCTGTGGGCTCGATCTCGGCGATCTCGCGCGATCGGTTCGGGTCCTTGCGCACCAGGCCCGAGTCGGTGCGCGGGCGCATGCGCATGGCGGAAGCCGACCGTGCCGCGCTCAGCGGCGCCGCGCCTTCGCGGAAGGCTTTTTCCATCGCCTCGCGGCCGATGGGCTCGGCGTTGTATAGCGGCCTGCCATCGGCGTCGAGGTGCCCGAAGCGTGCCTCGACGATGGCGACGTCCGCACCACGCACCACCATCTCGTCGCTCTTGGGCTCCGTGGGGCCGATGGTGTAGGCCATGGGTTCCTTGCTCTCGCCCCGCGTCATGACTGCCACGCAGCCGCGCACGCGCTCCGGCTTGCGGTAGCCGACTTCACGCATGCTGCCGACGGAAGGCGTCTCGATCACGGTGCCGGCGTTCGGGTCGAGATGGCGCATGCGCACGTCCATGGTCACGCGGCGCATGAGGCTGTCGAGTGTCTTGCGCGTGGAGGCAGCGTCGCAGGCGGGCACGCTGGCCGGGGCGAACACGTACCAGCCGAGGCCGCCACCGATCACTGCGACGGCCAGGATGAACTTCCACGCGCCGATGCGACGGCTGCGTTGCGCGCGGGCCTGCCATGCCTTGACGGCCTGCTCATCGGCTTCGATCAGAGCCTGTGCCTCGTTCACGATGCGCGTGCGCTCGGCGGCCATGGCAAAGGCCGGCTCGGCTGCTACCTGGGCGCGCAGGGCGTCGAAGCGTTCCTTTTCGAGCGGGCCTTCGGTCGCCAGCCAGGCCAGCGTGGCCACGGGCGAAGCGGCCACGGTGCCCACGACCGGCGTTTCCGTCAGCGCCATGTCGCGCGTCTCGGTGTCGATGAGGCTGTCCTTGAAGAGCGCCTGGATAGCCTCGTGCGTGATGCCTTGCTCGGCCAGCTCGATGAGGTCATCGGCATCGATGGCGGTGTCGGCCGCGTCGTCGGCGTGTGGGGCGTCGTCGCCGATTTTGTCGAGCGCCGCGTTCTGTTCTTCCTCGGTGACCAGGCCGCGCACGCGCATCCAGGCCAGCGCATGGGCCGGGCTCGGGAGCGGGGGAAGGGCGGCGGTTTCGGAGTGGGCGCGCGCGGCGTCGTGCTGTGCGTCGCTGATCAGGCCCTGGGTCAGCAGGGCGAGGAACGCATCCGGATTGGCGTCAGAGCTCATGCGGGGATTCTGCCGTGGGTGGTGCTGGCTTCTACACCGGGAAACACCGGGAAAAGCCGATAAAGAAAACGCCGGCAGGAGCCGGCGTTCTTGCGTCAGATCCGCGAGGGATCAGGGACGGGCGACTTTCCAGGCGCCGCCGGCCACGCCGTCGCCGGTCTTGTCACCGGGCTTGGCATCCTTGGCCCAGTAGTACAGCGGCCAGCCCTTGTAGGCCCACTGGCGCTTGCCGTCTTCGCGAATGATGATGGTGTAGCCGCCGATGGGCTTGGCGGTGTCGGCCACGCCGAGCGCGGGCCAGTTGGCGGCGCACTGGGCGTTGCAGGCGGAGGTGCCGGAACCGGCGGTGTCCTTGGTGAAGGTGTACAGCGTCATCCCGTTCGGTCCGACCAGCACGCCGTCGGCGGTGCGGGTGGGCGTGTCGGGGGCGCTGGCGGTCTTGTTGGACATGCCGCCGCAGCCGGCGAGCAGGGCCGCCGCGAGGATCGAGGCGCTGAGCAATTTCATGCAGTTTCTCCTTCAGTTGAAAAATCGCGAAAACAAGCCTGGTGACGGAAAGCCGGGCAATGTGATTGCGCGACCGGCAGTTTATGCGGTCGCTACGACAAATCGCGGTAGGCCAGCGTCGCAAGTTTGAGCAGAACTTCTCGCGGCAGCTTGCCGGCGAGGGCATAGCCGAAGCCCTGGTCGACCCAGTAGAAGCTGGGCACGGGGCCTTCGGAGGCGAAGCGGAAGGCGGTTTCGCGTGCGGCGGTGGCCCCGGCGGCATTGGCGTCCAGCGTGCCGATGTAGAGCGTCACGCGCTCGCCGGCAGCGTCCTCGAACATGAATTGGGCGCGCGCGCCGGTTTCCCCGGGCAGCAGGCGGCCGCCGACCAGGGTGTAGCCCTGGGTGGAGAGGTCGGGCACCTTCAGCGGCCGGTCAAGGCGCCTGGAGAGCCACTGGACCAGGTGTTGCTGCTCGGAGGCGGCCACTTCGACGGGGTGTCTTTTTTCGGGTGCGTAGACGGCGTGCGCGACCGAGGCGTCGTGCACGAATTCGCGCACCGCCGGCACTTTGGCCAGTTGCGTGCCGCCGCGCGGCGCGGACCATTGCGCATTCCCAAGCCAGCCGGCAGCGAAGGCGATCAGCAGGCCGGCCGCCATGCCACCCCAGCGCAACCAGGAGACGTGCCGCGCCGTTCGCGGCAGATGCCGATCGAGTGCGCCCATCAGGGCAGCGGGAATCGGTTCATCGAGCAGCTCGCCGTGCAGCCGGCGCAGGGCGTCGCGCTGCGTGTGCCAGGCCGCGACCTTGGTGGCCACGGCGAGATCGCCGGCGATGGCTGCCTCGACCGCGCCGTGGCGGTCGGCGGCCAGCTGGCCATCGACCCAGGCGTGCAGCTCGTCGTCGGTAGGGGGCGGGGCGGGGCGGCTCATGGTGCGGCGGGTTTCATTTGAGGCGGCGCAGGCCGGGGCGAACGGGCGCTGACGCTCCGTCCATCAGTTCCTGCAACCGGACGCGGGCACGCGACAGGCGCGACATCACCGTGCCGGCCGGGATGCCGAGCACCTTGGCCACTTCGGCATACGACAAGTCTTCGAGCGTCACCAGCAGCAGCACGGCGCGCTGTTCATCCGGCAACTGCATCAGGCAGCGCTGCAGGTCGAGGCTGGTGCCCTGGTCGCGGCCGGGGTCGACGCCGCCCTGCAGCTCGTGCGGCACATCGTCGAGCGACACCACGGCTTGGGGCGGTGGCGTGCGGCGCACCTGGCTCGCGAAGATGTTGTGCATGATGGTGAAAAGCCACGCGCGCAGGTCGCTGCCCACCACCCACAGACGCCATTTGCTGCAGGCGCGCTCCAGCGTGTCCTGCACAAGGTCGTCGGCCGCCCACGCATTGCCCGTGAGTGCCCGCGCGTAGCGGCGCAGGCTCGGGATGTGCTCGACCAGCAGGCGGGCGTCCATGGGGCGTGGATCGGTCGATCAGGGCTTGGCGGTTTTCCAGGTGCCGTTGACGCCGTCGCCGGTCTTGTCGCCCGGCTTGGTGTCCTTGGCCCAGTAGTACAGCGGCCAGCCCTTGGCCGCCCATTGCTTCTTGCCGTCGTCGCGGGTGACGATGGTGAAGTCGCCGCTCGGCTTATCAGTGTCGGCGGCCATGAAGGGCGGCCAGTTGGTGGCACAGCCGCCGTTGCAGACCGACTTGCCGTTGCCGGCCGTGTCCTTGTCGAAGGTGTAGAGCGTCATGCCGTTCGCACCGACCAGCGCGCCGTCGGCGGGCTTGGGCTGGGCGAAGGCGGGGAGCGCGAGAACGGCGCTCAGCAATACGGCGGAAGATGCGCGAAAAGGCGACATGGAAAGACTCCTGGGTTGTGTATGGCGACACCGGTGGTCCGGTGACAACCGCACAAACGCCCGCAACCCGTCTTTTATTCCATTGCCCGCAAAAAAAGATTCAGCGGCTGCGGTTCTTCATAGCGCGCTCGACCTCGCGCTTGCCTTCGCGGTCCTTGATGGTGTCGCGCTTGTCGTGCTCGGCCTTGCCCTTGGCGAGCGCGATCTCGCACTTCACCTTGCCGGTCTTCCAGTGCAGGTTGAGCGGCACCAGCGTGTAGCCCTTTTGCTCGACTTTGCCGATCAGGCGGCGGATTTCGTCCTTCTTCAGCAGCAGCTTCTTGGTGCGCACTGAATCGGGGTTGACGTGGGTGGACGCGCTCTTGAGCGGGTTGATCTGGCAACCTACAACGAACAGTTCGCCATTGCGGATCACCACGTAGCCATCGGTGAGCTGCACCTTGCCTTCGCGCAGCGACTTGACTTCCCAGCCTTCGAGGACCATGCCGGCCTCGAAGCGTTCTTCGAAGAAATAGTTGTACGCGGCCTTCTTGTTGTCGGCGATGCGGGAGGAGGTATCTTGTTTCTTTGTGGCCATGACTCGGGAATGTGGGGGCTGCATGGCTTCAATACAATCCGTCGCGCACGCTGTGTCCTGTGTCGATTCTATGAAAACAGTCAACAAGTCCGTCCTCATCTGGTACAGCGCCGAAGAGATGTATGCGCTCGTCACCGATGTGGCGAGGTATCCGCAGTTTCTTCCCTGGTGCGACAAGGCCCGCATCATCGAGCAGGACGAAGCCGGCATGACGGCCGAAGTCGGCCTGGCCTTTGCCGGTTTGCACCAGAGCTTTACCACCCGCAACACCCATGTTCCGGGGCGCGAGGTGCAGCTGAAGCTGGTCGATGGACCGTTCTCCAACCTCGACGGCAAATGGAAGTTCGTGCCCGTGGGTGAGCAGGGCGAGCGCGCCTGCCGCGTCGAGCTGCACATGAGCTACGGCTTCAGCAATTTCGCTCTGCAGGCGCTGGTCGGCCCGGTGTTCGACACCATCGCCTCAAGCCTTGTCGAGGCCTTCGTCAAGCGCGCCGAGCACGTCTACGGCGCAACCTGATGACCATCGAGGTCACGCTGAGCTGCTCGCCCGCGGCGCGCGAGGTGTTCGAGCAGGTGCTGCAGCTCTCGCCTGAGACGACGCTGGCCGACGCCGTGCGGGCCAGCGATCTTTCGCTGCGTTTTCCGGATCTGGATTGGCGTCATGCGATGACGCCGGGCATCTGGGGCAGGGGGGTCGAGTGGGACCAGGCACTGAAGGACGGCGACCGCATTGAGCTGTGCCGTCCCCTCGCGGTGGACCCCAAGGTGGCGCGGCGGGAGCGGTTCCAGCGCCAGGGCTCGAAGGGAACCGGCCTGTTCGCGAATCGCCGCAAGGGCGGCAAGGCCGGCTACTGAGTTGCCGGGCTACTTGCAGTCGCTGTTGATGACCGTCTGAAGGCGCTTCTGCTCGGCGGCGCGCGCGGCGTCGTCCATGATCTCGCGTTCGCCCTGCGAATTGACCTTGGCAATGCGGATGCCGCTGTCGACGGTGGCCTTGCCCTGGCGTGCGAGAGCGCAGTTGTCGGCCTTGGCCTTTGCGATCTTGGCAGCTTCGGCGGCTTCCTTGGCCTTTGCTTCGGCCTCGGCCTTCTTGGTCTTTTCCTCGAGCTCCTTGTCGACGCCCGTCGGCTTCGGCGTACCCGCCGTCTTGGCCGGCGCAGTTGTCTCGGCCGGCGCGCCTTCGGTGGGCGGTGCATCGACGTTGGGGTTCGCAGTGGAGCGCGCCGCTGGCGGCGGGCCCACGCGGCGCAGGATGTTCTTCTCGGGCACATCGGGCGGTGGCGCCTGATCGCTGAAGACCTTCTTGCCGTTCTTGTCGAGCCATTGCCATTGCGCGCTTGCCGAAAGCGGCAGCGCAACGACACATCCCAGTACCAGCCAGTGCACGAATTTCATCCCCGAAGTTTAGCCGGGCCTTACTTTTTGCAACATACCGCTTAGGTAGTTTTGCAACGCTGGGGAAAAGCCCGGGCCGGCGAACAGGCCGGGCGCCTCGTTACAATCCGTCTTTTGGAGCTTCACCCATGCGCCTTCTCGGCAAAGCGCTCACCTTCGACGACGTGTTGTTGGTGCCAGCGTTCTCCCAGGTCCTGCCCAAGGACACCTCCCTCGCCACCAAACTCTCCCGCAACATCACGCTGAACCTGCCGCTCGTCTCGGCGGCCATGGACACCGTGACCGAAGCCCGCCTAGCGATCGCCATCGCGCAAGAGGGCGGCATCGGGATCGTGCACAAGAACCTCACCGCGCAACAGCAGGCGGCCGAAGTGGCCCGCGTGAAGCGCTACGAGTCGGGCGTTTTGCGCGACCCGGTGGTGATCACCCCGACGCACTCGGTACGCCAGGTGATGGCGCTGTCAGACCAGCTCGGCATCTCGGGCTTCCCGGTGGTTGATGGCGGCAAGGTCGTTGGCATCGTGACGGGGCGCGACCTGCGCTTCGAGAACCGCTATGACGTGCCGGTCAGCGAAATCATGACCCAGCGCGAGAAGCTCATCACCGTGCCCGACGGCACCACGCTGGCCGAAGCCAAGGCATTGCTCAACAAGTACAAGCTCGAACGCCTGCTCGTGATCAACGGCGACTGGGAGCTCAAGGGCCTCATCACCGTCAAGGACATCACCAAGCAGACCAGCTTCCCCAATGCAGCACGCGACGCCAACGGCCGCCTGCGCGTGGGCGCTGCGGTCGGTGTGGGTGATGGCACCGAAGAGCGTGTCGAAGCCCTGGTGAAGGCCGGCGTCGACGCCATCGTGGTCGACACTGCTCACGGCCATAGCTTCGGCGTGATCGAGCGCGTGCGCTGGGTCAAGAAAAACTACCCGCAGGTCGACGTCATCGGCGGCAACATCGCCACCGGCGACGCCGCGCGCGCGCTGGCCGACGCCGGCGCCGATGCGGTCAAGGTCGGCATCGGCCCCGGCTCCATCTGCACAACCCGCATCGTGGCCGGCGTGGGCGTGCCGCAGATCATGGCGGTCGACAGCGTCGCCACCGCCCTGCAGGGCACGGGCATTCCGCTGATTTCCGACGGCGGCGTGCGTTACTCGGGCGACATCGCCAAGGCCATCGCGGCCGGCGCCAGCACCGTCATGATGGGCAGCATGTTCGCCGGCACCGAAGAGGCGCCGGGCGAAATCGTGCTGTACCAGGGCCGCAGCTACAAGAGCTACCGCGGCATGGGCTCTATCGGCGCGATGCAGCAGGGCAGTGCCGACCGGTACTTCCAGGAATCGACCACCGGCAACCCCAACACCGACAAGCTGGTGCCCGAAGGCATCGAAGGCCGCGTGCCCTACAAGGGCTCGATCGTCTCCATCGTCTACCAGATGGCCGGCGGCGTGCGCGCCAGCATGGGCTACTGCGGCTGCGCGACCATCGAGGACATGCAGAACAAGGCCGAGTTCGTCGAGATCACCACGGCCGGCATCCGTGAGAGCCACGTCCACGACGTGCAGATCACGAAGGAAGCGCCGAACTACCGCGCTGAGTAGTCTGGCCCCCACGCTCCCCCACTGCGTGTGAGTCGCTGCCCCCCCGAGGGGGCCGCAGGCCGCCTTGGGGCGGCCCGGTGCCGGCCTGAAGCCCAATCTGGCCAGACCTTGAAAGTCAGGCCAGATTGAGTTTAGAATTTGGGCCAGATTCAAATTTTCTGGCCCAAATGCAATCCATCGGCATCGCTGAAGCCAAGAACAACTTCTCGGCCCTGATCGACCTGGTCGAAAAGGGCGAGGAGGTTCGCATCACCCGCCACGGCAAGGAAGTCGTGCGCATGCTGCCGGTGCGCCGCAAGCCGGTCATCACCGACGAGCAGATCGAGCGCGAACTCGGCCAGATCGACGCGCTGCACGCCACCATCCAGCCCGGCCTGCCATTGCGCGCCTTGCTCGACGAAGGGCGCCAATCGTGACAGCCTTCGTTATGGACGCCTCAGTCACCGCTGCCTGGCTGCTGCCCGACATGGCCAGCGAACACACGCGCAAGCTCTACGCCGCCATCCGTCGCGACGAGGTCGAGCCGCAGGCGCCCAACGCCTGGCAGTGGGAGTGCGCCAACATCCTCGCCAACGGCGTGCGCAGCGGCCGCATTCCGGCGTCTGCAGTCGAAGGGCTGTGGAGCGTGCTCGACGCCATCCGCCATCGCGTCGAACTGCACGAACTCGCGCCGGCCCAGCACAAGGCCGTGCTCGCGGTTGCCATCGATGCCGGCGTTTCGCTCTACGGCGCGGGCTACCTCTGGCTCGCAAAGTCGCTCAATCTCCCGCTCGCCACCTTCGACGAGCAACTCATCCAGGCGGCGCCGCAAGCGGGCGTCAAGCTGTTCGACATTTCAACGCTCTGAGTCCTTTCGCCATGCAACACGACAAGATCCTCATCCTCGACTTCGGCTCGCAAGTTACGCAGCTCATTGCACGCCGCGTGCGCGAAGCCCATGTGCTGAGCGAAGTGCATCCCTGCGACGTTACCGATGAATGGGTGCGCGAATACGCCGCCGACGGCCACCTCAAGGGCGTGATCCTTTCCGGCAGCCACGCCAGCGTGTACGAAGAGACCACCGACAAGGCCCCGCAGGCTGTGTTCGACCTTGGCGTGCCCGTGCTCGGCATCTGCTACGGCATGCAGACCATGGCGCACCAGCTCGGCGGCAAGGTCGAAGGCGGCCACAAGCGCGAATTCGGCTTTGCGGCTGTGCGCGCGCACGGCCACACCGCGCTGCTGAAGGACATCGCCGACTTCACCACGCCCGAAGGCCACGGCATGCTCAACGTGTGGATGAGCCACGGCGACAAGGTCACAGAACTCCCGCCGGGCTTCAAGCTCATGGCCAGCACCGACAGCTGCCCCATCGCCGGCATGGCCGACGAGGCGCGCCGCTACTACGCGCTGCAGTTCCATCCCGAAGTGACGCACACCGTGCAGGGCAAGGCAATCATCGAGCGCTTCGTGCTCGGCATCTGCGAAGCCAAGCCCGACTGGGTCATGCGCGACCATATCGCCGAAGCCGTCGAGAAAATCCGCGAGCAGGTGGGTGACGAAGAAGTCATCCTCGGCCTTTCGGGCGGTGTGGATTCGAGTGTGGCAGCCGCACTCATCCACCGCGCCATCGGCGACCAGCTGACCTGCGTGTTCGTCGACCACGGCCTGCTGCGCCTGAACGAGGGCGACATGGTCATGGAGATGTTCGAAGGCAAGCTGCACGCGAAGGTGATCCGCGTCGATGCCAGCGACCTGTTCCTCGGCAAGCTCACCGGCGTGAGCGACCCTGAAGCCAAGCGCAAGATCATCGGCGGCGAGTTCGTCACCGTGTTCAAGCAGGAAGCCGCCAAGCTCAAGGCGGGCGACGGTGGCCACAAGGGCGCCACGTTCCTTGCGCAAGGCACCATCTACCCCGATGTCATCGAGTCGGGCGGTGCGAAGAGCAAGAAGGCCGTCACCATCAAGAGTCATCACAACGTGGGCGGCCTGCCCGAGCAGCTCGGCCTCAAGCTGCTCGAGCCGCTGCGCGACCTGTTCAAGGACGAAGTGCGCGAACTGGGCGTGGCGCTCGGCCTGCCGCCCGAGATGGTGTACCGCCATCCGTTCCCCGGCCCGGGCCTGGGCGTGCGCATCCTCGGTGAAGTGAAGAAGGAATACGCCGACCTGCTGCGCCGCGCCGACGCGATCTTCATCGAAGAGCTGCGCAACTTCACCGACGCTGAAACGGGCAAGACCTGGTACGACCTCACGAGCCAGGCCTTCACCGTGTTCCTGCCGGTCAAGAGCGTGGGAGTGATGGGCGACGGCCGCACTTACGACTACGTGGTGGCACTGCGCGCCGTGCAGACCAGCGACTTCATGACTGCCGATTGGGCTGAGCTGCCGTATGCGTTGCTGAAGAAGGTGTCGGGGCGCATCATCAATGAAGTGCGGGGCATCAATCGCGTGACCTACGACGTGTCGAGCAAGCCGCCAGCGACGATCGAGTGGGAGTGACGAAATCGAGCAGTGGCAGCGGACTCTCCGGGACGCCGGCAATCGCGGCCACTGACTGCGACATCGTCTAGGCGGGCTTGCTGCGGGCCCGTGTCCCTCGGCGTGATGTGCATTTCAGAGATTGCCGGGCTGTTCATCCAAGCCGCCGCGTAGCAGTGAGATGTCGCGAATGGGGGGATTGCCAAACAGTCGCCTGTACTCGCGACTGAACTGGGTCACGCTTTCATAGCCGACACGGTACGCGGCAGAGGTCGCGTCCAGCCCCTCGGTCAACAGCAAACGTCGCGCTTCATGGAGCCGAATATGCTTCTGATACTGCAGCGGACTCATGTGCGTGATGGCGCTGAAGTGATGGTGCAGAGTCGAAACCCCCATTGCAGCTATTTCCGCCAGATCCTCGATGCGGATCGCTTCAGCGTAATGCTCACGTAGCCAGGTGATTGCAATCAGGATCTTGTCGCGCCGGGGGTCTTGTCTGGCAATGCGACGAAGGTGGCTGCCCGACGGCCCCATAAGCAGACGATATGTAATTTCGCGCAGCACCAGCGGCGCCATGATCGCAATGTCCTGGGGCTTGTCAGCAAGCGCGGAGAGTCGCACGAAAGCGTCAAGCAGTTCCGTGGTCATATGCCCGAAAGTCATGCCAGATTCGGCGTTGCTCGTCGCGGCGATGCCTTGCAGGTCGATCTCCCCTCCGATCGCCTGCACCATGGCAAAGTCCAGCTTCAACATCATGGACAGGCAGGGGCGGCTGGGGTTGGCCTCCAGCACATGCGAGATCGTGGGTAGATCCACCGCCGTCAGAACAAACTTGGCCGCGTCATATTCATAGGCATCCGAGCCCAGGACGACACGCTTGCGGCCCTGAACGACGAAGCCGACGCTGGACTCGTAGAGCATCGAGGCGGGTCCGGTGGGTCCATCGCGACGATACAGAGTCAGGCCCGGCAACGCGGATACGTGGTCGCCAGCTTTAGGCAAGTGCGCCAATAGATGTGAGCGAAGGCGCGCGCGCAGCCACGCGCCCTTCGAGTCTTCATCGGGCCGAGTCGGCTGAAGCTGAGCGTCATTCATCAGAACCATCGAGTCATTGTGCCCAGGGGGCTGTTGCCCGGACAAGAAATCCGCGCCCGGCAAGACGATCAGGCAATGATCGGGAAGGATCAGGCTAACGACCACCTGCAGCCATGCATAGAGTTAGACCCCATCACGAACTGATGGATACGAGATCGAATATGTCTAAAGCATGGCTTGTTACAGGTAGCGGCTCCGGCTTGGGCCGGGCAATCACAGCTAAGGCGCTGGAGGCGGGCCACCGTGTCGTAGCGACTGCGCGTGATGTGAGCCAGTTGGATGACTTGGTCAAGTTTTATGGTTCTCGCGTCATGCCGGTCCGTCTCGATGTGACCGACGAGCGAGAGAGCGTCGCTGCCGTAGACGCTGCCATCTCAGCTTTCGGACGCCTTGATGTTCTCGTAAACAATGCGGGGTTTGGTGAAACGCGGCCATTTGAAGAAGTTTCTTCGGACGACTTTCGTCGTGTTGTGGAAACCAATTTCTTTGGTGTCGTGAACCTCACGCGGGCTGCCCTTCCTGTGATGCGCCAACAGAGGAGCGGTCACATCATCCAGATTTCATCCGTCGGCGGGCGGTCTGCATTGGCCGGCAATGCGGCTTACATTGCTGCCAAGTGGGCGGTGGGCGGCTTTGCCGAGACAGTCGCTCTTGAAGCCGCATCGTTTGGAGTCAAAGTGACCGCACTCGAGCCAGGCGGTATGCGCACGAATTGGGGCAAGCGAGCGTTTGGAAGCGTGCCTGCCATGTTGCCGGACTATGAAGCCTCGGTTGGGGAAACTGTCCGGCAACTGGAAGCGTATTGGGGCAATGAACCAAGCGATCCTGAAAAGGTCGCGCAGGTTGTAGTCGGTGTCGCTGGAGCTGATCGCCTGCCGCCCCACATCCTCCTCGGCTCAGACGCATTCCAGGGAGCACTTGGAGCCGATGCAGCGAGAAATGCTGCTGCTGAGCGCTGGAAGGCTGTAAGCGCATGGACGGATATTGCTTCCGAGGGGCCGCTGCCCGATTTCCCTTCCGAGTAACGGAGCGAGTCCTCCCGCGGGAGGACTTCTCGGGTTGGCGGCGCGCCAAAGCGGCGCGCGCCTTTCTTCTTGCTCAGAAGCTCGCCTTCAGACCCACCGTCAACATCCCGCCCTTGGCCTGCTTTGACAGCTTGCCGAAGTAGTCGTAGTCCGCGGTGATCGCCAGGTTCTGCGTCACGCGGTACTCCGCGCCGAAGCCTGCCATCACGCCGGTGGAACTGCCCGAGATGCGCTGGTTGATCGGCACCCAGTTGTTGTCGCCGGAAATGCGTCCACGCGAGATGCCGAGGCGGCCGTTGATGGCGAAGGAATCGCCCAGCGGCAGGCGCGCGGTGGCGGCTGCGTAGAAGACCTGGCCCGTACCGCTTTGCAGGCGGGAGTAAGCGCCGCCCGAGCTCCACTGGCTCACGCGACCGAGGCGCGCATAGCCGGCTTCCACACCGAAGTTCTCCGTCAGCCTGTAGCCGCCGTAGAGCTTGTAGGCTGTGCCGGCCTTGCTGCTCTTCTGGCCGCCCCATGGCATGGGTACGCGATTGGAAGACGACAGGCTGTAGCTCGAGCGGCCGATGGCGCCGCCCACATAGAGTCCGGTGTCGGCGTTCGGGGCGGCGGCGTGCGCGCCGATGGCGGTGGTGCCGAGCAACAAGGCGGTGAGGGTGGTGCAGGCAAGCGAATGCTTCAAGATGAAATTCCTGGTTGGAGCTGTTGGGATCAATGCGACGCGTGACCGGCTGTTTCGCTCAGCCACCGACGTGCGACGATTCTCAAATTCCAATCTGAAGAAGAGCTTTGCGCTTGCTGAAGGGCTCATGAAGCGCACCTTCGATGCGCGATGATCGGAGCAATGCCAGAACAGCTTTTTCTTCCCGGAATCGATCCCCCGCCGCGGCCCCTGCCGCGCTCACGAAGCAAGGTGCTCCGCAAGGAACCATTGCCGCACACGCTCTTTCTCGCATTGCTCCCCGACACGCAAGACGCCGCGACGATCGCCGCGCTCGGCGAGCGCATGAATTCACAGCACACCCTGAAAGGCACGCTGGTCGAAGCGCACCGCCTGCATGTCACGCTGTTCGATCTCGGCGACTACGCGCAGGTGCCGGCCGACAAGGTGGCGCAGGCTTCGAACGCCGCCGCCTCGGTGCCCGTGCCGGCATTCGACGTCGTTTTCGAGAAGGCCATGAGCTACGCGAAGGGCGCCCTGGTGCTTTGCGCCGACGACGAAGCGAACGTCTCGGCCCTCCGGGTTTTCAGGCAGCGTCTGGGCGAAGCGCTGGCCGATGCCGGCTTGAAACCCTCGCGTTCATTCACTCCGCACATGACCGTGGCCTACGCGCGGCGCAAGCTCGAGAAGCACGCGCTCGAAGCTCCGGTCCGATGGACCGCGGCTTCGCTCGTGCTGATCGACAGTCACGTCGGCGAGGACGTGCACGAGGTGCTGGGCCGGTGGCCTGCCGCTGCGCAGAGTCCGGCGGCTGCCTGAGATGCGAACGCGCCGCTGATCACCGCGCAGGCATGGCCGTCGATGCGGCCCAACGGCGCTGCAACAGCTTCACCTTCCGCGCGCTCTGCTCATCGACCGGCGTATAGACCACAAGCCGCATGTCCGGCGACTCCTCGACCATGAAGGAGCTTTGCTCCAGTTCCATCCGGCCGACGCCGCGCACCTCGAAGCGCTTGGCCCTGTCGGTGCGCATGCTGACGTCGTGGTCCGGCCACCATTGCCTGAACTCGGGGCTGGCGATCTGCAAACGCTCGATCAATGCCAGGAAGGCCGGATCGTCGCGGTGCCGGCCGAACTCGACGCGAAAGCGCGCGAGCATGGCGCGCGCATCGGTCTCCCACTGCGGAATCGCAGCGCGATGCACCGGGCTGGCGAACACCAGCCACAGCATGTTCCGGTCTTCGGGTGGAAGTGCTGCGAGGTCACCGAACACGGCAGCAAGCGCGGCGTTCCACGCGATCACATGCATCGAGGCGGTAGCCAGGTAGGCCGGGCCGGTGACCGCATCGAGCATGCGGCGCAGATGCGGCGTGACCGTGAGAGAGGGGCCAGGCACGATCGGCGGCGGCCGGTTGTGTGCCAGCGTGAAGAGATGGGCGCGTTCGGTTGCATCGAGCTTCAGTGCCCGCGCAATGCGATCGAGAAAATGCGCCGAGACATCGATCTCGCGTGCCTGCTCCAGCCACGTGTACCAGGCCAGCCCGACGCCTGCGAGCTGGCAGACTTCTTCGCGCCGCAGACCCGGTGTGCGCCGCCTCGCCGTCGTCGGCAGGCCGACTTCCGCGGGCTGCAGGCGTTCGCGCCGGCTCCTGAGGAACGCGGCCATTTCAGCGCGTGCAGGCGTGGTCAGCGGTGGGGTCATGGTGCGAGGCTGATGGTTTTTATACCCGGATAACTTCTTGTCTTGTCGAGGGATGGTAGGCCTTCTACGCTGCCTTTTTCAACCGACCAAGGACCATTGAATGACATCCACCGCCCGCGTCAGGGAACGTTTCCTCGACTTTCGCCGCCGGCTCTACAACGCACACGATCTCACCGCCATCGACGACCATCTGCATCCCGAGTTCTCGAGCCACAGCCCGAATGTGCGGCCACTGCTGGAGGCCGTGCGCCAGGCGGCGCTGGCGGCCGACGTACCGCATATCGACGTGCGGCCGGCCTACAAGGAGTTCGCGAAGACCTTCCATGTCGGCCTGCCCGACCTGAGACCGGTGCACCAGGAGGTGCTGGTCGAAGAGGCGAGCCTCATGGCGATGACGTTCTGGGAAGGAACGCACACCGGTGTCTTCTTCGGCGTGCCGGCCACGGGCAAGGCACTGCACTTCTCGACGGCAGACCGCTATCGGCTGCAAGACGGCCTGCTGATTGAACACTGGGATGTGGTGGACGCGCTGGAGGCGTGGATCGCGCTCGGCATCGTCGTTCGTCCTGGGGGCGCCTAGCCGCCGTCCGCGAAGTTGTCGAACAGCAATCCGCGCAGCCACTGGTTGCCTGGATCGCGATGCGCCTTCGCGTGCCAGAACAGGTTGATCGCAATCTGTGGCAACGCCACCGGGTGAGGGCGCCACACCAGCCCGAAAGGTTCGGCGATGCTCTGCGCGAGCCGCTCGGGCACGGTCGCGATCATCCTACTGGAGCGCAGGATGTGGCCAATAGCCACGAAGTGCGGCACCTTGAGCTTGATACGCCGGTGAATGCCCTGCGCCGCCATCACGTCGTCGGCCTTGCCATGGCCCGTGCCGGCGGCCTGCACCTGTACGTGGTCGGCCGCGCTGAAGTCCTTGAGCGACACGCTGCGCTTGCGCGCGAGCGGGTGCTCCTTTGAAAAGATGCACACATAGCGCTGCAGGAACAGCCTGCGCTGGAACACGCCGGCTTTCAGCTGCGGCAGCAGGCCGATGGCGATGTCGACGTGGCTGGCTTCCAGCTCGTCGCGCAGGCTGGCTGCGGTGTTGTTGCGCACCGTGCTGATGGTCACGTCGGGCGCTGCCACCGACAGAGCTTCCATCAGCCGCGGCGTGAAGTAGATCTCGCCGATGTCGGTCATCGCGAGCGTGAAGCCGCGCGTGCTCGTGGCGGGGTCGAACACTACCTGCTGGTTGAGCGCCGTGTGCAGCGCGCCCATCGCGTAGGCTACCGGTTCGGCCAGCTGCAGCGCGAAGGGCGTGGGCTCCATGCCGCGCGCGGTACGCAGGAACAGCTCGTCGCCCAGCAGCTTGCGCAGCCGTGCCAGCGCATTGCTGATGGCCGGCTGCGAGAGCCCGAGCGACTCGGCGACGGCCGACACGCGCTTCTCGGCCAGCATGCGGTCGAACACCAGCAGCAGGTTGAGGTCGATGTCCTTGAGTTGCATGGCACACCTTTATTCATCACGGTGATGGAGAGGATTCACCAAATTCTATTGGTCAATCAGCAGGGGCCGCGCATCATCCGGCCCCAGAGACAAGCCGGCCCTGACGCCGGCGCAAGAGAACCCCACGATGGACCTGCATATTCACCCCCTTGCCCGCACCCTCGAAGTTCGCCCCGGAGCGAACCTGCTCGAAGTGCTGCGTGAGCACCATGTGCCGGTGTCGTACAGCTGCATGTCGGGGCGCTGCGGCACCTGTCGCTGCAAGGTGGTGTCGGGCCAAGTGCTCGACGCTGGGCAAGACGCGATCCGGCCCGACGGACAGGGCGAGCGCTACGTGCTGGCCTGCCAGAGCACGCTGACCGAGAGCTGCGCCATCGAGATCCCGGAGCCCGATGAAGTGGTGGTGCACCCGGCGCGCATCCTCAAGGCCACGGTCACGGGCATCGACGTGCTCACGCACGACATCCGACGCCTGCGCCTCAAGCCGAACAAGCCGCTGGAGTTTTCTCCGGGGCAGTATGCGCAGTTGCAGTTCGCGCCTGATCTGGCTCGGCCGTATTCGATGGCGGGGCTGAGCCACGACGCGGAGCTTGAGTTCCACGTGCGCAGGGTGCCCGGCGGGCGCGTGACGGCGCACATCTTCGAACAACTGCGCGTGGGCGATTCGGTGCGCGTGAGCGGGCCGCTGGGCACCGCTTACCTGCGCACGAAGCATCGGGGGCCGACGCTCTGTGCGGCAGGTGGCACGGGACTGGCGCCCATCCTTTCGATCGTGCGGGGCGCCATCGCGGCCGGGCTCACGCAGGCCATTCACCTCTACCTGGGCGTGCGCTCCGATGCCGACGTCTATGGCCTGCAGGAACTACGCGAGCTGCAGGCGCAGCACCACGGCCTGAGCGTGCACGTGGTCGTCGTCACCGGCCCCGCGCGCGACGGCCAGCGCATCGGTCTCATCACCGATGCCATCCGCGCCGACTGGCCCGGCAGCCTCGACGGCTGGCGCGCCTACCTCTGCGGCTCGCCGCCGATGGTCGAGGCCGTGACGCAGTTGGTGCGCGGTCGCGGCCTCGCACCCGAGCAGACTCACGCCGATGCCTTCTACCTGCAAGGCACCTGAGGCAAAGACCCACGAGAAAAGAAAAGGAGACCCGCGATGACCACGCAAGCCGTGTTCCCCATCGAGCTGAAATGGGAAAGCGAGAAGAGCAGCCGCATTCCCTTCATGGCCTATACCGACGAGGCACTGCACAAGAAGGAACTGCAGCGCTTCTTCTATGAAAAGCACTGGTGTTACGTCGGGCTCGAAGCCGAGATTCCGAACCCGGGCGACTTCAAGCGCACCGCCATCGGCGAGCGCTCGGTGGTGATGTCGCGCGACGAAGAGGGCGCCATCCACGTCTTCGAGAACGTCTGCGCCCACCGCGGCATGCAGTTCTGCCGCGAGCGCCAGGGCAATCGCAAGGAGTTCGTCTGCCCCTACCACCAGTGGAACTACACGCTCAAGGGCGATCTTCAGGGCGTGCCGTTTCGCCGCGGCGTGAAGCAGGACGGCAAGGTCAACGGCGGCATGCCGGCCGACTTCAAGACCGAGGAGCACGGGCTCACCAAACTCAAGGTGGCTTCGCGCGGCGGCGTGGTGTTCGCGTCGTTCGACCATGAGATCGAATCGCTCGAAGACTTCCTCGGCCCCGACATCCTTCACTACTTCGACCGCCTGTTCGATGGGCGCAAGCTCACCATCCTCGGCTACAACCGCCAGCGCATTCCAGGCAACTGGAAGCTCATGCAGGAGAACATCAAGGACCCGTACCACCCGGGCCTGCTGCACACCTGGTTCGTCACCTTCGGGCTCTGGCGTGCGGACAACAAGTCGGAGCTGAAGATGGACGCGCGTGGCCGCCATGCCGCGATGATTTCCACGCGCGGCAACGCTGGCAAGGCTGCGCAGGTGACGCAGGTGTCGAGCTTCAAGGAGAGCATGCAGCTGAAGGACCCGCGCTTTCTCGACATCGTGTCCGAGCCCTGGTGGGGCGGACCGACCGCGGTGATGATGACGCTGTTTCCGAGCCTGATCCTGCAGCAGCAGGTCAACAGCGTGTCGACGCGGCATATCCAGCCGGTGGGGCACGATGCCTTCGATTTCGTCTGGACGCATTTCGGCTTCGAGGACGACACCGAGGAAATGACGCAGCGCCGCCTGCGCCAAGCCAACCTGTTCGGGCCGGCTGGCTTCGTCTCGGCCGATGACGGCGAAGTTATCGAGTTCTCGCAGGAAGGCTTCGAGCAGAAGCCTTTCCACCGCACGCTTGCCGAGCTCGGCGGGCGCGAGGTCGAGAACACCGACCACATGGTGACGGAGACGCTGATCCGCGGCATGTACCGCTACTGGCGCGAGGTGATGGAAGCATGACGAATCTCGACGCCAACACTTACCTCGATCTGTCGCGGCTCTACGCGGCTTACGCGCATGCCGTCGATTCCGGCAACTGGGACCTGTGGCCTGCGTTCTTCATCGAGCAGTGCAGCTATCGCCTGCAGCCGCGCGAGAACCACGAACGCAACCTGCCGCTGGCCACGCTCTCCTTCGAGAGCCGGGGCATGCTGGAAGACCGGGTCTACGGCATCAAGGAGACGCTGTTTCACGACCCGTATTACCAGCGCCACGTCGTCGGCCTGCCGCTGGTGCACAAGGTCGATGACAACGGCACGATCCACAGCGAGGCCAACTACGCAGTGTTCCGTACCAAGCTCGACCAGGCCTCGACCGTGTTCAACGTGGGCCGCTACATCGACACCGTGGTGCCCACGCCCGAGGGCCTGAAGTTCGCTACACGCCTGTGCGTGTTCGACAGCGAAATGATCCCGAACTCCATCATCTACCCCATCTGAAAGCGACCATGAGCACGATGACCTGGGTCGACGCCGCGGCGGTCGACGACGTTCCCTCCGACGACGTGATCGGCATCGAGGTGCAGGGGAGGGACATTGCCCTCTACGGCACCGAGGATGGCATCCATGCCACCGACAACATCTGCACGCACGGCCACGCGCGGCTGTGCGACGGCTTTCTCGAAGGCCACGAGATCGAATGCCCGCTGCACCAGGGGCGCTTCGACGTGCGCACGGGCAAGGCGATGTGCGCGCCGCTCACGGAAGACCTGCGCAGCTATCCGGTGAAGATCGAAGGCGGGCGGGTGTTTCTCGCGTTCGAGGGCTGATCTGTTCTGCCTCCGATCCGGATCGTCTGTATCTGTTCCGCCGCGAAAGGGCTGGCGACAATAACGCTCCCTTTCACGGAACAGCCATGACAGCAGAAAAGACCCGGGACCAGATCGCAGACCAGATTGCCGCCGAGCTCGGCCACAGCTTCGACGGCGAGATCATTGCCGGCGGCCACTACGTGCCACTGGTGCGCGACGGCCGCACGATCTACCTCAGCGGCCAGGTGCCGCGCGTGGGCACCACGGTAGTCGTCACCGGCCGCGTCGGCGACGCGGTGTCGCTCGACAAGGCCCGCGAAGGCGCGCAGATCAGCACACTGCGCAGCCTCGCGTTGCTGCGGCGCGCACTCGGTTCGCTCGATGCCGTCGAGAAGGTCCTGCGCGTCGGCGTGTTCGTGCAGTGCACGGCCGACTTCACGCAGCAGAGCGAAGTGGCCGATGCAGCATCCGACCTGCTGCACCGTGTGTTCGGCGATGCCGGCGTGCATGTGCGCACGGCGGTCGGTGTCTATGCGCTGCCGAAGAATGCGACGGTCGAGGTCGAGATGACGGTCGCTGCCAAGCAGAACATTGGCTAGCGCGATGTCAGGCCGGTGAGGTCGCGTGCCAGCTGCGCAATGGTCAGCGGTGCGCAGCCTTCGGCGTTGTTGCTCACGGTGACGAAGGCGTTTTGTCCCGCTCGGGTGGTGCCAGCGATCACCTTGGCCAGCGCCTCGCGCGTCTCGGGGTCCGGGTCGACGATCTTGTCGAAGGGGCCGTAGAGCTTTTCCGCGTCTTCATAGCCGAAGCGGCCGTGGCGCCGGTGCAGGTTCCAGCGGCACACCAGCGGTCCGGGCCACAGCGCGCGCAGCATTGGCAACTGGTCTTCGATGGGCGGCATCTTCGCGTGCAGGCCCATGCAGAAGGTGGCGCGCACGCTGCGCAGCATCTCAGCGAAGGCGGGGTTCAGCAGCTGCGGATCACGCACCTCGACGGCGACTACCGCGTCGGGCGCGACCGATGTGAGGTCGGGCAGCGATTCGAGCATTGCTGCGATTCGCGCCAGCAGCGCGGGCTGGTCGGCGAGGATGTGCCCAGGGATCGGGCTCAGTTGGAACACCAGCACGCCGATGCGATGGCCGAGGCCTTCGAGCGCGGGCAGCACGAATTCCTGCCGCGCGATCTCGCTGCTGAGGAACACGGGGTTGGCCTGCATACCGCGGCCGCTTTCATCGCGCACGGTGGCATCGGTCACGAGGCTCGGCGCCTTCACCATGAAGCGGAAGTCGTCCGGCACCATGGCCGCGTAGCGCGCGTACTGGCTGGCGGTAAGGGCTCGGTAGAAGTTGCGGTCCAGGCTCACTGTGCGAAACAGCGGGTGCTTCGCCAACGCCGAGAGGCCGTTTTTCGACAGCACGGTCTCGGCGTATTCGCCATCCCATACCAGGTTGGCCCAGCCCGGATAGCTCCACGACGAGGTGCCAAGCCGCAGCTTGGACGGCAGCGCGGCGGCCAGTTCGACCAGCGCCGGATCGGTGGGCGCAGGCTCGACCGTGCCGGTGCGCGATTTCTTTTTCGCGGGGGGCTCGGGGGCGGGGGCCGCAGCCGCCTCTTGAGGGCGCGGCAGTTCGGGGAAAAGGGAGTCCTGTACTTCAGCCATGTCTGGGCCCGCATTCTGAGCCAACATCGAACACGCCTGCCGCGCCGGGCACAATCCGCGCCATGAAACAGTGGTTGCGTACGCAGGGTGGTTGGTGGCTGGCATGGCTGGTGCTCACCGCCGTGGGCGCGGTGTGGATCGCGCGCGCGGAGCTGGCGCAGATGCAGCAGGACTTCGAGACCGACGTTCGCATTGCGCACCGACTCATGAGCCAGCAGATGGTGCAGTACGACGCGGTGCTGGCCACGCTCGCGCTGCTGGAGCCCAGCACCGGCGCGGACCATCCCGAGCAGCGGCTGCCCTCGGTGTACTCGTCGATCCTGCGCGTGCAGCGGCGCGACCGCGACGAGCCCTGGGCAGACAGCGCGCAGGCTGCCGCGCTTGCCGCGGCGGAGGCCCGCTCACGCAGCCTGCAGCGCGCCGAACTGGCTTCGCTCGACTTGGCCCACGGCCGCTACGTGCTGGTGATCGGTGCCGCACCGTTCAGCTACGCGCTCGACATCGATCTGGCCGGCTCCGTGCCATGGCGCGACTGGCCGATGAATCCACAGCGCAGCCCGGTGCGGCTGAGCTTGCAGCGCGATGGCCAGCAGTTGGTGCTGCAACCCGGCGTGCCGGCCGCGAACGGCTGGCGTTTCGACCTGACAAAGCCACTGGCCTCGCCGAGTCAGCCTTTCGATCTGGTGGCCGAGCGGCAGGTGGGCTGGGGTGAGTTGCCATGGCGCGGCATCGCCGCCTGGGCCGCAGCCATGGCCGCGTTGCTGGCTGGCCTGTGGGCCGCGCAGCGCCAGCGCGTTGCACGGCGACGGGCCGAAGAACTGCTGCGGCTCGGACAGGTCGCGCGGCTCAATGCGCTGGGCGAGTTGTCGGCCGGCTTGGCGCACGAACTCAACCAGCCGCTCACGGCGGTGCTGGCCAACGCACAGGCCGCGCGCCGCCTGCTCGACGACGACCCTCCCGACCTGGCCACGGCACGCGATGCGATGGGGCAGGCCGTGGAGCAGGCGCGCCGCGCGGCCGGTGTGGTGGGGCGCCTGCGCCGGGTCATCGAGCGACCCGAGGCGGGTGGCGAAGAAGCGAAGCCGCTGGTGCTGCAGGAGGTAGTGCGCAGCGCCATGCACTTGCTGGTGCCGGAGTTCACCAAACACGCGATCAACGCGCAGTTCGATGCCACCGCGCAGGCGCCGGTGCGCGTGCAGGCCGAGGCGGTGGCGCTCGAACAGATCGTGCACAACCTGCTGATGAACGCGCTGCAGGCACTCGACCTCGTGCCGGCGACCGAGCGGCGCCTCGTCGTGTCCGTCGGCCGTAATGGGCATGAGGGCGTGCTGACCGTGACCGACAACGGACGCGGCATCGCCCCCGAAGCCCTTCCGCGTCTCTTCGAACCCTTCTTCAGCACACGCGAAGGCGGGCTGGGCCTCGGCCTGAGCCTCAGCGAAACGCTGGCCAGCGGCATGGGAGGCAGCCTGAGCGCGGCCAACGCCTCGCCGCGCGGCGCGCGCTTCACCCTGCTGCTTCCGCTTGTCGCACCGTCTCCATGAACGCCCCGAACACCCATCAGCCGCAATCTCCGCTGGTCCACCTGATCGACGACGACCAGGCGGTGCGCGACAGCCTGTCGCTGCTGATTGGCACGGTCGGCCTGCGCGTGCAGGCCTGGGCCGACCCGCAGGCCTTCATCGACGGTTTCGATCGCGCGAGCGTGGGCGCCATCGTGCTTGACGTGCGCATGCCCGGCATCAGCGGCCTCACGGTGCTCGACCGGCTGATGGCGCAGGGCGTCGACCAGCCCGTGATCATGCTGACGGGCCACGGCACGGTCGAGATGTGCCGCCGCGCCTTCAAGGCCGGCGCGGCCGAGTTTCTTGAGAAGCCGGTGGACGACGAGCAGCTGCTCGAAGCGCTGCAGCAGGCGGTGCGCCAGCACGTGCGCTCGCGCCAACGCTCGCAGGCCGACAACGCCGCGCGCGAGCGGGTGGCGCAGCTGTCGGAGCGCGAGCGCGAGGTGCTGGCCTTCATCGTGCAGGGGCTCACCAACAAGGAGATCGCGCGCACGCTGGCGCTGTCGCCGCGCACGGTCGAGACGCACCGCGCCAATCTGTTCGCCAAGCTCGACTGCGATTCGCTCGCGCAGCTGATCCGGCGCTATGCCGTGCTGGTGGACAGCGCTCCGTAGTTCTACGGAGAGCTGGGCGTAGCCGTACGAATGGTTGCGGCGGCGCATGTTTTCTACAGTGGCGCAGTCGTTGGCAACAGCCGGCGCAACCACCCGTTTCACTGGAGAAAACGAACAATGCAATCCATCCTTCGCCTCGGCGGCCTCGCCGTTCTGCTCGCAGCTTCCGTCGCCCAGGCCCAGACGCCCGCACCTGCGGTGCGCACCGAAAAGAACATGTCGCTCGTGCTGGCCAACCAGATCGCGGCTGAAGCCGTGGCCGCCTGTGCGGCCAACGGCTACAACGTGGCGGCCACAGTGGTCGACCGCGCCGGCACCGTGCGTGCCGTGCAGCGCGCCGACAACGCTGGCCCGCACACGCTGGCATCGAGCGAGCGCAAGGCCTGGACTTCGGCTTCGGCCAAGAACCCGACGCAGGCCATGATGGAAGGCGCGCAGAAGAACCCCGCCGCCGCCAACCTGGTGTACCTGCCGGGCTTCCTGGTGCTGGGTGGCGGTGTGCCGATCAAGTCGGGCAATGAAGTGATCGGCGCGGTTGGCGTGGGCGGCGCGCCCGGCGGCCACCTTGACGAGCAGTGCGCCAACGCGGCGCTCGAGAAGGTCAAGGGCCTGCTCTGATGAAGGCGCGCGGTGTCTGGTCGGGTGTGCTGGCGGCCGCGCTCGGGTTGGGCGTGGCGGTAGGCTCGTTTGCCCAGGTGCCGCCGCTGGCGGCCGAGGTGCTGGCCTTCGAAGGGCTGCACCAGGCCGCGTGGCATGGCGACCTGCCAAAGCTGAAGGCGCTGATCGCCTCGGGCGCCAATCTCGATGCGCGCGACGCGCGCGGCCGCACGCCGCTGCATGTCGCCACGTACGCGCGGCAACGCGAAGCGATCAAGCTGCTGGCCAAGGCCGGCGCCAACCTCGACCTGCTCGAAGACGACCGCTACGACGCGGTCACCATCGCCTCTGTGGCCGACGATGCCGCGACGCTCTCGCTGCTGCTGTCGCTCGGTGCCAAGGCCGGGCAGACGACGAGCCGCTACGACGGCACCGCGCTCATCGCGGCCGCGCACCTCGGGCACGACGAAGTGGTGCGCAGGCTGATCGCTGCCGGCGCGCCGCTCGACCATGTCAACAACCTGCACTGGACGGCGGTGATCGAATCCATCGTGCTCGGCGATGGCGGCCCGCGCCACCAGCGCACGCTGGCCGCGCTGATCGATGCCGGCGCCAATCTCAAGCTGACCGACCGCCAGGGCAACACGCCGCTGCAACTGGCGAAGGCGCGCGGCTACACCGCCATGGTGAAACTGCTGGAAGCCCCGCGCGCAAGATAGGCGGCTCGGGGACAATGGAGCTTCTCCACGAGGAAACCGCCCCATGTACATGCCCCCGCAGTTCAATGCCAAGGACCCGGCCATCGCGCTGGAACTGATGCGCTCGCACCCGTTCGCGAGCCTGATCTCGAACGACGACGACGGGCTGCCGTACGTCACGCACCTGCCGCTGGTGGCCGAGCCGCGAGAGGGCGACGAGCTGGTGCTGTGGGGCCATTGCGCCAAGCCCAACCCGCACTGGCGCTATCTGCAGGCGCGGCCCCGGGCGGCTGTGACTTTTCTCGGTCCGCACTCGTACCTGTCGCCTTCGGTCTACCCCGACCTGGCCCGCGTGCCGACGTGGAACTACCTGGCCGTGCACTGCACCGTCGAGGCCCGGCTGATCGAGGAGCCTGCCGACAAGGACGTACTGCTCAAGAAACTCATCGGCGATCACGAGCCCGCCTACGCGCAGCAGTGGCGCGATCTGGGCGAGGAATTCCAGCGCAAGATGCTGGCCGGCATCGTCGGCTTCGAGCTGCGCGTGACTGCGCTGCAATGCAAGATCAAGCTCAACCAGCACCGCCGCGAGTCGCATGCGGCGATGCACGCGGTCTACAGCGCAGGCACACCAGATGAGCAGGCGCTTGCCGTGTGGATGGATCGCCTCGGCATGAACGCCGCGGCGGCAACCGCGGCGGAAGGACGCTGAGATGCGCGCGTTCGGGCTGATCGGCCTTGTGCTGGCGCTGGTGATCGTCGGGCTGGTCGCGAAGAAGCAGATGACGAGCATGGCTTCTTCCACGCGGCCGGCCGTGCCCGGCGTTGCCGCACCGGTCGCCGGTGAAGCGCCTGCGAATGTGCGCGATCAGGCGCAGCAAGTGCAACAGCAAGTCAAGGAAGCGCTCGACGCGGCGGCGAAGGCGCGGCAGATGCCGGATGACAACTGAGCCGATCCCATCGCCGACGACGAGCGACGCGCACTGGATGGCGCTCGCGCTTGCCGAGGCGCAGCTTGCCGCCGAGGCTGGCGAGGTGCCCGTCGGTGCGGTGCTGGTCAAGGATGGCCAGCTGATAGCGACGGGGCGCAACACACCGGTCGCGCAGCATGATCCGAGCGCGCATGCCGAGATCAACGCGCTGCGCGCTGGCGCCGCTGCACTGGGCAACTACCGACTCGACGGCTGCGAGCTGTTCGTCACGCTCGAACCTTGCGCAATGTGTTCGGGCGCCATGCTGCATTCGCGCCTGGCGCGCGTCGTGTACGGCGCGGCCGATCCGAAGACCGGCGCGGCCGGCTCGGTGCTCGATCTCTTTGCCGAGCCGCGGCTGAACCACCACACGCAGGTGCAGGGCGGTGTGCTGGCGCAGGAATGCGCCGCCGTGCTGCAGGCCTTCTTCCAGCAACGCCGAAGCGCCGCGCGCGCGCAAGCCGAGCCTTTGCGCGACGACGCGCTGCGCACGCCGGCCGAACGCTTCGACGCGCTGGCCGGCTACGGCTTCGCACCGCACTACGTGCAGGACCTGCCGAACCAGCAGGGCTGGCGCATGCACTACGTTGATGAAGGTGGCGAGGACGATGTTGCCTGCTGCCTGTGTCTGCACGGCCCCGGCGAATGGGGCTACTTCTTCCGGCATCTCGTGGGCCTGCCCGGGTTGCGCACGCTCGTGCCCGACCTGATCGGCTTCGGCAAGAGCGACAAGCCCAAGCGCGAAACACCGCATAGCCTCGAATGGCACCGCGACGTGCTGCTCGAATGGCTGGCCCGCGTGCAGCCCGCACCGGCGACCATGGTGCTCGCACACAGCGCGGCCGCTGCCGACCTGGCCGCGCTGCTGATGGCCGCGGCACCTGAACGCTTCGCGGCGGCGCTCGTCGTGCCTGAGGGTTATGAGCACATCGAAGACGCGTGGCGCGCACCTTTCCCCGACCGGGGCTACGAGGCCGCGCTGCGTGCGCTCGGCCCCATCGCCACATCGTCGGGACCGACGCTGGTGCAAGCCCGAACGTTCGTGCCGCAAGCGCGAAACGCAATGGGATACTCGAACACGTGACCAAACACATCTACATCTATTCCCCCTCCAGCGCGGTGCGCGACAAGGCCGCTTTCCGGCGCGGCGTGAAGCGGCTCAAGGCACTGGGCCATGAAGTCGAAGTCGACGATGCGGCACTCTCGGTGCATCAGCGTTTTGCGGGCGATGACACCACGAGGCTTGCCGCGATTTCACGCGCGGCGGCAAGCGGTGCTGACGTGGCGCTCATCGCGCGTGGTGGCTATGGCCTCACGCGCATCCTCGATGCCATTCCGTACAAGGCGGTGGCCAAGGCGATCGACAAGGGCACCGAGTTCGTAGGCTGCAGCGACTTCACCGCGTTGCAGAACGCGCTGCTGGTCAAGACCGGCGCCGTGACCTGGTCGGGCCCCGCGGTCGGCGAAGACTTCGGCGCTGAGGCCGGTTCCGACGACATCATGGAAGCCTGCTTCGACGACCTGGTGTCGGGGCAGGGCGAAGGCACCGGCTGGCGCATGCCGGCGCGCGATGCCGATCTGACGTTCAAGCCCGTGCAAGACGCGGTGCTGTGGGGCGGCAACCTTTGCGTGCTGGCCAGCCTGATCGGCACGCCATACTTTCCCGTGGTGGACAAGGGCGTGCTCTTCATCGAGGACACCAACGAGCACCCGTACCGCATTGAACGCATGCTCGATCAGTTGAAGATGGCCGGCGTGCTGGCGCGTCAGCGCGCCATTGTGTTCGGCCAGTTCACGGGCATTCGCAAGGTGCCGGGCTACGACCGCGGCTTTGGCCTGAACACGGTGATCGACCGGCTGCGTGCATCGCTCAAGGTGCCTGTGCTGGCGGGCCTGCCGTTCGGTCATGTGCAGACGAAGGTGCTATTGCCGGTGGGGGCGAAGGTGTCGATGGCGGCGGAAGGGCGCGATGTCTTTCTCGTCTGGGGCCATCGTCACGCGCCGACACATGACGATCATCACGGCCATGACCATCATCATCACGGCCATTGAGCCGACCATGGGGAGAAGAAAGCGGGAAAAAGAAAACGGCCCCGAAGGGCCGTCGCAGCTTCAGCTGTTGTTGGTAAAGCGCTGATGCGCGCGAGGCCCCATCGAGCCGGGCAATCCGCCCTTGAACATGCTGTTGATGGTTTTCATCTGGCGGCGTGCGGCGGTTTCGCCGTCGACGGCGCTCAGCGCCATCATCACGTCCTGTCGCAGATACCAGAGTGCTTCGACGTCGACCGCGAAGCGCACGCGCTGGCTGACGCGCTGCACCGAGTGGCCGCCATGGCCCTGGAGCACAGACAGCATCGCCGTGCGAATGCGCCCCAGCTGACTTTCCGTCGCCTGGCGGGATCCGAAGCCGGGTACGTTCAGCAGACGAAGAATGCGGCGAAAGAGCATGGGTCGAAAAAGCGTATTGCGGGAAGCGAGAACGGCCGCTACCTTAAGCCTCAGTTAACCATTTCACAAGATCTGAAACGGTGTTTCTTGTTTGTAAACAACACGCTTTACTTAGCGTATTTAACAGATGTTGTATTTTGTAATCCAAAGTACTACAAATTAATGAATGACCCTCTTGCATCTGCTCCGTTGCCCGCGGCGTATACCTATGTGGTCAACACGATAGGTGCGAAGGCCGTTTCTCCCGTGCGTAAATGAACGTATGCCCTGAGCATTTACAACCTGCGATAGAAATCGAGAATCACAACAGTATGGGTGTCAATTCCACAGTCGTATTCGCGGACTTGACGGGGAGCACCAGGGTCTTCGAGGCCATGGGGAATGCTCGAGCCACCGAGACCGTGACGCGGCTGACGCAATGGATCGGCGGCGTGTGCCAGGCGCACGGCGGCCGGGTGGTGAAGTCGCTCGGAGACGGTGTGTTCGCCATCTTCACCAGCGGTGCCGCCGCCACGCATGCGGTCGTCGAGCTGCAGCGCTATCACCAGAAGCGCCTGCTCGCATGGCCGGCGCCGTTGCGCATGGCGCTGCAGGTCGGCGTGGCCAGCGGGGAGGTGGTCGAGGTCGAGGGCGATTGCTATGGCGACGCCGTCAACCTGGCCTCGCGCCTGAGCGACTTGGCCGGCCCCGGCCAGATCTGGGTGACCGATGCCGTCATTTCCCAACTGCGCGACGGCGCGGTGCAGCATCGCGACCTGGGCCTCATCAACATCCGGGGCCGAAGCGAGATGTCGGTCGTGCACCGGATCGACTGGCAGGAGGAGGTGACGAGCTTCCTCACCGTGCCCGCCGCGCTGGCCCCGCTGCGCATGCCGGATTCTTCCTTCGGCCAGATCGAACTGGCCTGGCTCGACGTGCGGTCGATGTTTCGCACAGAAGAGCTCCCGATCCACCTGGGTCGCGTTGACGACGCGCAGTTCGTGGTCAACGACCCCCGCGTCTCGCGACTGCATGCGCGCATCGAGTTGCGGCAGGGCAGTTGCGTGCTGATCGACGTCAGCACCTACGGCACCTGGGTGCGCTTCCACGGCAACGGCGGGCCGAGCACCGAGATTGCCCTGCGGCGCGAAGAATGCGTGCTGCACGGCCGCGGTGAAATTGGCCTGGGCGCGCCGCTCAGCGACTTCAGTGCACCAACCATCGCCTTCAACACGAACAGCGGCGACGTGATGTTGTCGCGCCGCGAAATCGCGGGTTGAGCATTGGTTGGAACGCACCGCGCGGCGGTGACGTTTGGCAACCAGCTTGCCCAGTGCTGGGTGCACCACGGGCACAAGTCAGGCGTTGCGTATCCACCTGGGCGTTGTCCGCCCTTGGCTCTGGAGCCTCAGTGAACTTCAAACATCAATCTTCTGTTTTCAAGTGGGCCGCCATCGGCGCCGTCTTGGCTGGCGCACTGCTGGCTGCGGGTGCTGCCAACGCGCGCGGAAGCTGGTCGGTGCAGATCGGCACGCCTGGCTATGTCGCCGGCGGCTACCCGGCGCCGTATTACGCACCCCCGCCGGTCTATCCATATCCGGCCCCGATCTATTACGAACCACCGCCGCCGGTCTACTACCGGCCGCCGCCACCGGTTTACTACCGTCCGGCACCCATCTACAGCCCGCCGCCCGGCCGCATCTACTACGGGCCCGGCTACCCCTATCGTCCGCCGAATGGCTGGGACGACGAACGCGACTGACCGGTGGCACTGTCACCTGAATGTTTGCTGAAACTTTGGCATGCGCATTGGCATGCCAATTTTGTTTCAAGGGATGACTAAAAAGTCACATTGGCACACATTTATGTGGCGTCATCGCCATTTTTGAACGCCCGCCCAGACGTTTTCCGCAGGGCATGCCGCTTGCCTTGATTGCTCAACCGGCGTTGATGCGCCGCAGGAGCGAGGAACATGGTGGAACAGTTCGAGGCCGGCTGCGCAAGCCCGGTCGACGAGGTGGTGCGCGTTGCTGCGCCGCCTGCGCATGCAGTAACAAGAACGACAGCGGCAATCGATGAAACAACGCGCCCCCTGAAGGCCGCGGCTGCGTTCTCCATCGCGGCGGCACTGGCCGCATGCGGTGGCGGCGGAGGAAGCGGCTCTTCCGGTGGCTTCGGCTTTCCCATCGGCGGCAGCCCCAACCCGGGCGAGCAGCCCGACACCGGCCCTTATCACTACCCCCAGGCACAGAACGACGCGGAGGCTGCGCGCTTCTTGTTGCAGGCCCAGTTCTCGGCCTCGGATGCAGAGGTCGCCGCCGTGCGCACCAAGGGCTACATGCCATGGCTCAGCGAGCAACTCGCAGCAGCGCGCGAGCCCACGGCGTGGGAGTGGGTCAACGGCAAGACCTACGGCACCGTCGACACCGACGCGATGATCTGGCGCCAGCTCATGGTCGCGGCCGATCCGGTGCGCAAGCGCATGGCTCTGGCGCTCAGCGAAATCTTCGTGGTCTCCGGCACCGAGATCGGGTCGAGCTGGCCCACAGCCATGATGGCCCAGTACTGGGACACGCTGGCCAGCGGCGTCACCGGTAACTTCCGCCAGTTGCTGGAAGACGTCACGCTGAACCCCGCGATGGGCTTCTACCTCAATACCCGCGGCAACCGCAAGGAAGACGCCTCGGGCCGGCAGCCCGACGAGAACTACGCGCGCGAAGTCATGCAGCTCATGACCATCGGCCTGTACCAGCTCGAAGCCGACGGCACGGTGAAGACCGGCGCCGACGGCCAGCCGCTCGAAACCTACGTGCAGAGCGACGTGTCGAATCTCGCGCGCGTCTTCACCGGCTACGACTTCGACATCCGCTCCGCGGAGCGCAACGCCTTTCTTCCGCCCGGTGCAAGCAGCCGCATCGAGACCAACGCCTGGACCACGCGCCCCATGGCCTACACGGCGGGCAACCACTCGATGCTCGAAGCGCGCTTTCTCGGCGCCACCGTGCCCGCCGGTACGCCCGGCCCGGCAGCATTGAAGATCGCGCTCGACACGCTCTTCAACCACCCGAACGTCGGCCCCTTCATCGGCCGCCAGCTGATTCAGCGGCTGGTTACCAGCAACCCCAGCGCGGCCTACGTCAAGCGCGTGGCCGACATCTTCGCCAACAACGGCGCGGGCGTACGTGGCGACATGAAGAGCGTGTTCGTTGCCGTGCTGCTCGACGACGAGGCACGCGGCCCCACCGGTCTTTCCGATCCGAACTTCGGCCACCTGCGCGAGCCGATGCTGCGGCTCGTGCAATGGGGCCGCACCTTCGGCATCGGCTCGGCGCTGGACACCTGGGGCATCGGCAACACCTCCGACACGAGCCAGAGTCTCGGCCAGTGCCCGCTGCGCTCGCCCTCGGTGTTCAACTTCTTCCGGCCCGGCTACGTGCCGCCTTCGACTGCCATCGCCAGCAACAAGCTGGTGGCGCCCGAGTTCCAGCTGGTCAACGAAACCAGCGTGGGCGGCTATCTCAACTTCATGCAGGGCAAGCTACAGAATGGCTTCAACGGCAAGGACGTGGTTGCGAACTACGCGGCCGAGAAGACGCTGGTGACTGACCCCGCCGCGCTGGTGCGGCGGCTCAACCTGCTGCTCGCGGGCAACCAGCTGTCGGCCGCCACGGTGGCGCTGATCACCGATGCGCTGACCAAGGCTCCGCTGCTGAACCCCACCACCGACGCCCGCAAGCTCGACCTCATCTGCGCCGGTGTGCTGCTGGTGATGGGCTCGCCCGAATACCTCGTCCAGAAGTAAAGAAGAAGCCGGAGCGAACCGACCATGCACCTGATAAATCCTGCCCAGCATTCGCGCCGCGCCTTCCTGCGCCGCACGGGCCAGCTCGCGATGGCCGGCACCGCGCTGCCGTTCGCGCTTAACCTCGCCGCCATGGGCGAAGCCGCTGCACAGGCCGCGCCCGGGGACGACTACAAGGCGCTGGTCTGCGTCTTCCTGTTCGGCGGCAACGACTACGCCAACACCCTCGTCAACTACGACGCCGACAGCTACGCGAAATACAGCGCCATCCGCGGCGCCATCTCGCTGCCGTCCGATGCGGCGCTCGCAGCCACCGAGCTCAAGCCGGCCGTTTCGCTTGCCAACGGGCGCAAGTACGCGCTGAACCCGGCGATGACGAAGCTCACGACGCTGTTCGACGAAGGCAAGATGGCCGTGCAGCTCAACGTCGGCCCGCTGGTCAAGCCGCTCACGCGCGCGCAGTTCAACAGCTCGAACCGCAAGGACTTCCCGATCCCGCCCAAGCTGTTCTCGCACAACGACCAGCAGTCGATCTGGCAATCGTCTTCGCCCGAGGGCTCCACCATCGGCTGGGGCGGCAACCTCGGCGACCTGATGCTGGCCGGGCAGCGCAACGCGTCGCTCTTCACCTGCGTCTCGGTGGCGGGCAACGCGGTGTTCCTGTCGGGCGACGAGGCGCTGCAATACCAGGTCGGCACGGGCGGCGCGGTGCGCATCAACAGCGTGAGCACCGCCACTGGCAACGTCTACGGCTCGTCGGCGGTCAAGGCAGCCATGCAGCAGCTGGCGCAGCAGTCGCGCAGCCACACGCTGGAGAACGAATACAACAGGGTCACCCTGCGCGCGGTCGAGGCCGAAGGCAAGGTCACCACCGCCATCCAGCCCGACGACCTGAACGCCAACTTTCCCACCGGCAACAACCTGGCCGACCAACTCAAGATGGTGGCGCGCCTGATCCGCGGGCGCACCTCGCTGGGCGTGAAGCGCCAGGTGTTCTTCGTCTCCATGGGTGGCTACGACCTGCACGACGACCTCGACACGAAGCAGGGGCCGCTGATGCAGCGCCTGTCCGAAGCCATGTTCGCCTTCCAGCGACAGATGGAAGCCCTCGGCATTGCCGACAAGGTGACGGCCTTCACCGCCTCCGACTTCGGCCGCACGCTGTCGAGCAACGGCAATGGCTCCGACCACGGCTGGGGCAGCCATCACTTCGTGGTCGGCGGTACCGGTACTGCCACCGGTACCGGCGCCGTGAAGGGCAAGGCGCTGTACGGCACGCCGCCGCCGGTGAGCATCGGCAACACCGCTGCCGACGACGACCAGTGGCACGTCGGCCAGGGCCGGCTGTTGCCCACCACCTCGGTCGACCAGTACGCGGCCACGCTGGCCAAGTGGTTCGGCGTGCCCGACGCGGACCTCAACGGCATCCTGCCCAACCTGAAGAATTTCAACAACGTGACCGCGCCCAGTGGCATCAGCTATCCGCGCGATATGGGGTTCATGACATGAACGCAATGAGCAGCATGACCGCCATCGGCGGCCTCAACGGCATGGAAGGCGGGGCCAGCGTGAACTTCAGCGCGGAACCTCCCGAGGCGCCCGCGCTGGCGCGCAGCAAGGCGGTGACGCACGTGCGTCCCTTCACCAACGTCGAGGCCGCCATCACGGCGCTGGAATCGCTGGACCGCGAGCTCAAGAAGTTCGAGCTCGCGGTGGCCGACAGCCTGCAGGACTACCTGGGCGTGCAGATGGCGCAGATCACCGACTGCGCGCTGGCACGCGGTTGGGAACCGGTCAGCTTCTTGCAGAAGGACGGATTCCGCGTGTACCGCTACGAGGCCATGCGCAGCTACAAGGGGCGCAGCAAGAGGCGTTGAGTTTCCGGAGGCCGCAACGCCTCCAAGACGAGCATCAAGGCTGGCGAAGCGCGTCGGCCGGCATAGTAGGCGTGATACCCATCAAAGGTTGCCGCCCAGTCGTCGAGTACCGGCACCAGCCGGCCTGCCTCGATGTGTTTCTCGACGAGGTCGGAGGGCAGCCATGCCAGCCCGTGCCCGGACAGCGCCGCAGCGACGATCAGCTCGCTCGAGTTGAAGACGAGCCGGCCCGTGACGTGGGCGTTGACGCCTTTCCGGCGCCGCGTGAATTCCCATTTCAGAAGGCCGCCGTGGGATGCCAGGCGCAATCCGATGCAATCGTGCAGGGTCAGATCCTGCGGGGTAGACGGCCGGGGGTGGCGCGAGAAGTAGTCGGGGCTGCCCACCACGGCCATGCGCATGTCGGGCGCGATGCGCACGGCGATCATGTCCTTGGCCACGTCGCCGCCCAGTCGCACGCCGATGTCGAAGCGCTCGGCAACGATGTCGGTGAAGCGGTTGTCGCCGCTGATCTCCACCTTGATGTCGGGGTACAGGGGCAGCCATGGTTGAAGCCTGGGCCAGATCAAGGTTCGCATCGAGTGTTCAGTCGCCGTGATGCGGACCGTGCCGGCGGGCTTGCCGCGCATCTCGCCCAGAACGGCGAGTTCTGCTTCGATGTCCTCGAAGCGCGGGCCGACGGCTTGGTACAGGCGTTCGCCCGCTTCCGTGGGCGCGACGCTGCGTGTGGTCCGGTTGAGCAGCTTCAGGTCGAGCCGGCGCTCCAGCGCGCGGACGGTCTGGCTGAGCGCGGACTGCGTCACTCCAAGCTGGGCCGCCGCTCGCGTGAAGCTGCCTGCGCGCACCACGGCCGCAAAACTGGCCAGGTCGTCGAAGCGTGCCATTGATTAGCCTGCCTTCTAGGTACATGTCGATCCAGCAGTCTAGTCATTGGCAAGCAGGCTGCCTAAAGTTCTTGTGATCGGTTAGCGACAAGGACACACAGCATGAAAACACGTCAACTGGGCCGCGGCGGCCTCACCGTTTCGGCCCTCGGTCTCGGCTGCATGGGCCTGAGCTTCGGGTTGGGCCCCGCTGCGGACAAGCGCGAAGGCATTGCAATGATCCGAGACGCCTTCGAGCGGGGCGTGACCCTCTTCGATACAGCTGAGGGATACGGCCCCTTCACGAACGAACTCCTTGTCGGCGAAGCCATCGAGCCCATACGCGACCAGCTCGTCGTTGCGACCAAGTTCGGATTCAAGCTCGACGAGAACGGCGCGATGGTCGGGCTCGACAGTCGCCCGGAGCACATCCGCGATGTAGTCGAGGCCTCGCTGAAGCGCCTGCGCACCGACCGCATCGATCTGCTTTATCAGCATCGGGTCGATCCGGCGGTGCCGATCGAGGATGTCGCAGGCGCGGTCAAGAGGCTGATCGCCGAGGGCAAGGTCAAGCATTTCGGTCTTTCCGAAGCGAGCGCGCAAACGGTTCGCCGCGCGCATGCCGTGCAGCCCGTGACGGCCATTCAAAACCACTACTCGCTTTGGATGCGCGAGCCGCAGACCGATCTGCTGGCGCTCTGTGAAGAACTCGGGATCGGATTCGTCTCGTGGGGCCCGCTTGGCCAGGGCTTTCTTACTGGCCAGATCACGCCGGACACGAAGTTCGACGACCCGAGCGACCTGCGCAGCAGCTTCCCCCGCTTCACGCCCGAAGCGCTGAAGGCCAACTTCGCGGTCGTCGACTTTCTGCGCGGCCTCGCCGCACGAAAGGGCAGCACGCCCGCACAGATCGCGCTCGCCTGGCTGCTTGCGCAGAAGCCGTGGATCGTGCCGATCCCCGGTGCCACGAAGCTGGAACATCTGGACGACAACTTGCCAGCGGCCGACCTCGAACTCACACCCGACGACCTGCGCGAGATCGATGTGGCGTTCGCAGCCATCGACGTGAAGGGCGCTCCGCTGTCGGAAGGCCTGACCGCCATGGCGGATCGATAAGGAGAAAGACATGCAACATCGCCAACTAGGCAAAAGCTGCCTGAAGGTCTCGGCCCTCGGCCTCGGCTGCATGGGCCTGAGCTACGGCTACGGGCCGGCCACCGGCACGGCCGAAGCGGTCAAGCTCATCCGCGCGGGCTTCGAACGCGGGATCACGTTTTTCGACACGGCGGAAGTCTATGGGCCCTTCGTCAACGAAAGTGTGGTCGGGGAAGCGCTGGAACCTGTGCGCGATCAGGTCGTGATCGCGACCAAGTTCGGGTTTCGCGAGGGTGACGCCGGTAAGGGCCTCGACAGCCGCCCGGAACGCATCCGGCAGGTTGCCGACGAGGCGCTGAAGCGTCTGCGCACGGACCGCATCGATCTGTTCTATCAGCACCGTGTCGATCCACAGGTTCCGATGGAAGACGTGGCGGGCACCGTGAAGGATCTGATCCGCGAAGGCAAGGTGAAGCACTTCGGTCTTTCCGAGGCCGGCGTGGACAGCATTCGCCGCGCGCACGCGGTTCAGCCGGTCGCCGCTCTGCAGAGCGAGTATTCCCTGTGGTGGCGCACGCCGGAGAAAGAAGTCCTTCCGCTGCTGGAGGAACTGGGCATCGGCTTCGTGCCGTTCAGTCCGCTTGGAAAGGGTTTCCTGACGGGCGCGATCGACGCGCAGACATCGTTCGGCGCGACAGATTTCCGCAACACAGTGCCTCGTTTTGCACCGCAGGCGCGCCAGGCGAATCGCGCCCTGGTCGATGTTCTGGCGGAGATCGCCGCGCGCAAGCAGGTCACGCCTGCACAGCTTGCACTCGCCTGGCTGCTGGCTCAAAAGCCGTGGATCGTGCCGATCCCCGGCACGACGAAGCTGCATCGTCTGGAGGAGAACGCCGGTGCCGCGTCTGTCGTGCTGTCGCCGGAAGAGCTGAAGGAAATCGAGGCGGTCGTCTCGGGCATCCAGGTTCAGGGCGACCGCTACTCGGCGGATCGGCAAAAGCTCGTCGGCCGCTGAGCGACGACGGCCGACCTCAGGCAAACGGAATTGATCATGACCCAGGTGGTTGTCGTTATCGGAGCGGGATCCATCGGCCAGGCCATCGCGCGCCGCGTCAGCGCGGGCAAGCACGTCCTGCTGGCCGACCTGCGACAGGAAGGTGCCGACGCAGCGGCGAAGGTGCTTGCCGATGCCGGCTTCGAGGTGAGCACTGCGGTCGTCGATGTGTCTTCGCGCGACTCGGTCCGGGCGCTTGTGCAGACGGCCACTGCGCTTGGCAACGTTACCGGCCTGATTCACGCCGCCGGCGTTTCTCCTTCGCAGGCATCACCGGCCACGATCCTCGAGGTCGACCTGTATGGCACCGCGCTCGTTCTGGAAGAGTTCGGCAACGTTATCGCGGAAGGCGGCGCTGGCGTCGTCATCGCGTCGCAGTCCGGACACCGGTTGCCGGCGCTGAGCCCCGAACAGAATGCGGCTCTTGCGACGACGCCGACAGAAGACTTGCTCGCACTGCCGATGCTTCAGCCCGACCAGGTGAAAGACTCCCTTCACGCCTATCAGATTTCCAAGCGAGGAAACTCCCTGAGGGTCATGGCGGAGGCGGTGCGGTGGGGCAAGCGTGGCGCCCGGGTGAACACGATCAGCCCGGGCATCATCTTCACCCCGCTCGCAAGAGACGAACTGACAGGCCCTCGCGGCGAAGGTTACCGGCGCATGATTGAAGCGTCGGCCGCCAAGCGCGGCGGCACGCCGGACGAAGTCGGGACAGTCGGCGCGCTGCTGATGGGGCCTGACGGCGGCTTCATTACCGGCAGCGACTTCCTCATGGACGGCGGGGTTACGGCTGCCTATTGGTATGGAGAGCTCGCTACGAATACGAAGTGAGGGACTCAGGTCTGCGCCAGGATCCGGCCCAGCTCGTCGATGTCGATCGGCTTCTGCAAATGGTGGTCGAACAGCCCCTCGGCCGCCTTGCCGCCCGCATCCTGTGCTGAGAAACCCGAGATCGCGACCAGCAGCTTCGGCGTGCCTTCCGCCGTGCTCGCGCGCAGCCGGCGTGCCACTTCGGTGCCCGGAAAGTCGGGCAAGGTGAGGTCGATCAGCGCGGCATCGAAGCTTTCGGCCGCTGCCGCGTCCAGCGCCTGCTGCGCGGTGTAGGTGCAGCGCGCGGTGTGGTCCTGCAGGGTCAGCAGTTCCTGCAGCAGGTCGGCTGCGGCCTTGTTGTCATCGACGATCAGCACGTTCACAGGGGTGTCTCCTTTTGCGTGTCGGCAGAGGGCGCCGGCGGTTGCAGCGGCAGGTCGACCACGAAGCGCGAGCCTTCGCCCGGCGCGCTTTCCACGCCGATCTGCCCGCCGTGCAAGGTCACGATTTTGCGCGTGATGTAGAGCCCGAGGCCCAGCCCCGCGGCGTGCTTGCGGCTGTCGTCGGTGCGCTCGAACTGCTCGAAGATGCGGCCCTGGTCTTCGGGCGCAATGCCTATGCCCTGGTCGCGCACGGCCACCTGCGCGGTGTTTCCTACCTGCTGCACGACCATCTCGACCGGCTTGCCGCCGCCGTAGCGCAACGCGTTGGTCAGCAGGTTGGTCAGCACCTGTTCGATGCGGAACTCGTCCCATTCGCCGCGCAGCTCGGCCGGCGCCGCGAGCGTGATGACCGAGCCCGCGGCCTCGGCCTGGTGCCGCAGGCTCTCGACCACCGCCTGCGCCAGCGTCGCGAGGTCCACTGGCGTGGTCTTGATCGACAGCGCGTCGCGCCGCATGCGCGTGACGTCGAGCATGTCGTCGATCAGCCGCACCATGTTGCGGATCTGCCGCTGGTCGCGCTCGATCATCGTGGGCAGCCGCTCAGGCGTGAAGTTGGCGAGGTTGCCCTTCGACAAATGCAGCTGCCGCAACTGCGCTTCGAGGTAGAGCGTGTTGAGCGGCGTACGCAGCTCGTGCGACACCATCGACATGAAGTCGTCGCGCATGCGCACCGCGCGTTCCAGCTCATGCTGCGTCTGCTGCAGCTGTTGCACCAGCTCTTCCTGCTTCCTGTGCGCGGCCGCGAGCGATTCCATTTCGTGGCGCAGCGCCTTGCGGTGCTGGTACAGGTCGACGAACACGTTCACCTTGCTGACCACCGCGTGCGGGTCGAGCGGCTTGTGCAGGAAGTCGACCGCGCCGCTCTCGTAGCCCTGGAAGGCGTAGTTCAGCTCGCGCCCTGCGGCGCTCACGAAGATGATGGGAATGTGCCGCGTACGCTCGGTGCCGCGCATCAATTCGGCCAGTTCGAAGCCGTTCATGCCCGGCATCTGCACGTCGACGATGGCGAGCGCGAATTCGTGCTCCAGCAGCAGCGCCAGCGCCGCATCGGCCGAGTCGGCCCGGTACACGATGCGCCCCGGCGCGCGGATGAGCGCCTCCAGTGCCAGCAGGTTTTCCGGCAGGTCATCGACGATCAGCAGCTTGCTTTCGATGTCAATGTTCATGGGCGGCCTCCAGTTGGAGCAGCAGCGTGCGCAGTTCGCGCAGGGGGAGCACGTAGTCGGGAATGTGGCGCGCGATGGCGGCTTGGGGCATGGTTGGAATAAGAGCTTCTTTCGGTTCCTGGACGGCGGTGAGCCCGCCGGCCAGATGAATGCGGTGCAGGCCTTCGGCGCCGTCGTCGTTTGCGCCGGTCAGCAAAAAGCCGGCGAGGGCGGGGCCGTAGACATCGGCGGCGGAGCCCATCAGCACGTCGATGGACGGCCGCGAGAACAGCACCGGTGGCTCGCAGCTCAGCGAGAAGGCGCGCTCGCGCTCAATCGACAGGTGGTAGCCCGGCGGCGCAAAGTACAGGCTGCCGGCCGCCAACGGCATCTTGTCGTTGGCCTCGTGCACCGGGATCGGCAGGCGCTGCGCGAAGATCTCGGCGAGATGGCTCTCGTGATCCCCGGGCAGGTGCAACACCACGGCCATCGGAATGTGCCAGCCGGCGGGCAGGTCGTGCAGCAGCGTGGAGAGCGCGTCGATGCCGCCGGCCGAGGCGCCGAGCACCACGGCGTCCACGCGTTTGCGAACGGGGGAGCGAAGGTGGCGCTTCATGTGGCCCGTCATGCGGCTTTCTTGCGGTAGATGCGCTCGACGCGCGCGTGCGTGTCGAAGCGGTCGGAGTAGCCCGAGAAGTCGATGCTTTCCTTCGAGCCCAGCCCAAGAAAACCGCGGTGCGACAGCGACTCATGGAACAGGCCCAGCGCCCGGTCCTGCAGCTCGCGGTTGAAGTAGATCAGTACGTTGCGGCACGACACCAGCTGCGTTTCTGCGAACACGCTGTCGGTTGCCAGGCTGTGGTCGGCAAAGATCACGCCGGCGCACAGGGAGGGGTCGAAGCGCGCGGCGTCGTAGGCGGCGGTGTAGTAGTCGGAGAACTCGCCGCGTCCGCCCGCGCGCTGGTAATTGGTGGTGTAGCCCCGGATCGCTTCCAGCGGAAAGATGCCCTGGCGCGCCTTCTCCAGCGAGGCGGGGTTGATGTCGGTGGCATAGATCTGCGTGCGCGCGAGCAGGCCCTCTTCGCGCAGCAGGATGGCCAGCGAGAACACTTCCTCGCCCGTGCTGCAGCCCGCCACCCACACCTTGACAGACGGGTAGGTGTGAAGAATCGGCACCACGTGCTGGCGCAAGGCCAGAAAGTAGGCCGGGTCGCGGAACATCTCGCTTACCGGGATCGTCAGGAACTGCAGCAGCCGGCCGAACAGCGAAGGGTCGCGCAGCACCCGCTCTTGCAGCGCCGAAATGCTCGGCAGCCCGAGCTGGTCGAGCGCGTGCAGCACGCGGCGCTTCTGCGAAGCCACGGTGTAGTTGCGGAAGTCGTAGCTGTACTTGAGGTAGATCGCCTCCATCAGCAGGCGCAGCTCGATCTCCGTGTCGCTCAGCGGATGCAGCGGCGGCGTGGGCGGCGCTGGTGGCGTTGGTGGCGATGAAGCAGGGCGGCTCACAGTCGCTCCATTTTCGGCATCCACACGCGCAGCAGCGAGAACAGGCGCTCCAGATCCACAGGCTTGGCAAGGTAATCGTTGGCGCCCGCGGCCAGGCATTGCTCGCGGTCGTCCTTGGTGGCTTTGGCGGTGATGGCGATCACCGGCATCTTCTCGAAGCGTGGGTCGCCACGCAGGCGGCGCGTGGCTTCGAGGCCGTCCATCTCCGGCATCATCACGTCCATCAGCACGAGGTCGATCTCGCTCACCTGGTCGAGCCGCTCCAGCGCCTCGCGGCCGTTGCGGCCGATCTCGACGATGGCGCCGCGCTGCTCCAGCGCGCTGGTCAGCGCGAAGATGTTGCGCACGTCGTCGTCCACCAGCAGGATGGTGCGGCCCTCGAAGATGCGGTCGCGCCCGCGCGCGGTCTTCAGCATGCCCCGGCGTTCGCTGGAAAGCTCGGCCTCCACCTTGTGCAGGAACAGCGTCACTTCGTCGAGCAGGCGCTCGGGCGAGCGCGCACCCTTGATGATGATCGAGCGCGAGTAGCGCTGCAGCTCGGCCTCTTCGTCGCGCGTGAGGTTGCGCCCGGTGTAGACGATGACCGGCGGGAACGACACGATTTCTTCCGCCGCCATGGCCTTCAACAGCTCGCTGCCCTGCATGTCGGGCAGCTTCAGGTCGGTGATCATGCAATCGAACACGCGGGTGCGCAGCAGCTCCAGCGCCTCTTCGCCGGAGCCGACGGCAACGATCTCGATGTCGTCGTCGCCGATCAGCCTGATGACGCTCTCGCGCTGCAGCTCGTCGTCTTCCACCAGCAGCACGGCCTTGACCTTCTGCGTGAGCTTTTCCTCCAGCCGGCCGAACACCTTCATCAGTTCGTCGCGCGTGGCCGGCTTCAGCGCGTAGCCGATGGCGCCCATCTGCAGCGCAGCGCCCTGTACGCCCTCGGCGGCGGACACCACGTGGATCGGAATGTGGCGCGTGTGCGGCGAATCCTTCAGCCGCTGCAGCACGTCGAGGCCGGTGCTGTCGGGCAGGCGCATGTCGAGCAGGATCGCGTCGGGCAGGAACTGCGTGGCCAGTTCGAAGCCGTCGGCCGCGCCGTGCGCCACCAGGCAGCGATAACCCAGCTCGTGCGCCAGGTCGTAGAGGATGTGCGCGAACTGCGGCTCGTCTTCGATCACCAGCACGCGGCGCACCTGGTCGCGTGGGATGGAGCGGTCGTCGGCGAACTGCGGCGCGGGCACCGGAGCAGGGGGCTTCGGCGCCAGCGAGGCAACCGATGGCGCATGCGCGGGCCGCGGCGTGTAGACCGCCGATGGCTGAAGCGTTGCCGGTGAAGCCTGCGGCGCCTTTGCTGGCAGCTGCAGCACGAAGGTGCTGCCCTGGCCCGGCTCGCTCTGCACCGTGAGCGTGCCGCCCAGCAACTGCGTGAGGTCGCGCGAGATCGACAGGCCCAGCCCGGTGCCGCCATAGCGCCGACTGGTGGTGCCGTCGGCTTGGCGGAAGGCTTCGAAGATCAGTTCGTGCTGCTGCGGGTCGATGCCTATGCCCGAGTCGGACACCGCGAAGGTGGCGCCGCCATCAGCAGCCGGCGAGACTGTCAGCGCAACTTCGCCGCGCTCGGTGAACTTGATCGCGTTCGACAGCAGGTTCTTCAGGATCTGCTCGACCCGCTGCCGGTCTGTGACCAGCGTCGCTGGCGCATCAGGGCGCACCTCCAGCCGGAAGCCCAGGTTCTTTTGCATCGCCAGCGGGCTGAAGGTGCTCTCGAGGCTGCGGCCCAGCTTGGCGAGCGTCACGTCTTCGGGCACCACTTCGAGCTTGCCGGCTTCCACCTTCGCGATGTCGAGGATGTCGTTGATGAGCACCAGCAGGTCGTTGCCCGACGAGTAGATCGACTCCGCGAACTTCACCTGCTCCGGCGAGAGGTTGCCCTGCGGGTTGTCGCCCAGCAGCTTGGCGAGGATGAGCGCGCTGTTGAGCGGCGTGCGCAGCTCGTGCGACATGTTGGCGAGAAATTCCGACTTGTAGCGGCTCGCGCGCTGCAGCTCGTCGGCGCGGTCTTCGAGGTCGCGCTGCACGCGGCGCAGCGCGGTGTTGCGCTGGTCGAGGGCCTCGGTGCGCTCGGAGAGTTGGCTGTTGGTCTGCTCCAACTCGGCCTGCTGGTTCTCCAGCATGGCCTGCGAGGCGCGCAGGGCGCGCGACTGTTCTTCCAGTTCTTCATTGGCGGTGCGCAGCTCTTCCTGCTGCACCTGCAGCTCCTCGTTGAGCTGCTGGGTTTCGCCCAGCACCTCCTGCAGTTGCTCGCGGTAGCGCGCCGCCGCCAGCGAGGTGCCGATGTCGTCGGCCACCAGGTCGATCAGCTGGTTGCCGCGCTCGTCCAGCGGGCCGGGCAGGCCGAGCTCGACCACGCCGTTGACCATGCCGCTGCTCGCGACAGGCACCAGCAACACCGACTTGGGCGCCATCTCGCCCAAGCCTGAGTTGACCTTCAGGTAGTCGGCATCGACTGGGTCGATCAGCATGCGCCGGCGCTCTGCGGCGGCCTGGCCCACCAGGCTTTCGGTGGGGGAAAAGACCTGCGGCGTGGCCTCGGCCGCGCTCGAAAAGCCGTAGCTCGCCGCCCGGCGCAGCGGGCCGTGGCGCTCGCGCACGTACATGGCGCCCACCGAGGCGCCCAGGTAGTGCGAGAAGAACGCGAGCACCTTGCGGCCCATGTCCGGCGCGCTGAGTTCGCCGACCAGCTCGCCCACCAGCCCGGTCTGCGCGCTGCGCAGCCAGGCCTCGTGGGCGAGCTGCTCGGCGCGCGTTTCCTGCTCCTTCAGCACCACGTCGTAGCTGTCGGACAGCCGCACCAGCTGGCGCCGTCCGAAGTAGGCCATCAACCCGGTGAAGCTCAAGGTGAACAGCAGGAACAGGCCCACGACCCACCAGGCAGTGCTGTTGGCCGCGTTGTTGCGCTGGAAGCGCAGGGTCTGCTCGGTCTCCATGAAGGCGGTGAACTCGGCGCGCATGTCGTCCATCAGCCGCTTTTCGTCGCCGAGGCGCACGGCGGTCTGATTGCCGCTGCTGGCGTCGCGCGCGGCAATCATGCCGTTGGCAAATTCGAGCCAGGCCGCCTGCAGCGTGGCGAGGCGGTCGATGCGCTCCACCTGCTGCGGGTTGTCCGACACCAGGTTGCGCAGCCCGGCCGTATCGCCCTTGAGGCGGGTCAGGGCGCTTTGGTAAGGCTCCAGAAAGCTCCGTTCACCGGTGATCAGGAAGCCGCGCACGCCGGTTTCCATGTCGATGGTGCGGCGCTGCAACTCGCTGGCGGAGCGGGTGACACGATCGGTGTGCTCGACCCATCCGATGGTGTTGAGCAGGAACAGGATCAACCCCACGAACACCACGGCACCGAACACGCCGCCGATCAGGGGCAGCTTGATGTTCCGGCTGAGCAGGCGCTCGAAGTCGTCGGGGTCGATCGCGGTGGGAGTGTTCATCGGTCGCAGTTGTAGGCAAAACTTGTCAAGTTTTGTCGATAAATCGAAGACGCCCTGTCGGAGAAGACCCCGTCACGGTCTTGGCGCGGATGTGGAAACCGTGGCCACCGCACCTGCGTGGCTATACTGTAAATTCATACAGCATTTGCCAGATGGGCTCCGAACCCTCCAACCCGCAAGACGCGGCCTCCGTGGTTGCGCACGTCGTCTCCGTCAAGGCCCTGTGCGCCTTCGGCGCGAAGGCGGGCGACCTCGACCTGCGCTTCGTGCCCGCGCCCAGCGCGCTCGAAGGCATGGCCGGGCACGCGATGGTGCAGCACCGGCGCGATCCCGAGCACTACGCCTGCGAGGTCGGGCTCGAAGCCAGCTGCGGCGCGGTCCGCGTGCGCGGCCGGGCCGACGGCTACGAGGCACGCGCATCCCGCGTCGAAGAAATCAAGACCTTCCGCGGCGACTTCGATGCCATCCGCGGCAACCACCGCGCGCTGCACTGGGCGCAGGCACGCACCTACGGCTGGATGCTGTGCGAGCTCAACGGCCATGAAGAAATGACCGTGGCGCTGGTGTACCTCGACCTTGCCACCGGCGACGAAACCGTGCTCGAAGAGCACCACAGCCGCGATGCGCTGCGGGAGCACTTCGAGCAGCTGTGCGGCCGCTACAGCGAATGGGCCGCGAGCGAAGCTGGCCACCGCGCCGCGCTCGACGCCATGCTGGCCCAACTCGAGTTTCCGCACCGCGCCTTTCGCACCGGCCAGCGCGAATTGGCCGAAGCCGTCTACCGCGCGGCCGTGGGCGGGCGCTGCCTGATGACGCAGGCGCCCACGGGCATCGGCAAGACGCTGGCCACCATCTTCCCGCTGCTCAAGGCCCGCGCGGCACGCAGGATCGACAAGCTCTTCTTCCTCACCGCCAAGACCTCCGGCCGGCCGGTGGCGCTCGATGCGCTTCGAGTGCTCGACAAGGGCAGGGGCCAGGGCAAGCTGCGGGTGCTCGAACTCGCTGCCCGCGAGAAGGTCTGCGAATACCCTGATCGCGCCTGCCACGGCGACGCTTGCCCGCTCGCCAGGGGCTTCTACGACCGCCTGCCCGCCGCACGCGAACAGGCCGCGCAGGTGGCGTGGCTCGACCGCGAGGCGCTGCGCAACATTGCGCTCACGCACGAGGTGTGCCCTTATTTCCTCGCGCAGGAGATGGCGCACTGGGCCGACGCCATCGTCGGCGACTACAACTACTACTTCGACAGCAGCGCCTTCCTCTACGCCACCATGCGCGACGCCGACTGGCGCGTGGCCGTGCTGGTGGACGAGGCCCACAACCTGCTGGAGCGCTCGCGCGGCATGTACACCGCGCAGCTCGAAGGCGCGGCGCTCGAAGAAGCGCACCGCGTCGCGCCCGCCGCACTGCGCGGTCCGCTGGCCCGGCTGTTCCGCGAATGGGACACGGTGCAGCAGTCGCAAGTGGCCAGCTACGAAACCGCCGACGAGATCCCCGAGCGCTTCCTGCGCACCCTGCAGGCGGCCAACACCGCCATGGCCGAATATTTCGCCGCCACGCCCGATGCCTCGCAGGGGCCGCTGCAGCGCTTCTTTTTCGATGCGCTGCACTTCGCCCGGCTGGCCGAGGCCTTCGGCGACCACTCGGTGTTCGAGCGCACGTTGGGTGCCACGCAGCAGGATCGCAGCTTGGCCATCCGCAACCTCGTGCCCGCGCCGTTCCTCGAAGCGCGCTTCGGCGATGCGGTGTCGGTCACATGCTTCTCGGGCACGCTGTCACCTTTCGCGTTCTATCGCGACGCGCTGGGCCTGCCTGAAGACACAGCGCTGCTCGACGTGGCCTCGCCCTTCGACAGCCAGCAGCTGCGGGTCGAGGTGGCGATGCATGTGTCGACGCGCTTTCGCGATCGCGCGGGGTCGCTGCGCAATGTGGCGGACATCATCGGCGCGCAGTTCGAGCGCCTGCCGGGCAACTACCTGGCTTTCTTCAGCAGCTTCGACTACCTCGAAAAAGCCTGCGCCGCGTTTTCGCTGCGACACCCCAGCGTGCCCGTGTGGACGCAGACGCGTGGCATGCGAGAGGCCGACCGCCACGGCTTCATTGCGCGCTTCGAAGAGGGCGGGCAGGGCATCGGCTTCGCGGTGCTCGGCGGCGCGTTCGGCGAGGGCATCGACCTGCCGGGCAGCCGACTGATCGGCGCCTTCGTCGCCAGCCTGGGCCTGCCGCAGTACAACGAACTCAACGAGATCACGCGCGAGCGCATGCAGACGCGCTTCGGCAAGGGCTATGAGTACACATACCTCTACCCCGGCCTGCAGAAGGTGGTGCAGGCGGCCGGCCGCGTGATTCGCACCGAGGAAGACCGCGGCGTGCTGCACCTGCTCGACGACCGCTTTGCGCGCGCCGAGATCCGTGAGCTGCTGCCGCGCTGGTGGCATGTGCAACTGGCAGGAGGCGAAGAGGATGCGCACCGTTAGACGCCTCGAACACGCGGGGCAGCCCGACTTGTTCGGCGAGGCACCCGTGGCAGCCATAGAGGGCTTGCGCTACGAGCGCGACTTCCTGTCAGCCGAGGAAGAAGCCGGCCTGCTGCACATCGTGCAGGGCTTGCCGCTCAAGGAGATGCGCTACAAGGAATACACGGCGCGGCGGCGCGGCACCAGCTTCGGCGGCAGCTACGACTTCGAGAACAACCGCCTTAAGCCCGGCGCGCCGCTGCCCGAAGTGCTGCACCCGCTACGCGCAAAGGCAGCCGCCTGGGCCGGCATCGGGCCCGAAGAGCTCACCCACATGCTGATTGCCGAATACCGGCCTGGCACTCCGCTGGGCTGGCACCGCGACGTGCCGGACTTCGAGAACATCATCGGTGTCTCGCTGCACGGCGATGCGGTGATGCAGTTCAGGCCGTACGTGCCCGGTGCGGCGGCTTCGGAGCCGGCCACGCTCGAATTCCTGGTCGAGCCGCGCTCGGTGTACCTGCTGCGCGGCCCGGCGCGCTGGGCATGGCAACATGCCATTGCACCGACCGAAGCCTTGCGCTATTCCATCACCTTGCGCACACGGAGAATCCGCGCCCCATGAACCGCACCACCTTTCTCAAGCTCCTCACGCAAAAACTCTTCCCCGTGCTGAAGGCCGAAGGCTTCGAGGGTTTGGGCCAGACGCTGCGGCGCATCGACGGGCCGTTGATCCATGTGTTCAACGTACAGGGCGCAAGCGGCGGGAAGGCGTGCTACCTGAACCTCGGCGCGCATCTCGACTTCCTGCCGACCGAAGGCGGCGCCCAGGTGGCGCCGGATGCGCTGGAAGAATCGCATTGCGTGTTTCGCGACCGGATGGAGCCCCCGCCCGGCGCCGCCTTCGGATGGGCCTATGGCGCGGCGAAAGAGCAGGCGGAAGAGAACGTCGAGTTCATCGTGAGCGAGTGGACGGGCCCGGGGCGTGCCTTCTTTGCACGGCATGGCAGCTACCCGCAAAGCTTCGAGCAGATGCTGCGCGAGACCGATCCGAACCAGATCCATGCGCGAACGGCCTTGCATCTCGCACGGATCGCGGTGCACCTGGGCGACCTCGCACGGGCGCGGGCCCTGGTCGATGCGGGGCTCGCGCGCGCGCCGGAGCGGGCCACGTCTTTGAAAGCGGACCTCGCGAAGGTCCTGACGGCTTAGCGCTCGGCTAGCTGCGCGCAGCAGTAGCTGAAACACCCCACATGCGCGGCTTGCCTTCCCACACCGCAAACCCGCTGATGCGCTTGCGCACGGCCCATGCGTCGAGGCCGTTGAACAGCATCACCATCGGCACCTGCTGGATCATCAGCGCGTGGATCTGGTCGAACAGGGCCTGGCGCTTCTTCGGGTCAGACTCGGCGAAGCTGTCGTCGATCAGCTTCAGCGCCTGCGGGTCTTCCCACACCTTGCGCGCCTGCTTGTCCTTCGGGCCGGCGAACTGTTCGTAGCTCAGCGCCGGGTCGAGCCGCGACGAATAGCTGAACGAGCTCATCTGGTAGTTGCCGCTGTTGTAGCGGTCGAGCTGCGTGGCCCATTCGAGCACTTCGATCTGCGCGTTGATGCCCACCGACTGCATCATGGCCTGCGCCAGCACCGCCACCGTGTAGCTGGGCACGTGCGCGCGTTTGTTGGTCTGGATGGTGATCTTCTCGCCCTTGTAGCCGGCCTCGCGCAGCAGCTTGGCGGCTTGCGCCGGGTCGTAGTGCCAGCCTTTCTTCTGCGCGGCGCTGTAGAAGGCCGAGCCCTTGTGGATGGCCGAGTTGTTGACCGAGCCCAGCCCTTCGGAGGCGGCCGCCACGATCTGCTCGATGTCGAGCGAGGCCGCGATGGCCTGGCGCAACTTCTCGTTCTTCAGCTGCGGGTCGCGCGTCTGGATCAGCAGCACGTTCTTGATGGCCTCGGGCGGCGCCTGCACAGTGAGGTTGCGATCGTTCTTGAGCTCCTGCGCATCGCTCGAAGTGATCTGGCCCGCGTCGATGGCGCCCGACTTCAGCCCGGCCGCCGCGGTGGCTGCGTCGGGCACGACGAGAAATTTCACCGTGTCCACCAGCGGCGCCTTCAGGCCGGTGTAGCCGTCTGACTTGGTGGCGCCGGCCGGTGAGGTGTAGCCCTTGAAGGCCGTCACCGTGACGTATTCGCCGCGCTTCCACTCGCCGAACTTGAAGGGGCCGGTGCCCACGGGCTTGTCCCAGCTGCCGTCGGCCTTCACCGAGCTCTTGTGCAGGATGGCCGTCATGCCGCAGTCGGTGCGCGCGAGTGTGTCGAGGAACACGGCCGAGGGCTTGTTGATCTTCATCACGAAGGTGCTGTCGTCGGGCGTGGCGGTCTCGACCACCTTCAGGCCGTTGCGGCCGTCGTACTCGCCGGTGCAGCGCCAGTCGGTCTTCGGGTCCATGTAGCGCTTCCAGTTCCATGCCACATCGGCCGAGGTCATCGGTGTGTCGTTGTGGAACTTCACGCCCTTGCGCAGCTTGAAGGTGTAGGTCATGCCGTCCTTCGACACGTCGATCGACTGCGCCAGCAGCGGGCCCACGCTGCCGTCCATGCGGTAGCCGACCAGCCCCTCGACGATGTTCAGCACCACGCCGTCGGTGGTGTTGTCGCGGTTCACGCCAGGGTTGGTGGAGCGGATGTCGGCAGGCTGGGCCACGGTGACGGTGGTCTGGGCGAAGGCGCCCGAGGCGGCCAGGCAGGCAGCGGCGATGGCGGCGTGGCGAAGGGTGAAGCGGGGCATGAAGAACTCCTGCGGTGCGATTACAAAAAGATCAGGCAAAGGCCGGGACTGGCGTTTCGGCCCCGAAGCGCCAGCGCAGCCGCACACCGCCACCGGCGGTCGGCTCCAGTGCCGGAATGGCCGACAGCAGCTTGCGCGTGTAGTCCTGCTGCGGCGCATCGAACACGGTGTCGCGCGAGCCCTGCTCGACGATGCGGCCGTCCTGCATGACGATCACGCGGTCGGCGACCTGCTCGACCACGCCGAGGTCGTGGCTGATGAAAAGGCACGAGAAGCCGTGGCGCTTCTGCAGCTCGGCGAACAGCTCCAGCACCTGCGCGCGCACCGTGACGTCGAGCGCGGACACGGGCTCGTCGGCAATCACGAACGCCGGCCGGCGCACGATGGCGCGGGCGATCGCCACGCGCTGGCGCTGGCCGCCCGACAGCTCGTGCGCATAGCGCGTCGCAAACGATGTGCCCAGCCCGACCTCGTCGAGCACTTCCTGCACGCGGCGCACCTTGTCGGCCGTAGACATGCCCTTGATAAGCCGCAGCCCTTCGCCCACCAGCTGGTCGATGGTCATGCGCGGATCGAGCGAGGCATACGGGTCCTGGAACACCATCTGGCATTGCAGCCGGTAGTCCGACCAGCCGGCATCGGAGCGCAGGATGGGCCGGCCGCGGAACAGGATGTCGCCGCCGCTGGGCTTCAGCAGCCCGGCGATGGTGCGGCCCAGCGTGGTCTTGCCCGAGCCCGAGCCGCCGACCACCGCGACCACTTCGCGCGGCCGCACCACCAGGTCGATGCCGTGCAGCGCGCGCTTGGGCGTTGCCTTCGTGAACAGGCGGCGGTGGCCCGCATAGTCGACCACCAGGTTGCGCACCTCGACCACGGGCGCTTCGTCGGTCACCTGCCGTGCGGGCAGGCGGCGCGGCATGGCCTGCAGCAGCTCGCGCGTGTATTCGTGCTTCGGCTGTTCGAGCATGTCGTCTGTGCGGCCGGTTTCCTTCACCTCGCCGTGCCGCATCACCACCATGCGCTGCGTGAAGCGCGCCACCATCGGCAGGTCGTGGCTGATCATCAGCACGGCCGTGTTGTGCTCGCGCGTAAGGCCGACCATGAGTTCCAGCACGTCGCGCTGCACCACGGCGTCGAGCGCGGTGGTGGGCTCGTCGGCAATCAGCAATGCAGGCTCCAGCAGCATCACCGAGGCCAGCATCATCCGCTGGCGCATGCCGCCAGAGAACTCGTGCGGCCAGGCGTCGAGCGCGCCTTTGGGGTCGCGGATGCCGACGCGCGCCAGCATGTCGAGAATGCGCGCCTGCCGCGCGGCCGGAGCCAGGTCACGCCGGTGCAGCGCCAGCGCCTCGCCGAGCTGCTTGCCGATGGTCATCGACGGGTTGAGCGAGGTCATCGGCTCCTGGAACACCATGCCCACGCGCGCGCCGCGCAGTTCGCGCAGCCGCGCCGGTTTTGCCAGTGCCAAGTCTTCACCCTCGAACAGGATGCGCCCGGCCGTGCGCACCAGCGGTGGCGGCGTGAGGCCCATGATGGCGCGCGCTGCCTGCGTCTTGCCGCTGCCCGATTCGCCGACGATGCCGACCATTTCGCCCGGCGCGATGTCGAAGGACACGTTGCGCACGATCTCCCGGCCGCCCATGCCGACGGCAAGCGTCAGGCCTTCCACGCTGACCAGTGGGGTGTTCGTCGTGGTGGTCGTCATTGCACGCCCTTCATGCGCGGGTCGAGCCAGTCGCGCACCGCGTCGCCCAGCAGGTTGATGCCCAGCAGCGTCAGCGCGATGCACAGGCCCGGAAGAATCGAGAGATAGCTGGCCTGCGCCATGAACGGACGGGCCGACGCGAGCATGTTGCCCCAGGTAGGCGCCGGTGGCGGCACACCCAGGCCGAGGAACGACAGCGCGCTCTCGGCCAATATGACCCAGCCGAACATCGAAGTGGCCAGCACCGTCAGCGGGGCGGTGCAGTTGGGCAGCACGTGGCGCACCATGGTGTAGAGCTCGGAGTTGCCCAGCACGCGCGAGGATTCGATGAACTCCTTTTCGCGCAGCGACAGCACCGTGCCGCGCACGATGCGCGTCACCGATGGCGTGTAGGCCAGCCCGAGCGCCAGGATGATCCCGTACTGGTTCGCGCCCACCACCGCGAGCAGGCCCAGCGCCAGCAGCAGGCCGGGGAAGGCCAGCAGCGCGTTGTTGAAGGCCATCACGATGCGGTCGGTCCAGCCGCGCAGGAAGCCCGTCAGCACGCCGACGATGCTGCCCACGACGATCGAGAAGCCGACAGTCAGCACCGCGATCCACACGCTGGTGGCGGCGCCGGCCATGAGGCGCGAGAGCTCGTCGCGGCCGAATTCGTCAGTGCCCAGCAGGAAGGCGCCGCCGGGCAGCTTGAGCCGCGAGCCGAAATTGATGCGCAGCGGATCGTGCGGCGTCCACACGAGGCTGATGAGAGCCGCGGCCACGATCAAACCGACGATGACGATGCCGATCAGGGCGTTGAGGGGAATGCGCTTCTTGCGTTTCATCGTGCTCATTCGACGGCGACTCTCGGGTCGAAGAAGGGATAACAGAGATCGATGACGAGATTCACCACCACGTAGATCACCGCCACGAACAGCAGGCAGCCCTGTATCACCGGGTAGTCACGCGCGAAGATCGCATCGACCAGCAGCCGGCCCAGTCCGGGAATGGTGAACACCGTTTCCACCACCGCGATGCCGCCGAGCAGGTTGCCCAGCACCAGGCCGATGAGCGTCCACGTTGGCCCGAAGGCATTCTTGAAGGCGTGGCGCATCAGCACCGCGCGCTCCGACAGGCCCTTGGCGCGCGCATGCGTGATGTAGTCCAGCCGCAGCACTTCGAGCGTGCTGGCGCGCGCCATGCGCATCAGCACGCCGATCTCGTGCAGGAACAGCGTGAGCACCGGCAGCACCAGGTAGAGCAGGCCGTTCTTCCAGTCTTCGGCGATGCCCACGTAGCCCACCACTGGCAGCCAGCCCAGCTTCAGGCCGAACAGCAGCAGCAACAGCAGGCCGAGCCAGAAGGTCGGAATGGACACCAGCAGCGTTGCCGCGCCGACCAGCAGCAGGTCGGGCGCGCGGTTCTGCTTCCACGCGGCGATCATGCCGGCGGGCACCGCCACCATCGCGGCCAGCGCCACGGCCACCAGCACGATGCGGCCGCTGATCAAAAAGCGGTCGGTCACGAGCGAGAGCACGTCCTGCCCGCTGTTGATAGAGGTGCCCAGGTCGCCCTGCAGCACGTGGCCGAACCAGATGCCGAACTGCGCCGGCAGCGAGCGGTCGAGCCCGAGGCGGGCACGCAGCTCGGCCAGGCTGGCGGGCGTGGCGAGATCGCCCAGCAGGAGCTGCGCGGGGTCGCCGGGAATCAGCCGTATCAGCACGAACACCGACACCGCCACGATGAGCAGTGTGGGTATCGCCATCGCGATGCGGGACGCTGCGAAACGGAACATAGGCCGTCTTCCTCGTTGTTGCTTGCGGTGGGCGTCAGGCCGAAGACGACACGGCGCGCGGCTCGCGCAGCGCATACAGCGCGTCGGCGAAGAAGTCTTGCACGTGCCCGACACAGGCCATGCCGTTGTGCGGCACGTTGTCGAGCAGGTCGAAGGTGACTTTGACGCCCGCTGCCTCGAAGGAACGGCGCAGCGTTTCGAGCCGCTCGGGCCGGGTGCGGCCGGCATCGTTGGCGCCGGGCATGTAGTACTTGCCGCCTTCGCGGTGCGTGATCTCCCAGGTCTCGATGTCGGCCTTGCCGGCGATCATGTGGACCGGCACGCGGCGCAGGGCCTCGAGGTTCATCGGCTTGCCGAAGCGGCCGGCAAAGTCTTTCGTGCCGACCCACCAGCCCTGCTCGGGGTCGATCAGCGTGACCGAGCCGGGCGCGCCTATCGACACGGCCCACAGGCGTTCGGGGTGCAGCATCGCGAAGCGGTTGGCGAACTGGCCGCCGCCCGAATAGCCGAAGAGCGCGAACTGGCTGAAGTCGCAGCCGAACTTCTCGCCCACCTCGGCCACCATGTCGAGCAGGATGCGGTCGTAGTGGATGTCGGCTTCGATCAGGTGCTTGAAGCCGTCGCGGTTGCCGTCGCCGCGCACGCCAGCCGGGAACAGCGGGCACAGCACGATGCAGTCGTTCCACTTGGCAAAGCCGCTGAAGGCCTCGCGGTAGTTGACGAAGCCGCGGCCGGTGCCGTGCATCACCACCACCAGCTGCATCGGCCGGGCGCCGGGCTTGCCGATGTGTTCGGGCACGTAGGTGCAGTAAGAAAAGCGCGGGTCGCTGCGCGAGGCGTAGATGGTGCTGGGGCCCAGGTCGTAGATGGCGCGGGCGCGCTGGTCGGCCAGGGCGGTGGGAGCTTCGGTGGAAGTGTTCTGGGTCATGGGAGCGGGGCGATTAAAGCGTGTATTCCTGGAAATTGCGGGCCTCGTAGGGCTTGCGCGCGACCCACATCACGCGGTTGGCCGCGTCCATGAGCGTGGTGGCCACGGTGGCCGAGATGCTGCTGAAGTCGGCCGGCTTCGGGGTGCGCAGCACGCCGTCGGGCTTGCCGAATTCGTCGGCGAGCGCGGCCTTCACGTCGGTCCAGTCGATACGGTCCTCGACGCGGCGCAGGGCGTTTTCCACGCGGTGCTGGCGGTAGATGCTGTCGGGTCGCTGCGGCAGGCCGGGGTCGCGCAGCTTGACGATGGCCGAGGGCGACATCCAGTGGTTGGCATGCACCAGCAGGTCGGTCTCGGGCAGCGTCCAGAAGATTTCGCCGGGCGAGGTCTCGAGGCTGATGCCCGAGCCGTCGTTGCCGCTGGACTGCGCCAGGATCATGTTGTTGGCGCAGTAGCGTTTCGAGGCCCAAATGGTCTTCATCGCCTGCGCGAGGTTGGTGGCTTCCAGCACGCGGCGGCGCAGCAGCACCAGCGGCACGCCGGCGCCTTTCTGGAAGTCTTCATGGCAGGTCAGCGAATTGCCGGTAAGCGACACGCCGTTGCTGTTGAAGCCGTGCCGTGCCAGCGCGCCGGCTTCGGTGAAGGTGAGCATGTCGGGGCCGTCCGCGTTGCGGATGCGCAGCACGATGCCGGTGTCCACGCATTCCTGGCGCCAGTCCCAGTTGTGGGCGTGCATCAGGCGGCCGGTGGCCGAGCGCGCGGGCAGCACGACGAGGCCGGTGCAGTCGCCGTCTTCGGAGGGTGCCGCGTCGGCCGAAGCCTGGGCGGGGCGCTTCATGTCGGCATAGCCGAAGAGCATCTCGGTGCGGCAGTTGATCATCACGATGTCTTCGAGCGGCACGCCGGCGCCTTCGGCGATGCCGCGCATCTCCTCGAGATAGCTCGCGTCGTAGGCCTCGATCAGCGGCAGCATCGACTGCGCCAGGTGGCGGATGGTGGCGTCGTCCAGGCCGCGGCGGCCGAGCTGGGCGCGGTAGAGCGCCACGCCGCCGGCCACGCGCTCAGGCACGGCACGGCCGTGCTGCAGGCCGCGCGCATGGGGCGTGCCGGAAACATCGACGAGGGGAAAGTATTCAGGGGTGGTCATGAGGTGAGTGGGCTGGGTGTTCCTGTCATCGGCCTGCCGCCTGAAGGCGCTAGGGCGATGACCATGGCCCGCATTCTTTTGCAGGTACAGGAAAAAATAAATTTAAAAATTATTTAGAATTAGTAAATAAATTCTTTTCCTTTGGCCTTGGCATGAGCAGCATCCGCTTTCTTCGCACTTTCGTGGCCGCGGCCCGTGGCGGCTCCTTTGCCGCGGCGGCCGACCAGGTTGCGCTGACGCAGGCGGCAGTGGGCCAGCAGATGCGCGCGCTCGAAGCGGAAATGAAGAAAACGCTGTTCGACAAGACCGGCCGCACCATGGTGCTGAGCCCCGCGGGCCATCTGCTGTTGCCGCGCGCCGAGGAACTGCTGGCGCAATACGAGTCGATGCGGCGCGACCTGCAAGACCAGCGGCAGATCGCCGGCACCATCAAGCTCGGCTCGCTGATCTCGGCCATGGGCTTGCTGTCGAGCACGCTGGCGCAGCTCAAGTCGCTGCATCCGAACCTCGAAGTCGAGCTGCGCGTGCGCGAGCAGACGCAACTGATGCAGGACGTGGTGAGCGGCGAGCTCGACGCGGCCGTGGTCGTCGAGCGGCAATGGCCCGAGGTGCCGGGCCTGCTGTGGACGCCGTGCTACGACGAGACGCTCACCGTCATCGCCAACTCGGGCATTGCCGCGCCCGACACGAGCATTGCGAGCCTGTTCGCCAGCCAGCCCTTCATCCGCTTCGATCGGCGCACACCGACTGGTGCGCGCATCGATCGCATCCTGCGGCGGCTGCAGCTGGTGCCGAAGGAATTCCTGGAGCTGAATTCGCTGCTGGCCATTGCCGAGCTGGTGCGCAAGAACGTGGGCTTCACCATGGCGCCGCTGCTGAAGAACTTCGACTGGGAAAGCGACCCCGCGCTGTGCGTGCTGCAACTGCCGGGTCGGCCAATAGCGCGGCGGCTGGGCATGCTGGAGAACGGGCGGCGCAGCCACATCACGGGCGTAGTCCGCGAGGAGATGCTGGCGCACCTGCGCCGCATGAAGCCCGGCTCCTGACACGCACGACAGACAAGGCTGACGCGCAGCGCTCGCGTCTTCCGACCCACGGCGCGCCTCGCGCGCCCAGCATGGAGGCTTCTCATCGAGCAGGAGCAATGCCATGCCAAGAGGCGACAAGTCGTCCTATACGGACAAGCAGAAGCGACAGGCCGAACACATCGAGAAGGGCTACGAGCACCGTGGCGTGGGCGAGGGCGAAGCCGAGCGTCGCGCCTGGGCCACGGTGAATGCCGAGACCGGCGGCGGCAAGAAGTCGGGCTCCGGTCGTGGCAAGGCCGAGAACCATGCGCCGGCGCGCAAGGGCGGCCGCCTTGGCGGTGCCGCCGCTGCGCATCGCCCCGCCGCCCAGCGCTCAGCCTCCGCGATGAAGGCCGCCGCCACGCGCAAGCGCAACGCCGAGAAGCGCGGCTGAGCGCGGAGGCAGCCGATGCACATCATTCTGGGAGCGACGGGCCACGTCGGCTCGGCGCTTGCGCAAGACTTGCTCGGGCGCAGCGAGCCGGTCACCGTGGTCACGCGCGATGCGCACAAGGCCGAAGCCCTGCGGACCAAGGGCGCGCACGTGGCCGTGGTCGACGTGTTCGACACGCATGCGCTGCACCGCGTGTTCATGGCCGGCCATCGGTTGTTCGTGTTGAACCCGCCGGCGGCACCCTCGACCGACACGGTGGCCGAAGAGCACAGGAGCCTGCGCGCCATTCTCTCGGCGCTCGAAGGCTGCAGGCTCGAGAAGATCGTCGCCGAGTCGACCTACGGCGCGCAGCCCGGCGAGGGCCTGGGCGACCTGGGCGTGCTGTACGACATGGAGCAGGCGTTGCGCGCCGGCCCGACGCCTTTCAGCGCCATTCGCGCCGCCTACTACATGAGCAACTGGGACGCCTCGCTGAAGACCGCGCGTGAAGAGGGCAAGGTGCACAGCATGTACCCCGCCGACTTCAGGCTGCCGATGGTGGCGCCGCACGATCTCGGCCAGTTCGCCGCCAGGTTGATGCTGGGCTCGCCCGAGTCCTCGGGACCGCATCACGTCGAAGGGCCTGAGCGCTATTCGGCGGGGGACGTGGCGCAGGCCTTCTCGCAAGCGCTGGGGCGGCCGGTGGAAGTGGTCGAAACACCGCGAGAGCAGTGGGAGCAGGCGTTCAGGTCGCTGGGCTTTTCCGATGCCGGAGCCAGGTCGTACGCGGCCATGACGCGCGTCACACTGGACCAGCACTACGAGCCGCCCGACAAGCCGGAGCGGGGCGTGATTTCGTTGGGCGAGTACATCTCCGCGCTGGTGAAGAAGAGTCCGGACTGCTGAAACCCGCCAATACGCTGTCCGATATCCGGGTCTCAGGCCGCGAAGCCGCTAAAACCGGACATTCGTGACCTGTTTCTGGCGGTAGCCGGACAACTTGCGTTTTCCCGGCATGGCGGCCCGGGTGCGAGAAGCCGTCTTGTTCCGTGACGTTGCTCTGAACGCGGCTTCTACGCCTGCAAACGTCGCTGATTTGTCCGTCATTTCGCAGGCCGTCTGGCGGTTTGCCGCATGGTGAGCGCGTCGATACGATCCCGCGCCTTGCCCTCACGAAAGGAATGCGCGGGTGCTTTCTACGACTGCTTCTTCCTCATCTTCCAATGCCGCCTTGCAGCAACGCAGCCGGCGCCATGTCTGGCATCCGTGCACGCAGAGCATCCGCCTCGAAGCGGTGCCGCCGTTGCCCATCGCGCGAGGCGAGGGCGTCTGGCTTTTCGATGCCGAAGGCCGCCGCTACATGGACGCCACCAGCTCGTGGTGGGTCAACCTCTTCGGCCACGCGCACCCCGCACTCAACGCTGCGCTGAAGGACCAGCTCGACAAGCTGTCGCACGTGATGCTTGCGGGCTGTACGCATGCCCCGGCCGTGGAACTGGCCGAGCGACTGTCTGCGCTGACGGGACACGCGCTGGGCCATTGCTTCTATGCCTCCGACGGCGCCTCGGCGGTGGAGATCGCGCTGAAGATGAGCTTCCACGCCTGGCGCAACGCGGGACGTGGCGGCAAGCAGCGCTTCGTGGCGCTGAAGCAGGGCTACCACGGCGAAACGCTCGGCGCTTTGCACGTGACCGACGTGCCAGTGTTCCGCGACGCCTACGCGCCCTTGCTCGCGAACGCGCACCTCGTTGCCTCGCCCGACGCTCGCAATGCCCGGCCGGGCGAAGACGCAACCGCCGTCGCCCGCCGCGCCGCCGCTGAGCTCGAAGTGCTGCTGGCCGAACAGCACGACACCATCGCCGCCGTGATCGTCGAGCCGCTGGTGCAATGCGCTACCGGCATGGCGATGCACGACCCCGAGTACCTGCGGCTCGTGCGCGCCCTGTGCGACCGCTACGGCGTACACCTCATCGCCGACGAGATCGCAGTGGGCTGCGGCCGCACCGGCAGCTTCTTCGCGTGCGAGCAGGCTGGCGTCTGGCCCGACTTCCTTTGTCTCTCGAAGGGCATCAGCGGCGGCTACCTGCCGCTGGCGCTGGTGATGACGCGCGACGCCATCTACGAAGGCTTTGTCGATGACGACGTGGCGCGCAGCTTTCTGCATTCGCATTCGTACACCGGCAATGCGCTGGCTTGTCGCGCGGCGGTGGCCACGCTGGATCTGTTCAAGAGCGAAGACGCGTTGCAGCGCAACCGCGGCCGGGCGGCGCGCCTGCTGCAGCGATTGCACGACGGGCTCGAAGGCCAGCCGGTCGATCACCTCCGCCAGCGCGGGATGATCACCGCCTTCGACGTGCGCGAGCCCGGTGCGCGCTTTGCTGAGCGTTTCCACATGGCGGCGCGCGCGCAAGGGCTGCTGATGCGGCCCATCGGCAACACCGTCTACCTCATGCCGCCGTATGCGATCAACGACGGCGAGATCGACCAGTTGGTCGAAGGCACGCTGGCCACGCTGAAAGCCACCATGGCCACGAGTTCAAAGGAAGGAGCCCGCGATGTCGCGCTTGCTTGACCGCCTGCAGGGCGAGATCCACGCGCTCGACGCCCAGTCGCTGCGCCGCCGCCGGCAGATCGCCGAGACTGCCTGCGCGCCCGAACAGAGCCTGACGCTGGCCGGCGCCACCGCACCGCGCACCATGCTCGGCTTCAGCAGCAACGACTATCTCGGCCTTGCCGCACATCCTGCCCTGGCGGATGCGTGGGCCGAAGGCGCGGCGCTGTATGGCACGGGCAGCGGCGGTTCGCACCTGATCCTCGGCCACTCGCGCGCCCACGCACTGCTCGAAGAACGGCTGGCCGGCTGGATGGCACCTTTCATTCCCGAGGCGCAGAGCCTGTTCTTCTGCACCGGCTACATGGCCAACCTCGCGGTGCTGTCGGCGCTCGGCGGAGCCGAGGCGGTCATCTTCTCGGAGTCGCTCAACCACGCCTCGCTGATCGACGGCGCGCGGCTGGCCAAGGCGCGCGTCGAGCGCTATCCGCATTGCGACGTGGCTGCGCTCGACGCGCAGCTCGCCGCTTGCGATGCACCGGTGAAGATCATCGTGAGCGACGCGGTGTTCAGCATGGACGGCCACATCGCGCCGGTGGCCGGGCTGCTCGCGCTGGCCGAGCGGCACGACGCCTGGCTGGTGATCGACGATGCGCACGGCTTCGGCGTGCTTGGCGCCACGGGGCGCGGCGTGCTACAGGCTCTGAGCCTGCGCTCGGAGCGCCTGGTGCTGGTCGGCACGCTGGGCAAGGCGGCGGGCGTGTCGGGCGCCTTCGTGGCGGCGCACCGCACCGTCGTTGACTACCTCGTGCAGCGCGCCAGGCCGTACATCTTCACCACGGCCGCGCCGCCGGCCGTCGCGCATGCGCTGCTCGCGAGCCTGGCGCTGATCGAGGGCGAGGAGGGCGCCGAACGCCGTGCGCGGCTGCGGGCCCGCATCGCGCAGCTGCGCCGGGGGCTGAAGGCCGTTCTGCCGGCGGACGGCAGCGCATGGCTGGCCGAGTCGCCCACCGCGATCCAGCCGCTGATCGTGGGCGACAACGCGCGTGCGATGCGGATGATGGCGCAGCTCGATGTGCGCGGCCTGCGCGTCGGCGCGATCCGCCCGCCGACCGTGCCCGCCGGCACGGCGCGGTTGCGCATCGCGCTGTCGGCCAGCCACAGCGAGGCCGATGTCGCACGGCTGGTCGATGCGCTAGGCGAAGCCCTCGCGCCGCCGGTGAAGGAAGCCGCATGACGCGCAAGGCCTGGTTCGTGACCGGCACCGACACGGGCATCGGCAAGACGCTGGTCAGCAGCGCCATGCTGAGCCTGCTGGCCGGCTCTGGCCTGCGCGCGGTCGGCATGAAGCCGGTGGCCGCGGGGCTGGAAGACATCGGCGGCGAATGGCGCAACGAAGACGTGGAGCAGCTGCACGCGGCCGGTAACGTCGATGCGCCGCTGGCGCTGCGCTGCCCATACCTGCTGCGCGCGCCGATGTCGCCGCATCTGGCGGCAAGGCAGGAGGACGTGCGCATCGAGTTGCAGCCGATGCTCTCGGCCTTCGCTGAGCTGTCGGCGCGTGCCGATGCGGTGGTCGTCGAAGGCGTGGGCGGCTTCTGCGTGCCGTTCGGCGATGACCTCGACAGTGCCGATCTGGCTGTGGCGCTGGGCCTGCCCGTGATCCTCGTGGTCGGCCTGCGGCTGGGCTGCCTCAACCATGCGCTGCTGAGCGCCGAGGCGATCCGCGCGCGTGGCCTCGTGCTGGCGGGCTGGGTGGCGAGCATGGTCGATCCGTCGATGCTCGCGCCGCAGGCCAACCTGCAGACGCTGCGTGCGCGGCTCGGTGCGCCCTTGCTCGGCATCGTGCCGCACCTCGAACATCCCGATGCGGCCAGCGCGGCCCGCCACATCGACCTGCGCGCACTGCGCGCGACGGCAGCCCATGCCGCACGCCGCGCTACTGCTTCGGAAGTGATCTCAGCCGCGCTGGCCTGATTCCGCCAGCCGCTTGCCCCGCACGCCGCCCTGGCGTTCCAGCATCCAGCCGGGGTACTCGGCTGGCAGCGCGCTCACCTTGTCCAGCGTGGCGAGCTCGTCGGCCGTGAGCTTGATGTTCGTGGCGGCGATGTTGTCGTCCAGCTGCTCGGCGCGCTTGGCGCCGATGATCACGCTGGTCACCACCTGCTGGTGCAGCAGCCATGCCAGCGCGATCTGCGCGACCGACACCTTGCGCGCCTCGGCCAGCTGGCGCATCACGTCGATGCAGTCGTAGGCGCGTTCGACGTTCACCGGCGGAAAGTCGAAGGTGGTGCGGCGGCTGCCTTTTTCCGCTTCGACGTTGCGGCCGAACTTGCCGCTCAGCAGGCCACCCGCGAGCGGGCTCCACACCATCAGCCCGACGTTCTCGCTGCGCAGCATGGGCGCCAGCTCGCGCTCCAGGTCGCGCCCGGCGATGGTGTAGTAGGCCTGCAGCGACTCGAAGCGCGCCAGCCGGTCGCGCTCCGCGATGCCCAGCGCCTTCGCGATCTGCCAGGCCGCCCAGTTCGACACGCCCACGTAGCGCACATGGCCCTGGCGCACGAGGTTGTCCAGCGCGTGCACGGTTTCCTCGATGGGCGTGGCCGGGTCGAAACCGTGGATCTGGTACAGGTCGATGTGGTCCAGCTGCAGGCGCTGCAGGCTGGCCTTGACGCCATCCATGATGTGAAAACGCGAGGCGCCGGCCGAGTTGACGCCCTTGCTGCCGGTTTCGCCCAGCACCTTGGTGGCCAGCACGAAGCTGTCGCGCGGCGCCTTGAGGTTCTTCAGCGCCTGGCCGGTGATGATTTCTGACTGGCCGTCGGAATACACGTCAGCCGTGTCGATGAAGTTGATGCCGGCGTCCATCGCCCTGCCGATCAGCCCTTCGGCCTCGGATTGCTGCAGGTTGCCGATCTGGCCCCAGATGCCGGAGGAGCCGCCGAAAGTCATGGTGCCGAGGCACAGCTCGGAAACGAAAAGGCCGGTGCGGCCGAATTTGCGGTATTGCATGGAGAAATTCCTTTGCGTGAATGGCGCCCGAAGGGGCCGGTTGGCCCCGGGCGACTGCAAAAAGTATCCTGCCGCGGCCCCCGGCGTGGCGAGCGCGTTCCTGCAAAGTATTTGCCTGATTCTCCAGACCTCCCTGCCGGCAGGTGCGAATCTGCGAGAGGCGCGCTAAGCTGTAAAACCGCTTATTCCTCCATGGTGGCCATCCTGGCCTCCAACCGCGACAAGGCCCCGAACATGTCCGACGAAACACCCGAAATCGCTGCCGTCATCGCACAGCCGATGCCGCTGGAACCCGAACTCGACGAAGCCCGCAAGGAACTGGTGGCGCTGATCGAGCACATCACCCAGGGGCAGGACGGCACCGTCATCACCGCCGTGCCCGGCCTGCAGGTGTTCTGCATCAGCAAGCCCGAAGGCCCCAAGCACGGCTTTGCATCCCCGGCGCTGGGCCTCATCGCACAGGGCTCCAAGCGGATCATCGTGGGCGACGACATCTACGTGTACGACCCCATGCACTACCTCGTCACCTCGGTCGACCTGCCGGTGTGCGGCCAGGTGTGCGTCACGAGCGAGAAGGAGCCGTACCTCGGCGTGCGGCTGGAGCTGGCCCTCGACGAAATCGGCGACCTCATCGGCGACGAGAAGCTGCCGGCCAAGGCCAATGCGCCGGCCTCGCGCGGCATGTACGTCAACCGCATCGCCATGCCGGTGCTGGAACCGGTGCTGCGCCTGCTGCGACTGCTCGACACGCCGGAAGACGTGCCGATCATGGCGCCGATGATCAAGCGCGAGATCATGTACCGCCTGCTGGTGAACGGCGAGGGCGCGCGGCTGCGGCAGATTGCCCTGCAGGACAGCCACACCCAGCGCATCGCCAAAGCCATCAGCGCGCTGCGCATGAACTACGCGCAGTCGCTGCGGGTGGAAGACATGGCGCGGGCAGTGCACATGAGCGTGTCGTCGTTCCACCATCACTTCAAGGCCGTCACCGCGATGAGCCCGCTGCAATACCAGAAGCAGCTGCGCCTGCAGGAGGCGCGCCGGCAGATGCTGATTGCCGGCGCCGACGTGGCGAGTGCCGCGCACAACGTGGGGTACGAAAGCCCGTCGCAGTTCGCGCGCGAGTACGGCCGCATGTTCGGCGCGCCGCCGCTGCGCGACAAGCGCCGGTGGCTCGGCGAGGCGGGCAACGATGCGATGGGCGCGGAGTCGATGGAAGCGGCATGAGCCGCATGAGCCCGCCGGAGCGCACGGTCGGCGCGTCGCATGGCTGAATCGAAGATCGCCATCTACGGCGCCATTGGTGCCAACGTGGCGATCGCGGTCACCAAGTTCATCGTCGCGGGCGTTACCGGCAGCTCGGCGATGCTGTCGGAAGGCATCCACTCGGCGGTCGACACCTTCAACGGCGTGCTGCTGCTGGTGGGGCTGCGCCTGAGCAAGCGGCCCGCGACGGTCGAGCATCCGTTCGGGCACGGCAAGGAGCTGTACTTCTGGAGCCTCATCGTCGCAGTGCTCATCTTCGGGCTGGGCGGTGGCATCTCGTTCTACGAAGGCATCCAGCACATCCGCCAGCCGGAGCCGATGCGCGACCCGACGTGGAACTACGTCGTGCTCGCGGCAGCGGCGCTGTTCGAGGGCACGAGCTTCCTCATCGCGCTGAAGCAGTTCCGCGCGCAGGCCCGTGGCCAGCCGTTCTGGCAGGCGCTCGACCGCAGCAAGGACCCGACCACCTATACCGTGCTGGCCGAAGACTCGGCCGCGCTGGTGGGCCTGGCGGTGGCCGCGCTCGGCATCTACCTCAGCCACGCGCTGGACATGCCGGCCCTCGACGGCGTGGCCTCGGTGGTCATCGGATTGCTTCTTGCGGGCGTGGCCGTTCTGCTCATCGCGCAGTCGCGCGGGCTGCTGATCGGGGAGGGCATCCGCCCAGAGACCGCACGCGCCATTCGCGCGCTGGCCATGGAGCAGCCCGGCGTGGAAGACGTGGGCCATGTGCTGTCGATGTACATCGGCCCGGAAGACGTGCTGGTGATCGTCGACGTCAACTTCAAGGACGACACGCCCACCGGCGACGCGGCCGAGGCCATCGCGGCCATCGAGAAGCAGGTGCGCGCGCGGTTCCCGATGATCAAGCGGATCTTCATCGAGGCGAGCGATGCGCCGTCGGCCAATGCCGGGGACGTGGGCGCCGAAGGAAAGAGCGGCGCAGCCTTGTAGCACTTGCTGCGATTTCTTGCGCTGACGTGACCATGCACGTTTTACGAAACTTCGCTATTGTTTTGTTCGCTGCAGCAGCCCGTTCATGTGATCGGGAGAACCAAACAACACGGAGAAATGCATGCTTTGGGAAAAGAAGCTGGCGCAGTGGAGCGCCGCCGTTCGCGCACGCGCCAACCTGCCTGCGCGGCTCACCTTGTGGGACGGCCAGTCGTATGACTTCGGCACCTTCAGCGGGCCTTCGGTCACGCTGCACGTGAAGTCGCCCGCGGCGCTGTCGCTGATGCTGCAGCCCACGCTCGACAACCTGGGCGAGGCCTACGTCAAGAGCAAGATCGACATCGAAGGCAAGCTCAGCGACGTCATCGACATCGCCTACGGCCTCGCCAAGACATCGATGGACAAGCCCGGTGGGGCGCTGCGGCACATGGCGCGCTACTTCGCGCACACCAAGTCGTCGGACAAGAAGTCCATCGAGTACCACTACGACGTCTCCAACGATTTCTACCGGCTGTGGCTCGACCCGAACATGGTCTATTCGTGCGCCTACTTCGAGAACGGCGACGAAGACCTCGCCACCGCGCAGCTGAAGAAGATCGACCACATCCTCACCAAGATCGAGCTGAAGCCGGGCCAGACCCTGCTCGACATCGGCTGCGGCTGGGGCGCGCTGGTGATCCGCGCGGCGCAGAAGTTCGGCGCGCGCTGCGTGGGCGTGACGCTGTCGCAGAACCAGTTCGACCTGGCGACCGAACGCGTGAAGGCCGCCGGCCTGCAAGACCGCATCGAGATCCGCCTGCAGGACTACCGCGACGTGACCGGCCAGTTCGACCGCATCACCAGCGTCGGCATGTTCGAGCACGTGGGCCGAAAGAACCTGCCCGCGTACTTCAAGCGCGTGCAAGAGCTGCTGGCCGACGACGGCGTGGTGATGAACCACGGCATTACCTCGTCCGACCCCGAGGGCGGCGGTGTGTCTTACGGCGGCGGCGACTTCATCGACCGCTACGTGTTTCCCAACGGCGAACTGCCGCACATCAGCCTGGCGCTGCAGGCCATGCAGCAGGGCGGACTCGAAGCATTCGACGTTGAAAACCTGCGCCGCCACTACGCGCAAACGCTGCGCTGCTGGAGCGACGCCTACGAAGCCAACAGCGAGAAGGCGCACGCCTTCGTCGACGAGGAGAAGTTCCGCATCTGGCGCATCTACCTCGCGGGCTGTGCCTATGCCTTTGAGAACGACGACGTGGCCATCTACCAGATCGTCGGGCGCAAGGCGGGGAGGTCGGCGAAGACGCTGCCGTGGTCGCGCCGCTATATCTACGACGGCACTTCGGCGTTGAACGCCGGCTGACTGACGGTGAAGCCGCTTCAGTAGCCCAGAAGACCGTCCCAGATGGCGAGTTGCGCCAGCTTGGGCACCGTGCCGACGACCACGCTTCCGCTGACGCCTTCGCCCATGCGCACCGCATTCGCCAAGGGGCCTGTGTAGCGCGGCCACGCAGTGCCGGCGCCGAATGCCGTGGCCTGCGGCTCGCGCGCGAAAGACACCAGCGCCGCTGCCATGCTCGCCGACAGCTGCGCTTCCGCGGCGCCGTTGCCGACCTTGTCCTTGTAGTAGTCCAGCCCGTAGGTGCCGAAGAGCAATGGCAGGTCGGCGCAGTGCGGCACGCCGTGTCCCGGTGCCTTGAGGGCGTGCGCATAGGTGCCGAAGCGCACGTCCTTGCCTTCGCTGGCGAGCCTGCCGGCGTAGTGCACCGAATGGACGCGAATGGCGTAGTCGCCATAGATCTCCACCAACAGGTCGCCGGCGCCCGTCGGCCGTCCCTCATCGGCCGCGGCCTGGCGGTAGTTTGCGAGCACCTGGCTGCTTGCCGTGGCCGAATTGGTCAGCGATGTGATGTATGCCAGCAGTTGCGTGTCGTTCTGCGGCAGAGGCGCCGTCAGCGCCTTGCCGGTGGCGGGGTCGATCAGGTCGACGAAGAAGCTGCCTTCGGTCAGCGTGGTCGTGATGATCACTGGCAGGTTGGCCGGCCATGCGGCGCGCGTCCAGTCCGCGAGGCAGAACTGCGCATCCACGACCGGAACGAACTTCGAACTGCGTCCGGTCGTGATGGTGGCTGGCAACGGCTGCGCGTTGAGCGCTATCTCCGCCGCATGGAGCGTGGCGGCCGGCACGTCGCGCAGGCCCCGCGGCGTGGTGTTCAGGCGGGCGGCCAGCAGCTCGGTGTACGCCGCCGCGTCCTTCAGGCTGAAGTTGTTCGGCGCCGCGTTGCTGCCCGGGCTCAGCAGCACGACTTTGCGAAGGAACTTCCGGGAGGCGGGGTTCTGCGCAATGACCGCCGCGCTGGTGCCACCGGCCGATTGCCCCATCAGGCAGATGTTGTCCGGGTCGCCCCCGAAAGCGGCGGCGTTCTGGTGCACCCATTGCAGCGCGGCCATCTGGTCTTGCAACTGCCAGTTGGCGACGCTGCCGGTGTCGGCATCGACAAGGTCCGGGTGCGAAAGGCCGCCCAGCGCGCCCAGCCGGAAGTTGACCGTGACCACCACCACGCCGAGTGCCGCGAGTGCTGCGCCGTTCATCAGCGGCATGCTGGTGGCGCCGGTGCGCCAGGCGCCGCCGTGCAGCCACACGATCACCGGCGCCTTGGCGGCGTCGGCGGCATTCGCGGGTGCCCACACGTTGACCGTCAGGCAGTCTTCGCTCTGCTGCGCCGGCACGGGATAAATCCATGTGACGTACGGCGGCAGCGTCTGCAGGCTGGCAGCGCCGAACTTGTCGGCATTCACCACGTCGGACGCGGGCTTGAACGGCTTCGGCGACTGAAAGCGCAGCGCGGCGACGGGCGGCTGGGCATATGGAATGCCGAGGTACGACGCAACGCTGCCGCTGACTTGTCCCTTGAACCGCCCCGAGGTGGTGTCGGCGACCGGCGCGGCGGCCTGTTGTCCGGTGCCTGTGCCATTGCCGGCAAAAGGTGTCGAGAAGCCGCCACCGCCTCCGCCGCCGCAACCGGCCAGCGGCAGCGCGATCAACGCGCCGGCCGCCTGGATGAACTGCCGCCGGCCTTCGGGCCAGATAGAGACAGGGAAAGAACTCTTCTTCTCGTGATGCGCCATCGTCGTCCTCGGGTGGCCGGTTCCACAGCGGACCCGACTTGCGGCCGATGCTAGGAGCGATGACCGTGCGATGACACCCGGGCGAATGAAACGCAGCTTTCTGAATATGCAGTTTCGAACGACGCTACCGCACCGTTTTCGAATAGGGCTCGGTGGCCTCCACCAGCATCGCAAGAAACTGCCGCCCCGCCAGCGTGAGGTCGCGGCGCGAGGGATACAGCGCGTGGATCGAGATGGTCGGCGGTGCCCACCCCGGCGCCACCACGCGCAGGCGACCCTGTTCCAGGTCTTTGGCGCACAGGCTGAGCGGCAGCCGCGCAATGCCGATGCCCGCGAGCGCCGCCTGGTGGATCTGCAGCAGGCTGTCGCTGGTGAAACGTGGATGCACATTCAGCTCGACCTCGGCATCGCCGGGCCCGCGCAGCAGCCAGCGCGAGGGATGCGGGCCGAAGGTCCAGCCGATGGCGGGGCAGTCGTCCAGCGCGGCAAGCGCTTGCGGCGTGGCCGGCTCGCCCAGCGATTCGAACAGCGCCGGCGCGGCTGCAAGCAGGTACGGAAAATCGCCGAGCTTGCGCGACACCATGCTCGAATCGGGCAGCGTGTCGATGATCGGGCGAATCAGCAGGTCGGCGGCCTCGCTCCAAGGGGAGGGGCGCCCGTCGGTGGAGTCCAGCGTCAGCGTCACCTTCGGATGCCGCTTGACGAACTCCACGCACAGCCGCCCGACCAAGCCCGTGGCCATGGCAACGGGGCACGACACCCGCAAATGGCCCGACGGCTCGTTGAGCGTGTCCTGCGCCACGGCGAGCGCGTTGCGGGTTTCGGCGCGAATCGCCAGGCCGTGCTGGTACAGGCGTTCGCCGATCTCCGTCACCTTGAAGCGCCGGGAGCTGCGCACCAGCAGGCTCACGCCCAGGCGCTTTTCGAGGCCCGCGATGCGGCGGCTCAACCGGGACACGGGAATGTTGTGGCGCGTGCTCGCGGCGTTGAACCCGCCGGCTTCCACCACCAGCACGAGCGCGATCAGGTCGTCGACGACGCCGTTGAGTTCATCCATTCGCAGCTTTCTGAAGCGCCGGGCGTCTGGATGACGCCGGCCGGCAGCACCGGACTGTAGCCAACGAACGGCGCCGAGAGCTTGAGCTGAGGACAGGGGCTCATGCCGTCTATAGCATGCACGGCTCATGACCTCTCCCAATAGAACAACAAACCGCCCGCTGGTCATCGCCTCCATCATGGCCTCCATGGCGATGGTGGCCATCGAAGCCACCATCGTCTCCACCGTGATGCCGCAGATCGCCTCGGAGCTGGGCGGCCTGCATCTCTACAGCTGGGTGTTCGCCTCCTTCCTACTCGCGCAGACCGCGATGACGGTGGTGTTCGGCAAGCTCTCCGACCTGTACGGCCGCAAGCCCATCATGTTCGTGGGCATCGCCGTCTTCGTCATCGGCTCGGTGCTGGCGGGCTTCTCGTGGTCGATGCCGGCCATGATCTGCTTCCGTCTGATCCAGGGCATTGGCGCGGGCGCCATCCAGCCCGTGTCGCTCACCATCGTGGGCGACCTCTATCCGGTGCGCGAGCGCGGCAAGGTGCAGGGCTGGCTCGCAAGCGTGTGGGCCGTGTCGGCGGTGGTGGGGCCGATGATCGGCGCGCTGATCGTGCAGAAGCTGTCGTGGGCCTGGATCTTCTGGGTCAACGTGCCCATCGGGCTGGCCGCGGCTGCAGGCTTCTGGTTCTTTCTGCACGAGGCGCCTACGGTGCGGCGCTCGTCCATCGACATGGTGGGTGCGGTGCTGTTCACCATCGGCATCGCGGCGCTGATGATTGCGCTGACCGAGTTCGGCGTTGGCAATTCGGGCGTGGCGCTCGCGTGGGCCGGGTTGTTCGTCGTCACGCTCGTGCTGTTCATCGCACAGGAGCGCCGTGTGGCCGACCCTATGGTATCGCTGCGCCTGTGGGGCGCGCGGATGATCGCCACCGTGAACGGCGCGGCCATGCTCGCCGGCATGGTGCTGATCGGCATCACGACCTTCCTGCCGATGTACGTGCAGGTGGTGCTCGAGCGTTCTTCGGTCACGGCCGGCCTCACGCTCACGATGGTGATGCTCGGCTGGCCCATTGGCGCCACGCTGACCTCGCGCACCTTCCATCGCATCGGGCTTTGGCGCATGGTGGTGGCAGGTGCGGCGCTGATTCCGGTGGGCACATCGACCTTCGCCTTGCTGGGGGCCGGCAGCTCGCCGGTGTTGCCGGCCGTGGGCTCTTTCATCATCGGCCTCGGTATGGGCGTGATGAGCCTGAGCTCGCTGATCCTGATCCAGGAGGGCGTGGAGCTTTCGCAGCGCGGCGTCGCCACGGCATCGAATGTGTTTTCGCGCAACCTCGGCAGTGCGCTGGGCGCTGCCTTCTTCGGTGCGGTCTTCAACTTCGGGTTGACGCGCGGGGACGGCACGATGATGTTCACCGACGACCAACTGCGCCTGCTGCTGCAGGGCGTGCACGGCTCCGTCGCGGGGGATGCGGGCATCAGGCTGGCGCTGGGCGGCTCGCTGCATCTCACCTTCATGGCGATGCTCGTCGTGAGCCTGGGCGTGATCGCGCTGGCGTTGCTGCTGCCCAAGGAAGGGCTGGAGAGTCATGCGGTGGGAGCGGGCGAGGCCGCGCCGAAGTAGCCGGTTTCAGGGCCCCAGCAGAGACTTCTTCATGTACGCCAGGTAGAAGCCGGGCGAGTAGTCGTCGATGCGGGCGTACTCCTCGTAGCCGTGCTTCAGGTAGAACGCCCGCGCCTGCCATTCGAAGGTGTCGAGCTTCGCGTTCTTAGCGCCCAATGCAATGGCCTGCCGCTCGGCTTCGACGAGCAGGCGGCTGCCGAGGCCCGCGCCTCGCGCGTCTTCTTCGACGAAGAGCACTTCGACGTTGAGCCAGTACAGGAACACGAAGCTGCGAAGTCCGCCGAGCAGTCGCCCGTTTTCGTCCCGTGCGTCGAGGCGGATGTACTGCTGCTCGGGGTACTCGCCGACGAAGCCGTAGTTGTAGTGGCGCAGCTTGAGGCCGAGCTCGCCAGAGCGGACTTCTTCGGGCGTGGGGGTCGAAATGGTGATGCTTGTCATGGCGTGTGGGCTGGGCAAGGACCGGGCAACTGTACCGGCCCCGAACCGCCACCCACTCAGGAATGACAGACGAACCCATCCTTGAGCAGCGTGATCTCGAACTGCAGGTTGCCTGCGCGCGCACCGCGTGCCTGTGCCAGCGTGCCGTCCGCGCGCCATTGGCGCAACGCGGCGGCCAGGTAGTCGCGCGAGGCGGCATCGCCCTGTGGCAGGCGGATGGCGGCGTCTGACGGCGGGCGCAGGCCGCTTGCCAGTGGCTTGTAGAAACGCCATTCGTCGTTCTTCAACAGGCGTTCCAGCACTTCGGCGTCTTCGGCCAGCGCCGCGCATTCGCCAGCCATGAAGGCCGACACGGCATGCACGGAAGACGGATAGCTGCGCGGCTCGGCCCCGTAGCGCAGCGACACCGCACCGGCATAGCCCGAGCCTTCGCCCACGCAGACCGGTGCGCCGCGCAGTGCCTCCGCATCCTGCACGCGGCCCTTGCGCAGCGCGACCACGAGGCCGCTGCCGGTGTCGTAGCTGCCGGGAGCCGCGTCGATGCCTTTCGGCGCGGCGGCAGACGGCACTCCCGCGATCAGCAGATCGACGCGGCCTTCGCGCAGCGCTGCATCTTGCGCGGCAGCGTCCAGCCCTACCAGTTCCAGCGTCACGCCCAGTGAGCGGGCCAGTTCGCGCGCCAGTGCGGCGTCGAAGCCATCGGGCTCCGGTGGCGTGGGTGCTTCGGGCGGCGCAGGGCGCGGATAGCGGCGCACGCCGACGACCAGCGTGCCACGCTCGATGGCCTTGGCCAGCACCGGCCCCTTGGGCAGTGCGCTCAGGCGGCTACCCGAAGCCCACGATGCGCCCAGGCCGGCCAGCGCAGCGGCTGCGACGAGCGAAGCGCCGGCCAGTGCAAGCCGGCGAGGGCGCGAAGCCGCAGGGGAAGCCGCGTCACTCATCGAGGCTCAACCCCCTTCGCCAGCGCAGCAACCGCCGCTCAAGCAGCGCAAGCAGGTAGTTGAGCACCAGCCCCAGCACCGCCAGCAGCAGGATGCCCGCATACATGGTCGGTATCTGGAAGGTCTCCTGCGAATTCAGCGTGAGAAAGCCCAGCCCCGAATGCGCGCCGATCATCTCGGCCGCCACCAGCGCGGTGATGCTGTACGCCCCCGCCAGCCGCACGCCGGTGAAGATCGACGGCAGCGAAGCCGGCAGCACCACCTTGAAGAAGATGAAGCGCTGCGACGCGCCCATCGACAGCGCCGAGTTCACGAGCAGCCGGTCGACCTGCTTCACACCGCTCACCGTGCTCAGCAGCACAGGCCAGAACGAAGCCCAGAAGATGATCGCCACCTTCGACAACTCGCCGATGCCCAGGAACAGGATGAACACCGGGAACAGCGCGAAGGCCGAAGTCTGCCGAAAGAGCTGCAGCACCGGATCGACGATGGCCGCCAGCCGCCTTGAACTGCCGATCAGCAGGCCCAGCACCACGCCGAAGAAGCTCGCAAGCACCAGCCCCCACAGCGAGCGCTGCAGGCTGGCCGTCATGTGCTTCCAGAGCTGGCCGGTGTCGACGAGCTGGGCAATGCTCGCGATCACGGCGGAAGGCGGGCTCAGGTAGGCATCGCTCACGGTGCCCAGGCGCGGCAGGGCCTCCCACAGCGCCAGGAAGATCACGATGCCGATGCCGCGTTCGGCCACCCGGCCGAGGCCGCGAGCGAACTTCCTGAAGAAGCTGCCCGGCTGGCGAGCTACAGGCGCGTCGAGCACGGCGCTCATGACACGACTCCTTCAAGCGACCTGGGCCGCAGGCCGATCTGCACTTCGTCCTTCAGCACCTCCCACGCCCGCTGGCGCAGCGCGGCGAACTCGGCCGAGTGACGAAGCTCCGCCGAGCGCGGGCGCGCGAGCGGGATGTCGATGATGTCCTTGATGCGGCCGGGCCGCTGCGTCATCACCGCCACGCGGTCCGACAGGTACACCGCTTCTTCCAGGCTGTGCGTGATGAAGACGATGGTCTTGCGGTACTGCTCCCAGATGCGCAGCAGCTCGCCCTGAAGAATCTCGCGCGTCTGCGCATCGAGCGCGGCGAAGGGTTCGTCCATCAGCAGCACGTCGGGCTTGTAGGCGAGCGAGCGCGCAATGGCGACGCGCTGCTTCATGCCGCCCGAAATCTCGTGCGGATAGCGGTCCGCAAAGCCATGCAGGCCGACCAGCTCGAGGTATTCGTGCGCGGTGCGACGGCGCTCGGCCTTGCCGATACCGCGTATCTCGAGCCCGACCGCGATGTTGTCGAGCACCGAGAGCCACGGAAACAGCGCGTAGCCCTGGAACACCACGCCCTGGTTGCGGTTGATGCCCGCGAGCGGCTGGCCGTTGATGGCGATGCGCCCGCCGGTGCGCTCGGTCAGCCCCGCCAGGATGCCGAGAAAGGTCGACTTGCCGCAACCCGACGGGCCGAGCACCGAGAGGAATTCGCCCTCGCGCACGTCGAGGTCGAAGCCTTCGAGCACGCGCACGCGCTCGCTCGCACCGCGTGCCGCGTAGTCCATCCGCACATCGCGGGCAGAGATCTTGATGGTCATCGGCGCGTGCTCAGGTCTTCGCGGCGATCTTGGCGGCAAAGGGGTTGAACTCGTTCGTGTACACGTCCTTCACCGCCACCTTGCCGGCGGCGAGCTTGCCTTCGGACTGCAGGATGTCGATGTAGTACTGGATCGGCGGCTCGGTCACCACCAGGTCGTCGACGTAGGCATAGCGGTCGACGTTCTTCAGATCCATGTTGATGCGCTTGGCCACCAGCTTGCGCGCTTCCTCGGTGTTGGCGTTGACCCAGTTGCCGGCCTTGGCCAGCGCAACGACCACGTCGCGCACCGCCTCGGGGTGCTGGCGGATGAACTGGCCGTGCGCGCTGTAGGGCGCCATGCCGCCGAGGCCGCCGTCGAGGTCGAAGTCGCTCCACAGCCGCACGAGCTGGTCGGCGTTGTCGGCGCGGCCGGAGAAGGGCGCGTGGATGATCGCCAGGTCGGTGTTGCGCGTTACCAGCGTCTGCTCGGCCTGCTCGTCGGGAATGACGACGAAGTTGATCTTGTTCACGTCCACGCCATGCTGGCGCAGGTACTTCTTGGTGACGAATTCGGCGCAGGCGCCGAAGCTGTTGAAGCCGATGGTCTTGCCTTCGAGGTCCTTCGGTTCGCGGATGCCCGAGTCCTTGCGAACGAAGTACTTCATGTGCGGCGCTTCCTGCAGCGTCTTGCCGCCTGCTGCCACCACCTTGAGGTCGGCGCCCGAGGCAATGGCCGAGATCACCAGGGGCACCATGCGGCTGCCGAAGTCGATCTCGCCCGTGCCCACCAGCGGAATGATCTGCGGCGCGGCGATCTTGCCGACGTACTCGGGGCGCGTGTTCGTGCCCTCGAAGTAGCCGAGCTCGTCGGCCAGGTAGATCAGGTCGAACGAAGGGTTGTTCGGGTACTTGAAGGCAACCTTCTCGCCCGTCTTCTTCACCACCGCCGGTGCGCCGCCGGCCGATGCGGTCTTGCCTTCTTCACGCGAGCAGCCCGCCAGCAGCAAGCCGCCGAGGCCGCCGGCCGCGGTCAGCGAGGCAAAGGTCTTGAGCGCAAGGCGGCGTGAAGGGAGGGAGGTGGCTTCGATGGACATGGCGGCGCGCTCCGGCAGGGGAGCGGTCTGGGAGTTGGCGGAGCGCCGATGCTAGAAAGCGCCTCGCGCCGCGCCAACGAAGAAAACCGCCTATGCATATGCGGCGACGGATAAGCGCGACAGCGGCGTGGAAATGCTTGCCGCGCCGCATCTGCGGGGGCATCCTCGACGGCTCTTTTCCCGTTCTTCATCCACCGTCAAGACAAGACACACCCATGACCTATCACGCCGACTCCAAGCGCTACGACGCCATTCCTTATCGCCGCGTCGGGCGCAGCGGGCTCGTGCTGCCCGCCATCTCGCTCGGGCTCTGGCACAACTTCGGGGACACCACCTCCATCGCCACGCAGCGCCAGCTGCTGCGCACGGCCTTCGACCTGGGCATCAACCACTTCGACCTGGCCAACAACTACGGCCCGCCGTACGGCAGCGCCGAAACCAACTTCGGCCGGCTGCTGCGCGAAGACTTCAAGTCATACCGCGACGAACTCATCATCTCCAGCAAGGCCGGCTGGGACATGTGGCCGGGCCCGTACGGGCAGGGCGGCGGCTCGCGCAAATACGTGCTCGCGAGCCTCGACCAGAGCCTGCAGCGCCTGGGCGTGGACTACGTCGACATCTTCTATTCGCACCGCTTCGACCCGCACACCTCGCTGGAAGAAACCGCCTCCGCGCTGGCCCAGGCCGTGCAGCAGGGCAAGGCGCTGTACATCGGCATTTCGTCTTACTCGGCCGGCAAGACGCGCGAGATCGCCGCGCTGCTACGCGAGTGGAAGGTGCCGCTCCTGATTCATCAGCCGGCCTACAACCTGTTCAACCGCTGGATCGAGAAAGACCTGTTGAACGCGACCGATGAACTGGGCGCCGGCGTCATCGCCTTCACGCCGCTCGCGCAGGGATTGCTGACCGACAAGTATCTGAAGGGCATTCCGGCCGATGCGCGCATCAACCGACCCGGCGGCGGCTCGCTCAAGCAGGAGCACCTGTCCGAAGCCAACGTGGAGCGTGCCCGTGCGCTCAACGAGATCGCCAAGCGCCGCGGCCAGACGCTGGCTCAGCTCGCGCTGACGTGGACGCTGCGCGACCCGCGCGTCAGCTCTGCGCTGATCGGTGCGAGCCGGCCCGAGCAGATCGTCGACAACGTCGCGGCGCTGTCGCATGCACCCTTGAGCACGGAGGAGCTGGCCGAGATCGACAAGTACGCGGTGGAAGGCGGCGTCAATCTGTGGGAGAAGCCTTCGACCGATTTCGCCTGAGGGCCCGCGATTCACGAACCGCATCAGGAAACTTGGAATCCGTCTTTGGCAAAGGCGGTGGTGCTCAGCAGAATCGGCGAAAGAAAGCATTTCCCGATTCATTGCCATGCAACTGCGCACCCACTACGTTTCTCCGGCCGCCCAGGCGCGCCATGTGCTCGACCTGACGGCGAAGGCATGGCGCATTCCCCAGAGTTCGCCGCATGCCCTGGCACGCCGCGCGCCGCACGGCTATGTGCCGCTGAGGGTGCTGCGGCGGCTGCAGGCGGCGGCGATGCTGACCCTGCTGCCGCACTCGTGGTGAGCCGGCCCGTTCAGAACGACCAGTTCAGGCTGACCTTGAGCCCGTGGTCCTGGAGCCCGTCGCCGAACTGGCCAGAGTAGGAGGCGTTCAGCGAGAGGTTCGGACGAAGTTGGGTCTCCATGCCGGCTTCAAGCACCGCGACGTTTTTCGCCAATGGCACCCCAGCCAGCGTGAACGGCAGGCTGCCTGCGAATGCGAGCGTGCTCTTCGGCGCTGTGTCGCCGAACGCATGGCGCCAGCCCAGCACGCCGCGCAGGCGTGTGCTGTCGCTCAGCTGCATGCCGGCCCGCAGGCCAATGGTGGAGAAGGTGGTCTCGATGCTGCCGCCGAAGCCGTACAGCGCGGCGGCACCGCCTTGCTCGAGGAACGCATCGCTGCGCAGCCGCACATGGGCCAGGCCCGCGAACGGCTCCAGAGTGGTGCTTCCCAGATCGATCCGCTGGCCGACTTCGCCGAACACCTGCGAGGTGGTGCTGTCGTACTTGCTGGCCATGTTGCCGGCAAAGCCCGCGAAGGCGACGGAGCGGTTGGTGTCGTTCTTGTTCCAGCTCTGGCTGGCGCCAAGGCGCAGTGCCGTCGCTCCCCACTGCGTGCCGCCATAAATGCCGAGGTGGTAGCTGTCGGTCTTGCTGCTGCTGTTGTTCGAGCTGGTGTCCGCGCTTGCACGGCTGTAGCCGCCGAGCGCGCCGACGCGCCAGCCGCCGCCAATGCCGGTGTCGAAGCCGGCCATGAAGCCGCCGATGTCGCGCTTGAGCTTTGCCGCGTTGCCGTCGCTGTCGATGTGCCCCCAGGAGCCGAACACCTGGGCCCAGCCGGCGCGTGCCTGGCTGTCTTCGGGCGTGCACTCTGCCTGCGACTGTTGCGGCATCGGCATCGGCATCGGCTTCACGCTGCCCGGCGCGCACGCCGCGCTGCGCAGCCGGTCGATGGCGGCCTCGCGCACGAACCGGCTGTCTTCCAGCGCCGCAGTCTTCGAGGAGGCATGGATGTCCGCCGACAACTGGTTCAGCGCGTCGCGCGCCGCGAAGTCGTTGGGCAGCCAGGCCATCGCGGTGACAAGGCTGTTGTTGTTGGGCATGGTGTCGAGCGCCGCGCCAACCGCCACCTGGTTGGGCGTGCCGCCCGCTTCGACAAAGCCGCGCACCTTCTCGGCGGTCAGGTAGACGTGGTTCGCGTCGTAGCTGTCGGCCAGGCGCACGAAGGCGCTCTGGATGTCGCCCGTCAGGCTGTAGGTGCCGGTGATGCCGCCATCCGCGCTCAGCACGGTATATCGGGTGCCCAGGCCGTAGGCAGCGCTGCCGGTGCGCACCACCTGCAGGTTCGAACCGCTGCCGATGCTCGCGGTGCCGCTCACGCGGATAAGGTCGGAGGCGCTGGAGGCGGGATCGACCTCCACCTGGTACGTGGAGCCCGAGGACTGGGCGAAGTTGCCGTTGATGCTGAGGGTGCCGATCGAGTTGCCGGGCGCGATGATGCCCGCGACTGTCGTACTGCCCACCGTGCCCGATCCCTGCAGTCGCCCGAGGGCCAGCACGTTCACGCTGCCGTTGAGCGTGCCGTTGACCGCGAGCGTGCCGCCTTCGACGGATGTCATGCCCACGATGGCTGCGCTGCCGCCGAGAACGAGCGTGCCGCCTTTGACGTTCAGGGTGTTCGCTGCAACGCTGCCGTTGAGTTGCGCATTGCCCGAGTTCATGACGATGGAATCCATCCCGCTGATCGTGTAGGGCGCGCCGTGGATGAAGCTGTTCGCACCGAGGTTGAAGTTCAGCGCGTCGACGCCATCGCCCGTGATGTTGCCGTTGATCGTGCCGCCGGTGACAGTCACCGTGTCGGTGCCCGTGCCGAGCACGATCGAGCCGTTGATGCGGCCAGCAGTGGTGATGGCGACATTGCCGCCGGTCTCGTCGGTGCCGTCGCGGTTGGCATCGCCGTCCCTGATCGCGACGCCGGAAGCGCCTGCATTGATGACCGCGCCCGCGCCGATGTTGACAGTACCGCCGGCCGCAGCCGAAGTGTGGATCGCGGCGCCGAAGCTGTCGCCCCCGGTCACGGTGCCACCAGACACATCCACTGCGAAAGTACCGCCGCTGCTCGCAGCGAAGATGCCGTCGCCGTTGGTCCCGCTGGCAGTGACCGTGCCCCCGGTCATCTGCAGCTGGGCCAACCCTTTGCCGCTCTGTTGCACCCACAAACCGATCGGCCCCGTGGACAGAACAGAACCACCACTCATGGTGATGCTTGCCGTACCAGTGTGGTTGGGGCCCGTGATCTGCGACCTGACGGCTGCACCGGATGCCTGGACCGTGCCGCCAGTTATCACGACGGTCGCGTTGCCTGTTCCGTTGACGCCGGCCGTCGACGCGATGATCCCGTTCCCTGTCCCGGTGTTCAAGACCTGTCCGCCGGTCAGCGTCACCTGGGCACCTCTGCTGGAACTGGCGCCCGCGTTCGCTGATACGGTGGCGGCCGTGCCAGTCGAAGTGAGCGTTCCGGCGCCGATGTTCACGGAAGCGAGCCCGCCAGTTGCGCTGTTGTTCACCGTCACTGCCGAACCCGTAGCCGTGATCGACTGGACATCGGTCACATTGACGGTGAGTTCAGGGTTCACCGGGCCGAGAATCGACTGAAGCGATACGCCTTGCGTGCCCGAAATCACCATGCCCGGGTTGGCGAGGTTGATCGTCAATCCGTTGGACCCGGCGTAGGAAATCCCTGTCGCATAGCTCGCGGCAGAGCAGGTGACGGTGTCGTTCCCCGCTCCATCTGCTCCGCACTCGTTGGCAGCACGCGCGCGCTCGGGTGCTGCGGCAAACAGCGCCACCGCCAGCGCGATCGTCGTTGCAGGGAACGTACGGACGTTGACCGCGGCAGATCCTTTGCAAAACGCAGGCGCCACGTTCTGGGGTTGGGCGAGCAAGCGCTTCTGCGACGCACGGCTGGTGCACGATTTCATTTGACATTCCGTCACGAATTGAAACGTCTTGCATCATCCTCGTCGATGTGCATTCGTACAACTCGGCGCATACGACGAAATCATTCAGTGCGCTGAATTTCTTGCAATCGTTGGTGGACCGCGACGTGCCGCGAACGGTCGAGCGCGAGCACTCAGCAGATATCGATATAGAAATTCGGCGCAAACGGTGCGCGCGATGCCCAAGAGAATTTGACGCAATTCTTTCAAGGGCGCTTGGCGCCTTACACCGTGTCCTATCCGCGGTCCCTACTACGCAGGCTCGGCGCCCGAAGTGCTGGCTACGAACATCGAGAAGGAAACGAGAGGAAGCAGGAGTCAGGAGTTGAGTTCGAGGTGAGTCGGAGTCGGGTTGCGTTTTTTTGTGCAATTCGATGGACGACTTTGGGCGGGCCCTTGGGCCCGTTTTTTTTTAGCCTCGCGCTGTGGACGCACCGAGCAGGAAGTCCGTGACCTCATCGGAGAACACATAGCGCTGCCCGCCGATGAGCACGCTGTCCGGGCTCGCGGGGTCCGGCCGCGCTGTGGGCATGCCGTGCGCGACCAGCGCTTCGGCACAGCCGAGCCAGTCTCCTTCGCCCTCCGGCTCATTGCATGAAGCCCACGAGAGGCCGCCGCAGGCGCTGTCGTCGAAGCCGTGCCGTTCTTCCCAGCTTGCGCCGTGCGCCAGCAGGAATCGGACGAGCCCGGCATCGCCGCGGAACACGGCCTTGTTCAGCGCCGAGGCATCCCAGTCGCCGCCGCGAGTCGCGATGGGCCAGCCGAGTTCGACCATCAGCTTCACTGCATCGCTGCAGCCCTGCGCCGCGAGCTCCGGCAGCAGGCGCAGCTGCGCTTCGGAGAGCGAGGCGACAAGGCCCGGGTGCGCCGCGTGGATTCGGCGGGCCGTGGCTTCGTCGCCTTGTGCGCAGGCGGTGATGAAGGCTTCGTCCACGGGAAGCGGGGTGCCACCTCCTGCAGCCTGCAGCAAGCGCGCAACCTCCGGCTGCCCGAACCGCAGGGCGACGGTGTACGCGCTCGTGCCATCGCGCGTAGTGGTCGAGGGATCGGCACCCGCTGTCAGCAAGGCTTCGATGTGCGCAGGCGACCTGCGACGCCGAATGGCCCACAGCAGCAGCGAACCCCAGTCGGACGTGGGAGGGCCCATGGGCGGCTCGTTCGCGTTGCCGCCGTGCGCGAGCAGGAGGCGCAGCGTTTCCACGTCGTCGAGATCGAGCACGCGATAGAGCGCATTCGTGCCCGCGATGCGCGCGCCGGCGCTGAGCAACAGCCGCGTGCAGGCCGGGTTCTCGAGCGAGTGATAGAGCGATTCACCGTCGTTCGGATTGGCACCTGCGTCCAGCAGCAGTTTCGTGAGTTCGGGGTCGCGGTTCTGGCCGGCGGCGCCGTAGAGGGCGGACAGCCGCTCGGTGTCGGAGGGCGTATCGACAGACACCGGAGGCCAGCGGTTGCCGACTGACTGATCGGGATCAGCACCGGCATCGAGCAGCAGCTTCGCGCAGGCATGCAGGCGTTCACGGAATTCGGGCAATTGCATCAGGCCGGAATGGGCCAAGGCAACAAGCGGCGGGAGAGCGAGCGGGCCTCCCGCGCGGTGCACCCAGCCCGGGTCTTGCTCGATCGTGCGGCGCAGCAGCGCTTCGTTGCCGACCGCACAGGCAAGGATGGGGTCGTCACCCAGCAGGCCGGGGCTTTCGTCGAGCAGGCGCAGGGCCACCGATGGCCGCGCGCGGTTCGTTCCACCGGCGATGTCGCCCGCGTAGACAAGGCGCAGCCAGTAGAGGACGGACTTTGCCGGGTCGTCGGCCTGCGACCGTCGCGCGAGAACAAAACCCTGCAGGTCGGCCCAGGATGCGAAGCCGTATTCGCGCGCCACGCACGACTGCGCGTCGTGCAGGCGCAGGTCAAGGGCTGCGATCACAGGGTCGCTCTTGCCGGCAGCGGCCGGCAAGGCTTCGCGGAACCGGGCGGTGGCGGTGGGGTCGTTGCTTCGGTAGAGAGCAAGCAGCTCCTTGGCTTGCTTCTTCAGATGGCCCAGGTCGGGCCGGGCGGGCATGCGCTTCATGTGAACCTCCGTGCATCAGACGCCGATGACCCGCAAATCCGGCTGCACAAAAGGCGTGTGGATCGGCAAATGAAGGCAAGTGGGTTCAACCCTTCCCGCGGGTCCGGGCGCGGCTTGCACCGCGGGCGGGATGTTAGGGCACGATGCGCGCGCCGGTCAACGGACAGACAGCGAGCGGCTACAGTGGCGCGCACATCCATCTTCCCGATATCCGACGCAAACCATGCTGCCCCGATTCATCCAGCGGCTCGCCGCACGCCTTGGTGGTTCGACCTCGACGCCCGACTCTCCGATAGAGGGCCGGCTCGCGGTAAAGCCGGGCGATTTGCTGACCCGGCGCGACCGGCGAGCTTGGCGGGCTGTCTGGATTCTCGAGGTCGACCCGTGGCCCGATGGAACGTCGGCCGCCCACTGCCTGAACTACAAGCCGATGGACGCGAAGCCCACGGCCGATTCTCTGAAGCAGACTGAGGTGTCGATATGGCATGCCCCCATCGACGCGGGCAGCTTCGGCGAAGGCTGGGAGCTGATCGGCAACCGGCCGCCCACCGAAGAAGACCTGATCGGCTTTGCTGAGTACTTGAGGCTCACCGACTTTCCGCGCTACCTCGAAGTGACCGGCAAGGGCAGCAAGGAGATCGTCCACGAGGCCAACGCGCACTACCTGCGCGGGAACGAACTCTGCGAACAGGGAAAGAAGCAGGAGGGCATCGCCGAATACGACGCGGCGGTGGAGCTGTTTCCGCTGTTCTTCGAAGCCATCGACAACCGGGCGTTCACCCACATGGAGCTCGGGAATTTCCGTGAAGCGCTGAACGACTTCGAGCAGTCGCTGCAGGTGAATCCCGATGGGCCTGCCGCTTTCTTCTCGAAGGGCGAGTGCCTCATGCGGCTGGGTGAGCTGGCCGCCGCAGAGGCCGTTTTCACGGAAGGAGTGGAACGGTTTCCCGAGAAGAAGGCGCTCTTCCAGGACTTCCTGAAGCGCGTGCGGGCGCAACGCTCGGCAAAAGGATAGCCGTGGTCAGCGCGGCGGCTGCGAACGCAGCTGCTCCCTGAGAATCCGCCGAATCTCCAGAATCGCCAGCGGGTTCTCCTGCACGCTATGCGCCGACGGAATCACCAGCTCCGACGCCGCGCCGTCCAGGTGCGAGCTTGCATACGGCACGATGCCGTCGCTCGACAGTGCCTGCGCCACGCCGGGCGTGTCGTTGCCGATGATCGAATGAAAGCGCACGCGTGGATTCATCGGCAGCCCCGACGACAGCCGCACGAACGGGTCGCGGTCGCTCAGGTTGTCGATGCTGTTGGGAATGCGCAGCGGCTCCTGGCCCTGCGTGCTGGGCGCGATGCGGATCAGCTCGCGCGAGATGTCGCCCAGCTGCCCCAGCATTGCCACCGGCAGCGTGATGAGGTTGGCCACCCAGCGCGAGACGCGGTTGTTGGCAAAGTCGGTGCCGCGGTGCGGCGAGGCGATGAAGATTGCGTCGCTCACCTGCGGCAGCGGCTCGAAGCGCAGATAGGGCGCGAGCTTTTCCTCCATGCGCTGCTGTTGCGCGCCCTGCATCGGGTAGCTGGCGAGCAGCGCGTCCCAGAGCTTGTCTTCCGACGACGACACCATCAGCCGTGACAGCACGCCGCCCATGCTGTGGCCGATCAGCGTGATGTTGTTCGAAGCCTCGGCCTTGCCGGTGGGGTCAAAGTGCGCCAGCGTCTGCGTGACGGCTTCGCGGATCGCGAAGTTGTTGATCGGCAGCGGTGCGTTGGTGGGGTAATACACCTGCCAGATCTGGTAGCGGCGGCGCAGCGTTTCGTCGCCGAGCACTTCGTTGGCCACGTTGATCCACGCCTCGGGGCTGCTCGCGAGGCCGTGCAGCATGATGACCGTGCGTCGGTTCGGGTCGTAGGGCTGCATCAGGTAGATGCGCGGCTGCGTGAGCCCGTCGCGGCCGCCGAACAGGCTGCGCAGGGCCTGCAGCGCGAAGTCGGAGCGCGCGAGCCACAGGCCGTAGCCGGAGGTGAAGTTGGCGGCCAGCGGCACCTCCTGCCCGGCCAGTTGCACGTTGGCGGTGCGGTACGGGTCGTAGGCCGCGATGCGCAGCGTATGCGTGCTCAGGATCTCGCCGAGATTGGCGCCGTCGAACAGCAGCAGCGCGGTGACGGCGGGGAACGGCATCTCGCGGTAGGGCGGCCGGGGCGGGCGCTTGTCGTCGGCTGGGGCGGACATTGCCTCCTCATCCGTGCGCTTGGCGTTCGCCGCCACCAGTTCCGCGCCGAAGCCGTCGCGCCGGTAGGTGTTGCGCAGGCCCGAGAAGGTCAGCGAGGCGGCGGGAATCAGCTCGTCCGGCAGCGGCGCGCTGGCGGGCAGGCGCAGGGCCGACACATCGGTTTCGATGTGCCAGTCGCCCACCTGCGGCACCTCCGGAGGCGCCGTGTCCGATGGCGAACCGGTGCGCCGATACGTCTTGAAGAGGCCGGTAATGGCCTGCTGCACCGCGTAGTTGTAGTAGTCGCGAACCTGCGTCTGCCGGTCTTCGAAGGCTCGATCGCGCGGCTTGCGAGCGGTGTAGAACAGGTAGGCGTAGGCATGGCGCGCGGTTTCGAGCCAGGCTTCGATGGCCGTGGTGGACGACGCGGCCGGCTCCGCGGCGGTGCCGCCTTTCTCCGCCGCGAGCGCCACCTGGAGCCACACCTCCGACAGTGCGGACAGCCGCTGTTCGTCGCTCAGGCCCGACGAGTCGGCCAGCGCGTTGCGGCAGGCCTGGCCGTCCTTGCGGCACAGATCGGCGTCGGAGCCGATCACGCGCAGCACTTCCTGCGCGGAGGTGCTGAGCTTGCCGGTGGTCAGCACGTCGCCGCGGCGCTGCGCGAGGTACTCGGCCGGCGAGATCGAACCGACCTTCACGCCCGCGCAACCGACCATCAGTGCAGCGGTGCACAGAAGGGAAAGAAGGCGCACGCGCATCACGGCTTCGCCTTGGGTGCCTTGGACTCCTCGAGGCCCGGCAGGCCTTGCCGGATCGCCTGCGAGAAGTTCGCGCCTGGCGCTTTGTCTGCGGCGATGGCGCGGTCGGTGATGCGGCCCGCCGCGCGCAGCGCTTCCATGCTGTAGCCAGGCGTGAGGCCGCCCACGTCGTAGAGGTAGTCGGGCAGGTAGCCCGAGGCCAGCAGCCGCCAGTCCATCGGCAGGCCGGGCACGATGCGCTTGGCCAGGGCGTACACGATGGTGGTGCAGTTGGCGGTGAGCGTGTTGTAGTAGCTCGGCGCGCGCACCAGCGCCGCTCCTTCGCCGAGGTAGGCCATGAACAGCGAGCGCATTTCCTGCTGCGGCAGGCGCACGCGGTACATGTAGACGTCTTCGCCGCGTACGTTGGTGCGCACGCGCATGATGTCGTGCTCGTCGGCCGCAATGAGGCTGGTCTCGAACTGCTTGAAGAAGCCGCCGACAGATGAAAAACTCTCGCCGCGTTCCTTGCGGATCTCGATGGAGAAGGTAACGAACTGCCCGTCGTCGAACCCGAAGGACACCAGCGTGTGCGCGATGGCCGGGCCGCTCCAGTACGACAGCGCCACGTCGACAGAGCGCAGGCGGTCGAGGTCGTAGCTGCGCGTTTCCCAGCGCTGGGTGTAGTCGGTGTCGCTGCGCCATTCGAAGTTGCGCACGTTGTCCATCGTCACGATGTTGCCGTCTACGTGGGCGCGTAACTGGCGTGCCACGTCGTCGGCCCACACGCGGTTCTGCGAGGGCAGGATGCTGCTCCACCAGACCATGAACACGGCAAAGCCCACGACATAGGAGAGCAGGGCGCGCGCGGCACGACCGCGCCACAGCAGCGCGATGGCCGCGAGGCCGAAAGCGCCCCACAGAACGCCTGCGCCGATCTTGACGGCGGCCGGCCCGGGAAACTGGTACCAGAGGGCAAGGCAGGCCCACATCGCCGAGAGCAATACGACGAGCGATGCCGCGAGGCGGCCGAGGAAGCGCAGGATCATTCAGGTCAACGGAGAGTGAGGCGCGATTATCTCCGCCCGACCTGGGCGCCCCGGGGCGTCTACAACATGTAGGTCACGAGCTTGAAGTCCGGGTCTTCGGGGAAGGGCTTCACGGTGAAGCCCAGCCGGCGCACCAGCTTCAGCATGTCGGGGTTGTTGGCCAGCACCAGTCCGTCGATCTCGGCCAGGCCCTTGTCGCGCGCCACGTCGATGATGCTTTCCATCAGCCGCGAGCCGATGCCCTTGCCGCTGAATTCGTCGGCCACCACCAGCGAGAACTCGCAGCTGGTCTGGTCGGGGTTGGTGATGTAGCGCGACACGCCCACGATGTGCTCGCTTTCGAGCACGGTGCCGTCGGGCGACACGCTGCGCTCCATCACCACCGCCACCAGCGCCATCTCGCGGTCGTAGTCGATCAGCGTGAAGCGCGACAGCATCGACGGTGGCAGCTCGTGGAAGCGCGAGACGAAGCGGAACCAGCGACTTTCGGGCGACAGGCCCTGCACCAGCGCCTGCAGCATCTGCGCGTCGTTGGGGTGCACCGGCCGCACGATGTACGTGCCGCCACCAGGCAGCGGCCATTCGCGCCGGTAGCGCGCCGGGTACGGCATGATGGCCAGGTGCTGGTAGCCGTTGACCGCATTGCCGACGTGGGCCGCCACCGCCTGCGTGGTGCTGCCGACCACGATGCGCGCATCGACCGAAATGGCGCCGTTCTCGTCCACGATGATGGGGTTGATGTCCATCTCGCGCAGCTCGGGCAGCTCGCACACCATTTCCGACACGCGCAGCAGCACGTCTTCGAGTGCTTCCATGTTCACCGCGTGGGCGCCGCGCCATTCGCCCAGCGTCTCGGCCACGCGCGAGCGCTCGATGAGCCGATGCGCAAGAAACTGGTTGAGCGGCGGCAGCTCCATGGCGCGGTCGTTCAGCAACTCGATCATGGTGCCGCCCGCGCCGAACACGATGACGGGGCCGAAGGGCTCGTCGGTGACCATGCCCACGTAAATCTCGCGCCCGCGCCGCGCGCGCACCATCTTCTGTACGGTCACGCCGTTGATGCGGGCCTCGGGCGCGAGGCGGGCCACGCGCTCCATCATCTCGACGTAGGTGTCGCGCGCGGCGGTGCCGTTCAGCACGTTGAGCGCCACGCCTTCCACGTCGGACTTGTGCGCGATGTCGGGCGAATCGATCTTCAGCGCCACCGGAAAGCCCAGCTGCGTCGCGATCATCATGGCCTCGCTGGCGCTGCGCGCGAGCAGCGTGCGCGTGATCGGAATGTGGAAGGACGACAGCAGCGACTTCGACTCCATCTCCGTCAGCACATGCCGCCGCTCGGCCAGCACGCTTTCGATGATCAGGCGCGCGCCCTCGATGTCGGGCTTGGCCAGCGCCGACAGCGGCGGCGGCGTCTGCTGCAGCAACTGCTGGTTCTGATAGAAGGCCGCGATGTTGCCGAAGGCGCCCACCGCAGCTTCGGGCGTGCGAAAGCTCGGAATGGTCGCGTCAGCCAGCACCGAGCGCGCCTTGCCTACAGACGAGTCGCCCATCCAGCAGGCCAGCAGCGGCTTGTTCATCGGCCGCGGAATGTCGGCCAGCGCTTTCGCTGTGGCGGCCGCATCGGCACCGGCCTTGGGCGAGAAGATGGCGAGCACGCCGTCGACCTGGCTGTCGGCCGAGGCCGCTTCGATGGCGGCGCGGTAGTGCGCGGGCAGTGCCTCTTCGGAAAGGTCGATCAGGTCGGCCAGCGACGCGAGCGGGGGCAGGGTGGGCTGCAGCAGCTTCTGCGCGGGCGGGGAAAGCTTGCCCAGGTGCAGCCCGATCTCATTGATCCAGTCGGCCGCCAGCACGCCGGGGCCGCCGCCGTTGGTGACCACGGCCAGGCGCTTGCCCACCGGCCGGTAGCGCGAGGCCAGGCACTTGGCGGCAGAGAACAGCTCGACGAAGGAGCGAACCCGCACCGCGCCCGCGCGACGCAACGCGGCGTCGAATACGTCGTCGCTGCCGACGATGGCGGCGCTGTGCGTCTGCGCGGCCTCGTTGCCCGCCGGCTTGCGCCCGGCCTTGAGCACCACCACCGGCTTGGCATGCGAGGCCGAGCGCAGCGCGCTCATGAAGCGGCGCGCATCGGCAATGCCTTCGAGGTACACGATGATGCTGTGCGTGGCCTGGTCGTTGGCGAGGAAGTCGAGCACTTGCGGAATGTCGACCGAGGTGTGCGGGCCCAGCGACACCACGCTCGAAAAGCCGACGCCGTTCTGGCGTGCCCAGTCGAGCATCGAGGCCGTGAGCGCGCCGGACTGCGCCACCAGCGCGAGCGGCCCCGGCCTGGCCAGCGGGCCGGCCACGCTCGCATTCAGATGCAGCAGCGGCCGCTGGAAGCCCAGCGAGTTCGGCCCCAGCAGGTGCACGCCTTCGCGGCGCGCGATCTTGCGCCATTGCGCTGCCTCATCGGCGCCGATGCCGCTCGAAAGAACCACTGCCGCCTTGCAGCCGATGCGCCCCGCGATTTCAAGGGCGGCAGCTACGTCGCGCGGCGCCAGGGCGATCAGCGCGAGGTCGGCATGGGTCTGGGCCAACTCTTCGAGCGTGCCCTTGGTGCGCACGTCCAGAAAGCGCAAGGTGCCGTCGAAGCGGTCGGCGCGAAAGGCCTCGCGCAGCGTACGGCCAGCAGGGGTCTGGCCGCCCGGGTCGTCGGCGTGGCCGACGAAGGCCACGATGGAGGCGGGCGCGAAAAGCGGGGTCAGGAAATGCTTGTCCATGCCCCCAAGTCTGCACCGTTCCGCACCTTTCGGGGGCGGCTGGACAGAGTGTTGACCTAAGTCATGACGTGGTCAGCGCGCTTGGCTATATTCAAGGCTCCATGCAAAAACGTATTGGCGTGATCTTCGTCTCACGACGAAATTCATTGCGCAGCATCCTGGCCGAAGCGTGCCTCGCGCACCTGGACCCCAAGCGGTTCTCGGTATCTTCCTGCGGTCAACCCGGGCACATTGCCCGTGAGCTCCATCCCGCGGCCATTGCCGCATTGAAGAGCGCCAGCATTCCCCCTCCCCAACGGCCGCCGCGCAGCTGGGACGAACTGGTGCGCGCCAATGCCTCCCCGGCGGATTTCGTCATCACGCTGGACGCGGCCAACGAATCCCGCCAGCCGTCATGGCCCGGCCAGCCCGACGCGGCGCTGTGGGCCTACCCCGACATAGCCGACGGCGACGACCTGGAGAAGACCGCGCACGACGCCATCCAGATGCTGTTCTCGCTGCGTCGCCGGCTCGAACTTCTGGTGAGCCTGCCGATGCAGGGAGCAGACCGCTCGGCCGTTCGCTCCGACGTGCGGGACTTAGGGTATCTGCGGTAGGTGCAAAAGTGGATACTCCGGCCCACCATCAAACAGACTTCTAACTACCAGATGACCAAGGAAGAGATCTCCAAAGCATTTGAGAATGACGTGCGAGAGATTGCAAGGCGGTTGATCGCTGCATTCGATCTTGCACATGCTGAAGCCAATGCAACAAGTCTTGACGACCCGCTAATTCGATGGCTCGATTTCCGGCTCCGTTACATCGAGCCTAAGGTGCGTAGGATTGAGCGATCAAATCGGTTTCCCGTGCAGCTCCCCGCCGAAATGGAAAAAGCCTTGCGGGATATGGAGCAAAGAGTCTTGCAAGGAGAGGACCTGAATCCTTACCAGAGTAAGACTATCGCCAAGAACGATACAAGCGGCCTCAAGCGCCAGCAGCGTACCGACGGCCTTTGGGCAGACTGGGGCATTCATCACCTTCATTTGGCCGAGACGTCCGCGGCTCCTGACGAAAGATTCTCTGTCCGCTCGGGCTGGCTTCTGTTTGTGATGGTCTACGACGATGTTCTCGCATTTGTCGACGTGCGGGATCACGGCGAAGCAAGCCTCTGGACGCAAGAGGATCTGGTCAAGACGTTCATCGACAGCTGGCCCGAACAAGCGGAGCGCTTCAGGTTGCGCGGGGTAATCGCCTCTACCGGGAGTCACACTCCTGAGGAGCTTGCCAAGCTTCGGGGAGCCGGAATCAACCGCTTCATTACCCATGCCGGGGCTACCTATATGGGCATGGGACAAGGCGTGAGTTCAGCTTCGACCGCGACGAAAGCGACACTCTTCAGCAACAAGATTCTTGCAAACGTACGGCGTCTGGCCGAATGGGCTGCAGATCACAGTGGACCGATCATGACCGACCTCAGGCACGCCGGCATCACTCAACCGAAGCTTTCGCTTTTCGTACATCCTCAAGGACTAATGTTCTTTGAGGAAGGAGCGCAGATGGGCTGGCCTCTTAGACGGGAAACCGAACATGCGGACGGCGTTCTGCACGACGCATTGCTACCGCCATGGGCAGTGGCGCCGCTCGTACGACATTGGGGAGCGAACCCTTAGCAGCAGGCTAACTCCGGCTTTCGTGCCTCTAAACGAGTGCAGGTGAGGCGCTTGTGCCAGCTCACTCCAGCGTGAAGCCGATCTTCAGCGTCACCTGCCAGTGCGCGACCTTGCCCTCCACCACGTGCCCACGCGTCTCGGTGACGGTGAACCACTGGATGTTGCGCAGCGTCTCGTGTGCCTTTGCGATGGCGGTCTGCACGGCGTCTTCGATGCTGGTCGGGGAGGAGCCCGTCAGCTCCAGCGATTTGTAGACGTGGTTGGACATGGGTTTGTCTCCTTTGGTTGGTTGAACGGGCAGCGGCGAGGCGCCCGGAAAACATCGTAGTCCTGTTGTGGGCGTCAGTGGACGAATCCGCCCTTCACGAAGCGCACAGGTTCGGCGTCCATGCGCGCGATGAGTGCTCCGAGGCCATCTGGCGCCAGCGGCCGCGTGCCAGCCGATGCAGGCTGTTCGGTGCGGCACAGCAGGTCGTCATCGCTCCATGCGCCCTTGCCGGGTTCGCCGCGCGCGCGCAGCCAGCCGTCGCGGTCGACGATCAGCTGCGTGCCCGCGAGCTGCGAGGTCGCGGCGACGAGCGAGAAGGCGGCCCATGCGGCGGGCGATGCGGCGATGCAGTCGCCAGTCTGCGATGCGGCTGCCGTGGCATCCGGTGCGAGAAACACAGTGACGAGGCGCGGGTCGTCGAGCAGCGGCGGCGCGCTTGCACCCGCAGCCACGATCCGCAAGCGCTGCCCGCGCCAACTGCTCAGACTGCGTGGCGGCTTGCCCTTGCATTGCACAGCCACATCGGGCGGTGCGATGGGCTGCGTCCATAGCCCGGCCGCGCGCAGGCTTTCACCCGCGCCCTGCGCTTTCATGAAGTCGATCAGCGCCCATGCATCCGCGTCGCGCAGCACATCGCCGAAGCCGGGCATCGTCGGGGCGCCGCGCCGGTCGCGCATGCCGTTCATCACATGCCAGAGCACATCGCCGTCGGCGCGCCGCCACAGCAGCGGCCCGCCGAGATTGGGCGGCCACACGGGTTGTGAAGCGGCCAGCGGCCCTTGTCCGCGTCCATCGGTGCCGTGGCACGCCATGCACTGAGCCGCATACAGCACGCGCCCGCGCTCGATGCTGTCGGCGGTAAAGCCCGTGGATGATGTCTGGAAGCTCGTCGGGTACGCGGGCACCAGCACCACGTTGGCTTCGGGCCAGGGTGCAACCACCACCAGCAGCACGGCCGCCGCAACGAGCCACACGCGGCGGCGACGCCAGAACAGGGCGAGCACCAGGGTCAGCAGCACCACCGCAAGCACGACCACCGTGAGCCCGAGCCGTCGCGCCTGGCCAAGATCGATCAGCAGGTTCTCGCCCGACAGCCGCAGTGCCCACGGCCATGCCGGCTGGCCGTGCGCTTGCGAGACCAGCCCCAGCGCATCGAGCAGGCGCAGCAGCTGCAGTTGCGCGCCCTGCAGCAGGCCGATCAGCAGATTGAGCCAACCGGCCTCGGGTGGACCGCTCATGTCACCACGTGGCGTCGAGTCCCAGGTGCTTGAGCGCTTCGTGCCGCAGTTCGGCCAGCCGCGGGTCGCCGCGATGGCGCGGGTAGGGCAGGTCGACCACCAGCTCCGCCGCAATGCGCGCCGGCCGGTCGCTCAGCACGATCACGCGGTTGGCGAGGAACAGCGCCTCTTCCACGTCGTGCGTCACCAGCAGCGCCGAGAAGCCGGCGCGCTGCCACAGGTTGACCAGCTCGCTCTGCATCGCAATGCGCGTGAGCGAGTCGAGCTTGCCCAGCGGCTCGTCGAGCACCAGCAGCTGCGGGTCGTTGACCAGCGCGCGCGCCAGCGCCACGCGCTGCGCCATGCCGCCGGAGAGATGGTGCGGAAAGGCCTTCGCGAATTCGGTGAGGCCCACGAGCTTGAGTGCTTCATCGACGCGGGCGCGCTGTTCCTTCAGCACGCCGCGCGCCTGCAGGCCCAGCGCCACGTTGTCCCACACGCTGCGCCACGGGTAGAGCGTCGGGTCCTGGAACACGACGATGCGCGACGGATCGGGCCGCGTGATGGTTTCGCCGTTCTGCGTGATGGCGCCGGCGGTTGCGGGTTCGAGCCCGGCCACCAGTCGCAGCAGGGTCGACTTGCCGCAGCCGCTGGGCCCCAGCAGCGCGACGAATTCGCCGGGGCGCACCTGCAGGTCGATGCCGTCGAGCACCTGCAGCACGCCGCCGGACACCTCAAACCAGTGGCTGACGCCGCGGATGTCGATGTGGGCGCCGCCGGTGGTCTTGGCCGGCGCGGGCGCGCGAGGAAGCACTGCATTCACCATTTGACGGTTCCTTTCTGCCACGACAGCACGCGGTCGCGCACCTTGAACAGCAGCGTGATGAGGCCCGAGCACAGCGCGGCCATGACGAACAGCGCCGCGTACATGTTGGCGTAGGCGGCCCAGCCCTGGGCCCACTGCAGGTACCAGCCGAGCCCGGCCTTCACGCCCATCATCTCGGCCGTGATCAGCACCGAGAACGAGGCGCCCAGCCCCATGAACAGGCCGACGAACACCTGCGGCAGGGCTGCCGGAATCGCCACGCGCAACACCAGGAAGCGCTCCGACGCACCCAGCGTGCGCGCCACGTCGTAGTAGCTCTTGTGGACCGAGGCCACACCCGACCACGTGAGCACCGCCACCGGGAAGAAAGTGGCCAGCCCCACGAGAAACACGGCGGCCGAATAGCTCGACGGTGCAAAGAAGAAGGCCAAAGGCAGCAGTGCCGACGCCGGCACCGGCCCCAGGAAGCGCAGCAGCGGATGCACCCAGTACCCCGCGATGCGCGACCAGCCGATCGACACACCAGTGACGAAACCGATCAGCGCGCCCAGCACGAAGCCGTTGGCCAGCAGGCGCAGCGAATACGCGGTCGACAGGCCCAGCCGTTGCCAGTCTTCATGCACCACGTCGATCAGGCTTTGCGGCGGCGCGAAGAAGGGCGAGGGCAGCACGCCGAGCTTGGCGGTGCTGATCTCCCACAGTGCGAGCACCACGGCCAGCGCGACCAGCCATTGCCCGGCCGGCCGCAACGTTCGCGCCAGCTTGCCCGCGCGGTGGCCCAGCAGCGAAATGGCGAAGAGCAGGGCGGCGACCACCAGCGTGGCAATGCCGAACTCGCGGGTGAAAGCCCAGTCATTGAAGCCGACTTCCTTGTTCGGCCACAGCAGCGTGAGCAGGCCCAGGGCGAACCAAGCGGCAGTGGCGAGCAGGCCGGTGGGCCAGATGCCGGTGGGGGCGGGAGGGCGCAGCGCTACTGTCTGCGAGGTTTTCTGCCGCGGTGTGTGAGGTGTGGGCGCATTGCCCGGCAAGCCGAGCGGCGCGTCGAGGATCTGTTCGGCCGTGGTCATGCGAGAACGTCCAGCGACACGTGGTTGGCGAAGCGCGCCACGTCGGTGCTCTTCTTCAGGATGCCCGCGTTGCGGAAGTCGGTGGCGAAGACCTCCACCTCGTTGCGCAGCGCCTTGCCGGCCGGGTGGTGCTTGTAGGTGAGCTCGGCCAGCAGCTTCTGCAGGTCTTCCAGCGGCACCTTGGGTGCGTACTTCGAATAGGTCCTGGCGGCTTCGTTCGGGTTTTCCGACACGTAGTCGGAGGCCTGCGCGAGCGCGCGCACCACGGCGGCGGCGCGTGGCTTGTCGTTGCGCGCCAGTTCGCCGCGGGCACCGACGATGCAGCACAGGCGCTCGGCGTATTCGCCTTTGGCGCTGTTGGCAATCTCGGTGAAGACGCCGGGGTTGCGCTTCTCTATGAGGAACACGTTCGGGTCGCCGTCGGCAATCGCGTGGATCTCGCCCTTCTTCACGGCCACGTCGAGCAGGTCCGCCGGGTAGACGCGCCAGTCGACGTCCTTCTCGATGTCGATGCCTTTCTTCGCAAGGTGAATGGCATAGAACTGCCTGGCCGGGCTGTTCTGGTCCGACACGCCGATGGTCTTGCCCTTGAGGCTGGCAAGGTCGGTCGTCACGCCCGAAGCCTTGGCCCCCACCAGCCGCAGGCAGCCGCCGTGCACGCTGCCCACCACCTTGACGTCGAAGCCCGCTTCGAGCGGCTTGACCCAGCGGTGGATCAGGCCCACGCCAACGTCGGCCTTGGCTGTGGCCAGGGCCTCCAGCATCTGGTCGGACGAGCCGGCCCAGTTGAGCAGCTCGACGTCGAGCCCGTTCTTCTCGAAGAAGCCGCGCTCCAGCGCCACCGGCACCGGGGCAAGGCAGAAGCCGGCCTGGCTCCAGGCAAAGGTGAGCTTGCGCGGCTGCGAGCGCGCCACGGTGGCGAGCAGGGCGCCGGAGCCCACGATGGCTGCCGCCGCCCCGGCCTGCAGCACGCTGCGGCGCGAAGGCGGTAAGTGATCGAGAGGAACGGTCATCGCAGGCTTCTCCACCGAAAAATTGGAAGCTGCGAGTGTTGGCGTGCGAGGCCCGCGCGGCCAACGAAGGAATGCGGCTATGGATATGCGCGCAACTACTTTTCCCTGGCGCCGAAGCTCTCCGCCAGGAATTCGACGATGGCCTGCACCCGCGCCGTGCGCCCCTTGCGGCTGGGCACCAGCAGCGTGACCGGCGCGCTGTCGAACTGCCAGTCGGCCAGCACGCGCACCAGCGTGCCGCGTGCCACGGCGTCGGCCGCGTCCCATTCGGAGCGCAGCACGAGTCCCATGCCTTGCTCGGCCCACTGGCGGGCCACGCCGCCGTCGTTGGTGACGTAGGCGGGCGAGATGCGCAGGGTCTCGCGCTTGGCTTTGGAGGAGGCCGCGCGGCCGGCCGGGCGCACGTGCCACAGCGTCACGTCTTCGTCGTTCTCGCGGATGCAGATGCAGGCGTGCGCCATCACGTCGCGCGGCACGCGGGGCGCGCCGTGCAGGCGCAGATATTCCGGGCTCGCGCACAGCCAGCGCTCGTTGGCGCTCAGCGTGCGCGCTACCCACGACGAGTCGCGCACCGTGCCGATGTGGATCACCGCGTCGGCGTCGTGCCGGTCGGGCCACGGGGTTTCGCGCAGGTCGAGCTGCACGCTCAGCCCCGGGTGCAGTCGGGCGAAGCGCGCGAGCATGGGCGCTATGTACTGCCGGCCGTAACCGAAGGGCGCGGCGATGCGCAGCGTGCCGGTGAGCCGCTGGTCGTCGCGCTGCATCGATTCGCGCAGCCCCTCGATCTGGCCGAGCAGCGAGGCTGCTTCGCGCGCAAAGCGTTCGCCTTCCGGCGTGAGGCTCAGCCGCCGTGCAGTGCGGGTGGCGAGCGACAGGCCCAGCGTGGCTTCGAGCTTGCGCAGCCGCATCGACAGCGCGGGCGGCGTGACGTCGAGCGCGCGCGCCGCGGCGCTCAGCGATGGTTCGCGCAGCAGGGCGGCCGCGAGCTGCATGTCTTCGATCTGGATCATTAACTTGTGCTTAACGATTGATGACCGTGCATTGAAGCACAAGCATGGCCTCGGAACGTACAGTCGGTGTCCATGCACCCCCCGAACGCCTATCCACGCGCAGTGCTTTTCGACCTGCTCACAGCGCTGCTTGATTCCTGGACCGTCTGGAACATCGCCGCAGGTTCCGAAGAGAAAGGCCGCACATGGCGCGCCGAATACCTGCGGCTCACCTATGGCTGCGGCGCCTATGTGCCCTACGAGCAGCTGGTGAAAGACGCCGCGCGCCACACCGGCATGGCCGACTCCGCACCCGACGCGCTGGAAGCGCAATGGGACACGCTGCCCGTGTGGGACGGCGCACGCGAACTGCTGCTGGCGCTGAAGCCGCACTGCAAGCTCGCCGTGGTCACCAACTGCTCGAAGCGGCTCGGCCATCGCGCGGCTGCTCGGCTGGGCATCGATTGGGACGTGGTCGTCACCTCGGAGGAGGCAGGCTTCTACAAGCCCGATCCGCGTCCCTACCGCATGGCGCTCGACCGGCTGGGCGTGAAGGCGGAAGACGCGGCCTTCGTTGCCGGCTCGGGCTACGACATGTTCGGCACCTCGGCGGTCGGGCTGCGCACCTACTGGCACAACCGCGTCGGGCTGGCGTTGCCGCAGGGCGCTCCCACGCCCGAACTGCAGGCGGCAACACTGGCACCCGCGCTGCCCTGGCTGCAATCCTTCGGCAAATGAAGAACCCGCTATGAACAACACCCTCGCCACCATCGACACGCCCGCTGCCCTCATCGAGCGGACGCGCATGCAACACAACATCGCGCGCATGCAGCAACGCATGAACGAACTCGGCGTGCGCTTTCGCCCGCACGTGAAGACCAGCAAGTGCATAGCCGTTGCCAAGGCACAGCGCGACGCGGGTGCGCAGGGCATCACCGTTTCCACGCTGAAGGAGGCCGAGCAGTTTTTCGCCGAGGGCTTCACCGACATCCTCTACGCGGTTGGCATGGCGCCGCACCGGCTGGCGCATGCGTTGGACCTGCGCCGGCGCGGCTGTGCGCTGGGCATCCTCACGGACGGTGTCGAGTCGGCGCGTGCGATCGTGGAATTCGGCCGCGCGAACGGCGAGGTGTTCGACGTACTGATCGAGGTCGACACCGACGGCCATCGCTCCGGCATCCGGCCCGAAGAAGACGCGCTGCTCGAAGTGGCGCACGTGCTGCACGACGGCGGCATGCGCCTCGGCGGCGTGATGACGCACGCCGGCTCCAGCTACGAGCTCGACACGCCCGAAGCCCTGCGCGCCATGGCCGAGCAGGAGCGCTCCGGCTGCGTGCACGCTGCACAGCGGCTGCGCGAAGCGGGCCTGCCGTGCCCGGTGGTCAGCGTGGGCTCCACGCCCACGGCGCTGATGGCCGAAGCGCTCGAAGGCGTCACCGAGGTGCGAGCGGGCGTCTACGTGTTCTTCGACCTCGTGATGCGCAACATCGGCGTTTGCACCGAGGACGACATAGCCCTGAGCGTGCTCACCACGGTGATCGGCCACCAGGCCGACAAGGGCTGGGCCATCGTCGACGCGGGCTGGATGGCGATGAGCCGCGACCGTGGCACGCAGAAGCAGAAACGCGATTTCGGCTACGGGCAGGTCTGCGATGTCGATGGGCGGGTGCTCGACGGCTATGTGCTCAGCGGCGCCAACCAGGAGCACGGCATCCTCTCGCGCGAGGGCGCGCCGGACACGGGCATTGCGGCGCGCTTTCCCATCGGGACGCGGCTGCGCATCCTGCCGAACCATGCGTGTGCGACCGGCGCGCAGTTTCCCGAATATCAGGCGCTGTCTGAAGACGGCTTGCTGGAGACCTGGGGGCGCTTCCACGGTTGGTGAGTATCCGGGGCGCCTGACTCAAGCGGCACTCAGGGCCGGATAGTCGGTGTACCCCTGCGCCGTGCCGCCGAAGTAGGTGTTGTGATCGGCCGCGTTCATCGGCGCGCCGGTCTTCAGGCGGGTGACGAAATCGGGGTTCGCCAAGACCATCTGGCCGTAGGCCTCCAGGTCGGCCAGCCCCGATGCCACGTCGGCTCCGATCCGGTCGCGCGCCTGGCCCGGCCGATTCAGAATCAGCGAGCCCTTCCAGAGCTTGCGGATGTCGCCCAGCAACGCTTCGTTGCCCAGGTGCATGAGGTGCAGATAAGCCAGCCCCAGCTTGTCGAGTTCGGCGACCACGTGGCGGTAAAGATCCGGTCCTTCGGCGCCTTCGTCGATGCCCCACATGGCGGTGCCGGGCGAAAGGCGGATCGCCGTGCGGTCCGCGCCGATTTCCTCGGCTATTGCGGTGGCGACCTCGATGGCGAAGCGCGCGCGGTTCTCGATCGAGCCGCCGTACTGATCGCTGCGCGTGTTGGCGCTGGGCGCAAAGAACTGATGGACCAGGTAGGCGTTCGCGCCGTGGATCTCGACGCCGTCGGCGCCAGCCTCGATCGCGCGGCGTGCAGCAAGGCGGAAGTCGGCCACCGTCTGGCGCACTTCATCGGTCGTCAGCGCGCGCGGCGCGGGAATGTCCTGCATACCCTTGGCTGTGAACATCTGCGTACCCGGTGCAATGGCCGAAGGCGCGACGCCCTGGCGGTGATGCGGCGTGTTGTCGGGGTGTGACATGCGGCCCGCGTGCATGAGCTGGATGAAGATGCGGCCGCCCCTGGCGTGCACGGCCGCGGTGGTCTTCTTCCAGCCGGCGACATGCGCGTCGGTGTAGATGCCCGGCGTGGTGAGGTAGCCCTGTCCGTCGTCCGACGGCTGGGTGCCTTCGGTGACGATCAGGCCGACGCCGGCGCGCTGGGCGTAGTAGTCGACTGCCAGTTCTCCGGGGGTGCCGTCGGGCTGGGCACGGCTGCGGGTCATGGGCGCCATGACGAGGCGGTTGGGCAGTGAATGGCGCCCGACATGGACGGGGCTGAAAAGTTGGCTCATGGCGAAATTCCTTGGCTTGCGGATTGCGATGAGCGAATCTTCCTCTGCTTACCACGCGGGATAAATATGGTAGTTTGCAGAACATTGATCCATCAATGGAGCAGTCTGCATGGAACTGTTGAACGACATGGCCCTGTTCGTGGAGGTCGTCAAGGCCAAGGGCTTCCGCAGTGCCGGAGAGGCGATGGGAATTCCGAACTCGACGCTGTCGCGGCGCATCAGTGCGCTGGAGAAGGCGATCGGCCTGCGCCTGCTGCATCGCACGACGCGCAAGATCGAGCTCACCGAGGCCGGCCTTGTCTACTTCGAGCGATGCAAGCGCATCGTCGACGAAGCGCGCCTGGCGCACGAGCAGCTCGGCGACATGCTCGCGCAGCCCAGCGGCGTGCTGCGCGTCTCGCTGCCGGTGGATTTCACCGTCACCTACCTCGCGCCCCTGATCGCCGAGTTCGCGAGCCTCTATCCCGGCATCAACTTCGATTTCGACCTCACGCCGCGGCGGGTCGACCTGGTCAGCGAACCCTTCGACGTGGCGATACGCATCGGCGAATCGGAAGACTCGCAACTGATCGCGCGGCTGCTGGCGGCGATCACGCCGCACCTCTATGCGTCGCCCGGCTATCTCGAACGCTCGGGCGAGCCGACGAAGCCCGCCGAGCTCGAGCGGCATCAATGCCTGGGCATCCTGAGGGCGAGTTCGTGGACTTTGCTGGACGGCAAGCGAACGGTCACGGTGCCGGTGGGTGGGCGCTTCGTGCTCAACAGCGTGGGCATGATCCGCCGGCTGGCGATGCTCGACATGGGCATCGTCCTGATGCCGGAGGAAGTCGTGGCCGACGATCTGGCCAGCGGTGCGCTGCGCCGCATCATGCCCGGGTGGCACGGCACGCCGACGCCGGTCTATGCCATCACCGAAACCCGGCTGCTGCCGGCGAAGACGCAGCGCTTCATCGAATTCCTGCGCGACCGGCTGGGCCAGCGGTGAACGCGGGCCGTTTCGCTCAGAAAGACTGCTCCCCGACCACCCGCCGCACGGTCTGCAACGCGTTGCGCAGGCTGTCCAGCCCGACGGAGCCGAGCGCGAGGCGCAGTGCATGCGGCACATGCTGCGACGTGGCAAAGGGCTCGGCGGTAGATACCGAAACACCTTCGCGCATCAATGCCGCCGCGACCCGGTCGGCGCGCGTTTCTTCCGGCAAGGGCAGCCAGACGAAGTACGACGCCGGGTGGCGCACGCACCGCAGACCGGCCAGCGCTTCGCCGGCGATGACCTGTCGCGCCGCTGCGTCCTGACGCTTTTCAGATTCGAGACGGGCGACAGTGCCGTCCTCCAGCCATGCGCAAGCGATCGCCGTCGTCACGCCCGGCGTGCACCAGGTCGTGGCCCGTATCGCCCGTTCGATCTTCGGCACCCACGCCTCTGGTGCAACGACGAAGCCCACGCGCAGGCCGGTCGCCACGTTCTTGGACAAGCCCGAGACATACACCGTCGTCTCCGGTGCCAGCGTTGCCAGCGGCGGCGGTGGATCGTCGGCCAGAAAGGCGTAGGCCGCGTCCTCGATGACGAGCAGGCCATGCCGCCTTGCGATGGCGGCCAGTCGCCGGCGCCGGCTAGCGCTCATCACCCAGCCCAGCGGGTTGTGCAGGGTCGGCATCGTGTAGACGGCCCGCACGCGGCGGCGCTCGCACAGGCGTTCCAGCGCGTCCAGGTCGGGGCCCTGCCCGGATGCGGGAATGGGCGCCAGTTCCCGCCGATGTGCCTCGGCGAGCACCTTGAAGCCGGGGTAGGTGAGTGCATCGACCGCGACCACGTCGCCCGGTTGCAGCAGCGCCATCACCGTTACTGCCAGGCCATGCTGCGCGCCGTCGACCAGCATCACCCTCGACGGCTCGGCTGCCAGCCCCCGCGACGCGAGGTGCCGGGCGACGCAGGCGCGCTCGTGCATTCGCCCGCCATGGGGTGCGTAACGCAGCATCGCTTCCAGCTCTCCGCCGGCGGCGAGCTGCCGCAGCGCGCCGCGCAGCAGCTCGGCCTGCCCGGGCAAAGACGGGTAGTTGAAGTTCAGGTCGACCAGGTCCGGCGCCATGGTCCGTTGGTCGACACCTGCGCCGCCGTGCAGCGTCGTCTCTCGCACGAAGGTGCCGCGGCCGACCTCGCCGCTGACCAGCCCCATGGCCTCCAGCTCCGCATAGACGCGCGATGCAGTGACCAGGGCCAGGCCGTGGCGCTCGGCCAGCCGCCGGTGCGTGGGCAGGCGGGTGCCCGGCTTCAGGCGCCCCGCGCGGATCTCGGCGGCGAGTTCATCGACCAGTTGCTTGTAGCGGGCTTCGGCCATCGTGCGATGTATCCATGACAATTCTTTGATTGTATTGATGGGCCCGTCTACGATGAGTGCATCCCACCCCCACGAACGAACACCATGCACATCGCGATCCTCACCTTCGACGGCTTCAACGAACTGGACTCGCTCATCGCGCTGGGCGTGCTCAACCGCATCAAGAAGCCCGATTGGCGCGTGACCATCTGCTGCCCGACCCCGGAAGTCACGTCGATGAACGGCGTCACCATTCGTGCCCAATCCATGCTGGAAGACGCGCGCCTCGCAGACGCCGTCGTCGTCGGCAGCGGCGTGAAGACGCGAGAGGTCGTCGCCAGCCCCGAGCTGATGGGGCGCCTGGCGCTCGACCCGGCCCGCCAGCTGATCGCAGCGCAGTGCTCCGGCACTTTGATCCTGGCGAAGCTCGGCCTCGTGGGCGGCATACCGGCCTGCACCGATCTGACCACCAAGCCCTGGGTGCAGGAGGCCGGCGTGGAGGTCTTGAACCAGCCCTTCTATGCGCGCGGCAACGTCGCAACCGCAGGCGGCTGCTTTGCCTCGCCTTACCTGGCCGGCTGGATCATCGCCCGCACCGAAGGGCTGGAGGCTGCCGCAGCGGCGCTCCACTACGTCGCCCCCGTGGGCGAGAAGGAAGCCTATGTGGCCAATGCGTTCGGAAACATCACGCCGTACCTGCCGCAATGAGCTCTTGCGTGCTCAGCGCCTTATGGGCGCATGCAGCACCGCATTCGCCCCCGACCCGGCCGAAGCCTGCGTCGGCGATGCGTCAGCCAGCGTCCTGACCGGCCCGCAGCGTCCGTAGGTGTCGTCGAAGCGCACGATGTCGTCTTCGCCCAGGTATCCGCCGGTCTGCACCTCGATCACTTCGAGCACGGTCTTGCCCGGGTTCTCCAGCCGGTGGATGGCGCCAGAGGGCAGGTAGATCGATTCGTTCTCGCGCACCAGCGTGACTTCGCCGTTGCAGGTGGCGCGCGCCGTGCCCTTCACCACGATCCAGTGCTCGGCGCGGTGGTGGTGCATCTGCAGCGACAGCTTGCCGCCGGGTTTCACGGTCAGGCGCTTGACCTGGAAGCGCTCGCCCAGGTCGATGCTGTCGTATGCACCCCAGGGTCGCACCACGCGGCGGTGCTCGGTGGCCTCGGCGCAGCCCTCCAGAGAGAGCTTGCGCACAACGTCGGCCACCTGCTCGGCGCAGCCAGCGCCGGCCACCAGCACTGCGTCGGGGGTGTCCACGATGATGAGGTTTTCGGTGCCCAGCGCCACCACTGGCCGGTGCGGCGCGTGGATGAAGGTGTTGCGCGAATTCAGCGCGCTGGCCTTGCCGCTCAGCCGGTTGCCGGAGTCGTCCGCCGGGTGCAGGCTGGCAACCGCGTTCCAGCTGCCGACGTCGCTCCACAGGCCTTCGAACTTCACGACCGCGATGTCCCTGTGCTTTTCGAGCACGGCGTAGTCGATGCTGTCGGGGCGGCAATCCTCGAAGGCGGCGCGGTCCAGTCGCAGGAAGCTGCCGTCGGTTGCAACGGCTGCGGTGGCACGCTCGCAGGCCAACAGGATGTCGGGTGCATGCCCGCGCAGCGCCGCGATCAGCGTGCGCGCCTGCACGAGAAGGATGCCCGCATTCCAGCTGTAGCCGCCATGCAGGATCAGCTGTTCAGCCACCGCAGCTGTCGGCTTTTCGACAAAGCGCACCACGGCTTGGCTGCGCCCGTCGGCCGAAGGCTCGCCGGCTTCGATGTAGCCGTACGCGGTGCTCGGAAAGCTTGGCACCACCCCGAAGGTGACGATCTTGCCGGCCAATGCGGCCTCGACGCCGGTGCGCACGGTGCGGGCGAACAGCGCGGCTTCGGGAATGTGGTGGTCGGAGGGCGCGAACAGCAACAGGTCGTCGGGCTCGGCCAGCAGGGCGGCCGAGGCCATGGCGGCAGCGGTGTTGCGCGCCACCGGCTCGAGGATCTGCCGGCCCGTGGCATGCGCGTTTTCCACCGCTTCCTTCACCAGGAAGCGATGGTCTTCCGAGGTGACGCAGGTGATGTCGGCATTCAGCACCGCCAGCCGTTCGAGCGTGAGGTGCAGCAGGCTCTTGCCGCCGACCAGCGGCGCAAACTGCTTGGGCAGCGCCTTGCGCGACAGCGGCCACAGCCGCGTGCCGCTGCCGCCGCACAGAACCACGGGATGGATGAGTGGGGTGTTCATGATCGTTTTGCGTTGTGGCGGGGTTTGATGGGGTTCAGATCAGGCCGGAGTACGCCGCATAGCTCACGGCCTGGGCACGCGAATGCACGTGCAATTTCTTGTAGATGTTCTTGATGTGAGCGTTGACGGTCTGCCCCGAGATGCCCAGCTTGAGGCCGATTTCCTCGGTGACGTGGCCGCGCGCCACGAAGCGCAGGATCTCGCACTCGCGCGCCGTCAGCGTCGCTTCGCGCGGAGGCGGCTCCACAGATGGCGGCGTGCTGCTGTCGGGCCGGTGGCTCAGCCGAGAGAGCAGCCGGCGCGCCAGCCGCGGCGTGATGGCCGCGCCGCCGTTGACCACCTGCAGCACGGCTTGCGCAAAGCTCTGGAGCCACGCGTCCTTCAGCAGGTAGCCGGTGGCGCCCAGCTCGAAGGCATGCAGCACGTGCGACTCGTCCTCGAGCGCAGAGATCACGATGATCTCTCCCGTGCGGTGGTGCTCGCGGGCTTCCTGGATCAGGTCGAAGCCGGTGCCGTCGCCCAGCCGCAGGTCGACCATCAGCACGTCGAACTCGTGCGTGGCCAGCAGACGGCGGCCGTCGCGCAGGCTGCCGGCCTGGCCTTCGAGCTGGATGCGCAGGTCAGACAGCAGCTCCTGCGCGATCACCCGGCGCATGAATTCGTCGTCGTCGACGAGCAGCACGCGCACCGGTGCATCTTCCTGCCCCGTCAGGAAGCCGGGCCACAGCGGCGCAACAGGCGGAACGATGCCCGGTGGAAACCCCGAGCGGCCATCGGCCTGCTCGCCAAGAAAAGGGGATGCGTTGTCAGGCATGGGTGTGTCCCAGGTTGGAGTTGATGTGGGTGCTGGTGCCGTTGCTCTGAAAGCGTGTGAGGTCCGCCGTGAAGGCCGGCGCCGGGTCGTCGAAGCCGTGCGGGTTCGCGGCCTGCCAGCGCCAGCAGTCGGCGCACATCTGGTCGAGGTCGCGGCGCGCGCGCCAGCCGAAGGCGAGATACGCGCCGCGCGCGTCGGCCCAGTAGGCGGGCGCGTCGCCGGGGCGGCGCGGCCCGATGCGCAGGGCGATGCGGCGGCCGCTTGCGCGCTCGAAGGCCGACACCACTTCGAGCACCGAAGCGCCACGGCCGGTGCCGAGGTTGGTCATGAGGATGCCGCTGCGGCGCACTGCATGGCGCAGCGCCGCCACATGGCCTTCGGCCACGTCCATCACGTGCACGTAGTCACGCACGCCGGTGCCGTCGATCGTTTCGTAGTCGTCGCCGTGCACCACCAGGCATTCGCGCTCGCCGGCCGCGACCTGCGAGATGTAGGGCATCAGGTTGTTGGGCAGCCCGTGCGGGCGCTCGCCGAGCAGGCCGCTTTCGTGCGCGCCGACGGGGTTGAAGTAGCGCAGGCAGGCAATGCCCCAGCGCGCGTCGGCTTGCGCCAGGTCGGCCAGCACGGTCTCGACCATCGCCTTGGTGCGGCCGTAGGGGTTGACCGCGCCGTGCGGTGCGGTCTCCGCAATGGGCGAGGTTTGCGAGTCGCCGTACACCGTGGCCGACGAGGAGAACACCAGCGTGCGCACATCGGCACGGCCCATGGCCTGCACCAGCGCCAGGGTGCCGGCCAGGTTGACGTCGTAGTAGCTCACCGGGTCGGCCACCGATTCGCCGACCGCCTTCAGCCCCGCGAGATGCACGACCGCTTCGACCCCGTGCGCGGCGAACACGCGGTCGAGTGCCGCCGCATCGCGCACGTCGCCGCGCACGAGAACGGGTTCGACGCCCGTGATGCACGCCACCCGCTGCAGCGAGCGCGCGTCGCTGTTGACGAGCGAGTCGAGCACCACCGGCAGGTAGCCCGCCGCGATCAGCGCCACGCAGGTGTGGCTGCCGATGAAGCCGGCGCCGCCTGTCACGAGGATCCTGGGGGTGGGCATGGTGGTGGTCCTCGGGTCGTGTCAGCCGGCGATGCAGCGCTGCAGTTCCTCTTCGAGGCGCTGCAGGATCGTGTTGCGGTCAAGTTCGGCCTCGGCGAAGCGGCGGCCGGCGGAGCCCAGCAGCTCGCGCGTATCGGGCGACATGGAAAGCTGTTCGATGGCATCGGCCAGCGCGGCCGCATCGCCCGGCTCGACCACCACGCCGCGGCCCCACACGGCCTCGCTGAGCGCGGTGCCGGCGTGCGCGGTGACGATCACGGCGCGGCCACTCGCGAGCATGCCGCCCAGCTTCGACGGCATGACGAGGTCGGCGGCATCGGCGCGCTGGGGCAGCACGTGGATGTCGGCCATACCCAGCAGCTCGTTAAGCCTTTCGGTAGGCTGCAGGTCGAGAAAATGCGTGTTGCCCAGGCGGATGCACGCGTCCATCAGCGAGGCCCGGCTCGGGCCGTTGCCGCAGAACACGAAGTGGATGTTGTGGGAGCACACCAGCAGGCGCGCCGCCTCGGCCAGCAGCTCGATGCCTTGCTTGCTGCCGAGGCTGCCCGCGTAGAGCACGACCACCGCGCCGGCCGGAATGTTCAGCTCGGCCCGAAAGCCCTGCGCCGGCACGCCTTCGGCCACCGGCGGGCGCGCAATGGGCTGAATGGCTTCCACGTCGACCCAGTTCGGAAACAGCACCAGCCGCGATTCGTCAACGCCTTTCTCCATGGCCTTGGTGCACATCGTGGAAGAGATGCTCGACACCCGGTCGAACTTGCGCATCAGCCAGCGCTCGGCGGCTAGGGCGAAGCGCCGCACACGCTCGCCGCGCACCCAGCCGAGGCCGAATGCAGCGTCCACTTCGTAGTCCTGCACGTGCAGCCAAGACCGGATGCCGAGCAGCTTCGCGAAGCACAGCGCGGCCGGTGCGCAGGAGATGGGCGGCTCCACCACGAACACCACGTCAGGCTTCCAGCGCAGCTGCGCCAGCAGCAGCGGAATGCTCGACAGCGTGAAGGACAGTAGATGCCCGATGCGTCCCAGCGCACGGGGTTTCGACGGTACCCAGGTGGGCGCGCGGCAGACCGTCACGCCATTCCAGTCGGTCTTGCGGTACGCCCAGGCCGAGTAGCCCTCGAGCACCGACCACTGCGGAAAGAAGGGCGGCGACGCAATCACCCGCACCTGGTGCCCGCGGGCGTGCAGCCACTCGGCCATCTCGCCCGAGTACTTGCCGATGCCGGCCAGCTCGGGAGCGAAGTTCATCGAGTAGACGAGGATCTTCACGATGCCCGCCTCCGCGTCAGCAGGCGCACGATCGGGAAGAAGCCGAATTGCAGGCGCATGCGCGTCTCGTACAGCACGAAGTCGGTCACGCAGGCAATGAAGAACACGTAATGCGGCCTGTCCGGAAAGACCATCACCACCGCGCCGTAAGACGCCAGCCGCAGCGCAACCTCCAGCAGCGCCCAGGCGCCGAGCGACCCCATCGAGGTCTTCAGCGAGAGCACCATCTCGTGGTGGATCGTGTAGGTGCGCAGAAGGAAGTACGGCGCAATGCACATGAAGATGGTGCGCGCCTCGTTGCCCAGCTTGAGCAGCGGCGCAGCCACCGAGATGAGCGCGGCCAGCCCGACGAAGAGCCCGCAGCCCAGCAGGAAGGAATGCTTCGCCAGGCGCAACTTGGCCGCGTTGAAATTGCCTGCGTCCGTTTCCAGCATCGCGGGCGTCTTCGTGACCAGGAAAGCCTGCACGAACTGCGACGGCGCCTCGGCCAGCAGGAACGCGAGCTTGAAGGCCCCCACGTAGCTCAGCGGCATGAAGTACGCCACGATGAGCAGGTCTGACTTGCGCAGCAGGAACATGAGCAGCGAATACACCGTCGCGCCGGCCTGCGAAGCCAGCCCGAGCGCGGCCCGTCCGGCTGGTGGCGCGGCGCCGTTGCCCGGCAAGCCGACAGCCACGCACACCACCACGACGGCGAACAGGTTGATGAGCAGCAGGTGCGCCACGCCCAGGTCGAAGCGCACCGCCACGCACAGGCTCACGCCCACGACCAGGATGGTCGCGCGGATGCCGCTTTCCAGGTTGAGCAGCCCCGCGTGGCCGAGGCCGCGGCTGAACGAGAGCCGCAGGCTGTTGAACGAGAAGACAGCCAGCGTGGCCACCAGCAGAAGGAAGGGCGCGTCGCCCACGGGCATGTGCTGCACCGTGAGGATCACCGTCACCAGCACCGTGGCCAGCGGCAGGCCAATGGCCAGCGTGCGCACCACGTCGCCGCGCGTCACGCCGGGTGGCACGGTCGCAGCATTGCGCGAGAACAGCAGTGAGCTGCCCAGCGTGCCCATCACCAGTGCCACTTCCATGACCGACTGGTAAATGGAGTACTCGCCGAAGCGCGCCGGCGAAATGCTCGCCGCCATCAGGAAGATCGCCAGGAAGCCCGACAGGTACACATACAGCCGCGAAGCGAGCGCGCCCAGGCCCGACAGCCAGGCCATGCGCGCGCCGGGCGGAGCAAGTGGCAGGCTGAAGTGCTTCATGGCGTCGGCTGGCTCCACGCTTACTTGCCGACCGGGGCGCGAGACACGCGGCCCGTGTCGAACAGCCGGCGCACGAATGCACCGGCCCGGAACGCGTTGTTCTTCGCGCGGCGGGCCATCTGCAGCGCGTAGGTCACGGCCGCCACGGTGTGCATGTGGCCGCGCAACGCGAAGGGCATGGCCATCTTGGCGCTGCCCTGGAAGTGCAGCGCCACCACGCGCGTCAGCTCGCCGGCGGTGCTCGTCAGCCAGGCCTTGCCGTCGCGGTACGCAATGCGCTTGGCGCCGCCGAGCACCTGGAACTCCCGCCGCGCGAGGTTGTGCATGCCGTTGATGTTGTGGTCGATGACCGTGCCGTCGAGCACCCGGTTGATGGGGGCGTCGTTGCCCGTGGCGTGGGCCCAGAGATAAAGCAGCGTCATGTCGGACACGCCGCCGCGCACGCCGCGCGCTACGAAGCGCGCCGCGATGTCGCGCAGCTTTCTGCGGCCGGAGGGTGTGGTGTAGCTGTCGAGCACGTAGGCCACGAAGCGGCGCAGGCCGTTCGCGGTCCAGTAGCTCACGTGTGGCGAGATCTGGCAGGGGTTCCAGCCGTCAGCGGACTGCATGCAGGAACCCGAGAAATCCGACTTGCCCGCCAGCCGCACGATATGAGGCCCTGCACCCTGAAAAAGCAGCACATCGCTGTCAATCAGCACGAATTCGCGCACATCCGCGTGGGATTCCAGAAACTGCGCTAGGAGAAAGTAGCGCCGGAAGCAGATCTTTTCGAACTCCGGCGGGTTGCTCGACAGATGCACGTAGGACCGGCAGAAGCGTTCATACGCCGGACCCGCGTCGGTGTCCGACAGCACGAAAAGCGGCTCGCCGGCCAGCGCCGCCGATTCGCGGCAAAGTGCGAGGGTCTTGTTCTGGCGGTCTTCCACGACGATGAAGGGCAGGGTTGAGTTCATGGCGCTTGGTTGAGGGTTGATGGGATGTGACAGCGTTCGTTGTGTTCAGGGCTTGCGCGCCGTGACGCTCTTCATCAGCGCAACGTGCGCGGGAAGAAAGCGGCCGGCGGCGTCGATGGGCATGTCCAGCGTGAAGAGGCCGCGCACGGCAGCCGCTTCCGAAATCCAGCTGCGCAGCTGCGCAGCCGTGAAGCGCGCCGGCGCCTCGCGGCCCCACGAGGCGCTCAGCGGCGTCAGCACGTGGAGCGCCAGCTCCGACGGCGGCGCGGTGAGATGCGCGGGCGGTTGCATGTACTCACCGGCCATCAGGTTCTGGCAGGGCGCCGACTTGACGCTGAAGCGCTCCGCGCCTTCGCCCGCGTTGAAGGCCAGCCAGCGGTTGGCGGCGCCCGTGCGGGCCGCGCTGCACAGCATTTCCCAGCCGGCCGGCGTGATGCCCTTCGTGTTGTAGGTACCGTCGAACCACCAGCCGCTCACGAGCGAGCCGTAGCGTTCCGACCAGTCGCGGATCACGCTCGACCAGGCGGCGATGAAGCGCGCGGGCGGCGGTTCCTGCTCGGACACGTCGCCCAGGCAATCCATCAGCGCGCGGTCGGCCTGCGGGGCGCGAAACGGCAGATAGAGGATCAGCGAGATGCCGCGCTTGCGCAGCGCCTGGCCGATTTCCATCGGCAGGTCGCGCGGCGAGCGGTTCGCGGCACTGGCCGGGCAGAGCACTTCGAGCGCGGCATTGGGCGCGATGTACTGGCCGTTGTTCTGGCCCAGCGTCAGGATCAGGTGCGACGCGCGCATGTCCGCCAGCGTTGCAGCGAAGGCCTCCACGTCGAAGCGCTTGATCTCGTTGATCGATTGCTTGTCGGGCAGGTAATGCACCATCACGCCGAAGCCCGGCATCGGGGCGCTCGCCGATGTTCCCGCGGGTTGCGCGCGGCCGGCCAGCGGCATCGCCGCCAGCAACAGCAGCGCCGCAAGAAAACGCATCGCGGGGAACGGCCATTTCGTCATGGCATGGCCCGGGCGAGCGACAGCGTGCCGCGCTTGAGCATGAGATAGCGCCCCGCGACCGCGGCGGGCGCGCAGGCGGTGGCATGGACCCACACCGGATGCGTGCGTTCGTGGTGCGCGAGGTGCTTGGCCAGCCGGTACGGGTCGCTGGCAGCGCTGCCCACGAAGAAGGCGTAGTCCGTGAACAGCTCGCGGTGCACCGGAATGTCCGACAGCAGCAGCGGCACGCCCAATGTTGCCGCCTCGGCTGCCGAGAGGTTGAAGCCCTCGAAGGTAGACAGCGAGATGAACGCGGTGGCGCCCTGGTACAGCCGCAGCAGTTCGTCGCGCGACACCAGCCCCCGGTGCCGCACCGAGCCGCGCACCTCGGGCGCCAGCGCGGCCACCATGCGCTCGACGTCGGCCGCGCCGTTGCCGGTGATGTCGAGGTAGTCGACCAGCCCGGCGCGCTTCATGCGCTCGAAGAGGGCGAGGATGCCGCCGAAGTTCTTGTGCGGGTAGTAGTGGTAGGCCGCGATGAGGTAGCGCTCGCCCGGTGCTGCATCCTTTGCCGCACCCGGTGTAGTGGGTGCCGCCGCGCCCCGGGGCGCGTCCACCGGGTTGAAGATCACAGCCGAATGCTTGCAGCGGCCGAAGTGGCGCTCGAAGTCCTGCTGGCTGCTGCGGCTGATGAAGACCACGTCCGCCGCGCTGTGCGCCGCGCGCCACAGGCTCCAGTCCAGGAAGAGGCGCTTGCTGCGCTTGAAATACTGCGGGTAGGCCTTGTACTGCAGGTCGTGGACGATGACGATCGAATCGCGATGCCGCCCGAACAGCGTCACCGGCAGAAAGTAGTTGGGAAACACCGAGAACAGCTGCTCACCCGTGAGCAGCGCGCGCAGGCAATGGAAGTTGTAGAGCAGCGTGTCGAGCACGAAGCGGCTGATCTTCAGGCGCTGCGCTAGCGCGTAGATGCGCGGATGCCGCTCGCTGACCGGCTCGATGCGGTCGTCCCGCGACATCCGCATGTGGCGCAGCAGCACCTCGGACACGTTGAGCACGCCGCCGGCCCCCTTGTTCAGGCGCACGGTGTCGTAGTAGAGGTAGGTGGCCATGATGGAACGTCCTCACGCGCTCGGAAGACCATGCCGCACCGCACGCGGGAGCGGCCGGCGGGCACGGGAGCTCAGGGCGCCGGCAATGACGGCGGCGATCAGGCCCGAAACCGCGAACGGTCCCCAGCCCAGGATCGGGCCGCGCATGAACGGCACGTAGGCTGCGAGCAGCACCAGCGCCGACAGGTAGGCGCCCGACAGCGGCCGGTTTGGATCGATGGCGCGGTCGACCACGCGAAAGCCCACCGAGATCGCATAGCCGAACAGCGCCGGCCCCGCCAGTCCGAAGTCGAAATACGCCGTGGTGAAGGGCGGCAGCGACAGGTTGCTTTGCGAGAAATTGCCAAGGATGGCCGACCAGCCGAGCGGGTCGAAGTCCGGAAACATCTTCAGGTCGCGCGGCAGGAAGAACGAGAACGCCGAGAGCAGGTAGCGGCCCCAGCCGAGATCGGGAATGGGTGCGCGTTCCAGGATGCCTGCGACCACGAACATGGCGTCGAAGTCCTGGCTGAACGGGAAGGTCGTGAGCTCCTCGCCCCAGAAGCTGCCGCGCGAGATCAGGTTCAGCACCGGGCCCAGGCCCGCGATGGAGCCGAAGATCACGCTGCCGAGCAGCCAGCGCCGGCTGCGCCCCAGGCCGTGGATGAGCAGCGGCAGCAACCCGATCAGCAGGATTTGCCGCGCCGTGTTCACCGGATTGGCCGCGACCACCGCCAGGCCGAACGCCAGCACAGCCGCGCACCACGACCACAGCGTACGGCGACGCACCGCGTGAATGGCCAGCGCCACGAAGCACATCAGCACCACCAGCTTGGGCAGCGTCGAATAGAAGATGAAGTCGATCGGCACGCTGTCGTCGCCGCCCGAGATGCCGCGCGCCACGAAGTTGAGCTCGGGCTTGATGAACAGCGTGGCGAAGGCCGCGAGCGAGCAGCTCAGCAGCAGCAGAAGAGGGTGGGCCACGCCGACCAGCCGGCGGTCGTGGCCTCCGGGCAGGTGCGCGGGTACGTCTGGCACGCCTAGCCGCGCGGCCTCCACGCCGGCCATGTACAGCAGCAGGAGCATCAGCGCCTGCGTGTGCGCCGCCGTGCTCATCACGCCTGCCTCCCAGAACTCCACGTCGTGAGAGATCTGCATCGCCGGCGCGATCGAGAAGTAGGTGAGGATCGTCGCGTAGTGGATCAGCAGGAACACGCTGGACCCGGAGGAGCCCAGCAGCGAGAGCTGGATCAGCGACAGCGCGCACACCGCCGCATAGCCCCACACGGGGTCGACCAGGCCGCACAGCATGGCGCAGACGATGCCGGACCAGAAGGAGAGGATGCGCATGGTGGGCCTGCTGTGGTGTGGCTGCTGGGTGGCTCAGGCGGCGACGTGTGCCGTCTGCACCGGGTCGATTTCCTCGACCGGGCGGATCGCCGTCTGGTAGTCGGCGTAGGTGCGGCGAAGGCCTTCGGCCAGCGACACCGTCGCGTGCCAGCCGAGGCTGCTGGCGCGCGACACGTCCAGCAGCTTTCTCGGTGCACCGTCGGGCTGTGCGAGGTCGTAGCGGATGGCGCCGGTGTAGCCCACCACATCGCGGATCAGCTCGGTGAGCTCGGCAATCGACACGTCTTCGCCGGTGCCGAGGTTGATGTGCCCGCGCATCGCGTCGGTCTGCCGGTCGTATTCGGCGCGCGACAGGTTCATCACCTCGATGCAGCCCTCGACCATGTCGTCGACGTACAAAAACTCGCGCCGCGCGCGGCCGCTGCCCCAGATCAGCACACTGGGCGCATTGCTGATCTTCGCCAGGTGAAAGCGCTGGATCAGAGCCGGCACCACGTGGCTGTTTTCCAGGTGGTAGTTGTCGCCGGGGCCGTACAGGTTGGTCGGCATCACGCTGCGGTAGTCGATGCCGTGCGTGGCGCCGTACTGGCGGTTGTAGCTCTCGCACAGCTTGAGCCCCGCGATCTTGGCGATCGCATAGGGCTCGTTGGTGGGTTCGAGCTTGCCGTTGAGCAGGTATTCCTCGCGGATCGGCTGCTCGGCCATGCGCGGGTAGATGCAGCTGGAGCCGAGGAAGAGCAGCCGCTTCACGCCCGAGACGAATGCCTGGTGCGTGACGTTGGTGGCAATGGCCAGGTTCTCGTAGATGAACTGCGCCGGGTAGGTCATGTTGGCGTGAATGCCGCCGACCTTGGCAGCTGCCAGGTAGACCTGGTCGATCTGCTCCGTTGCGAAGAAACGGGCCACGGCCGCCTGGTCGAGAAGGTCGAGTTCGCTGTGGGTTCGCGTCACCACGTCGTGGCCCAGTTCGCGCAAGCGCCTTGCCGTCGCCTGACCCACCATGCCGCGATGACCTGCAACAAAGATACGCATATGAGCTTTCGTGAAGAGGTTGATGAAGTTCGAGGGAGACGAAATCGAAAGAAATCGAAAGGAACGGTGATGGCCGTGGCTAGCGCGACCCGCGCGCACCGGTCACCACGCCGAAGGTCTTCAGCAGGATCGCGAGGTCCCGCCACAGCGACAGGTGGGCCACGTACTCCGCGTCCATCGCGGCGCGGCGGCGATAGCTGATCTCGTTGCGCCCGCTGATCTGCCACAGGCCCGTGATGCCCGGGCGCACGGCGCAGTAGTGGTCCCAGTAGTCGCCGTACAGGTCCTTCTGCGTGAACATGCAGGGGCGCGGGCCGACCATGCTCATGTCGCCCTTGAGCACGTTCCAGAACTGTGGGAACTCGTCGATGCTGTACTTGCGCAGGAAGGCGCCGAAGCGGGTGATGCGCGGGTCGTGCACCAGCTTCTGGTAGATCGCCCACTCGCGCCGCGCGGCCTCGTTCTGGCGCAGGTGGCGCGCCAGCACCGCGTCGGCGTCGGCCACCATCGAGCGGAACTTGTAGAACTTGAAGACGCGGCCGTCCTTGCCGTAGCGCGGCTGCATGTAGATGGCCGGGCCGCCCGAGGTGTAGAGCACGCCGAGCCAGATGAGCGCGTAGGCCCAGCCGAAGAAAACGAAGAAGGAGCCGGCCATCAGGATGTCGGCCGCGCGCTTGGCGCTGCGCAGCCAGGGCGAGCCGCCGAGCGGCCCGTACGCAGCCGTGTTGGCCGCCGCGCTGCCTGTTGCTCGCCCTGCGGAGGTGGTGGATCGAAGCGTGCTCATGATGTTGCGTGCTCCGGTTCGATGCGTTTGGGCATGACGGTGTCGGCCGTGTCCAGCGCGTAGTGGGGTTCGCTGCGTGTTGTTGTTGTGGCTGGGGCATAGCCGTAGTAGCCGTAGCCGTAGCTGCGGTGCTGGCGCCGCGAGGTGTCCACCGCGTTGAACACCACGCCGTGGAAGGCCGCGCCCACGTGGGCCAGGCGCTTGGCGCTTTCCACCAGCTCGCCCATCTCGCTGCTGTCGGCTCGGGCCACCAGCAGCAGCGTGCCCATGCTCGGCGCCATCGCGGCGGTCTCCGATGCCAGCAGGGTGGGGGGCGCATCGACGATCACCACGTCGTAGCGGCCGGACAGCGTTGCCAGCGTGTGCTCGAAGGCATCGCTGGTCATCAAGCCGGCGGGGTCGGGATGCAGCGTGCCCGCGCTCATCACGTCCAGGTTCAGCAGCACGCGGTGGTGGATGCCCTGCTCGAGCGGCACGCCGCCGGCGAGCACGTCGGACAGGCCGTTCTTGCGCTGCAGGCCGAACTCCTCGCTCAGGCTGCCGCGGCGCAGATCGCCGTCGATCAGCAGCACGCGCTTGCCCGAGGATGCGAGCAGCGTGGCGAAGTTCGACGACACGAAGGTCTTGCCCGCGCCGGCCGTGGCGCTGGAGATGAGCACCCGGTTGTTGGGCGCGCCCAGCATCGCGTACTGCAGCGTGGTGCGCAGGCGGCGCAGGCCTTCCAGCGCCGGGTCTTCCACATGCAGCGCCGCCAGCACCTTGACGCCGGGCTTGCCGGTGCGGATGGCGCGGTCGAGCACGCGTTGCTGGGTGCTCAGCGGAATCGTGCTGTACACGCTCAGGCCTGTGATGGCCTCGATGTCCTCGGGGCTGCCGATGGAGCGCTTCAGGTTCTTGCGCGCCAGCGCCGCGGCGCCGCCCAGGAAGAGGCCGCCCGCCAGCGCCAGTGCGATGACGATCAGCGGCTTCGGCCGCACGGGCTTCTCGGCCAGCAGGGCTTGGTCGAGCACGCGCACGTTGGCAACCTTGCCTTCCTTGGCCAGCCGCATCTGCAGCGAGCTGTTCAAAAGCGTCGCGTAGAGGTCGGTGTTGACCTTGATGTCGCGCTGCATGCGCAGCGAGTTCTGCTGCAGCATGGGCATGCGGCGGATGCGGCCGTCGACAGCGCCGAGCTCTTTCTTCAGCGAAGCGATCTGCGAGTCCAGCGTCTGCACCATCGGGTGCGCGGCGGTGAAGCGGCCCACCAGGTCCAGCCGCTTCTGCTTTGCATCGAGCAGCTTGGCCTGCAGGTCCACGTTCTGCGCCAGGGCATTGCGGGCTTCGTCGTCCAGGTTGATGGTGCCGTTCTGGTTGCGGTACTGGTTGTAGGCGTCTTCCGACTGCTCCAGCTGCTGCTTGAACTTGGGCAGCTCGGTGCCCAGGAAGGACAGCGCGCGCTCGGCCTGCACCGTCTTCTGGTCGATGTTCTGGCGCACGTAAAGGCGCGAGATCTCGTTGAGCACGTTGGCCAGCTGGCCGCGGTTCTCGGCCTGCAGGCTGACGTCCATCACGCCGGACTGCTTGCCTTTCTCGACCACGCGCAGGTCTTTCTGCAGGCCCAGCAGGGTGAGCTGCTTCGAGTAGCGCACCAGCTCGAAGGCGCCACCGGGCTGGGCCTCGAACGAACCCACCAGCAGGTGCAGCACGCCACCGGGCACGCTGGCGTCGAGCGGCACGCCGGCCTTGCCGTTCAGGGGCGTTTCCAGGTCCGGGTTGGTCAGGGTGTAGTTGCCGCCTTCGCCCGCAATCAGCGTGAACTTCTTGCCCTCGAATGCGCTCGGCACGTCCATCTGCGCCACGGCGATCTGCTCGGTGCCCGAGACGTAGTTGCCCATTCCGAAGATGCCGGGAGTGGAGAGGTGACTCGAATGCCGCGCGAGGAACTCACCCACCACCGGGGTGTAGCGCGGCTTGGCGCTGATGAAGAGCTTTGTGTTCTCCATGGCCTGGCCGAGCACCATGCGCGAGCGCAGGATCTCGGTTTCGCCAGCGGTCGACGTCTTCACGCTGATGCCCCCGCCGCCGTTGGCGTCGCCGGGGAAGTTGCCGCCCGAGCGGTCGGGGTCCTCGACCTGGATCAGGATGTTGGCCTCGTACATGCGCTGGCCGAACAGCGCGTAGCCCACGCCCACCAGCAGGGCCAGCGCCGCGACGATGGCAATCAGCCAGCGGCTGTCGATCAGGATGTCGAGGTATTCATGGAACCGGGACTCCCGGGTCCAGGCGGTGGTCTCGAGCACCGTCACGGGAGCTGCCGCGGGTGCGGGAAGCGTAGGTTGCCAACGCGCGTTCATGGGGTTCACCTTTTCCTGTTGCGGGGGTGCTAGGCGCTTACCGGCGTGCGGTGTCGCGGGCAAGGTTGATGACCTGGGCGGCCGGCAGAATCAGGCCGAACACGCGGCTCAGGCTGACCAGCGGCACGCGGTCGACGTACACCACGTCGCGCGGCTGCAGCTCGAAGCGGTCGGCCAGCGCAAGCGCCACCGGGTTTTTCGCGTTGAGGTTGTAGACCTGCTGCACGTCGAGGTTGTCGGGCGAATTGCGCACCACATAGATCTGGCCGGGGTCGGAGGTGGCCAGGTCGGGTCCGCCCGCGTCGCCCAGCGCTTCGTTCAGGCTCAGCCGGCCGTTGTTGCGCATCTGCAGCGCCGACGGGGCCTTGACTTCGCCCATCACGTAGACCCGGCTGTCCTCGCGGGTGCCGACGTTCACCACGTCGCCGTTGCGCAGCGGGATGTTGTTGCCGTCGGCGCCCAGGGCCTGGAGCACCGGCAGGTTGATCTCCGTCGAGACACCGCCGCGCGTCAGCGTGATGCGCGAGCGGTCGCCGGCCTGGGTGAAGCTGCCGGCGCGGCTGATGGCCTCCGACAGCGTCATCGGCACGTCGGTGAAGATCTGCAGGCCGGGCGTGCGCACCTCGCCCTGCACGTAGGCGCGCTGGCTGCGGAACGACTGGATGCGCACCGAGACCTGCGGGTCTTTCACGAAGGCCTTGATGCGCCGCGCGACCAGCTCCGACGCGCCGCTTTCCGTCAGGCCCTGCAGCTTGGCGCGCCCGATGTAGGGGAAGAAGATTTCGCCCTTGGCATCGACGATGAAGCCGGGCGCGACGGTCACGCCGGTCGGGTCTGACTGCTGCGCGATCACCGCGCCGGCGTTCGGCAGCAGCTCGGGGTGGTCGTACACGATGATGCCGACCACGTCTCCCGGCCCGATGGTGTAGGTCGGCGGCGCGGCGAAGAGGCGCTTGATGTTGTCGGGCACGCTCTTGGGCTTTTGCGCGATCTGCGCGCGGATCAGGTCGGGCGTGATCGCAATGACCTTGCCGCTGCCGGCGGAGGCCGTGCTGTCACCCGTGGAGCGGTCGAAGCCCAGCGGCCCCACCGAGCCGAAGCCCGGCGCGCAGCCCGAAAGCGCGACCAGCCCGAGGGACAGCAGCAAGGCCAGGCCAAGCCATCGCAAGCGGGACTCCACCTGTGCCTGGGCACGGACTGCGAGAGGGCGCGTTCCGCATGACTGCGTCGCTGGATCTTTGCGTTGCATGGTGATCTCCTTGACGGCCGGTTGAGGGTGGGTGCTTGGGGTGAATGAATGAAAGGGTGAAAGGGCTTGCCTCAGGGCGCAGCCCAGGTGGTGGGCATGGCGTGTTCGGCGCCCGCGAGCGGGCGGCTCTGGCTGCGTCGTCCGGTGCTGGCGCCGAAGCAGCGGTCGGTGACCCAATCGCCGACACACTGGAGGAACAGCCGCTGTCCCTTCTCCGTGCAGACGGTGTGATCGACCTCGCCCATGAACTCGTACTGCACCGCCTGCGTGAAGGGCTGGCGGGCGAAGGCGCCGAGCTGGTCGCGGCCGCGGTCGCATACATGCAGAGAGCCCGAATACAGCAGCTGCACCGCCACCTTGCGTTCGACCAGGCTCTGGAGCGCAGTGCCGAACCAGGCCGCGTTGACTTCAGGCGCGCGCTTCTCCGCGAAGAAGCCAGGCAGTGCTGTCGTCGAGTGGCTGCGCAAAAAGTGGCGCTGCAGCCAGCGCCTGGCCTTGCCGGGAAAGGACGGATGCGCGGGCGCGGCCAGCGCGCGGCGCAGGTTGCGCTCCCAGCGGGCACGCCGCTCAGGGAAGGCGAAGCCGTCGAACAGCGACACCGCCACCACGCGCGCATCGGCCAGGGCCGCCGACATGGCGTGTTCCACGCCCGAGCACATGGCGACGATCACGAACTGCCGGGCACCCAGCATGCGTTCGGCGATGTCCATGGCCGCCTGGAGGCTGTGCACGGCACGCGCCTGCAGGTCGGGCGAGGTGTCGAGCGCGTCGCTGTCGCCCACGCCGCCCAGGTCGAAGCGCAGGCTGCTCACACCGCGTGCGGCCAGCACGTGAGCCAGCTTCACGTTGATGCGGCGCGGGCCCACGCGATGGTTGGCGCCCATGTTGAACATGAGGCAGGCAATGTCGCCCGGCGCCTGCTGCGCGGGCGCCGTGAGCATGCCCACCAGCGCCTCGCCGGGGCCGAAGCGCATCGGCGTCTGCGTTGCTCTTGCTGTCGTCATGTCATTCATGAAGGGCCCCCTGGAGGCGGTTGAGCGCATCGGCCGGGACCATTGCGCTGTTGGGGTACGGGTCGGAGGCCCAGTCGAGCTGGTGCTTGAAGTACGCGAGGCGGACCGGCATGTGGCGCGACTGCTGGTCGGCGGCCCATTGCGCGGTGCGCTCGTCGTCGGGCTCGGCCAGCACCAGCGTGTCGTGCAGGGCGGTGAGCGGCAGCGATTCGGGAACCAGCGCCGCAAGCTGAGCGCGCAGCGCGGGCGAGAGCGCGGTGCCCAGGGCTTCCTCGGGCAGCGCGTCGGGCTCCTGCATGAGGCCGCGGCGCCAGGCCAGGTCGGGAATGCAGAAGGTCGTGTCGATGGCGGCCACGTGCTGTTCGCGCAGCAGCCGCGCATAGCGGCGTCCGTCGATCACCGGCTCCCACAGCACCAGCCGCACGGGGTCGCAGCGTCCGCCGCGCGCGGCCAGCACGGCCAACGTGGCGCCGAGCCGCGCGCCGATCCACACGATGGAGGCGCCCGGCGCGCGCCGGCGCAGCTCCTCGTGCGCCGAGCACAGGTCGCGGCGCCAGCCGTCGAGCTCGCCCTCGCTCTCGTCGCCGGGTGAGTCGCCCGATCCGTAGAAGTCGAAGCGCAGCGTGGCGATGCCGGCGCGCGAGAGGCGCTCGGCCAGCACCTTGAAGAAACGATGGGTGCGCAGGCCTTCCTGCCCGAAGGGCGGGCACAGGAGCACCGCGGTGTTCTCGGCCCGGTCTTCGTCGGCGGCATGGAACACGCCGAAGACCTGGCGCGAGGCCGGCCCGAACATGAGCGGCGTGAAGCGGGTCATTGCGTGGCCCCCGCGTAGCGCGCTGCAGTGTTCGCCTTGGGAGCGGTCAGCTGGCTCATGCGTGTGCCGCCGTCACCCGACCCGAACGATTGGGCGCGGGCTTCGGTCTGGCGCCATTCGGCGAGCGAGCCCACGCAGTCGAGCCGCTCGGGCGCCGGCCCCACCACCAGCCACAGGATGCGGCCGGCCACCGAGAGCTCGACGCTGCGGCGCTCCGGCGTCAGGCCCACCTCGAAGGTCTGCGACGACACCAGTAGGCCCACGCCGATGGCCTTCAGGCAGGCTTCCTTGCGGCTCCAGCAGGTCAGGAAGGCGCGGTCACGCTCATGCGCGGGCAGGGCGGCCAGCGCCTCCTGTTCGCGGTGGGTGAAGTATTCCGCCGCGAGCACTGCCGCATCCGGCACCGGGCGCATCAGCTCGACATCGGCGCCCAGCGGGCCGCGCCCGCCGATGGCGATCAATGCCAGGCCCTGGCTGTGGCTCAGCGAGAACTGGGTGCGCGTGTGACCCGACAGCGAGGGCCTGCCGAAGGAGCCGGTGGACAGTTGCAGCGCGGCGTTGTGCAGGCCCGTGTACTCGCTGAGCGCTTGCCGCAGCGCGATGTGCGCAGCCACGAAGCGCTGGCGGTCGATGGGAGAGCGCAGGTTCTCGGCGCGCGCGCATTCTTCTTCGGAGAGCACCTGGGCGGGCAGCAGGTCGGTGAAGCTGTCCAGGTCGACGTACCGGCAGACCGGCGCGTCGATGGAAAGTGCGTAGGCGGAGCTGTTCATGCTCGTCATCCCTTGCGCAGCCAGTGGCCGAGGGCACCGAACAGACCGCCGCGCTGTGCCTGCGCGGCCGTGTCGGCGGCCAGTTCTGCGAGGTCCGACGGCACGCCCTGCGGCGCGCTGTGCGCCGAAGAAGCGATCTGCCCGAGGTTCTCGAACAGGTAGCGGCGCGGCTCTACGCGGTGCCCCAGCATCTGCGCGGCCTGCTGCACCGCGCGCAGCACCAGCAGCGAGTCGCCGCCGAGGTCGAAGAAGTTGTCGCTGGCGCGGATGTCGCTCACGTCGATGCCGATCACGCCGGCCCAGATCTGGGCGAGCTGCGCCTGCTCGGGGTTGAGCAGGCTCTGCGGCGCCTTGTGCCCGTTGCCATTGATGGCATCGGCCGGCGCGCTCTTGTCCGCGTCCGCGGCTGCCAGCTTGCGCAGGTAGGCCGCGCTGGTCGAGCCTTCGGTGCTGGCGATTTCCGCGAGCGTGGCGGCAGGGTCGTCGGCCACGCGGCGCAGAACTTCGAGATAGCGCTCGCGCAGCTGGGCACCCGTTTCGCGCAGGTATACGTCGGCGTTGTAGATCAGCGCGCCTTCAAGGCCGTGCGGCTTGTCCATGAGCCACACGCCGATGTCGTCGGTGGCGCCGTGCTGCATCACGTGCATCTGGCGGGTCTGCAGGCTGCCGACGCTGCGGGCACGCTCGCGCGCATCCTGGAACGAGAACATCGCCTGGTAGGGCCCGGAGGTCTTGATCTGCCCCGCATAGCCCGGCTCGGCCATCAGGCGCTCGAACGGCACCTGCTGGTTGTTCATCATCGACAGCAGTTCCTGCTTCACGTAGCGCATGAAGGCAGGCAGCGGCAGCGTCTGATCGACTGCGAGCGAGACCGGCAGCACGTTGTTGAAGAAGCCCATGACGTCTTCCGTCTCGGCCTGCTGGCGTCCCCGCACAGGGTTGGCGATGACGATGGTGTCGTTGCCCGTTACCTGCGCCATGGTCAGCGCGTAGATGCCGAAGGTCAGCATGCTGAGCGTCACGTCCATGTCGCGCGCGATCTCGCGCAGATGCTGCGTGCTCTGCAGGTCGACGTGGATCCAGTGCGCGCCGCCCTGGCCGCTCTTGCCCGCGCGGCGCGGCATGTCGGTCTTTGGCGGGCGCACGGCCTTTGCGCCTTCGAGCCGGCCGCGCCAGAACGCGAGCTGTTCCTCGCAGGCAGGCTCCGTCAGCCACTTCTCGAGCCACTCGGCATAGTCGCCGTGGGTGGTGGCGAGCGCAGGCAGGCTGTGCGGACGGCCGCGTTCGGCGGCGTCGTACAGCGCGCCCAGCTCGCGCTGCATCAGGTCGAAAGACCAGCCGTCCCAGATCAGGTGATGCGGCACGAACAAAAAGACGTGCTCGTTGTCGTCGAGCTGGAACAGCGTCGTGTTCATCATCGGCGCGCGATGGATGTCGATTGGCCGGTCCGACATTTCCTGCATGCGTTCGGCCAGCTCGGCCTCGCGCTGGTCAGCGGGCAGGCCGCGCAGGTCGACCAGCGGCAGGGCGAATTCCACAGACTCCGCGATCATTTGCACCGGCTTGCCGCTCTGCGCATCGATGCCGATGGAAGTGCGCAGCGAGGGCTGGCGGCGGATCATTTCGCGCAGTGCGCCTTCGAAGCGCGCCGCGTCGAGTTGTCCGGTCAGGCGCTGCGCCGAGGGCGCGTTGTAGACCGAGCGGCCCGGGTGCAGCTGCTCCATGAAGCGGATGCGTTCCTGCGCAAGCGTGAGCGGCGCGCTGCGGCGCTCGCTGTGGCAGGCAATCGGCGCCTCCAGGCCGACGCCCGCGCCCTGCAGGCCCTGGATGGCCGCGGCCAGCTTCTCGGCCGTGGGCGCCTCGAACAGGGTGCGCAGCGGTAGCGTGACCTGGAACTCGCGGCTCAGCAGCGTGGTGAGCCGCGCGGCCAGCAGCGAGTGGCCGCCCATGGTGAAGAAGTTGTCGTGCATGTCGAGGCCCGGCAGGCTCAGCACCTTCTCCATGACCGCGAGCACCTTGCGTTCGTGCTCGTTGCGCGGGGCGGCGCCGCGCCGCACCTCGTTGCGCGCAACCGCTTGCGGCGGCGGCAGCGAGACGCGGTCGATCTTTCCGTTCGGCAGGGTCGGCAAGGCATCGAGCGTCACCACGTGCTGCGGCAGCATGAAGGCCGGCAGGTGCTTGCGCAGGTGCACCATCAGCGCATCGAGGTCGAAGCCGGCGCCCTGGGCGAGCGCAAGGTAGGCCACCAGGCGCACGTCGCCGGGGTGGTCTTCGCGGGCCACGACCACGCTGCGCGAGACACCGGCTACTTCGCAGCAGCGCACCTCGATCTCGCCGGGCTCGATGCGGTAGCCGCGCACCTTCACCTGGAAGTCGAGCCGGCCGAGGTGGTCGAGCAGCCCGTCGTTGCGCCAGCGGCCGCGGTCGCCCGAGCGGTACACCTTCTTCGCAGTGCCGAAGATGCGCACCGTGACGAAGCGCTCGGCGGTCAGCTCGGGGCGGTCGAGATAACCCAGCGAGACGCCTTCGCCCGCGATGCAGATTTCGCCCGGCACGCCGATGGGGCAGGGCTGCAGGTTGGCGTCGAGGATCCAGATTTCGGTGTTGTCGACAGGCTTGCCGATCGACACGCCGCGCGACGCGATCTCTTCGGGGCGAACATGCCAGGCCGTGGAGTACACCGTTGTCTCGGTCGGGCCGTAGCCGTTCCACAGGCCTTCCATGCGCTCGCACAGCGCCAGCGCCATGCTCGGGCGCAGTGCTTCACCGCCGGTCCAGCCGCGAAAGCCGGGGGCGCCGCCAGCCCACTGGGCATCGAGCAGCAGCTGCCACATGCCGGGGGTGGCCTGCAGGAGCGTGATCTGTTCTTCATCGAGCGCTTTGGACAGCCGATTACCGTCCATGGCGACTTCGCGCTTCACCATCACGAGCTCGGCGCCCGCCGCCAGCGGCAGCAGCAGATCGGGCACGGCCATGTCGAACGACAGCGTCGTGACGGCGGCGATGCGGTCGGCCGGGCCGATGCCCGATTCGCGCTGCATCCACTGCAGCAGGTGGGCCACGCCCCGGTGATGGGCGATGACGCCCTTGGGCAGGCCGGTCGAGCCGGAGGTGTAGATCACATAGGCGGCGTCTTCGGGCCCCGGGTCGTCGGTGCTGGGCGGCAGCGCATCGCCGGACAGCTTGAGCCAGGCGGTGTCGCGGTCGATCTCGAAGACCCGCAGAGCCGCGTCGGCACGCCAGCCGCGCGGCGCCGCTGCGATGTCCGACGTGGTCAGCATCTGGCTGAGGCTGGCGTCGGTCGCGTAGTGGTCCAGCCGCGCCTGCGGAAACGAGGTGTCGAGCGGCACGTAGGACGCACCCGCCTTGAGAACGCCGAGCATCGCGACGACCATCTCCAGGCTGCGCTCCAGGCACAGCCCCACGCGCTGGCCGCGGCCCACGCCGCGCATGCGCAGTGCACGCGCCAGGCGGTTGGATTGCGCATCGAGCTCGCCGTAGCTGCAGCTTCGCGCGCCGTCGCGCACCGCCGGGTGGTTGGGTTGCCGTGGCACGCGTGCAAGAAAGCCGGCGTGCGCCAGCGGCTCGCCGACCAGCGGAACCCGCGCGGGCTGCAGCGCCAGCAGTGAACGCGCGGCGGTGCTGGACAGCACTTCGAGCCTGCCGACGGTTTCGTCGGGCTTGTGCGAGGCCGACTGCAGCACGCACTCGAACATGCCGAGCCAGCGCTGCACGCTGACCTCGTCGAACAGGTCGGTGTTGTATTGCACTTCGACCTGCAGGCCGCCGTCGAGCGGGCGCAGGTTGACGAACAGTTCGAAGTTCTCGTACTGGCGGGCGATCGTGTCCTGCACGACATTGAGGGTCGTGAACGCCTGCGCGCTGCTCGCCACGTCGGGGTCGACGTTGAAGGCCACGCTCACCAGCGGCAGCCGGCTCGGGTCGCGCTCCAGCGACAGCTGTCCCAGCAGCGCGCCGTAAGTCAGCGCCTGGTGGTCGAAGGCGTCGAGCACGGCGGTGCTGCATTCGTCCATCAGCGCGTCGAAGCGCATGCCCGAATGGGCGGCGATACGCAGCGGCAGCAGGTTCACGCAGTGGCCAACCAGGCCGGGCATGTCGTGCGCGAGCTGGCCCGAAGCCGGAATGCCGACGACGATGTCCTCATGGTTCGTGAGGCGGTGCAGCGTGGCAACGAAGCCGCTGAGCAGGCCCGTGAAAAGGCTGACGCCGGCCCTGGTGCTCGCCGTGCGCACGGCATGCACCAGGCGCTTGTCGAGCAGGCGCTCGGCGCGGCGCGAATTGAAGGTGCGAACGGCTGGGCGCGGGCGGTCCAGCGGCAGGTCGAGCACCGGCAGCGTGTTGCCGGAGAAGCGGCCCAGCCAGTAGTCGATGTGCGGCTGCATGTCGGCACTGGCGGCCGCGGCGGCTTCCTCGGCGGCGAAGTCGGCGAAGAGCGGCGCGGTCTTGAGCTTCAGGCCGATGCCGGTTTCTTCGGCATAGAGGTGGCCCAGCTGCTCGGTGATGACCGCCCACGACCAGCCGTCGCACACCACGTGGTGCGCCGACATCACGAGCTCGTGCTCGGCATCGTCCAGGCGGTACAGCGCGGCCCGGAAGAGCGGGCCATGCTCCAGCGAGAAGGGCGTGCACACCGCATCGTCGTGGGCCTCGCGCAGTGCCTGCGCGCGGGCTTCAGGTTCGAGTGCGCCCAGGTCCTGCTCCACCAGCAGGTTCTCGCCGGGAGGGCTGACCAGCATGTAGGTGCCGTCGGGCGAGATGGTGGCGCGCAGCGCCTGGTGGCGCTCGAGCAGCCGGGCCATGGCACGCGCCAGGGCCGGGCAGTCCAGCGCGCCGCGAAGGCGCAGCACGACCGACTCGTTGTAGGCCATCGAGGCTTCTGTGCTCAGGGTTGCGCCGAGCCAGACTTCGCGCTGCGATTCCGTCGTCGGAATGATGCATTCGATGACACCACCGCTGGCGGTGGGCTTGAGGACGGCGTTCATGCTGCGGCCTTTCCATTGATGAGGTGTTGATGGGAGGCGGCGTCCTCGGGCACGTACCAGAAGGGCTGGCCGTCGATGTCGCGGGCCAGGACGCAGCCGTCCTCGACGGGCTTGCGCACGTCGAAGCGGGTGGGGGTGGGAGCGCGGCGCGGCAGGAAGCCGGACTCCTGCATCTCGGCGACCGAGTCCTTGAAGGCGCGCTGGATGAAGGCGATGTCCTCGGCGCTGTGCGCGCTCGTGAGGAAGCACGGGAAGTTGTCCAGGATGTGCACGCCGCGGCTGCGCATCATGGCGAACAGCAGGTCTTGCAGCGGGTGGTCTTCGAGCCAGCTCACGCGCCACAGCGAAGCGAAATGGCGGATCTCGATGGGCGCGCCGACTTCTTTGCACCAGCCCGAAAGCTCGGCGGCCATGGCGGCGGTGTTGCCCGTGAGTCCGGCCTGCAGCGCGGGGCCTGCCTCTTTCAGATGCGTGAGCGATGCCTTGGCCGCAGCCAACGCCAGCGGATGGCGCACGAAGGTGCCGGCGAAGTAGGTCACGCCCACGCCCGGAATCGAGTCGTCGCCGTACTGCCAGGGGCCGCCGTCGAGAGCATCCATGAATTCGCGCTTGCCCGCGATCACGCCAACCGGAAAGCCGCCGCCGATCACCTTGCCGTAGGTGGCGAGGTCGGCGCGCACGCCGAACAGCTCCTGCGCGCCGCCCAGTGCGGTGCGAAAGCCGGTGATGACCTCGTCGAAGATCAGGCAGCAGCCGCTCTTGGCGGTGATGTCGCGCACCTCGTGCAAAAACTCGCGCGGCTGGAAGTCGGGGCGACGGCTTTGCACCGGCTCGGCCAGCACCGCGGCCAGGTCGTCGGCGTTCTCGCGGATGAATTCCAGCGCCTCGGGCGTGCCGTAGTCGAGCACGCGGATGTCGCCGAACATGCCGCTCATCACGCCCGGCGCGGCCGACAGGCCCTTGCCGCCCCTGCCGGCGCGCACCAGCACTTCGTCGAAGGTGCCGTGGTAGGAGCCGGTGAACACCACCACCGTGCTGCGGCCGGTGACGGTGCGCGCAATGCGCAGCGCGGCCATCACGGCCTCGGAGCCGGTGTTGCACAGGCCGGCGCGGTCGCTGCCGGTGAGCTCGCAGATCAGCGCCGTGACTTCGGCTGCCAGCGGGTGCTGCGGGCCGATCTCGTAGCCGTCATCGAGCTGCTTGCGCACGGCGTCTTGTACGAAGTCGGGCTGCCAGCCGAACATGTTCATGCCGAAGCCGTTGAGCGCGTCGACATACTCGTTGCCGTCGAGATCCCACATCTTCGAACCCTTGGAGCGCTCGATGACGATCTGGTAAGTGATCTCTTTGGTGACCGGCCGGAAGCCGTTGACCACGCGCGGGTCGGCCATGTGGGCGCGGTTGGCTTCGGTGAACTGCTTGCTTTTTTGCGTGCGTTCCACGTAGCGCCGGATGAAGGCGGCAAGGCGCGCTTTCTGGCGGCCGCTAGGCTCGGCGTTGCGCTGGGTGTGGATGCGGGCGATGGCGCCGAAGGCCTTGTTCACGTCATAGCGCACGGGTTGCGCGGGGTCTTCAGCAGGCGCCGCGGCCGCAGGCGTGGCAGGCGCGGGTGCGGCCTGGGCCGGCATGGCTTGCAGCGTGATGATTGGCGTGGCCGGAATGCCGCCCGACAGCAGTGCGAGCTGCTGGCGCATCAATTCCATTTGCTGCGAAATCAGCTGCGACAACTGGGCGTCGCCTGCATTGCTGCTCTGCATCGGCATGTACACCGGCATCTGCTGGCGCAGTGCGGCCTGCGGAACAGAGACCGCGTTTTCGACTGGCGCGGCCACAACGGCAGCTGCCGGTGCAGGAGCTGCCTCGGGCGGCAGGCTTTCGCGCAGGAAGGTCGAGAGCGCATCGAAGCTGCGGTAGCTTTCCATCAGCTGGCGGAAGCTGAGGTTGACCTTGAAGTGCTTCTTGATCTGCGTGGCGGCCTGGGTCAGTGTGAGCGAGTCCAGACCCAGTTCGCCGAAGGGCGCGTGCCCTTCCGCCTGTGCCATGTCTAGGCCGGAGATGTCCTCGAACAGGCTGCGCAGGCGCGCGTCCACGTTCGAAGCGGGGGGATGAAGAGGCGAGGGCGTTGCTGCTGTCACGATCGACTCCAGAGCGGTAGGTGGAACAAGAGGGACGAAGGAAGGGGCCGGGGCGGCGACGGGCGCGGCCACGGTGGCAATGGCTGGGACGGCGGCGATGTCGACCCAGAAGCGCTTGCGCTCGAACGGTGTGGTGGGCAGGCGCACGCGTTGCGCGCCGATGCGTGAGACGAGGCGCGACAGCTCGACATCGGCGCCGCAGGTCCAGAGGCGGCCCAGCGCCAGGTGCAGGGTGCGGGCCTCGTCGGCCGGCTCGCCCTGCAGCAGCGACACGACGCCGCTTGCGCCGTGCTGGCGCACGAGCGTCGCGAGCATGTTTCGCGGGCCTGATTCGACGAACAGCGGGTTGGCTACCTGCTCCATCGCGCAGCGCACGGCCGGCGAGAAGCGCACGGTGCCGCGCAGATGCCGGGCCCAGTAGGCGGGGCTGGTGGCTTCGGCGTCTTCGAGCGGCTGGCCGGTCAGCGTCGAGTAGATGGGGGTTTGCGGTGCACGCAGTGCCACCTTGCCGACCAGCGCCTCGAAGGGCTCGACGGCCGCGTCCATCATGGCGGAGTGGAAGGCGTGCGAGGTCTGCAGCGGGCGGCTCGGAATGCCGTCTGCTTCCAGTGCCACCTGCAGGGCCGCAATGGCGTCGAAGGGGCCAGCGGCGACGCAGGCCGTGGGGCCGTTCTCGGCGGCCAGCGAAAGCTGCGGGCCGAGCCGGTCGAGCAGTTCGGCCGCGCCCAGGCGCACCGACAGCATCGCGCCGGCCGGCTGGGCCTGCATGAGTGCGCCACGGCGGGCGACGAGCCGGGCGGCGTCTTCGAGCCGCATCACGCCTGCGATCACGGCCGCGACGAATTCACCGACGCTGTGGCCGATCAGCGCATGCGGCCGCGCGCCCAGCGCCAGCAGCCGGCGCGCGAGGGCGTATTCGAGCGTGAAGATCGCGGGCTGCGTGGCGGCGGTGGGCGCCAGCGATTGCGGGTCGTCCGAGAACATGCGCTCGCGCAGGTCGAAATCGGTCGCGCCTTCGAAGGCGGCCATGCAGTCGCCGAACGCTGCGGCGAACACCGGGTCGTTCGCATGGAGGTTCTTGCCCATGCCGGCGTACTGCGCGCCCTGTCCGGGGAACATCAGCACGAGTTGCAGTGCGCGCGAGGCGGTGCGGCCGCTGACGCGGCGGGGCGAGTCGGCATTGCGCAGGGCTGCGATGGCCTCGGCGGTGTTGCTGGCCACGACAGCGCGGCGGAAGGCGTGGGCCTTGCGGCCGACAGCGAGGGTGTGGGCCACGTCGGCCAGCGGCAGTTCGGCGTGGGCTTCGAGATGCGCTGCGAGCTGTTCCGTGGCCAACGTGAGCGCGGCCTCGGAACGTGCCGACAGCGACAGCAGTTGGTCGCCCGTTGCCAACGGCGAGGCCGGCCGCGGCGGCGCCTCTTCGACGATGACGTGTGCGTTGGTGCCACCGACGCCGAAGGAGCTGACGCCCGCGCGGCGCGGCAGGTCGGCGCGAGGCCACTGCTGCAGGCTGGCGGTGACGTGGAAGGGCGTGCGCGCGAAGTCGATGGCCGGGTTCGGCGCGCTGAAATGCGCGGTCGGCGGAATCTGTTCGTGGTGCAGCGCAAGCGCCGTCTTGATGAGGCCGGCCGCGCCCGCCGCCGTGACCATGTGGCCCACGTTGCTCTTGAGCGAGCCGAGCGTGCAGTAGCCGAGCGCATCGGTGTGCTCGGCATAGGCCACGGCCAGCGCCTCGACCTCGATCGGGTCACCCATCGGCGTGGCGGTGCCGTGCGCTTCGACGTACGAGATGCTGCCCGCATCGACGTCGGCCGCCGCCAGCGCGGCACGGATCACCGCGGCCTGCCCATCGACGCTGGGCGCCGTGAAGCTGGCCTTGGAGCCGCCGTCGTTGTTCACGCAGGCGCTGCGCAGCACGGCGTAGATGGTGTCGCCGTCGGCTTGTGCGTCTGCGAGCCGCTTGAGCAACACCACGGCCGCGCCGTCGCTGAAGACGGTGCCCTGGGCCTTGGCATCGAAGCTGCGCGTGCGGCCGTCGGGCGAGAGCATCGAGCCCTCGTTGTAGAGGTAGCCGCTGCGCGGCGGGCAGGTGACCGAGGCGCCGCCCGCGAGCGCCATGTAGCACTGGCCCGTGCGCAGTGCATGGAAGGCCTGGGCCACGGCCACCAGCGAGGTCGAGCAGGCGGTGTGCACGCTGACGGCCGGGCCGGTGAGGTTGAGCCGGTTCGCCACCCGCGTGGTGATGTAGTCCTTCTCGTTGGCCAGCATCACCTGGAATTCGCCGACCGGCTCCACCAGGTCGGGCCGGGTGCTCACGTGGCGCTGGAAGTAGGTGGCGTTGTACATGCCGGCGTACACGCCGACCGGGCCCGGTGCGGCGTCGGGCACGTAGCCGGCGCGTTCCAGGCATTCCCAGCAGATTTCGAGGAACACGCGCTGCTGCGGGTCCATCAGCTGCGCTTCTTTGGGGCCGATGCCGAAGAAGGCGGCGTCGAAGTCCTCGATGCCGTCGATCACGCCGCGTGCGCGCACGTAGGCCGGGTCGCTGCGCAGGGCCTGGCTGATGCCGGCGTCGAGCGTGGCGTCGTCGAAGAAGCTGATGGTGTCGCGCCCGGCGACGAGGTTGTCCCAGAACTGCTCGACGTCTGCCGCGCCGGGGAAGCGGCCTGCGGTGCCTACCAGGGCGACTGCGTCGTCGATGTCGCTCGAAAAGGTGGCCGCTGCGGTCGGTCGATCCTTGGAACCGGCCGCAGCGGCCGTGGCGGGCTGATCGCCCGCCGGCTGCATCCGCTCGCCCATTGCTTTTGGCGTGGGATTGCGGAAGAAAAGATTGGTCGACAGCGGCAGCCCGGTGCCGCGCTGCAGGTCGGCCAGCACCTGCAGCACCAGCAGCGAATCGCCGCCGAGATCGAAGAAGTTGTCGTTGCGCCCGACCTTCGAGATGCGCAGCGCACGGGCGAAGGCCTCGCACACCTGCTGTTCGATGGCGTCGTGCGCTTCTTCGAAAGGCTGCGCAAGTTCGGGGCGCTCGCCGGCCGGCTCGGGCAGCGCCTTGCGGTCGAGCTTGCCGTTGGGCGTGACGGGGAGTTGCGCGAGCCACACCTGTGTGGTGGGCACCAGCGCAGCGGGCAAGCGGGCGCCGAGGTGGGCGCGCAGGGCATCCCACGAGATCTTTTCCGAACGCGCGACCAGATAGGCCACCAGGCGTAGCTGCCCACCTTCGTCGGGCCGCGCGACCACCGCGCAAGACTGCACGGCGGGGTGCGCGAGGATGGCCGCCTCGACCTCGCCGGTCTCGATGCGGTGGCCGTGGATCTTCACCTGCCCGTCGCGGCGGCCGATGAATTCGACGGTGCCGTCGGGCAGCCAGCGCGCGAGGTCGCCGGTGCGGTAGAGCCGGTCATCGGGGCCTCCGAATGGGTCGGGCACGAAGCGTTCGGCGCTGAGCGCGGGTTGCCGCAGGTAGCCGCGGGCCAGCCCGTGGCCGCCGATGCAGAGCTCGCCCACGAAGCCGGTCGGCAGCAGCGCCATCGAGGGGCTCAGCACGCGCAGCACGGTGTCCTTGATGGGGCGCCCGAGCGGGACGGAACGCAGGTCTTCGGGCAGCGGCGATGCAATGCGATGCGTGGCTGCGAAGGTTGTGCACTCGGTGGGGCCGTAGCCGTTGCTCAGCGTCAGGCCGGGCAAGGCGGCCAGCGCGCGTCGCACATGCGGCACCGACAGCGCTTCTCCGCCGGTGAAGAGATGCCGCAGGCCTGAGAGGTGGGCTGGGTCGTCGTCGACCACGGCATTGAAGAGCGCGGCGGTGAGCCATGCCGTGTGCACGTGGTGGCGCGCGATGGTGTGTGCGAGGCCGGCGCCGGTGGGCACGCGTTCGTCGTGGATGACACAGCAGCCGCCATTGAGCAGCGGACCCCAGATTTCGAGCGTGGCCGCATCGAAGCCGAGCGGCGCCGCATGTAGCACGGCGAGGCCGGGAGTGAGCGCGACATAGTCCACGCCCACGACGAGCCGCAGGATCGAGCGATGGCAGATCTCTATGCCCTTTGGCGTGCCCGTCGAGCCCGAGGTGTACATGACATAGGCCACCGATTCGGCATCGAGGGTCGGAGGATTCCATGCACTGCGGTTTGTTTTGTCTTCGTATTCGTCGAGCAATAAAACGCCGTGATCGGGGGGGACGAGGTACTGGTGCGCCTGCGTCGTGAGCACGTGGTGCGCGCCGGCCTCGCCGAGCATGTAGGCGACGCGCTCGGGCGGGAAATCCGTAGGCACCGGCACATAGGCGCCGCCGGCCTTGAGGATGCCGAGTTGGGCGACGATGGCCGCCATCGAGCGGTCGAGCAGCAGGCCAACGCCGTCGCCGCTGCGAACGCCCAGGCCCTGCAGGCGCTGCGCGAGTTGGTCGGAGCGCCGGTCGAGTTCGCCGTAGCTCATCTGCGCGTCGCCTTGCGCGAGGGCGATGGCGTCGGGGGCGGCCATCGCCTGGCGGGCGAACATGGCGGGCACCGTGAGGGCAGGGTCCACCGGCGCGAGGGCCGTGTTCCATTCGACGAGCTGAGCGGTTTGGTCGGCGCGCGGCAGCGTGCGGATGTCGTTCAGGGCTGCATCGGGGTGCTGCAGGAGGTCTTCGGCGGTGTCGACGAGGGCTGCGAGCAGCTGATCGATTGCGGTGGCATCCATCAGGCTTGCGGCTGCATCTATATAGAGGGACGCCGAAGCGGCGTCGAAGCGCAGCCGCAGCGGGGCATCGGCATCGGCTTCTTCGCGCAGCCAGAGGGAGGTGGGCTGCACGGCTGCTTGCGATGCCGAGCGGCGGCCGAGATCCAGTTCGGCCAGCCAGGCGCCAGCGGCCTTGGTGGCGTCGAAGGCGACGGTGGTCGAGCAGCGCATCGGCGCGGCGCCTGCCTCATGCAGTACGGGCCAGAGGCCTCCGAGCCAGCGCGACTGCAGCAGCAGCCACGCGCCCGCGAAGAGGGTGTCCGGCAACTGGCCGGTGGTGGCGAGCCACTGGGTCCAGCGCTGGGCGAAGCGGGGTTCAAGTGCCACCGAAGCGCTGCGACGGTCGGCCGATCCCTCCGAATTGGATCGCGGCACGAACAGGTCTTCCAGAACAAGGTCCGGAGCAGCGAGTGCTTGCGAAACAGTTTGAATTTCCATGTAAATATCCCAAAAGAAATACAATGGAAGCAATTGGGTGAATGGAAATTCCATTCACCCAATTAAAGAGGAGGAAGCTGACTTGCGTTCTTTTCGTGTCTTCATCCTAGGAGGTTTCCCTTGGCCAATGTGTGCACTTTAGGCCTCGGTTACAACTGGATAAGGTTATTTCGAAAACGTACTACCCGAATCGTCCCGTTCGAGGTAACTGATGCGCGATTTGGAGGAAAAAGCCCACCGCACGGGCCCTCCAAGTGCCCGAAAGGGGCCACTGAAGCGGGGTACTCCTGGGGAGAAACAGGCTGCGCACAGGGAGGGAATGCGCTGTCGACCGCCTTGCGCGCATGACCACCTCGGATCACGCGCTACACCGGAGAGTCATGCGGAAAACGCACTGGCCTCACTGTCGAAAAGTGAAACATCCTTCCGGGCGCGACTGTTATTAATTGGATTAGTCTGTAACCGTATAAAAAATAACTGTACAAAACCTGAAAATCGCAAAGACTGAAAGAGTTATCGGCTTCAAATCTTCCGAGGGTAAAAAATGCTTCGCGACATCCTATTACCCGATGTAGTTCTCACGCGCTGTGATTACTATTTGGAATCGATTCTTCCGAACAATTCAGATGCATTGACAGCCAACGCCACATACTTCGGCAATGCGGCGTGGGCCAAGGAATATCTGGACTACTGCCACCGCGACGCGCATTTCCGCAGCCGCTGGCTCGCCGCCGGGGGCGACTGGACGGACAAGGTCGTCATCGACCTGGGCTGCGGGCCGGGTAACCTCTTCGCCACGCTGGGCGGCAGGCCCAGACTGCTGATCGGCGTCGACGTGGCCGGAGGCTCGCTGGAGCTGGCTGCGGGCCTGGGCTACACGGCGGTGCTGGCGGACGCGGCGCACACGCCGTTCCGCTCGCAGGTGGCGGACATCGTGGCAATCAATGCATCGCTACACCACTGCGACGACATGAAGGCGGTGCTGCAGGAGGGGGCCCGCCTCGTGAAGCCCGATGGCCTGCTGATTACCGACCACGATCCGCAGCTCACGGCGTGGGACTATAAGGGCCTGGCCAGGCTGATGTGGGATGCGCGGCTGTGGGTCTATCGCGCGACAGGGCACGGTTTTCACAAGACCGGCAGTCAGCAGTCATGGGGGCTGAGAACCGAAGTGCATCACCGGCCCGGCGACGGCGTGACGAAGGAGCTCTTCGAATCCACGCTGGAGCCGCTGGGCTTCGAGGTTCGCGTGCATCCGCACAACCACCAGATAGGAGCGCAGGCGCTGGCTGGCGACGTCGGGCCGGCGCAATGGAAATACCGCATGGGCAATGTGCTGTCGGGCCGCGACCCGAAGGCACCCGCGAGCGCGCTGTCGCTGATGTGCATTGCAAGGCGCAAGACCGCAGAAAAAGCGCCAACCAACTGAACGCCCGGCGACTGCTGGTAGCCTTCCCGGATTCTTCGAGCGCGGCCCCGGGCATCCGGGAGCGCGAGATTCAGTTATCCAGGAAGGAATCCGGTAGTGGTTGTGACAGGAAGGAACTGGCGCGCGGGCATTGCGCTGACCGCGGCATTGATGGTGGCAGCGTGCTCCACCTCCCCCAAGGCGCCAGTGGCGGGGCCGGGCGAATACGTCGTCCAGCCGGGCGACACGCTCTATCGCATCGCGTCGAAGACCGGGCGCTCGCCGGGCGACATTGCCCGCTGGAGCAATCTGCAGGACCCCGACAAGCTCGAAGCAGGGCAGGTGCTGCGCGTGGTACCGCCGGGTGGTGGTGCATCGTCCGAGCCGCCTCCTGCCAGGAGCGCAGGCGCCGAACGTCCGGAACGCCCCGAGCGTTCGAGGCCGCCCCGGGCCGCGGCGCCCGAACCAGTCGCACCGCCGGCGTCGCGGCGCAGCGACTGGGCCTGGCCCGCGCAAGGCCAGGTGATCGCGGGCTTCAACGGCACCAGCAACAAGGGCGTCGACATCGGCGGCAGCGTCGGCGACCCGGTGGCATCCATCGGCGCTGGCAAGGTGGCCGTGACGGAAACGCTGCGCGGCTACGGCAGCGTGCTGATGGTCGATCACGGCGGCTCTTATATGTCGGTCTACACCAATGTGCGTACGGTGCTCGTGAAACAGGGCCAGCAGGTGAAGCAGGGCCAGAAGATCGCCGAGATCGGCGGCGCGGACGGTGGGCGCGCCAGCCTCCACTTCGAGATCCGCTACCGCGGCAATGCGGTCGACCCGCGCCAGTACCTGCCGGCAAGGTGACCGGACGGGGCGGCCTCTGGCGAAAGGCATCCCCCAAATTGGCGATATCGCGGTGCCTGTGAAATGCGCAGACTCTCGCCCTTAGTCTTAAAAAAAGGGGCGGTAATGGAACTCGTGCATTGGCTGTTCATCATTTTCGGCATCGCATTGGCGCTGACCACCCAGTGGTGCCTGCTCGCACCGTTCAGCCTCGAATGGAAGCCACTGCGCGAGCAGATCACTGAACAGGTCACTCAATCGGCCGCGCTGCTCGAAGAGTGCGCCTCGGGGCGCGACGCCAGGGCCTAGCCTCCCGGCCGGTTCCAGCCCGCCTGCTGTCGCAGGCCCTCTAAGATGCTCGCTCTTTCTGGATGACGTGAAGACGCGAGAGGCAAAGGGAGGGCCACGCATGATTTCTTTGCTCCACACCGCGGACTGGCAGATAGGCCGCGTGTTCTCGCAATTCGAACCCGACGACGCCGCGGCACTGTTCGAGGCGCGTTTCAAGGTGGTCGAGCGGCTGGCCGCCATTGCGGCCGAACGCAAGGTCGATGCTGTACTGGTTGCAGGCGATGTGTTCGATTTGCAGACCGTATCGGACAAAACCATTCGGCGCATGTTCAACGCCATGCAGGGCTTTTCCGGCCCCTGGCTGCTGATTCCGGGCAACCACGATTCGGCGCTGAGCGAATCGGTCTGGAGCCGCGCGCAGCGGCTGGGCGCCATCGCACCGAACATCGTCTGCTGCCTGGAGCCGAAGCCCCACACGGTGGCGGGCAAGTTCACGCTGCTGCCCGCGCCGCTCACGCAGCGCCATACCTACGGCGACCTCACCGACTGGTTTGCCACGGCGCCAAGCGAAGAAGGGCTGCCCCGCATCGGGCTGGCGCACGGCTGCGTGCAGGGCATCCTGTCCGAAGACATCGACTCGGCCAATCCCATCGCGACTGGGCGCGCGGCGCAAGCCCGGCTCGACTACCTCGCGCTCGGTGACTGGCACGGCACGCGGCAGATCGACGATCGCACCTGGTATGCGGGCACGCCCGAGACTGACCGCTTCAGGGCCAACGACTCGGGGCAGGCGCTGCTGGTCGGCATCTCAGGTGTCGGGGCAGTGCCGACGGTCGAGGCGATCCGCACCGGCCAGTTCGACTGGCAGCAATGGGAGCCGCGGCTCACGGTGCCTTCCGACATTGATGAACTGGTGGAAAAGCTGGAGCAGGTGAGCGGCAGCGACGTGCTGCAACTGCGCGCGCAGGGCGCCTGCGACCTCAACGGCCACAACAGGCTGAGCGCCGCGCTCGACGCCGCCCGCGCTCGCGCCCGTGCCCTGGTGTGGGACGGCGAAGCGCTGCGGCTGGAGCCGACGGAAGACGACATCCAGGCGCTGCACGCCGACGGCTTTGTCGGCGAGGCGCTTCAAGAGTTGCGCTCGCAGCAAGGCGATGCCGATGCCGAAGTGGCTCGCGACGCGCTGCTCACGCTCGCCCGCATCCTCGACGCTCAGGGAGCGGGCGCATGAAGTTGCAGCGTCTTCGCATCGAGAACTTCAAGCTGTTCCGCGCACCGCTCGAAATCGACGGCTTCACTGACGGACTGAATCTTTTCGCGGCGCCCAACGAGTCGGGCAAGTCCACCGTCGCCGAGGCCATTCGCGCCGCCTTCTTCGAGCGGCATCGCTCCAGCGCCGTCGAGCACCTGCGGCCATGGGGCGAGAGTTCGGCAACGCCCACGGTCGAAGTCGATTTCGAACTCGACGGCAAGCCGTGCCGGCTCACCAAAGCCTTTCTCGGCAAGAAGCGCTGTGAGCTTGTCATCGATGGCAAGGCGATGGACGGCGCGGTGGCCGAAGACCATCTGGCTGCATTGCTGGGCTTTCGCTTTCCGGGCAAGGGCGCCAGCACGCCGGAGCACATGGGCATTCCGGGGCTGCTGTGGATCAAGCAGGGCACATCACACGACATTGCCAGCGCCGTGGGCTTCGCCAGCGACCACCTGCGCAACGCACTCGGCGAATCGTTGGGCGAACTGGCTTCCAGCAACGGCGATGCGGTGCTGAAGGCGGTGGAGAGCGAACGCAACGAACTGCTCACGCCCGCCGCCGGAACACCGCGCGGCGCCTTCGCGGATGCCATCAGGCTGCGCACGGAGCTCGAAGCCGACATCGAACAGCTGCGCGCCGACATCGAGTCTTATCAGTCGGGCGTAGACCGTCTCTCCGGCCTGCGCCGCGATCACCAGCGCGATGAAGCCGCGCGGCCCTGGACGGCGCTGCGGGAGCAACTGGCCATCGCACGGCAGCGGCTGGACGAAGCCAAGGGTTTGAACGACAGGAAGACCGCGCAGGACGCCGCGCTCAGGCAGGTCACGGCGCAGGTGAATTCCTGGCGAACCCAGCTCCAGGCGATGGAGCGTGAGGAAGCCACAGTCGTCCTGCGCGAGAAGAATCTGCAGGCGGCACAGGAAGGCTTGGCCAAGGCGCTGGGCGAATTGCAGGCGTGGGAACCCCGTCACGCGGCTGCAGCAAGGGCCGATGCCGGCGCGCGCGAAAACCTGCGCCTTGCGCGGCAGGCGGCCTCGCGCATCGCGCAGGAGAAAACCGTCGAAAGCCTGGCCGAGCAGCTTGAGGCGCTTGCACAGAGCCACGAGAAGGCAAAGGGCGAGCAGGACAAGGTCACGCGCCTGCAGGCCGAGGCGCAGGCGCTCGCGGTGCCGGAGGGCGAGCTCAAGCGGCTTCAGCGTTGCGCAGATGCGCATCGCACGGCGCAAGCCAGGCTCGATGCGGTGGCGACGGCCCTGGAGTTCGAGCTGCAGCCTGCTGCGAAGGTCCGGGTCGCCGGCACCGAGCTTTCCGGCTCGAAGCGCCAGACCGTCATCGCGCGGACCGACATCGAGATCGAAGGCGTAGGCCGCATCACGGTGCTGCCGGGCGGGGCTGATCTGGAAAGCCTTGCCATCGAACGGGACCGTGCACGCGACGAACTCGCCGGGCTGTTGCAGGTCCTGCGCGCGGAGAGCGTCGCGGCTGTCGAGGAGCGCATGCGGCAGCAGGCGTTGCGCAAGGGCGAAGCCGGTGCGGCGGTGGCCGTGCTGGCTGCGCTGGCACCGAAGGGGCTGAGCGCGCTCGCCGCGGACATCGCCATGCGCGAGGCCCGGCTGGCTGAAGCAAGGCAGGTTCTGCAGGGCATGCCGCCGGCCGACGCGGCGATGCCGTCGAGCGCGCAGGCCGAATCGGAGGAGGGCGCCGCACGCGCGGCGCTGGAGGCTGCATCCGCGGCACTCAACGACGCCAAGATTGCCGCCGGCAATGCGCGCGAGCAGGTCAAGGCTGCTGAAGACGAACTCGCGGCGGTCAAAGCCACGCTGAATGACCCGATGCGCGCCAACCGCAAGACGGAAGCCGGCGCTGCATTGACGGATGCGCTCGCGCAGCAATCGGCCCTGCAAGACAAGGTCGCTGAGCTGGCACAGCAGTTGCAATCCGCCAACCTGCCGGTGCTCGCTCAGGACGTGGAACGGCTGGAGCAAAGCGTCAAGCAGGCCGAGTCCACGCACAGCCAACGGGCCAACGAGATCACCCGGCTCGAAGCCGAACTCGAAGCCAGAGGCGCGCTGGGCCAGGAAGAAGCTGCGTCCGAGAAGCGGCGCGAACTGGAGCATGCCGCGCGGCGTTGCGCCGAACTCGAACGCCGCGCGAAGGCGCTGGACCACCTGCTCAAGCTGCTGCGCGAAAAGCGCTCAGCCCTGGCACGACGCCTTCGCGCGCCGCTGCAGAAGCACCTCGACCACTACCTGCAGATTCTTTTCCCTGGTGCGCAGGTCGAGGTCGGCGACGACCTTTCGCCAGGCCGCATCACGCGGCAAGGCCTGCGAGGCGCCCAGAGCGGCGCATTCGAAGAACTCAGCGTGGGCGCGCGGGAGCAGATGGGCGTCGTCGCCCGGCTGGCCTATGCCGACCTGCTGAAAGAGGCGCGCAAGCCGACCTTGCTCATCCTCGACGACGCGCTGGTGAACACCGACGAAGATCGCCTGCGGCAGATGAAGCGGGTGCTGTACGACGCGGCAACGCGCCACCAGATACTGATCTTCAGCTGTCATCCGGAGGCCTGGCGCGATCTCGGCGTCGTGGCGCGCGGCATTCCGTGATGTCTTGGCATTGCGACGTCCACCTGCAATCACACTATCCAGAATATTCGGCCGGTCGCTAAACTGCGCCGTCATGCGTCGCTGGCTTTGTACGTCCGCAGTTATTGCCTTTCTGTGCTGTCACGGGTTGGCCGTGCTTGCTCAGAACATGGTGGGCTTCGGGCAGCACCAGGCCAACGTCGCGCAGGTGCATCAGGCCAGCGCCTGCGAGCTTCATCAGGGCCACGCCGGTGCTTCGGTTCTGGATAACGGCATCGATTCCGACGAAGTGGACCTTGCCGCCGGAAGGCGCGAGATTTCACTGCCGGCCCTTCGACCGGAAGCTCCCCTGGAATTTGCCGTGACGGTCTTGCCGTCCGCGCCTCTCGAGCGGCCCATGCGGCCGCCACAACGCCTCTCCTTCCTCGCATAGGTCGTCTCGTTTCGACCTGGGGCCTTCGGGCCCTGCTCATTGCGTGTGCTCGCGCCGTCGGCATTGACGGCCGTCCGATGCACATCCGCCATCAAGAGGACGAAGAAGAGGAGAAAAAACCATGGAGCAATCGAGTGACGTGATGTTTGCCAGGCTGGCCGATTTCAGGATCGACGCCGAATTGCTGAGGCAGCATTTCCTGGCACACGTGAAGCCGATGCCGTCGACGCCATACCGCGACAACCGCGTGGACTACATCGGCTGGGCTGTCACCAGCCGCGACGGCACGCTGGAGGACGGCATCCGGCGGATTCCCGCAAAGAATGCGCGCGGCGTCACGCCGACAGACGCCTGCAGCGGTTACCTGGCCCGGGTGATGAATGCGCTGCGCAGCCATGGCCTGACGCCCTTCAGGGCCCGGATCATGCAGCTCGAAAGCGAAGGCCAGGAGATGCCGCTGCACAACGATGCGGCCAAGGAAACCTGGCGCCTGCACATCCCCATCATCACCAACCCCAATTGCTTCTTCGAATGGCAGCGCGCCGACGGCAGCATCGAGAGCGTGCACTTGCCGGCCGACGGCTCGGCCTGGCTGGTGCGGGTGGATGTGAACCACAGGGCGGTCAATCGAAGCCAGCAGCCGTCGAACCGGGTTCATTTGCTGATGGGACTGGATGCCAATCCATCCTTCGAGATGCTGACCGAGCCCTGGCTGCCTGTGCTCCAGCAGCAGTTGGTGGCTTGAGCTCGCATGAAGAATGCGCGATGGCTGGTGTGCCTGGTAGCAGCCGTTCTGCCAGTCGCGGCCCAGGAAATCGAGGCCGGCCGTTGCCGGGTGGAGCGCAACGCAACGCTCTCCCAGCTCGACCGCGTCTACGTGCGCGACGAGTTCCGCATTCGCTACACGCTGGAGGGAACCCACGCGCTGCCGGACATTCGCGATCTCGACCGCAATGGCATACCCGACAAGGTGCAGGACGTGGCAACGCAACTGGTCGTGGGCCGCAGGCTGTTCACCGATGTGATGGGGCTGACGCACCCCATGCGCCAGCCACGCTATGCACGCGCCACCTCGATCGACGTGTTCCTGCTGAAGATGGAGAAGGGCAACGGGATGTCCTACGACGAGGTGATGAACTATCGACTGGGCTCCGACGAAGCGGCCGGCGGCTGTGCCCTTCGCATCGATCTGCTCAACCGCCACGCGAACCAGAACGTGACACCGATCCACGAGCTTTTTCACCAGTACCAGTACGGCTACACCATGTTCAAGGCGCGCTGGTTCCTGGAAGGCACCGCGCGCTGGTCAGAGTACGCGCTGCGCCCCGGAAGCGGACCGCAGCAGCCGTTGCCGGCCACGCTGCCGGCACTGCGCGAGCAGGTGTTCTCGCAGACCTACGGGGCGAGCGGCATGTGGAACCGTCTGGCGGGCATGCTCGACCCCGACGGCCGGCTCAGGCTGCCGCCCGGCTTGGCGCAGACCACCTATGTCGATGGCAGCCTGGTCATCCGGGGCGACCAGTTGCACGGCGCGGCCTTCATCAAGGCGCTGCTGGAGGCGCTAGGCCCGCTCGACCGGCAGGTCGCGGCACGCAATGGCTGGCCGGTATTTGGCTGGAAGGAGGAGGATCAGCGTTCTTCCGCACACGACGCGGAGATACTCAAAGGCGTGCTCCAGGCGACGCGGAATGAAGCGGCGCGCTCGAAGGCCCGCAGGCCGGCCGAACTGGAAGAATTTCTTGCGCTGGAGGCGCTTGTGAAAAAGGATGTGCCATGAGTCTGGGTGAACTGCTGGCGTCGGCCAGGCCCGCGATTGCGACGCTGTGGGACGAATGCACGAGCGCCTGCGCCGGCATCGACGCAGAGGCCGCGGGCGTGCTCTTCATGTCGGTCTGCAACGGGAAGGAACGGGCTCATGTCGTGACCATCCGCGGAAAGAACTTCGAGCAGACATGGGTCAGGGGCGCGCAGCTGCTGCATGCCTGGCTGCGCAAGCAGAAGAGTGCTGCGCCAATCTGGCTGCGTGTGGATGTGGTGCACACCGTGCACGCCATGTCCTGGCAGGAGCTGAAGCAGGGCTTTGCGACGACCAAGCGCAACTACTTTCGCCATGGCATCGCGTTCAAGCCCGATTTTTCCGTGGCCATTCTGGAGCCGGAGATCGGTGCGCACGCCGTGCTGTACGACGGCGCACTCGACGAGGCGACACCCAATGCGGCGAATCTGAAGCTCTACGGCAAGTACCGTTACGGGCTGGAGCTGGAATGGCCGACGCAGGCGCAGGAGCCGATCTGGGTCTTCGACACGCGAGCCGTGTTCACCGACGGCAAGCAGCTTCACGCCATCGAGCATCAGGGCCGGGGCAAGGGCCATCGCGTCATGCCCGAGTGGAACGCAGGCCAGGTGCACGACATCGTCACGACCAGCACCGCATACCTCGCACGGCAGGTCAAGCCGACCGGCCAGTACCACTACGGCTGGTTTCCCTGCTTCGACCGTCCCATTCCCACCTACAACGCGCTGCGGCACGCCAGCTCCACTTACGCGCTGCTCGAAGGCTGGGAGCTGACGCAGCGCCCCGAGCACAAGGCCGCCATCGACCGGGCGCTGGCCTACCTCACGCAGACGCTGATCCAGCGCGCCACGCTGCCCGGTGGGGAGCAGGGCGCTTTTCTCGTGGACGTCGACAACGACAACGAGATCAAGCTGGGCGGCAACGCCGTGTGCCTGCTGGCGATGGTCAAGTACACCGAACTCACCGGCGACCGGCAATACCTGCCGCTGATGGAGCAGCTGGCCCTGGGCATCGTGCACATGCAGGACCCGGGCTCGGGCCGCTTCGTGCACGTGCTGAACCACCCTGACCTCAGCGTGAAGGAAGAGAACCGGATCATCTATTACGACGGCGAAGCCGCCTTCGGCCTCATGCGCCTGTACGGGCTGACCAGCGATCCGCGCTGGCTGCAAACCGTCGAGAAAGCGTTCGGGCATTTCATCGAAGCCAGACACTGGCAGGCCCACGACCATTGGCTGAGCTACTGCGTCAACGAACTCACGCTCTACAGATCGGACGAGCGCTACTACCGCTTCGGCCTGGACAACGTGCGCGACCATCTCGACTTCGTGCTCGAGCGCATCACCACCTTTCCGACGCTGCTGGAGTTGATGATGGCGGCGCAGAAGATGATCGTGCGCATGCAGGCAGATCCGCAGCACGAGCACCTGCTGCAAGGCTTCGACATCGACAAGTTCTACCGGGCCCTGGAGCAGCGTGCGCGCTACCTGCTGACGGGCCACTTCTGGCCCGAGATCGCCATGTTCTTCAAGAACCCGGGGCGCATCGTGGGCAGCTTCTTCATTCGCCACCACAGCTTTCGCGTGCGCATCGACGATGTGGAGCACTACCTGTCGGGGTACGTGGCGTACTGGAAGTACCTGCAGGGCGGCGGGCGACCTTCCCTGACGCAACAGGAAGAGGCAAGGCAAGCGGCACCGGCCGCCATCGCGCAGACATAGCGGTGCCTCTTGCTGCCCGGAAACGCTCCGGGTAGGCGTTTTGTCATGGTCCCGTGCCCACGCGGGCAGGGCGCTTGACTCCCCTGCAAAGGGGCGCTTCGCTCATGTGCGAAGACAGCGTGATTCCTACAGTCATCCCCAGGCCGAACGCTTCTGTCCATACCGGGCAGACAGGCGGTTCAGGCCGGTCACGACAACCGGGGAACACGCATGGAACCGCTCGCATTGCTGCCGAGACCCTTCATGAACCTGCTGCGGGAAGACGCAGGCATGTCGTTCATGGAGTTCGCTCTGATCGGCGCTCTGGTGATGGTCGTGTGCCTGCTCCTGCTGCTCGCCATCCGGCGCAGCGCCTGAACTCGCGGAGCCGACCATGCAAGAACTCGACGCCGTTCTCGAACTGCTGGCAATGCTGGCTTCCGACATCCGCATGCCCGCGCTTTTCGCGCTGCTCGTGGTGGCAGCCGTCAGCGACTGGCGCTCCTACCGCATTCCCAACTGGCTGACCTTCGGCGGCGCGCTCTTCGCGCTCGTCTACGGCACGCTCGCTGCCCGCACGCCAGCCGCAGGCGCAATGAGCGCTTTCGGTGGCCTGGGTGTGGGCTTCGCTGCGATGCTGCCCTTCTATGTCCTGGGATTGATGGGGGCGGGCGACGTGAAGCTCATGGCCATGGCAGGAGCCTTCATCGGTCCGCAGCAGACGCTGATGGCGGTGCTCTTCACCTTCATTGCCGGCGGCATGGCGGCGCTGGTGTTCGCCATCCACCGCCGCCGCCTCGCGCACATGCTTGCCAACGTCAAGACCGCGGCACAAGGCATGGCGTTCTCGAGCATGGCGGGCATCCGCCCCACGGGGCACGTTCACATGAGCCAGTCCGTGGGGAAGCTGCCCTATGGCATCTGCATCGCGGCGGGCACGGTGGTCGAAGTGCTCGCACATCAACTGGGCTACGTCTAGCCCTCTCATCTTTTACCTGCGACGGAGGTTCGTATGAAGAACATCAAGGCGATCGGGCTGATCCTTCTGGCCCTTCTGACGGGGCTGGCGGCCGCGGTCTACGCGGCCGGGTGGATCTCCAGACAAAGCGGCATCGCGTCCAACAAGGTCGTGGTGGCCGCCGTGGACATCGAACTGGGCAGCCGCGTCAACGCGCAGATGCTGTCCACGGTCGACTGGCCCAGCGACTCGGTGCCGAACGGCTCGTTCAGCGACATCAAGGCGCTGGATGAGCGCGTGGTGAAGGTAGGCGTGCTGCGCGGCGAAGCGCTCATTGAAGGCAAGCTGGCACCGGTGGGCACCCAGGGCGGGTTGTCGGCGGTGATCGCCAGCGGCAAGCGAGCCATGACGGTGCGCGTCAACGACGTGGTCGGCGTCGCCGGTTTCGCGCTGCCGGGCAACTATGTCGACGTGATGGTCAACGCCCAGCAGGACAAGGGCCGTGGCGAGGAAGCGTCGCAGATCAGCAAGACCGTGCTCGAGAAAGTGCTGGTGCTGGCGGTGGCGCAGGAGGCCAACCGCGACGACACCAAGCCCAAGGTCGTGAGCGCCGTGACGCTCGAACTCTCGCTCGAAGATTCTGAAAAGCTCGACCTGGCACGCAGCGTGGGCACGCTGTCCCTGGTGCTTCGCAACCAGATGGACAAGACCACGGTCGCCACCGGCGGCATCACCAAGGGCCAGCTGTTCGGCGAGAAAGACATCGTGCAGGTCTCCACCGCGGCTGCGCCTGCTCCGGCCCGCCCGCGTATCCATCGTGCAGGCCCCGCCGCGCAGCCGGCTTCCCAGTGCGTGGAAGTCATCCAGCACGCGGGCAGCTCGCTGACCTGTTTCTGATCCGGTCATCAGGAGGAACACCAAGTGCGCCATATCTCAACAACACTCGCCCGCCTGCTGGCGACCCTCGCGACAGTGGCGGCTCCCGCCGCCATGGCCGCGGAGGTTGCGGCAACCGCCTCGGCCACGGCCGCCATGCCCGCCGCTGCACCTGCAGCATCCGCTGCGTCCCCGGCGGCAGCGGGCAACGCTCCCAACAGCCGACGCTGTACCGCCATCATTCCGGACGACCAGCCGACCCAGGCTGTGCTCGGAAAGTCGGTGGTCATTCCCCTGCGGGCGCGTGTGGTGCGCATCGTGGTCAGCGGCCAGCCTCCGAGCCGGGCGCCGGCGGCTTCTGCCGCTGCCGTGCCGGCGGGCATGCAACCGCCCGCACAGGCTGCCAATGCGAATGCCGGCGACGGCGTTGCCGATGTCGACGTGACGCTGCTGAGCCCGACCGACCTGTTCTTTCGTGGCCGCCAGGCGGGCTCGATGAACGTCGTGCTGCAGAGCGCCGACGGCACCTGCTACATCAAGGACGTGATCGTCACCATCGATCCGATGGCGCTGCAGGCCAAGCTGGCGGAGCTGATGCCCGAAGAGCGCCGTATCCGCGTGCGCAGCGCCGAGAAATCCATCGTGCTCACCGGCGAGATCAGCGACGCGCTCAAGCTCGACGACGTGATGAGCCTGGCGTCGGCCTACGGCGCGGACGGCAAGAAGGTGGTGAACCTGCTGCGCGTCGCGACGCCCCAGCAGGTGATGCTCGAGGTGAAGATCGCCGAGGTCAGCAAGACACTGCTCGACCGGCTGGGCTCGCGCGTCGGAATTGCGCGCACGGGCAACGGTGGCCTGAACAACTATTCGCTGATCTCCAACTTCCTGAGCACGGGCGCTGGCCTGGCCCAGGCGCTGCGCATCGGCCGCACCTCGCTGACCATCGACGGCCAGAAAGACGACGGGCTGGTGCGCATTCTTGCGGAGCCCAACATCATGGCCATCAGCGGCCAGCAGGCCAGCTTCCTGTCGGGCGGCAAGATCTTCATTCCGGTGGCGCAGAGCGCCGCTGGCGGCGGCGGCACGAACATCACGCTGGAAGAAAAGGAGTTCGGCATCGGGGTCAAGTTCACCCCGACCGTGCTCAACGGCGACCGGATCAACCTCAAGATGGTGTCCGAGGTGTCCGATCTCTCGCAGACCGGCTCACCCTTCACCACGGTCTCGGGCGTTACCGCGGTACTGCCTTCGCTGACGGTGCGGCGCGCGGACACCACCGTGCAACTCAACGACGGGCAGAGCTTCGTCATCGCCGGGCTCATCAAGAGCAACGTGAACGAGACCATCAAGCGCTATCCGGGCCTGGGCGAAGTACCGGTCATGGGTGCGCTGTTTCGCAGCACCGAGTTCCAGAACGAACAGACCGAGCTGATGTTCGTCATCACGCCGCGCCTGGTTCGTCCGCTGGCCGAGTCGCCGCGGGTACCGACGGACAACCACGTCGTTCCCAGTCGCGCCGAGGTCTACCTCAACGGCGCCCTTGAAAGCGCCACCCCGGCACCGGCCGCCCCGGCCAGCGAAACCCCGTGAGGAGCACCACCATGTTCATCAGATCGACCACCGTCGCGCTCGTCTGCCTTCTTGGCGCCAGTTGCTCGACCGTTACGCCTAACTACGACGCGCGCTTCGGCGACGCAGTGCGCGACGCAAAGAAAAAGATGACGCTGAACCCGAACGCCGGCAAGAACGGCGACCCGGTTGCGGGCATGGACGGCCGCTCGGCGCGCGAGTCGATGAATCAGTACCACGAGTCCTACAAGTCGCCGCCACCGGCGGTCAACGTCATCAACATCGGCGGCCAGATCGGTGGTCAGGGCGGCGGCTCGGGCAAGTAACGGGCTGCGTTTTCTCTCGAATTCGATCCTCGAAGTCTTTACATGGAAAGGAGAGCGCCACGAACTGCAACGAACTTTTTTCCCTCACCCACCATTGTTTTCAAACCTGATTTCCAACTGTTCAAACCTTGAAAGGAAAGAACCATGAAGAACTTTCTCCAGGCCATCGGCCAATCGACTCGCGGCTTCATGCTCGAGGAAGAGGGCGCCCAGGTCGTCGAGTACGCGCTGATCATCGCCGTCGTCTCGATCGCACTGGTCGTTGCACTGAAGGGCCTTACGGCCAACAACGGCGGCTTCACGAGTTTCATCACTCGCGTCACGACCTGCCTGACCGGGACGACCTGCACCTGAGCAGTCTGTCGTGGAGGGAAGCGGGTCCGGTTTTCCGGCCCGCTTCGTTCCACCCACCCATCCGCTCCCACTCATTCTTCTTCAACACGAATTGGGGTCATCACCATGTTCAAGTCATTCATGACAGACGAGAGCGGTGCGCAAGTGGTCGAGTACGCATTGATCATCGCCGTGGTTTCCATCGCGCTGGTGGTCGCACTGCAAGCGCTGTCGGGCAGTACCGGCCTGGGCGCGTTCATCGACCGAGTCACCACCTGTCTGGGCGGCACGAGCTGCACCTGACGCGGCTTTCCTGCGTTGTTCCAACCAGCAAGAAAGCCGATCATGTTCACCTGCCGCCAGCATCGCCGCCAGCGTGGCGCGATGATCGTCACAGCCGCGCTGTTCCTGTTGTTCCTGATGGGCTTCATGGGCATCGCACTCGACTTCGGCCACCTGTTCGTCATCAGGACCGAACTGCAGACAGCGGTGGACAGCTGCGCCCTGGCCGCCGCGCGCGAGCTCGACGGACAGGGCACAGCCCTCACGCGAGCCACGAGCGCAGGCCAGACCGCCGGCAACGCGAACCGCGTGAACATGCAATCGAGCACCTGGAGCGGGCAGGGCAAGATCGTCACGGCCGACATCACGTTTCGCGACTCGGCCTACGCCCTCACGACCGCGCCCGCCGTGGCCCGCTATGCGCAGTGCACGCACACCCAGCCCAACGTCAACATCTGGCTCATGAAGGCCATGGGCGCCTTCTCGGGCGATACCGCCGGCAATCCCGCTACGCGCAGCGTCACGGCGAGCGCGGTCGCCACGCGCGCCAGTGCACAGACCACGTGCCCCATTCCCGTCGCCATGAAGCCCAAGCCGGGCGGCACGGCACCGAACTACGGCTTCACCGTAGGTGAATGGGTGACGCTCATCCAGGCGCAGAACGCGGCCGCGGGCGGCCAGATCGGCTGGGCCAATCTCGACGGCAGCAACAGCGCCTCGGAAACCGAATCCGAGCTTGGCAATCGCTGCGGTACCAAGGTAGGCGACACGCTCGGCACGCCCGGGGTGCAGACCTCGGTAGCTGACGTCTGGAACCAGCGCTTCGGCATCTACAAGAACAGCGGCGATCCAAGCGTGGATCGGCCCGACTACACCGGCTATGCCTACACCTCGCTCAACTGGCCCGCGCAGTTCAATGCCTACAACGGCGCGCCGGGCGCCGGAGCACCCGCGAGTGCCCAGAACTTCGTGACCAAGCGGGCTTCCTTCGCGTCCTGCGCCGACACCGGGACCAAGGTGAAGGGCGCGAACAGCTGCGAATCGATCACGGGGCTGTCGCTCAACAGCTTCCAGAAGCTGGCCAACCCGGGCAACGTTGCCGGAGGCCACATGCAATACGGCTTTGACCGCCGCATCGTCACGGTGCCGGTCATCGACGGCGGTAACCACGTGATCGACTACGCCTGCATGCTGATGCTGCAGCCGCTGAGCATTCCGATGACCGACACGCTGCTGGAATTCCGCGGCAACGCGGGCGCCGTGGGCAGCCCCTGCACCACCAGCGGGCTGGCCGGCGGATCGGCGGGGCCACTGGTTCCGGTGCTGGTGAGGTGAACGCCATGAAAAGATCCCATCACACACAGCGTGGCGCGGCACTGATCGAGCTGGCGCTGATCACGCCGCTGCTCCTGCTGCTGACCTTCATTGCCACCGAGTTCGGCCGCGCGATGTACGAGTACAACGCGGTCGTCAAGTCGACCCGCGACGCGGTGCGCTACCTGTCCGTGCAGACGCCCGGCACGCACGTCACCGAGGCGCGCAACCTGATCGTGTACGGCAACACGGCCGGCACCGGGGCGCGGCTGGTGCGCGGGCTGAGCCTGTCGAACGTGCCGTCCGGCAGCTGCTGCACCTGGCAAACGGCCGGGGCGAACCCGATCATCACCACGGTGACGGTGCGTGTCAGCAGCTACACATTCCATTCGCTGTTTCCCTCGGTGATCGGCGTCGTCTTCGCCGATGCGAACGGCAACATCGTCTTCAGCGAAATCGCAGCCACCATGAGGGCGCCATCATGAGAAAACGCATCACCGGCGCGACCACGGTCGAATTCGCCTTGGGCCTGCTTATCTTCCTCATGTTCGTGCTGGGCATCGTCGACTTCTCGCGCATGCTGTTCACGTGGAATGCGGCCCAGGAGGCAACACGCGCGGGGGCCAGGTATGCGGTGGTGTGCGACGACACCGGCCAGCAGGCGCTGGTGCTTGCCCGCATGAAGGCGCTGCTGCCGCAGATCAGCACGGTGTCGGTGGCGTGGGCGCCTTCGGGCTGCACGGCCGCGACCTGCCAGGGCGTCACCGTCAGCATCACCGGGCTCAACTACCAGTGGATCTCTCCCATCGCAGGTGGTGTCGCACCGCTGATCCCGATGCCGGGCTTTTCCACCTACCTGCCGCGCGAGGTGATGCGCAAAGACCCGAACAGCGCAGCCATCTGCTCCTAGCAACGCACCGGACACGACCATGAAGATCGCCATCATCTCCCCCAATCCGAACCACCTCCAGGACATGCGCAAGGTCCTCGAGGCGCGCTCCCACCACGTGTCGCTGTTCGAGGGCGGCAAGAGCCGGATGCAGTGGGTCGTCGAGAAGGCGGCCCCAGAGCTCTTGCTGGTCGACGGCATGTGCTGCGATCTTCAGGAGCTCGTGCTGGTGGAGAAGCTCACGATGCAGCACCCGGCGATCGCGGTGGTGCTTCTGTGCGCCATGCAGACGCCGGAGTTCCTGATCCACGCGATGCGCGCGGGCGTGCGCGAGGTACTGCCGTCGCCATCCGACACTGCCGCGCTCGAAGCCGCCGTCGAGCGCATCGGGCTCAAGATGGCCGGCACGCAAGCGCGCGGCCCTGGCCAGGTCGTGGCGTTCATGCCCTGCAAGGGCGGCAGCGGAGCGACCTTTCTCGCGACCAACATCGCGCACCAGCTCTCGCGTGAGCGCTCGGTGCTGCTGATCGACCTGAACCTGCAGTTCGGCGACGCGCTGTCGTACGTCAGCGACCTGCGGCCGAGCTCCACCATGGCGGACGTTGCACGCGACATCGGCCGCCTCGATGCGTCGCTGCTCGCGGCCAGCGTGGTGCGCGTGGCGCCGGGCTTCAGCATCCTGCCTGCACCCGACGACCTTTCGCGTGCGCTGGAGGTGAAGGCCGAGCACATCGATGCGATCCTGCAGGTTGCGTTGCCGATGTATGACTTCGTGCTGTTCGACCTCGGCACGCGCATCGACACGCTCTCGATCCGGGTGCTGGACCGCGCGGACCGCATCTTTCCCGTGCTGCAGCCGAGCCTGCCGCACATCCGCAACGTGACGCGCCTGATGCACGTGTTCAAGTCGCTGGGCTACCCGGCCGGCAAGGTCGAGTTGCTCGTGAACCGTAGCGCCGGTGGCGGGGAAATCGGGTTGTCGGACATGCGCCGCTCGCTGGTTGGCGCGACGCTCACGATCGTGCCGGACGGCGGCAAGGACGTGGATGCGTCCATCAACCGGGGCGTGCCGCTGGCGGAGATGTCGCGCGGCAGCACGCTCGCCAAGCGGCTCGCCGAGATCGCTCACTCGCTCAGTCCGCGGCAGGAGGTGGCGCCCAGCTTCATCGGACGGCTCTTCCGCCGTGCCTGAGCACCACCGGATCATTCTTCTTCAACAGCAAGGCAGGTTCCCATGTCATTCAGAGAACAGCTCAATGCGATCGACGCCGATCCCGCCGCGCGGCCCGAAGGGCACGCAGCCGACCTGACCGCGTCGCCCTTTGCGTCGGATGCCTACAAGTTGCTGAAGGAGCGCATGCACCTGAAGCTGCTGGAGCGCTTCGACCTGGCGGCGCTGGAAACCCTGAAGCCCGAAGTCCTGCGCCAGGAAATCTCGACCATGGTCACGCGGCTGCTGCAAGAGGAGCCCGAGGCGCTCAACGACATCGAGCGGCGCACGCTGATCCGCGACATCCAGCACGAGATGCTCGGCTTCGGGCCGATCGAGCTGCTGATGGCGGACCCGTCCGTCTCGGACATTCTGATCAATTCGCACGAGAAGGTCTACGTGGAGCGCCGGGGCCGGCTGGAGCTGACCAACGTCAGCTTCACTGACGAGAAGCACCTGCTGCGCATCATCGACAAGATCGTCTCGCTGGTGGGGCGGCGCATCGACGAGTCCAGCCCCATGGTTGATGCGAGGCTGCCCGACGGCTCGCGCGTCAATGCGGTCATCGCGCCGGTGGCGCTCGACGGGCCGATGATGTCGATCCGCCGTTTCGCGAAGATCCCGCTGCGCATGGAGAACCTCGTGAACGAGCTCAAGACGCTGACGCCGCCAATGGCGCAGATGCTCGAGGGCCTGGCCCAGGCGAAGGTCAACATGCTCATCTCCGGCGGCACGGGTGCGGGCAAGACCACGCTGCTGAACATCCTGTCAGGCTTCATTCCGCCGACCGAACGCATCATCACCATCGAGGATGCGGCGGAGTTGCAGCTGCAGCAGCCGCACGTGGCGCGCATGGAAACGCGGCCGATGAACATCGAGGGCAAGGGCGAGATCACGCAGCGCGCGCTGGTGCGCAATGCGCTGCGCATGCGGCCCGACCGCATCGTCATCGGCGAGGTGCGCGGCGCCGAGGCCGTCGACATGCTGCAGGCGATGAACACAGGCCACGAGGGCTCGCTCACCACCATCCATGCCAACACGCCGCGCGATGCGCTGGCGCGGCTGGAAAACATGATCGGCATGGCGAATTTGAACCTGCCGCACCGCACCGTGCGCCAGCAGATCGCGTCGGCCATCACGGTGGTCGTGCAGGTGCTGCGGCTGGTCGACGGACGGCGCAAGGTCACCAGCATCCAGGAGATCACCGGCATGGAGGGCGAGGTGGTCACCATGCAGGAGATCTTCACTTTCCACCAGACCGGCATGGGGCCCGATGGCCTGGTGCGCGGTCATTTCCACGCGACTGGTGTCAGGCCGAAATTCGCGGAGCGGCTGCATGCCTACGGCGTGGACCTGCCTGACACCATGTTCGAGCCGGCCAAGCACTACGAATAGGAGACAGCCATGTTCGACAACCTGGGGGGGCACACCCTCATCACCGTCACCGTGCTGGTCTTCGTGACCGTGCTGCTCATGATCGAGGGCCTGTATCTGCTGTGGCGCTCCTACAAGGGGCCGGAGGCGCGCAAGATCGAGAAGCGGCTGCAGGCGTTTTCCGCCGCGGTCGATCGCACGTCGCAGGCGCACCTGGTCAAGGAGCGCATGCTCAGCGAGGTGCCGTGGATGCAGCGCATGCTGCTGAGCCTGCCGCGGGCGCACCGGCTGGACCGCTTCATCCTGCAGGCGGGGCTGGACTGGACGGTTTCCAGCTTCCTGCTGGTATGCGGTGCGCTCGGCGTGCTCGCGTTCTTCGTGACGGCGTCGATGGCACGCCAGCCGATGCTGCTGGCGCTCGCCGCCGGGGTCTGCGCAGCGATGCTTCCGGTGCTCTACCTGCAGCGCCAGCGCAGCCGCCGGCTGGCCCGCATGGAGAGGCAACTTCCGGATGCGCTGGACCTGGTGACGCGCGCACTGCGCGCGGGGCACTCGTTCGCCAGCGGCGTGCAGATGATCGGCGAAGAAATGGCCGACCCCATTGCCAGCGAGTTCCGCATGGTCGCCGACGAGGTGAATTTCGGCGTCTCGCTGCAGCAGGCCCTGACCAACCTCAGCGAGCGCATGCCGCTCACCGACCTGCGCTACTTCGTGGTGGCGGTGCTGATCCAGCGCGACTCCGGCGGCAACCTGACGGAGGTGCTGGGCAACCTGAGCCGGCTCATCCGCGACCGGCTCAAGCTGCTCGCACGGGTGCGGGTGCTTTCGTCGGAAGGGCGGCTGTCGGCCTGGATCCTGGGGCTCATGCCATTTGCCCTGGCGGCGCTCATGAACATCTTCAACCCCGAATTCATGTCGCCGCTGTGGACGGACCCGATCGGGCAGATGGTGATCAAGTACATGCTGGTGCTGATGCTCGTGGGCATCGTGCTCTTGCGCAAGATCGCGAAGATTCGCGTCTGAAGGAGAAGGACCATGACCATGCTGTTTCCCATCCTCGTTTTCCTGGCCGTGTCGCTGGCGATAGTCGGCCTTGCGGTCTGGATGTCTCCGACGCGCACCGAGCAACGCCTGCAGGCGGTGACGCCGTCGGCCGGCAAGTCGGCCTGGGCCGAGACTGCCGTCAAGATCGTCGGCCCCTTCGCGCAGTTGTCTTCGCCCACCAGCGACGCCGCCTTGTCGCCGCTGCGCGTGCGGTTCCTGAATGCCGGCATCCGCTACCCGGACGCCTACCTTGTCTACTTCGGCATGAAGACGCTGCTGCCGCTGGGCTTTGCCGCGCTCGCGTTCCTGGGGATGCGGGCGACGGGAGCAGCGGACGGCACGGAGATGTTGCTGTACCTCGCGGTGGCGGCCCTGGCCGGCTGCTACCTGCCCAACCTGGTGCTGCGCCTGCTTATTCGCGCGCGTCGCCGCGAGATATTCGAGAACTTCCCCGATGCCGCCGACCTGATGCTCGTGTGCGTCGAAGCAGGCCTGGGGCTGGACGCCGGCCTGGCCAAGGTCACAGAGGAAATCCAGGTCAAGAGCGTGGCGCTGGCGCAGGAACTGCACTGGACCAACCTGGAAATGCGCGCCGGCGCTACGCGCGAGAAGTCGCTGCGCAACCTGGCGCTGCGCACGGGCGTGGAAGAGATAGGCACCTTCGCGACCATGCTGACCCAGTCGGACCGGTTCGGCACCAGCATCGGCGAATCGCTGCGCGTGTTCTCCGACGATCTGCGCCACAAGAGGCAGGTTCGTGCAGAAGAACTGGCGGCCAAGGTACCGACCAAGATGCTGCTGCCGCTGGTGCTGTGCATCTTTCCGTGCATCTCGCTGGTCATCCTCACGCCGGCGGCGATCCGGATCATCCGGATGATCATGCCGATGCTGAACGGGTATTGAACCGGGCGCCGCTCCTGGGGCAACCCGGTGCGGCGCGCTGCTTCAGTGCACCGGCGCCGTGTCGAGCTGGTGCTTCACCGCGTAGATGTACAGCTCGAGGCGGTTCGTCACGCCGAGCTTCTGGTAGATCGACGTGAGGTGGTTGCGCAGCGTGTGCTCGGTGACGAAGAGCTTCTCGGCCAGTGCCTTGTTCGAGGCACCGCTGCCGGCCACGACGATGCGGACGATCTCCCGTTCTTTCTGCGTCAGGCTCGCCAGCCTGGCGGCTTCGGGGTCGGCCTTCGGCGGCTTCTTCGTCGAGGTCAGTTCGGAGAACACACGGCCCATGGTTTGCGCATCGACGCAAAGCTCGCCTCTGTAGACGCGCTCGATGGCCTCGAGCACCTGCTGGGCCGGGGCGTCCTTGCGCATCACGCCGCGCGCGCCGTGCAGCACGGCGAGGTCGAGCGTGCGTTGTTCGCGCTCCGCGGTGAGCACGACGACGCGCGACACCTCGTTCGACAACAGCCTGGGCAGGATGTCGATGGCGCAACGGCCGTCGAGATCGAGGTCGAGCACGATGACGTCGGGCGCGAGATCGTCCGAGGTTGCCACTGCGTCGTCGCAACAGCTGGCCGTTCCGACGACCCGCATGCGCGGCTGTTCGCCGTCGATCAGCCTGGACAGGCCCCACAGCATGGTCTGGTGGTCGTCTACGAGCAGGACACCGATGGGATGGGCAACTGGTTGCATGACGGGCTCCTGATTTGTCTTCTGGGTTGTTTTTCTCAGATGGGGATTTCCACCAGCACCGCGGTGCCGCCACTCGCGCACTGGTGCACCTGTGCCCGCCCGCCGAGAGCCGCAGCGCGCTCGGTGATGGAGCGTGGGAGGAACTTCGTGAAGCTCTCTTCACAGGCTTCGTTTTCGATTCGCAACTGCAGGCGCCCGTTCTTGCAGCCGAGGCGGATGCTGCCGTGACGCGCTTGGGTGTGCTTGCAGATGTTGTTCAATCCCTCGCCCACCAACTGCAGGACTTCCGCGGTCATCCGGTCGTCCAGTTGGACCTGGCCGTCGACGGTGATGGCGATCTCGATGCCGTAGAGCCCCTTGATCCGCTCGGCCTGGCGATGCAGATGGGGCAGTACAAGCCCGCAGGGACTGCTCGCGCTGTGCTTGACCGCACCGGCGTAGCGGCGCAGGTCGGCGATCACGCCATCGGCCACGCTTGCGAGCTTGTCGAGATCTTCACTCAGGGGGTTGTCGGCCGCCGCCTTCTTGCGCAGCGCGCACAGGCCCATCCGCAGGCCGATGTACGGCTGCACGGCCGTGTCGTGCAGGTCCAGCGCGAACTTCAGGCGCTCTGTAGCGGCGGCTTCGGAGGCCATGCGGTCGAGCACCTCGATGGTCTCGATGACCGGAAAGATCTGTTCCATGAGGTGCGCCAGGAACAGCGCGTCGGACTTGTTGAACAGTCCGTCACGGGACGACACGAAGACCCGGCCCTCGCCCAGCCGCATCGGCAGCGGGGCGCTGATGAAGGCGCGGGCCTCCAGCATGGCGATCACTGCGGCGCAGCGCTGCGCGCCTTCGTCGTCCTCTATGCGCCAGCCGCTTGCGCCGGCTTCGAAGACATGGCTTTGCGCACACAGCCAGCTCAGGGGCCAGGGCAGGCGGTTGCAGAGCACGGTGTGGTCCGGCGCCAGCGCCATGAGGGGCGATTCGGCGATGCGGCCGATCGTCTCGACGCTGACGTGTTCGCAGGCGTCGTTCTTGCGCAGCGTGCGCAAGATCCAGTTGCCGGTGGATGTGTCCCGCGTCAGGAGGATGCAGTGGCTTGCCCTGAAGAAGGCCAGTGTCTTTTCCATCGTGCGGGCGACGGTGCGGCCGGCCCCGAATCGGGGGTTCGAAAGCTGACAGACATCGCCCAGGAGCGCGAGGCGCCGCTGCAGGCCCAGCTTCGAGCCGCCCCAGTGCACGATCATGTGCCCCAGCGCCAGCAGGAAGGTGGTGCGCATCAGCAGCTGCGGCGAGTCGCCGCCCGTGCTGGTGGCCAGGCCGCAGGCGGCGAACGACGCGACCGACGCGACCGTCACGCGGGCGCCTTCCTCGAAACCCCAGCGGAACGAGGAGGTGAGGATCGCGAAGAAGTAGAAGAGGAAGAAAAGACTCTGGACGCCGTCGGTCACGAAGATGATCAGCGTGAACCACAGCACGTCGGACCAGTGGATGGCCCTGCCCTGGAAATACGGGCGGCCCATTCGCGTGCAGGCGTACACCAGCAGGCTGTGCAGGATATATCCGGAAAAGGCCAGCCAGACGGGAACCTGCAGCCGGTTGTCACCGGCATCGACCGCGACAGCCAGCAGCGCGGAGACCGACAGCACCATCCGCATACGGGCCACCATGAGGGCATCCGCGGCGACGCTTGCGTCGACGTCGGGGGCAGTGGTGCGGGCCAGCATGGAGAAGGGGCCTTGGCGCGAGGTGCGCTACGACAGGCAAGCCATGCGGCGATGGGCATCGAAGTTCGGCGGTGTCATTTTGGAATTCATTCTTCCCACCTGAAAGTGATGTATGTGAAGGTTTCACATTACTACTTTCGTAGTCAAAGACAATTGGGGGTCGATGCATCCGGATGGCTTGTGACGTTTGTTGCATCAAGTAACATTCATCCATTCCCCAGGCTTTTTCGAGCCCTTGTCGAGGGGCCGCCACTCTCAATCGACAAGAAGTGCGTTAGTTGCGGGTACCCGTTCAGTGCGAACAACAGGGCCGCTCGCCGCTCGTTCCAAGGCTGCCATCCGCCGCGCGACCAACGCCGTCTGGCCCAGGGGAGTGACCCGCAGGACGACCGCCTGTTTGAACTTCTGGTGGGTTTGCCGGGCACGGCAGGCCGGAGGAAGTGTGGCCTCCACCATGCCCGCTGCATTCAACACGGCCACGGAGTTGATCTCTGTCGGATCGTCGACGCGCAGGGGGAATACTGAATTGCCGATCTTGCGCAGGTAGTCGAGCGGCATGACAGGCCATTTCTGCCCCTCGGCAGCTGCTACGTGGCCGGTCTGCAGGCTGGCGATCTCCGCGTGTCCTTCGTCCGTGATGGCGAACACCACGGCACTCTCGTACTGTTGATAGCCGAAGTGATCGAAATGAAATTCGGCCTCGATGAGTCCGGTCGCCAGCAGGACAGATGCGTTCCTGATGTCCGGGTCAGCCGTGAGCGTGACCGGAAACTTCTCGTGAAGAAGTCGAAGGAGGAGGGTGAGCGGCATACATGCTCCTATCTGCACCTTCTGTGCGTATCGAGCGGTTCGTCATGAGGTCCGAGGGTCATTCGGGTTTAAATGTGATTTTTTCACTTTAATTATTTTGTTTTACATCAACCGCTCGACCTTGTCGATAGGAGGCACTCCACGGCCGTGAGGCCGTGGATGAAATCTGCTGTGGATAGCGAAAGAAGGGGGCGCCCAGGCAATGCGGGCGCCCCTCAGCCTCGAGTCAAGGCGTGAACGTCACCCGCTGTGCGATCAGCACACCGTCGACCACACGGTCTCCCACGATGGTCACGCGCTGGCCGTTGGCCAAGTTCGCGACGGTGCCGTTCTCGAAGGCTACTCCGCTGCCGCTTGCATCCACGGGCTGGCCGCGGACCCTGAAACTGGCAGGCGACTGGTATGCGCCGATCGCGCCGATCAGCGTGAACGAAGCCGGGCCGCCGGTGCCCGGCGTGTTGCGGATGCGCAGCTTCTTCACCACCAGCACACCGCCCGACATGAAGCCGTCGACCTCGACTTTCACGCCGTTGCCGAGCGAGCCCGCCGGTCCGCCGGTGATCTGCCCATTGGTCGCGTCGACTGGCGTGCCCAGCACCTTGAACGAGCCGCGCGAGGCGAAGTCGGTGATGACGCCCGCCAGCTGGACAGCAATGCCGTCGCTCACCGGGATGGCATACCAGCCCTGCACTGTCGTGGCCGTGAGCACGCCCGCGACTGGCGCGGCGGTACCTCGGGCGCGCACGATGATGCCGTTGGCCAGCGACGATGCGTTCATGCCTGGGAAGGCAGCCGAGCTGAAGTTGATCGTCAGCTGGCCGAGCGTGAAGGTCTTGCGCACGGTGTCCAGGTTCTGCACGGTCCCTGTGACCAGCGGATCGGTCAGGGTGGGGGCGATCTGGATGCGCGTGGCGCGCAGGGCGCCCGGTGCGCTGGGCAGGCCCCACACCTGGACGATGCTGCCCGCGCCGACGTCCGCCAGCCCGTTCGCGTCGGCCCAGACGGTGGCCGAGTCGATGCTCACGAGGGTTCCCATCACGACGAAGCTGCCGGCCGAGGTGTCGATGCCCGATGCCGCGCCGCGCAGTTCGGCGGCCGACTGGACCTGGGTGGCCACGCCGCTGGTGAAATTGGCGTCGACCTTGCCTGCAACGCGCGCACTCATGCCGATCTGCAGCTCGGTGGCGTCTTCGATCATGAAGGTGGCGCTGTCGGTGTCGTAGCGCAGCCCGTTGAGGATGATGCTGCCCAGGCCGTCCGCCGCACCGATGCCGGCGGCGTCGGCAGACACGCCAGTGCCGCCCGAACCTACGCCAGAGCCGTCCGTGTTGCCGTTGCCGGCGGTCGTATCTCCGCCCGCACCGCCCGAGCCCGTGGAACCTGTGCCAGTTCCAGTTCCAGTCCCCGCTCCTGTAGAGGTATCTCCTCCGGTGCCCGTCTGCGTGGTGTCACCCGTGCCGACGCCCAGGCCGCCCACGGAGCCGCTGCCACCGCCTCCACCCCCGCCGCAGGACAGCAGCAGGGCCATGAGGCCGACGGACAAAAGGCCGAGCATGAGCCGGCGGGGTGTCTTCATCGTGTTCATGGCTTGGGCTCGCTTTCTGGTGGGCGGGGCAGCACAGGCGCGCTCTCGTCTTCGTAATAGGTATAGATGCCGACCCTGATACGCCCCTTTGCTCCGGCAGGGGCGCGGTCGACTGCCTGTGTCATTTCCTGCGCCAGCTCGTGGTGCAGGGCTGCCCAGCGTTCCCGGACGAGGCGCTGGATCTGCTCGCATTCCTGCAGCGTGAGCCCGCGCGCGTACACCGCCCGCTCGAGCATTCTGGGCTCCTCGCCCAGAGTGTTGGAGACGGCCGCCAGCAGGTGGTCGCGGCCGTTGTCGCCCAGGAAGGCGAGCATGGACTGGAGATCCTGCACCGGCACGAAGCCGTCGGCCGTGAGTTCGACCACTCCTGCGTCCTCGGTCACCATTTGCAGGCGCACCAGCTCGTCAAGGATGACGCGATGGTGCACGTCGCCGCGGCTGCTCATTCGCGCCACGGCCTCGAAAGAAGGCGCGGCGTTGCCTGCCGTGATGGGCAGGCGCCTGAAAGTGTCATCCTGGGTAAGCATCTGCAACCACAACGTGAAAGTCTTGGCTGCTGCCGACAGCTCGGTGTGGGGCAGGGGGTCGACGGTAGCCCGGACCTTGGCGGTCACCGCCTTGCGGTTCAGGCCGGTCGTGATGGACAACTGGCTCAGGTTGGGCTTGGGCACGCCCTGGCCGCGCCAGCTTCGCTGGGCTTCTTCGATCAGCAGGTCGCGCAGCAATTCCTCGAGGTGGGGGTGCTTGACCCCCATCGCGAGGGCGAGCCTTACCACCGGGCGAAGAATGCGAGCGCAGGCAGCAAGGGCCCAGTCCAACCGGTGTTCCATGGAGGCGTGCGGTATTCCTGAAGGTGCGGTTCAAAAGAGGATCAGCGGCATCGGCCGCCGATCACGACCCACCATTGTCATGTGCAATAGTCACATATGAAAGCTTTGGACTACTGTTCTTTCGACAGACAAGAACAGGACAAATGCCCCTTTCGGTTCCTGCGCGACGTGCGCAAACTGAACCAATGAACCCGAACCCGACCAGAAATTTCGAAAGCTTGCGTGCCGGCCTGCACGTCCTCAGAGCGGACGTCGGCCCAGGCGCAACCTTGACAAAGCTGTGCACCCAGCTGCACCGAACAGGCGTGCTGATCCCGGACCCTTTGACCGGAATATGTCGAACGGTCAGAAAGACATGCGACGCGTATCTGGAATTCGAGCCGGCTCGGCTAAAGGGCGCGGTGCGCCTGGTACGTGCGCCCGCGGAGACCGCGACTCGCTTCTTCTGGCCGGAAGTCCCCGGCTCGAGCGTTCTTTTTCCTGTGAACGGGTTCATTGCCGGTTTCCTTTCCAGCAATGAGTTCATCGTGGATGACCAGATCACGTACTCCGTCTACTCGCTGAAGCCCGCAAATCCGGCGCCCATCGAGAAGATCGTGATCCGGTGCCGCTGTTGCCTGCAGCGGATGTGGGTCCGGCCAGGCCGAAATCTGGTGGTCATGTGCCCGTTCTGCGGAGTCGACACCGATTTGGATCCGTTCTGCTGAGGAGCGCGGCTCTATTCGATGGAGATCTTCGCCTGTGCAACCACGCCCTTCCAGCGCTGCAGGCCGTCCTGGATAACGCGCGTGACCTCCTCAGGACTGCTGGACTTCACCGCATAGCCCAGCTTCGCCAGCCTTGCTGCCAGATCCGCATCGAGTGCCTTCCGAGTCGCGTCGCGCACCACCGAGAGCACGGGCGCCTGCACGGCGGCGGGAGCCAGCAGGCAATACCAGACCTCGTAGTCGACCGACGGGCCGCCGATCTCCCTGAGAGTGGGCACCTCGGGCAGTTGCGTGCTGCGCTGCGCCCCGAACACAGCCAGCCCGCGCAGCTTGCCGGCCGCGATCTGCGTTGCCACCGAAGGCGAGGTGGCGTAGACCATGTCGATCTGCCCGCCCATTGCATCGTTGACCGCAGGCGCCGTGCCCTTGTAGGGCACGTGCAGCGAGCGCAGCGGCGAGATTGTCGAAAGATATTCGCCCACCAGGTGCGGCGAAGTGCCCGCGCCCGGCGTTCCGTAGCTCAGCGACTTCTGCTTCGACAGCGCCACCAGTTCGTCGAAATTCCTTGCCGGAAAGTCAGGCCGCACCGCCATGACCACCTGCGTGGTGCCGATCATGCTGACGGGTGCAAAGTCCTTGAGCGGGTCGTAGCGGACATTGCGGTTCACGCTCGGGTTCGTCGCGAGGTAGTCGTTGGCGAACAGCAGGGTGTAGCCGTCGGCCGGCGCGCGCGCGACGATGTCGGTACCCATGTTGCCGCCGCTGCCCGGGCGGTTGTCGACGATCACCGTCTGCCCGAGCAGCTTGCCAAGCCGGTCCGCGAACGGTCGGGCGATGGTGTCGAAGCCACCGCCCGGCGGGAACGGAACGACCAGCGAGATCGGGCGCGTGGGGAAGTCCTGGGCTCGGGCATGGAGCAGCGGTGCGCCCATCAATGCAGCGCCGAGGCCGAGCACGGTACGGCGGCGGCTGTCGAAATGACGATGCCCCATGTCAGAGCCTCGGCAACTCGATCTGCAGAAGCTGGCTCCCGGTGACAGCCGTCATCGTGCCCAGAGCGTCGCCGGTGTACAGCGAAGAGTGCGCCTCCCAGTCGCGGTCGCCGGCGCCGCCGGCCGTACCTTGTCCTTCCAGCACGAATACGATGGTGTTCGGCGGTATCCCGACCTCGCTGCCCACCGCAAGCGAGATCTGCGACAGCGTGGTCTGCGCCTCGGAGAAGGTGCCCAGGTGCTTGCGCGACACGCCGGGGCGGGCTTCGTCGCTCACCCAGCCGGCGGTGGAAGGGCGCATGAAGACCGGCTTGTCGTACCGGCTCTCGGGGTAGCGTAGCTCGCGGCCGTTCACGTGCTCCCACACGGCCTCGTAGGCGTCCTGGTTGCGCGTGCCGCCCTCGGGCTTGTCGACCTTGTAGACCCCCGCTTCGAAGCGGCCGGTTTCCTTCAGCTCGCCGATGCCCTGCTGGAAGGCTTCTTCCGAAAGGTAGCCGCTGCGGCTCGCCCCCCCGAACTGCAGCACCAGCGTGAGCGATTCGCCCGAGATGCTCTGCGGGCCGTAGAACACGCCCTCGGGAAAGTAGCCGACCATTCCCGGTTTCATGACGCCGTCGCGGGAGAAGTCGGCGTCACCTTCGAGCTGTACGCGCACCTGGTCGAAGTTGTGGCGATGGCGCGGCGAGTCGAAGTCGTTGAAGGTGTTGGAGAGCTGCAGGAAGAAATTGCCCGGCGTTCCGTCCTTGCCCGACAGGAGCGGGTAGTAGCGAAAACGTCCGCCGCGGGCATGGACGCGCTCGATCATCGAGAGATCGCGCAGGTTCAGAATCTGTTGCATGGCACTGCTTGTCTCTGTCTGTTGGAATGGCTCGCATGCTGGCGCAGTCCCCGCCGTCTGCCCAGCGACATTTATGCACAGCGGCGTTGCCGTTACGGCAACTTCCCCTCTCCACCATGAAACCTAGACGCCCCCTGCTGGACCACCTGAACCTGGCGACCCTGAGGCTCATTACCGCCATCGAGCGCGAGGGCAGCCTCTCGCGTGCCGCCGCAACGCTGCACATCGTGCCTTCGGCCGCGAGCCGCCGCATCACGCAGCTCGAGACTCCCGTGCTGAGCCGCACGGCCCGGGGTGCGGTGCTGACCGCGGCGGGCCTGTCGATCGCACGCTGCGCACACACGCTGATGGACAGTGTCGAGGCCCTCGACGACGAGTTGCAGAATCTCCAGGCCGGCGTCACCGGCCGTATCCGGCTCGTTGCCTCGATCTCGGCCATCGTCCAGCACCTGCCGCAGGATCTCTCGCTGTTCCTGGGCGAGCACCCGGGCATCAAGGTCGAGCTGGCCGAGCACACGAGCGCGGAAATCGTCGAACTGCTGATGCAGCAGCGTGCCGACGTCGGGGTCTTCGTCGCGGAAGGGGAGATCCCCGGCCTCGCGCTGCACCCCTACCGCGCGGAGCGGCTCGTCGTGATCCTGCCCGCGAGCCACCGGTTCGCGAAGCGCAAGCGCCTTCGCTTCGAGCAACTGCTCGAAGAAGAATGGGTGGAGCTCCCGCCCGGCACCGCGCTGGCGACCCGCGTGGCCAAGGAGGCCCTGAAGCACGGTGTTCGGCTGCGCACGCGCATCCAGGTCAAGGGCATGGATTCGGCAAGCCGCATGGTGCAGTGCGGGCTGGGCATCGGGCTGCTGCCGCAAGCCAGCCTGGAGCAGCAGGCGCAGTTTCGCAACCTCGCCTTCGTGCCGCTCGACGAACCCTGGGCAAATCGCGTGAGCTACCTGGCCGTGCCTGCGCTCACCGAGCCCACGCCGGCAAGTCGCATGCTGCTGCAGGCGCTGACGCATCTCTGATTCATGCCGCCGCCTGAGGTCCGATGAAGAACTCGACCGCCCGCGCTACCACCCACGGCACGATGACATGGTCGCCGTCGAAGGGCTGCAGCGTCAGGTCGTGTCCGCTCTCCAGCAGCCGCCGCGCATGCGGGTGCGCGCTGGTCTCGATCGGCAACTGGCTGTCCGAGCGGCCGTGCGCCAGGAACACGCGCGGCTTCCCCGTCTGCGTGAACGCGTTCATGAAGCCCGCCGACAGCCCGATCACATGGCTGGCCACATCGCCGTTGGTCAGGCCGAGCGACAGGGCATAGCTGCCGCCATCGGAAAAACCGGCGAACGCCAGGCGCTCGGGGTCGATGCGGAAATGCGCGGCTACCGTCGACAACGCGCCGTCGAGCCGTTCAAGGTCGGGGCCATGCCCGCCGACCACGATGTCCCACGTCGGGTACATCGACTGCGGGGCCAGCAGAAGAAAGCGCCGCGCACGCGCATGGGCCACCAGATGCGGCAGCACCCGGTTGGCCTCGCCGCCCGCGCCGTGGAACATCACCAGCAGCGGCAGCGGTGCATCGGCGGGCAGCCCCTGGGGCACCACCAGCACGGCTTCGCGCCCTTCGGCGAACGAGAGGCCGTGGCGTCCGGGTGGCAGCGGAGCGGCCACGGGCACAGCGCCCGGGCGAAAGCTCATGCGACCAGTCAGCGCGCCGCCCAGCAGGCTGGCGTCGATCATTCGATCGCTCCCATCTGCGGCGACACCGGCGACGAGGCACAGGCGATGCCGCGAAATACCGCGCATTGCGCGAAAGACTGCGTCGACAGCGGCAGCTCCTTGCGGCGGCAGTACTTGCTGGTGAGCTTGAGCAGTTCCTTGATGTCGCGGCCGCTGGCGCCGGCATATTCGACCACCAGCCTGTCGATCACCGTGCCCGGAAGCTCGACGCCCAGTTGGGTCGACAGCGTGGACCAGAGCCGACGCGCGTCGTCGGGGCCCGGTGACTGGTAGTCGATCACCGCGATGCAGCGCGACAGGATGGCCTCGTCGATGTCGCCGACCCGGTTGGTGGTCATGAACAGCAGGCCGCTGAAATACTCGAGCGTGCGCAGGAACTCGGCCACGATGGCGTTGTGCTGCAGGTCGTTGTCGCGCCGGCGGATGTACACGTCGGCCTCGTCCAGCAGCAGCACGCAGTCCCAGCGCGCGGCGCGCTGAAGGATCTTCGTCAGGCTGGCCTCCACCGAGCTGGCCGTCACGCCGAGCTGGCCCGAATGCACGCGGTACAGCGGCTTGCCGACCACTTCCGCATAGACCTCGGCGGTGAGCGTCTTGCCCAGGCCCGGCGCGCCCTTGCACAGAATGGTGGTGCCGCCCGACTTGCCGGGCACCACGTCTTCCACGAGGAAGCAGCGGTCGGCCGTGAGGATGTCGATCAGGTCGCGATGCGCCTGCGGCAGCACCAGCCGCTCGCGCAGGCCGGGCTGGTATTTGTATTCCAGCACGTGCTGCGCATGCACCCAGATGTTGCGGTGCCAGTCGAGGTGGAACAGGTGCAGGTAGCAGTGTTGAGGAATGCGGTCGAAGCCCTTGTCGACACCACTCTCGCGCCAGTAGTGCGGATCGGCGGCCAGATCGAAGCGGCGCTGCAGCAGTTCCTCGTCGTTCACGCAGCGCGCCACGGCGCCTTCGGGCAGCCGGTGGCACGCCATGCCTGCCCGGGGGCCTTCGCCGGCCGTCCAGGCGCTGCCGTCGATGGTGAACTGGGCACCGAACTGCGGCTGCAGCTTCGTGAAGCACGCTACCTGCTTGTCGTACTCGCGCTTGAACTCGGCACATTCCTTGTGAAAGCCGTGATCGGCAAAGAGGCCGGCCAGCGTGCGGCCGGGCAGGTCTTCGGCGTAGAAGCTCAGGCCCCAGGTCATGCCCGCGAAGCGCAACCGCGGTTCGGAGGGCGGCTCGCGGCCGGCGGCCTGCAGCGTGTTGGCCAGCAGGCCCACCAGCACGTAGGCCTCGTTGTCCGCCGGCTGCACAAGGCGCACTGCATGGACCAGCCAGGGCAACAGTACGCCGTCCTTGCCGCGCTGGTAGAGCCAGCCATCGATCAGGTCACGCGCGAGCCACTCGGTCAGCGCCGGGACCATCGACTCCAGGCTGGAGATGGGCTGCGCGGGCGGTTCGCCATTGAGGTTGTCCAGCGCAAGCAGCTGGAACACCAGGTCACGCGAGCCGGCGGCCAGGCCCAGCTGGAAGAGCAGGTTGAGCGAGTGCCCGTCGAAATGCTGGCTGGACACGATGCGCACACCGCTTCCGGCGCCAAGCCCACCCAGTTGAAGGCCAAGCGGCGTTTGCGCGCCGACCTGACCCTGCAGCGCAGCGGCCAGCATCTCCGGTATCTCGAGTTCCACGGTGTCTCCTCGTGTCGCCTTCGATGCTAGCCACGAGGTTGGGCCTGGCGCTTGACCTGGGTCAAGACTTGGGGGCAGGGCGCTAGGAGTCGTTTGCCTGCGCAAGCAGCCATTGCCTGAAGACCTGCAGCGACTGCATCTGCGCCGACTCTTCCGGATACACGAGGTAGTAGCCCTTGGCATAGCGCCATTTGCGGCGCGACAGCCGCCGCAGGCGCCCCGATGCCACCGACTCGTCGCTCATGTAGGGCGGCAGCAGTGCTACGCCCATGCCGGCCAGCGAGGCGTTCAGGGCCATCGACATGATGTCGTAGCGCGGCCCTTCGCGTCCTGCCTCGCCCACGATGCCTTCGCGTGCGAACCATTCGTCCCACGCGCCGGGCAGGGTCTGGTGGTGGATCAACGCCGAGCGCGGCGTGTTCGCATCGACCGCCTTGCCGTGCGCGGCGATCCAGGCCGGTGCCGCGTAGGGCGAGAGGTCCAGCGGCAGCACGAACTCGCTGCGCAGGCCGGGCCGCTGGCCGTCGCCGAACTCCAGCGAGGCATCGACCGGCGTGGCGCTGAAGTCCACCGGCCCCACGCGCGTGCCCAGGTTGAGCGTGATCTCGCCATGGTCGCGCGTGAAACCGGGCAGGCGCGGAATCAGCCAGTAGCTGCCGACCGAGGCGCCAACCGACAGCGACAGCTCGCCTCCGCGGCCCTTGAGCGCCATCACATTGGCGGTGGCGCGCTCCAGCCGCTGCAACAGCGGCCCGACTTCGCCCAGGTAGTAGCGGCCCGCGTCCGTCAGCGCCAGGGCCTCGCGCCGGCGCGTGAAGAGCCTGACGCCGAGCCGGTCTTCCAGTGTCTGCACCTGCCGGCTCACCGCGCCTTGCGTGAGGCGGAGCTCCTGCGCGGCAGCGGTGAAGGAGCGCAGCCGCGCGCTGGCCTCCAGGCACATCAGGGACATCGTCGAAGGAGCGCGAACGTGATGGTTCATGAGAAAAGAACAAGTCTGGTGCATGCACCCGATGAGGTTGCCTATGCGCACCGGCCTCGTGCATGAGGAAAGCTCATGCTAAACCCAGGAAACATGGCTTGTCCAACCCGGTTGGCGGGCAGATCATCCGCTCACCGATCCTTCATTGCCGGAGTTCTCTGCCATGCGTCCACGTGCCTTGCTGTTTACTCTCGTCCTCGCCGTGCTGGCGGCGGTCTCGATGCCGGGCCTTGCGGCCTATCCCGACAAGCCGATCCGCCTGATCGTGCCCTCGGCCCCGGGCGGCGCACCCGATGCGCTGATGCGTGCACTGGGCGCGCAACTGTCGCAGCAGATGGGCGTGCCCATCGTGGTCGACAACAAGCCCGGCGGCTCCTACACGATCGGCACCATGGACCTGGTGCATTCCGCACCCGATGGCTACACGCTGGCCTACGGCAACATCGTCTCGCTGGCCACCAACCGGTCGCTGCTGCCCAACGTGCCGTATGACGTCGAGAAAGACCTGACGCTGGTCGCCAACACGCTGCGCCTGTCCAACTTGCTGATCGTCAACAACGACCTGCCGGTCAAGAGCGTGCCCGAGCTGATTGCCTACGCGAAGAAGAATCCGGGCAAGCTGGCCTTCGCGTCCGACGGCAACGGCACCACCGCGCACCTGGGCGTCGAGCTCTTCAAGGCCATGACCGGCACCGACATGCTGCACGTGCCCTACAAGGCTGCGACGGCCGCCATCACCGACCTGATCGGCGGCGGTGTGCAGCTCATGATGGTCAACACGCCGGTGTCCGGCCCGCAGGCCCAGGCGGGCAAGGTGAGGGCGCTGGGCATCTCGTCGCGCCAGCGCTCGCCCACCTATCCGAACATTCCCACCATTGCCGAGGCCGGCGTGCCGGGCTTCGAGGTGGAGGCCTGGGGCGGCATCATCGGCCCGGCCCGCATGCCCAAGGACGTGGTGGCGCGCCTCAATGCCGAGATTCGCGCCGCACTGGCCAACCCGGCATTGCGCGAACGCTTCAGGCTGCTGGGCGCCGAGACCGATTTCGCCACGTCGGACCAATTCCTCGACCTCTCGCGGCGCGAGACGCTCAAGTGGGCCAAGATCATCAAGGACTCGGGCGCGAAGATCGATTGAAGGCCCGGTCGATTCCTCCAACAAACCCTTCTTGCCAATGACTCCCTGGAAAGCCGCAAGGCCCGGCGATCGCCTCGACGCCATCGACACCCCCGCGCTCGTGCTCGACCTCGACGCCTTCGAGCGCAACCTCGCGCGCATGGCCGAGGCACTGCGCGACAGCGGCGTGCGCCTGCGCGCCCATGCCAAGTGCCACAAGACCCCGGAAATCGCCCTGCGCCAGATCGCCCTGGGCGCGACCGGCATCTGCTGCCAGAAGGTCAGCGAGGCGGCTGTGTTCGTCGAAGCCGGCATCGCCGACGTGCTGGTCACCAACCAGGTGATGGGCGAAACCAAGCTGCGCCACCTGGCCGCGCTGGCCCGCAAGGCGCGCATGGGCGTGCTGGTCGATCACCCGCAGCAGGTGCAGGCGCTGGTTGCCGTAGCGCAGGCGGAGGACGTGACGCTGGATGTGTACGTCGAAGTCAACGTCGGCGCCAACCGATGTGGCGTTGCCCCCGGCGAAGAAGCAGTTCGACTCGCGCAGCAGATCGCGGCCAGTGCACCGCTGCGCTTCATGGGCCTGCACTGCTATCACGGGCCAGCCCAGCACCTGCGCGCACCGCAAGACCGCGCCGCGGCCATTGCCGCTGCCGCAGAGGCTGCGCGCATGACCCGCACGGCCATCGAAGCCTGCGGCATCGCCGTCGAGCGCGTGACAGGCGCGGGCACCGGCAGCTTCCTGCACGAGCGCGACTCCGGCGTCTTCAACGAAATCCAGGCCGGCTCCTATGTCTTCATGGATCGCGACTACGGCGACAACCAGCGTGGCGAGCACGACATCGCGTTCGAGCACGCACTGTTCGTGCGCACCACCGTCATGAGCCGCGCCACGCCCGAGCGCGCCATCGTCGACGCGGGCCTCAAGGCCTCCAGCGTGGACTCGGGCATGCCCACCGTGTGGCAGCGGCCCGACCTGCGCTACGTGAAAGCCGCCGACGAACACGGTGCGCTGGCCACGCCCGATGCCGCCGCGCTTTCTCTGGGTGACCAGCTGATGCTGGTACCCGGCCATTGCGACCCGACCGTCAATCTCTACGACGACCTGGTCTGCGTACGCGGCGAGCGGGTGGAGGCCCTGTGGCCGATCACCGCGCGCGGCGCGCTGCTTTAACTCCCTTCAATCCAAGGCAATCCAAGGCAATCGATGCAGGAAAAATTCGACCTTCTGATCCGCAACGCAAGCATCGTCGACGGTACCGGCGCACCCCGCTTCACGGGCGACATCGGCATTCGCGGCGACCGCATCGCACGCATCGGCGATCTGTCCGCCGCGCACGGCGAGGTGGAGATCGACCGGGCAGGGCGCATTGCGGCGCCCGGTTTCATCGACGCGCACACCCACGACGACCGCCTCATGCTGTCCGACCCCGACATGGCGCCCAAGGTCAGCCAGGGCATCACCACGGTGATCGCGGGCAACTGCGGCATTTCGCTGGCGCCGATGCCGGGCGGCATCACGCAACCGGTCACGCCGCCGCTGAACCTGCTCGACGAAGAGGGCGGCTGGTTCTCCTTTCCCACCTTCGCCTCGTACATCGGGGAACTGCGCGCCAAGCCCGCCGCGACCAACTGCGCCTTGCTGGTGGGCCACACCACCTTGCGCGTTGCAACGCTGGACGATCTCGAACTGCCGGCGACGCAGGAACAGATCGCCCGCATGCGCGAACTGGTGCTGGAGGCGCTGCAGGCCGGCGCCATCGGCGTATCCACTGGCCTGTTCTACGAACCATCGATTGCCGCGCCCACCGAGGAGGTGATCGAAACCTGCCGTCCGCTGAAAGACTTCAACGGCGTGTATTGCACCCACATGCGCAACGAGGCCGACCGGGTGATCGACTCCTTAGAAGAAACCTTCCGCGTCGGCCGCGAGGTCGGGGTGCAGGTGGTGATCTCGCACATGAAGGTGGTGGGGCCGGCGAACCATGGCCGTTCGGAGGAGGCTCTGTCCTTCATCGAAAAGAACATGGCCAACCAGCCGATCTGCCTGGACTGCTATCCCTACACGGCCGGCTCCACCATCCTGTCGGCGGACCGGGCGGCAAGCTCCTCGCGCGTGATCGTGAGCTGGTCGAAATCGCTGCCCGAACATGCCGGCCGCGACCTGGACGTCATCGCAAAGGAAATGGGCGTCACCGAGGAAGAGGCGATCCGGCGTCTCAGCCCCGCTGGCGGAATCTACTTCCGGTTGGACGAGGCCGACGTGCAGCGCATCCTGAAGTTCGACCAGACCATGATCGGCTCCGACGGCCTGCCGCACGATGCCGCGCCGCATCCGCGGCTGTGGGGCAGCTTTCCGCGCGTGCTGGGCCACTACGGGCGCCTGCTCGGGCTGTTCCCGCTGGAAACCGCGATCTACAAGATGACCGGGCTGACCGCGAAGAACTTCGGCCTGAAGGACCGCGGTGTCCTGAAGGAAGGCGCATATGCCGACCTGGCATTGTTCGACGCGGACACTGTGGGCGAGGCCGCCACGTATGAAACGCCGATTGCACCGGCCCACGGCATCGAGGCGGTGATCGTCAACGGCGCGGTCGTGTGGCGCGACGGCGGTTCGACTGGGGCGCGGCCGGGGCGGGTGCTGGCGCGCGAAGTGCCGCAGACGGCGAGCTGAGGCGCTGCCACTGAATTGAAGCAGCGCGACGCTGCTACGCCGAAGTCATCGGCGTGCCTGGGACCGCGCCATTCGTTCTCGCCGATGCGATCCGCTTTGAGGCTGCTGTCAGCCAATCTTGGCTTGTGGTTGGCAGCCGATCCTTTGGAATCAGCTGGAGCGTGTCACTGGTCGCGCTTGATTCGCAGCCCAGATTTGGCCTTCGCCATCCATGCTCGGATCTTGGCGACGATTTCCTCCCGATAGGTCCAATAGCAGATCTCGCCCCTTTCCTCCCTGTCACTACGCTCACTGAACTCACGGTTGAGATCAAGAAAATGCTCCAGAACGGCACGATCTTTTCTGTTGCGATCCGTGATCCATTGCGCGACCTTATCGTTCCGCATCGGATGGACGAAGTAGTGCCACCAGTAGTTGTAGATCAAGGCTTTGTCGAAGCCTCCATCCCTGACCAAGAGAGCAGCGGTGTCGAGCATTGCAAACATCTTCTTTGCCAACTCTTCGTAATCCGCATCTGAAGCGGCCGCTACCTTGATCGCCTTCCAACCGTCTTCAAGCGCCTGAGTGCGTTTCTCAAGGAAGCCAATCGTTTCTCTGTAGCGCGCCATCCTGGTATCGGCATTGAGCTTCCAGATGAAACTACCAATGCCCGCCACAATTGCAATTAGCTGAAGCCAATCCCTCAATGCCACACCGCTTTGCTGCGAAATCTGCTGTGTGCATGCCGCCAGAAGCTCATCCATGTTCCTTTTCCTCGTCATGATTCGACATCATGTGTGGTTCGATGCCTATTGGGAATGTTGATAAAACGAGCGCGGGATCGGTAGATGGGTGAACAAGCTGTCCGAGGAACCTCTCGTGAGCTTCGGCGATGAACCGAACTCGAGAGGAATTGGCGCAGTAATTTAATTACTCTACTTCGGTGAGGCCAATCCCATGGATGAGGGATACATCGCAAGGTTGCTTGAGTTCAAAATCCGCTCCACTGAAACGGAGAGGTTTTCATGGCGAAATGGGCGGACTATTGCATCTCAGCTGTTCGATACAACAGCGGAAACATTCATATCGATCGAGTCCAAGTGCGAGTACACGACGACGAAAAGAACACGATTGGAGCTGCAAAGGAATACTCGCGTGCAGAAGTCGTCAAGCTGCTTGAGCTAGGCAAGACGTTCATCACCATCGTCGAGAAAGGTGGTCGCTGGAGCAAAGGAGCACCCGTCAAAGTCTTGCCGGTGATGACAAACTACATCACTACTGCTGCTGATAAATCGGCTTCTGACAATCTCGAAAACCTTGCCTCCTTCTGAGTTTCTGGCTGTGGCAACTGCTGTGTCGAGGGTACGCCGTGGAGTTGAATTTCCAGATTACTTTGATCAAGTTCGATAACCGCTTGCACAGAGAAGCTTGGTGAGCAATGCGACGGCTTGAAGCCCTCGAACGACCGACTCGCAATCAATGATGGCAAGTTTGATGGTGCGCAAGATATTTCGATAACAGAGGAAACTTGACGGGAGCTCGCTGTGGTTGACGATTGCAGATGAGCGTTGGCTGGGCCCAGCTACTTCGTGCTGGACACACGCGGCCGGCTGGCGTACTCCGAACTCATGGCCGTCATCGAACCGATCGAGGCCTTCGGCTATCTCCTAGACTGCATCGCGCGGCGGTTGTACGCACGCCGGGTTCACGCCTGAATCAAACACCTGCGCCTGCACCGGCCGCATATCGATCCACGCTTTCCTTCTTTGTGCGCTGAGACGTCCGTTGATACGGTCGCTCTCTTTGCATTTCGAGGCAAGCGACCATGGGCGCGAGAGATTTCGAGCGGCAGATTCTTTCGGGGGCCGATGGCTCCGTTCGGCATCAGGCTGACGTGCTGGTGATCGGTGGTGGCCCCGCCGGCGCATGGGCCGCGGTGAGCGCCGCCGCGCAGGGCGCGCGCGTGCTGCTTGCCGACAAGGGCTTCTGCGGTACCTCGGGTGCGACAGCGCCTTCGGGCACCGGCCTCTGGCACGTGTCGCCCGACGGCAAGGCGCGCGAAGAGGCCAAGGCCAGCCGGCTCGCGATGGGCGGCCACCTGGCCGAGCAGGCCTGGATGGACCGCGTGCTCGAGCAGACCTGGGCCAACGTCGAACGGCTCAAGGACTGGGGTTACCCCTTTCCCGCCGACGACCAGGGCGCGCTGCGCTGCACCTCGCTGCAAGGCCCCGAATACATGCGGCTGATGCGCAAGCGCGTGAAGGAGTCGGGCGCGCGCATCCTCGATCACAGCCCCGCGCTGGAACTGCTGGTCGATGAACACGGCACGGTCTGCGGCGCTACCGGCGTCAACCGGCAGACGGGCGATACGTGGGTGGTGCGTGCCGGCGCGGTCGTCATTGCCACGGGCGGCTGCGCCTTCCTGAGCCGCGCGCTCGGCTGCAATGTGCTCACCGGCGATGGCCAGCTGATGGCGGCCGAAGTGGGCGCGGCGCTTTCGGGCATGGAATTCTCGAACGCCTACGGGCTGGGGCCGGCCTTCTCGTCGGTCACCAAATCGCTGTTCTACAACTGGGCGACCTTCTACGCGGCCGATGGCGTGGCGATCGAAGGCGCGGGCTCCTCCAAGGGGCGCAGCGTGATCGCGCAGACGCTGCAGTCGCAACCCGTGTTCGCCTGCCTCGACCGCGCAGACGCGCAGATTCGTGCGTGGATGCGAACCGCACAACCCAACTTCTTCGTCTCCTTCGACCGCCAGGGCATCGACCCTTTCACGCAGCACTTTCCGGTGACGCTGCGGCTCGAAGGCACCGTGCGCGGCACGGGCGGCCTGCACCTGGTGGATGACAGCTGCGCCACATCGGTGCCCGGCCTCTATGCCGCGGGCGACGCCGCGACGCGCGAGCTGATCTGCGGCGGCTTCACGGGCGGCGGCAGCCACAACGCGGCCTGGGCGCTGTCCTCGGGCTTCTGGGCCGGCGCCGGGGCGGCGGCTTTCGGCCGCGATGCACGACGCGCCGCCGGTGCCAGCCGCACGGCCCTGCGCGCGGGCGGCGTGGCGCTGTCGTCGCGCGGTGCGACACCCTTCGACAGCCAGGAAGTGATCCGCGCCGTGCAGGCCGAAGTCTTCCCGTACGAGCGCAACTGGTTCCGCCAAGGCGATGCACTGCACGATTCGCTCTCGCGGCTCGATGCCCTCTGGGAGCGCCTGCGCACGAGCGCGCCGGCCGCATCGGCCACCGAGGCCGTGCGTGCACGCGAGGCCGCCGCCATGCTCGCCACCTCGCGCTGGATGTATCGCAGCGCCTTGCAGCGCACCGAAACGCGCGGCATGCACCGCCGCCGCGAGCACGGCGTGCTCGATCCGGCGCAGCGCCACCGGCTGCTCAGCGGCGGGCTCGACGAGGTCTGGGTGCAACGGCATGCCGTACAGGACGAGGTGGCCGCATGATCGAAGTCATCAGCGCCGACCGCTGCACCGGCTGCAACATCTGCGTGAGCGCTTGCCCGACCAACGTGTTCGAGGCAGTGCCGGATGCTCCGCCACGCATCGCGCGGCAGGACGATTGCCAGACCTGCTTCATGTGCGAGCTGTACTGCCCCGAAGACGCGCTCTACGTCGCACCCATTGCAGACCGCGGCGCCACAGCCGAAGAGCGCGATGCCGCCGCCGAGGCCTTGATGGGCAGCTACCGCCGCGACGTCGGCTGGGGCCGCGGCCGGCAGTCGACCGCATCGGCCGATGCCAGCTTCGAGCTGTTGCGGCGCGCGCACTGAGCCGTCCTTTTCGTCTTTCTTCCGAATTTTTCTTCCGCGAGCTTTCCCGATGCCAGATCTTTCCAGCCGTCGCCGGTTGCTGCGCGGCGCTGTTGCCGCTGCAGCCGCGAGCGCACTGCCCATCTTTTCCATGGCGCAGGGCAACGGCCAGGTGCTGCGCCTCGGCTACATCGGCCCGGGCAAGAAGCCCGCGAACGCCACTGGCTGGGCGCTGCGCCAGGGGCACCTGCTGCGCGAGCTGGCGCCGCTCGGCTTCAGGGAAGTGACGACGCGCAACTTTCCGAACGGGCCCGATCTCAACGAAGCCTTTCTCTCGGGCGCGCTCGACGTCGGCATCTACGGCGACACGCCCGCCGTGGTGGCCCGCTCGCGCGGACTCGATGGCCAGCTCATCGGCTTCGACGCGGTGGGCATGAACGTCTGGCTACTCACGCCGCGCAACGGCGTGCGCAGCGTGAAGGAACTCGAAGGGCAATCCATCGGCGTGGCGCGCGGCTCCTACATGCACCGCTACGTGCTGGGCCTGCTCAAGGAAAACGGACTGCAGAAGTCCGTCAAGGTGATCCACATGTTCCCGCGTGACGGTGAAGCAGCGCTAGACCAGGGCTCGATCGCCGCCTTTGCGGCGCAGATCGACGTGGGGCCGCTGCTGGCCTCGCGCGGCTACCCGGTCATCGACGAGGCCGAGAAGCATCCAACGCTGCGCGGCACCTCGGTGATCGTCGCGTCCGGCAAGGTGCTTGCGGCAGCGCCCGGGTTGCCCGCCGCATGGACGCGCGCGCGCCGTACGGCGCTGCAGGAGATCCGTCGCAACAGCGCGGACTACTACGCCTTTCATTCGGAGGTCAGCGGCTTTCCGCTGGACATCGTGAAGGTCTCGCATCCGCTTTCGCATTTTCCCGAGGCCGCGTATCCGCCCGAAGGCCTGGCACTGCTCGACGAGGTCAAGAAGTTCCTGCTGGCCGAAAACCTGGTGACCCGCGATTTCGCGCTGGCACAGTGGCGCGTGAACGACGCCTGAGCTAACGCCCGGCAACCTCGGCCAGCAGCGCCTCGCTGCTCATTCGCGGCGACGGGGGTAAGGCCTCCGGCGCGCCTGTCGTGCGAATCACCCGGTTGCTGCTCAATACCCGGTTGCGCACCTGCTGCGCGCCTGCCGTGAGGTTGTAGTCGATGCGGTAGTCCCATGCCCCGACCGGCACCTTGCGGTCGCCAAGGCGCTCGATGCGCACTTCCGCCGCGCTGCGCTCGCCCGGCCCGATCTCGCTGGCCTGCGAGAAGCCATGCCCGAAGCCGATGACCGAGCCGGCATCGTCGTACAGCGTGACCAGCACCTCGATGCCGACCAGCGCCATTTCATCCTTGCGCGTGTTGGCGAGGCGGCCGTACAGCCAAATCTCGCCATCCTGCTGCACCAGCCGCACGCGCGTGAACTGCAGCGGCGGGCCCTCGATCTTCCAGTACGGTGCCGACAGCGCATCCACCTGCAGCTCCTGCCGCGTTGGGGTTCCGTCGCCCGGCAGCTTGATCAGCACCGGCACCATCTCGCCAGGCATCAGCGTGCCGATGGGGACCGCTTCGCTGTTCTCGCCGATGCGGCTGTCGCGGTCGTAGAAGATCGCCTTGACATTCGGCCGTTCGAGGGCCGTGCCGGTTTCGTTGCGCGCAATCACCAGCAGTTGGGGTTTCGCGGAGCTGCCGCTGCCCACCAGCACCTGGCGCGCCTCGAGCTTGAGGCCTTCGCTCGCGATGGTGCGCTGCGCCGTCGAAGCGCCGCCCGGCCTGTATGTGCCCGGCGGCTGGTTGCGGTCGATGACGTAGGCCATGACACCGAAGAAGCCTGTGACCAGCACCACCACCGCTGCTGCAGCCAAGGCTATCGTCCGCGCCATGGTCTTGGCGCGTGCCGACTGCTCGACCGCCAGTCTCCGGCCGGCTTCGTCTTTGACCTGCTCGAGCACCCGCTCCAGCCGGTCGGAAACGTCGTCTTCCACGACCGACATCGACCCGCAATGCGCACAGGTGTACTGGTTGAGGCCGGAGCGTTGAAGCACGCCGCTGCCGCATTCACCGCACTTGAGCGTCTGCAGGTCGATGGTCAAAGGGGCTCCCTCGTGGCGATTGCGCCGCGGCGGCGATGCCGGGCGTTACCGTGCGCATCTTAGCGAGGCGCAGGACCAGCATCGACCCAAAGGGGCCGCATGCCTATGCCGCCGTGGCTTCGCTTCCGAGCGTTGCGAACGCGGGCGGTTCGAAGGCCGTGACCGGTGGCAAGGGCGCGGTCCACAGCGCCACCTCCACCTGCGCACTTTGCGCCGAGCAGCCTTGGCCGAGGCGGGAGCTGCCGGTGTCCGGTGTCAGCACATTCGGGTTGCCGTGCTTCTCCAGGCTGCCCGGCTTGCGTGCATCGAGCGGGTCATACCAGGCGCCCGTCGCTATCTGCGCCACGCCGGGCCGCACGCCATCGGACAGCACCGCTCCCGCGAGGAATTCCCCCAGCGCATTGAAGACGCGCACCAGGTCGCCGCATCGGTGCACGACGAGAGCTTCAGCTTCGACTTCGAGCTGCTCGACCTCGTGCGCATTCCCGAGCCGCACCAGCGCATCGACGACCATCCGCACAACCTCTCGGGCGGCCAGCGCCAGCGCGTGATGATCGCGATGGCCGTGGCCTGCAAGCCGCGCCTGCTGGTGGCCGACGAGCCGACCACGGCCCTCGACGTGACCCAGATCCTCGAACTGCTCGACGGCCTGCGCCGCGAGCTCGATATGGCGCTGCTGCTGATCACGCACGACCTCGGCCTGGTCGCTCAGTGGGCCGACCGCGTGGCCGTGATGTATGGCGGAGAGAAGGTCGAAGAAGCGCCCACCTCCCGGCTCTTTGCCGCACCGTCGCATGCCTACACCAGGGGCCTGCTGGGCGCCTCGCTGCATGCCGGCAGCTCGCTGCACTACGCCGATGCAAGGCTGCCCGAGATACAGACGCGGCTCGATCCCGGTACTGGCGTGCGTGACTTCGCGCTTCATGTGCCCCAACCCACGTCGAAGGTGCGGGCCTTGCCGGTTCGCAACGCGGCCGGCGAGCCGCTGCTGTCGGTGCAGGACCTGCGCACCGATTACCCAAAGCGTGGCGGCGGCGTGCTGCATGCGGTCGATGGCGTGTCCTTCGATATCCGTGCTGGCGAAACCGTGGGACTGGTGGGTGAGTCGGGCTGCGGCAAGTCAACGTTGTCGCGCACCTTGCTGCGGCTGGTGAACCCGGCGAGTGGTCGCATCGTTTTCGACGGCACCGATATCGCGTCGCTGTCCGAGAAGGCGCTCAAGCCGTGGCGCCACCGCGTGCAGATGGTGTTCCAGGACCCGTATGCGTCGCTGAATCCGCGGCGCAGCGTGTTCGACATCATCGAATCGGTGCTCAAGGTGCACGGAGTGTCGGACCGCGCGGAGCGGCACAACCGCATCGCGGCCATCCTGGAGCGCGTGGGTCTGCCGGGCGATGCGGGGCGGCGCTTTCCCAACGAGTTTTCGGGAGGGCTGCGGCAGCGCATTGGCATTGCTCGGGCGCTGGTGCTGCGGCCCTCGCTGGTGGTGCTGGATGAGCCTGTGTCGGCGCTCGATGTGTCTGTGCAGGCGCAGATCCTGAATCTGCTGGTGGAGTTGAAGGAGGACTTCGGGCTTTCCTACCTTTTCATCTCGCACGATCTCTCTGTGGTGCGCTACATCGCTGACCGTGTGATGGTGATGAACCAGGGAAAGATCGTCGAGACCGGCAGCCACCGCGACATCTGGAACCAGCCGCAGCATCCGTACACGCGCAGCCTGATCGCCGCGGTGCCGGGAGCGGAGCAGCGCAAGGCAGCCTGAGCCGCCCTTGTTGTCTGTCAATCCCCGCCGCACCCGCTGCGCTCGAGCACAGGCAGCAACTGCGGCCCCAGCGACTTCAGAAGCTGCGTCGGCAGCGCGCTCGTGAACCGGTAGCGGGCGGCATAGGGTTCGTGCACGTAGGCCATGATGGTGCCGAAGTAGCGGTCGCCGATCATGAACACGAAGGTGGCCGAGCGGTCGATCTTGCGCTCCGAGATCACCCGTCCGCCGCGGCCGGTCTGCTCGTAGCGGTGGTCGCCGGTGCCGGTCTTGCCGCCGATCTCGATCGCGCGGCCGTTCGCGTCCACCAGCGCGCCCTTCAGGCGCCGTGCCGTGCCGTCATTCACCACCTCGACCAGCGCGCGGCGCACCGTCGCGGCCACCTCGGGGGGCAGCACCTGTTCGACGCTCGCGTTGCGCGGCTCCAGCCGTGTCTCGTAGGGCGTGTCGCGCCCGAAGTGCAGTGCGCCGACCCGTTGCGTGGGCCGCCGCACGCCGTCGTTGACGATGATGCCCATCAGTTCCGCCAGGGCGGCCGGCCGGTCGCCCGATGCGCCGATCGCGCTCGCGTAGGAGGGCGTCAGCGATGCAAACGGGTAGCCCAGGCGCTGCCACGAACGATGAACCTGCGCGAAGGCGTCGAGCTCGATCAGCTCGCGCAGGCGCTTGTCCTGCGCGCTCTTGTGGCGCGTCTTGAAGAGCCAGGCGTAAACCTCCTGGCGTTCGCGCGTGCTCGCGTCCAGCACCTCGGTCAGTGTTGCGCCGGGGTGGCGCCGCAGGAAGCCCACCAGCCATAGCTCGAGCGGATGCACCCGGGCGACGTAGCCCCGATCTGCGAGCGACAGGCCGGCGTAGGTGCTGCGCAGCGCCTGCAGTGCGCGCGGAGAGCCGGCGCCGCGGCCCAGCCGTTGCGTGAGCAACTCATCGAGCCTCGCGTCGCTGGCGTCGGGCTCTATCGTGAACAGCACGCTCGCCAGGCGTGGCGCCGACGGCCTCAGGCCGCGCAGCAGCAGTGCCTCGGCGTCCGCGGCCGACTGGCGCTGGTACTTGCGATGAAAGCGGATGAGAAAGGCCGAGCCTTCGCGGTCGGCAAAGCGCGCGAGCAACTCGCGCCGGCCAGGGGCGACAGGGTCCTTCAGCAGGCGCTCGGCGTCCGACGCGCCGCCGAACATGCGGTGGCGCACCAGGTCGCGCATCAGGCGGATGAACACCAGGTTGACCGAATGCTTGAAGCCCTCCCGCACCGTCATCGAGCTGCTGTTGCGCGAGCGCTCGAAGTTCTCGAACTGGTGCAGGCCGCCGCCGGTGAAGAAGGCCTCGCCCGGGCTCGCCGAATACTTGCGCTCCATGGCCGCCTCGAGCATTGGTGCGAGACGGCGATCCTTGGCGCGCAACAGGTACTGCCGCGCCCACGCGCCCAACGGGTCGCGCGGGCTCGGCGTCAGTGCCGACAGCTCGGCAGGGCTCAGATCGGCCCAGTCCGCGTGCAGCTGCGCCACGAGCTCAAGGTAGCTCACCAGGGTGCGCAGCTTGGCGGTCGAGCCGAGGTCCAGCCGCGCGCCCTGGTTCACGTCGAAAGGCTGGTCGATGTTGTCGGCCTGAACGCGCAGCAGGTTCTCCTGCACGCCGCGCTCGAACAGCGTGAAGCTGTAGACCAGTGGGCTTGGGTCCGCACCCGGGTCGAGCATGTGGGAGCCGAACAATCCCGCTGCCTTGGCCGCGGCGGGCGTCCGCAAGCCCGCCAGCACCCGCGCCGCCAGCACCTGTGCTTCGCCGTCCAGGCTGGTCTCGGCTTCGAGGTCGAGGCGCTCCAGGTCGTAGGCACGCGGCACGTTCAGCAGCGTGGAAATGTGGGTGCGCAGCGCGGTCGCGGCCTTGCGCTGCACGAAGTCCGGCCGGGGCGCTGGCGGCAGTTCGGGCTGCAGGCGCAAGGGCAGCGGCAGCGCCGCATCGCGCAGCGAGGGCGTGATCAGGCCTGCCTCGGCCATCAGCCGCAGATAGCTGTCGGTCAGCCGGGCCAGGCCTGCGCCGTCGCCGAGCAGGTGCTGCGACGGGCGGCGCTGCGCGATCATCAGCGACAGCGCCTGCTTGAAGGCCTCGGCCTGCTGCCGGAGCGCTTCGTCCGAGGGAGCTGTCTCTTCAGCGTTGTCGGCGAGCAGGCGGTTGACCTCGCCGAAGTCGCGTCCGTACCAGGCCCACAGGCCGTCGCCCAGGCCGTGCACCTCGCCGATGCCCGGGCGTGCGGCCAGGGGCACGGTGTCGAGGTAGTCGACGACGATCTGGCGGCGTCGCACCTGCGTGTCCTCGCCGTCCTGGTAGGCGCGCAGCGAGGCCGATGCCATCTGGCGCAGCTTTTCTCGTACCGAGCCGGTGCGGCCCTGAGGCGAATGGCGGTACTTTTCGATCTGGGTGGCCAGCGTGCTGCCGCCCGTTGCCGTCTGGCCCAGGTTGACCGCCCGCAGCGCCTGCTCGAGCGCGGCTTTCGCGAAGCGCTCCGGATCGATCGCCGGGTTGCGCTGCGCCGGCTGCGCGTCCAGCAGGTGGCGGTCTTCGACGAACAGCAGGGCGCTCACCAGCAGCGGCGGCACCTCCTCGAAGCGCTCGTACGCGCGCTTCGGCACGCGCGTGTGCAGCAGCGCCGCGTTGCGGCAGTCGCGCACGGTCAGGCCGGCCTGGTTTTTCTCGCGGTAGGGAGCGAAGAGCCCGTACTCCTGCAGTTCGAGCAGCCGCGGCGACATGCGGGCCTGGCGGGTGACGACGTAACCCTGCGGCTTCAGGCGTTCGATGTAGCTGGGAAGGTCGTGGTAGCCCAGCCGCTCGTCGTAGGGCCCGGTATGGGGAAAGCGGATGGCATCGCTGGCACCGGCGTCGACACTGAAGCGGGCATCGTCGGCGAGGTCACGCCACAGGGCCGATTGCAGCCGGGAGGTCTTCAACTCGTCCGCCACGAATACGGCAAGCGCTCCCCCAGTGGCGAGCCCAGCGCCGACCCAGAAGAGCTTCTTGAACCATTTCATGCTCTGCCTCGCGAACAGCCTGCACCGTGGGTTCCTCAGTCACGATGATGCGCTTTTCGCGGCGATTTGGCTTGTGCATGATCAAGCCGAGATTACCGGACGCATGGGCGGCCCCGGCGCCTTGCCAAAGGCGCTACTTCTTCGCCTCGTCCACCCAGACATCGGCCAGGTTCGACTCCACGCCATCCGCCGTCAGCGAGTGGTCGTGCACGCGCTGGTTGGCGATGGTGATGAACACCGGCTGGTAGAGATTCAGGGAAGCGCCCATCCGTTGTTTGGGCCGCAGGGCTGCGCGGCTAACCTGCGACGCCCACGCTTTCTCGTTCTGAGGAAAGCGGGCGAACAAACCTATCTCCAGAGGGAATCCAGAACCATGTTGCTTTCATTCCGACGCGCGTTTTCCGTGACGGTGCTTGCTGTCGCCGGCCTTAGCGCCTCAGCACAGGCACAAGAGGTGCTGCGCGTGGCCGCTTCGCCGGTGCCGCACGCCGAGATCCTGGAGTTCATCCGGCCGCAGCTGAAGGCGCAGGGCGTCGACCTGCAGGTCAAGGTGTTCAACGACTACGTGCAGCCGAACCTGGCAGTGAGCGACAAGCAACTGGACGCCAACTTCTTCCAGAACCGGCCGTACCTCGATTCCTTCAACAAGGACCGCAAGACCGACATCGTGGAAGTGCCGAACAGCGACGTGCACATCGAGCCCTTCGGTGCCTATTCGCAGAAGATCCGTAAGGCTTCGGAGCTGCGCGAGGGCGCTGTCGTCGCGATTCCGAGCGACCCGTCCAATTCAGGCCGGGCGCTGTCGCTGCTGGCGAGGGAAGGGCTGATCAAGCTGAAAGACCCGTCCAACATCAAGTCGACCGCGCGCGACGTCGTCTCCAACCCGAAGAAGCTGGTGATCCGCGAGCTCGAATCTGCGCAGCTGCCGCGCGCACTGCCGGACGTGGACCTGGCGCTGATCAACACCAACTACGCGCTCGAGGCCAAGCTCGACCCGAGCAAGGACGCGCTCTTCATCGAGAGCGGCCAGAAGTCGCCCTATGCCAACTTCATCGCTGCGCGCAAGGACAACGCGGGCTCGCCGGCGGTCGCCAAGCTGGTGGCCGCGCTCCACACGGCGGAGGTCCGCAAGTTCATCCAGGACAAATACAAGGGTGCGGTGATCCCGGCTTTCTGACCACGTGATCAGGGTCGTGGAGATCAGCGGCGGCATGCCCCATCAGGACGAGGCCTGCGCGGTCTTCGCGATCGATGCAGCTGGCTGCTCTGAAGCCATCGTCGGCGTGCCGGTGTTTTCCACCCAGCCGCCGCCCAGCGTCTTGTAGAAGGTCACGAGGTTGGTCAGGCACGACAGGCGCGTGGTGATGAGGTTCTGCTGCGCCGTGTAGAGCGAGCGCTGCGAATCCAGCACGCTCAGGTAGCTGTCGACGCCACGGCGGAATCGAGCGTCCGACAGCCGGTAGCTCTCTGCTGTCGCGTTCACCAGCGACTGTTGTGCATCGAGCTGGCGGCCCAGTGTGTTGCGCTGCGCCAGCGCGTCCGAGACCTCGCGAAACGCCGTCTGGATCGCCTTTTCGTACTGCACCACCGAGATGTCGCGGCTCACGGTCGCGATCTTGAGGTTGGCGCGATTGGCGCCACCGTCGAAGATCGGCAGCGTGATCTGCGGCGCGAAGCTCCAGCTGCCCGAGCCGCCCTTGAACAGGCCTGAGAGCTGGCTGCTCGACGTGCCGGCCGACGCGGTGAGGCTGATGCTCGGATAGAAAGCCGCGCGCGCCGCGCCGATGTAGGCGTTGGCGGCTTTCAGGTCGCGCTCGGCCTGCAGGATGTCGGGCCGCCGTTGCAGCAGCTCCGAGGGCAGCCCCGGCGGAATGGTGGCCAGCGGGCTTGCTGCGGCTGCCATGCCATCGGGCAGCGATTGCGGCAGCAGTTCGTCGGGCACGTCGGCGCCCACGAGCAGCACCAGCGCATTGCGGTCTTGCGCTACCTGCGAGGTGTAGCGCTCGACGTCGACACGCGCGGTGTCGACGCTGGTCTGCGCCTGGCTCAGCGTGAGCGCCGACGCCACGCCCAGCTCGAAGCTGCGCTGGTTGAGGCTGTAGGAGTCGCTCTGGCTGCGCAGGGTGTCGCGCGCGAGCTTCAGCTGGTCCTGGTCGGCCGCGAGCGTGAGGTAGCTGGTCGCCACCTCGGCCACCAGCGTGATCTGCGTGCTGCGTCGTGCTTCGGCTGTGGAGAAAAATTGCTCCAGCGCCTGCGCGCTCAGGCTTCGCACGCGGCCGAACAGATCGATTTCGTAGGAGCTGAACCCGAGCGACGCGCTGTACTGCCGCGCCGTGAGGGCCTCGCCCGTCGACGACAGGTCGGCCGGCGTGCGGCTGCCGCTGCCGCTGGCACTGGCGTTGACGGTGGGGAAAAGCGCCGCATCCTGCACCCGGTACTGCGCGCGGGCCTTCTCGATGTTCAGCACCGCGACGCGCAGGTCGCGGTTGTTGGCGAGGCTCATCTCGATCACGCGCTGCAGCGACGGATCGGTGAAGACTTCGCGCCAGCCGAGGTCGGCGACCGGTGTTGAGGCCGGGGCGTTGCCCGTGTCGCCAGCGAACTTGCCGGCCACAGGCGCCGCGGGCTGCTGGTAGGTGGGAATAAGGCTGCAACCGGCCATCAGGGCGGCGAGCGCGAGCGGAGCAAGGCGGAATGGTTTCATGGCAGACACCTCAGGAAGCGGCCGCAGCCGGTTGTGCATGCGAGTCCGGCAAAGCGGGCAAAGCAGGCGAGGGCGACCGTCCCTTGAAGAGGCCGCGCACCAGCACGAAGAAAAGAGGCACGAAGAAGATCGCGAGCAGCGTGCCCGACAGCATGCCGCCGATGACGGCCGTGCCCAGCGCATGCTGCGCGCCGGCCCCCGCACCGGTGCCCAGCACCATCGGCAACACGCCGAGCACGAAGGCCAGCGAGGTCATGAGGATGGGCCGCAGCCGCATGCGAGCAGCCTCCATCGCCGACTCGACCAGGCTCTTGCCGTGTGCGTGCAAGTCTTTCGCGAACTCGACGATCAGGATGGCGTTCTTCGACGCTAGGCCGATGGTCGTGAGCAGGCCGACCTGGAAGTACACGTCGTTCATCTTCCACGTCAGGATCGCGCCGATCAGCGCGCCCAGCACGCCGAGCGGCACCACCAGGATCACAGAGAACGGAATCGCCCAGCTCTCGTACAGCGCCGCGAGACACAGGAAGACGATCAGGATCGACAGCGCATAGAGCAGGCCGGTCTGGCCGCTCGATGCCTTTTCCTGGCGCGACAGGCCGGTCCATTCGTAGCCGATGCCCGCGGGTAGCTTCGCCACCGCCTCCTCGACGATGGCCAGCGCCTCGCCGCTGGAGGCGCTGCCCGGCTTGGCCATGCCCAGGATTTCCACCGAGGGCACGCCGTTGTAGCGCTCCAGCCGTGGCGAGCCCGAGATCCAGCTCGCCTTCGAGAAGGAGGTGAAGGGCACCATGGTGCCGGCGCTGTTGCGCACGTACCAGCGGTCGATGTCCCCGGGCAGCATGCGGAACGGTGCGTCGGCCTGCAGCAGCACCTTCTTCACGCGGCCCTGGTCGATGAAGTCGTTGACGTAGCTGCTGCCCCAGGCGGTGGAGAAGGTGTCGTTGATGTCGGACATCGAGAGGCCTTGCGCCTGCGCCTTGTGCGGATCGATCTCGAGCCTGAACTCGGGCGTGTCTTCCTGGCCGTTGGGCCGCACGGCCACCAGCCGCGGGTCTTTGGCGAGCGTGCCGAGCAGTTGGTTGCGCGCCTGCATCAGCGCCTCGTGGCCGAGGTTGGCGCGGTCCTGCAGCATCAGGTCGAAGCCGGTTGCGTTGCCGAGCTCCGACACGGCCGGCGGCGCGAAGGCGAACACCCTGGCATCGCGCAAAGTCGCGAAGAAGGCGGCAGCCTTGGCGCCCACGCCAGTCACGCTCAATGCGTCGCCCTTGCGCTCGTCCCAGGGCTTGAGCTTGATGAACGCAAAGCCCGTGTTCTGCCCGCCGCCTGCGAAGCTGAAGCCCGCCACGGTGAAGAGGCCCGAGACCGCATCCTTCTGGTCGACCAGGAAGTGATGCTCCACCTGGCGGATCACGTCGTCCGTGCGCGCGTTGGTGGCGCCCGGCGGCAGTTGGATCAGCGCAAACATCGTGCCCTGGTCTTCGTCCGGAAGGAACCCCACCGGCAGCTTCATGAAGCCGAACACCACCGCCGCCAGCAGCACCGCGTACACGGCCATGTAGCGCCAGCCTTTGCCCACCATGTGCCGCACGATGCCCTGGTAGCGGTGGTTGCCGCGATCGAAGCTGCGGTTGAACCAGCCGAAGAAGCCGGTAGTGGCCATCGCATGATCTTTGTCGACCGGCTTGAGCAGCGTTGCGCAAAGGGCGGGCGTGAGCACCAGCGCCACGAGCACCGACAGCGTCATGGCCGAGACGATGGTGATGGAGAACTGCCGGTAGATCACACCGGTGGAGCCGCTGAAGAAGGCCATTGGCACGAACACCGCCGCAAGCACCAGCGCCACGCCAACCAGCGCGCCGGTGATCTGGTCCATGGACTTGCGCGTGGCCTCCTTGGGCGAGAGGCCTTCGTCGGCCATCACTCGCTCGACGTTCTCGACCACCACGATTGCATCGTCGACCAGCAGGCCGATGGCCAGCACCATCGCGAACATTGTCAGCGTATTGATGGTGAAGCCGAAGGCCGCGAGCACGCCGAAGGTGCCCAGCAGCACCACGGGCACCGCGATGGTCGGGATCAGCGTGGCGCGGAAGTTCTGCAAGAAAAGATACATCACCAGAAACACCAGCACCACGGCTTCGACCAGCGTCTTGACAACTTCCTCGATCGAGATGCGCACGAAGGGCGTGGTGTCGTAGGGCTTCTGCACCTTCATGCCCGGCGGGAAGAACTTCTGGAGTTCGACCAGGCGAGCGTCGATGCCCTTGACCGTGTCGAGCGCGTTGGCACCCGTGGCCAGCTTGATGGCCAGGCCCGCGGCCGGCTTGCCGTTGTAGCGCCCGACCGTGTTGTACGACTCGCTGCCGCGCTCGATGCGGGCCACGTCGCGCAGGCGCACCTGCGAGCCGTCGGTTTGCGTGCGCAGCAGGATGTCCTCGAACTCCTGCGCTGTTTTCAGGCGCGTCTGCGCGGTGATGGTGGCGTTGAGCTGCTGGTTGCTTGCCGCAGGCATGCCGCCGAGCTGGCCAGCGGAAACCTGCGCGTTCTGTGCCGTGATCGCGTTCTTCACGTCCAGCGGCGTGAGGCTGAAGCTGGAGAGCTTGTTCGGGTCGATCCAGATGCGCATCGCGTATTGCGAGCCGAAAAGCGTGGTGTCGCCCACGCCTTCGACGCGGCTGATTGCGTCCTGCACGTTGGCTGCCACGTAGTCGGACAGGTCGGCGCCGTTCATGCTGCCGTCTTCCGAGGTGAAGGCCAGCACATTCAGGTAGTTGGAGGCCGACTTCGTGACGGTGACGCCCTGCTGTTGCACCTCTTGCGGCAGCAGCGGCGTGGCGAGCGAGAGCTTGTTCTGCACCTGCACCTGCGCGGTGTCTGGGTCGGTGCCGTTCTCGAAGGTGAGCGTGATGGTGACCGAGCCCGACGACTCGCTGGTCGAGGCCATGTAGCTCAGCCGGTCCAGCCCCTTCATCTTCTGCTCGATGACCTGGGTGACGGTGTCTTCGAGCGTCTTGGCGGAAGCGCCGGGGTAGTTGGCGGTGATTGCGACGGCGGGCGGCGCGATGCTCGGGTATTGCGCAATCGGCAAGGTGGCGATGGACATGACGCCGCCCAGCATCACGATGATGGCGAGGACCCACGCGAAGATGGGGCGGTCGATGAAGAAGCGTGCCATGGTGGTCTTCCTGGATCAGTCCGCCGTGGTGCCGGACGAGGGGAGGGCGGCCTTGGCTGTCGTTTCGGTACCGGGCTTGGACTTGGGGTTCCACTGCACCGTTTTCACCTCGACGCCCGGCGCCGCGCGCTGCTGGCCGTCCACCACGAGCTGGTCGCCGGCCTGCAGGCCGCTGCGCACCAGCCATTGGTCGCCGATGGCGCGTTCCGTTTCGAGCACGCGTCGCTGCAGCTTGTGCTGGGCGTCCACCACATAGGCCGTCGGCTTGCCGGTGCTGTCGCGCGACACGGCCTGCTGCGGCACCATGAGTGCCTGTTCCTTCACGCCTTCCTGCAACACGGCGCGCACGTACATGCCGGGCAGCAGGTCCGCCTTGGGGTTGGGGAACACCGCTCGCAGCGTGATGGCGCCGGTGTTTTGGTCTACGGTGACGTCAGAGAATTCGAGCTTGCCTTCGAGCGGATAGGCGCTCCCGTCTTCGAGCAGCAGCCGCACCTTTGCGGCGTTGGCGCCGCTCTTTTGCAGATCGCCCCGGGCCATGGCCTGCTTCAACTGAAGCATCGCCGCGCTGGATTGCGTCACATCGACATAGATCGGATCGAGCTGCTGGATGGTGGCCAGCGCGGTCGACTGGCTCGCCGTGACCAGCGCGCCGGGCGTGACCGTCGACTTGCCGATGCGCCCGGAGATTGGTGCATCGATGCGTGCATAGGCGAGGTTGATGCGACTCGTCTCTACATTGGCCCGCGCCGAGGCGACGTCGGCCTCGCCTTGCCCCAGCGAGGCGGCGGCGTCGTCGTAGTCCTGCTGGCTTACGGCCTTGATGGCGACCAGTTCCTTGTAGCGCTCGGCCTTCAGCCGCGTGGTCGTGAGGCTGGCCTGCGCCTTGGCGAGCGCGGCGACGTTGCTGTCGTAGGTCGCCTTGTAGGTGGCGGGATCGATCTGGTAGAGCGTTTCGCCGGCCTTGACGTCGCTGCCTTCGCGGAACTGGCGGGCCTTCACGATGCCGCCGACCTGGGGCCGTACGTCGGCGATGAGAAAGGGCGCCGTGCGCCCGGGCAGCTCGGCCGTGATGGCCACGCGCTGCGGCTGCACCGACACCACCCCGACCTCGGGCATGCCCAGCGCAGCGGGCGGCCCGCCCGGTGGCTTGCCGCAGGCGACAAGCATGAAGGTAGACGCGAGGGCTGCCGTGAAGGTCAGGCCATAGGTGAGAGGTGGACGCATGGCGAATCTCCTGAAGAGCGACGGAATAGTGATGGGGTTGGGCTGCAGTTAAACAGACAGTACTGTCTAGTAATGTATTTTGACTTCCAGCGGCTGTCAATTAATAATGAACACTGTTGTCTAGAAATGAGGAGACATTTAGATGCGAGTCAAAACAGAGGCCAAGCGCGACGCCATCGTTCAGGTGGCCGCCGAAGTGTTCCGGGAGCTGGGGTTCGAAGGGGCCTCCATGGTGGAGATCGCTGCGCGCGTGGGCGGCTCGAGGGCCACGCTGTATGGCTACTTCAGCTCCAAGGAGGAGTTGTTCGTTGCCGTGACCCACGGCATGGCCAAGGTCCATTTCGCGCCGATTTTTGCGGCGCTCGGGCAGGAGAGCGACGACGACCTCGAACAGGTGCTGCAACGTTTCGGTGAAAAGATCCTGGTGGTGGTGTGCTCGCAAGAGGCCATCCAGGCGCGCAGGGCCGTGATCGCGGAGTCGGGCCGCAGCGACATCGGGCGGTTGTTCTACGAAGGAGGGCCCAAGAAGGGGCTGACCGAGTTGGCGGGTTTTCTGGAACTGCAGATGCAAAAGGGCCGGCTGCGCAAGGCCGATCCGCAGGTGGCAGCGCGCCACCTGACGGCATTGCTGGATTCGGAGACCGTCATGCCGTCTCTTCTCGGTATCGAAGGACCGTTGTCCCGAAAGGATTTGCGGGAAGCGACACGACGCGCTCTGCAGGCCTTTCTCGGAGGCTATGCGCCCGAAGGAAAGAAGGCGAAGTGAGCTGGCGACATGCGCGCCGCGCGCACCCAGCTTGCATCGACACGGTCAATCCCGTACGCTGACCCGGCGTCTTCGCGCACCACCCGAGCCCTTGCGGGCCGCCGGGCCGGCTTTGCGGACGCCAAGGAGTCCATGCCATGCCAAGCCGATCGAACGGCCTCGCGGCCGAAGTGGAAGCAGTGCGAACGCTGGCGCTCGTCGGCGCCGCGGCCGCTGGCAAGACCTCTCTTGCCGAGGCCTTGCTGTACAAGGCGGGTGCCATCGGGGCGTGCGGCAGCGTCGAGCGCGGCAGCACCGTCAGCGACCACGACCCGCTCGAGCGCCGCATGCAGCACTCGCTCAATGCATCGGTGATGCACCTCACGCATGCCGGCACGCGCATCCACTTCATCGACACGCCTGGCGGCCCGGACTTCCTCGGCCAGAGCCTGCCGGCGCTGGAGGCGGTCGAAACGGCGGCGGTGGTCATCAATGCCGCCGCCGGCATCGAGCCGATGGCGGTGCGCATGATGGCGTACGCGGCCTCGCGCCACCTCGCCCGCATGATCATCGTCACCAAGATCGACTCGCAGGGCGTCTCGCTGGCGGGTCTGCTGGCCGACATCCAGGCGACCTTCGGCCGCGAATGTCTGCCGCTGAACCTGCCCGACGGGGTCGGTAGGCAAGTGGTGGACTGCTTCTTCAACCGCTTCGGGCGGTCCGACTTCGGCCCTGTCGAAGCGGCGCACCGTGCGCTGGTGGAGCAGGTGGTTGAGGTCGACGCGGCCTTCGTCGACCGCTACCTAGAGGAGGGTGACGTGGATCCGGCCGAGCTGCATGCGCCGCTCGAGCAGGCGCTGCGCGAAGGCCACCTGATCCCGGTGTGCTTCGTCTCGTCGCGCAGCGGCGCCGGCGTGGCCGAGTTGTTGGACGTGATCGTCAAGCTCCTGCCGGCCCCGACCGAGGCCAACCCGCCGGACTTCATCATTGGCGAGGGCGCGCAGGCCAAGCCCATGGAGGCCAGGCCCGACCCGTCGCTGCACGTGCTGGCGCACGTGTTCAAGGTCACGATCGACCCCTATGTCGGCAAGATGGGCATCTTTCGCGTGCACCAAGGCACACTCACGCGCGACAGCCAGCTCTACATCGGCGACGGCCGCAAGCCCTTCAAGGTGGGGCACCTGTTCATGCTTCAGGGCAAGGACCATGTCGAGGTGTCGCACGCGGTGCCCGGCGACATCGTGGCAGTGGCCAAGGTCGAGGAGATCCATTTCGACGCCGTGCTGCACGATGTGGCCGAAGACAGCCACGTGCATCTTGCGCCGCTGGCGTTCCCGGTGCCGGTGCACGGCCTGGCCGTGGAGCCCAAGCGCCATGGCGACGAGCAGCGCGCCTGGGAGATCCTCGGCAAGCTCACGGCGGAGGATCCGTGCCTGCGCATCGAGCATGTGGCCGCGACCAACGAGACAGTCCTCTACGGGCTCGGCGAACTGCACCTGCGCATCGTGCTCGAACGCCTGCGCGAGGTGTACCGCTTCGAGGTCCAGACGCGGCCGCCCCGCATTGCCTACCGCGAGAGCGTGACCGCGCCGGCCGAGGGCCATCACCGGCACAAGAAACAGACCGGCGGCGCTGGCCAGTTCGGCGAAGTCTTCCTGCGCATCGAGCCGCTGGCGCGCGGTGCGGGCTTCCAGTTCGTCGACGAGGTCAGGGGCGGGGCTATCCCGGGGCAGTTCATCCCCGCAGTCGAGAAGGGCGTGCGGGAGGTGCTGGTGTGCGGCGCGATCGCTGGCTACCCCGTGGTCGATGTGCGCGTCGTGGTGCACGATGGCAAGCATCACAGCGTCGACAGCAAGGACATCGCCTTCGCGACTGCCGGCCGCAAGGCCTTCATGGCCGCCATCCGCGAGGCCCGGCCGGTCGTGCTCGAGCCGATCGTCCAGATCGAGATCGACGTGCCAGAGCATTCTGTCGGCGATGTCACGAGCGACTTGTCGGCGCGGCGCGGCCTGGTCACCGGGACGTCGGCCCTGGGGGGCGGCATTGTGGCCGTCGGCGGGCAGGTGCCCATGGCCGAACTGGCCAACTACCAGTCGCGGCTCAATGCAATGACCAGCGGCCAGGGCCGCTACACCATCGCGTTGTCACACTACGAAGCCGTGCCACCGGCTGTCCAGCAGACGTTGATGGGTCAGTATCGGGTGCATGAAGAGGACTAGGGTGGGCTATCTTGCCAGCCATGCGGCGGGCATGTTATTTAACATAATGCACATTGTGTTATTGGGCGGAACCAAGCTACGGCGTTGCTTTATCCGGCTGCTTCAAGATCTGGGTGGTCAAGGTTTCTTGCCTGCGAATTTGAGTTCTTCTATAAAAGGCTGTTGGGCAAGCGAAGCGCGTCAGGCCGAAGGCAAGCGTCGAGGAGCTGTGGGCAAGTCACGCACCCCGAAGGGGCTGTCCACAGGCTTGTCCTGTGGGCAGGTGACTTGTCCATAGCGGACGGGCAAAACACCGTTTCGAGATCTCATTGAGTTCAACAAAGCCGAATCACAACGATGCTCCACGAAGGGATACAGAAGCGACCCATCGCGCTTGACAGGCATTTTCGCATTCGGTTTTGGGCTACCGCCTGGTCAGAACTCGTCAATGTGGGTCTTGCCCCATCGACCCGACGAGATCGACTTTCTCACGTTGACGCTCTGTACTCTCACACCGACGAGGCACATGGCGACGGAGCCCTTGATAACGCGTTGAGCGAGCTGGACGTCGGGCGCGTTCAGTCATTTCTCGAAGCGTTTCTGCTCTCTTTGCAGCTTGGGACGCAATCGACACCACCAACGCGTGTCATCCGCTGGAAGACTGCCTTTGGATTTGTTCGCTGGACATTACTTGCCCTGGGCTCGGTTGTTGACAGCCAAGAGGCGCTACAGGCTCTTGACAGGAGGGTTCAGGCGCTTAGCCAGCTATATGGCAGTCTTCGACCTCGTCGTCGCCTTCCTGCACATGTTGTACGAACAGTTCCCACGGCTGTGCTCGAGGAGTTATGGGAGCGGATCACACCAGGTGCGACGACCAATCCTTTTCGAGATGAAGCGCTTCAGTGGAGAAATCTCGTTTTGTTCAGCATGCTGCTGCTTCTCGGCCTTCGATGTGGTGAACTGCTCTCCGCAGCTTCCGACGCAATCAAGTCAGAGCGATCACGAGACGGACTCATGCGACATTGGGTCAACATCCAGTTCAATAAATACGAGGACGATCCCAGGTCGACACCTGCATCAATAAAAACTGGGAACTCCGTGCGGCAGTTGCCCATTTCAAACCAAATGGAGGCGATGGTTGCCAACTACATCATGAACCATCGCGGTCGAAAGGACAGCAGTTATCTCGTGCTCAATCGATATGGAGCGCCGCTTTCCACGCGTGGCCTCAGGCGAGTCTTTGAGACCTTGACTTTGAGTCTTACACCCGCTGCGCGGAGGTTGTTGCGAGATCGAACTGGAATGGAATGGCTATCGCCCCACGATCTTCGCCATACCTGTGCGGCCTTCAGAATGCAACATCTGATTGACACAGGCACCGCGATGGAGGATGCAATGCAACTAATGCGCGCATTTTTCGGCTGGTCGCACGAGTCGCAGATGCCCAAGCTGTACGCGCGAACTGCATTCGAGTCAAAGCTGAACTCAGTGATGGACAGCCATTTCAATGCTCGCGTGGCTGCGATGAGAGACCTTCAGAGGAAAGAATGACGCTCGTCTCTCAAGTCCAGAATCCACGGGACGGCACGCTTCACTCGGCCCTCTCGGCTAACTTACCAAAGTTGCCTTCTGTACTGCGCTACGAAGACGACTATGACGGCCGTATTCACGCGATCAAAGAACCTGAGATCCTTGATCACTGGGAGATCGTAGAGAACGGATTCACTTCCAAGCTGAACATGACAGGCCACACGCCAACCATTCGGCGGCTCACGAGATGGCTCGTCGCAGATACATTGACTCATCTAGCGCCAGCCACCGCTGCCTTCTACGGAAGAAATCTCCTCAATATTGACAGCAACATCATTGAATACTTGATACTTGCTGGCCCTCTCTGTGTCAGAGAAGCTTGGCATGATCAGTTTCCCAAAGCCTTGGATGGAGGGAAGGCTCGCGCAGCAAAGTCGCTTTTGCGACTCTGCTGCGCGTTGCACATACTCGCATGGTCACCGGAATATATGCCGCTGGTCTCAAGCCTAAGGGAACCTCGCCGCGATCCATATAGCAAACTGAGAGAAGGCGATGCGTTTCTTAACGTTGATGAAGAGAGCATCTTGGTCAGGCTATTTGATCGCACTGCGCATCAAATTCTGATCGAAGCTAGCTCGGTTTCGGAGGTCGAACTTCAGGACATCGGGATGCTGCTCACCGGCTACCAGTTCGGGATGCGGCCGGTGCAAATCGGACGGCTAGCGTTGTCTGGGTATACAGCTCGAACTCACGAGTCTGGTGAGGTCAGTGTGCATCTCTCGTTTCCGATGGCCAAGCAACGCTCTTCGGTCGCACGCTCTCTCACTCTCAATCGTCGTGTAAAGCGCGAATGGGCGCCGATATTTGTGGAACTGCATCGACGCAGAGCACAAAGAGCTGAGCATCCTTCTGAGAAACTTTTTCAGCATTCATCTGCGCGCTCAGTTGGGGAGCATATGCGCGAAGCCCTGAAGAAAAATGGCCTTCCTGGGCGCAGTGCATATTCATTGCGGCATACCGCTGCACAACGCCTCGCAGATTCTGGCGCAAGTGCTGAAGAACTCGCAGAGTTTTTGGGGCATTTGACTTGGAGCACATGCTTGGTCTACTTCGAAGTCTCGCCAGCTCAAGCTGCTCGAGTCAACAAGGCTCTCGGGATCTCTGAGACATACAGACAAGTCCGAACTATCGCGGAGCAGCGATTCATATCATCGGATCAGCTTGCGGCTCTCAAGGGAGATAAACAGATCGCAGGAGCTCCACACGGAATCCCCATTTCTGGGATTGGTGGCTGTGAAAGTGGGCAACCGGCCTGCCCTTTCAATCCAGTCGTGTCGTGCTACGGTTGCCCGAAGTTTATGCCGGTTTACGACATATCCGTGCATAGAGGCACACTCACGGCCATGCGCTCGATCGTCAAGATCTTTGAAGAAGCGTCAAGACTCGAAGCTGCATCGCCAGCGTTCATGCAGCTGCAGCGAACAATCGCCGACATTCAGCAGGTCATACTTGATGCGGAGGAAAGCGATGCTCAGCGCTGAATCTCTCTCCGACACTGAAGGGGTGCCGCCCTCTTCTTTTCAAGCCTATATTGCGACCGGGAAGCGACTGGCCATTGATCGCGGATTGCAATGGGCGATCATATTGAATGCTCACGGCGAGTGTGAAAGAGACGAAGCCTGGGATATTGCCGCACTAACTGGGCGTCCGAAGCGCGGCCAATTGCTGCGGCAATTTGGCCCTCCCGCGTCGATCAAGCTTGCAGGAGAACGGTTGAATAGCTCGGGCGAGCTTGCGATCAAAGTTCGCCTATGCCCAACAGAAGCTTGGTGTGATTTGATGAAGTCGGTTGCGATTCGATCGATAGCAGATGGACTGACGCCGATACACGTGCTTGGACAAGTCCAAGCTCTTCGAAGCATCGCAGCTTGTACAGCTTCAGAGCCCTGGGAGCTCCGCGGTGAGGACCTAAGGATCGCACTGGCGGCTGCGGCGAATTCTGAAGGTGAAGGTGGCGCGCAGGAGAAGATCAGAACGGCCATCCGGCGCGTGTTTGATCGACATCACATTTCGGACTTTGGCCCGCTGGCTTCTTATGTTCGAGACGTTAAGGCTCACGCTCTACCGAAACGGTCCAAATATCTGAATGAGCATCGACTTCAGAAAGAACTGGCAGAGCGCAAGAACTCCGATCGGTTGCCCGACCGAGACGCGTTCTGGGAATTTGTTCGTATCGTGTTTACTGAGAAGCCGCAGACGTTCAATGACTTCATGCGTTTCTCGATCGGCAAGCTCTTGATCTTTACTGGTCTCAGAGTCGGCGAAGCGACCGCCCTCCCCTTGGACTGGCGGAGGTATCGCGAATATGTGGACTTTGACGGTACGCCTGCGGGGCAAAGAGGCGGATATTCCACCGCCTCTTTGCTTCGCTTTTTTTCGGAGAAGCAAGGCGAAGCAGTTGCTTCGGGCTCTGTCCTTTACGAAGACCTTCAACCTGTGCCGTTAATGTTCGCGGAGCAAATCACGGAAACACTAGATGCAGTAGTCAAGGCTACACAGCCGCTTCGAGAAACCTTGGAACTCCAGACACGGACGGGTCGTCCTCTTCCATGGTTTGCTACAGACCAGTGTGTCGACGTCCAAATTCTGTATCCGATCCTCAGTGGAAATCCCTACTGGCTTGATGTCGATGTCGCGCACATGGATCGACTAACCGCGCGCTATGTCGATTCTTTATTTGATCCTATTGTGTTCAAGGAGGCGGAAGCATTGCAGTGGAAGGAGATTGGAGGAAAGAGGAGCGCCGCGTTCTACATGTATTTTCATCGCCTCAAGAGTGATGGCACCATAAAGCTACGAGATCGAAATGGAACAGAGTTGAGAGGCAGGATCGATTGGGACCATGTCTATCTACATATCGGTGAGTTGGAGGACTATCTGCGGACCCGGATGACCACGAAACTCTCAGATGTGTACACGCTGCCAGTCTCGGGTGGAGGATCGATGCGCTCCCATGAGTTTCTTTTCCTCCAGCCGAAAAGATCCTTGGGGGAGGCACGAAGTGGTGCCCCGGTTGACGTGTCCAGATACTTTTCAGTTGGTGTCATGGAGCCCACTTCGATCCAGATCGCTCTGGGTGGAACGCAGGATCATCGCTCGCTCTTCGAAGCGTACGGCCAAACCGAGGCTGATAGAACTTTGCGTGTGAACACACATGCCTTTCGGCATCTACAAAATACCGAGCTCTTTAGGCTCGGCGTTTCCGATGCGATCATCACAAAGCGGTTCAAGCGGCGTAGCGTCGCTGAGAGCTACGAGTACGACCATCGAAGCCTTCAAGAGCAACTGGACCAGATGGAACTCCCCGAACACTGGGACACCATACTCGGTGGGAGCAAGGCTGCGGAGGTCGGAAAGATGATCAAGGCAGGGATTGCAAACGGACCAATCGTCAACGAGTTCAAGGCAATTCAGAAGGCCGACGGCGAAGACGCGGCATTGAATTTCTTGCGTGTTGAGGCGGACGGTTTTCATTCAACGCCGTACGGCCACTGTCTCAACAGCTTCACGGTAGATCCCTGCCCCAAGCACCTCGAGTGCTTTGCAGGGTGTCGGCACTTGTCAGCCACGAACCTAACGGAGAACCGTCGGCATCTTGTTGAGCTTCGCGGGCGATTGAAGAGCGCGGTGGAAGCAGCATCCGAACGACCACCCTCCTCCATCGGTCGCACGAATCAGATTGCACACGCGCAAGCCCGACTCGACGGAGTTGAGCGCTTGCTTGCGACACCACCTGGCCAGCAAGCTTTTCCTGAAGGGAAGGACTTTTCTCGCCCCGAAAGAGGGAGTGTTTTGGATGGGTAGACGAAAAGCGGATGCCGACGATGAGGAACTGCGCGAAGTTCTTGAGCAACTTCTAGTCGAAGACCTGGACATCACCGCTCGGGCTGTCACACGTCGACATTCGCAGCTCGCGAATGCTTCGGCAGTCGTCCGAAGTCCTGAACGATCCGCTTTGCTAAAGCTGTACCAGGAGCGGCAAGCACATACGCGCTCGCTGGTTCGGCAGATTGGCAAGAGGTCGTCTACCGAGGCTGCGCGAATGATCGAGGATCGAGATCAGGAAATTGCGCGATTGAAGGAAAACCTCGCGGTATTGGTCGAATCACACAGACTGATGCTCGTCGCGATGGGTGAGCTCGGAGGCACCAAGAAGTTGGTGCAGCTCTACGAGCGGCATCGCGAGACTCGAGAAAAACTCGCCAAGTTGCACGCGATCCGCTGAGCACGTCAGGGCTGTTTCACTCACCCAATGAGCGAACGTATCTACGAAATACCCAGCCAGACATCTCGCGGCCTTCGACACTGCGCCAGGTGATCAAAGCCCAGTCGGATGTCGTTGCCTCGAGGTGTACGATTTCCCCCTGTCTTATCGTGCCGACCACGGGGGATAGATTGCGAGCATTCAGGTGCACCTTGAGTGCCTTGATAGCAATACGACGATTTTGTAGAAAAAGCGGGGGGACGTCGTTTTCCCTGATTGCTTTCGCGATTTCACGAGCCATGGCTCGGCGGTCCTCCTGTTGAGAAGCCTTTCCCAACAAATCCTTCACGTAGTAGTCCAACGGAGCGGTCAGCATCCAAAGCACGATTCCAATGAGGATCTGTAGCCAAATCTCGGGGCTAACACGCTGCGCAAGAGCGAGAAATAGGTTGCTTGCAGTGTTTGCCGTAGAAGGTGCGCTGGAGCCGTCGTGCAATCCCGAGTCGACGACGACTTGGCGAATGGTCTGGATCTGTGATGGCGCTACCGTCAGGCCAGCGGCCTCGATTGCAGATGCGAGGCCGTCGAATTTGTGTTGTGTCAGCTGAAAGACGCTGAGCATTCGGGCGATGGGATCATCAGCATTGCCCTCGCCCAAGATGCTTCCGACCGGCCCCTTGGGCATCAGAGCATGCACCCACCTTTCATGCCCCGTCAACGCAGCGACACCCGCGAGGGCTGGAAAGGATCCGGCCCCCAGTGACGCTAGCGCGGCGCTTCGACCAATTAGGTCGTTCGAGAGAGCACCCATGTGCAGCGACTTCAAGGCGCTGGCCGCAAGAGTTGTCGCGTTCAGCGATTTCAAAAAGTCGCTTGACACGATGCCGATGTTCAACGGCTTCATCGCGTGGCTGAGGGCCGTTGCTGTATTCAGTGACTCAAAAAGCTTGCTCGGAAAAATCCCAGCGTTCAGCGCCTTCGTCGCAGCCCCGACACGCGTGATCACGTCCAATGACTTCATGAGGTCATTGCCTATGCTCATTGATTTCAACGTGCTCGAAAACAACTTGCTGCCACTCAGCGCGTTGATTTTGTCGCCTATCTGCGAGCTCGATTGCAATGCCTTCAGCACCTGGTACGGCTCTTTGGCCGATTTTTTTGGGGGCGGCAGTTCCGACGATCTCTCCTCATCCATTTCGACCTCCATCTGACTCGTTTTTGTGCCGAAGATCACAAATGAAACGCCAAATTCCTCGCGCCCATAGTGCACGTTCCTTGGGTTGCCAAGCAAAGATACCACTCCATGGTCCCGCTGTGCGGTGAGCTGCGCCGCAACGAATTGCCGCAGGTTCCGCCCGCATGTGATGCGGGCCTGTTGCCCATCCTGTGGAGCAGCAACACCGGCTCGGAGGTGATGACCCGCATTGCCGCGCCCATGGTGGGCGGCATGGTGACCGCACCGCGGTTGAGCATGCCCGTTGTTCCTGCCACTTGGTATTTGTCGCGCATGCCCGTTTGTCTGCTGTTTCCATTTAACCCACTGAAGGAGTCGTTCAATGAAAGTCTTGCATCCCCTCGCATTCGCGCTGCTCGTGGCATCGGCCGCCGCCGCCCAGGCCCAGATGTCGAAGGACGAGATGTCGTCTATGAAGACGCCGGCCCCGGGCCAGCAGGCAGCCTTGATGCTGACCGAAGCGGTCGTCCAAAATACCGATGCCACCGGCGGCGTGATCGTGCTCAAGCACGGCGACATTCCCAACATCGCCATGCCCGCCATGCCCGCCATGACCATGGGCTTCGATGTGGCCGACAGGAAGATGCTCGACCCGTTCAAGCCCGGCGACAAGGTCCGGTTTCATGTAGAGATCATCAAGGGCAAGCCGACCGTGACGCATTTAGAGGCAGCGCGCTGAGCTGATACGATTCTTCTTCCCGGGAAAACAGCCTCCCGGCCTGCAAAGATTGACGGTGTCCCGTCCAAGCGCTGACGACTCATAACGGAGTTATCCGTGGACACCGTACTGCCTGACGCACCCCCTGCGCTTCCGCGCCCCTCCAGCCCATTTCCTTCGCCGAAGCCCTGCGCTTCGGTAAAGTGTCGGCGGCACTGCAGTGGTGCTGCATGCCGCATCGGCAGCCGCGCGTTGAAGAACAAAGGGATGCGGAGCATCGCCGCCGCCTTGAAATACTCACCAAGTCAAGCTAGATGAGTAGCACTTCCGTGCCTCGTACGCGGATGGGTCTCGCGCGCTTGTTGCCCGCTGGCGTCGATCCCGGCGCCTTGCCCTTGCTCGCCGCGCGGGGGCTTCGCGCCTTCGGCGACGGGTACATGGCGGTGCTGCTGCCGGTCTACCTGCTGTCCATCGGCCTGGGCACGCTGGAGGTGGGCATCGTGAGCACGGCGACGATGCTGGGCTCCGCGCTGGCTACGCTGGCGGTCGGCGCCTGGGGATACCGTTTCCCTGGCGGCCGGCTGCTGCGCGGCGCGGCCTTGCTGATGGCGGCCACGGGTTTGGGCTTCGCAGGCTTGGCATCGTTCTGGCCCCTGCTGGTCGTCGCACTGGTCGGCACGCTAAACCCTAGTTCTGGCGACGTGAGCGTTTTCCTTCCGCTGGAACATGCTCGCCTGGCCGCGGCGGCTCAGGGTCACGCGCGAACCGCGCTGTTTGCACGCTACAGCCTCGTTGGCGCGCTGTGCGCCGCGCTGGGGGCCTTGGCTGCCGCCGTGCCCGACTGGCTGGTGCGACACAGCGAGTTCGCGCGTCTGGACGCGCTGCGAGGGATGTTCCTTGTGTACGCCGCGATCGGGCTGACCGTCTTCTGGCTCTATCGGCGGCTGCCGGCACACACATCAGCCAGTAACCCAGACAGTCCGCATGTCGCGCCAGCCCCGCTCGGGCCGTCACGTCGTGTGGTGGTGCGACTGGCGGCGCTCTTCAGCGTCGACGCCTTTGCTGGCGGGCTGACGGTCAACGCGCTGATGTCGCTGTGGCTGCTCGAGCGGTTCGGCTTCTCGCTCACCCAAGCGGGCGTGTTCTTCTTCTGGACCGGCTTGCTGAGCGCGGCATCCCAACTCGCCGCGCCGGTGGTTGCGCAGCGCATCGGGTTGCTCAACACCATGGTCTTCACGCACCTCCCGGCCAACGTCTGCCTGGTGTTGGCTGCACTGTCGCCCAACCTGCCGATCGCGCTGGGCCTGTTGACGATCCGTAGCGCGCTGTCGTCCATGGATGTCCCCACGCGGACGGCTTACGTGATGGCTGTCGTGACGCCAGCCGAGCGTGCTGCGGCAGCGAGTTTCACGGCGGTACCCCGGAGCCTGGCAGCGGCCATCAGTCCGACGATCAGCGGAGCGCTCTTCGCCGCCGGATGGATTTCCTTGCCGCTCATCGCGTGTGGCTTGCTCAAGATCACCTACGACCTCACGCTCTGGCGTGCCATGCGACGGGATCGACTGGATGGGGAGTAGGTACGCAAGGTGCTCCTGATCTGGAGCGCTTTTCGATAGGCAGGAAACACCTGTGCGCGCGTGCCTTTTACGCCGGATAGCGAACGATCACAATGATCGTCATGAAACGCCTCTCGGATGATTCTTCAGGCGGCCGCTCGAAGATGCGGACTGCATTTCGCCAAATCGAGCGGGCTGTCGCATCGGTGCTGTGGTCATCGGCGCCGCGGCCTTGATCGGCTGGTTGGTTGTCGAGCTATACGTCAAGGTGGTCACTACGGACTGACTTTGGCTCAGGTTCTAGACCACACCGGTGGCATGCAGCGATTGAATGCCGTGATAGCCGACGTAGAGCCCGACCAGGATGATCAGGGCACTCGATGCATACGGAGCCCTGCGCGCGAACGTTCCGAAGCCGGAGAAGCGTTTCGACGCGTGCTTCACGCCCAGGGCAGCGACGACGCCAGCGGCAACCATCGTGATCGCCAAGCCGACGCTGAAGCAGAGCACGAGGGACGCTCCGAGGGTGAAGCGCTTGAGCTGCAGGCACAGCAGCAGCACCGTGATGGCGGCAGGACAGGGAATCAGGCCTCCCGTGAGGCCGAACCCGATGATCTGTCCGGTGGTGACATTGCGGCTCGCAAAGCGACGCTTGATGTCGTTGGCGTGCGCCCGTTCGTGCGCATCCTGAAAGCCCGGATCGGAGACATCCAGGCCATGGTCTCCGTGATCATGGCCGTGACCATGTTCGACAAATTCCACATCAAAGCTGTGTGCGTGGCCACCGTGCGCAATCGACAGTCTGACGGTGAACTCGTGCGGCTCGGGAATCTCGTCGACCGATTCGAGATAGCCGCCCTTGCTGGCCAGAACGAACGCTTGACGCTCCCCGCTAGGACGTTGCGTTTCGATGGTGACGGTCTGGCCTTGCGGCACAGTGTCATGCCCCTCGAATCGGACGCGGAATCGAGGCGGAACTCCATCTTCGAACACTTCCAGGTCAACGATTCCATGGCCGGTATCGATGCGGCGCTTCTCCTCTCCATGGCCGTGATGATCATGCCCATGGTCGTGATCTGTCTCGATCCGCTCACGCTGCTGTTCGCGGTAGGTCCGCCAGAGCATCCAGAGCGCAATCGCGATGATCAGCACCGCCGAAGCCACCTGAAAGTAGGGCTCGGTCTCCTCGGCACTCCAGTTGCGGCCGAGGTAGAGGCCACCCATCGCGACGGCCCAGACAACCGCCGTGTGCGAGAGCGTTGCCGCGAGTCCGAGCAAGACGGCCTGTCCAACCGTACCCCTGACCGCAACGATGAAGGCAGCCATCATCGTTTTCGAATGCCCGGGCTCCAGGCCGTGCAGGGCACCCAAGAGGATCGCGGACGGGATGAAGACCCAGGCGTTTCCGGATTGAAGAAGTTGAGCGAAGTTTTCCAATTTGGCGTCCTACTCGCGCTGTCACGGAGTGATGTTTGCTTGCCGTTCAAGTACTGCTGAGTGCGACCTGGTTCGGTCGACGTATCCTATCCCCCCCGAGGGGATGCAGCAATGGAATCCCGGAGACTCTGTGCGGGCTAGAGGAGCTGCGGCGCCACGTCGCCGGAACAACTGCGCAATTTGACGTACACAGCATCGCCCGCTTCAAAGCGGGTACGTGCAGGCAAGGCGACGATGCGCCTTCTGAGGTGACCGAGGTCCGCATACGACAGCAACGCGAATGTGCCTGTCGTCAGTTGCTCGGTTGTGGCAGTGCTGCGACAATCGCTCGGCGCAGCACCCCGGAGCGTCGAGGCAGTGCCGACTTCCTCCACCCGGGCCTTTCGCCAACCATCGTTGAAGGCGTACCTGCCTTCGTAGATGGTGGCGCAGCCGGACAGCACACTGAGGACACATGCAAGCGCACCCAGCACGCAACAGCGTCTGAAAGTCATGCTGATCCTCTGTGCGCGGCCAGCTCGACGTTTACTTGCCCGAGAAATTCGAAGCGATGTAGTTGCCAGGCAGGCTGAGGAAGACGTATAGCGTGCTCTTGTCGGCTTGCGTGACGGCGGCGTTCTTGAAGCTCACCTTCCACTCCTTGCCCTTCTTGCCGTCGATCTGTTCGACCTTCTCCACCTTCACGGCTTCCCAGCTCTTGTCGAGCTTGCCGCCACTGACCAGCGAGGCCTTGCGCTGGGAGGCGCAATCGACAGCGACCTTTTCCGATGCGGGCGTGTTCCCGTGGAAGTGGCAGCTGCCGCCCTCCGAAGCCATGGTGAAACCAGCGCCGGCGAGGGCTGCAAACGAGGCCAGGGCCATCGCGATTCTCTTCATTGAGTCATCCTTTCTTGATGATGGTTAGTCGAGGGAATCCCTGCCAGGATCGGCAGTCTTTCCAATCTCCATGTCCTCGTGCGTGTGCTTGTGCTCTTGGTCAGGGAAACGAAAACCGTTGGGATCTGAGTCGTGCTGGTAGCCATGCAGTTGCATGAGCAGCAGCAACACGCCGGCATAGACCAGCGCAAGGTTGGCGGCGAAGCTGAAGCGCCGGAATGACGGGCGATGACGCCAGAGCGCCAGCAGCGCAACCATCACGGCCAACGCGGCGATCTGGCCGATCTCGACGCCGAGGTTGAAGCTCAGGATGCGGATCAGCATCGAGGTGCTGTCGTCGCCGAGCGGCAGCTGCTGCAGCCGCGTCGACAACCCGAAGCCATGCAGCAATCCGAAGCCGAACACTGCGACGAGCAGGTTGGGCGACTTCATGTCGAAGTACTTCTGAAAGCCGCCGTTGTTGTCGAAGCCTTTGTAGATGACGCTGATCGCGATGATGGCGTCGATCAGGTAGTAGTTCCAAGTGATCTTGAAGTACGTCGCGAACACCAGGGTGATGCAATGGCCCAGTGTGAAGACGGTGACGAACTTGGCCACGTCCTTGAAGCTCGTGAGAAAGAACACCACGCCGAACAGGAACAGCAGGTGGTCGTAGCCGGTGAGCATGTGCGTGGCGCCGAGGCCGACGTACTGCAGGTAGCCGCCGCTGAGCATGCGCTGGCGGTCGGCTTCGGAGATGCCGTGGGCGAGCACGTCAAAAGGCAGGCCGATCATCAGTGCCAGCACGGCGAGTGCCAGCAACGCGAGTTTCCTGTGAGGGATCAACATCAAATCTCTTTCAATGGATACAGGTTCGAAAAATGGACGGGGCAAGGCGCACTCACTCGAGCGCCAGGTCCCAGATCAGGTGCGCATCGATGAGGAGCCGATAGGTCGCACGCAGCGCATCGGCACGCGCCTCGAGCGCGGCGCGGGACGCCTCGAGGAACTGGCGCCGGGCCAGCAGCAGCGATTGCAGGTCCGCTTCTCCCAGCGAGTACGCGCGCTGCGTGAGGCGCGCGCTCTCGCCAGTGGCCGTTGCGCCCCGTTCGGAAAGGTGCCAGCGTGCGAGATGGCCGGTGGCGTCCGCGTAGGTCTCGGCCACCGCCGTTTCCAGCTCGCGCTTCTGGCGATCAACGGCTGCGCGCGCCACCTCGACTTCCTGCAGCGCCTGCTTCATGCGCTCGTCGCGGTAGGTGCCGCTCAACGGAATGCTGACGCTGACGCCCACGATGCGTTCCTTGCGGAAAGCCTCCGACGCCGCGAAGACACCGACGGTCGGATCCGGCACGCGGTCGGCCGAGGCGCGCGATGCGGCCAGTTCGGCCTTACGCAACTGCCCTTCTGCAATGCGCAATGGATCGGCGGCTTCCAGCACGCGCTCCAGCCACCGAGCCTCTGCCTCCGCCGGCGGGCGTGGATCGGCCATTGGCTGCGCGGGCAGTTGGGCGCCCGGGAATCGAACGCGCAGCTTGGCCCGTGCCCTGGCGAGGTTGGAGGCCGCCAGGCTCGCCTGGCGCTCCACGTCCGCGAAGTCGGCCGTGGCCACGCTGACATCCAGCGCCGAGGCATCGCCCGCTTTCTTGCGGCTCTCGACGGCTCTCAGGTTGGCCTGCGCAAAGGACTGCTGCTCCTGGAAGAGTGTCTGAGCCTGTACTGCAGAGAGCCCGTCGATCCACAGGTCCAGCAGGGAGCGCGCGGACTCGTGGACGGCCTCGCCGACTTTGGCCTGCGCGATGACCTGTTCCGTTTCGCCGAGCTGTCGGTCGAGATCCGCCTTGCCGTTGATGCGGATGGGACGCTCCAGCTGCGCATGCCACTCCTTGGAGGCGGGGCCGCCATCGTCGAAGCTGCGCCGCTGCACGGCGAGCCGGGTCGTCCATTCGTTCGGCGACGCGGCAATCATGGCTGCCGAATGGCCCGCAGCCGCCTGGGCACTGCGGGCCTCGCGGACAGCCGGATCCTGTTCGATCCACTGCCGCGCCACGATGGTGGAAGGCAGGTCGGGTGGTGTCACCTGGTTTTCAGCGAGCACGGGCAAGGCCCAGGCGATCATTGCGATCCCGGTCCACAACTTCATATGATTTCTCCCTCGAAGGCCACGGGCGAGGCCCAGTAGCGGATGCCGGTGCCGGCAAAGTCGCGTTGAACACGCTCGAGCAGCTGCGCCAGGTCCTGCTCGCTCAGCAGGACCTGGATCTGCATGGCGCGGCTGCGGCCCATGACCTGCTCCTGCGCACTCAAGCGGCCGTGCGGGGCACCGTGGCTGTGAACCTGGACGCTGGTGAACACCTCGCTGCCTTCGCTCTCCAGCAAGGCGTCGAGCAACTTTTCCTCGACCGCGGGCGGGCAGATCAGGTTCAGGCAGTACTCATGCATGACGCACCTCCAGCGTTGGGTCGTCGCGCTGATCGCGCGCGTAGGCGAACCGCAGGTACAGCAGCGGCAGAAGAGTCAGCGTCAGGGCGGTGGCCGTGATCAAGCCACCGATCACCACGATCGCCAGCGGGCGCTGGATCTCGGAGCCCGGGCCGCTGGTGAAGAGCAGCGGCACCAGGCTGAAGGCAGTGATCGCCGCCGTCATCAGCACCGGCCTCAGCCGCCGTCGGGCGCCCTGCGTGACGCAGGTGACCAGGTCGTGCCCTTCGGCGCGCAGTTGGTTGAAGTAGCTCACCAGCACCACCCCGTTGAGCACCGCGATGCCCAACAGTGCGATGAAGCCGACCGAGGCCGGCACCGACAGGTACTCCCCAGTGACCCAGAGCCCGACGATGCCGCCCACGAGCGCGAACGGGATGTTGCTGAGCACCAGCAGGGCCTGGCGCACCGACCCGAAGGTGGTGAACAGGATCAGGAAGATGAAACCGATCGCCAGTGGCACCACGAGGGTGAGCCGCGCCGCAGCACGCTGCTGGTTCTCGAACTGTCCACCCCAGCTGATGCGGTAGCCGGTGGGCAACTTCACCTCGGCCGCCACTTTGGCCTTGGCCTCGTCGACGAAGCCGACCAGGTCGCGTCCGGTGACATTGGCGATCACCACGCTGTAGCGACTGCCCATCTCGCGGTCGATCTTCACCGGGCCGCTCTCGCGCGTCAGGGTGGCCAAGGTTTCGAGCGGAACGCTCTGGCCATCGGACGTGGTGATGCGCAGGGCTGCAAACTCGGCCGGCGAGATCTTCACGCTGTCGGGCCCGCGAATCACGATCGGAACGCGCCGGTTGCCATCGATCACGGTGCCGGCGCGCTGGCCCTCGATCTGGACCCGCAAGGCATCCTGCACGTCTTCCACCGACAGGCCGTAGCGCCCGGCGCTCAGGCGGTCGACGACCACCCGCAGGTACTGCACGCCGTCGTTCTCGACGGTGTACACGTCCTGGTTGCCTGGCACCGTCTTCATCAGCGTCTCGACCTGGCCCGCCAGCTCGTTGAGCTTGTCGAGCTCGGGGCCGAAGATCTTGATGGCCAGGTCGCCGCGCACGCCGATGATCATTTCGGACACCCGCATGTCGATCGGCTGGGTGAAGCTGTAGCTGATGCCAGGCATCTGGTCGAGCACCTCGCGAATACGGGCGACCAGCGCATCCTTGTTGGCCAGCTTCCATTCGGCGCGCGGCTTGAGGACGAGAAAGGTGTCGGTCTGGTTCAGGCCCATCGGATCGAGGCCGATCTCGTCGGAGCCAGCACGCGCCACCACGCCCGTGATCTCGGGGATCTGGCTCATGAGGGCCTGGTGGATCTTCAGGTCCAGTGCAGCGGTCTCTTCCAGGCTCACCGAAGGCAGCTTCTCGATGCCCACGATGATGTCGCCTTCGTCCATCGCCGGCAGGAAGGTCTTGCCGACTTGGGTATAGACGCCCGCGGCCGCGGCGAGCATGACGCCGGCCACGATGAACACGACCTTCTGGTGACTCAGCGCCCAGCCAAGCACCGGTTCGTAGAGCTTGAGCAGCTTGCGCGGCAGCCATGGATCTTCGTGCGCGACCTTCTTCAGCAGGAATGACGACAGCACCGGGATGACCGTGAGCGACAGCACGAGCGAGCTGAACAGCGCGAACACGATGGTCATCGCCACGGGCACGAAGTACTTGCCTTCCAGGTCCTGCAGTGTCAGCAGCGGCAGGAACACGGTCACGATGATCAGGATGCCGGCGGACACTGGAACCGACACCTCGCGCACCGAGCGCAGCACCACATGCAGCCGCGGCAGCTTGCTGTCCTCCTTCTCGCGGCTGATGTGCTGCACGATGTTCTCGACCACCACGACCGCGGCGTCCACCAGCATGCCCAGCGCAATGGCCAGGCCGCCCAGGCTCATCAGGTTGGCCGACATGCCGACAGCGCGCATCAGGATGAAGGTGCTCAGTGCGGACAGCGGCAGGATGACGGCGACCGCCACGGCCGCGCGCACGTTGCCGAGGAAGGCGCCCAGCAGCACCAGCACGATGATCGTCGCCTCGATCAGCGCGGTGGACACCGTGCCGACGGCCTTCTTCACGAGCTCTGCGCGGTTGTAGAAGACCTTGATCTCCACGCCCTTGGGCAGGGTGGGCTTGAGCTCGGCAAGCTTCGCCGTCACGCCCTCGACCACTTTCTGGGCGTTGGCGCCTGCCAGTCCGAGTACCAGGCCTTCAACCGCTTCGGCCTTGCCGTCCTTGGTCACGACGCCATAGCGCGTGACGCTGCCATCGCGCACCTGTGCCACGTCGCCCAGCCGTGCGATGTTGCCGTCCTTGCGGCTGATCACGATGGCGCGCAGGTCGTCCGCGGTCTTGATGTTCCCTTCGCTGCGCACCAGCAGCACTTCGCCGCCTTCGCCGAGCCGGCCCGCGCCGTCGTTGCGGTTGTTGGCTTCGATGGCGCTCTTGAGCTGCGCCGTCGATACGCCGAGCGCCGAGAGCTTGACGGGGTCCGGCACCACCTCGAAGCTGCGAACCTTGCCGCCCAGCGCGTTCACGTCGGCGACGCCCGGCACCGCGCGCAGGGCCGGACGAATCACCCAGTCGAGCAGGCTGCGCCGGTCCTCCAGCGACATCCCGTCGGCTTCGACGGTGAACATGAACATTTCGCCCAGCGGTGTGGTGACAGGCGCCATGCCGCCGCTGATGCCGGTGGACAGATCGGCCGAGATGTTGGCCAGGCGCTCGGACACCTGCTGGCGGGCCCAGTAGATGTCGGTGCCGTCCTGGAAGTCCACCGTCACGTCCACCAGGCCGTACTTGGACACCGAGCGCAGCATGCGCTGTTGCGGGATGCCGAGCATCTCGACCTCGATCGGGCCGGCGATGCGGCTCTCGATTTCTTCCGGCGTCATGCCGGGCGCCTTCATGATGACCTTCACCTGCGTGCTGGACACGTCCGGGAAGGCATCGATCGGCAGATTGCGGAAGGCATACCAGCCAAAGCCCGCAAGCAGAGCGGTCGCAAGCAGCACGAACAGGCGCTGCGACAGCGCGAACTGAACAAGACGGTTGAGCATGTCAGTTGCTTCCGCTCTTGCCGAGCCATGCCGCCTTCAGTGCGATCACGGAGCCGGTCGCCACCTGCTGGCCAGCGCGCAGGTTGCCCGTGACCTGGACCGACTGGCCCGCGCTGGAGATGACGTTGACCGGCTGCGCGACGAAGCCCTTTTCGGTTCGGACGAACACGTAGGCCTTGTCGTCCTGACGGGCAATCGCTGGCAGGGGCAGCGCCCAGCCGGCGGTGTTCTCCGCGAACGGAACCTTGACCTGCACGACTTCGCCCGGGCGCAGCAGCTCGCCGCCTCCTACCACCCGGGCGCGCAGCGTGACCGTCTGGTTGTCGCTGACCGTGGCACCTACCGACATCGGTGTCGCGCTGGCTTCGCGGCCGACCACCGTGATCGAGCCCGCGGTCTTGCTCGAGAGGGCCTGTTGCTGGCGATCGGATGGAATCTGGATGTCGAGCCAGAGCTGCGACGTGTTGACCAGGCGCAGCAGGGAATCGGAGCCCTGCACGCGCTGCCCGGCTTTCACATCGAGGCCGACGACTGTGCCGGCGCTTCTGGCGCGCACGACGAGGCCGTCCTGCAGGTTGCCTGCGTCTCCCATCTTCCGAATGGCAGCAGGATCTACCCCGGCGAGGCGCAGGGAAGCTTCGGCAAACCGCAGGCGGGCCGCAGCCTCCTGGTTGGCTGCATTGGATTCCTGGACGCGCCGCTCCGGAGTGATCCCCTCGGAAAAAAGCTGGCGTTCGCGCGCGGCGGCCTGACCGGTCAGTCTGGCCTTGCTGACCGCCTCCAGCAACTTGAGCTGCAAGTCGCCGTACTCCGGGCTGCTCAGGCGCAGCAGCGGCTGGCCGGCCTTGACGGGCTGCTGCTCGTCGACGAGCAGCTCTTCCACCCGCCCGCCGAACGGGGCGCTGATGACTTGGTTGCCGCTGGGAGGCACCACCACGCGGGCGGGATAGGCCATGCCGCTGATCGACGATGGTTTTTCCAGCGGCGCGAGCGTGATGCCGAGCGCCTGCATCTGTGCGGCGGACACCGGGAACTCGGCGGTCGATGGCGTGGCCGCAACGGCGCTGGCCACCATGAGAAAACCGGACACGCAGCCGAGCGCGGCACGGCGGGCGAGCAAATAAGACATAGAAACTCCACGAGAAAGCGATCCCGCCGCGCAATCAGGCGACGAGGAGAAGGCAGCGCCGCAATGGCGCCGCCAGGGCTTCAACCGTGGAGCGAGGGCGGCGCGCGGCCGTCAGGAGGAACGGTTCGAAACAGCGGGATGGGCACCCGCTCTCGACCAGGGCGCCAGCGCACGAGCGCTTCGGCCACGGGCTGTGTGATGAGCCCGAACAAAACGAACAGCGGCACAAGCGCCAGGAACTTCGGCGCGGAGTCCGGAGTGGCGAGCTGGATCGGGGTGCCTTGAAGCGCCGACATCGAGTGCCCGCCACCGTGATCCGCGTTGTCCGAATCGACATGCAGCGAATGGTCGTCGTCTTGAGCCACTTGCTCGAAGGACGAGTGGCCCACATCCAACTGGCCGGCGTGGCTCGAGTAGGCCTCGGGGCCGCTTTCGTGGTGATGCGCGTGGAACGGCGAACTGATCAGGTCCACGGCGATGACCAGCACCAGCAACCAGCGCACGAGCAGCATCACCCCGGCCCTGGCGGGGGCGATCGACCTCGACAGTTGGACGGTGCTCACGCTCACAGGTACTTCGTGATGTCTTTGAATTCAGCGATGGCGGTGCCGAAATCGCGAGGCGACTTGGCGACCTCTTTGAGGCAGTGATCCAGGTGATCGTGGATCAGTAATTTCTTGGCGGCGCTGATCGCCTTTTCGACCGCATGCAACTGCTGCGCGACGTCCGCGCACTCACGCCCGCTCAACATCATCTCGATGACGTTCTGCAGGTGCCCGTTGGCACGCTTCAGGCGCTTGATCAGGTCCGGGTGACTTTGGTGGAGGGGTTCGCCGTGCACACCGCATCCTATCAGGGGGGATACAAAAAGCTCCAACAGGTCCGCACCGCGAAGGGGAATTCGTTGCGCGCAGGCTCGCTCGACGAGATGGCGAGCGAGGCGCGATGCTGGAGCCTAAGAGGCCGATTACGGGTTCTGGGCTTACGACGTGCGCCAGCCAACACGGTGCCCGGCTGCTGTCGCATCGTGACGGGCATCGTCCTCAGTGTGCAGATAGATGCTGGTCGTACTGATGTTGGCGTGCCCCAAGTTGTCTCGGACCACTTTGAGGTCGACTTTTTCGCTCAGATGACTTCCGGCTGTGTGGCGGATCCAGTGCGTCGACGCCTGCTCGAGGTGGGTGGCCGCAGCTTCGAAGTCGGGACCTCGCTGCCGCAGCGCGGCCGCGGCAGCGTGCATCACCCCTTTGACGAGTTCGTGGATGGCGCTTCGTGCCATTGGCTTGATCGGCGCGATCAGCGTCCTCACCAGCGGCGTGTCTTCGCCCTCCAGCGGGAGCGGACTCAAGGCACAGACCTTGCGGTAGCGCATCAACTCGGCCATCAATTCGCCCGTGGCCGGCACCAGGCGGGTCTTGTTGCCTTTGCCGGTGATTTCAAGCCACCAGCGCTCACGCCCATCGGTGCCGCGATGGCTGAGGAATCCGCCCATGCGCGCGTCGCAGATCTCGGACACGCGCAACCCACCGATGTAGAGCAGTGAAAACAGCCATCGGCAGCGCGATGCATGATGCCTTTCGCGTTCGCTGGACACGGGCATTCCTTCGATCGCGGCCTTCACCAAGCTCCAGTGTTCCTCTGGCAAAAAGCGGCTTACACGAGGTGCCGCCTGCCGGCGCTTGCGCCGGCTCAACGCCAATGGATTGCCGGCCAGGTACCCGGCCTCTACGAGCCAGGAGAACATGGCGTTGAGGATCGACAGCGCTTGGCGCTGGCTCGAGGCGCCCAGAGGGCCGGCGAATGGTCGCCAGAGGGATGAGTTTCGACTGGGCCGTTGCACTGCCTGCATGACCCAGCGTTCAACTGGTTGGGGATCGCCCAGGAACCGTTGATAGAGCAACAGATCCTCGTGCGTGAGGTCCGAGAGGGCCACGCCGCGCTGCAGGAGGCTCCACAGCATGAGTCGTTCGGCTTCCTTGCGATAGCTGGCGAGAGTGGCCGGCGAGTCGACGTAGCGCGCCAGCCAGGCCAAGACCGCGCTGCGGTCATCCACCGCCGCCAACTGCGAACGCCCGACGGCGCGATTACGTCCACGGCTGCCATCCAAGTCTGCGGGGATGGTCATCTGATCGAAGCTGACGAGTGCATTCATGGTGTCAAGCTACGCGCGAAATCGAAACGGGATTGAGTTTATGGACATTAGAAGGGTTATGTCCATAGATTAGGAGTTAATTCAATAAATTCAACGTATTACGTTGTAATATTTATTAATGAACACTGAAATCGAACTTCAGAGCGACATCGAAGCCCTTAGGGGGCGATTTACGGAAACAAAAGACCTCTACCGCGAGGTTTGCGCGTTGCTGTTCTTTCGCTATGGCGTCACTCCCACGGCGAGCAAGCTGTACCAGTTTGTGCGCAAGGGCTCGATGAGTGCGCCGGCGGAGGCCCTGGCCAAGTTCTGGGAGGACCTGCGCAGCAAAGCGCGCGTCGAAATCGACCATCCGGATCTGCCGCCCGAACTGAAGACGAGTGCAGCGGAAGCCATTGCCGATTTATGGCGGCAGGCCACGGCCGCCGCGCGCCATGAACTCGCGGCGCTGCGCGTGGAGGATCAGGCCGCGGTCGAGCAAGCTCAGGGTGAGGAAACCCGGGCCCTCCAGGCGGCAGCAGAGGCGCTGGCCAGCGCCGATACCCTGCGTCAACAGTTGGGCGCGGCTCAGGAGTCGCTGCAGCAGCGGCAAACGGATCTGGAGGTCGAGCGGCGCGCCCATGCCGGCGCCGCGGCCAGGCTGCAGGATCTGCAGCGCCATCTGGAGGAAGCGCGCAACCAGCAGGAGCGGGTTCGGGCGGATTTCAGCGCGGAGCTGGCCAAGGCACGAGCGGCCGTGGACGTCGCGAACGGCCGTTCGGATGCCGCCGAACGGCGCGCGCTGCTGGAGATCGACCAGGAGCGTCAGACCCGGATCAAGGCTGACAAGCAGCTCGAGACGCTGCGCGGCCAATTGGCACAGACCGAGGGTCGCCATCGCGAGAGCATGTTGGCCCAGGCCGACACCGTCACGCGGCTGCAGGTCAAAGCCGATGCGGCCGAGGATTCGCAAAGAGAGCTGACGGCCAGCAATCGAAGCCTTGTTGATGATCTGCAGGCAACACGGGAGCGCCTCGCAGTAGCTCAACAAGAAGCGACGCAGTTCAGAGCCGAAACACAGACACTGCGTGCCCTCTTGGAGCGGCTTTCGCCGCCGGAACCGGCGCCGCCACAGGGGGCGTCGGCATCAAAGACCGTCAAGGCCGGCGCGCGAAAAGCACGATAGACAGTCCCGTCTCCGACGGGGCTTCGAAAACCAGAACACAACGAGGATCTTCCGACATGACATTGCCGTCGACGTACTACGACTTGGTGTGCCAGCTACGTCCCTACGTGGTGGACTTTGCCGAACAGGATGCGATGGATCTGTTGGATGAAGAAGAGCCACCCGCATCCATCCACAGCGTTGACGACTTTGAAAGCCGGTTCGGCGAGTGCATGCAGGCGCTCGAAGAGCAGGCGCTAGGACCCTGGGCACGTCAGACGGGCCGCAGCATCGACTTCCTCAAGCAGCATTTGCCCGACGAGCAGGCACGCACGTCGCTCACCAGCCTCTACGCCACCGCGATGCTGGAATACCACTGCGCGGTCAATTTCATGCTGGCGGGCAGGAAGACCTTTCACTTCAGCGACAACTTGGCAGAGCATTTGGCGCATACGGAGATCAACCTGAAGGCTGGGATGGTCGAGCTGCCTTTCACGACCTGCCTTTTCACCTTCACCTCGCGCGCGGTGATCAACGCGATGCACGACACCCGACTCGGCTCCAGCAGCGGTGCAGACCCAAATCGGAATGTGGCTGGCCTGGATTATTCAGCGCCGATCTCGGCATTTCTGACGGTACACGCAGCCGATGCGGGTTTGCCGGGCCGCAAACTAGTCATTGCGGCGTGGCACGCGCGCGTTCCGGGCAATGTCTACTACGCGATCAAACGCGAGCTCTATCTGGGCGACGACTGGACGCTGGAGCAGGCCCTTCGCACGGAATGGGAGGCACTGAGCCCGCAGACGGCGACGTCCGGCCTGAACATCGATACGGTCGATGGCGTTGTCTCACACCAGGGCGACGAGGCTTTCTACACCGATGGCTTGTTGTTCTACAGGATCCTGCTGAACGCTGTGCTCTACCTGTCTTCCAGCCAGGCCGAACTGACTCCTCGGCTCAGCCCCAGACCCTCGCGCGACGAGATCGAGAGCATCCGCTCCGACAAGAAGTGGCGCAAGGCCAAGCAGGCAGCGCTTCGGATGTCAGAGCTTGACTACGACGAAGTGGGCCAGTCTGTGGGACGCATTGTGGTGCAACGTGGCATCGAGCCGGCTATTTCGGAAGGTCGCCCCGCGGGCAACAGCCCTCTGGTGCGCTTCATGGTCCGCGGCCACTGGCGCCGGCAGGCGCACGGTCTCGCAGGCCAGGAGCGAAAGCTGATCTGGATCGCCCCCTTTTACAAGGGGCCCGATCTGGCGGCCTTGATCAACAAACCCTACGTGGTGAAGTGATGACTCTCGAAAGTCAAGATCCATTGTCCTCGACCGGGCGCAGCGGCATGGTTGAGCTTGAGGAACTGGAGGCCCGGTTCGCTCTGGTGACTCAGCAGCTCCTCGACAGTGACTGCCGTTGCCCTCCAGCATTGCATGCCGTGCGTCGCCGCACCTTTGCAAACGGCTCGCACCACCACGTGTTGCAGTGTCAGCATTGCGGCGAGCAGCGCGGTAGCCCGCTTCGCGCCAAGGACGCCGAGGCTCGCCTCGCAGGAATGACCGCGCAAGAGTTCGACCCGGCGATCGCGCAGACCTATGCGGAGCACCGCAGGGCGATCGTGACGGAGTTCAAGGAGTTACAGGCCTTGGTGACAGAACGTCGTGGAGGATGGGCTGCACTGATCGCCGCCGACCGAGCGGAGGAACGCGCAAAACTGGAGCGCGTTCAAGCCCTTGTTGCGCAATGCGCTGCCGACATAGCGGCCGAAGTTGGCGAACAAAAAACCGCCGATATTCTGGCCACACAGGCCATCGCGCTGCGCAGAAAACTGCGTGATGCGCTCTTCGACGCAACGACCAGATTCACGTCGGAGGCCGAACTGAAGGCGTGGCTGGTGGCGCATCTGTCCGAAGACTTCGAACTCCACGCAGAGGTGGCGGGACGCCATGTGGCTGAGGGCGTACGCGTGATCATCGACTACCTGGCCTATCCCAAGCCGCACCTGCTGGCAAATGGTTTCGCGCCGGCGCATTTCGGCATCGAGGTGAAATACCTCGGCCAAGCCGACGGTTTCTCACACAAGGCGGCGCGGGGGCTTTGGCAGACGGTGAGCTACACGGACTCCGAGTTCTACCTGGACGACGTCACGATCCGGCCCAAATTCGCGCTGCTGTTCAGCAACATCTCGTTTGAAAGCGAACACCAGTTGCTCAACCGCCTTGGCATGGAACTCGAGAACGATCGAGCGCTGTGGAGCGGGCTGCTGCAGCTGGCGAACCACGCCAATGTCGGGACGCTGGAAATCAAGGGCTCACGCGATGCCTGGAAGGGTTGGAAGATGGCGTTCAGCGGCGGAATGTACTTTTACAGAAACCACTACATCGGCAAGTGCGAGTACGGTCTCTCGAACCCGAGAATGATCGAGAAAGTGCGCGTCGGGAATTTTTAGCCAAAAGACACACCATGAAAATCCGCACATTGCAGACGGCGCTCGTTGATGCCACGTTCTCCCTGGCCGGGCTCGGGTCGCTGGGCTTTGGCCTTTACTTCATGGCCAACAAGGAACTCGCACTTGCTGTGACAGCGCTTGGAGCTGGACTGGTTCTCCTTTTGGCTGCAACCATTGACCGCTTCGAATCCCTGAAGGGCTTGGGGATGGAGGCCAAAACGCGCACGTTGAAGGAGACGATCAATCAGGCGCAGGTTGCAATCGATCAGCTGAGGGACCTCGCCGAGGTCACCGGAGGAACTTTGCTGTCATTGACCAGCGCTGTCGGGCGGTGGGATGCGGCGCCCAGCGTGGCGGAGGCCCACAAGCTGTCGCGACAGGTGCTTCGAATTCTTCAAAGCCTGGGAAGCTCTCAGGACGTTATTCGAGCGGCGCTATTGCCTTGGGCAAAAGCTGCCGCCATGGATCTTTTCCAGGCCCAGCTTCAACGACTGCACGAACTCATCAGCGCGCGGGTGTCCGCGCTTGATGCGGAAAAGGTGAACCTCTCCTCGCCTGAGCAACTGAATTTCGCAAGGAGGGCGCAAGAAGCGGGGGCATATCCCGGTGTGTACGCCGCCCGTTTGCCCGAGTGGGATCTTCACGAGTATGAAATTCGGGTACTGGAAATGTTTGACGGCGCTCCATTGCTCGAGGACGGAGCACGCGCCAAGTTCAGACCAGAGTTCGTGGCTGCAGCCGCGGAATTCGGTTTCCTGGCGTCAAATCTCGACTTCCGCAACAAGATGTTGTGGAGCCGAGTGCGGCAACCAGTGTGATTTGCGAGTCCTATGAGTCGGCAGCTCCGGCCGCCTTGCGCAGGGCACGTAATTCCAAGCGCGCAGACTCGCGGATTTCTTCCCGGTCCAGTTCGACTGCAGTGTCGTCGACCCAGGTTTCCCAGAGGCTTTCGAGCCAGGCCTGCCGGGTGCTGAACGCTTCGACTGCGTAGTCGAGCCAACTGGCATAACCGGCGGGCGGTGGCAATGGTTTCTGAATGGTGAAGAGCGTTCTCCTTGGTGACGCAGTGCAATGCTGAGATCAGCAGATACGAGGCCGGCATCTGGCAAGTCGAGCCCGAGCAATCAGGCCTGTGCGATAGATCGCTAACGAGGAAGAACGCAATGATCGGCTGGTGGATAGTTGTGGCGGCTCAGACGCCTGAGGAACGCGACCGAGCAATCGATACCAGGCCGGCAGTGCTGGCGAATTGGGAGGTTGGGCCAGGCGGAATCGAGTGGCTGCACCAACTCGTCAAAGCAGGCAAAGCCAGCCAGTTGTCATTCAGCGGCTACCCGAACCGCTACACCGCCAATGCGGGTGATGTGCTGCCGCTGCTTGCAGGCGGTCCGCCGGCACACCGAGGCCCTCCAATCATCGGAGACGACTACGTCATGCCGGCGAACTGGAAGGGCAACGTGATCTTCCATCAAGACAAGATCGCAGCCAGCCCGCCCGAGCAGGTACTGACCATCGACGCATGGGACATGTCGTGAGGCCCCTGCAGGTCCATGGCATGACGGTCAAGTTGCGGCGTTTTCGGCCACGGCATTCCGCTCCCAACCCTCGGCCGATGAAACCAGCCATGAGGACCTAAAGCAAAGATTGGTGAAACCAGGGCAGCAGACTCACTCACCAAACCAGAATGTGAGCCAGGAGCATACGGAGACCAGCACAGCCGTTAGTGCGAGTGCATTCGAGCGGAGAAGAACCGTTCGAGCACGTAACAATCGAAAGCTATCTAGCATTGCAGAGTCCTCCTTCTACATGCGGCACCCTTTACGGCAGATTGCCCGCCACCGCTTCGCAAGTCAATTGCCCAATAGTTCGCACTCCGCCACTCTGATCAGGGGGAGCACTTCCGGAGCTCATCACGGCCGGTCAAGCGTTGCAGCGACGGATTGTTTGACGACGTGGGGTGTTCTAGGAGGAAAATCTTGAACATGACCCAGAAAACGAGTCGGAAAAAGGTGCCTCGCCCCGCTTCGCGGCCGCTTGTTCGCGGCGTTTCATCTCGGCGACGGATCGAGGAGCATGCGTTGGAGAACCTACTTAAACGGTTCGATCCAGAGCTACACGGAGGAGAGGTGATGGCCTGGCCACCGCTGGGAGTTGAGGTCTTGCCATGACCACGCAGGAGAAGCGCCGCGATGCAATGACTCAGGCTCTTGCAAACACGCGGATTGCGGGCCATGAACCTACACCACGATTTTTGGCGGACGTCGCTGCGGTGGTTGAGGGCAAGATGACGTATGAGCAGGCCATTCGCACTAGCGCAGCAAGGGCTCGTAGTCGCAATGGCTCAGAACCGTCCGGGCTTCCCAAGACATAGAGCGGCGATCACGCGGTTGTCAGGAGGGGGCCGATACCGCGTGCCCATGTATGGCTGCATAAACAAGTCATTCTTAATGACTTAACCGCTTATGAGCTAAAACTGGCCGTATCCCGGCTTGACCTCGTCAAGGCCACGGGCGTGGCCATCGGCACCGCGATCGCCGTGGGCAGCGGGCCAGCCTGGGCTGGATTGCTTCAAGCGGCCGTGTACCGCAAACCGCCCGCGCCGGTCTGGTGGGCGGGCACCCTGCTCGCGATCGGTGGTGGCGGCCTGATGGTGATGTCGGGATCGGGCGGCGGCCTGCGCGTCGACCTCACCGGGTTGGCGCTGTGCCTGGCCTCGGGGCTTTGCTACGCGATCTACACGCTGGTCAGCCAGCGTCTCGTGAGCCAGTCGCCGCCAGCGACGGTCACGCTGTGGGTCTTCGCGGTGGCCTCCGTGATTGCCATGCCGACCGCACTCTCGATCTTCGGCCCCTTCTCGACCACGCCCTCCGGCTGGGTCCTAGTGGCCTATCTGGGCCTTGTGTCAACCGGCATCGCCTACCTGCTGTTCAGCCATGCACTGCAGCACATCTCCGGCGGCTCGGGCGTCACGCTGGCACTGGCCGAGCCCGTCACCGCCTTCGCGGCTCGCCATTTTCGTCGTGCACGAGCGCCCAGCCCCTTCGGCCTTTGCAGGGCTCGCGATGGTGTTGGCTGGCTTGCTGATCGTGGTGTGGACCGAAGCGCGCAAGGCCCGGTGACACCGCCCTCTGCTCACTCCTGGCCGTGACCACCGGCAGCTTGACACAGAACACCAGCCAGGCGTGCAGGCAGCGGGGTGCGCCGAGCGTTGCCGCAAGCCTCCATGCCGATCAGGCACGGCGGCAGGTTGACGAAGAGCGTCGCCATCTGATCGCACGACTGCGGTGGCACCGGCTCTCTTCAGTTCGATGCGGATGTCACGGGACGGCACTTCGGTAAGCGAACAGCCATTCCATCTTGGCAAATGGGAGCGATCAGTCTCTAGCCACGAGCGATCGAGTCAAGAGTAGACACGGGGTATCCTTGCCTTCCGCTCTACTAGCAGGAGCCTGGACGGCTCCCCATTTCTGCCTTGCAGACATGGCGAGTGGCTGGCTTCAGGCTCGTCCGATCGCTGGATGACTCGCCCTTTTTGAACATGAGCGGATCTGCGAGCCATGCACTTCAACAAGGGGAGCAAAAAATGACAGACCCCAAGCAAATTGTTCGAGACGGCTATGACAAGGTGTCCCTTGCCTATCGAAGTGGCAACGAGGCAGACGAAGACCCCGTCTACTCGCGTTGGACCGCACGTCTTGCCAATGATCTCGAGCCGCCCGCCCGCCTCCTTGACCTGGGTTGCGGCTGTGGCATCCCGACAACCAAAGCGCTTGCGGCACTTGGCAGCGTGGTCGGCGTAGACATCTCGCCAGTGCAGATCGAGCGGGCACGTTCGCTCGTACCAGAGGCCGAATTTTTGTGCGAAGACATGTCAGCGCTTCGTTTCCCGCAGGCCTCGTTCGACGCCGTTGTGGCCTTCTACGCAATCATCCACGTTCCATTGGACGAGCAGCCAGATCTGTTCAAGCGCATTGCGGGATGGCTGAAGCCCGGCGGCCTCTTCGTCTCCACTTTGGGAAGCGGCGCCTGGACCGGTACAGAGAAAAATTGGCTGGGGGTCGATGGTGCTGAGATGTATTGGAGCCATACGGACTCGCGGACTTACAAGGCCTGGCTTGCAGAGGCCGGGATGGACTTGCTGGCCGACGAGCACATCGTCGAGGAGGGCAGCCCGCTAGGCCATCACGTGTTCTACGCGAGACGCAAGAGCTAATCTCTCTCGGGGTCGCCTGAGGGCCGTTGGCTTGGGAGTTCAGGTCGACTATCCGGCCGAACGTCCGCTATCTAGAAAGTTGCGCAGCCGCTCAGGGCCCTCGCTGCCATTTGTGTGGCAGTAGCTCGTCGATGCAGCTGTTCAGGTGCGTCGGCATTCCAATGATGCCGGCAGCGCCCATGCGTTGCCAGGGCAGGCCGAGTACGAGGGCGTCGAGTTGCTCGTGGGTCCGAGACTGCGGCGCGCCGCAGCCGCCACCAGGCCAGGCGAAGCGGCCCTGGTGCAGTCGCCTGGCGGCCAGCCAGATACCGATACCGTCGTGCACCAGGACCTTCATGCGGGTGGAGGCGCGGTTATAGGCGTGGTGAGGCCGAGCGGAGCCGAAGACCTGAACGACACGCGCCAACGCGGTGTCGGTGCCAACGCGCATGTCCATGGGTTCGACACAGAGCCAGACAGCATCGACCCGGATCATCGAAGCCAGTCACGCAACCAGGCTGCGCAAGCTGCGGCGGCCGATGCCGGCCAGACGACTGTGACGGTCGTGCCCGAGCGTTGAAGCTCGATGCGGATGTCACCCTCAATCGCCGGGGCTGTCAGGGCCAAGGGGATGAAGGTCGGCGCGGGTTCCGGCGGGGCTCTTGAGGTGAGACCGCCGGCGGCAGTGTCGGTGGGTTGTGCTGGGCATCGATGACCCATTTGCTCAGCATGTTGGCGTTGAGGCTGTGGGCCAGCGCGACCGCCGCGACGGACACGCCAGGTCGCATGCATTGCGCGATGACCGAAGCCTTGAAGTCCGGGGTGTGCCCGCGCCTGCGTCGCCGACCCATCAAATCGATTCCGTAAGTGTCCATGTGTCCGCTTGAGTTATGCGGACGCGAGGCTCTTACGTGGGGACCCTGAGTCAATATGACTTGGCTGGTCGCTTACGCTTAATCAAACCATCTATCGTCTCCACATCATTCATCGCGGACACGATGCCTGTCGGCTATCAGGCCATCAAGATGACTTCGCTGCGCGCTTACAAAGGAGCGAGCTTCATAGTGCACCGAATACTTTCATGTTCAGCGCCTCATGAAAATCTTTGTGCTCTCGATCTAGCGTTTGGCAGGAGCGCAATCTTTCGGCTGTCTTGAAACAGTTTGAATTTAATGTATCGTTTTACAACAGTGCTTTGCAGGCCGATGCCCAAGGATGACTCAGTTCCTCTTGGCTTGCGTGGCGCCCTTCAACAGTTCAATCCGCCTGACGTGCCATGAAGCTGAACTATCGAGCGATGAAAAAGCCGCAAGTCATCTACCAATGGACGCTAGTCCTATGGGTTGTGCGGTTGTGGGCCACCTCGTGTGTTTCGTGGTTGAAGGCAGTTCGTTACGAACGGACGAGGTGTATGCAAGAGGTCTTTTCTTTCAGGCCGTGGCCTTTGGGTTTTTCCGACTTCCATATTGGATTGGTGGCCTCATTGCTGTCTTGGTCGTTGAAGAAGCTAGCTGTCACACGGGGGCTTCGCTTCTCATCGTCCGAAGGGTTTCCGATCAATCGACTGTCTGAGTAGACCCGTCAAGAACGGATGGTGCTCGACCAGCTTCTTGCCCTGCGCAAACGCACTTGATTCCTCGAGTGTCTGTGCAACGTTGTCGATTGTTGTCGATCAACTGCCGGTCACGGGCGTGCTCGCGCTCCATCCTGAACTCCCAAGAGCCTGACGATCACTTCGTCGTCATGCCTTCTGGATCACCGCCGCATAGGCTTTCACATCAACTCAATCCAACGCAAACATGACACTTTCTCGTCGCACATTCCTAGGGTCGGCCGCCGGCGCAGCCGTAACTGCCATTTCATTGCCTCGCCCAGCCTCTGCTGCCAGTGAGGTCGGAGACGTGGTGGGCAAAATTACAGTCGGCTATCAGGGCTGGTTCGCGTGTACTGGCGACGGTGCCCCGATCAACGGCTGGTGGCACTGGGCTGCGAACATGAGCCAGAGTCCTTCCCCATCCAACAAGGGTATTACCGCATGGCCCGACATGCGCGACTATCCGAATAGCTATCGCACTGCCTTCGCCAATTTTGGCAATGGCTCTCCCGCCAGCCTGTTCTCTTCCTACGACCAGGCGACGATCAACACTCACTTCTTCTGGATGCAGCAAAACGGCTGCGACACAGTAGCCCTCCAGCGCTTCAACCCCACCGGTGGTGAAGGACCCACGCGAGATGCGATCGCGACCAAGGTCCGCAGCGCTGCGGAGACCTTCGGGCGCAAGTTCTACATCATGTACGACGTGACTGACTGGACAAGCATGCAGGCCGACATCAAGGCCGACTGGTCCAATAAGATGGAGGCGCTGGCGGCCTCGTCCGCCTATGCTCGGCAGAACGGTCGCCCCGTGGTGGGCATCTGGGGCTTCGGTTTTACTCCCGGCAACGGCGTTGACCATCACCCATGGTCGGCCGCAGTCTGCCTGGACGTCATCAATTGGTTCAAGAACCGAGGCTGCTACGTCATGGGCGGCGTGCCGACGCACTGGCGAACCGAGACCCAAGACTCCAAGACCGGCTTTCTTGGCGTCTACCACGCCTTCAACATGATCTCGCCGTGGATGGTCGGCCGAATCGCAAGCGTCGCTGACTCCGACAACTTCTACACCAACGTCAATCTGCCGGATCAGGCCGATTGCAACGCCTACGGCATTGACTACCAACCGTGCATTCTCCCAGGCGATCTCAGCAAGCGGCAACGAGTTCATGGCGACTTCATGTGGCGGCAGTTCTACAACATGAAGCGGCTGGGCGCCCAGGGCTTCTACATCTCGATGTTCGATGAGTACAACGAGGGCAACCAGATCGCGAAGACCGCAGAGACCGTTAATTTTGTTCCGACAAACTCGGGCATGCTGCCCCTGGACGAGGATGGCACGGCCTGCTCCGCCAACTACTATTTGCGGCTCACGGCCGATGGTGGAAAGATGCTGAAGGGACAGATCGCGCTCACCGCGACCCGGCCTACCCGACCTGTTCTCAGCGGCGGGAGCAGCAGCACCGGCCAAGTCATCTGCCTGCTTGCGCCAGCCAGCAACCGCTACGTGACTGCGGAAGATGCGGGAGCTTCCTCTCTGATTGCCAATCGCAGTGTCATTGGCGGCTGGGAACAGTTCGATTTGCTGGATGCCGGCAACGGCACCATCGCGCTGCGGGCTCGTGCCAACGGACTCATCGTCTGCGCCGAGAGTGCAGGCGCCTCCCCGCTGATTGCCAACCGAACCAGCGTCGGACCATGGGAGAGTTTCCGGCTAATTACCAATGCCAATGGCACCGTCAGCTTCCAGGCCGTTGTAAATAACCTGTATGTGACGACGGGGAACGCCGGCGCTTCCGCACTGACCGCAAACCGCACGGCCATCGGCGTCTCGGAGCAATTCGTCCTGATTACCGGTTGAGCGTCGACAGAGATTTCCGCATCATTGTTGGCTGGAGTCATGGGATGGACACCCCCTTTTTTTAACGAGGGGGATGGTGTTGGGTAAAGCTGTGAAGCCCTCAACACTTCCAGGAGATCAGCCATGACAACCGTTCGCGTGGGTCTTGATTTAGCCAAGAACGTCTTCCAGGTGCACGGTGTCGATGACCCTCTGCGGTTCATCCGGTGCGGCGCCGCTACCTGAACCTTGGCCTTGGCCTTGGCCGCGGCCTTGGCCTTGGCCTTGGCCTTGGCCTTGGCCGCGGCCGCGGCCAGTGTGATATCGGATCCGGCGTCAGAGTGCCGCAAAGCGCGCCATGGTCTCTTCCAGCATGTCCTCCCGGCGTGCGGGTGTCTTCCCCGCCGGGTTGGAAAAGTTCATCCATCGCAGGTTCTTTACACCTATCTTTCGGAAAGTGCCGCGAAAGAATATCTTGGTGATCGGATTGCCGAAGAGCCAGCGGTACAGGAAATCCGGCGTTGCCATGACAGTCAGCAGCGTGACGCCTCGAAGGTTCTTGAGCCCGTTCTGAAAAGGCCTTCCGGGCTTTGTCTCGGAGTAGACGATCCCCTTGGTCATGACCTTGTCGATGAAGCCCTTGGTCATGGCCGGCATCGACTCCCACCAGATGGGGAACGCGAACACCACGTGATCCGCCGCGCGCAATCGCCGCTGATAGTCGAGCGCGGCGGCATCGACCACGGTCTTGTTTCGCCAGGCGGCAAGGTCCGCGGCCGTCATGACGGGATGGAAACCATCGGCATGCAGGTCGATGACATCGACTTCATGCCCCGCCCGCACGAGCCCGCGAATGGCGGCCGCAGTCAGGGCCGCCGTGAAGCTGCGCTTGTGGGGTGCGTTTTCCGACGCACCCAGCGCATAAGGATGGTCGAACACGATCAGCACTTTCATGGTTCTGGGTCCTCATTGACAAGCCGCCTTGCGGCGACGAAAAAGTAACAGTACAATTGTACCGATACTATTCAATAAGACAATCCCGATGGAACAAGACGGTCGTTTCGCGCGTGGCGAGGCACGCAGGCTGTTGCTGCTCGATGCAGCGGTGCGTGTGATCGCGCGCGAGGGCACAGGCAGCCTCACGCATCGGGCTGCGGCGGCGCAGGCCGATGTCTCGCTGGCATCCGCCACCTACCATTTCCCCAACATTGAAGAGTTCAGGCGCGCCGTGTTCGATCACGCGGGATCGCGCATCGGACTTGCCTTCCGCGCCGTTCTGGAAGCAGGAGATGTTCAGCTGGCAGACATTCCGAGGGTCGTTGCCGAATTCAGCGCTTCGCTGACAACGGTGCGTCGCGAAGATACCGTCGCCATCTTCGAGATGATCGTGGCAACGGTCCATCGCCCTGAGCTGCGATCGGTGATCGAGGTTCTCGACAACCGGCTTGCCGATCTGCTCGCACCGTATGTGGGCAACCGCCGCGAGGCATTGACGGTCACGGCGGCCATCCAGGGACTCATCCTCACCGCTCTGGCCTCGAACACTCCCGCGAACGCCTTGCGGGTATCGATCGAAGACCTAGTCTGTCGGTTTCGCCACACCCCGGATAACGCTGCGCGCCACGCGCCCGGTAAAAAGAGAAAGGACAAAAACCCATGAACACACTCCTTGCTGCCCTGAGCGGATTGGCGTGGACCATCGTCTACATTGCAGCGATTCGCATCGGTCTACGCCAGCGCACCTATGCCATGCCCATTGCGGCACTCGGCCTGAACCTTGCCTGGGAGTGGATCTACGCAACGCACGGCCTGATGTTTCGCCCCCAGCCGCAGGCTTGGATCAATCTCGTGTGGGCGCTTGCAGATACCGGCATTCTTTTCACCTTCTTCCGATACGGAAGAAGTGAATTCCCTCGCTTCGTCAGCGGGCCACTCTTCGTCGCCGCTGGGGTGGGCATGGTCGCGGTGTCGTTTGCAGTGCAGGGCCTCTTTGTTCTGGAGTTCGGAATGGCCGGTATGCAGGCCGCCCGTTACTCGGCATTCCTGCAGAACCTGCTCATGTCGGGACTGTTTATCGCGATGTTCGTTGGGCGGCGTGGTGCACGAGGACAAAGCCTCGTGATCGCCATTGCCAAGTGGATCGGAACGCTGGCGCCTACGATCACTTTCGGTGTTCTGCTCGACCTCCCCTTCATTCTCGGCATCGGCATCCTCTGCTCGGTCTTCGATCTCGCGTACATCGCCTTGCTTGTGTGGGCCAGACGAAAGCCACAGATGTTCACCGCGGAATCTCGTCCACTCGAACGTTAAGGCGCGATGACTCGAACTTGTAGCCCACGCCGTAGATCGACCGGATCGTCACCTGTCCGCTGCTGGCCACGACGAGCTTGCGGCGCAGGTTCTTGACATGGCTGTCGACGGTGCGGTCGGTGGCGGCGGGCCCGCCGGTGTAGAGGTGATTAAGCAGCGTGTCCCGAGGAAATACCCGTTCTGGCGTTGCTGCAAGCACCCTGAGAAGCCGGAACTCGATCCGCGTCAATTCAATGGGTGCGCCGTACCACCAGGCGCGGTAACCATCGTCATCGATCTCCAGTGCATGTTCCTTGCGGGAGGCGAGACCGGTACGGCGCAGCATTGCTTTGACACGCGCAACGATCTCGCGGGGACTGAACGGCGTCTTGCAGATGTAGTCGTCTGCACCGATATCGAGCCCGGTCAAACGGTCAGCTTCTTCGACCCGGGCGGTGAGCATGATGACAGGCACGTTGCTGAATTTTCTGAGCTCGCGGCACACGATCAAGCCATCCTGCCCGGGCAGCATGAGGTCGAGCAGGACCAGATCTGGTCGATGTGCTTTCACTGAAGGCAACACGTCCCGTCCGTCGGCGAGCCACGTCCAAGCATACCCCGACGCATGAAGATATTCGCCGATCAGCGCGGCCAGTTTCGGCTCGTCCTCGACGATCAGGATGTGCCCATCCGTTTCAGGATTGACGACTGTCATTCAGAAGCCTCCGAGCATTGCGTGTTCGCCTGCGGCAGGTGCAACGCAAGCCACAAGCCACCCAGCGGCGAGAGCCCGGCCTCGATACGGCCGCCGTGTGCCTCGGCGAGGCTGCGGCAAATGGCCAACCCCAGTCCGGCGCCACCGCTGGCCCGATTGCGCGAGCTTTCGCCACGGAAGAATCGTTCGAACAGGTGTGGAATGAGGTCCTCGTCGACACCCGGTTCGGAATCCATGAAATCGATGATGAGTTGGCCACTCTCTTCGCGCGCGCAGATCCGCAGAAGACCACCGGCATTGGTGTAGCGGCAGGCGTTCGACAGCAGATTGTTGAAAAGCTGCTGCATCCGCCGCTCGTCGGCAAGCACGATGAGCGGCTCTGGCGACAGTTGCATATCGACCTCGATATTCGCATCCATGAATCGACCGCGAAATGCATCGACAGCAAGTTCGAGAATTTCTCTCAGGTCGCTCTCGACCTTGAAATAGATCAATGCGCTCACGTCTGCCAGCGAGAGGTCGTAGAGGTCGCCCACGAGCTTGTTCAACAGATCGACCTCATGCTGCAACGAGCGCACCGCGTTCATGTTCAGAGGACGCACACCATCCCTCCATCGCTTCCAGCTCGCCATGCAGTACGCCCAGCGGCGTACGCAACTCGTGCGATACATCCGCCACGAACGCGCGCCGCATCTCCTGGTTGCGCTGCAGGGAATAGGCCAGCGAATTGAAATCGCGCGCCAGCTGGCCCACCTCGTCCTGCGAAGCGACATCGACCCGGCTGGCATAGTCCCCCGCAGCAAGCCGGTGCGTTGCCGCGGCAACGCGCCTGACAGGCGCCAGCAATGCCCTGGAAATCCACCAGGCAATACCTGCAGCCATCAACACCGCGAGGCCACTGACGATCCAACTGGTGCGCGCCTGACTTCTTTGAAAACGGCGATCGCTGGCTTCGCTCACGCCTTCGAACGGAACCATGACGAGCCAGCCGACCGTCGCGCCGTCAACCACGACCGATCGCTGCGCCGCTCCCTCGGTCGCCTTTCTGAGGCCGGCGATGACGTTTCGCTGCTCGTCGAGCAAAAGCAGCCTTGGCATCGCCCCGGGTGAACCCGCCAACGGTGAGCGCACCGATCCGACAGGAAATTCCGCCGATGCAATCGGTACCCGACCCGGTCGAACCAGCCTGAGCCATTCGAGTGGGTTGCCGCGCAGGAAATCCCAACTTCCATGCTGCTTGTAGGCGGCCACCACGCCCGGCAGTGCGGCATCCATGCGCTCGACACCTTGTTCATTGAGGTATCCGACGAAGCCCCGCGAAAAGTTCCAGTTCGAGACCGCACCAATGGTCACGACGGCAAGGACGACCGTCGCCAGCACGGCAAAGAAAAGCCTGGTGGTGATGTTGAGTTTCATTGGGGCGATTTTTTGGAGGACAACGCAGCGGACGGTCGCTTCTCCGAACTCTCTGCACATTGTTTGTGCACCATCGTGTCGTCTGGTTCAAGTTGTCCGTGAATTCTCTTCCGACGCACCTGCTTTCCCAGGAATCATCTTGCCGCTCCCCTCGAATCATCAAGCTCGCATCCTTCTTTCCCGCGCCTTTGCGGCGCTTGTCTTTCTTCTGATTCTGGTGACCCGGAGTGTTCATCGCGGAACGATTGCCGGCGAACTGCTTTCTTTCGCGGGCCTGTTGCTGGTGACGATCGCCGTGGTGGGCCGGCTCTGGTGTTCGCTGTACATCAGCGGATACAAGAACACGGAGTTGATCACCGCCGGCCCCTACTCCTTGACTCGAAATCCGCTCTACTTTTTTTCGTTTCTCGGCTTCGTCGGCGTCGCCTGCACCACGCAGACCTTCAGCCTTGTGGCCGTGATCACTTTGGCGTTCGGGCTCGGCTACCCGGTCACGATAAGAAACGAGGAGATTTTTCTACGGCAGAAGTTTGGCAAGGCGTTCGACGACTTCTGCGCAAGAACACCCAGGTTCTTTCCCAACTTTCGCAACTACCTGGAGCCCGACACCTGGGTGGTCTACCCCGGGCGCTTCCGGCGGACGCCGCGCGATGTGGTGTGGTTCATCTGGCTGGTAGCAATTGTCGAGCTGGTTCTGTCCATCAAGCAGGATGCGGGCTCTCCCGCTCTGCTTGTCCTGTTCTGACAAGGGAGACCCATGCGGATCGATCGCGTGAACTGCGCCATTCGCATTGGCCGGTTCGCGCTCATCCGGCTTGTTCATCGAATGAGATTCATGTTCAGGCGTCGCAAGGGAAGTCCCGCGAGCGCGGCGGCACTGCTCGCTCTGTGGGCGGTAGCCCTCATGCATCAAGCCCCCTCTCCGCCGACCATTTCGGAGACGGCACGGCCTTGCAGCCTCCGCCATCCCGCTTATGTCTTCACTGATGTTCCATCGCGCAACTGGCTGATCTGCGATCCGTTTTCACGCTGACCCTCTCCTGGCGATGCTGGTGGCCTCGGCGACGGTCCATGCCTGGTGGATGTGCGCCAGATCTTGGATATCGGAACGCGCGGCAGCAGCATCTCGATGGACTGGAGTTCATGATCTACCTGCCCGGTGGTCCAGACCGAGCGAGTTACCTTGACGCACACGATCTCGCGATCAACTCAATCGGCATCCGTGGCCCGTTCTTGACGCGCTGTCGGCTGTTGCACGCCTGAACTGAAATCGCAGCAACGTCGTGCAACCTCGGCAACCACGTGCCCCAGCGCGGCATGTGACTGCTTCAAGAAAATCGCGTCGTAGCGAACCGCCGGTACCGGTGGATCGGTCATCACGATTTGCATCAGTCCGTTCTGTACCTGCTGCCTGAAAAGATCGACCGGAAGCAGGCTCACGCCAACCCCGGCCGCTACCAGGCCACCCACCGCGACCGCATTGTTGCCGCCACAAATACGCTCGGGATTGACGCCCGCACTCTCGAAGCTCCTTGAACTCATGATCGTGATGATGGAGACCGGCGCCTGGTCGATGACGGGAACGGTACTCAATTCACGCAACGGCACCGTGCGCTTGCTGTCGAACTCGCCGGGGCGACAAAACCAGGCGAAGCGAGCACTGCCGAGCGTCATCCGCGCGACCGATGCGGGCAGCTCTGGCTCGGGCAGGATCGCGAGGTCGAGTCTTCCATCGATCACCTGCTCCTGCAGCGGTCCGGACATGTCGACATGGGGTTGCAGGATGACGTTCGGAAAAGATGCGCGCATCTGCTGCAGGAACTCCGGGAACCAGGTCAACGCAACCAGTTCCGTCAGGCCGATGTGCAGCACACGAGCCATTTGGCGACCGGCGTCCTGGTAGGCCTGCAATCGGCCAATGCTGTCCAGCAAGCCCTCGCACAGCGCGTACATCTCGTGCCCCTTCCCGGACAACCTCGCCTTCTTGCCGCCCCCTTCGAACAAAGGGGCAGCGGACTTCGCTTCGACATCCTGCAGCCGCTTGGTCGCCGCGGACTGGGTGATATGGAGCTTGTCGGCCGCCCGCTGAACGGTACCGAGCTTCGCTACCCAGTAGAACGTCTCGATCTGTTTGACGGTCAGCATCGTTATTCAGCTCCTTGGGTCAGCGGGTCGCGTGCGTCCGCGTCCTGATAGCGTGTTCCATAGTTGCACGTTGCACGCGCAAGCGACAAGACCTTGCGATGGAACGGTGTCAATGCATCGGGCCGCGCGACGGCGACGTAGCGCACAGGCGGCATCGCAGGCGCTACGTGGACTTCGCGCAGCATGCCCAGCGCCACGAGTTCGCATGAGATGGCGTTGGGCAAGCAGGCGATACCCAACCCGGCGCTTGCCATGCCGCCGAGTGCGGAAAAACTATTGCAGGTCAGGATGCTGCGCGGCTGCACACCGTTGCGTTCAAGCCATTTGCTCATGACCTGTCCGACCACCGAGTCGGCAGACTGGGACAGCAATGTCAATTGGCCGAGCTCCGACACAGCGAGCCTGCGTCGCTTCAGCTCGAACGCAGGACTGCAGTACCAACCGTTGCGCACGCTGGCGAGTGGAACCCTCCACATATCCGCCCAGCGCGGCGTGTCGGGCACGATGGCCAGATCCAACTGCGCGAGCCTGAGCTTTTCGTAAAGATCTGCAGCGATGCCGCCAACTTCCAGTTGGACATCCACCAGCGGGTAGGTAGAGCGCAGTGCATCGATGAAGCCAGGCAACCAGGTGAGCGCCGCAAGTTCAGTCACGCCCAGTCTCAACGAGCGGCGCAGTATTTTCTCGCTCGCATACTGGCTCAACAGGGCATCGCGCTGCTGAAGAATCGTGCGCGCTTGCGAGAGGATCTCGAGGCCGTCGACGGTCAGTCGTGCCGATCGCGACGCGCGGTCGAACAGCGGATTCGGGAACTGCCCCTCCAGTTCGCGAACGTGGCGCGACACGCCCGACTGGACGCTGCCGAGCTTGCGGCCAGCGGCCTCGAACGACCCCATGTCCGCAATCGCGACCAGTGCCTCGAGTTGAAGAAAGGTGATCTGGTGCGCCAATCTGTTCTCCCAAATTAATCACATTTTGGAATGAAATGTCATGCGAAATTATCTCTTTATTTTGCATTTCATTCCACCAAGAATACGACCTCCAAGCCGCCGCAATGCCGGTCGAGCTCCTCAGGAGCTCGCAATTGCGTTTTGAAGCACCCCCCCCTGTTTTTGGAGATCACATGAAATCGTCTGGCAAGCTGATCGCAGCGCTGTTCGCGCTCCCCCTGGCCCTGCTCGCGGGCACCGTACGGGCCGACCAACTCACAGATATCAAGGCGCGCGGAACGCTGGTATGCGGGGTGCTGGCCAACTTCGAGCCCTTCGGCTTCCAGGATTCGACGTCACGAGAAATCGCCGGCTACGACATCGACTACTGCAACGGCGTCGCGAAGGCTCTGGGCGTCAAGCCCACGCTGCAGGTGGTGTCGATGGATGCGCGAATTCCCGAGCTGCTGCAAGGCCGTGTCGACGTCCTGGCCGCGGTGCTCGGCTACTCGCCTGCGCGCGCCGAACAGATCGCATTCACGAATCAGTACTACGTCGCCAAGCAAGTCATCTCGGTGAAGACCGGCGGCCCGTTCAAGGTGCGGGACGACCTCGATGGAAAGCGCGTCAGCACGATCAAAGGCTCCAGCAACATTGCGATCATGGGGCAGGTCATGCCTACCGTTCAACTCGTCAGCTATGACGATTCGCCATCCGCGTTCCTGGCCATGGTGCAAGGCAAGGTCAATGGTTTCGTCGTTACCGAACCCATCATGCATCGCTTCGCCGCCAAGCTCGGCCAGAACATCAACGTCGAAGCGCTGTCGCCGCCGGTAGGCCGCGAATACTGGGGACTCGGCATCAAGAAGAGCGAGCCGGCGTTGCTCGATGCAGTGAACAACGCGCTGAGCGGAATGGAGAAATCCGGCGAAGCCCAGCAGATTTTCGACAAGTGGCTTGGTGCCAAGACGATCTATCGGATGCAGCGAGATTTCAAGAGCGCGCCGATCAAAGGCTGATCGTCAAGCCGTCATGTGTGCCGAGGACTACTCATGTTGACGCATCTCGACTTCGCGAGCATCTTCGCGGGCCCGAATCTGAAACACCTCGTGTGGGGAGTGCAGTACACCGCACTGCTCACGCTGACGAGCTGGGTACTCGCGGTTTCGCTGGGCACCGCAATGGCGACGCTGCGCACGACCGGCAACCCGCTCTTGGAGAAGCTCGTTGCCGGCTACGTTGCCTACCATCAGAACGTACCGATGCTCGCGCAGTTGTTCCTCTGGTATTTCGGGTTTCCGACGCTGCTGCCGGAAGCCGCTCAGGCATGGATCAACGCGCATGGGGGCGAATTCATCTTCGCGTCGATTTCCATCGGCCTGTGCATGGCGGCGTACTACTCGGAAGACATCAGAAGCGGCCTGCGGGCGGTGTCGACGGGCCAGCACGAGGCCGCTCGTTCGCTGGGCTTGAGCTTCGTGAAGTCGATGCGCTACGTGATCCTGCCGCAAGGCTTTCGCATCGCAATGCCGCCGTTCATCAACCATACGGTGGTGCTTTTCAAGAACACCAGTCTGGCCATGGCCATCGGAGTTGCCGAGATGACGTACGCGGTACGCGATATCGAGAACCAGACTTTCAGAACCTTTGAAATCTATCTCGTCGGAACGGTCTTCTACGTGGCCGTTTCATTGGGCTTGATGGGTTTGGGGGCCGCGATCACGCGCCGCACCCGTGTCATGGCGAGATGAACGATGTTTGACATCCTGGTCCACAACGGGCAGTTCCTGCTGCTCGGGCAATATCCCAACGGACCGATCGGCGGTCTTGCGCTCACGCTGATCCTCGCGCTGCTCGGCCTCGTCTTCGCGTTTCCGCTCGGCGTGCTGCTGGCGTTGTGCCGGGTTTCGTCCTACAGGGTGTTGAGCGTGTCCTCGGCGGTACTCGTCTACATCGTGCGCGGCGTGCCGCTCGTGATGCTGGTGTTCTGGAGCTATTTCCTGGTGCCGGGGCTGATCGGCCATCTCGTCAGCGCATTCACGACCTTGGTCGTCACGCTGGTGATCTATCAGGCGACCTACCTGTGCGAGATCGTCCGGGCGGGCATCGAGTCGATACCCAAAGGGCAGACCGAGTCCGCACGCTCGCTCGGCATGAGCTACGGGTCGACGATGCGTCACGTGACGCTGCCGCAGGCGCTGTACAACATGCTGCCGAGCATTCTGAGCCAATGCGTATCGACGGTGAAGGACACGTCGATCGGCTATGTCATCAGCGTCCAGGAGCTGACGCAGCCGTTTCAGGTTTTTTCGATCCTCGCGCTGACCTACTTCGTGGTGTGCTATTCGCTCACCCGATGCCTGCAGGCAGTCGAACGGCGCATCTCGCGTCGACGCACTGCGAGGAAAACACCCAACGTCAGGAACCTCATCGATGATTCAGTTCTCCAAAGTCAATAAGTGGTACGGCGAGTATCAGGCGCTCGTCGACGTCACCGCCGAGGTGAAGCGAGGCGAGGTGGTGGTCGTGTGCGGCCCTTCGGGGTCGGGCAAGTCGACGCTGATTCGTACCGTCAACCGCCTCGAGGAAATTCAAGGCGGCGAGATCACGGTCGACGGAACGAACGTCCATCAGGCTTCCTTGAACCTGAACCGGTTTCGCACCCGTGTCGGCTTCGTGTTTCAGCAGTTCAACCTGTTTCCTCATCTGTCGGCGCTCGACAACGTATGCCTGGCGCCGATGAAGGCCGCCGGAAAAAGCCGTGCGGACGCGAAGCAGCAGGCATTGGCGCTGCTCGATCGCGTGGGACTTGCCAGCAAGGCGGACTCCTATCCGCAGCAGTTGTCCGGAGGACAGCAGCAACGCGTCGCGATTGCCCGCGCGTTGGCAATGGAGCCGCCGGTCATGCTGTTCGACGAGCCGACAAGCGCCCTCGATCCTGAGATGGTCGGCGAAGTGCTCAACGTCATGAAATCGCTCGCGAGAGACGGCATGACCATGATGTGCGTCACCCATGAGATGGGGTTCGCGCGCGAGGTGAGCGACAGCGTCTGGTTCATGGATCACGGCGCGATTCTCGAAGTAGCCGATCCGCAAACGTTCTTTCGATCGCCGGAACACCCGCGCGCGCAGGCATTCCTGTCCGACCTGCGCCACTAGCCAATCGTCGTCGAAGCGAAGCCGCTCCCTGGTGAGATTCATGCCACCTGGCGGCTGCGCTACGCCCCAACCATGACTCTATGACAACACGCAACATGATCAACCCAATTACCGCGGACCTGGTGCCGGCGGTCGCAACACCCTGCTTCGTGGTGATGGAAGACCGCGTTCTGCACAATCTGCAGATCACTGCGCAAGCTTGCGGCGGCGTCGATCGCCTGATGCCGCACGTGAAGACCCACCGCGCTGCGTGGCTCGTCGCCTTGCTGCTGGCCAATGGTGTCGAAGCCTTCAAGGCCAGTACGCTTGCCGAGGTCGAAATGGTGCTGGCCGCAGGCGCCACGCGCGTCACGTGGGCGTTTCCGACCGTCAATCCACAGAACATCGGCCGCTTAATTGAACTGGCCACGGTATTTCCGAGGGCTGAACTCACGGGCTTGGTCGATTCCCCCGAGGGACTCGACACCTGGGCCCGCCTGCTCGACGGCGCTGCGCCTTCGATTCGCCTGCGTGTCGACCTCGATCCGGGGATGGGCCGCACGGGAGTCCCGATGGACCAGGCCGCGCTCGAACTCGCGCGCGCGGTCGCCCGGCTCGGCCGGCTTGCAGGGTGGCATCTCTACGACGGCCACATCCGCGGCGAGTACGACGAGCGCAAAGTTGAAGTTCAAAAGCTTGCCCATGCCCTGGAGGCTCTGCAGTCGAGCCTGCGCGATGACGGCATCGAGGTCGATGTGGTCGGAGCCTGCAGCTATACGTTCGACCTCTGGCCGCGCTCGGTGATGCGTCATGTGTCGCCCGGCACCTGGGTGTATTCGAACGCCCAGCACCTGAGGGAGCTTGCGCATCACAACTGGGTTGCGGCCGGGTTTGTGTTGACGACGGTTGTTTCCACACGCAATGGCACCTCGACGCTGGACGCCGGCAGCAAGGCGATCTCGCCGGACAAGCCGATGAGACAGCGCTTTCAAGACGTCGGCGAGATCGTGATGATGAACGAAGAGCACACGGTGATCGGCAACGACACCCTCGAAACCGGCGATCGACTGTTGCTGGTCCCGGAGCACACGTGTACCACCGCCTACCTGTACAGCAACGCACTGGTTCGATCCCTGGACGGACAGTGGGAATATCGCGATCAGCTTGGCAACGAGCGTTCGGTCGTTGCATTGACGCGGTCATCGCCCGAGCCGAAAAAGCGCCCGTCCACGGGCGGGCACTACAGCCTGTGGCGCCGTGCAGGTGGCCTGATCTTTGTTGCGGGGCAAGTTCCACGAGATCCTGCACGAAACATTCTTGGCGACACGATCGAAGAGCAAACGGTCGCTGTGCTCAACAACTTGCGTCTGGTCCTGGAAGACGCCGGCACTGATTTCAGCCGCCTTGTCCGTCTGCAGGTTTATCTGTCCGAGATCAGCGAATTCCAGCGCTTCAACGCCGTGTACGCCGAAGTGATGGGCAGTGCCGCTCCCGTGCGAACCACCATCGGATGTGCATTGAACGGCGTGCGTATCGAAATCGACGCTGTCGCGGAGCCTGGCAACGGGTCGATCGGCGCGCAGCGCTAACCAGGCCACCAGTTTTTGATAGGAAGAGAAAATGGATCTACAACTGAAGGACAAGACCGCGCTCGTGCTCGGCGGTGGTGGCGGGCTCGGCAGCGTCATCGCGCGAACGCTTGCGGCCGAGGGCGTACGCGTTGCCGTTGCCGACATCGATCTGGAGGCCGCCGAAAAGACCGCGCAAGCGGTGAGAGAAGCGGGCTCGCATGCCATCGCGCTTCAATGGGATCTCGCAGATCTGTCTACCGTGGACAGTCATGTCACCCGCATCGAGAACGAACTGGGATCGATCGACGTACTGGTGAACAACACCGGAGGGCCGCCGCCAACGCCGGCCCACGGACAGGATCCTGCTTTGTGGCGCAAGCATTTCGAGAGCATGGTCCTGTCGGTGGTATCCATCACCGACCGGGTACTTCCGGGAATGCGCCAACGTGGCTTTGGCAGGGTGATCACCAGTGCGTCATCGGGCGTTGTCTCGCCCATACCGAACCTTGGCTTGTCGAACGCATTGCGGATGTCCCTGGTCGGCTGGTCGAAAACGCTTGCGCGAGAAGTCGGTCGCGACGGCATCACATGCAACGTCGTCTTGCCTGGGCGCATCGCCACGGATCGCATCCGCTTTCTCGACAACGCCAAGGCCACGCGCGAAGGGCGATCGGTCGAGGAGATTGCGGCCGACAGCACGGGATCGATTCCAGTGGGCCGGTATGGCGAGCCGCAAGAGTATGCGGACGTGGTTACCTTCCTCGCAAGCTCTCGCGCTTCATACATTACCGGCTCGACAGTCCGGATCGATGGCGGCCTCATCGCCAGCGTCTGATCATTTTCAATTGAAGTTTCTCACCATGACCATCGACTCCCTGCAACTCGACGAAAAGATCATCACCGCCCTCTCGGGCATATCGACAGCCACGCTGACGACGGTTCTGCTCAAGCATGGCCTTCGCAACGTGTGGCTTCGCGGCACCCGTCCGATAGCGGAGGGCCAGCCGCGACTTGTCGGCCGCGCATTCACCCTGCGTTTCGTGTCGGCCCGGGAAGACCTTGCAACCCCCGCTTCGTGGGGCTCCCCCATTTCAACCCGCGCGGCGATCGAAGCAATGCCGCACGGCTGCATTGCCGTGGTCGGAGCATTGGGCGTCACCGATGCCGGAATCTTCGGCGACATCCTCTGCGCACGGATGCACAAACGCGGCGTTGCAGCGCTCGTGACGGACGGTGTGGTTCGCGATATTGCCGGCGTACTGGGCACCGGCCTGCCCGTGTGGTGTCAGGGAACCGCATCCCCGCCGTCCGTGGCCGGCCTGACCTTTGTCGGTTGGCAGGAACCCATCGACTGCGGTGGCGTTGCGGTATTTCCAAACGACGTGATCGTGGTCGACCAGGACGGCGCAGTGCTCATTCCCGCCGCGCTCCTGGACGAGGTGGTGGCGGCATCGGTGGAGCAGGAGCGGCTTGAGAACTGGATCATGAGCGAAGTCGAGGCTGGCGCCGCGCTGCCTGGCCTTTACCCGCCGAATGAGCCAAACAGGGCTCGCTACGAAGCAGCCCGAATATCGTCGGGCGGTGTCGGCGCCGATTCCATATAGACCACTTGCCCCGTCGAGACTGGCGAATTGGAGCGGCGCCAAAAATAGCCTCGAAGTCGAGGCGCTCGGCGCTTCCTCCTTCGCAGCGATCCTAAGCCCGGATCTTTTTCGATCCGACGTTGAAGTTTCCCGCAGGCACATTGCTGCTGCCCATCGCTGGTTCTTCATCGCGCAATCGTCGCCACAACGTGGCGCGGCTGATGCCAAGAATGGCGCAGGCCTGACGCTGGTCGCCCTGCACCGATTGCAGCACTTCGCGCACACGACGCAGTTCGGCGGCACGCCGTGCGCCCTTGAGCAGGCCATCGCGGACGGGCGCCGGGCGGGCTTGCGTGCATTCCGGGAACACCTCGAGCAACCGCGCGCGGTCCAGCTTGCCGGCGGGTGCGAGGTGGTTGTGGCAAGCCAACAGGCGCTCGACCATGTTCTCCAGTTCACGCACATTGCCGGGCCAGCCGTAGCCGGTGGCCAGCTCCAGCAAGGCGGCGAGCCAGGCCGATGCCTGCGCCGCCTGCACGCCCGCTGCGTTGGCGCGACGCGCCAGCAGGCTGGTGGCCAGGAGTGCGATATCGGCGCCACGCTCGCGCAAGGGTGGCGTCTCGATGCGCAACACCGCGAGCCGGTAGTACAGATCGCGCCGGAACAGGCCGCGATCGACCTGCGCGGCCAGATCGGCATGCGTGGCCGCGATCACGCGCAAGTCCACCGGCACGGCCGCGGTCGCGCCCAGGCGCAGCACCTCCCGCTCCTGCAGCACGCGCAGCAGCCGCGTCTGCAGCGCCAGCGGCATGTCGCCGATCTCGTCGAGGAACAGGGTGCCTGTATGGGCCGCTTCGATCAGGCCGGTCTTGCCACCGCGCCGCGCGCCGGTGAAGGCGCCTTCCTCGTAGCCGAACAACTCACTTTCGAGCAGGCTTTCGCTCAGCGCGGCGCAGTTCACGGCCAGGAACGGCTGCGTCGCGCGGCGACTGGCGGTGTGAATACCCTGGGCCACCAACTCCTTGCCGGTGCCGCTCTCGCCGACGACGAGGACCGTGGCGTCGCTGGCTGCGCACTGCACCGCCAGCTCGCGCACGCGCCGCGCCGCGGCGCTGTCGCCTGTGAAAGCCTCGATCCGGTAGCGCGCGGGCGCACCACGCTGCCGCTGGTTGGCGCGCAGGTGGCGGTCGGCGCGCTGTATGACGGCCGGGTCGCGACACACCAGCAGCGCGCCGGTGACCTCGCCGCTTTCGACGATGGGCGCGCGCCGCACGACCAGCGTGCGCATGCCGATCTGCAGCACTTCCTCGGCTGGGGCTTCGCGCAGGAGCAGCGTGGCGCCGAGGTCCAGCACGGGCTCCACATCGCTCAGCACGCGGCCGGCGAGCTCCGCAACGGAAGCGCCCAGCAGTTCCGCCATGACGGGGTTCAGGGCCTCGATGCGCTGGCGCAGGTCCACGGCGACCACGCCGTCCTGCAACTGGCCGAGGATGGTGCCCAGTCGTTCGTGGCGCGCCCGCTCCGCACGGCTGTGGCGTGCCAAGTGGATGGCGTCCTGCAGCGCCTGGCGCACGGCGTCGTCGGAATACATCAACACGCTGGCGATGCCGGCCTGTTCGGCCAGGTCGGCCACCAGCCCGGGCGAAACCACGGCCTCGATCCCGGCAGCGCGGAGGGCTTCCACGCAGGCAGGCGCATCGTCCGGTCCTCGGTAGCTGAACTGTGCGATGCCCATGCCGAACAGGGCGTCCAGCTGCGCCAGGTGCTCCGATGGTCCCTCGAACGACACCAGCCCCACTTTGTGCGAGATGGCGCGCGCTGCGGCCAGCGCGCGCATCAGATCGAAGCCGCGCACCTCCACCATCGCCACCGGAATGTCCAGGTGCTGGCGCAGCCATTCGCCACTGGCACCCGCGGCCACCACCGCGTCGACGGGGGTGCGGGCGTGCAGCGCGCGCACGGCCGCCACGGCATCGTCGAAGGCATGTCCGACCAGCTCGACATGTGCCTGCCCAGCCACCTCCGGTATCAGCCGCGCCAGCACGCGGCCTAGCCGATGGCGGGCCACGGCCACGATGTGGGGCGGGCGGGGAGTGGCAATGGAGGGTGCGTTCATTTCAGTGAATTTTATTGTTTCATGAATGAAATTCAAATGAGACGGATGACAGGCGTGCAGAGTTGCCAACGGCGACAAATGCCTTTTGAATCAATGGGTTAGAACGGGGAGGGTTTCCCCTTGGGCGCGTGGCACAGCGTTTGCGCAAACGTTGAGGCAACCCCTTGCGGAGCTCTTCTCCGCCAAAACACAGGAGACCAACTTGAATTTCCATCGTCTTTCCCCCGTGATCTGCGCAACCGCCGCCGCGCTGGCTTGCACGCTTCCCTTGACCGCGCAGGCCCAAGCCTGGCCCGCCAAGACAATCCACTTCGTCGTTCCGTTCTCGCCAGGCGGTGCCAACGACCTGATGGCGCGCGCGGCAGCGGAGGGCGCCGCCAAGATACTGGGTCGGCCGGTCATCGTCGACAACCGTCCCGGCGCGGGAGGCTCGCTCGGTGCCGATCTGGTGGCCAGAAGCGCACCCGACGGCTACACCTTCCTGATCAGTGCGGCAGGCGTCATCTCCAACAGCATGATCAAGAAGTCCATTCCCTTCAAGGATGAGGACCTGGTGCCCGTGGTCATGATCGGCCTGGCGCCCTCGGTGGTGGTGGTGCCCAAGTCGGCGCCGTACAACAACCTGCGCGACTTCGTCGAGGCATCGAAGAAGGGCCCGGGCTTCAACTTTGCCACTGCGGGCACCGGCAGCACGCCGCACTTCGTGGCCGAGATGCTCAACGTGAAGTACGGTGCCAAGCTGCAGCCCGTGCCGTACAAGAGCGGCTCGGAGAGCACCACGGCCGTATTGGGAGGACAGGTCGAAGGCACGTCCGAGGCCAGCATCATCGCGCTGCCGCATATCCGGGGCGAAGGCAAGTTCAAGGCGCTGGCCACCACCTGGACGCAGCGCATCTCGGCGTACCCGCAACTGTCCACGGCCGTCGAGCAGGGCTTCCCGGACCTGCAGATCGCGCACTGGGCCGGACTTCATGCGCCGCGCGGCACGCCCAACGACATCCTGGACAAGGTCGCCGCCGCCGTGGACAAGGCCATGCACGAGCCCGCCACCGCGGCAAAGCTCAAGGGCATGGGCATCGAGCCCATGGGCGGCACCCGCCAGGACTTCGTGAAGTTCACCGACGCCGAACGCAAGCGCCTGGGTGAGATCGTCAAGGCTGCTCACATGCAGGAAGAGTGATGAAAAAACTCAAGGCAACCCTTGTCGCCATCGGCAGTGCTTTCACCTTCGGCGCGTATGCCCAGGGCCAGGCATTGCCCTACCCAGATACATCCTGGTCGCAGGGCGACCCCAAGGGCCTCGGCTGGTCGACACAGAAACTGGCGGAGCTTGGGCAGTATCTGAAGACTGTTCCCGAAGGCAGTCTGATGGTCATCGACAAAGGGCAAGTTGTGGCGCAGTGGGGCGACGTCACCAAGCGCGTGAAGCTGAGTTCTGTGCGCAAGAGTTTCGTGAGTGCCCTGTATGGAATCTATGTGCAGGAAGGCCGCGTGGATCTGTCAAAGACGCTCGCGCAAATGGGCATCGACGATGTGCCCCCCTTGACCGCTGCAGAGCGCCAGGCGACTGTGCGCGACGTTCTCGAAGCGCGCTCCGGGATCTACAGGGCTTTCGTGGGAGGGACGCCTGCCATGCGTGCAACGATGCCCGCACGCGGCAGTCATGCGCCCGGCACGTTCTGGTATTACAACAACTGGGACTTCAACGTCGCCGGAGCGATTCTTGAGCAGCAGTCTGGAATCAAGCTTGGAACGGCTTTTCAAGACCGCATCGCCAAGCCGTTGCAAATGCAGGACTTTCGACCAGAGGACCTCTACTATGTGACCGGCGCACCTGGCACGCCTGCAGAAGAGACGTCGAAATATCCTGCGTACCAATTCCGCATGAGCACGCGCGACGTTGCACGCTTCGGCTATTTGCTTCTTCGCGCTGGCAGCTGGACCGGAACGAACATTGTTCCAAGCGCCTGGGTCCGCGAAAGCACGACTTCTTACTCCGACCTCGGCGCAGCGGGCGGGTACGGCTACTACTGGTGGATCAACGACTGGCCGGGCATTGCCGAACCCCACTACAGCGCCAAAGGCGCGCTGGGAAAGAACCTCGTGATATTTCCTCGCAAGGAGATCGTGGTCGTCTACCTGAACCATACCGACTACCCCGAGAACATCAACTCGGTTTCCGAGTCCGAGCTGAAAAATCTCCCTAACATGAAGCCCCCTCAGATGGCAAAGCTCTTGCAACTGATCCTCGAGGCAAGTCCGCAGCAATGAAATGAACACCAAACAACAACTACGCGCCCTGGTGCAGGCCTGCCGCGGCGTCATCGTCCCGGGCGCCTTCAATGCACTGTCGGCCCGGGTCATCGAAGACTTGGGCTTCGAGGCGATCTACATCACCGGCGCCGGCGTCACCAACATGCATTTCGGCATGCCCGACCAGGGCTTCGTGGGCCTGGCCGAGATCGCCGACCACACGGCGCGCATCCGTGACGCGGTCGGCCTGCCGCTGATTGTTGATGCCGACACCGGCTTCGGCAACGCGCTCAATGTGCGCCACACCGTGCGAACGCTGGAGCGCGCGGGCGCCGACTGCATCCAGTTCGAGGACCAGGTCGCGCCCAAGCGCTGCGGCCACTTTGCGGGAAAGCATGTGATTCCCACAGAAGAGGCCGTGAACAAGATCAAGGCGGCGGCCGATGCAAGACAGGACGCCGACCTGCTGATCCTGGCGCGCACCGACGCCTGCGCGGTGCACGGCTTCGAGGCGGCGATCGAGCGCGCGCAGAGGTTCGCCGAAGCCGGTGCCGACATCCTTTTTGTCGAGGCCGTGACCACCGCAGACGAAATTCGTGCACTGCCACAGCGCCTGGATCGCCCGCAGCTCATGAACATGGTCGTCGGTGGGAAGACACCCATCTTCAGTGCCGAAGAACTTGGAGGCATGGGCTACGGCCTCGTGCTTTATGCAAACGCCGCGTTGCAGGGCGCGGTGGCCGGCATGCAAAAAGCGCTCACGGTTTTACGCGATGCAAAGCGCCTGGAGGAAGACCCCGCGCTGGTCACGCCATTCGCGGAACGCCAGCGGCTCGTCGGCAAACCCGAATGGGATGCGCTGGAGCGTCTCTACATCTGAACAATGAACAAACTTTCATCTATCGACATCCAGCAATCGGTGCTGCTGATCATGGACTACCAGCCCGCCGTTCTGGGCTTCATTCCCGATCCAGGACCGCTGTTCGCGAAGGTCATGCCTGTACAACGACTGATGCGCTCGCGAGGAGGGACGGTGGGCTTCGTACGCGTGGCCTTCGATGCGGCCGACCTCGAGGACTTTCCCGCGCACAGTGCCATGGGTGTGCGCGTCAAGGCGGCGGGGCACAACATGCATATCGACTCCCCTTCGACCGCCGTCTATGCGGAACTGGGCTCCATGCCGGGCGACATCTTCGTTCGCAAGACCCGGGTCGGCGCCTTCTCCACGACCGACCTCGACGCCCAGTTGCGGCGCGCGGGCATTGAAACCGTGGTGCTCGCTGGCGCGCACACCAGCGGAGTCGTGCTCACCACTGTTCGCGAGGCACACGATCTCGACTATCGGGTCATCGTCCTCTCGGACGCCTGTGCCGACCCCGATGTCCGGGTCAACGAGTTTCTGTTGAAGGAGGTCTTTCCCAGGCAGGCCGTGGTGACCACTGCGGCAGAGTTCTGCGAGGCATTGACCCCTTAGCCCGTGCACATCACGCTTATCTATTTGCCAACACGAGGGCCAACCGCATGAAGGTTCTCGTGCACGACGGCATCGGCATCTGGCCGAATTGACCGTCCTCGCGCCCCTCAAACCTTCATACCCGAGGTAACACCATGGTCGACGATTTGATCGGAAGAAGTAAATGAAAGCCATCGTTGCGCACGCGAACGGTATCGGCCTCGCCGAACTGCCCATCCCGACGCCAAGTCCGCAGGAGGTGCTGGTGCGCGTCCGCGCGGCTGCGCTGAATCGCGCCGATCTCGCCATGGCGAGCGGTAAATCCCATGGTGGAAAGGGTGGTCCAGGTACGCCCATCGGCTTGGAGTGGGCTGGCGAGGTCGTTGCCGTGGGTTCCGCGGTGACGGGAATCGAAATCGGCTCCGGCGTGATGTGCTCGGGTGGTGGCGGCTACGCCGAATACGCCGTCGCCGACCATCGGCAAGCGCTGGCCATTCCGAAGAGTCCGCCCGATTTCACCGCGGCGGCTGCGTTGCCGATCGCCCTCAGGGCCATGCACAACGCGATCGTCGGTCTTGGCCGCCTCGCGCAAGGCGAAACGGTACTGGTTCTGGGCGCCGGCTCAGCTATCGGCCTGGTCGGCCTGCAGATCGCCCGGATCATGGGTGCGGGGCGGGTGATCGGCTCGTCGCGCGATGCAGGGCGTCGGGCCCGGCTCGCGGAATTCGGCGCGGATCTCGCGATCGACACGGACGACGAAAATTGGCCGGGCCTCGTGATGGCGGCGACCGACGGCCGAGGTGCCGACCTCGTCGTCGATCTGGTCTCCGGTCCCGGCATCAATCTGACGCTCCGCGCGACGGCGCTCGGCGGGCGCATCATCAACAACGGTCGTCTGGGCGGTGTCGGCACGAGCTTCGATTTCGACCTGCACGCAAGCCGCCGGATTACCTATATCGGCTCGTCGTTTCGACTGCGGACGCTTGACGAGATCGCGGCGATCAATGGCCGCATGCTGCCCGATCTTGCCGCGTCGCTCGTCGATGGACGGCTGCGCATGCCGATCGATGCGACTTTTCCGCTTGGCGAGGCTGCTGCGGCCCTGGCCCGAATGCGGGCCAACGAGCATTTCGGGAAGATCGTCCTGATCCCATGATGTTGATTGACCTCTGCTGCCAAGAAGTGGAAGCACTGCCCCCGATTCCTCTAAGGTCCCCTGTATGACTGATTTGCCCTTCTATGCACTACCCGGATTGATGAACGATGCACGGCTCTGGCAGCACGCGATTGCAGCGATGCCCGGGCGGCTGACCCGCATCGCTGACGTCGTCGCACACGACAGCGTCAGTGCGCTGGCCGCCGCGGCATTGGTCAGCGCGCCAGCCGAGCGCTTCGCACTGGCTGCTTTTTCGCTCGGAGGCTATGTTGCTTTTGAGATGCTTCGGCAAGCACCGGAGAGAGTTGTGGCGTTGGCTCTCGTGGATACGAGCGCTCGGCCAGACACCCCGGAATCGATTGAGATGCGGCAACGCATGATCGCGGGAGTAGCCGCAGACGCCGAAAATTTTGCGGCCGTAGCTGGCGCCTTCCTGCCCCGGGCCGTCCATCCCTCGCGCGTCGGCGACGCCACGCTCGGCGAATTACTCGCATCAATGGCGCGCAGCGTCGGCACCGAAGGTTTCGTGCGACAGCAGCGTGCCGCGAGCGGTCGGCCGGACAGCCGGCCGCTGCTGAAAGACATCCAATGCCCGACGCTTGTCTTGTGCGGGCGGCAGGATCAGCTCACCCCACTTGAATGCAGTGAGGAAATGGCGGCTGGCATACCGGGAGCGCAACTGGTGATCCTCGAAAATTGCGGACACGTGGCACCGCTCGAACAACCTGAAGCCGTGAATGCAGCGCTTTTGCGCTGGCTGGAGCGCGCCTAGATCGTTTTTGATTTCAGCTGTTGCCTGACTGAGATTCCGATATGCCCTGGTATCACTACGTGTCCTACTTCTTCGGCGGTGCCTTTCTCGTGAACGCGATACCGCACGTCGTCGCAGGAACCTCTGGGCATCCATTCCAGAGCCCTTTCGCGAAGCCTCCCGGCAAAGGCCTGTCTTCGCCCTTGGTGAACGTGTTGTGGGGAGCGTTCAATATCGCAATCGGCTACTTGCTCGTCTGCCAGGTCGGTGACTTTGATCTACACAGCCCCCTTCATTCATCGGTCGCAGGGCTGGGCGCGCTGTTGATGGCGGTGTATCTGTCTCGCTCGTTCGGGCGCCTTCACAAAGGCAATGCACCGCGCGAGTGACCAGCGGCCCACCGTCCGTCGAGGCCTTGGAGGCTGTGAGACTGCCTCTCAGCTCGCGGCGCGGTGCGCGTTTACGGGTTACTCTAATATCAAGCCGCTTTGATTTGTACGCAAACCGGAATCACCGCCGCTCTGCGAGATTCTTCCGGGAGACATAAAGCGGTCCGTCGGTGTACTCGACCACGTCGGTCTCGGAAAACCAATCGCCCAAGAGGGTCGCGCAATTGAACACGCCTGAAACCACCTACATGACCGCGACCGAACTCGCGGGTGCGCTGGTCGCGCGCAAAGTCTCGGCCGTCGAACTCGCGCAGGACGCGATCGCGCGTATCGAGCAGTGCGACGTGCAGCTCAATGCGATCTGCGTACGCGACTTCGATCGCGCGCTCGATGCGGCGCGCGAGGCCGATGCCGCGCGGGCGCGCGGCGAAGTTCGACCGCTACTCGGCATCCCGATCACGATCAAGGAGTCGTTCAACATCGCGGGCTTGCCCACCACTTGGGGCATGCCGCCATTCAAGGATTTCAAGCCCGCCGAAGACGCTGTCGCCGTCGCCCGCCTGAAGGCCGCGGGCGCCGTGGTGCTCGGCAAGACCAATGTGCCGTTCGCGCTCGGCGACGTGCAAAGTTACAACGAAATCTACGGGACCACCAACAACCCGTGGGATCTGGCGCGCACACCCGGCGGCTCGTCGGGTGGCTCGTCCGCGGCATTGGCGGCCGGCTACGGCCCGCTCTCGCTCGGCTCCGACATCGGCGGTTCGCTGCGGGCGCCGGCGCACTACTGCGGCGTGTACGCGCACAAGCCGAGCTTCGGGCTGCTGCCATCGCGCGGCCAAATACCACCGCCGCTGCCGGCCTTGCCGAACGATCGCGACCTCGCCGTGATTGGTCCGATGGCACGCAGCGCCGGCGACCTCGCGCTGATGCTCGATCTGCTGGCCGAGCCCGATCCGCAGACGCTGGGCATCGCGTACCGCGTGGCTTTGCCCAAGCCGCGCCACGAGGAGCTCACGAGCTTCCGTGTGCTGGTGCTCGACACGCATCCGCTGATGCCTTCGGATTCGAGCATTCGCACGATGATCGACAAGTTCGCGAATCAGTTGTCCAAGGCCGGTGCCAAGGTTGCGCGCGAGAGCACGTTGCTGCCGGACCTGGCCGATGTGGGGCGGCTCTATATGCGCCTGTTGCTGTCGACGCTTGCGGCCAACTGGCCAACCCCGATGTACGAGGAAGCGCGGGGCCGCGCTGCGGCGCTCGCCGCCGACGATGTCAGTCTTGCCGCCGAGCGCACGCGCGGTATGGTGCTGAGTCACCGCGACTGGCTCGCGGCGAACGGGGCCCGTGTGCAGCTGCGGCGTCGCTGGCAGGTGCTGTTCGAGAGCTTCGATGTGGTGGTGTGCCCGGTGATGCCTACGCCTGCTTTTCGGCACGACCAGAGTCCGGATCAAGACGCTCGCCGCATCCAGGTCGATGGCCGCAGTCTCGACTACACCGATCAGTTGGTTTATTCGGGCACTGCGACCGTGCCGGGCCTGCCAGCCACGGCGGCGCCGATCGGCCTGTCCGAAGGCGGTTTGCCGATCGGTGTGCAGATCATCGGCCCCATGTTCGAGGATCGCACGACGATCCACTTCGCCGAGTTGGTCGCGCGCGAGTTCGGCGGCTTCGTGCCGCCGCCGGCGCTGTGCGGTTGATCGGGAACAGGACACGCCGACCCTCGACAGACAGCAGTCATCTACTGCGAGCTAAGTCCTTGATCTGAACCGGCAACGTGTGATCCAAACTTCGACAATGCGAAGCTTGCCTACCAGGCCACCACGTCGTCTGTGCCGCCCTCGCGGTAGCGCGCGAACCTGTCGTGCAGGAAGTCGACCAACGCGCGCGTCTTCGCCGACATGTGGGCCTTGGTCGGAAAGACGACATAGATGTCCGCCGACGGCGGCGCCCAGCCTTGCAGCACCTGGCGCAGGCGGCCTGAACGCAGGTAGGGCGTGGCATCCCATTGCGAACGCAGCAGGATGCCGTGCCCATCGAGCGCCCACGCCAGTGCGCATTCGCCGTCGTTGCTGCTGAGCGCGCCACGCACCTTGACGGTCTCCTGGCGGCCGCCCGAACGCAGGTGCCATGAGCCGAAGGCCTCGTCGCCTTCGCGGATGAACAGGCAGCGGTGCTGCTGCAGTTCGCGCGGATGGACGGGTTCGCTGGCCTTCGCCAGATAGGCCGGCGCGGCGCAAAGAATGCGCGTGTTCGACGCCAGCTTGCGCGCCGTGAGCCGCGCATCGGGCAGCGCGCCGATGCGCACCGACACGTCGAAGCCCTGCTCCACGAGGTTCACCGGACGGTCGGTGAGGTGCAGCTGCACCTCGACCTCGGAGAAGGCCCGAGCGAACTTCGACAGCGCCGGCGCGATGAAGCGCCGCCCGAAGCCCAGCGTGGCGCTGACCTTCAGCAGCCCGCGCGGCGCGACCTTGGCGCCCGACACCGCGCGCTCCACGGCATCGAGCGCATCGAGCACGCGCGCGCCTTCGGTCAGGTAGGTTTCGCCCTCGGGCGTGAGGCTGATGCGCCGGGTGGTGCGGTTCAGAAGCCTCACGCCCAGGCGCGCCTCGAGCGCTGCGAGACGCTTGCTCACCGAGGGCGGCGTGATGCCCAGTTCCTGCGCCGCCGCGCTAAGGCTCCCCTGCTTCATCAGCACCGCGAAGAAAGAGAGATCGGAGAGCGCGTCCATCGTGGTCGCGATATTAAGTCGCCACAGGAAAGAATCAATTGCCCCGAGCGACTTTGTGGCGCCAGAAGAACTACCTACGATTCATTGCAAGCGGAAAGCCGCAGCGTTTTCGAAGGAGACACCCCATGAATGAACTCTTCCCTGGCTTCGAACGGCACCATGTCGACGTGGGCCATGGCATCGCCATCTCGGCGGTGGTCGGCGGGCGCGGCGCGCCGCTCCTGCTGCTGCACGGCCACCCGCAAACGCATGCCATCTGGCACCGCGTGGCGCCCATGTTGGCTGAACAGTTCACCGTCATCGCGGCCGACCTGCGCGGTTATGGCGACTCGTCCAAGCCCGAGGGCGCAACAGACCATTCCAACTACTCGAAGCGCACGCTGGCGGCCGACCAGGTCGCGCTGATGCGCCATTTCGGCTTCGTACGCTTCGACGTGCTGGCGCACGACCGCGGCGCCCGTGTCGCATACCGCCTGGCCATGGACCACGCACAGGCCGTGCGCAGGCTGGTGCTGCTCGACATCGCGCCGACGCTGGCGATGTATGCGCAGACCACCGAGGCCTTCGCGCGCGCCTACTGGCACTGGTTCTTCCTGATCCAGCCGGCGCCCTTGCCCGAGCGGCTGATCGAAGCCGACCCCGCCGCCTACATCCGCGACGTGATGGGCCGGCGCAGCGCGGGCCTCGCGCCCTTCGATCCACGCGCCCTGGCCGAGTACCAGCGCTGCCTCGCGCTGTCCGGTGCCGCGCACGGCCTGTGCGAGGACTACCGCGCTTCGGCCGACATCGACCTCGTGCACGACCAGGCCGACCGCGATGCCGGCCTGCTGCTGCAGCCGCCGCTGCTCGCGCTGTGGGGCGAACAGGGCGTGGTGCACCGGTGCTTCCGCCCGCTCGACGAATGGCGCCGCGTGGCGCGCAGCGTCGAGGGCAAGGCAATGCCCTGCGGCCACTACATCGCCGAGGAAGCGCCCGAACAGCTCCTGGCCAGGGTGCTGCCCTTTCTCTCGACAGAAAGCCATTCATGAAGACGCCCGCGACCCTCTACCGCAAACTCGTCGATTCGCACACGGTGACGCCACTCGACGCGCAGAACGTGCTGCTGTTCTGCGATCTGCACCTGATGAACGAATACACCAGCCCGCAGGCCTTTGCCGGCCTGCACGCGCAGGGCCGCGAGGTCGCGATGCCGGGGCAGAACGTGTCGACGGTGAGCCACATCATTCCGACGCACCCCGTGCGGCACCGCATCATCCAGGACCCGGCCTCGGCGCTGCAGGCGAGCAATCTCAAGCGCAACTGCGACCGCCACGGCATTGCGCTGTTCGACACCAACGACGCGCTGCAGGGCATCGAGCACATCATCGCGCCCGAACACGGCATGATCCGCCCCGGCATGGTGGTGATCTGTGGCGACAGCCACACCACCACCTACGGCGCGCTCGGCGCACTGGGCTTCGGCATCGGCACGTCCGAGGTCGAGCACGTGCTGGCCACGCAGACGCTGGTGTACCGCCTCGCGCAGGACATGCGCATCCGCGTCGACGGCCAACTGCCGCTGGGCACCACCGCCAAGGACCTGATCCTGATGATCATCAGCCGCATCGGCGCCCAGGGCGCGCGCGGCTTCGCGGTTGAGTTCTGCGGCAGCGCCATCGAGGCACTGTCCGTGGAGGCGCGCTTCACGCTGTGCAACATGGCGGTGGAAGCCGGCGCGCGCGGCGCGCTGATCGCGCCCGACCAGGCGGCTGTCGACTACGTGCTGGCGCGCGCCCCCGACATCGACGCCGCCCTGCGCGAACGTGCGCTGGCGCACTGGGCCACGCTGCACAGCGACGAGGGCGCGGTCTTCGACGCGGAGCACCGCTTCGATGCCGGCGAGGTAGCACCCTACGTGACCTGGGGCACCAGCCCCGACCAGGCGATTCCCATCGATGGCACCGTGCCCGCGGCCGAAGGCGCGCAGCGCCTGAGCATCGAGCAGGCCACGCGCTACACCGGCCTCGCATCGGGCGCGCCGATCGAAGGGCTGGTGGTGCAGCACGTGTTCATCGGCTCGTGCACCAATGCGCGCATCGAAGACCTGCGCGCGGTGGCACAGGTGGTGAAGGGCCGCCACGTGGCGCCCGGGCTGCGCGCGATGGTGGTGCCGGGCTCTGGCGCCGTAAAGGCGCAGGCCGAGGCCGAGGGCATCGCGGCGCTGCTGATCGAGGCCGGCTTCGAATGGCGCCAGCCCGGCTGCTCCATGTGCTTGGCCATGAACGACGACGTGCTGTCGCCGGGCCAGCGCTGCGCGTCGACCACCAACCGCAATTTCGAAGGACGCCAGGGCCGCGGCGCCATCACGCACCTCATGAGCCCGGCCATGGCCGCGGCCGCCGCACTCACGGGCCGCATCACCGACGTTCGCCAGCTGGAGACCCTGCCATGACCGCCACCCACGACCGCATCCAGGGCATTGCCGCGCCGATAGCGATTGCCAACCTCGACACCGACCAGATCATGCCCAAGCAGTTCCTGCGCGGGATCGACAAGGCCGGGCTGTCGCAAGGCCTGCTGTGGGACCTGCGCTTCGATGGCGAAGGCCGCGCGCGCCCAGACTTCGTGCTCAACCAGCCCGCCTACGCTGGCACGCGCATCCTGATCGGTGGCGCCAACTTCGGCTGCGGCTCGAGCCGCGAGCACGCAGTGTGGGGACTGCAGCAGTACGGCATCGAGGCCGTGATCGCGCCGAGCTTCGGCGAGATCTTCTATTCGAACGCGATGAACAACCGCCTGCTCGCGGTGATGTTGCCGCCCGCCGAGGTGCAGGCGCTGTTCGACGCCGCAGGCACCAGTGCTGCGCCGCTGCAACTGGAGATCGACGTGCAGCGCCTGGAAGTCCGTTCGCCGGTCGGCACCCACGCCTTTGCGCTGTCCGAGCGGCACCGCACCATGTTCCTCGATGGCCTGGACCTGATCGGTGCGTCGCTCGTGCACCGGCCGGCCATCGAGGCCTTCGCGCAGCGTCACTGGGCCGCGCAGCCCTGGACGCGCGACGTTGCCCGGCGAACGAAGGAGCGGCTCGATCACCCACAACAACAACCAGAGACAAGTCCATGACAAACCGCCACCGCTTCCTGCTTTGCGCCCTTGTGCTGTCGTCAACCGCTGCCGCGACAGCAGCCTATCCCGACAAGCCGATCACGCTCGTCGTGCCCTACACTGCCGGCGGTCCCACCGACCGCGTGGCACGCGACTTCGCCGAGGCCTTGCGCAAGACCCTCGGCGGCACGACGGTGATCATCGACAACGCGGCCGGTGCCGGCGGCAACATCGGCGCGGCCAAGGTGGCGCGGGCCGCACCCGACGGCTACACGCTGCTGCTGCACAACATCGCCATGGCCACCGCGCCCGCGCTGTACCGCACGCTGCCCTACAAGCCGCTGGAGGACTTCGAGTACCTCGGCCTAGTCAGCGAGGTGCCGATGACGCTGATCGGCAGCCCCAACCTGCCCGCATCGAACCTGGCCGAGCTGACGCGCCTTGTCGCGGCCAAGCCCGGCAAGCTGACCATCGCGAACGCGGGCATCGGCTCGGCGGCGCACCTGTGCGGCCTGCTCTTCCAGCAAGCGACCAAGGGCAGCATGGTGGCCGTTCCGTACAAGGGCACGGCACCAGCCATGTCCGACCTGCTGGGCGGCCAGGTCGACCTGATGTGCGACCAGACCACCAACACCAGCGCGCAGATCGCAGCCGGAAAAGTCAAGGCCTTCGGCGTGACCACGGCGGCGCGCATCCGCACGCCGCAGCTGGCGTCGGTACCAACCTTCGACGAAGGCGGCCTGAAGGGCTTTCGCGTGGCCGTGTGGCACGGCCTCTATGCGCCGAAGGGCACGCCCGCCGCCGTACTCGACAAGCTCAACGCCACGCTGAAGGCCAGCCTGAAGGACCCCGACTTCCAGCGGCGCGAAGCCGACCTGGGTGCGGTGATCGTCACCGACGAGCGCTCGGGCCGCGAGGCGCACAAGCGTTTTGTGGCGCAGGAAACGCAACGCTGGTTGCCAGTGCTGAAAGCTGCAGCCCAATACGCAGACTGAAAAACAGAACGGAGAAGACAGGATGAATGAGTGCTGCGAGCTTTGCACCATGCCGACGTTCCCTCCTTCTCGGGCCATCCACTTCAACAAGAAAGCACCATGACCACGCGATCCTTCTTCTTCGCACTCCGATCCGTCGCACTCGCATGCGGCCTTTCCCTAGGCGCTGTCGCGTCCGTGCAGGCCGCGCCCGACACCGGGCTGCTGGCGGCCGCCGAGAAGGCGCAACCCGCGGTGATCGACAACCTCAAGGAGATGGTGCTGATCGAGTCCGGCACCCTGAATGTCGACGGCCTGCTCAAGATGGCCGACGTGGTCGAAGGGCGGCTCAAGGCCGTGGGCATGAAGACGGAGCGGCGCAAGGCCACGGCCGGCGCGGGCGCTGACATCGTGATCGGCACGCTCAGGGGCACCGGCAAGCGCAAGATCATGCTGCAGGGCCACATGGACACGGTGTACCCGATAGGCATCCTGAACGGCCAGCCCTACAAGGTCGACGGCAACCGCATCTACGGCCCCGGCATCGCCGACGACAAGGGCGGCCTCGCGGTGATGATGGCCTCGCTGAAGATCCTGGCCGATGCGGGCTGGCGCGACTACGACACGCTCACGGTGATCACGAACCCCGACGAGGAAGTGGGATCGGTGGGCTCGGGCGAACTGATCGCCGCCCTGGCCGACCAGCACGACACGGTGCTGTCGTTCGAACCCACGGTGGCCAAGACGGTGGTGAAGGGCGAAGGGCTGGTGCTGGGCGCGGCCGGCGTTGGCAGGGCCACGCTCGAGGTGACGGGCCGAGCCTCGCACGCGGGCGCCGCGCCCGAGCTGGGCCGCAACGCGCTGTACGAACTGTCGTACCAGATGCTGCAGACCAAGGACATCGCCAAGGACATCCCGGGCGCCGCGCTCAACTGGACCGTGTCGCGCGCCACCGGCCCGCTCAACCAGATCACCGAGAAGGCACAGGCCCTAGGTGATGTGCGCATCACGCAGCCCGGCGCCGAGACGAAGCTCGAGGCGGCGCTGAAGACCAAGATCGCGAGCAGCAAGCTGATTCCCGATACCGAGACGACGGTGAAGGTCAGCGTCGGCAGCCCGGCCTTCCTGGCGGGCGAGAAGGGCCGTGCGCTGGGCGAAAAGGCCCAGGCGATCTACAGGGAAATCGACCGCGACCTCGTGCTCACGCCGATGATCGGCGCCGGCACAGACGCGGGCTACGCGGGCCGATCGGGCAAGGCCACGGTGGTCGAGAGCTTCGGCCTCGCAGGCTTCGGCTACCACGCGCGTGACGAATACATCGAAGTCGATTCGATCGTGCCGCGCCTCTACCTCGTCACGCGTCTCTTGACCGAGATCGGCAAGCAGTAACCGGCGCCGCGAAGGCCTGAAGTCGGTCAATACGCTGGTGTGCCGCCCGCGGAGCATCGTCGCAAGGCCAATTCTGACCAATGCCGCCAAACAGCGATGCATACGCAGACGCTCCACAGGTCCCCGATAAATGATGGTCAGCCTGCTTTGCGGTCGAATTTGGCTCGCGCAACCTCGATATTCGTGCGGTTCGCGTACGCCCACTCCCCCAACCCGGAGATGGGGAGAAGAAGGGACAGGCCAAGTGCAGTGAGTTCATAGTCCACACGCGGAGGAATCGTCGGAAAGACGGTTCGAGTGACCAGGCCGTCACGTTCGAGACTTCGCAGTGTCAAGGTCAGCATGCGTTGCGAAATGCCTTGGATGAGTCGCCGGATTTCGTTGAATCGCTTCGGCCCGTGTCCAAGCACCATGACTATCAGCACGCTCCACTTGTCGCCTACACGCACGAGGATGCCGGCGACCGGCTTGCAACTTTCCTGCAGTCCTGCGACGTCGTGCGCCTTGAGCTGTGCCTGCAGCGCATGGGCCTTCGCGGCGGTGGTTGAAGTGGTTACTTTCATGTGCCTGGGGTTCCGTTCATGTGCCCACGGTTCTCTGCATGTGCCTTCTTGCGAAGACCAATGGTGGTCACTACGATGACCTTAGTTACTAGTTTATACCTGCCTCATATCGGCAAAGACACACCATGAAGATCCTCCATATTGACTCCAGCGTTCTTGGCGAACACTCGGCGAGTCGCCGCCTCACCACGGCGGTTGTCAAGCGATTGCTCGAAGGCAACCCTGATGCTTTCATTACCTACCGCGATCTGGCTCGGAACGGCGTCCCGCAGTTCAGCGGAGCACTGGCGAACTTAGCGAGTGTCCCAGTCGAAAAACGAAGCTCCGAGCTGCAGCGTGATGCCCTGGAACTCTTCGCTGCAGTCGAGGAGGTCCTGGCCGCTGACGTCATCGTCGTCGGGGCGCCGATGTACAACTTCGGCATTCCGAGTCAGCTGAAGTCATGGCTTGACGCACTGGCCGTGCCTGGAAAGACCTTCCAATACGATGCCACCGGTGTCAAAGGCCTGCTCGGCGCGAAACGCGTCGTGATCGCGTCGGCTCGCGGTGGGTTCTACGGGGCTGAGACGCCGATGGCCGCGCTTGATCATCAAGAGACCTATCTGCGCTCATTCTTCGGCTTCCTGGGCGTGACCCGCATGGAGGTCGTTCGCGCCGAGGGGTTGAAAGTCAGTGACGAGATGAAAGATCTGGGCATGGCTGCAGGTCTTCGTCAGGCAGCGGAGTTGCAGGTCGCTTGAGCAAGCGTCTGGGCGACCACACGTAGGCGTGAAAGGCTGACGCTGCCCGCGAGCGTCTTGCCCTGCGCGGGCAGCACCGAGCCGACGGCCAGCGGTTCCAGTCGATCTTCGCCTTCATGATGCCAGTCAAGACCGTGCCATAGCATCTCGTGATGTTCATCCCGACTTAGAGCGCCAATTTGACTATCTCGACAGGCTTGCCGCTTGATCCAAGCAGAGCCGCGTCCTTCAAAGCTAGAGCTGAGCTTTCATAAAGAGCTCCGCCACAGTCATCTCCAAGGCACCTGCAATGCGCAAGACTGAGACAACGCCAGGGTTCTGACTTCCACGCTCAATGCTGCTCATGTAGGAGCGATCAATGGAGCTTCGATGCGCAAGTTCTTCCTGAGAAATTCCCTGCTCGAGTCGGGCACTTCGAATCGCAGCACCAAGAGCAACCAGCGCGGGATTCTGCGCGTGCCGAGGTGATGAAATTGGCATCCAGCGATGGTTGCCATATGATGCCAATCACACCACGGATGATCTTCCACATTTTATAAAATGCCAAGTGCTGCGACTGGTGGTCAAGACCAATCGCACCAGATCACATGTGTTCGGCCAACGCCAGATTCTGTATAGGAGCGCACTATGTCCACCAAGGCTCAACGCCAGTACGCGATGCAGCAGGCTCTTGCGAACACCCAGCTCGCCGGTCATGAGCCAAAAGCCGAATTTCTTTCAGATTGCGAGGCCGTCGTCGCAGGACAGATCACTCACGAAGAGGCGTTGGTCGCGAGTGTGGCTCGGGCGCGGCGCCTGGACTCCATGCTCGAGAAGTTTGACCCCGAACTCCACGGAGGTGAGGTGATGCGAACATTTCCAGTGGGCAAAGAGGTGTTCTAGAGCGACGGGTTCGCCATGTCGGTGAAGCTCCCATGAAACGCGACATGCATCTGATTCGACAGATTCTCTTTGCCCTTGAGCATCGACCGGAACACAAGGCGAGCTTGGACCTTCACATCGATGGCTGCGATCGAATTCTGATTCGATACCAGCTCCTTCTTTTAGCGCAGGCTGGCCTCGTGGATTTCGAACCTGAAGTGGTCGACTCGGGTCGGATTGCAAGGGTCCATGTGTTTGGTCTGACCTGGAGCGGGCATGAATTCCTGGACGCAATTCGGCCCGAAGAAATTTGGGCCGAGATCAGCGATTGCGTAGAAGAAGCCGGCGCCCTGCCCTTTGAACTGATCCAAGCTCAAGGGATGCGCTTGTTAAAACGAGCGGCCCGGAAATCCAGGCAAATAGATCGCCGCCCGCTTACCTGAGCGTTTCATCTGCACAACGGCCGCCGAAGAAATAGAGCAACGTTGCCTAGTGAATCCATTTGGCAACGCCATTGCCCGTTTAGATACCTTGAAAGCTACGTATCGCCGCGCTGAGCGATACGTCTTTCCCAAGTGAAAACATGATGAAAACCGACGGCATGTGGGGAATCGCAACAGCGACCGCTGGTTCCTACTTTATTTCTCCGAACATTCATTGTGTTATTCACAGACCCCCGGTCGGCCACCTCGAAAAGATGCCGAGGCCCGCGCCGCTATTGCGACAAGGTTCAAAGTCATGTGTTTGGATGCAGGCCTCAAGGTCCCGCAGGTCGCACAAGCTCTTCAGGTGACAGAGCGCACCGTCTATGCGTGGTTTTCAGGCAAGACCGCGGTGCCGTACGCGGCCTACAAGCTGCTGCGCATCCTCAACCGGTTTGAGCTCCCAGGCTGGCCCGGCTGGCACATGCATAGCGGCAAGCTGTGGACGCCTGAGGGCTTCGGGTTCGATCCGGTCGATGGTGCTTGGTGGTCCCTCCTGGTACGCCAAGCAAGGGCCTTCAAGGGTCAATACGACCGTGCGAACCGCCTCGAGGATCTGATGCAGGCGCAGGGTGCAGCGCGCGCGGCGCAGGCCAAGGAGGTCACGACGCTGGCCGGAGCGGCGCTCGCAGCGCCCGGCCCCTCGGGCTTGTCCGAGGGGCGGCGCGCAGCGCCGCCTAACTTGTTCTTAAAACACTTTGGAACACAGACACGCAAAAACACCGGCTTCTCATTGGAGAAACAGGTGTCTTCGTTCGCTATCACTTCGATAGCAAATTGGTCGGTGGCCACTAACAAAGGGGGTGCGAATGGTTAGGCGTTCGCAGCGTAAGGGGCGCAGCGTCTCGGCGTCATCGGGTGTGACTTCGCCAGGACGGCAAGCGCGACTGAAGACCGCGATGGGTCAACGTGGTGTGGGATCGGCAGGCCTTCTTGGCGGGCTCTTGGCGCGCGCGGGCGTTGCTGATGGCCCCCTGCCCCCTCAGTTGCCTGCTGGCATGCGGCAGGTGGCTCCTGAGCGTGTTCAAGAGGCCATGAAGGTGGTCGAGGACTGGGTGGCCGGTCTGGACGATGGAGGTGTCAGAAAGCCTTGATTAAGTCGGTCCCCGGGGGTGGTGGAACACCGTCCGAGGGCCTAACCAAATTCAACTGTAGGAGAGCTGAAATGGCTATTGGTGAGTCTATTGCCGGCGATGTCGGCTGTGTGAGCTGGCAACAAGAGGTCGATGCTGCCGCATCGTTGTCGATGACCGAGGCGCTTCCTCGGATGAGTGGCGCTGCCGCACTTCTGCTGCGTGTTGCTCGTGTCGACCAGTCTGAGGATGCGGCCGCTGCTGCAAGGTGGCTTGGCCGGTATGGCCCCTTGGCGGCTGCTGTAGGGGCGATGGTGCGCTCTGTCGAAGGTGGCGCATGAGTGCGTTCACTGACCGGCTCTACCGTGAATGGCTTGCTCCGCATCGTCGTGATGACGCCCGGGTGCAGGGCTTCCGGCTTCGTGAATCCCTCGATCGAGCACGTGAGCGAGAGCGCTGGGTGGCGGATGCCCTCGCTCTTGGGGCTGCATACCAGTGCAGGATACGAATTGAGCGCGATTTCTGTGGTCCGCAGGGGTCGGAGCGAAGCGTAGAGAGGGGCAGCATGCCCCTGCATAGCGGGAGCCCGAATTGAGCGACGGTGACCTCCCCCTATTGGTTCTCGCGTGGCTAATTGCTTGTTTCTGCGCAGACAGAAATCGCGCATTGCTAGACGGTATTCTTTTGCTGTCTAATTGAAGGAAATTCAGTGCGCAAAAAGCTAAAGCCCAATTGCACATTGTGTGCAGAAAACACTCAGCGCTTCGGCGCGCCCCCAGAGCCTCTGCCTTCGTAATTCACACCCTTCGTCTGCTTGATCTCGATCTTCTTGGCATCGAGACACGGCTCATTCGAATAAACGACCTTGCCGCCTTGAACGCACTTGTAGATCGCGTGCTGTGCCATCGCGCTGGATGCAAAGCCCATCATCGTCAAGCCGAGGGCCAACGTGGCGCCTGCCTGTCTCACCATTTGCCGTCCTTGGGTATCGCCTTGGGCGCATTGGCTCGTGCCGCCGCGGCCGCGGTGATCATCGCCGCGGTATCCGACCGGTTCACCTTGTTTGCGAAGTCGACGGCCGTCATGCCCAGCTGGTTCTTCATCGTCGTATCGGCGCCCTCGGCCAGCAGCAGCTTCACCGCTTCGCTCGAACCGTACATCGCCGCCATCATCAGCGGCGTGGTGCCATTGGGCGATTGCGCGTCGATGAACGCGTAGTTGTCGAGCAGCACCTTCATGATGGTCAGCTGGCCGCTGGTGGCTGCGTAGTGCAGCGGCGTCCAGCCCGTCTTGTTGACTGCCGCATCGCGCTTCAGCAGTTGCGTGACCAGATCCTGCTGGCCCTTGATCGCAGCCAGCATCAACGGGGTTTCGTCCTTGGCGTTGGCCAGGTCCACGTTGGTCTGCGGCGACTCGATCAGCACCTGGATGACTTTCGGCGACGGCTCGCGCAGTGCGATCAGCAAGCCAGTCTGGCCGTGCTCATCACGCGTGTTCGGGTCAAACCCGCGCTGCAGCAGGCTGCGCACGCTGCTGGCGTTGTCGCCGCGCACGGCTCGGAAGAAATCCTCGAACGAGCCTGCGTGCGCAGAAAAAGATGCAGTAATGACAATGAGATAAATCGATCTCTTAATGTAGTTTTTCATGATTTGACATCCCTGAACAATGTTTCGAAGTTGTCGCTCGTCGCCTTGGCGATGGCCTCTACGGGCATTTTTCGCAGCTCGGCGATCTGTTGCGCCACGAATGGCACATACGACGGATTGTTGGTCTTGCCGCGGTACGGCACGGGCGCGAGATAGGGGCTGTCCGTCTCGATCAGCATGCGATCCAGCGGCACGAAAGCGGCCACGTCGCGCAGGTCCTGGGCCTTCTTGAAGGTCAAGATGCCAGAGAACGAGATGTAGAAACCCAGGTCGAGCGCCGCGCGCGCCACCTCGGCGGTTTCGGTGAAGCAATGGAACACGCCGCCAGCCGCGTTGCCGGCGCCGTCCTCGCCCTCCTCCTTCAGGATCGCCACCGTGTCGGCCGAGGCCTCGCGGGTGTGGATCACCAAGGGCTTGCGGGTCTGCTGTGCGGCGCGGATGTGCACGCGAAAACGGTCGCGCTGCCATTCCATGTCGGCAATGCTGCGGCCGCCCTTGCGCTCTTCCATCTGGTAGTAGTCGAGGCCGGTCTCGCCGATGGCAACCACGCGCGGCCGGGCGGACAGCCGCACCAGGTCTTCGACGCTGGGCTCGGCGATGTCCTCGTTGTCGGGGTGCACGCCCACGCTGGCCCAGAAGTTGTCGTAGCTGGCAGCAAGGGCCTGCACTTCGTCGAACTCTTCGAGCTTGGTGCAGATGCAAAGCGCCCGGTCGACCTGCGCGGCGGCCATGGCGGCGCGGATCTGCGGCATCTGGCCCGCGAATTCGGGAAACGTGAGGTGGCAGTGAGAGTCTGTAAACATGGCGCTGATTGTCGGGCCCATGCCAGAAATACCGCGGTACCGGCTTTGCCGGGCCGCAATGAGGAGAAGACGATTAGATAGTTTGCGTGGGGCGGTCGGACGCCATCGAGCCGCCCAGTGCGGCTTCGATGCGCGCCTTCAGCTGACGCGACTTTTCGTCGGACGGAAAACGAATGCCCACGCCAGGCGCCCGGTTGCCAGCCGCGCGCGATGGCGTGATCCAGGCAACCTTGCCGGCCACCGGATAGCGCTGCGGGTCTTCCGGCAGTGTCAAAAGCACGTAGACGTCGTCGCCGAGCCGGTATTCGCGGGTGGTCGGAATGAAGATGCCGCCCTCCGCAAACAACGGAATGTAGGCCGCGTACAGCGCACCCTTTTCCTTGATGGCGAGCTGGATGACGCTCGGCCGGGCGGGCGTGGCGTTGGCGGCGGGGGCTGTGGGTTGATTCATGGGCGACGAGCGGCAGAGTTTAGGGTGGTTCGCGCTTCGCTCACAAGCGCTTCCAGCATGAGGCCCGCATTGAACGGGTGTTCCGCGGTTCTCGCGGCGCTTGCAAGCGACTTCGACCAGCGTGCCAGCGCCAGCCGGGACGGTGCCGCAGGCAAGTCGGCAGCATCGAAGAATCGGGGTTCGGCGCCGTTGCCGACAGCCATCAGGTCGTGGCAAAGCTTCTGCAGCGCGCCGACTGCTTGCGCCGGCGCGTGATCGACCAGAGCACCCACATCGCCGCGCGTCATGGCCTTGGGAAGCAAGGCCCATGCCTTGGGCGACTGGCCCGAGCGCGCAAGCCGCAAGGCGTCGCTCGGCCGGCCGCCGGCAGCGCGCAGCAGGGCGGCCGCATCGGCAGCGGGCACATCTTGCGCGGCCAACCAGGCTTCGGCCTCGGCAGTCTCGGGCCATGGCAGCGTGAAGCCCAGGCAGCGACTGCGGATGGTCGGCAACAGCTGCCACGCAGCCTCACTGGCGAGCACGAAGCGCACATCGCCGACCGGCTCCTCGAGCGTCTTCAGCAAAGCATTCGCGGTGATCGTGTTCATGCGCTCGGCCGGATACACCAGCACCACCTTGCCACGGCCACGTGCGCTGGTGCGCTGGGCAAAGCCGACCGCATCGCGCATCGCCTCGACGCGGATCTCGCGGCTGGCCTTGCGCTTCTTGTCGTCGATGTCGGCTTGCGCCTTCTCGTCGAGCGGCCAGTTCAGCTCCTGCATGGCGACTTCGGGCATCAGCACGCAAAGGTCGGCGTGGGTGCGGACCTCGATGGCATGGCAACTGGCGCAGTGGCCGCAGGCAGTGCCCTCCTCCGTCGGCTGCTCGCACAGCCATGCGGACGCCAGTGCCAGAGCCAGCTCGTACTGGCCGATGCCGGAGGGGCCTTGCAGCAGCCAGGCATGGCCGCGCTGGCGCAGCAGTTCCGCGAGCGGCCGGCGCAGCCAGGGGGTCAGTGCCGGAGCACTCATCGGGTCGCTCCGCCGTTCAGCACGCCACGCGCCACCAACGCCGTTTCAACCTGCTGCCAGACCTGGTCGCGGGACTGGCTGGCGTCGATGCACACGAAGCGCTTCGCATCGGCAGCCGCACGGGCCGCGTAGCCCCCGGCGACGCGGCTGAAAAACTCGACAGGCTGGGCTTCGAACTTGTCGGGCACGCGGGCACCGGCCAATCGCTGTGCCGCGATCTCGGGCGCAAGGTCGAACCACAGCGTGATGTGCGGCTGGAGCAACGTCGCCCTGCCCGCCTCCGCCTGCACCCACCGCTCGAGCGTCGACAGCACGGCTTCATCGAAGCCACGTCCCGCGCCCTGATAGGCAAAAGTCGCATCGGTGAACCGGTCGCACAGCACCACGTCGCCACGCGCCAGCGCCGGTTCGATGACCTGCACGATGTGGTCGCGCCGCGCCGCGAACACCAACAGCGATTCGGTCAGCGGGTCCATCGGCTTTTCGAGGATCAGGCCACGCAGCGTCTCGGCCAGCGGCGTGCCACCGGGCTCGCGCGTGCGCACCACTTCGCGGCCCTGCGCCCTGAACAGCGCCTCCAGCGCATCGAGATGGCTCGACTTGCCGGCGCCGTCGATGCCTTCCAGCGTCAGAAACAGACCGTTGTCACTCATTGGGTCGCCTTCGGTTTGTTGGGACTGCCGCCGCCGCGCTGATATTGGTTGACCGCACGGTTGTGGTCGTCGAGCGAGCTGCTGAACTGGCTGGTGCCGTCGCCGCGCGACACGAAGTACAGCGACTTGCTCTGCGCCGGCTGCACGGCTGCGAGCAACGCGGCCTTGCCGGGCATGGCAATCGGCGTGGGCGGCAGCCCGCCGCGGGTGTAGGTGTTCCAGGGCGTATCGGTCTGCAGGTCTTTCTTGCGCAAGTTGCCTTCGAAGGCCGTGCCCATGCCGTAGATCACCGTCGGGTCGGTCTGCAGCGGCATGCCGATGCGCAGGCGGTTGGTGAAGACGGCCGCGATTTCCGCGCGGTCATTGGCCTTGCCTGTCTCCTTTTCGACAATGCTGGCCAAAATAAGCGCCTCGTCGGCCGATTTCAGCGGCAGATCGGAGGCACGGGCTGCCCAGGCGGCTTCGAGCTTCTTGTCCATGGCTCGCATCGCGCGCTGCAGCAAGGCGACGTCGGTCGAGCCTTTCGAGTAGGTGTACGTGTCCGGGAAGAAGCGCCCTTCCGGGTGCAGACCCGGCTTGCCGAGCTTGGCCATCAGCGCCTCGTCGGTCAGGCCCACGCTGTCGGGCTTGAGCTGGTCGGCCTTGGCGAGTGCGGCGCGCACCTGGCGGATGTTCCAGCCCTCGACCAGCACCAGGCTGCGCGTGGCTTCCTCGCCGCGCACCAAGATGTTGAGGAGCATCTTGGGCGTGACGCCACGCTCCAGCTCGTAGCTGCCGGCGCGCATCTGGCGGTCTTGCCCCGAGACGCGGAACCACAGGTAGAGCAGCTGCGGCTGCACGTCGACGCCCGTGTCGGCCACCGCCTGCGCAATGCCTCGCGGCGTTGTGCCGGGTTCGACCGACAGATCGACGCTGGGCGCCGGCAGTTTGAGCGGCTGGTGCACCCACCAGAGGCCGGCGCCGCCGAGCGCAAGCGCAATCAGGGCGGCGAGCAGGAAAAGCGTGAGGAAGAAGCTGCGCACGGATCCGATGTGGGGATGACGAGAAAAAGCCGGAGGATGAGATGAAAAAACCGGTGGCCTTGCAGACTGCAGGGCGGGAGCCCCTGCCGCCCCGAAGGAACAGGCACGGCCATGATAATTCAGCGATGACCACTGTCGTTCTCAATGGCGTGACCGCCCTCTCCCACCTTGGTGTGATCCGTGCAGAGGGCCCCGATGCCGCCGGCTTCCTGCACGGCCAGTTGACACAAGACTTCTCGCTGCTCGGCGCCTCAGACGCCCGGCTGGCCGCGCTGTGCACCGCCAAGGGCCGTGTGATCGCAAGTTTCATCGGAATCAAGCCGCAACCCGAACTCATTCTGCTTGTGTGCAGCCGCGACATCCTGACCGCCACGCTCAAGCGCCTGTCGATGTTCGTGCTGCGCGCCAAGGTCAAGCTGACCGACGCCACCGAACAGTTCGCGCTGTACGGCCTGGCCGGCACCGCCTTGACTGGCAACGGCCTCGATGCCGCAGCGCTGCCCGGTAAGCGCACAGCTGTTGGCGACGAAGTCAGCGCCGTGTCGCTGTACCCCGCCGACGGCGTTCCACGCGCGCTCTGGATCGCGCCGGCCGGCCATGCCGCCCCCGTGGGCCCCACGGTCGATGCCAGCCTGTGGCAATGGAGCGAAGTGCGCAGCGGCATCGTGACGCTGACTACGCCGGTCATCGAGGCCTTCGTGCCGCAGATGATCAACTACGAATCGGTCGGCGGCGTGAACTTCAAGAAGGGCTGCTACCCCGGCCAGGAAGTGGTCGCGCGCAGCCAGTTCCGCGGCACGCTGAAGCGGCGCACCTATCTCGTTCAGGCCGATGCGCCCGTGTCCGCCGGGCAGGAAGTGTTCGCAGCCGGCGACGCCGATCAGCCCGTGGGCACCGTGGCGCAAGCTGCGCCGGCTCCCGATGGCGGCTGGTCCGCGCTCATCTCGATGCAGATCGCCGCGCTCGAAGCCGGTGGCCTGCGCGCCGGATCGGCCGATGGCGCAGCGCTCACGGTCGAGCCACTGCCCTACCCCTTGCTCGAAGACATCTGAGCCACCCTACCCCCAACGCCCTTGAAGAAGAGGGGCGTTTGGCGCTATCGAACAGATAGCGCCATTTTTTTGCGCGCCGTTTAACCCTGCCGCCGATGCTGCGCCGTAGAAGCCTGCACCGATCAACTACCGGCAAGGAAGACACACCATGAAGCGCAGATTCTTCTCCACCGCCCTAGCCCTGAGTGCCGTGGCCTCGTTCTCGGCCTGCGCGCAGAGCCCGGAGCGCTCTTACGCTCCGCCCACGCCGTCCAGCCGCATCGGCTCGCTGATGCAGATCAGCGTGGTCGATCGCGGCACCGGCGCGGAGCTGCCGATCTACCGCCATCGCGGCGAATACTGGGTGGCCGGCCGTCCCGGCGCGCGCTACGCGATCCGGGCACGCAACGCGATGGGCGAACGCATCATGGCCGTGATGTCGGTGGACGGCGTCAATGTCGTCACCGGCGAAACCGCGGGCATCGGGCAGAACGGCTATGTGTTCAGCGCGAGGGAGCGCAGCGACATTACCGGCTGGCGCAAGAGCGACTCGCAGATCGCGGCCTTCGAATTCGCCGCGGCCGGCAATTCCTACGCGAGCCGCACCGGCCGGCCCGATGACGTGGGCGTGATCGGCGTTGCGATGTTTCGCGAGCGCATGCCAGAGCCGCTGCCACCGCCCATCACGCCATACCCGCGCCGCGACGAATACGGCGAACGCGAGCGCCGCAGCGAGTCATCGTCGTACCAGGGCGATGCGCGCGCCAAGGCAGGTTCCGTCGACAGCGCCGCCCCGGCAGCCGAGTCTTCAGCGGGCAGCATGGCCCGCCAGTCCGCGCCCAGCCCGAGCCTGGGCACCGCCCATGGCCGCCGCGAGACTTCGTACGTCGGTAAGACTACCTTCGAGCGCGCGCAGTCGTCGCCCGACGAGGTGGTCCGCATCCGCTACGACAGCCGCGAGAACCTCGTCGCCGCGGGCGTGATTCCAGTGCCGCCTCCGCCGCGCTGGCCGCGTCCGGCGGGTCCGTCGCCATTCCCGGGTTCGGACCCGGGCTACGTGCCGGACCCACCCAGCCGCTATTGAAGCTATTGAGAAGAGGAAGAAGAAAGAAGAGACCGACGCATCTCGACATGCGGGATGCCGGCCTCCTCGAAGCCATCGCCATGCGGCGCATAGCCCAGCCGCGCATAGAAGCGCTCGGCGCTGCGCTGCGCATTCAACGCCACCACGCTGTCGCCGCGCGCCCTGGCGGCTTCTTCGAGCACCTGCATCACCGCAGCGCCGTGCCCGCCGCTGCGCAGGTTGCGATGCACCGCCATGCGCCCAATGTGCGAGACGCCGTGCTCGGCCGGCAGCAACCGGCCCGTGGCGATGACCTGCCCAATGCGGTTGCGCGCCACCGCGTGCAGCACCACGGCATCGTGCTCGTCCCACTCCATCGCTTCGGGAATGCTCTGCTCCTCGATGAACACCGCGCGCCGCAGGACGCTCGCGCCTTCGCCCAGCGTGGCCCAATCGCCCGTCTCGACGGTGCTCATGCGCTCGCCGGCCTCATAACCGGTCAGCACCTCGCGCAGTAGCGTCGGCACCGGCTTCGAGGTCTGCGTGGCCGGGTCGGCAAACACATAGACCAGCTCGCAGCCCACCAGGAACTGGTCTTGCCGAAACAGCCCGCCCTCGAACACCATCGATGAATTGCCGATGCGCGTGCAGCGCATGCCCACGTCGAGCATGTCGTCCATGCGGGCCGAGGCCCGAAAGTCGATCGTGGCCTTGCGCACGTAGAGATCGCCGCCGAGCGCGTGCATCGCCTCTTCGTACGGCAGCGCCAGCGCGCGCCAGTAGTCCGCGATGGCGGTGTCGAAGTACATCAGGTAGTGCGCGTTGAAGACGATCTTCTGCATGTCGACTTCGGCCCAGCGCACGCGCAGGCGGTGGAAGAAACGGAAGTCCTTGCGTTGGGTGGCTGCCGTATTGCTCATGGTGTCAGTGCTTCTTTGAGTGCCCGGGCCGCATCGTCCTGCGCCTGCAGCGCCTCTGGTATCGCCCGGCCCATCTTGATGAATTCGTGGATCACGCCGCGGTAGATCTCCAGGTCGACCGGCACGCCCGCAGCGCGCAACTTGTCGGCATAGGCAATGCCCTCGTCGACCACCGGATCGCATTCGGCCAAACCGATCCAGGCCGGCGCCACGCCGTCTACGTCATCGGCTAGCAGCGGTGCGAAGCGCCAGTCGTCGCGGTCGGCCGGCGTGCGAACGTATTGCGCGAAGAAGAAATCGATCATCGCCTTGGTCAGCAGCGGGCCGTTGACGTGGCGCAGGTGCGAGGCCGTGTCCTGGTGAGCCGTCATGCCGGGGTAGATCAGCATCTGCAGCGCGAGCGGCAGGCCGGCATCTCGCGCAAGGATCGCGCAGACAGCCGCAAGCGTGCCACCGGCGCTGTCACCGCCCACCGCCAATCTCGAGGGATCGAGGCCCAGGCTTGCGCCCTCTTTCGCGATGAACTCGAAGGCCTCCCACGCATCGTTCGACGCGGTCGGAAACTTGTGCGCGGGCGCAAGCCGGTAGTCCACCGACACCACCGCGCAGCCGCTCTTCGCGCTCAGCACACGGCACAGCGTGTCGTGCGTGCGGATGTTGCCGACGGTGAAGCCGCCGCCATGGAAATAGATGAGCACGGGCAGCACCGCCGAAGACGGCGCATACAGCCGCGCGGCAATTGCATACCCGTCGCGTGCCGCGATGGTGAAGTCTTCAACCCGTGCCAGCTCGGGCTTGGGCACTTCGAGCACGCCCGCGCCCTTTTCGTAAGAAGTCTTGGCCTCCTCGGGCGTGAGCTGATCGAGCGTGGGATGGCCGGCGCGTGCCATGCGCTCGACAACGCTGGCCATCTTCGGGGTGAGCCGCGTGGCCGGTGGTGTTCCGGGCGCGACAGCGGCAAGGGTTTCTTTCGTGTGCAAGACTGATCGCTCTTGTTAGATTTGGCTGGTCGGCAATCGTACTGCCCCGGGCTCCCCGAGGCCTTCATCCCCATGGCACTCATCCAATACCTCACCCAGATCCAGTTCGAGTTCGGCGCGATCAAGCTGTTGTCCAGCGAATGCGCGCGCATCGGCATCAACCGCCCGCTGATCGTGACCGATGCCGGCGTGCGCGCAGCCGGCGTGCTGCAGAAGGCACTCGACGCCATCGCCGATCTCGAGGTCTCGGTGTTCGACCAGACGCCTTCCAACCCCACCGAAGCCGCAGTGCGTGCGGCCGTCGAGCTGTACCGCAGCGGCCGCTGCGACGGCCTGATCGCCGTGGGTGGCGGCTCCGCCATCGACTGTGCCAAGGGCGTCGCCATCGCGGCCACGCATGAAGGCCCGCTCAAGACCTACGCGACCATCGAAGGCGGCTCGCCCAGGATTACCGATCGCGCGGTGCCGTTGATTGCGGTGCCCACCACCAGCGGCACCGGCAGCGAAGTGGCGCGCGGCGCCATCGTCATCGTCGACGACCATCGCAAGCTCGGCTTCCACAGCTGGTTCCTGATGCCCAAGGCCGCCATCTGCGACCCCGAGCTCACGCTGGGCCTGCCGCCCAGGCTCACGGCCGCCACCGGCATGGACGCCATTGCGCACTGCATGGAAACCTTCATGTCGGCCGCGTTCAATCCGCCGGCCGATGGCATCGGCCTTGACGGGCTCGAGCGCGCCTGGGGCCACATCGAGCGCGCAACAAAAGACGGCAGCGACCGCGAGGCGCGCCTGAACCTCATGAGCGCCTCGATGCAGGGCGCCATGGCTTTCCAGAAGGGCCTTGGCTGCGTGCATTCGCTCAGCCACAGCCTGGGCGGTGTCGATCCGCGCCTGCACCATGGCACGCTCAACGCCCTCTTCCTGCCTGCCGTGATCCATTTCAACGCTGGTGCGGAGTCGGTGCAGAAAGAGCAGCGCCTACAACGCATGGCGCAGGCCATGCACCTCGATTCGGCAGGCGACCTCGGCGACGCAATCCGCGACATGAACGCACGCCTCGACCTGCCCAAGGGCCTAGCCGAAGTAGGCGTGACGCCCGCGCTGTTCGAGAAGATCATCGACGGCGCAATGGCCGATCACTGCCACAAGACCAACCCGCGGCTGGCCACGCGCGACGACTACAAGGCCATGCTCGAAGCCTCAATGTAAGGGCTTCTTCTACGCGTTGTTTCAGAGGAGAAAGGCGCCTTTCTGCGCCCCTCACGTCATTTATGTGACATAAGGAATTTCTAGACTGTCACCGAAGGTTTCTCAGCCGCAGAAGCCCAAGGGTCAGGGAAGTTCCGAATGCCGCGTACCGTCCAAGTCCACACCGTCCTGAGCGCCGAGCAGCTCAAGTTCCGCTCCATGCGGGGACAGGAAGGCCTTTCGCAACTCTTCGAGTTCGAGGTGGACATGGTCAGCACCAGCTTCAGCCTCGATCTGAAGCAACTGCTCGGCACTTCGCTCACGCTGGAGCTGGCCGACGAAGGCGCGCCGCGCTTTCTCAACGGCACCGTGGTGCGCTTCGAGCTGGTGGGCCGCGCCAACGAAACCGGCCGCCACTACATCTACCGCGCGCTGGTGCAGCCCTGGCTGTGGTACCTCACGCGCACCACCGACTGCCGCATCTTCCAGAACAAGAGCGTGCCCGAGGTGCTCGACGAAGTGCTGGGCAAGTACGGCTTCCAGTTCGAGAAGCGCCTCACGGGCAGCTACTCCGCTCAGGAGTACTGCGTGCAGTATCAGGAAAGCGATTTCGCCTTCGTGAGCCGCCTCATGGAGCACGAAGGCATCGCCTACCACTTCGAGCACAGCAACGGATCGCACCTGCTGGTTCTGGCCGACGACACAGGCAGCTACAAGCCGTTGCCCGGCCACGCCAGCATTACCTACCGCCCGCGCGACCGCGTGCTCAATGCGATGGAGCCCTGCATCGACCAGTGGCGCGTGTCCGAGCAGATCACCTCGGGCCGCGTGATGCTCGACGACTTCGACTTCAAGAAGTCGCGCGCCTCGCTGCAAAGCGTGCAACAAGACCCGAAGGCCCACGAGCATTCGACCTACGAAGTCTACGAATGGCTCGGCGGCTACAGCGAGCACCAGCAGGGCGACGCCTACGCAAAGATCCGCCTGCAGGAGCTGCAGTGCGCACACGAGCTGGCATCGGGCCACACCAACGTGGTCGGCATGGCGCCGGGCTACCTGTTCGAGATGACGCACTGCCCGCGCGAATCGGACAACCGCGAATACCTCGTCACCGAAACCCGCTACGACCTGCAGGAGCCCGAGTACTCCTCGGGCGGCAGCACTGAATCGGTGTGCGAGTTCGACTTCACCGTGCTGCCCTCGACCGTGGCCTACCGCCCCGCGCGCAGCACGCTGCGCCCGCGCACCAACGGCCCGCAGACCGCCACCGTGGTCGGCCCCGAAGAAATCTGGACCGACCGCTTCGGCCGCGTGAAGCTGCAGTTCCGATGGGACCGCTATGGCCACTCCGATGAAAACAGCTCCTGCTGGGTGCGTGTGTCGAGCAACTGGGCCGGCGCCAACTACGGCACCATGCACATGCCGCGCGTGGGCCAGGAAGTGATCGTCGATTTCATCGGCGGTGAGCCCGACCGCCCCATCATCACCGGCCGCGTCTACAACAGCGACCAGATGCCACCGTGGGAGCTGCCCGCCAACGCCACGGCCAGCGGCATCCTCACGCGCTCCAGCACCGGCGGCGCGGCCAACCAGGCCAACATGCTGCGCTTCGAAGACCGCACAGGCGCCGAGCAGATCCTGCTGCACGCCGAGCGCAACCTCGACGTCGAGGTCGAAGCCGACGAGACCCACACCACCGATGGCACCCGCACCACGCTCATCAAGGGCCACGAGTCGGCCACCTACCAGGACGGCGAGACGCGCGACATCACCGCCGGCGCAAAGGAAACCATCACCGGCGGCGACACCCGCAGCGTGACCGGCGGCTTCACCGAGACCGTGACCGGCGGCGTGAACCAGACCATCTCAGGCGGCAAGACCCGCATGCTCAGCGGCGGGCTGAACGACACCATCACGGGCGGCGTGCAGCTCGCCATCACCGGCGGCTTTCACGGCACCATCGACGGCAAGGAAATCCGCTTCGTCAGCGACGGGCGCAACGACACCATCAACACGTCGAACGACGTGCTGGTCAACGGTCCCTCGACCACCACGGTCACCGGCCCCACGGTCCACACCTCGCCGGATGTGACCTTCAACACCACCAACCACATCCACAACACGACGCAGCACGTCATCAACACCAACGTCTACAACACGACGTCGAACACCTACAACAACCTGACGGTCGACTACACCAACAACTCCGCCACCTACACCAACAACTACTCCAAGAGCAGCGACTGGAGGTGGTTCCGCCTGGGCGGCACCGGCCTGAACATGGACGTGTCGGGCATTTCGCTGGGCGTGCTGGCCGTGCGTTCGATGGCCATGGGCGTGCAGGCGCAGGCCATCGGCGTGAAGCTGGAGGCTGTAGGCGCGGAGTGGAAGAACAAGGCCATGTCGCTGGGGGATGCCGGTGCGCTCATCCAGCTCGTGGGCACGGAGATCAAGACGGGCGGTCTGCGCGTTGGCATCCAGGCGCTCAAGATCCTGCTCTGAGGCGTAGACAAGGTGCTCGATATCGTTCTGTGGGGAGTGTTCGGCATCGTCAGCCTGGGCGTGATCGCGCTCGCCGGGATCGTGCTCACAGTGGCGCTGATGAGCCATCGTGCCTATTCCGAGGAAGGCCGGCTGTGGCAGCAGCTGCAGGCAGGCGGGCGCCCGCTGCGGGGCGTCGCGGTTTCGCTGGTGCGCTCGCCCAGCGGCTACTCCAGGCGCGGCCCCGTCGGGCAGCGCATGACGGCCGTGCAGTTGGGCGTCGCCTACGTCGATGCCGCCGGCATCGAGCAGCAGACCACCTTGCGCACGCTCATCGACGAGGACCTGCTGGCCCATTTCTCCGCGGGCCGGCCCGACATTCATCTGCTGCAGGACCCGCAGGACCCGTCGCGGCTGGCCATCGACCGCAGGCACACCCCGCTGGAGATCCGCGGCGCAAGGCGCTGACTCCGCCGTGAAAACCATCAAACCCCTGCGCCTGAGCGTCCTGACGCGGCCCTTCCTGCGCGCGCAAAGCCAGCAAAACCAGCGTCTGGCGCTCACCGTGATCGGCATGCACACCCTCGGCGAAGGGGGCGTGCTGCTGCCGGAGACGGAGCTCTGGAAGACCGTCTCTACCGAACTGGGAAACCAGTCCGCGATCGATCTCGGCATTCCCAAGCTGCGGCCCGAGTTCCTGGTGAGCGGCCAGGCCTACACCTGCCACCAGCAGGACAAGACACGCTGCGCGGTCGACCTGCGCGTCGGCACCTTGCGGCGCCAGTTCCTCGTTTCGGGCGACCGCTACTGGCTGGATGGCCGCGCCACCGAGCCGCAGGCTTTCGACACCATGCGCCTGGACTGGCGGCACGCGTTCGGTGGCCCCGGCTTTGCCGCCAACCCCGCGGGCATCGGCTACGCACCCGAGATGGTCAATGGCCTGCTGGTGCAGCGGCTTCCCAACGTCGAACGCCCGGGCGATGGCATGGACCGCCCTGACCGGCATCCGGTCCCGGCCTGCCCGGGCGCGATGGACGTCGATCTGCCCGAGCGCCTGAAGCTGCTGGGAACGGACTACGGCGACCAGTGGCGCGAGACGCTCTACCCCGGCTTTGCGCGCGACATGGACTGGCAGTTCTTCAACGCCGCGGCTGCGGAACAACGCTGGAACGACGAACTGTCCATCCCCGCAGCCGCGCCCTACGAGATCTGGAACATGCACCCGGAGCATGCAGTGCTGCGCGGACGGCTTCCGGATCTGCGCGCACGCGGCTTCGTGGCGAGAAAGTCTGCGCAGCCCCTTGCGCTGGAAGAGGTGCCGCTGCGGCTGACCACCGCCTGGTTCTTCCCGCACGTGGCGCAGGTCATGCTGATCTTTCACGGCGAGACGCTCATCGTCGAGGACGATGCCGCAGATATCACGCATGTCATGCCAGCGATGGAGGCGGCAGACAGCCCGCTGCGCCCCCTCTCCCACTACGAGAAGGTCTTCGAGAATCGCTGCAACCTGGAGAAAGGCGCGATCCATGCGCTCCTCGACGAGGAACTGCTGCCGGCCTCGGCCATCGGCCCCTGGCTGGACCAGATCGACGCGCGCGAGTCGATCCTGGCAAGGAACATCAAGGCCAGGGGCGAGAGCCTGCGCGCCGAACTGACGGCGCGCGGCCTGGAGGCCGGCCACAAGCCGCGCCATTTCCGGGAACGGCCCCTGCCGAAGCCTTTCGACAAGATGCCCACGCTGGCCGAGCTTCCCGAGTTCATCGACAAGACACGCGCCTACCAGCGCGAACAGCAACGCAAGCTGGAGGAAGCCAGGCAGGAGGTCGCGAAGGCGGCCCGGGGCAACGCATCCGAATCGCGCAAGGCGGGCTTCGACAGCAGCCGGATCATCGAGGAAAGCCAGAACGCGCAGCTCAAGGGCCCGCCGAAATTCGAGGCCGAGACGATCCTCAAGGGCCTGGCCGGCATCGCCGCGGCCACCGGTACCCCGGCCATGAGCGCCGCCGAGCACGCCGAGCTGCAGGCCATGGGGCAGCGGGGCCGGCAGGACATGCTGACGCTGTACCGCATGGGGGCCCACCACCAGGCCGCTGCCGATCCGATGGCCGCTGAACAGAATACGCAGGCGCGCGAACGCGTGCTAGCCGCCATGGCCACGGACCGCGATCTGTCCGCCATGGATCTGACGGGCTGCGACCTGTCGGGCCTCGATCTGCGGGGCGCCCGCATGCACCAGACCTTGCTCGAAGGCGCCAGCCTCCAGGGCACCCGCCTGGATGGCGCCGACTTGAGCCAATCGGTGCTGGTGCGCGCCGACCTGCGCCAGGCCTCGTTGACGGGCTGCAACCTGGAGCGTGCCAACCTCAGCCTCGCCCGCTGCGAAAACACCAACTTCGCGCAGGCCCGCTTCGAGCGCACGCAGATGGAAAAGCTGCGCCTCGACGGCTGCTGTCTCGACGAAGTGACGTGGAGCCACCTGTTGCTGCAGGGGATCGAACTCGCAGACTGCAGCCTGCGGCGCGCCAACCTGAGCTACGTGAGCATGGCCGAACACAGCCGGCTGGCGCGCTGCGACTTCGGCGAGGCACGCCTGGAAAAGGTGCTGTTCGTGCAAGCCGAATTCGAGTCGGTGGATTTTTCCGGCGCCACCGTCGAAGCCTGCAGCTGGGCCCACACTCCGCTGCACAAGGGCATCCGGTTTCGGCATGCCTTGCTCAAGACCACCAGCTTCGTCGGCACCACGGATCTTCGCGAGGCCGACTTCGAGGATGCCACGCTGGTGCACTGCACCTTGCGCGAGCTGCCTCTCGATGGCGCGAACTTCAGGCGGGCCACGCTCGATACCTGCGATTTCTCCTCCGCGTCGCTCAAGGGCGCGGACCTGCGCGCGGCGGCGGCGCCCGACAGCCTCTTCATCCGCGCCGATTTCACGCGTGCCTCCCTGCGGCTCGCCAATCTCATGAACGCCAATCTTCAGAAGGCCTGCCTGGTCGATGCCGACCTGGGCGAGGCCAACCTGTTTCGTGCCGATGTCGCCCAGGTCCTCATCAGCCACGGCACGATCACCCTGGGTGCCCACATCGACCAGATGAAGACACTGCCCCGGCGCCCCGGGGCGGGCAGCGCGTGAACGCCGAGACGCTGGCAGCCCAGGTCCGCAACGGTGAGCCGATCCGCGAGAAGGACTTCAGCAACATGGACATGAGGGGCATCGACCTGCGCGGCGGCGTGTTCATCGAATGCAGCTTCCGGGGCGTTCAGGCCGATGCCGCGCGCCTGGGCGAATCCCTCTTCGAGAAGTGCCGCTTCGACCAGGCGCAGTTGCCGGCGGCGGAGCTGACGCGCGCCGCCTTCCACGAGTGCAGCCTGCGGGATGCGGTGCTGGATGCGGCCTCCATGCCGCATTCGGTGTTCAGCGGCTGCACGCTGCCGGGCATTCGGCTGGAAGAGGCCTTCATGGACCAGGCGAACTTCCATCAAAGCGAGCTGCACAACGCCTGCCTGGACCGGGCCAGCCTCGACAAGGCCGTGTTCTCAGAGTGCGACCTGACGGGCGCGTCCTTCAATGCGGTGGCCTTCTCGTCGACCATCTTCTTTCGCGCAGCGCTGACGGGCACGCGCTACGCCGGAGCCAGCTTCACGAACGCGATCTTCAGCGAGGCTGATCTTGCGGGACAGGACTTCTCCGGGCAGCAGTTCCACCTCTGCCAGTTCATCGATGCGGTGCTGGCGGCGTGCCAATTCCGCGATGCGCGCCTCACGCAGTGCAACTTCAAGGGTGCCGACCTGCGCAACGCGGTACTGGCAGGGGCGCAGGCCATGCAGTGCCTGTTTCCCGAGGCCGACCTGCGCGGCGTCGATGCGCGGCGCGGCCACTTCCAACAGAGCATCTGGGTCGACGCCCATCTCGACGGCGCGGACTTCTCGCAGGCGCAGCTCGAGCAAGGCGTCTTCCATCGCGCGCACTGCGGGCAGACCGCATTCACCGGCAGCCGCCTGGACTACGCCGATTTTTCCTACGCCTCGCTGGTCCAGGCCGACTTCCGCGATGCCGCTTTCCTGCGCACCGTGTTTCATCGCGCCGACCTGGACGGTGCCAGGTTCAGCACCCGCCTGGGTACGCTGGACCGGGACCCTGCGCTGCACGAAGCCGAGAAGGTGGCGCTCCAGCAGCCCGAGCGCGCATCCCGCCTGGACCGCGACGTCCATGGCCGCCGCCCCAAGAAAGAAAGCCCATGACCTCCAGCCGGAACACCTCCCGGAACACGGCCGACGACACGATCGCCACCGCACGCCATGCAACGCAAGGCGTGCTGGATCCGCTGATGCAGCGCCCTTCCCATGCCGCCCATGCGGCCCGCGCGGACTCCGGCACACAGACCGCCACGGTCATCGCCACCGATGGCGATCCCTGGTTCGAGGTCGACCTCGACGACGGCCAGGGATCACTGCGCTGCCGGCGCGTCGCCAGCTGCCTGCTGCTGCCTGCGCCGGGCGATACGGTGCTGATCACCTCGACCCGCCAGGGCGACAGCTTCGTCATCGCGGTGGTAGCCCAGGCCGACCCGCGGCAGGCGACGCTGGCCGTGGACGGCGACCTGACGCTGGTGTCGCGCTCGGGTGGCATCCGCGCGCGCAGCGCCGGCCCCATGACACTGGAGTCGGACACCTCGATCTCCATGCAGTCGCCTAAGTGGCGCGTGCAGACCCGGCAGGCCCATTGCGAGATCGGGGAGATGGACTACCAGGGCGCCCACATCCGCTTCAGCGTGCTGGTGTCGCGCTTCGTCGGGCGCACCTGCGAGGTGGTGCTGGATCGCCTCAACCTGCTCACCCGCTCGAGCTTCCGCCTGACCGAGGAGATGGAACAGGTGCGTGCCGGCCAGATCGACATCCAGGCCGAGCAGACCCTGCGCCTGCATTCGAAGAACACGCTGCTGACCAGCAAGGGGCTGGTCAAGGTCGATGCCGAGCAGATTCACATGGGCTGAAAAAAGGAGCACCGCATGTTCGCCAACTGCCAGATGATGGGCCTCGATCTCGCCTTCCCCGACGTCTGCAAGACGCCGCCGGCGCTGCCCATTCCCTACCCGAACTTCGCGCTCGGACCCACGGCCATCCCCAACGCCTGGAACATCCTGTACGGCGGCGCGCCGGCGCACAACCTGGCCACAGTCACGCCGATCACCAACGGCGACAACGCGGGCGTGCTGATGGGGGTGGTGTCGCAAACCGTCATGGGGCCGTCGCGCCACATCACCGGGGCCTTCACCGTGCTGCTCAAGGGCACGCCCTGCACGCGCATGACCAGCCTGTCGGTGCAAAACCGCTGCAACATGGTGGGCATGCGCATCGTGCCCAGCCAGTTCAAGGTGCTGGTGCTGGCGGCCTGACTCGAGGGTCAGAGGGGCGCGATGCACTTCCAGGCGCTCAATGCCTGGTCCGAAGCGCTACTCCGCTTTCACGCCCGCCGTACGGATGACCTTGCCCCATTTGGCAGTCTCCGCAGTGATGAAGGCATCGAACTCCTCTGGCGTGCCGCCTGCCGGAATCGTGCCCATCGCGTCGAGCTTCGCACGCGTCTCGTCGCTCCTGACGATGCGCGCCACCTCCTCCGACATCCGCTTGACGACGTCGCGCGGCGTAGCGGCCGGCGCCAGCATGCCGGCCCAGGTGCTGCCGGTGAAGCCCGCGAAACCCTGCTCGATGAAGGTCGGCACCTCGGGCGCCGCCGCCAGTCGCTTGTCGCCCGCCACGCCAATCAGCCGCACCTTGCCTGCCTTCGCCTGGTTGATGAGGCCCGTGGGCGCATCGAAGAAAAGCTGAATCTGCCCGCCCATCAGGTCGGTCAACGCCGGCACCGCGCCCCGGTACGGGATGTGGATCATGAAAGTCTGCGTCAGCGATTTCCACAGCTCGGTGGTGAGGTGCGCGGCCGAGCCGTTGCCCGACGAGCCGAAGCTCACCTTGCCCGGGTTGGCGCGCGCATAGTCGATGAGTTCTCGAGCCGTCTTGAACGGCGCATCGACATTCACCGCGGCCAGCAGCGGCGACACCCCCATCAGCGACACGCCCGTCAAATCCTTACGCGGGTCGTAGGGCAGCTTGGGGTACAGCGTGGTGTTGGCCGCGTAGGCGGCAATGACTACGCCGAAGGTCGTGCCGTCGGGCGCCGCCTTGGCGATCGCGTCGACACCTATCAAGCTGTTGGCGCCGGGCTTGTTGTCGATCAGCACCGGCTGGCCGAGCTTCGTCTGCAGGCCGATCTGCACCAGCCGCGCCATCTGGTCGGTGAATCCGCCGGGCGTGTAGGGCACGACGATGCGGATCGGCTTGGTCGGCCATGCGCTCTGCGCGAACGATGGCAAGGCGAGGCTTGCGGCGGCAGTGGCGAGCGTGAATCGGCGGCGAGACAGCGTGGCGTGAGGCATGGTGGCGGTGTTGCTTTGGAATGAATGGATCGGGCCATTCTCGAAGCGCCGCACACTGGCGCGGTCAGGGTTTGCCCGGCGGGTCAGCGCCCTTCGACGTACGCGAGGATCGCGGACAGCCACGACGCGATCAGCGCCAGCCAGACCCACACGAAAACCGCCGTGAGCTTGCGCTGCCACGCAGGCGTCTCGCGCAGGTCGCGCGTGACCAGCGTGAGCAGCGCCTGACCGCCGTTCAGCAAAGGCAACGGCAGCAGGTTCACCGCCGCCAGCTTCGCGGCGAGCATTCCGAGCAGAGGCAGGAACGCATGCTGATCGGCAAAGTCCCGTGCACCGCTCACCAGTTGCCGCCCCGTTGTCAGCGGATCGAGCGCACCCGTCAGGAACTGCGCGAAGCCATGAACCAGGCTCGGCACCGCGGCCCCCTGGCGCAACACCAGCGCGACAACGATGAGCGCAGCCACGCCCGCCAGCGGGATCGACACTTGCACAGCGCGTGGCTTGTGATTGAAGGCGTCGTCGAAGTAGCCGGGCGGCTTGTCGAGCGGCACGCCCTCCTCCCGCGTGTCCTTGAACTGCACGCTGCCACCCAGCGGCACCGCATGCAGATGGAAGATGCCGAGCGACAACAACCGCGGGCCGAAACCCAGCGACACCGCGCGCACGGTGATGCCCCACCAGCGTCCCAGCGCGGCCATCGCGAAGAGATGAATGCAGACCAGCAGTGCAATGGCGGCGATGAACTTCAGGAAGATGAGCATTTTTTTGAGTCGCCAGACGGTGTTTTCAGCGCTGAAGGACGCGTGACGTCGCCAGCGGCAACCGCATATCGAAGCGCGCCCCACCACCCGCTTCATTCGCCGCCTCGATCCGCCCGCCATGCGCATGCACCACAGCCTGCGATAGCGCCAGCCCCAATCCAAGCCCAGGCGTCTTCTCATCCGACCTCGCCGTGGCTCCGCGATAAAAGCGCTCGAACAGATGCGGCAGTTCGTCCCCGCGAATGCCGGGTCCGCTGTCCGCCACACTGATGACCGCCTCGTTCGCTTCCACGTCCGCACGAAGGCTCACGCGCACCGTGGTGCCCGCCGGCGAAAACTTGAGCGCGTTGTCGAGCAGATTGGCCAGCGCCAGACTCGCCGCGCCGCGTGCCACCCGCGCGGCCACGGGTGGCGCAGGCTCCAATGAAATCTCCAGCCGCCGTTCGCGCGCCAGCGGCTCCAGCCGGCGCACGGCTTCTTCCGCCAGCACGTTCAGCGACACCGTCTCAGCCGCATCGCGCTCCTGCCCCGCATCGAGCCGGGCTAGCACCAGCAGTTCTTCGACCAGCAGCGTGAGCGACTCGACTTCCTCGAGCGAGGAATGCAGCGTCTCCACATAGGCCGCCGGTTCGCGCGGCCTGCGCAGGGCCAGTTCGAGCTCGGTGCGCAGCCGCGACAGCGGCGAGCGCAGCTCGTGCGACGCATCGGCCGTGAAGCGCCGCTGCGCCTCCATGCCCTGCTCGATGCGCGCCAGCATGGCGTTGAGCGTGTCGACCAACCGGCCGATCTCGTCGTTCGTTCCGGGGTGAGGCAGCCTCTCGCCCAGATTCGCGTCGCCGATGCGGTGCGCCTGCTGCACCACGTCGTCGATGGCGCCGAAGGCGCGCCGGGTGATCAGCGCGCCCGCCGCGCCCAGCGCCAGCAGCAGCGCGCCGCCGAGGATGAGGAACAGCACGCTGGCCATCGCCACCGTGCGGTTCACGTCGTCCAGCGAGCCGGCCACCTGCACCGCCAGCAGCGATGAAGAACCACGCCCCGGCACGGGCACCGAGACCATGCGCGTCGGCTCCTCGCCGAAGCCGTCGAGCGTTTCGAACACGGTCTCGCCCGCCGCGAGCCGCTCGCGCAGCGCGGGCGGAATGGGCAGTTGCGCCTCGCCGAGGTTGCTGCTGCGCGCCAACACACGGCCTTCGGCATCGACGATCTGCACCAGCCGGTCCAGCCGCACAAACGACGGCGCGCCGGGGCCGGGCGGGGCCTCGTGCACGATCACGGTGTCGCCTTCGCCGGCGGACAGCAGCATGCCCATTTCGGTCTCGGCCAGCGCCAGCAGCGCCGCGTCGAGCTCGCGGTGCACGTTGCGCGCGAACACGAGATACGAGCCGAAGGCGGCGATCGCCATCACCACCACGATCACGCTGACGTGCGCCAGCGCCAGCCGCTTGCGAAAACTAAGCATGTGCGTTGCCGGTGCTCGCGCCATCGTCGGCCAGCGCCAGCCTGAAGCCGCGCCCTCGCACGGTCTGTATCAGCGGCGCGGCCGGAGGCGCGTCGACCTTGCGGCGCAGGTTGCTGATGTGCACGTCGATCAGGTTGTCGATGGCGATCAGGTCGTCCTTCCACACCTGCTCGGCCAGGCGCGACCGGCTCACCACCTCGCCAGCATGGCGCAGCAATATCTGCAGGATCGCGAATTCCTTGTGCGTTAGGTCGAGCACCATGCCGCCGCGCAGCACGCGCTGGCTCTGCGGGTCGAGGCTCAGGTCGGCCAGTGAGAGCACTACGGGCCGCATGATCTCGGAGCGGCGCAGCAGCGCGCGTACGCGGGCCAGCAGCTCGTCGAAGGCAAAGGGCTTGGTCAGGTAGTCATCGGCGCCGGTGTTGAGGCCGGCCACGCGGTCGCTCAGCGCGTCGCGGGCGGTGAGCATGAGCACGGGCGTCTTGCAGCCGCGCTGGCGCAGGTCGCGGCACAGCGTGAGGCCGTCTTTCCCGGGCAGCATCCAGTCGAGCACGATCAGGTCGTAGGCGACGATGAAGGCTTCTTCGTCGCCCTCTTCCGCCGTGTGCACGACGTCGACGACAAAACCCTCCTCCTGCAGGCCCCGGGCCAGCAGCCGGGCGGCCTTGCGGTCGTCTTCGATCAGCAGAATTCTCATGGCACGGATCATGCCCCGGCTTCCTGACTTCAGGCCGCCAGGGTGCGCCAAGGGCCGATCCTTAAGAAATCTTCAGGATTTCTTGAGGGCTTCTTCAGGCGCCCTTTCGTACGCTCACCGTGAGGAGACGGGAGCGGATCAAGGGCATGGGGAAAGCACCCCGTGCGCAGCGCGCCCGTCCTCGCAACGGACGCATTGCGATGATGAAAAAGAAATCCCTGTACCAGATGACGCCGGCACGCATCGTGTTTGGCGTGCTGACCTGCGCGGCGCTGTGCGTCGACTCGTTCGACACCACCGCCCATGCCGCCACCGCCGTGGCCGCCGCACCTGCGCCGATGCTCGTGCGCCAGGGCAACCGCCTGAGCGTGCCCGCCGGCTCGCCGCTGCGCGATCGCCTGTTGGTCGCCACGGTCGGCCAGGACGCTCTGCCGCACGAAGTGAGCCTGCCCGCCACGGTGGAGGCCAACCCGGCCAGCACCGTCAACATCCTCCCGCCGCTGACCGGCAAGCTGCTCGAGCTGAAGGTGCGCCTGGGCGACACGGTCAAGCGCGGCCAGGTGCTCGCCACGATGGCCTCGCCCGATCTCGCTCAGGCCGTGGCCGACACGCAGAAGGCGCGTGACGCACTCGACCTGGCGCAGCGTGCGCTGGTGCGGGCGCGCGGCGTGAACGAAGCCGGCTCCAATGCCGCGAAAGACGTGGAGGCGGCCCAGAGCAGCGTCGCGCAGCAGACGGCCGAACTGCACCGCAGCGAAACGCGCCTGCGCAGCCTGGGGGCTGAAGGCAGCGGCGGGCAGGCTGGCCAAGTGCTGAAGATCGTCGCGCCCATCGCCGGCACGGTCACTGCGCTGAACGCGGCCGCGGGCTCCAACCTGAACGACGCCACTGCAGCACTGATGACGGTGTCGAACCTCGACTCGGTCTGGGTCACGGTCAACGTGCCCGAGAACGTCGTTGGCGCGGTCGCCCCGGGGCAGAACGCGGTCGTCACGCTGGCGGCCTACCCGGGCCGCAGCTTCACCGGCAGGGTCGGCTTCGTGAGCGCAGTGCTCGACGCGGACACCCGCCGCGCCCGTGCGCGCATCGTCTTCGCCAACCCCGACGGGCTGTTCAAGCCCAACATGTACGCGACGGCGGTGCTGGGCGTGCCGCAGGGCACGCAGCCGCAGGTGCCGGCCTCGGCGCTTTTGATGAACAACGACAGCGTGAGCGTGTTCGTCGAGGCCGAGCCCTGGACCTTCGTGCGGCGCATGGTCGAGCTGGGCCGCGAGGACGGCGACAAGGTCCGTATCCGCAGCGGCCTGGCCGTGGGCGAGCGCGTGGTGGTGCGTGGTGGTGTGCTGCTGAATGATTAATCTCATCATCACCCAGTTCTTCCGCCGCAGGCACCTGGCCTGGGCGATGTCGGTGGCGCTGGTGCTGTTCGGCGCCTGGTCGTGGACGCGGATGACGGTCGAGGCCTATCCCGACCTCGGCGACGTGACCGTGCAGGTGACGACGCAGGTCAACGGCCTGGCCGCAGAAGAGATCGAGCAGCAGATCACCACGCCGCTGGAGCGCGCGCTGAGCAACACGCCGGGGCTGGCCTCGATCCGCTCGAGCAGCACCTTCGGGCTGTCGCTCATCAACCTGAGCTTCAAGGACGGCACCGACGATTACTTCGCGCGCCAGCGCGTCACCGAGCGCATCGGGCAGGTCAGCCTGCCTTCGGGGGCGCAGCCGGGCCTGGGCCCCGTTGCGGGGCCGGCCGGCGAGATCTACCGCTACACGCTCGAATCGGACACGAAGAACCTGATGGAGCTGTCGGAACTGCAGCGCTGGAAGGTGATTCCCGCGCTCAAGCAGGTGGCGGGCGTGGTGGACATCAACAACTTCGGCGGCTTCACCCGGGAGTTTCAGCTCGAGCTCGACCCGGCGCGCCTGCAGAAGTACGGGCTGGTGCTGAACGACGTGGTCACGGCCATCAACAACAACAGCGCCAACGCGGGCGGCGGGCGCATCGCGCGCGGCGACCAGAGCTACGTGGTGCGCGGCATCGGCCAGATCCACACGCTGGACGACCTGGGCACGGTGGTGGTGGCGCAGAGCAACGGCTCGCCGGTGCTGGTGCGCGACCTGGGGCGGCTGCAGTTCGGCCACCAGGAGCGCGGCGGCATCCTCGGCAAGGACACCAACCCCGACACCATCGAGGGCATCGTGCTGATGCTCAAGTACGAGAACCCGTCTCGCGTACTCGAAGGCGTGCACGCCAAAATCGACGAACTGCAGGCCGAACTCGCGCCCATGGGCGTGAAGATCGTTCCCTACATCGACCGCGACGACCTGGTGAAGCTCACCGTCGACAAGGTGACGCACACGGTGCTCGAAGGCATGGCGCTGGTGTGCTTCGTGCTCATTCTTTTCCTGGGCAGCCCGCGCAGCGCGGTGGTGGCTGCCGTGGCTATTCCAATGTCGCTGGTGACGGTGTTCATCGTGATGCACTTCACCCGCATGCCGGCCAACCTGTTCTCGCTGGGCGCGATCGACTTCGGCATCATCGTGGACGGGGCCATCGTGGTGATGGAAGCCATCTTGCGACGGCGCGAGGAGGAACCCGAAGCGACCCTCACCGAGGGGAACATCCTCGAAACCGTGAGTCACGTGTCGGGGCCGATCTTCTTCGCCACGCTGATCATCATCACCGCGTACTTTCCGCTGTTCGCCTTCGAGCGGGCCGAGGGCAAGCTGTTCAAGCCGATGGCATTCACGGTGGGCTACGCGCTGGTGGGCGCCCTGCTCTGCGCGCTCACGCTCATTCCGAGCCTGGCCTACGTGGCGCTGCGCAAGCCGAGCAAGCCCTTCGTCAACAAGCCGCTGGAGTGGCTCACGCGCGCCTACCGCCGCGTACTGGCGAAGCTGCTGGACGTGCCCGCCATCGCCTACGGCCTGAGCGCGCTGGCGCTGGCCGCGGTGGTGGTGCTGGGCGCCACGGCCGGGCGCGAGTTCCTGCCCGACATCGACGAGGGCGCGTTGTGGCTGCAGGTGCAGCTGCCTTCGGGCCTGTCGCTCGACAAGGCCAGTGAGATGGCCACCGAGCTGCGCCATGTGCTGCTCGAATACCCCGAGGTGTCGTACGTGGTGACGCAGCTCGGCCGCAACGACGACGGCACCGACCCGTGGACGCCCTCGCACATGGAAGTGCCCGTGGGCCTCAAGCCCTACAGCGAGTGGCCGGCCGGGGTGAACAAGGCGGCCTTCGTGCGCACGCTGACCGAGCGCTTCGCGCGCATGCCGGGCTTCGACGTGGGCATCAGCCAGCCGATCATCGACGGCGTGAACGACTCGGTGGGCGGCGCGCACAGCCCGCTGGTGCTGCGCATCTACGGCGACGACCTGAAGGAAAGCCGGCGCATCGGCAACCAGATCGTCGATCTGCTGGAGACGGTGCGCGGCACGGCCTCGGCCTCGCTCTTTCAGGAGCCGCCGATCCCGCAGGTGGTGATCGAGCTGAACCGCGAGGCGGCGGCGCGCTTCGGCGTCAACGCGAACGACGTGGCCAGCCTGATCCAGACCGGCATCGGCGGCGCGCCCGTCATTACGGTGTACGCGGAGAACCGCACTTACAACGTGGCGGTGAAGATGCCCAAGAGCGCCAAGGGCAACACCGAGGCCATCGGCGCGCTGCTGCTCAACAGCTCCAGCGGGGCGAAGGTGCCGCTGTCCCAGGTGGCAGACATCCGGCTGCAGACCGGTGAAAGCACCATCTCGCACGAGATGAACGAACGCCAGATCACCGTGCGCGTGGACAACCGCGACCGCGACCTGGCCTCATACCTGGAAGAGGCGCGGGCGCGCATCGCGAAGGAAGTGAAGTTCGACCCAACGAAGTTCAGGCTGCAATGGGCCGGCCAGTTCGAAAACCAGCAGCGCGCGCAGGCCCGCCTGGGCGTGTCGCTGGCCATCGTGGTCAGCATCATGGCGGTGCTGCTGTTCTTCCAGTTCGGCAAGATCCGGCAGGTCGCGCTGATCCTCGGCGTGGTGCCGATGGCCACTTTGGGCGGGCTGATCGCGGTGCACGTGGCGGGCGAAACGCTCAACGTGGCCACCGCCGTGGGCTTTATCGCGCTGTTCGGCGTGTCCATACAGAACGGGATCATCATGGTCGCGAACTTCCGGCGCGTGCGCGGCGAAGGGCTGGCGCTGCAGGCGTCGGTGCTCGAAGGCGCGGCCGAGCGGCTGCGGCCGGTGCTGATGACGGCCACGGTGGCATCGGTCGGCATGTTGCCGGCAGCACTGGCCACCGGCGTGGGCACCGACGTGCAGCGCGGGCTGGCGACGGTGGTGGTTGGCGGGCTGGTGGTGTCGACGCTGCTCACGCTGTTCATCCTGCCGACGCTGTATTTCGCGATGGAGCGGGTGTTCGAACGCAAGGGCTGGGGCACGCGCTCGCGCCGCGACCGCTAGGAAGGCTGGAGACAGACAACATCATGAAGAAGACGACAACGACAACAACAAGCCTTGGCCTTGCAGCGCCCGTGGCGGCCGGCATCGCGCTGCTGCTGGCCGGCTGCGCGGTCGGGCCCGACTATGCGCGGCCGCCGCTGAACCTGCCCGCGCAGTACACGACCTCGCCGCCCACCAGCAAGGAGGCCGAAGGCGTGCCGCTGCCGCGCCTGTCGCCCGAGCTCGACGTGCCGGCGCAGTGGTGGCAGGCCTTTCGCTCCGAACCGCTGAACGCGTTGGTAACGCAGAGCCTGGCGGGCAACCCGACCATCGAGGCTGCCGACGCAGCCCTGCGCGCGGCGCAGGAGAACGAAGCCGCCGACCGCGCCGCGTTCTGGCCCAGCGTGGCGCTGGGCTACTCGCCCACGCGGCAGCGTGTGGCCAGCGCGGTCGCGAGCCCTGTATCGTCGAATGCGAACCTGTACACGCTGCACACGGCGCAGGTGACGGTGTCGTACACGCCCGACGTGTTCGGCGCCACGCGCCGGCAGGTCGAGAGCTCGCAGGCGCAGACCGAATTGCAGCGCTTCCAGAGCGTGGCCGCGAAGCTCACGCTGAGCAGCAACGTGGTGGCAGCCGCGATCACCGAGGCTTCTCTGCGCGCGCAACAGCAAGCCACGCTGGCCATCATCGAGGGACAGAAGGAAGTGCTGCAGGCCTACCGCAAGCAGCAGACGCTGGGCCAGGTGGCACCGGCCGATGTCGATGCGCAAGAGGCCTCGCTGGCCGCCACCGAGGCCACGCTGCCGCCGCTGGACAAGCAACTGGCGCAGCAGCGCAACTTGCTGGCGACGCTCGCTGGCCGCTACCCGAGCGAAGGCGTGGCAGCGCATTTCGATCTCGATGCATTGCAACTGCCGGCGGAGCTGCCGCTGACCTTGCCGTCCAGCCTGGTCGAGCACCGGCCCGACGTTCGCGCGGCCGAGGCGCAGTTGCAGGCAGCCAGCGCCGCCATCGGCGTGGCAGTCGCCGCGCGGCTGCCGAACGTGACGCTGGGCGTGAACTCGTACGGTTCGTCGGCCTACACGCTGTCGGAGCTGTTCAAGTCGTCTTCGCTGTTCTGGACCGTCGCGGCCAGCGTGACGCAGCCCATCTTCGACGGCGGCGCCCTCAAGCACCGCGAGGCCGCCGCGCGAGCCTCGTTCGACCAGGCGGCCGCGCAGTACCGTGCGACGGTGCTCGCCGCCTTCCAGGACGTGGCCAACACGCTCGAAGCCATCGATGCCGACACCCGCACGCTACAGGCTGCCCTGAAGGCCGAGCGCACTGCCTCGCAGAGCCTGGCGCGCACGCGGGCGCAGGTGCGGCTCGGCGACGCCAGCGCGCTGTCGCTGCGCATTGCACAGCAGGCACAGCAGCAGGCGCTGCTCAACCTCGTGCAGGCCCGCGCGCTGAGGCTGACCGACGCGGCGGCCCTCTTCCAGGCGCTCGGCGGCGGCTGGTGGAATACTGCTGCTCCACCGGCACAGTTAGCCGCCTCGTCTTCTTCCCATTCCCCCGCATCGCCATGAACATCATCCGCCACGAGATGGGCCCCCGCTTCAGCGAGATGGTGACCGTCGACCTGGGCGCCGCGCGCCTGCTTTACCTCTCCGGCCAGGTGGCCGAGAACCCGTCGCTCGACATCACCGGGCAGATGCGCGAGATCCTTCATCACATCGACGACATGCTCGCGACGCAGGGCGCGACGAAGAAAGACCTGGTGAGCGTGACGATCTACCTGCGCACCGTGGGCGACTACGCCGCGATGAACTCGGTGTGGGACGAATGGGTGCCCGCCGGCCACACGCCGGCGCGCGCCACGGTGGGGGCGAAGCTGATCGACTCCGAATACCGCGTCGAGATCCAGGCCACGGCGGCCGTCGGGCCCGTGCCATGAAAGGTGTGCGTCGCATGGTCGCTCTGTGGGCGTTGACGCTCGGCGGCTGCACCGCTTTCGATGCGCACTCTTTCGATCACTCGGCCGGCTGGCGTGCCGCGCAGGTCGTCAGCGTGGGCCGCGCGGGCGATCTGGCCAAGGCCGCCGACCACGATTGCGGCGCCGAAGGTGGCGCTGCTGCCCCCTACGCCGTCGTGCGCTATCGCAACGGCGGCGTGCACACGCGCTCGCTCGGCACAGGGCGCTGGCCCGCGGGTGCCGCGCTGAAGGTCGGCGATGAGGTGGAAGTGAACATCCTCGACTGCGCCGCGCCGCTGGCGCTTCTCGGTCAGAGGGGCAGCGTCTCGGGCACGCCGTCGCGCTGAAGCCAGCCTTCGAATTCGTCGGACAGCCGCTGCGCCTCGCGCGTAGCCCGGCCCCAGGCAGAGATACGCGCCTGCGCATCGTTGGCGAAGTGGATGAAATCCTTGCGGTCGGGCAGCTTGCCGTTGGGCAGCGACCGCACCCATTCGGGGTCGGGCGCGAGCACCACCATGCGGTCGAGAAAGCCGCTGGCCTTGTGGCGCCAGCGCAGGCCCTTGTCGAGCCAGCCTGGCACCACTGCCCGCTGGAAATGCGGGTACAGCACGATGCCCTCGTCCGCCGGCTGGTAGTCGAGGTGCAGGTGGTAATCGGTGATGCCGCCGTCCCAGTAGGCGCCGCGCGGCGCGCCCGGAATGTCGTGCACCGCCGCCAGCAGGAACGGGATGGAACACGAGGCCTGCAGCACCATGTTGAAGTTGGCTTCGCTCAGCGCATGCTGGCGCGTGCGGAAGTCCCGTGTGCCGAAGGGCAAGGCCGCGCCGGGCGTGGAGAAAACGCAGCGCTCCAGCCACGCGCCCAGGCTCTTGCGGTGCAGGCTGTTGGTGGCAAAGGCGCCCAGGTAGCCGACCGGCGTGCGCGCCCTGCCTTCGCGCCCCAGGATGTGGCGCCCGCGCGAAGTCACCACGTGCAGGCGATAGCGCGGATGGCTCAGCACTTCGCCGATGCGCCCGCCGTAGAAGGATTCGAGGCTTTCGGCGAAACGCTCGCTCAGTTGGCTCGGGCTGAGCCGCTTCTGCCCCGGCGGCACTTCGAACTGCTGGTGCACGTAGTCGTGCTCGAAGCGTTCGAACGCGGCATCAGGGTCGGCCAGGCAGGCCGTCGACAGCCGCCATGCGCCAATGGACGCGCCCACCAGGTGCACCTGCTGGCTCGACTGCGTGAGCCAGCGGCCGAAGATGAAGCGGTCGAGCGCACCGAGGATCAGGCCCTTGGGGCCGCCCGCCGCACCGGGGATGGTGCGCACGTCCTGCGGGCGCAGACCGTGCTGTTCGATGTGTTTGCGAGCCGCGGGGCCGGCGTAGATGCGCAGGGCTTTCATCATGCCGGACGGGTCAGCAAGAAACGTGCATCGCGGCCTGCTGCTTACTTGCGCAACCCCTGCAGCTTCGCAAAAGCGCTCGCCATCTGCCCCGCCGGCTGCGGCGAGTTGTCGCGCCGGCCTTGTTGCTGCTGGCCGCGCCCCGCTCCTTCGAAGCGGTTGTCGCGCGGGCCGTCGCGGCGCGCGGGCGCCGCATCGAGCTTCATCGACAGGCCGATGCGCTTGCGCGCCACGTCCACTTCCATCACCTTGACCTTGACGATGTCGCCGGTCTTGACGACTTCGCGTGCGTCGTTGACGAACTTGTGGCTCAGCTGACTCACGTGGACCAGGCCGTCCTGGTGCACGCCGAGGTCGACGAAAGCGCCGAACTGGGCCACGTTGCTCACGGTGCCCTCGAGGATCATGCCCTCGACCAGGTCCTTGATGTCGTCCACGCCGTCGTTGAAGCGCGCCACCTTGAAGTCGGGGCGCGGGTCGCGGCCCGGCTTTTCGAGTTCGCCCAGGATGTCCTTGACCGTGATGACGCCGAATTTCTCGTTGGCGAACAGCTCGGGCTTCAGCGTCTTGAGCATGTCGGCGCGGCCCATCAGCTCGGCGATGGGCTTGCCGGTCTTCACGATGATCTGCTCGACCAGCGGGTAGGTTTCGGGGTGCACGCCCGTAATGTCCAACGGGTCGGCGCCGTCGCGGATGCGCAGGAAGCCTGCGCTCTGCTCGAAGGCCTTGGGGCCGAAGCCGCTCACATCGAGCAGCTGCTTGCGGGTCGAAAACGCGCCGTTCGACTCGCGCCAGCGCACCACGGCCTTGGCCACGCTGGCGGACAGGCCCGAGACGCGGCTGAGCAGCGGCACGCTCGCGGTGTTGAGGTCCACGCCCACCGAGTTCACGCAGTCTTCGACCACGGCCTGCAGGGTGCGCGCGAGTTCGCTCTGGTTCACGTCGTGCTGGTACTGGCCCACGCCAATGCTCTTGGGGTCGATCTTCACGAGTTCGGCCAGCGGGTCTTGCAGGCGGCGCGCGATGGAGGCGGCGCCGCGCAGGCTCACGTCCACATCGGGCATTTCCTGCGAGGCGAATTCGCTGGCCGAGTACACGGAGGCGCCGGCTTCGCTGACGACGACCTTGTCGACCTTCATTTCGGGCGCGCCGGCCTGCGCAGCCATCTTGGCGAGCAGCTTGATGAGGTCGGCGGCGAGCTTGTCGGTTTCGCGGCTGGCAGTGCCGTTGCCGATGGCGATGAGGTTCACGCCATGCTTGGCGCACAGCTTGCCCAGCGTGTGCAGCGAGCCTTCCCAGTCTTTTCGCGGCTCGTGCGGGAACACGGTGGCGGTTTCGACTAGCTTGCCGGTGGAGTCGACCACGGCCACCTTCACGCCGGTGCGGATGCCAGGGTCCAGGCCCATCACGACGCGCGGGCCGGCGGGCGCGGCCAGCAGCAGGTCGCGCAGGTTGTCGGCAAACACCTTGATGGCGACTTTTTCGGCGTCTTCGCGCAGGCGGGTGAACAGGTCGCGCTCGGTCGACAGCGCCAGCTTGACGCGCCAGGTCCAGGCCACGCACTTGCGGATCAGATCGTCCGACGGGCGAGCCGCATGGCTCCAGCCCAGGTGCAGCGCGATGCGGCCTTCTGCGATGCTGGGCTTGCCCGGTTCGGGCTCCACGGGCAGCACCAGCTTGGCGTCGAGGATGTCGAGCGCGCGACCGCGGAACACGGCCAGCGCGCGGTGCGAGGGCACGCGGCCGATGGGCTCGTCGTACTCGAAGTAGTCGCGAAACTTGGAAACGTCGGCGTTGTTCTCGTCCTTGCCGGCCATCAGGCTGGACTTGAGCAGGCCTTCGGCCCAGAGCCATTCGCGCAGGCCCTGCACCAGGCCGGCGTCTTCGGCCCAGCGCTCGGAAAGAATGTCGCGCACGCCGTCGAGCACGAGCGGCACGGTGGAGAAATCGGGGCCCGGCTTGCCGTCGTCGAGCGTGGTGGCGGGCTGCAGGAAGGCCTTGGCTTCAACGGCCGGGTCGAGCGCGGGGTCGGCCAGCAGCTTGTCGGCCAGCGGCTCAATGCCGAATTCGCGGGCAATCTGGCCCTTGGTGCGGCGCTTTTGCTTGAACGGCAGATACAGGTCTTCGAGCTCCTGCTTGGTCGGCGCGAATTCGATCGCGGCGCGCAGCTCGGGGGTCAGCTTGCCCTGCTCGTCGATGGCCTTGAGCACCGCCACGCGGCGGTCTTCGAGTTCGCGCAGGTAGGAAAGACGCGCTTCCAGTTCACGCAGCTGGGTGTCGTCGAGGCCGTCGGTGGCTTCCTTGCGGTAGCGGGCGATGAATGGAACCGTGGCGCCTCCGTCGAGCAGTTCGACGGCGGCCTTCACCTGGTTCTCGCCGACCTTGATTTCGGCGGCGAGCTGGCGAATGATTTTCTGCATGTCTTGAGCGCGTCCCTGGCAAAGCGCGGGAGTTTGCCATAGGCGCGGACGGCGCCCTTCCGGGCCGCCCGGCGGTCGTGTTACAGCATGCTTTCCGCTTCAGCCCGGGCGCCGGCCTGCGCCTGGCTCGGAACCACCAGTTGCACGCTCAGCCCGCGCGGCGCGGCATTTTCGATCGTCAGTTCGCCGCCGATGGCGTCGGCCCGGGAGCGCATGCTGCGCAGGCCCTTGCCCTTGCCCTCGCCGGTGTTGGTGGAAGACGCGCTTCGCGAACCCAGCCCGCGGCCGTTGTCGCGCACCTCCAGCATCAGCAGCCCACGGTCGCGAAGGCCGAAGCGCAGTTCGACACGGGTCGCCTGCGCATGCCGCAGCGCATTGGACATGGCTTCCTGTGCCACCCGGCAGATCTGCATCGCGGTTTCCGGCGGCACCCAGCGGGCGTGGGCCTCGCTGGCGATATGCCATTCCAGTGCGATGCCAAGCCGGTCGAACGCGGGCTGCAGCCGGTAGCGCACGTGGGCCAGCCGCTCGACGACGCTGGCGGAGGTCTGGTCGTCGAGGTCGTCCACCGTCATCTGGAGTTCGAGCAGGCAGTCCTGCAGGGCCATCGACAGGCTGCCGGGGCCGGCGGACCGGGGGTCCTGGCTGGCCAGCAGCGCCACCAGCCGGGACCCCACGCCGTCGTGCAAGTCGCTGGCGATGCGCCGTCGCTCGGCAATCACCGCCTGCACCGCCTGCGATGGTCGATGGTCAACCGCGCGGCGCCGGAAGACCAGAAAACAGACGCTCGCGATGATCGCGGCGAGCACCGCCACGTTCAGCGCCTGCAGGGCCCAGAAGGCGAACGGCATGTCATCCGCCGTCACGCTGAGGGCCGAGGTGGCCCGAATGACCTGTGCGGTCACGGGCGTCAGGTGCAGCGCACCCGCCAGGCCGGCCCACATCAGCAGTCGCCGGCGCGAGACGCGCGAGCGCAGCCACGTCAACAGCACGCACCACGAGCCGATCGACAGCCACACGAACTGGTCTTCCAGGAAGTGCGGTAAAGAAAGGACCTGCGGCGCCAGCATGGCATGGGCTACAGAAGCCCCCGGTGGGAGGCAAAGCTCACGGCCTGCGCGCGGGTGTGGGCGTGCAGCTTGCGGTAGATGTTCTTGACGTGTGCGTTAACCGTTTGGGCGCTGATGGTGAGCTGCAGCGCGATCTCTTCGGTTACGTAGCCCGTTGCTACAAGTCGCAACACTTCGCGCTCCCGTGCGGATAACGTCGCCTTGGTGTCCGGCGGGCGCACCGGGTTGACGTTGGAGCGCTTGTGATCGAGGTGCACGAGCAGCCGGCGCGCCAGCCGGGGGGTGATGGCGGCCCCGCCGTTCACCACCTGCAGCACGGCCTGGGCATAGCTCTGGAACCACGCGTTCTTGACCAGGTAGCCGGAGGCGCCGAGCTCGAAGGCATGCAGCACCTGGGGTTCGTCCTCGAGCGCCGAGATGACGATGATTTCCGCCGCGCTGCGGTGCCGCTTGGCCTCTTCGATGAGCTCGAATCCGCTGCCATCGCCCAGGCGGATGTCGACCATGAGCACGTCGAACTCATGCTGCAGTAGCAATCGTCGGCCTTCGCGCAGCGTGCCGGCCTGCCCTTCGAGCTGAATGCGCAGGTCGCCCAGCAATTCCTGGGCGATGACGCGACGCACGAAGGGGTCGTCGTCCACCAGCAGGACGCGTACGGGTTTTGTCTGTTGCCCGGTTAGGAAATCGGGCCACGGGAGAGTGTCGGCGGACGGCGAGAGGAGCCCGCCGAACTGGCCGGGATTGGCGTATTGCCTAGCCCCGTTGCCCACATCTGTCAATGAAATGTCGAGATCGCTTTCCATTCCAGCCCCTTTGTGACAAATAGCACATCTTGTTCGTGACCAAAAGTTAATTCATTTCTACTCAAATTTTGGGTTTCAGTTTTTTTGATTACTTTGGTTGCATTTTGTTTCGACTAGTCAACAATGTCCATCGAAAGTTGTAGTTTTTCTCTCGGACATCGCACCAAGGGAGCCTTCCCCCACAGCCCCCGAAACGGTGCAAAACACACCTTTCGCCATAGCCTCGCTCTACCCAGCACTGGGCATTTTTCCCCGGTTCCTCGACGCAGAAACTGCACCTCGGTCGTGACGGAAGCATTTCAAGCAGTGCCACTGACCGTTAGCTGATGGCCGGATCGATCCGGCGATCGGGTTCGTTTCAACAACTTTCGAGGAAGCATCATGAAGAAGACACTCATCGCGATCGCAGTGGTTCTGGTTGGAAGCGTTGCCTCGGCAACCAGCACCACGGCCCTCGCCGCCACCAGTACGACGACCGGCTCTTCCAGTTCCGCCGGATCTGTGGCAGCCAGCTCGGGCACGGGCAGTGCACTGAGCTACAACGCGGCCAACTCCAGCTCGTCGGCCAGCGCCAACGCTGCTGGCGGCGCAGTCAGCTTTCCGGGTCTGCGCATCGGTGGCGCAACGGCAGGCGGCACGGCGACCACACAGGGCCGCGTGACCAGCGTGGCTGCAACGACCGGCAACGGCGCCGCAGCGGGTGCTGCCAATGCTTCGGCCAATGCAGGCGCGACCGCCAATGCCAACTACAGCGCTGGTGGACCGAACTCGGTGAGCGGCAGTGCAGGCGGCACCGCTGGCTCCACGACCAACAACACGGCTGCAACGGCCGCGGGTCCTGGTGGCGGCCTTGCCGTGGTGACGCGCACCTCCGGCACGACGTCGAGCTTCAATGCCTCGTCGGGCGCCATCAACGGCTTCGTCAACGGCACGACCACCTCGGCGACGGCGGGTTCGACCGGCGGCTCCTTCGGCGTGACCAACATCAGCCTGGGCAATGCCATTGGCTTCAGCAACGGCGGCGGCACCGGCGGCCTGGCTGGCTCCGGCGCAACCGCATCGGCTCCCTGAGACCCGCTTGCACTGGTTGTTGTACTCAGAAATGGGGAGGGGCTTGCCCCTCCCCGGCTTCCAAAGGAGTTGAGAACATGAAAAAACTTATTGTCCTGACCTTGCTGGGCTTGTCCGCGGGCGCCATGGCGCAAACCACGGCGGGCGGTGCCAACAACCAGTCATCGAGTTCAGCCACCACCTCGGCCCAGGGCAACAGCCAGGCCGTGAACTTCAACACCAACACCCCCGCGGACACCCGTGCGACGCTGAACCAGAACGTCAACAACACGGGCGCCACGACGAGCACCGTCGACTACCGGGGCAGCTACACGATCAAGAACGTGCCGTCGGTCAACGGCCCCAACCTGACGACGAGCAACGACACCTGCATGGGCAGTTCGAGCGCCAGCGCGAACGGACCGGGCGTCGGACTCAGCTTCGGCACCACCTGGACGGACGAGCACTGCAAGCGCCTGAAGATGAGCCGCGAGCTCTGGAACAAGGGCATGAAGGCTGCCTCGCTCGCCATGGACTGCATGGACCCCGCGGCCCTGGCGGCGCTGGAAATGACGGGCACGAAATGCCCGCAGTCGATGACTGCGGACGAGCGCGTGACCGCCTATGGTCCGCAGGCATCGGCAAGCGGTGCGCTCCTGGCACCGCCGCGCCCGGTGGCTGCGGCTGCGCCAGTGGCCCCCGTCGCAGTGGTACCGGCGCCACCACCAGCGCCCATCGCCGAAGTCGCGCCCGCCGCTCAGCCGGTGGCCGCGGCCCAGGACGAGCCTCCGGCAGCGGTGTCGATGCCCGTTGCCAGCGCCACGGTGACGGCAATGGACCCGGGCGAAGTGGCTGCCATTCGCGCAGCACAGCCGGCCGGCGACGTTGCGTCTGTATCGATGGCGGTCCGGCAATGACCGCGTGGAGCCTGACATGACCAGGACCGTAATCCTCTGGCTGGCGGCTTGCTGCACAGCGACAGTCGCGGCTGCGGCGGCCGCGCCCTCGCCTCCGGTGCTGCGCATCGAGCGGATGAACATGGGCAGCGGCTTGCAGAACGCACGGGGCACCGAGAACGCCGAGCCGGTCGGCACCCTGGGCGTATGGCACGTGCCGCAGTACCTGCCGGGCTTTCCGACGGCCGCGACGATCTGGCCGCGCGTGATCATCCTGCAGTGCGCCAGCGACCTGTGCTCCGGCTACGAGATCACTCCGGAGATGGGACGCGGCGAATACCTCTTCTTCGTGCCGGAGAAGAAGTAAACAAGCGGCGTTGGCCCGCGCGCCGGACGGCCGCGGGCCCGCGTTGCCTTACCCTTCGCGGATGACATTCCTCGCGCGCGTCCTGCGCGTCTTGCGTGCCCTGCTCCGCGCCGTTGGCACCGCGCTCATCGTTCCCCTGCTGCTCTTCGAGGAGTGGGGCTGGGAGCCACTGGCTGCGCTGGCGGCACGGTTGTCCCGCCTTCCCTTCTGGGCCGCGCTCGAAGAACGGCTGCGCCGGCTGCCGCCCTGGGGCGCTGTGCTGGCCTTCTTCGTACCCGTGTTGCTGCTGCTTCCGGTGAAGGTGCTGGCTCTCTTTCTCTTCAGCCGCGGCCATGCAGCCACGGGCCTCACCGTGCTCGTGCTGGCCAAGCTGGCGGGCACGGCCATCGTCGCGCGGATCTTCCAGCTGGTCGAAGGGCCGCTGATGCGCATTCCATGGTTTGCCCGCTGGTATCCGCGATGGAAGGCCTGGAAAGACCACGTGCTCACCATCGTTCGACAGAGCCGTCCGTGGCGCGTGGTGCGGGCGCTGAACCGGCGCATTTCGCGCGGCTGGCGGCGGTTCAGGGAAGGTTGATTTGGCTCATTTTTACCCGGGTATATTGTCATTTCAATTTAACCCGGGTAATATTTGATGCATGAACCTCTCTGAAGAAACCCGGCGCGCCCTCACCCGCCAGTACAAGGAAACTCCGCGCCCGGCCGGCGTCTTCGTCATCCGAAACAAGCTGAACGGCCGCGTCTACGTGGCCGGCAGCATCGACGTCGAAGGTGCGATGAACCGCGCGCGCTTCGAACTGAACATGCGCGCTCACCGCAACAAGGCGCTCCAGCAAGACTGGAACGCGCACAGCGCCGGCCATTTCAGCTTCGAGGTAATCGACCGGATCAAGGAGCGCGAAGACCCCGATTTCGACCGCAAGGCTGAACTCGACAGGCTCCTGCCACTCTGGCAGGAAGAGCTTCAATGCTTCGGCCCGAACGGCTACAACACGCCATGAGCGCCCACGCAACGTACGGCGGCGAGATGCCGCACACCGGAGCGCATCAGCGAGTAGATTACGCACCTCGTTTCGCTTGGCACCCCCAGGAACAAAACACCCGAATGTCATCTGACACCCCACCCACCACCCTGACCGTGTTCTTCGGCTTCCAGCGCATCGCACAGGGCAGCAAGGCCGAAGTGCTCGACCAGCTGCGCCGCCGCGACGACCCCGGGCCGTACCTCGTTTTCGACGACCAGACCGGCACGCAACTCGACCTCGACCTGCGCGAACTACCCGAACTGCGCGAACACGAACCAGAGCACCGCGACGACACCCCGCGCGGCGTCGGTCGGCCCAAGCTCGGCGTTGTCGCACGCGAAGTCACGCTGCTGCCGCGCCATTGGGACTGGCTCGGACGCCAGCCCGGCGGCGCCTCGGTCGCGCTGCGCAAGCTGGTCGACGACGCCCGCCGCGTGAACGCCGAGCGCGACACCGTGCGCGCGGCACACGAAGCCACCTACCGCTTCATGACCGCCATCGCGGGCAACCTGCCCGGCTTCGAGGAAGCCACCCGCGCACTGTTCGCCGGCGAAGAGCAACGCTTCGGCAACCTGATCGAGCCCTGGCCCGCCGACGTGCGCGCCCATCTGCAGAAACTGTCGGCCGCAGGCTGGCCTCCCCAATGAGAACAACACCCGAGACAACCGGCGCCGGCAGTGGCGCCGACCCTAGCGGCCTGCAAGGCGTGCCCGTGGCGCCGGTGAACGCGCCGCGCCCGCTATGGAAGGTCTTTCTTTTCTTCCTCGCGCCGATGTTGCTCAGCAACATCCTTCAATCGCTCTCGGGCACGCTCAACAACGTGTACGTGGGGCAGATGCTCGGCGTGGGCGCGCTGGCGGCGGTGTCGAGCTTCTTTCCGGTGATGTTCTTCTTCATCGCCTTCATCATCGGCCTGGGCGCCGGCGCTTCGGTGCTGATCGGGCAGGCCTGGGGTGCGCGCGACGTTGCCAAGGCCAAGGCCGTGGCCGGCACCACGCTCACCGTCGGCGTACTGATGGGCCTGGTGATCGCGGTGTTCGGCGGCGCGTTCACCACGCCGATGCTGGCCGCGCTGGGCACGCCGCCCGACGTGCTGGCCGACTCCACGCGCTACGCCCGCATCATGCTGATCGCAATGCCGGGCGTGTTCGTGTTCCTGCTGGCCACCGCGATGCTGCGCGGCGTGGGCGACACCGTCACACCGCTGCTCACGCTGGTGATCTCCACGCTCATCGGGCTGGTGGTCACGCCCGCGCTCATCCGCGGCTGGGGCGGTCTTCCGCAGCTCGGCGTGGCGAGCGGCGCATGGGCGTCGGTGCTGTCCTTCATCGTGGCGACCACCTGGCTCGGATTCCGGCTGCGCCAGAAAAAGAGTCCGCTCGCGCCCGACGCGGCGTTCATGCGCAACCTGCGCATCCAGCCGCAATTGCTGAAGGCCGTGCTGCGCATCGGCGTGCCCACGGGCGTGCAGATGATCGTCGTGGCGCTGGCCGAAGTGGTGCTGCTCTCGATGGTCAACAGCTACGGCTCGAATGCCACGGCGGCCTACGGCGCGGTGAACCAGGTGGTGGCGTACGTGCAGTTCCCGGCGATCTCCATCGCCATCACCGCGTCGATCCTCGGCGCGCAGGCCATCGGCGCGGGCCGTGCCAACCGGCTCGGCGCAATCGCGAAGACGGCGCTGCTGATGAACCTCGTGTTGACCGGCGGGCTCGTGCTGCTGGGCTACCTGTTCTCGCGGCCGCTGATGGGCTTTTTCATCACCAGCGCGCCAGTCATCGAAATCGCCCAGACGCTGCTGCACATCATGCTGTGGAGCCTGGTGATCTTCGGCATGGCCGCTGCGCTGTCGGGGATCATGCGCGCCAGCGGCTCGGTGCTGGTGCCCACGCTGATTTCCATCGTCTGCATCCTCGGCGTGGAAGTGCCGGTGGCCTGGGTCATGAGCCACCGCATCGGGCTCGACGGGATCTGGATTGCCTACCCCGTGACCTTCGGCGCAATGCTGCTGCTGCAGACCGCGTACTACCAGCTGATTTGGCGCAAGAAGGCAATCCACCGGCTGGTGTAACCGCTACACCTTGGCCGGGGCGACGGCGGATCACTCCCCGTCGAAGGCCTTCTGCGCCGCGGCGAGATCGAGCTTGATCATCTTCATCATCGCCTCCATCGCGCGGGCGGCCTTGGCTGGGTCCTTGTCCTGGAACATGCGGATCATGGCCATGGGCGCAATTTGCCACGACACGCCGTAGCGGTCGGTGAGCCAGCCGCACTGCACCGGCTGGCCGCCGCCTTCGAGCAGCTTGTCCCAGTAGTTGTCGACCTCGGCCTGCGTCTCGCACTTCACAAGCATCGAGATGGCCGGGTTGAACTTGTACTGAGGCCCGCCGTTGAGCACCATGAACTCCTGCCCTTCGAGCTCGAAGGTCGCGGTGAGCAGCGAGCCCTTCTTGGCCGGATTGACGTCGCCCCAGAGCAGCTTGTCGGTCACGCGCGAATTCGGAAAGATGGATGTGTAGAACTTCAGCGCATCTTCGCCGTTGCCGTCGAACCAGAGGCAGGGAACGATCTTTTGCATGGGGTCTCCTTCGCTTGAATGATGAACCGGAGGGTTCAGTATCAAAGCGGCGAGCGGTGCTTGTCAACCCGCGCGGCGGCTGTCAGCGGGAAGTTCCCATGCGTGCTCCGTCTACCAGCGATAGGTGGCCGTCGCCACCGCCGTGCGCGGATAGCCGTAGTAGCAATTGCCATAACCGCAGTTGGCGATGTAGGTCTTGTTGGTGAGGTTGCGCAGGTTCAGTGCCAAGCTCCAGCGGTCGATGTCGTAGCCGATCATGGCGTCGAACACCGTCGATGCTGTCACCTTGCTCGGCCATGTGGCCTCGCCGTCGCCGTAGTTCGAGCCGGTGTAGCGCGCGCCCAGTCCGACCTTCACGCCGTTGGCGAAGCGGTAGTCCGCCCACACCGACAGCCGGTGGCGCGGCACGGCCGTGGCCTGCTTGCCGATCTCGCTGGCATTGCTGCTGGCCGTGACGATGGCCCTGGGCGTGTAGCTGTACGAGGCCGTGAGGTTCATGCGCGACGCAATCTCGGCCGTGGCCTCGAGCTCCAGCCCGCGCACCGAGATCTCGCCCGTCTGCTTGGGCAGGAAATCGCCGTCGTAGCTGATGTAGTTCTTGCGCCGCAGATCGAAGATGGCCGCGCTGTACATCGCTTTGCTGCCCACCGGCTGATAGCGCACGCCCGCCTCCACCTGCTTGCCGCTTTCCGGCTTGAACGGCTCGCCCGACACGGGGTCGATGGTGGCGGTCGGCGCGAACGACTCCGAGTAGCTCACGTAAGGCGCCCAGCCGCTCGGGTGCAGGTAGACCAGCCCTGCCCGGCTGGTGAACTTGTGGTCGCGAATGCGCTGGCGCGAGCCGTCGATGCGGCTGTCCACGGTGCTGTCGGCGCGGTCGTAGCGCCCGCCCAGCGTCAGCGTCCAGCGGTCGCCCCACTTGATCTGGTCTTGCAGGTAAACGCCGGTTTGCGTGAGCCGGGTGACGCCGTTGAAGTACGGGTCCGGCAGCTCGATCGGCCCGCCGTACACCGGCGCGTAGATGTTCAGCGGCGAGGCGCTGCCGCCGCTGAAGGTGACCTGGTCGATACGGGTGCGCTGGTAGTCCAGCCCGACCAGCACCTTGTGCTGCGTCTCGCCCAATCGGAAGTCGGCCTGCGCCTGGTTGTCGAGCGCCACCGCGCCGATGTTCTCGCGGCTGCCGAACACGCTGCGCGACATCTGCTGGAAGTTGGCCGGGTCGGTCGGGACATCGGGGTTCAGCGTGGTGAAGCCGGACAGCTGCGTGCCCTTGTAGTCGAGCTTCTGGTGCGCATAGCGCGCGTTCTGCCGCACCGTCCAGGTGTCGTTGATGCGGTGCTCGAACTGGTAGCCAACCATCTCCTGGTCCTGGTTGAAGCGGTCGAAGCTCGGCTCGCCCACGAAGAGCTTCGAGGGAATGTAGGTGCCGATCGCGGTCGGGTCGAGCGAGCCGATCTGCGGCCGCGCGCGGGTGTAGACACCGCTGCGCGTACGGCTGAACTGAGACAGCAAGGTCAGCGTGGTGTCGCTCGAAGGCTTCCAGGTGAGCGAGGGCGCGATGTACGTGCGGTCGTCGGCCTCTTTCGCCGCCGGCAGTTGTGCGTCGCGCAGCAGGCCGGTGATGCGGTAGAGCACCTTGCCGTCCGCATCCAGCGCGCCCGAGAAATCGCCCGCGACCTGGCGGCGCGCGTGGTCGCCGACCTGCAGTTGCAGTTCGCGCACGGGCTCGGCCGTCGGGCGCTTGCTGACCACGTTCACCACCCCGCCGGGGCCGCTCATGCCGTACAGCACCGACGAGGGGCCGCGCAGCAGTTCGATGCGCTCGGCGCCGTAGTTCTCGGTGCGCCACACGCCCCAGGTGCTGTTGTTGCGCAGCGGCAGGCCGTCGAGGTAGAAGCCCGGCGAATAGGCGTCGAAGCCGCGCAGCGAGATCCAGTCATAGCGCGAATCGGCGCCGTAGGTGGTGGTCGACACGCCCGGCGTGTAGCCCAGCGCGTCCTTGAGGTTGGTGGCGCCGATGGCCTCGATGCGGTCGGCCGTTACCACCGAGATCGACTGCGGCGTCTCGATGATCGGCGTATCGGTCTTGGTGCCGGTGGCGCTGCGCTTGGCCACGTAGCCCTGCACGCGGCTTGTGGCGCTCTCTTCGCTGTCGGCCGTCACCGTCACCGCTGGCAGCGTGGAAGAACTCGATACGGGCGCGGTCTTGATCACCGCGGCGTTGCCTTCCATCGTCACAGCCAGGCCGCTACCGGCCAGCAGCCGGTCGAGCGCCTGCCGTGGCGTCAGGCTGCCCGCGACGGCGGGCGCGGTCTTGCCGGCCACCAGGCTCTGCTGCACGACCAACTGGATGCGGGTCTGCCGCGCCCAGTCGTTCAGCGCCTCGGCCAGAGGCTGCGCCGCGATGCTGATCTGCTGCGGCGCCCCCTGTGTCTGGGCCAGCAGCGGCGAGCTCGCAAGCGCGAGCGCAATTGCCAGGGCCAGCGGTGCCGGCGTCATCTTCAAGCGGTTCGTCATCCGAAATCTTCCAGGTAGTGAATACAAATGGTTCCTATCTGGGCTGACGCACGAACCGCCGGAATTACCGTAGTGCCGGCAAAAAAATCTTTCTCTTTCTTCTAGGGGGTGGGCAGGATTTCCGCGACCGGACCGGTCTCTTTCAGGCGCACGGGCAAGGCGCTCGCCAGGGCGCGCCGCAGCGTGCGCGCGTCCCGCGGATCGAAGGTGCCGCTCAGCCGCAGGGCGGCCACGGCCGGATCGTTCACCACCAGGCCGGTGTTGCCATAGCGTTCCAACTCGGCCAGCGCGCGCGACAGCGGTGTGTCGACAAAGCTCAGCCGGTGTTCCCGCCACGGCGCGATGCCCTCGCCCGGAACAGCCGCCACGGCAGACAGCACGCCCTGCGCGTCGCTCTCCACCTGTTGGCCTGCAGTGAGAAAGAGCTCGCCGCCCTGCGCGCCCGGCACCCGGCGCGTGACGCGCACCTTGCCCTCTTCCACCGACACCCGCGCCCCATCGGCGCCCTGCATGCCAGGCGTGTGCCGAACGGCGAAGCGCGTGCCGACCACCCGCACCTGCAGCGGCCCGGCCAGCACGTCGAAGGGGCGGCTCGCATCGGACTGCACGGCGAAGACCGCCTGCCCATCGATCAGCGTCACCTCGCGGCGGTCGCGGAAAAGGCGCACCTCCAGCCGGGTCGCCGTGTCCAGCCGTAGCCGGGAGCCGTCGGGCAAAGGCGCTTCGAGCTGCTGCCCACGCCGGGTTGCAAAGGCCTGCTCGAACACGGGTTGGGCCTGGATGTGGCTCCATCCGAGGTAGCCGGCGCCGACCGCCATGCCCGTGGCCGCCAGCGCGAAAGCCGGCTTCAGGAAGCCGCGACGCGTGGGAGCCGACCGGTTGCCCTCGAAGCCGCTGCGCCAGGTCGCGACCGTCTCCGGCGAAATCGCATCGAAAACCTGCCAGCGCGATTCCCACTGGCGGTAGGCCTCGCCATGCCGCGCGTCCGCGTCGAGCCAGGCCTGGAACTCGCGCTCGTCCGACGCGCGCCATTCCTCGCGGTTGCGGCGGACGAACCACTCCAGCACGTCCTGTCGCAGGCGCGTTGCGTCTTCTGGCGTTGGCAGCGGTTGGGTCATGGCTCTGCGAGCGTTCCTATGGATGTAGACGCGCGAGCGGGGCTAAACCCCGTAGTCCCCGTAGTCGTGGTGCCTGCCGCGCGTTCTCTCTTCTTATTCATGGCCGCTGGTGCGCTCCAGGCACGCCCAACATGCTTCCATCGCGATGCGTAACTGCATCTCGACCGTGCGCACCGAAATGCCCATGCGCTCGGCCACCTCGGCATACGAGAGGCCGTCGAACTTGTAGAGCACGAAGGCCTCCCTGCAGCGCGGGGGCAGCCGGTCGATGGTCTCGACCATGGCCGCCAGGCCCTGGCCGGAAGACAGGATGGTGTCGGGCTCGAAGGTTTCCGGGCCGATGCAGTCGTCGAGTTCGAGCGGTTCCTCGTCCGGCGCCGCCGTGTCGCCGCCCGCGCGCACGCTTGTGCGGCGATGGTGGTCGGTAACCAGGTTGCGGGCCGTGCGATAGAGCAGCGCACGCGGATCGCGCACCACGCTGCCCGTGCGCTGCGCCTCGTACACCCGCGCGTAGCTCTCCTGCGCCAGGTCGGCCGCGGTAGCGCGGTCGGACACCTTGCGGGAAAGAAAGCTCAGCAGCTCGCGGTAATAGCGTTCGAACACAGGCGCACCACAGCCGGAAATGGGAGGTCGAAGTCCAGGAGCAGGTTGGCTTCGACACGGCGTGGCTTACCTGATGCGATCAGAAAACGGGAAGCGGCGATTATCTGCGGCTTCCGTGCCGCCCAGCCAAAGAGGGCGTCAGGCGATGCGGTAGAAGCCCAGGTCGGAGCGCACGCCCGCGTTCTTCGTGAACGCGACGGGATCGAAGCCTTCCTCGGCGAACTTCCTCTTCACGAACTCGGCGGCCGAGGCCACGGCCTGCTCGCTCGCCCACTCGACCAGCGTCACCACGTTGAATTCGCCGCTGCCGCCGGTCTGGTCCAGCACGTAGGTGCGCTGGCAGCCCGGCCAGGTGCGCAGCATCTGCTGGATGCGCTGCATCTGGGCAATGAACTCGGGGCGAGCTTCGGCGGGCACGACAAACTTGTCGATGCGGAAGACGGGACCAGATCGGAGGGCGATGGCATCGTTCGACATGAAGTGGGTTCCTTGGTGAGAAAAATGCGCACAGGACCTGCGCGCTGAAAGTTATTCTCAAACCTCAACCAAAGTTGAGGTCAAGAGGTTTTTCTTCACATGAACGACGCACTGCAAAAGGCCGGCATCTCCCCCACGCTCACCGTCGGCGAAGTCGCGCGCCGCAGCGGCGTCACCGTGTCCACCCTGCACTTCTACGAGGCCCAGGGCCTGATCGACAGCACCCGCACTGCGGGCAACCAGCGGCGCTATCCGCGCACGGTGCTGCGGCGTGTGGCCTTCGTCCGGGTAGCGCAAAGGGTAGGCATTTCGCTTGCCGACATCGGCACCGCGCTGGCTACCCTCCCCGCGTCCGCCGCGCCCAGCCGCGAAGACTGGGCCCGGCTGTCGGCCTCGTGGCGCGCCGAGCTGGACGAGCGCATGGCGCAGCTGCAAAAACTGCGCGACACGCTCGACGACTGCATCGGCTGCGGCTGCCTGTCGATCGACCGGTGCAAGCTGCGCAATCCGCTGGACCGGCTGGGCGCCGAGGGCCAGGGGCCGCAACGCCTGCTGGTGAAGCGCCGCGCCTAGAAACCGTAGAGCGCAGCCGGGTTGTCCACGAGGATGCGCCGCCGCGTGTCGTCGCTGGTCGCCCAGGAAAACAGCAGGTCGTACAGCGGCGCGCTTTCGGGCCTGGGGTTGCGCCCCGGGTGCGGCCAGTTGCTGGCCCAGAGGCAGCGCTCGGGAAACTTCTCGGCCAGCGTGCGGGCCAGCAGGCTCACGTCGTCGTAGCTGGGCGCGCCGGTCTTCGAGGTTTCGTAGGGCGCCGAGAGCTTGATCCACACGCGCCCCGAATCGAGCACGCGCAGCAGCGACTGGAACGACGGGTGCTCAGGCGCCACCGGTTCCAGGAACTTGCCGTTGTGGTCCAGCACCAGCCGGCACGGCAGGCGCTTGAGCACCGCTTCGTGCTCGGGCATCGTGCGGCCGTCGAGCTGCAGGTTGACCATCCAGTCGGCATTGGCCAGCCGCGCGGCCATCGGTTCGAGCGATGCCCAGCTCAGCACGCCGCCGATCATCATGTAGCGCACGCCGCGCATGCCGCCCGCGTGCAGGCGCGCAATCTCGGCATCGGCCACGTCGGGCGCAACCAGTGCGATGCCGCGCGCCGCATTGCCGAACTGGGCCAGCGCATCGAGCGTGCAGCTGTTGTCGAAGCCGTAGCCCGTGGGCTGCACGACCACGGCGCGGTCGATGCCCAGCGGCTGCTGCACCTGTTCGCGGTAAGCCGACACGGGCGAATGTGGCGGCACCCATGCGACGTTCGGAATCAGCGGGAAGCAGTCTTCGTAGATGTGGACGTGGCAATCGCAGGCGCCTGCGTAGCGCGCATTCCGGGTCGGTTCCATGGGGCTCTCTTTGCGGGATGTGTGGATCGGACGTTCAGGCGCGCGCGCCGAAGGCCTGCTGCCAGCGGTAGGCCTCGGCCGCATTCACAGCCCCCTTCGGCGCCCTGCCCTGGAAGATCTCCGCCAGCTGCGACACGGTTTCCATCGCCTGGTGCTCGACAGCCGCCGGCGTGAGCCCGCCGATATGCGGCGTGGCGATCACGCGCGGGTGCACCGCCACGCGCGGCGACGGCATCTGGTCGGGCGCGCGGCCCACGTCCACAGCGCATCCAGCAATCACGCCGGCATCGAGCGCGGCGAGCAGCGCGTCTTCATCCACGAGATTGCCGCGCGAGGCATTGATGAAGAAGGCGTGCGGCTGCATCGCGGCGAAGGTCTTGGCGTTCATCATGTTTTCGGTCGCCTCGGTGGCCGCAGCAAGGCAGACCACGAAGTCCGATTGCGCCAGCAGCGCGTCGAGCTCCACCTGCGCGAACTCGGCCCTGCCTGTCGCGGTGTACGGGTCATACACGACGATGCGCATGCCCAGCGCCAGCGCGACATCGCACAGGTAGCGGCTGATCTGCCCGTAGCCGATCACGCCCAGCGTGCTGCCACGCAGCTCGCGCCCCATCGCCGGCACCACGGGCCGGCCTGCGTGATAGCCCTCGGCCGAGGCGCTGATGTGCCGCCCCAGGTCGATCATCACGCCCACGATCCACTCCGACACCGATGGGATGAACCCCGCGCTCGCCTGCGTCACCAGCACGCCATGCCGGCTGGCGGACGCCACGTCGATGTTGCGGATGTCGATGGCGCAGCGCACGAAGGCCTTGAGCTGCGGCAGCGCCGCGAACAGCGCCTCGTCGCCCACCGTCTGGCGGTAGGAAATGATGGCGTCGCAGTCGTGTGCCAGTTCGGCCAGTTCGCGCGATGAGAGATCGGTGTCCGTGGGGTTGAAGCGCACCTGCGCGATGGCCTGCAAGGCGGCCGTGGCGCGGTCGCCGAAGTAATGGGCGAGCTTGCTTTGCGGATGGCTGACGAAAACCGTGGTCATGAAAGAAGACTTCTGCTCAGGAAAGAAAAGGACTAGCCGCGCGGCGGCGCCACCGATTCACGCGCCACCAGCGTGGGCGCGAAAACGAACTCCTGCGTCGGAATCGACGGATCGGACAGCCGGCTCATCACCCGCTCGACCATCACCTGCGCCATCTCGGGCACCGGCACGCGCACCGACGTCATCGCGGGGTGCATCAGCGTCGAGAGAAACACGTTGTCGATGCCGATGACCGACACGTCCTGCGGCACCGCCAGGCCCGCATCGCGAAAGCCCGCCATCAGGCCGAAGGCCAGCAGATCGTTCACGCCGATCACGCCGGTCGGGCGATTCTTCGACTTCGCCATCAGCCCGGCCTGCATGCGGCCCAGCTCGCTCATCATCGAATCGCCGTACTCGTCGACCGGCATGCCTTCGATGACCTGCGCGCTGCCTTCGAGGCCCGCGCTCTTCGCGGCGGCCAGGAAGCCGTAGATCTTCTCGTTGCGGCTCATGGTGCGGCCCGACGGGGTGACGAAGGCCAGCCGGCGATGCCCCTGCTCGATCAGGTGCTGCGTGGCGATGCGCGACGACTCGAAGCTGTCGACCGTCACGTGGTCGATCACCGAGGCCCCACCGGATGCGGCGGGCGTGGCGCGCCGGTCGTAGCTCACCACCACCAGCCCGCGCTCGGCGGCCGCCTCCACGTGCTGCTCGTCGACCAGCGACGAGATGATGATCACGCCGCGCACGCCGTGCGCCATCAGGTCCTCGAAGAAATGCGCTTCCTTGGCAGCGTCGCGGTAGGTGTTGCCGATCATGATGCGAAAGCCGTAGCGCTCCTGCGCCAGCGTTTCCACCTCGCGGGCAATGAAGCCGTACATCGGGTTGGCCATCGACGGCACCAGCAGCCCGATCAGCGGCGTGTACCCCGTCTTGAGCTGCCGCGCCGAGGTGTTGGGCCGGTACTTGAGGTCGCGGATGGCGGTCTCGACGCGCGCCAGCGTCTCCTTGGCCATGCGGTCGCTGCGCCCGTTCAACACGTTCGACACGGTGCTGGTCGACACCCCTGCCCGCTGGGCTACATCACTGATTCTGCTCACGGCATCCTTCCTGTTGTCTCTGGTCTTCGTCCTGTTGCGGTCCGCTCACATCCCCATGCGCAGCGGCAGCCACGTGGAAAAGGCCGGCACCAACACCAGGACCACGAGGGTAACGAACAAGACGGCCAGGTATTTCATCATCGGCCGCGCCACGTCCTTCACCTGCGTGCCGGTGATTGCGCAGGTGGCGAACAGGCCCAGCCCGACCGGCGGCGCGAACAGCCCGAAGCCCATGGCAATGACCATCACCGTGCCGAAGTGCAGCGGGTTCACGCCCAGCTGCGAGGCAATGGGCGTGAGCAGCGGCCCGAAGATGATGAGCGCCGGCGCGCCTTCGAGAATGGCGCCGAACACGATCATGATGAGCACCGACAGCAGCACGAACATCGTGCTGCCGTAGGAGTGTGCAAAGCCGATCATGAACTCCGACAGGTACTGCGGAATCTGCTGGATCGTGAGCGCAAAAGACAGGCTCGACGCCGCAGCCACGATGAAGAGAATGCCGCCCGCCATCGACGCCGAACGCACGAACAGCCGCGCCACCGACTTCACCGTGAGCTCGCGAAAGGCCAGCCAGCCCACCACCAGCGCATAGACCACCGCGAACGAAGACACCTCGGTCGAGGTCGCTATGCCCGAGGTGACGCCCTTGCCGATCATCGCCACCATGACCAGCGCAACCAGCGCGCCGCCCAGCAGGCGGAACATGGGCGTGCGCACATCGAAGGCCTCATCGGGGTTGATCTTCGTGCCCACGTAGATGGTCACCGCGGCCAGCGACACCGCCAGCACCACGGCCGGTATCAGCCCTGCCATGAACAGCCCGGCAATCGAGATGTTGGCCACGAAGCCCATGATGATCATGTTGATGCACGGCGGAATGGTCTCGGCCATAACCGCGGTGCAGGCCAGCAGGCCGGCGGTTTCGTTCGGGTCCTGCTTGGTCTTGCGCACGGCCGGCATGATGATGCCGCCCACTGCCGCGATGTCCGCCAGTTTGGAGCCCGACACGCCAGAGAAGAACGCAGTGGCCGTGATGGTGATGAGCCCCAACCCGCCGCGCAGCCGCCCGAACATGCGCAGCAGCAGCTCGATGAGCCGCGACGACATGCCGTTGGCCTCCATCAGCAGGCCCGCCAGCACGAAGAACGGAATGGCCAGCAGCACATAGTGGTCGGTGCCCGCCATCACCTGCTGCGAATACACCAGCATGGGCAGCGACGGATCGGCCATGAAGAACACCAGCGACGACAGCGCGAGCACGAAGGCAATCGGCATCCCCAGCGCCATGCCGCCAAGAAAGCCCGCCAGGAGCAGCGCCCAGGGTGGAATCGCGTGCTCGCTCATCAGCGTGTTCCAGCCCACCACCGCCGCCGTCAGCGCCAGCCCCACGCCCAGCGTGGACCACACCATGCGCGACGGCCCGTTCACCGCATTGGCCAGCCCGAACAGCGTCATGAACAGGCTACCGATGGCCACCGGGTACACGTAGATCCACTGCGGCAGGCCGATGGAAGTCGTCATGTTGTACGAATCGAGCAGCAGCTCGCACGACGATGCGAAGAGGCTCGCCGACACCCCCACGATGATCCAGCTGCCGAACTGGATGAGCGCCGGCTGCCAGCGCGCCGGCAGCATGCCGCGGAACAGGTCCACGCCCACGTGCTGGCTGCGCGCCAGCACCGTGGCCGCACCGAAGAACACCTGGATCACCATCAACGCGCGCGCCACCTCCTCCGCCCAGTCGAAGGGGTCGTGCAGAAAGTACCGGAAGACGACCGAGATGAAGACGACCACCACGTCGATGGCCAGCACCGCGCCGGCCACGTATTCGGTCATGCGCATCAGCCAGGCCAGCCAGCGGCCTGCGGCGTGGCTGGCATCGAAGCCGAGCGCGGGTTGCAACGGCAGAGACATGCTCGACATGGCGCTTCAGACCCGGGCGCCGTTGATGGCAGCGAACAGCGGCCCCGTCTCCGGGTACTGCTTGGCGAAACCAGCCCAGAGCTTCGTTTCCATTTCCTTGCGGACCTGGTCGCGCTCGTTCTTTGCCATGGGTGTGAAGGTGATGCCGAGCTTTTTCAGCTCTTCCATCACCTGCTGCGTGCGCTCGTTGCCGATCTGGCGCTGCTGCAGCGTGGAATCGGCCGCGGCCTTCAGGAAGGCCGGGCGCAGTGCGGCGGGGATGCGGTCCATCGCGCGCTTGCCGGCCACGCAGACCATCGGGCTGAACAGGTGCTCGGTCATCCAGCAGTGCTTGACCACCTCGTTGAGCTTGTTGGCCAGCACCGTGCCGGCGTCGTGCTCGAAGCCGTCGACCACGCCGGTCTGCGCCGCCATGTAGAGCTCGCCGAAAGAGATGGGCGTGGGGATCGCGCCCATGATCTTGAAAGTCTCGATGAAAGCCGGTGTGGGCAGCACGCGCAGCTTCACGTTCTTGATGTCGGCCAGCCCCTTCACCGGCTGCTTGGTGTAGACGTTGCGCGCGCCGTAGTGCGCACCCCAGGTGATGATCTGGCAGCCCGTGCTCTTCACCAGCATGTCGTTGAGCTTCGGCCCCACGCCCGCCTCCACGGAACGCGCCACGTGCTCGTAGCTGTCGAACAGGTAGCCCAGGTCGAGCATGCCCAGCTGCGGCGTTACCGTGGCCCAGATCGACGAGCCCGTGAGCATCATGTCGATGGAGCCCACCTTCACCTGCTGCACCACGTCGCTTTCCTTGCCGAGCTGGTTGTTCGGAAAGTAGTCGATGCGGATCTGCTCGCCCACCGCCTTCTTCAGGTTGGCCTGCATCAACTGCACCCATGCGAAGTGCGAGGAATTGAGGTCGGCCACGTGGGACGACGACAGCCGCAGCGCCACGGCTTTTTCCTGCGCGAAGGCGTGCTGCGAGAAACCCGCCGTGGCCGCCGCAAGCGACAAGGCGGACGATGACTGGACGAACCGGCGGCGTGAAAGCGAGGTCATTTTCTTGTCTCCTGGAGGGTTGTCGGGTCGTGCGCCCGTTTTTGGTGGAACGATTTACTGTATCGATACACAAGAATGCCGACAATGCGCTTCCGATAGGTGTTTTCCTCCGTAAACGAGGTAAAGACCGCGCGCTGCAAAGCAAAAGGCAGAATGGAAAAACCACAGGACGCCGCATGACCACCATCACTTCATCGACACCCGACGCCGCCCGCGCCTATGCCGTCGAAATGCATGGCGAGCAGAAGTACGGCCCTCATCCGTACGTGCACCACCTGGACGCCGTGGTCGCCCTGCTCCGGCCCTACGGCGACAAGGCACGCGTCATCGGCTACCTGCACGACGTTGTCGAGGACACCGAGGCCACGGTGGCCGACGTGCGCTCACGCTTCGGCGAACTGGTGGCAGCCTGCGTCGCGCTGCTGACCGATGCGCCCGGCGCCAACCGCAAGGAGCGCAAGGCCAAGACCTATGCGGCGCTGGCGAAGGTAACGGGCGACGAAGAACTCGCGCTGGTGGTGAAGGCCGCCGACCGGCTGGCCAATGTGCGGGCCTGCGTGGCGGACGGGCATCGCACGCTGTGGGACACGTACCACGGCGAGCACCCGACCTTCAGGGCCGCTGCGTTCAGGGCGGGGCAATGCGATCCGCTGTGGAGCGAGCTGGACAGCCTGCTCTCTCCCGTGCACGCGCCTTAGCCAGGTTGGCACCAAGCTCGCGCGGCGCGCTCGTCAGGTGCCGCAATCGCTGCCCAGGTCCGTCTTGCTGCGCGACAGCGGCCGGATGGCGTTGCTCCCCGTGGTCAGGGGCTCGACCACCTCGCGGCGAAACGCTTGCAGCGCCTTCGAGGAGTCGGGGCCCGTGCGCGAGGCCTCGATGGCGATGCGCCCTCCCGGCAGGCGCCATTCCTCGACTCGGAGATTTCCCCGCTGCTTGAGCCCGAGTCGTGTCGTTGTGCTTTCGCAAGCCGCGAAGCGGGCTTGCAGCGCCTCGGGGACTGGCGGCGGCGCGCTCGTGGATTGAACGGTGCAACTGCGCGAAAACGCGCGCACCGGATCTGCCGCGCCGGTGAACGACACGTCGATTTCGTCTTTCGTCTCGTCCTTCGGACCGACCAGCGGACCCGCCGGGCACTGCGCGCCGGCAAAGCTGGGCGCCGAAGGCAGCGGCGAATCGCTGCGCAGCTTGTAAGTCAGCTCGTGGCGCGCCTTGCTCGTGCGTTCCCGCTCGCGAAGGATGGCCCTTGCGCCGACAACGCCCGTGGGCGCCTTCACCTCGCTGGCGTAGCGCACCCTGAAGAGGTCCGTTTCGATGTCGTTGTCGCCCGGCGCCAACCGAGCGAGTGCCTCTGCCGCAGTCTTGGGGCCGCCCTGAGACGGATCCCAGCGAATCGCGTACTCCGCCTGCGCTGCTGCCCCGCCCGATGCGAAGACGCTGATGCCGCACGCCAGCACCATGACCCATCCGGTTCGTTGCTTCATGTCGGTTCCCTCTCCTTGGTGTGCTTCATTCTAGGAAGCAGGTTTTTCGCCGCATCCCCTGGAAAGAGGATTGCTTGCGCACGCAATCCTCTAGGCGCGGCGAGGGTTCGAGAACTCCATCACCCCATCGTCCACCGCCCCGAAGCGCAGGCTCACAAGGTCGCGCGCGTAGTTCTGATACACCCGCCACGGTGCGCGCGAACCCTGCTTCGGAAACCTGCCCACCGCGCGCTGCACATAGCCCGATGAGAAATCGAGCCAGGGCTCGGGTGCCATTGCGGGGTCGGTGTTGCGCGGCGTGCATTGGGTGCAGCCATGCTTCTCCATGTGGTTGAGCAGCCGGCAGACATACGCGCAGGTCAGGTCGCTCTTGAGCGTCCACGAGGCGTTCGTGTAGCCGAACGACGAGGCCAGGTTGGGCACGTCGCTGAACATCATTCCCTTGTAGTTGAAGGTCCCGGCCGGGTCCACGCGATGGCCGTCTACGTCGATCTGCACTCCGCCGAGCACCTGCAGTTCGAGGCCAGTGGCGGTAACGACCACATCGGCCTCCAGTTCAGCGCCCGACTGCAACCGGATGCCGCCCTGCGTGAAGGTGTCAACCTGGTCCGTCACCATCGAGGCGCGCCCTGCGTTGAGGGCCGCGAACAGGTCGCCGTCGGGCACGAGGCAGATGCGTTGGTCCCACGGGTTGTAGCGCGGCGTGAAGTGCGTGGCGATGTCGTAGTCGGGGCCGAGGGCCTGCCGCACGCCGCCAAGAATCATCCGCTTCGCACGCTCCGGCTTGCGCCGCGCGAGGCGGAAGAAGTACATGGCCAGCAGCACGTTCTTCCAGCGCGTGAGGCCATAGGCCAGCTTGTCCGGTAGAAAGCGCCGCAGCCCGTGCGCGATGGGGTCCTGTGCCGGCCGCGCGACAACATAGGTGGGCGAGCGCTGCAGCAGCACGACATGCGCGGCCGTCTTTGCCAAGGCCGGCACCAGCGTCATCGCGGTCGCGCCGCTGCCGATCACGACCACCCGCTTGCCGCTGCAGTCGAGGTCTTCGGGCCAGTGCTGCGGATGGACGACACGACCTGTGTAGTCGCCGATGCCCGCAAACTCGGGCGTGTAGCCGGCTTCGTACCTGTAGTAGCCGCTGCACAAGAAGAGAAAGCTGCAGCGCACGCGCAGCGGAAGGCGCTCGGGGCCATGCTCGACATCGACGCTCCAGCAGGCATCGGGCGTCGACCACGAGGCGCGCACCACGCGATGGTTGAAGCGGATCTTTCGGTCGATGCCATGCTTCGCCGCCGTCTCGCGCAGGTAGTTCAGGATCGTGGGCCCATCGGCAATCGACTTCGCGTGAGTCCACGGACGGAACGAATAGCCCAGCGTGTACATGTCCGAATCCGAACGCACGCCCGGATAACGGAACAGGTCCCACGTGCCGCCGCTGCGTTCCCGCCCTTCGAGGATGACGTAGCTTCGGCCCGGGCAGCTCGCCTGCAGGTGGTAACCGGCGCCGATGCCCGAGAGGCCGGCGCCGACGATCAGGACATCGATGTGCTGCACCTGCTGTCGCTCTTCTTCCTGCATCGACTTGTCTCCTTAGCTCTTGCCGACCGGACCTCCTGCGGCGGGAGTGCCCCGGATCATCAGCCACGCACTCACCGCACTCAGCACGGCCAGCCCGGCGCTCAGCAGCATCACCCAGCGAAAGCCAGCCACGAACGATTCGGCCACGGCCCGTTTGACCGCCGCAGCCGTGGCTGCATCCACGCCCGGTGGCAGCGCCGCGCCGGCCAGCTTGCTGCGCTCGCCTTCAAGAAAAGCCGATACCTGCGCCGAGGCGCCCATCTCGCGCAGGTTGTTCGCCAGCGCCGCGTCGAAGGCCCAGGCCATGATCGCGCCGAACACCGCAATCGCCAACACCGCCGCCGCTCGCGACACGGCGTTGTTCACGCCCGAGGCCACGCCCGCCAGGTCGGGCCCGACCGCATTCATGACCGTGGTCGTCAGCGGCGCGACTGTCACCGTCATGCCGAAGCCCAGCACCACCACGGCCGGCAGAAAGCCGCTCCAGTAGCTCGCGCCCACGCCCGGTAGCGCGAACAGCGCAAAGCCCACCGCCGCGATCGAAGGCCCGATGACCAGCGGCATGCGCGGCCCGAAGCGGTCGACCAGTTGCCCGGCCCAGCCCGAGAGCGCGAACATGATGAAGATGAACGGCAGCAGCGCCGCACCCGCCACCGTGGCCGAATAGCCCTGCACCTGAATCAGGTTGAGCGGAAAGAAGTACAGCCCGCCGCCCAGCGCCGCATAGAGCAGCAGTGTCAGCAGATTCGCGCCGCTGAAGTTGCCGATGCGCAGCAGCCCCAGCGGCAGCATCGGCGTGCGCACCTTGCGCTCGACTGCGATGAAGCCCACGCTGCCCAGCACGCCGATGACCAGCGCCGCGAGCACGGCCGGCGAACCCCAGCCCTGTGTCGGCGCCTCGATGAAGGCGTAGACGATGCCACCGAGTCCGGCCGTCGCAAGCAGCGCACCCCACACGTCCAGCCCGCCGCTGGCCGAGGCGCCGCGGCTTTCGGGCACGTGGCGCCAGGCGATCCACAGCACCAGCAACGCCATCGGCACGTTGATGAGAAACGCCCAGGTCCACGAGAAATGGTCGACCAGGAAGCCGCCCAGCACCGGCCCCACGGCCGCGGTGATGCCGCTGAAACCCGACCAGGTGCCGATGGCCTTGCCGCGCTCTTTCTCGGGAAAGGCCGCGCTGATGAGCGCGAGGCTGCCCGGCACCAGCAGCGCGCCACCGATGCCCTGCACCGCCCGCGCGGCAATGAGCTGTTGCACGCTGGCCGCGAGCCCGCAGGCCACCGACGACAAGGCGAAGATGCCGACGCCGATTGCAAAGATGCGCCGCCGGCCATAGTGATCGCCGAGTGCACCGCCCACGAGCAGCAGCGCCGCCAGCAGCAAGGCATAAGACTCGACCACCCATTGCGCCTGGAAGGCCGTGGCCAGCAGGTCGGCCTGGATGGCCGGCAGGGCTACGTTGACCACCGTGCCGTCGATGAAGGCCATGCTCGAACCCACGATGGCCGCGGCCAACACCCAGGGCTTGGAGGCTTCGGGACAGGCCCCCTCTTCCACATGGGCACCATGCAGGATCAGCGTGTCGTCGCAGGGCGCCTTGCCGATCTGTGCCATGGGGTCTCCTTCTTATGGGATTCCGGTCTTGCCTCTTTTTTCTTCTCCGAGGCGGGGAGAAAGAATCAGGTCGCGCAGGCGGTTGCCGACGGATTCGCACGCGCCGCACTCACGCTGCGCGCCATCGCCGCGGCAGCCGCCGAGGTCACGCGCTGCGCCCCTTGCGCTACCGCGTCCATTCCGCTGCCCACGGCCTCGCCGAGGTTCAGCTGACACACCACCGTGCGCGCTTCGTCCGAGCGCCGCAGCGTCCAGTTGAAGCTCGCATCGACACGCCCGCCGTCGACCGCGTCGAACTGCTGCAACTGCACCGCGATGCGCCACACCGGCTGCGAACTCTGCCGGCCGCCCTTGGTCACGTCGAGCGCGCCGAGCCGCCCGGCGATGCCGCTGGCCAGCGCATCGCGCAGTTCGTTCTCGAACGACGCGGCCCAGCGATGCTGCTCCAGCACCTCGACCTGCACGCTGCCGTTGGGCTGGCGCACCACCATCTGCGGCCGTGCGAAGCGCTCGGGCACGGCCACGGGCGCGAGCTCGATGTACAGCGGCGCGGCACTGCCGAGCGTCGAAGGCGCGGCCTCGGCGGCAGACACCGGGCTCGCCAGCGTGTAGTAGTTGTCGGGCTTGCTCGCGCAGCCTGCTGCAAGCACGGCCAGCGCTGCCGCCGCCACGAATGCGAGGTGGTGGTTCTTCTTCATTTCTTGTCGTCCGGTTTGCCGCGCAGCAGCGACTCGGGGTGGCGTTCGAGGTAGTCGGTCAGCACGCGCACCGAGCCCGCGGCGCGCGTCAGCTCCTGCAGCGTCTGGCGCATGTCCTGCTGCAGTGGCGAATCGTCGGCCAGCGTGCGCTCGGCACTGTTCACGGTCTTGCGCACGTCCTTCATGGCCGCGGCCAGCTCGGGCGTGACGTCGTTGTTGATACGGGTCACCGTCTGCTCGGTGGCCGTCAGTGTCTTGTTGAGCGTGGCGAGCGTGGTGCGCAGGTCGCCCGCGATCTGCTCATACGGCACCTTGTTGAGCTTGGTCGCGATTTCCTGCACCTGCGACTGGATCTCGTCGAGGCTGTTGGCCACGGTTGGCAATTCGATCGGGTTCTTGTTCAGGTCGATCTTCGCCGGCGGCGCCTTCGGGAAGAAGTCGAGCGCCACGTACACCTGGCCGGTCAGCAGGTTGCCGTTGCGCAACTGGGCGCGCAGGCCCTTCTCCGCGAGGAAGCGCAACCGTTCCTGCTGGGTGGCGCGCGATTCAACGCCGCTTTCGCCGGCGCGGCGGCGCAGGCGATCGGGGTAGACCTGCACCAGCACCGGCATGCGGAACTCGCGCTCGGCGCGGTCGAACTCGACACCGATCGACTTGACCTCGCCGATCACCACGCCGCGAAAGTCCACCGGCGCGCCCGGCGTCAGCCCACGCAGCGACTGGTTGAAGTACATCAACAGGGTTTGCGAAGGCCCGTCGGGTTCCTTCATGGCGGCGGCTTCGTCCTGCGCCAGCGTGAAGGCGGCGTTCTCCTTGGCGACCGGGCCCATCGCGTCGTCGGGCGCCTGGAAGGCGATGCCGCCGAGCAGGATGGTCGCCAGCGACTGCGTGCGCAGCGTGAAGCCGCTGGCGCTCAGCTGCGCATCGATGCCGCTGGCCTGCCAGAAGCGCGTGTTCATGCCCACGAACTTGTCATAGGGCGCGTTGATGAAGACGCGCATGGTCACGCCGCGCCCGTCGCCGTCGAGCTCATAGGCGGCCACCTGCCCGACCTTGACGCGCCGGAAGTACACCGGCGAGCCCACGTCGAGCGAACCCACGTCGTTGGCTCGCAGCAGAAACTGCTTGCCCGAGTCGTCGCGCGTGACGATGGGCGGGGTTTCGAGTCCGGTGAACTCGCCCGCGGTTTCCTTCGACACGCCCGCGTCGGCGCCGATGTAGGCGCCCGACAGCAAGGTGTTGAGGCCCGAGATGCCCGAGGTGTCGAGCCGGGGCCGCACCACCCAGAAGCGCGAGTCCGAGGCGGTGAAGCTCTCGGCCTCCTTGTTGAACTGCACCAACACGCGCACGTGCGAGCGGTCGCGCGCCAGCCGCAGGTGGGTGACGAGGCCGATCTGCACGTCCTTGTACTTGACGGCGGTCTTGCCGGCCTCCAGGCCCTCGGCGGTCTTGAAGGTCAACACCACCTCGGGGCCGCGCTCCAGCAGGATGCGGGCCACCAGCGTAATGCCGACCAGCGCGGCCACGATGGGAATCAGCCAGATCAGCGAGGGCAGCCACTCGCGTCGGCGCACCACGCGCGGCTTGGGCAGCGGGGGCTGGGCGGACGGCGCCGGTTTGTCCTGGGGTTGGTCTTCTTCACTCATGCTGGTTTCTCGTCCCTGTTTTCATGTCCCTGCGCAACTTCGTTCTCCTGCAGGGTGGCCTGCGCCTCCTTGCTGTCCCACGTGAGCTTCGGGTCGAAGCTCAGCGAGGCCAGCATGGTCAGCACCACCACCGACCCGAAGGCCGCGATGCCCACGCCCGCGGTGATGACCGCGAAGCCCTGGATCTGCACCAGCCCGGTCAGCAGCGACACCACGAACACGTCGAGCATCGACCACCGACCGATCACTTCGATGATGTGATACAGCTTGGCCCGCTCGCGCCGGCGCCAGTTGCTGCCGCGCTGCGCCAGCACCACGAGCAGGAAAAGCACCGCCAGCTTGAACAGCGGCACCAGGAAGCTCGCAATGAAGACGATGGCCGCCAGCCCGTAGGCGCCCGACACCCAGAAATAGATCACCCCGCTCAGGATGGTGTCGTACTGCGCGCCGAACAGCGTGCGCGTGATCATCACCGGCAGCAGGTTGGCCGGTATATACATCATGCAGGCCGCTATCAGGAAGGCCCAGGTGCGATTCAGGCTCTGCCGCTTGCGCGTGTGCAGGTGCGTGCCGCAGCGGCCGCAGGCGTCGCCCTCCTCGGCGTCCTTCCAGACGGCGGCGCAGTGCGGGCAGGCCATGAGGCCGAGCGAAGCGGCGGTAGGAACCGGCGCGTCTTCGTCGTGATGTTCGTGCCGCTCGAGGAAGGCAGGCAGCTTCATGCCGACGCCCTGTCTTCTTCAGCCTTGGGTTCATCCTTCGGGCGGAAGGTCATTTCCCAGAACGCGCCCGGGTTGAACGACAGCACCGCCGTCAGCATGACCGTCAACGCCATGAAGGCCCACAGCGCCGGCCCGGGCACCACGCTCGCCATGCTGGACAGCTTGACGATGGCCACCAGCACACCGAGCAGGAACACTTCGATCATTCCCCAGGGCCGCAGCGACTGCATGGCGCGCACCAGCAGCGCGAAGCCCACGGGACGGTGCTCGCGGCTCAGCGGAATGAGCAGGTACGCGAGGATGCACAGCTGCAGAAAGGGAAAAAGAATGGTCGTGGCCAGCACCAGCAGCGCCACCAGCGACATGCCCTCGGCGCTAAGCGCTATCACGGCGCCGGCCAGCGTTGTCTGGCTGCGCAGGCCTTGGAGCTCGATCTCGACGATGGGAAACAGGTTCGCAATGGCGAACATGATCAGGCAGGCCACCGTCAGCGGAAGGATGCGGCGCTCCTGCTGGCCGGGGTGCCGGCCGAGCTCGGTACCGCAGCGCGGGCAGTGCGCCACGTCGCGGGGATGCAGGGGCGCACGGCTGTAGACCGCATCGCAACCCGGGCAGACCACGGTGTCAGGTACTTCCTTCATAGGTGAGTACCCTAACTCATTCAGCCGCCCGAGCTTGTCGTCTTGAGCCGCAGCGTGCTGAAAACCGCCGCCACCGCGGCACAGCTGGCCGCCAGCACCAGAGCTACCACCGGGCCGTGGCCTCCGTGCGGGCTCCAGACGCTGAAAACGCCGGCCAGCACCACCGCCCCCAGCGTCTGCCCCGTCAGCCGGGCCGTGCCGAGCATGCCGCTTGCCGCACCGCTGCGGTGCGCAGGCGGCGAAGTCACGATGGTGTGGTTATTGGGCGACTGGAACAGCCCGAAGCCCAGCCCGCACAGCGCCATGCGCCAGGCGATGTCGGCATTGCCCGGGTGTGCCGGCAGCGCCGCAAGCAGCGCGAGGCCCATGGCCAGCAAGCCCAGCCCGATACCGCCCAACAGCCCGTCGGGGTAGCGGCCGATCAGCCGCCCGGCAATGGGCGCCATTACCACGATGGCCAGCGGCCACGCCGTGATCAGCAGCCCGGCCTCGATGTGGCTGCGCCCGTACACGTCGAGCAAGAGGAAAGGCAGCGCGATGTAGGCCAGCATCTGCGCGCAGAACGCGGCGACCGAAGTGCCCATCGACAGCGCGAACACCGGAATGCGCAGCAGGTCGATGGGAAACAACGGCACCGCCTGCCTGCGCTGGCGCTGCAGGTAGATGAAGCCGACCACCACGCCCGCCAGCAGGATGCCCCAGGCCGAAGCATGCGAACCCGTGGCGCCCTGCACCGCCCCTTCGCGCACGCCGAGCCGGTCGACGCCCAGGAAAACCAGCGAGAACATCAGCACGTTCAGCGCCACGTCGATGGGCGAAAACCGCAGCCCTGCCGCCGGCGCCACGCGATTGAACGGCAGCGCCTTCATGCCCAGCGCGAAAGTGACAAGACCCAGCGGCACGTTGATGGCAAAGAGCCACGGCCACGAGGCCACCGACAGGATGGCCGCCGCCACCGAAGGCCCGGCCACCGAAGAAGTCGCGACCACCAGCGAGTTGATGGCCATGCCCTTGCCCAGTTGCGACGACGGATACGTCAGCCGCACCAGCGCCGCGTTCACGCTCATGATGCCGGCCGCCCCCAGCCCCTGGAAGGCGCGCGCAGCGATCAGCGTGCCCAGCGAATTGGCAAAGGTGGCGGCCAGCGACGACAGCGTGAACACCGCCATCCCCACCAGATACACGCGCCGGTAGCCCACGAGATCGCCCAGCGAAGCCAGTGGCAGCAGCATCACCAGCGTGGCGATCTGGTACGCATTGACCACCCAGATCGCCTGCGACGGGCTGGCCTGCAGCTCGCGCGCAATGCCCGGCAGCGCCAGGTTGACGATGGTGCCGTCGAGCACCGCCACGATCAGCCCGAGGATGATGACCAGCATCGCCCAGCCGCGCTCCGGCTGGGCCAGCCCGTCGATGGGCTTGTGGGTTGCATTGCCGCTGTCGTTGTCTCCGGCCGCCGTGAGCGCGGCGCCTGCTCGTACCGTGTTCATCAGGCTTCTTGCGCCCTTCCCGTCTTGCTGGTGGGTTCGGAGCGCACGCCGCCCAGCGTGAGCCAGGTCAGCACCAGCGCGATGAGTGCGCCGCCAGCCATGCCGGCCACCATTGGCAGCGGTCGGCCATCAGTGAAGAGGCCAACCACCGCCATCGCCAATGCGCCCGTCAGCATCTGCAGCGTGCCCAGCAACGCCGAGGCCGTGCCGGCGATGGCGCCGTGCATCTCGAGCGCCAGCACGCCGGTGGTCGGAATCACCAGGCCCATGAAGCCGGAGGCGATGAAGTACAGGACGATGAGCACCCAGATGTTGTCGCCGCCCATCGCAAAGTAGACAAACATCGCGACCATTGCCACACCGCAGCACACCACGCCGAACTTGACGAGGTTGACCAGCCCGTAGCGCTCGCCCAGCGAGCCGGTGAACTGCGAGGCCGCGATGAAGGCCGCCGCATTCACGCCGAAGGCCACGCTGTAGAGCGCAGGCGACAGGCCGTAGTGGTCGATCATTACGAACGACGAATTCGCCAGGTAGGTGAAGAAGCCCGCCATCGCGAAGCTGCCGATGAACACCAGCCCGAGGTAATGCTTGTCGCGCAGCAACAGCCAGTAGGCCGACAGCGCACTGCCAAGACTGCTTTCGACGCGCTCCGAGGCGGGGCGTGTTTCATCGAGCAGCTTGACCATCATCGCCAGGCCCGCGACGGCCGCGATGGTCACGGCCCAGAACACACCGCGCCAGCCGGCCACCGCGATCACCGCGCTGCCCGCGAGCGGCGCGAGGATCGGCGACACACTGAACACCAGCATCAGCAGCGACATCAGCCGCGCGGCATCGGTGCCCGTGTGCAGATCGCGCACCACGGCGCGCGGAATCGCCATGCCGGCCGCGGCGCCCAAGCCCTGGATGAAGCGCAGCACGATCAGCGTCTGGATGTCGGTCGCCATTGCGCAGCCCACGCTGGCGAGCGCGAACAGCAGCAGCCCCGCATACAGCGGCGGCTTGCGGCCCACCATGTCGGAGATCGGGCCGTACAGCAGCTGCCCAGCACCGAGCGACAGGAAGAACGCCGTGAGGCTCATCTGCACCGCGCCAATGTCGGCGTGCAGGCTCTGTCCGATGGCCGGCAGCGCCGGCAGGTACATGTCGATGGCGAAAGGCCCGATGGCCGAGAGCAGGCCCAGCAGCAGGGCCATCTTGAAGAAAGGGGAAGAACGCATTGAACCGATTGTCGCCAAGGGCGGCGATCGGTGCAGGCGTGGGGTCAGCGCCCGATTGGTGCTAATTCAGGGCAAAGAATCGGGCGGGCGAGAGGTTGTAGAACTTTGTTCGGAAGAACAGTTTCAACTTATTTGCCGGCCGGCCAGAACACCAGTGCGCGCAACTCGATGCTGCGCCGTGGCGGCGCCTCGCGAGAACCGGTCGGGTCTTCGAACGCGGTGTGTGCGGTGTAGCGCGCCACGCCGTCTTCGCGCGAGTCGTAGATCTTCAGCAGCAGAGCTTCGTCAGGCCGCAGCCGCGGGAACCAGTACCAGCGGTGCTCCGGGTTCCAAGTGAACGAATAGGTTTCGCCCACCTTGTCGGGGTAGACGAGGTCGCTGGGCACCAGGTCCTTGGGCGAGATGGAGCGCGCATCGCACAACGCGAGCGGCAGGCGCTCCACGGTGGCCAGCGGACGCCACAGGTTGATGATCGCGAAGCGGTGCTTCAGGCGCTCCTCGGCCTCTTCGGCCGGCAGATGGGCATGCACCCGGCGCGGCGCGGAGACGAAAGTCTGGTCGTTGTGCACGCGGCGCACCGGCTCGCGCAGCTCGGCCGTGCTGCGCGAGCCCTGCGCGCTGTCGCGCAGCGTGTGGTCGAACACCACGATCTTCTCGGCACCGGTGACGTCGCGCAGCAGGGCTTCGGCTTCGCGGTAGTAGATGTCGCGGATCGCGGCGTCCTGCGAGAAGTCGGCGAGCACGCTGCGATGCGAAATCTGCGTGAAGCCGCTGCGGTCGAGCGTCAGTTCGTTCAGGGCCACCAGAGGTCGGCCGTCGCGAATCATCACGCGGCGCGGCTCCAGTTCGCCGGTTACCCAGGGCGTGCCTGGCGGCGGCTCGAAGGTATAGCTCACGGGCCGGCCCTGGCCCGCCTTCAGGTAGTTGAGTTCTGCTTCCACCGAGGGCAGCGTGGCGGCAAGCATCTGTCCATTCGATCCAACGCTCATGTGGCGTGACTCCTCAAAACGGTTCCTTGAACGGCCGCAGGTCGAGTTCCTGCGTCCATGCGCTGCGGTGCTGCACATGCAGCTGCCAGTAGCTTTCGGCGATGGCTTCGAGCTGCAGCAGGCCGTCGTCGCCGGCCTGCTCCACGCGTTGCGGTGCGTTGTTGCGCAGGCGCTCGCCGTCGATGCCGCCATCGATCACCACATGCGCCACGTGAATGCCCTGCGGGCCGAATTCGCGCGCCAGGCTCTGGCTCAGCGAGCGCAACGCAGCCTTGGCCGCGGCGAATGCAGCGAACGGCGGCTTGCCGCGCAGCGCCGCGGTGGCGCCGGTGAACAGCAAGGTGCCGCGCGCGTGTGCTCCAGCAGCTTCGAAAGAATTGGCCAGCAGCCCGCGCAGCGCCTCGTGCCCGAAGATGAAGCCACCCAGTGCGCTGGTGCGCCAGGCCTGCGTGAACTGATCGACCGAGAGCTCCAGCGTCGGCGCGCGCGCTCCGCTTGCGGCATTGAAGATGGCCACGGTGAGCGGGCCCAGCGCCCTCGCCTTCTGCGCGATGCCGTGCATCTCGGCCTCGCTCGCCACGTCGCCCGTGAAGGCGTGGGCCCGGCCGCCGGCCGCGACGATTTCGCCGGCCACCGCATCGAGTTGGACCTGCGTTCGGCCGGTCAGCGCAACCATGAAACCTTCGGCCGCGAAACGCCGTGCAAGTGCCGCACCCAGCCCCGCGCTGGCGCCGACACCGGCGATCCACGCAACGGGCGATGGCCCTGAACCAAACGACGACGGAGATGGAGTGACGGAGGTGACAGTCATGAATGAGCACGAAGGCTATACCTGCACCCCGGGCCGCGGAACGATGCAAAAGGGATAACCTTATTCGGTGGCAGGTCGGTGCCCGGCGCTGCTTGACGTTGCACCGGGCTTCACTGCACGCGCCGCGCCCGCTACCCTATCGCCTTCCCGGACCGTCTACAACAACTCACAGCAATCGCTATCCAGGAGCAGCACCCCATGGCCCTTGCACGCACGATCCATGCCGACCTCTTGCGCGTGTTCGTTCTCACGCTCGTGTCGCTGTTCGCCATTCCGGCGGCAACGCTGGTCTTCACCGAGTACGCATTGCGTTCGCAGGATGCGGAATTCCTGCAGGCCATAGAAAAGCGCATCGTCGGCGACGCCCGGCTCTCTGCCGCAGACAAGGCCGAGGCGACCGAGTTCTACCGCAGCCATCCACTCTCCAAGGCCTGCGACGCCACCGCACCGGAAGACAAGAACTTCCACGACAAGGTGTGCAGCCCCTATTCGATGCAGTGGCAGTTCCACTGGGCCGACCGCGCCGCCATCTGGACCATCGTGCTCGGCGCCGCATTGCTCGCGGCGGCACTGGTGCTGGGTGCGCTGGCCTTTGCCAACCGGGGCCTGCGCTACGCCAGCTTCGTCGCCGGCTGGCGGCTCATGACGGTGTCGAGCGCTATTGAAGTCGTGCTGCAGAGCGCGATGCTGGTGTGGCTGTCGTTCTGGCTCACGGCATACTTCTGGCAGAGCTACTACGTCAAGCTGATCGCGCTGGCGGGCATCGCGGCCGGCGCGGCGGTGTTCTATGCGATCTACACGCTGTTCAAGAAACTGCCCTGGGGCAACGAGATCGAGGGCGAGCTGATCTCGCAGGCCGACGCGCCGCGCCTGTGGGAGCGCATCCGCCAACTGGCCGGCCGCGTGAAGACCACGCCGCCCGACCAGATCGTGGCCGGCATCGACACCAACTTCTTCGTGACCGAGGCGCCGTGCGAGGTCAAGGGCCGCACCTTTCAAGGCCGCACGTTGTTCGTCAGCCTCCCGCTGCTGCGCGTGCTCGACCAGACCGAAGCCGACGCGGTGCTCGCGCACGAACTGGCCCACTTGGGCGGCGGCGACACCCGCAGCAGCGCGGCGCTCGGCCCCAAGCTGCTGCAGTTCGACCAGTACACCTGGAAGATGCGCAGCGGCGGCCTCACCATCGTGGCGCACTACCTGCTGCGGCTGTACCGCATGATCTTCGCCTTCGCCCTGGCGCGCGACAGCCGCGAGCGCGAATACAAGGCCGACCGCGTGGCCGCCGGCCTCACGGCGCCGCATGCCATCGTGCAGTCGCTCATCAAGATCTCGGCCTACGCGAGCTACCGCAACGACGTCGAGCGCAAGCTGTTCGCACAGAACCGCGAGCATGACGGCGCGCTGGGCATCGCCCGCTTCGTCGCGGACGGCCTGCCGCCCTATGCAAGCTCCGACGCGTTCATCGAGGCGATGAAGACTGCTGACGTGCCGCATCCCTACGACAGCCATCCGCCGCTGCTGGAGCGCATGCGCAACGTCAACCACCACGTGCCCGAGAGCGCGTACGGCGCCATCGTCGCGACCGCGCCAGAGGCCTCGTGGGCCGACGAGATTGAAACTGCTGCGGCCATCGAGCAGCGCCTGTGGAGCGAGTACGAGCAGCGCTTCGTGCAGAACCACGAGCTGAGCCTGGCCTACCGCTACGAGCCTGCCAACGAGGAAGAGCGCGCTGTGGTACTGCGCCACTTTCCGCCGGCCAGCTTCACGCTGAAGAACGGCGACCGCATCGAGGTGACCTACACCGGCCTACACCGTACCGCCGATGGCGGCTCGACGATTTTGTGGGATGACGTCAAGGGCCTGACCTACCAGGACAACGCCTTCGGCGACATCCTCGTCGTCACCCATCACGACAAGGGCCTGCTGGGTGCCCGCACCACCAAGGTGAAGCTCGCAGGCTTCCGCAAGCAAAAGGAGACCTTCAAGGCCATCGCCGGACGCCACTGGCAACGGCACCAGATCATGAGGGCACAGCAACAACGGCAACAACAGCAGTCATGACACCCGGCGGCAACGGCCGCCCTTCCCCCTTCCGACAAGCTCCATAAAACCATCCAACACCGGAGACAACCAACCGTGAACCCCGTCGAACAAAGAACCATCTCCAAGATCAGCTGGCGGCTCCTGCCGCTGCTCATGATCAGCTACTTCATCGCCTACCTCGACCGCGTGAACCTCGGCTTTGCCGGCGCGGCCATGTCCAAGGACCTGGGCTTCACCGCCGCCGTGTTCGGCAGCGCGGCCGGTATCTTCTTTCTTGCCTACTTCCTGTTCGAGGTGCCGAGCAACATGGCGCTGGAGCGCTTCGGCGCGCGCCGCTGGATCGCCCGCATCATGTTCAGCTGGGGCATCCTCTCGGCGGCCCAGGCCTGGGTGGGCGGCTCGACCAGCTTCAACATAGTGCGGTTCCTGCTGGGCATTGCCGAGGCCGGGTTCTTCCCGGGCGTGATCTTCTACATCACGCTGTGGTTTCCGGCGGCGTACCGCGCACGCATCGTGGGCTGGTTCATGTTCGCCATTCCGATCTCGACCGTCATCGGCTCGCCGATCTCGGGCTACATCCTCAACATGGACGGCGTCGGCGGCATGCACGGCTGGCAGTGGCTGTTCATCCTCGAGGCGATTCCCTCGCTGATCCTGACCTTCTTCGTGCTGATGTACCTGCCCGACGGCCCGAAGGACGCCAAGTGGCTCACCACCGAAGAGCGCAGCTGGCTGGAGCAGACGCTCGACTCGGAGCGCCGCAACCGCGAGTCGATCAACAAGATCTCGTGGAAGCAGTCGCTCTTGAACCCACGTGTGATCGGGCTGGGCTTTGTCTACATGGGCATCACCGTGCCGCTGTACGGACTGAGCTTCTTCCTGCCGCAGATCATCAAGGGCTTCGGTGGGCTGAGCAACGTGGAGATCGGCTTCATCAACGCCTTCCCGTACCTGGTGGGCGCCATCGCCATGCTGTTCTGGACGCGAGCCTCCGACGCGCGCAAGGAGCGCAAGTGGTTCCTGCTGATTCCTCTGGCCTGCATCTTCATCGGCCTGGTGTTGGCCGCCGAAACCAGCGCGCCCATTCCGAAGATGGCCGCCGTGACGCTCGCCGCCTTCGGCATCTTCAGCGCGCTGCCCACCTTCTGGACGCTGCCCACCGCCATCCTGAGTGGCACCGCTGCCGCAGCGGGCATTGCATGGATCAACTCCATCGGCAACCTGGGCGGCTACATCGGCCCGACGATCTTCGGGGCGCTGAAGGACCGGATGGGCAACGACATCTACGCCGTGATTTTCCTGGCGCTGTTGTCGGCAGTGGCGTTCGGGCTGGTGCTGATCATCGGGCACGACGCGCGCACCGAGCAGGCGGCTGCACCCGGGCAGGTCTGATTCAGGCTTGGTCGGATGCCATTCCCGGTACTGCGATCCGTGCGGTTATTCACGCCCGACTCGTCATCAACTGTCATCTGAATGTTGCCTCGAACGTTTTACTGGAGCGCCTGTTCAACGCAACGACGCATTTCCTCGATCGATGTCTTTGCTTAGAAAGAACCCCATGAAGACCAAGCAGCTCATCCTCTCCAGCATCCTCGCGTTCGCCGGCCTTGCCATGCTGGCACCGAGCATCGCCTCCGCAGCGCCGTACCACCCCAAGAAGCACAAGGTGTGCAAGTGGGACGCGCGTCATCACCAGCGTGTTTGCCACTGGGTGCGTTGATTCCCCCGGTGCAAACCACTTGAAAAAGCCCGCTGATGCGGGCTTTTTTCATGGGGCGCCTGAAACAGGCTGACCGTCAAGTCAATACAGCGTCGCCCGCTGCCGCGCAGGCAGCTCCCGGTCATACGTCTCCCCATCGAACGCAGACTCGGTCAGCGCCGAAAGGATCGCCCCCGGCGTCGGCACCTCGCGCTTCGCATCCGCCGGCACCGGCGCCCACAACTTCGAGCGCTGGATCGCCCGCGCGCACTGGAAGAACACCGTGTCGACGGTGATCCGGATCACGCATTGCGGCGGCTTGCCGTCCATTGCGAGGCGTTCGAGCAGCGCGGGCTCGACTGTGATGTGCGCCCTGCCGTTCACCCGCAGCGTCTCGCCCACCCCGGGAATGAGGAACAGCAGCGCCACGCGCGGGTCGGCCACGATGTTGCGCAGGCTGTCGATGCGGTTGTTGCCGCGGCGCTCGGGCATCAGCAGCGTCTTCTCGTCCTGCACCGCGACAAAGCCCGGCGGGTCGCCGCGCGGCGAGGCGTCGAGGCCGCCGGAGCCGGTGGTGGCGAGCACGGCAAAGGGCGACGCGGCAATCAGCGCCTGGTAGGCCGGGTGCAGGTACGGAACCTCTTTCTTGAGCGAGGCCTCGCCGGCTTCGCCGAACAGGGCTTCGAGCTTCGTCACGGTGTCGATGGCGTGCGTTGTGGTCATGGCGATGGTTTCTGATTGAAGAATGTGATGGTTCAACCTGCCGTGCGCGCAGTATCGGCTTCAGGCAGCGATGCGCTGTTCCAGCCGCAAGCCAGTGCCGCCAGCGCAAGGAGCGCCGCGGCCACGCCGTAGATCCACGGCGGCGACGCAACCGGCAGCAGCAGGCCCGCGATCAACGGCCCGGTGCCGGCGCCGATGTCGCGCCACACCGAACGGGCGGCCAGCGCCTGCACGCGCTCCGGACCGGGCGTGCGCCGGGCCACGATGGGCGGCAGCAAGGGCAGTTGCAAGGCGCGCAGCACCACGATCAGCGCCGCGCAACTCCACAGCCAGCCAAGGCCGAAGCCCACGAGCGCGATGGCCGTGACGAGCGACAGGCTCACCAGCAAACGTTCGGCGCCGAAGCGCTCGGCCATGTGGCCGCCGACCGGGCTCAGCAGAATCTCCGCCAGGTAGCGCAGCGCCATCAGCACGCCGGCGACGATCACCGCGCCGCCCGGCAGCAGGTCTTTGCCAAGGTACGAGAGGCCGACGATGAATAGTCCGTCGAGCGTCAGCCCTTCCATGAACGACCAACTGTCCAGGCTGTTTGGCCGGCTGAAGCGCCGCTTCGGCTTGGCCACGGGATGCGGCACCGCCGGCAGCCGCCTCGTAACGAACCACGCAAGCAACGAGAACACCGCGAGGATGCCGAAGATCGTGCGCGGCCCGGTCCAGTGCGCCAGCAGCGCGCCCAGCGGCAGCGCCAGCACCGGCCCTACCGCGATGAAGGCGCGCGAGCGCCCGTTGCGCCGAGCCGCCCCCACCGGATCGGCCGTGGCCAGCGCCTGCGTCGACAGGTTCAGCGCCGCGAAGCACAGGCCCCACATCAGCCGCAGCGGCAGCAGCGCCCAGAAACCCGAGAGCGTGGCATAGCCCAGCCCGCATACGGCCGCTGCCAGTACGGCGATCGTGCAGGTCAGCCGGTCGCCGTTGCGGGCATAGAAGCGCGCAACGAAGCCATAGCCGGCGATGCGCACCAGCCGGTTGGCCGCGAGCAGCATGCCGGCCTCGGCCAGCGTCACGCCGAACTGGCTGGCGTACATCGGCAGCAGCAGGTAGAGCACGACGTCGGCCGGCAGCGAAAGACCGAGCGCCATCGCCGCGTGGCGGGAATTCAGGTCGGTGGGGGTGGGGTTGGGAGCGGTTTGGGTGCGTGACATCGAGCCCTGATGGTGCGCCGCCACATGCCGTGCCGACAAACGACATTAATGCCCGCCATGCGTGAGAAAATCGCACGCATGCCGCTTCGAGAGCCTCCCCTCAATGCCGTGCGCGCCTTTGCCGCGGCGGCTCGCCACCTCAGCTTCACGCGCGCGGCGCTCGAATTGCATGTCACGCACAGCGCGGTGAGCCGGCAGATCAAGAGCCTGGAAGAGTTCCTTGGTGTCGCGCTGTTCGAGCGGCGCATCCGCCAGGTCGCGCTGACTGCCGAGGGGCAGCAGTTCTTCGCGGAGGTGGAGCCGGCGCTCGCGCAGATCGGCGCGGCGGCCCGCTCGCTGCAGTTGCAGGGGCCAGCCCGCGCGGTGCGGATCAACGTGCGCCCTTCTTTCGCCGTGCGCTGGCTCATTCCGCGCCTGCCGTCTTTTGTCGAGCGCTACCCCGACATCGAGCCGCAGGTCGTCACCAGTACCGTCATGCCCGAGCAGGCCATCGACAGCTTCGACATCGCGGTGCGCCGCGGGCTCGACGGCTGGCCGCCTTCGATCGAGGTACAGCCTTTTCTTGAAGACGAAGTGCTGGTGGTCGGTGCGCCCGCGCTGTTCAAGACGCATCCGCTACCCGACCTGCGCGCACTCGCCTCGCACGTGCTGCTGTCGGCCAAGACGCGCAAGGACGACTGGGACGCATGGAAGAAGCAGGTCGGCGCGCCGCGCACCCGGCCGGCGGGTCGGCTGCAGTTCGACCACCTGCACTTCGTGCTCCAGGCCGCGGTCGACGGACTGGGCATTGCGCTGGCGCCGACCTCGCTGGTGTCGCACGACCTGGCTTCGGGCCGCCTGCAATCGCCGCTGCCCGCGTTGCGCATGACGCTGGAGCGCTACTACTACGGCCTGGCGCCCGACGCCGCACCGGAGGCGGCGTACGTGGCCGAGTGGTTCGAGGAAATGCATGCTGGGGGCACCTAGCCAGTCAGCCGACGAGCGAGCGGATCACCTCCGCCACGCCCACCTTGCCCTTGCGCACGCTCGCATCGCTGCCCTCGAAGCGGATCCATCCTTCGTTGAAGCCGTCGAGCATCTGGATGCGCGGCACCGGGTCGCGCATGCCCTGCGCGCGGAAGATGGCGCCCCAGGTCTCGCGCGGCACTACCTCCGCGCGCACCGGGCGGCCCAGCACCTGCGAAAGGGCTGCGGCAATTGCGTGCTGCGTCAGCCGCTCGGGGCCTTCGAGTTCGACGATGCGCGGCACCTCGCCTTCCTGCAGCAAGAGCTCAGCGGCAACGCTGCCCACATCGGCCGTGGCCACCATCGGCACGGCCCGCTCCAGCGGCTGCAGGTAGCTCGACAGCACACCCTGCTCGCGGGCCTGAGTAATGTCCCAGCGCAGGTTTTCCAGGAACCATGCGGGCCGCAGGAACGTGACCGGAAACGGAAGCGTGCGCAGCGCTTCTTCCATCAACGTGCGCTGGCTCAGCAGGTTGGGCTGCGCGGCCTGCGCGCCGACGGTCGACAGGCACACCACGCGCGGCGGCCGGGCGGTGTCGAGCGCCTGGCGCACCGCGGCGTTCTCGGCCCTGGCCTCGGGAAAGCCCGGCTCGGGATCGAAGTTCGGCGGCGGCAGCACGAAGACGCCAGCCGTGCCCGCGAAGGCACGTGCGAGTGCCGCGGCATCGTCCATCGCCGCGACTGCGACCTCGCAGCCGAGCCCGGCCCAGACACGGCCCTTGGCTTCGTCGCGGACGATTGCGCGAACGGGCTTGCCCTGGGCCAGCAAGGCGCGCGCGACAGCGCCGCCGACCTGACCCGTGATTCCGGTGATTGCGTACATGAGACTTTCTTTCTTCACTTGATTGCGATGGGGCGAATCGTAGAAACGCTTCATCTTTGAGTAAAGCGATCTCAAGGCATATCATTCATGACACCTGATCACGAATAAAAAACCGACTCTCACATGACCCTCGACGGACGCCTTCTCTCCAACGTCAGCGTGTTGGCCGCCGTGGTCGAAGGTGGCAGCTTCGCCAGCGCCGCCAACGCGCTCGGCCTCACGCCCTCCGGCGTGAGCCGCGCCATCGCCCGGCTCGAGGGCCGCATCGGCGTGCGGCTGTTCGACCGCACGACCCGTTCGCTGAACCTCACCGACGAGGGCCGGCTGCTCTACGCCAACATCAATCCGCTGGTGCTCGGCATCGAGGACGCAGTGACCATCGCCTCGGGCGCATCCGGCGCGGTGCGCGGGCGCCTGCGCGTGAACACCGACGCATTCACCTCGCGCCTGCTGCTGGCGCGGCACCTGCCGCGCTTTCTTGCGCTGTACCCCGAGCTCACGTTGGAGCTGATCGCGCGCGACCAGCTCGGCGACCTGGTGGCCGAGGGCTTCGACATTGCCGTGCGCTTTGGCGAGCCGCCGTCGTCGTCGCTGGTGGCCCGCAAGCTGATGGACTCGCGCGTGGTCACCGTGGCCACGCCGGCCTACCTGGCGCGGCATGGCCACCCCGCGAAGCCGGCGGATCTCGCCGGCCATGCCTGCCTGCAGGTGCGCAACCCGGCCACGGGGCAGCCCTATTCGTGGGAGTTCCAGCGCGGACGCAAGCTCGTGAAGGTGCCAGCCACGGGACGGCTGCTGCTCACCGACCCGGGCACCGTGCTGGAGACGGTGCTCGCCGGCATCTGCGTGGCGCAGATCAAGGCCGTGGGCATCCAGCCGCAACTCGACGGCGGCGAGCTGGTCGATCTGTTTCCCGACTGGCCCGACGAGCGGCTTCCGCTCTATGCGCTCTATCCGTCGCGCCACCTGCCGGCCGCGAAGGTGCGCGCGTTCATCGATTTCGTGATGGAGGTCGTCTCGCCCGCGCCTTCGCCTGCATCGAAGCCGAAGCCGCGGCGCTGATGCTCGCGCGTCCGGAAACGGCCAGCGACATAGGCCCTCCGATCGCACGATGAGGACATGACCCATACAACACCGCTTCCTCGCTCCTTCCTGAACCTCGCGTGGTCCAACCTCGCCGCGCAGTCCGCCGAACAGCTGAGCCTTGCGGCCGTGCCGCTGGTCGCCGTGCTGGCGCTCGGTGCCGGCCCCGGCGAAATCGGCTTTCTCGCGGCGGTGCAGACGCTGCCCTTCCTGCTGGTCTCGATGCCCATGGGTTTGCTCGCGGACCGCATGTCGCGGCGGCGGTTGATGGTGTGGGCCGAGGGGCTGCGAGCGGTGTCGCTGCTGATGCTGCTGGCGATGGTGTTCGCGTCGAAGCTCAGCATCGGCTGGCTGGCCGTGCTCGGTTTTCTGGGTGCTGTTGGCACCGTGGGCTTCAGCGTTGCGGCGCCCGCACTGGTGCCGGCGCTCGTGCCGCGCGAGGCACTGGCAATGGCCAACGGGCGGCTCGAACTGGCGCGCAGTGCAGCGTTCACCGCCGGCCCTGCGCTTGCGGGCGCACTGGTGGCGTGGGCTGGCGCACCGGCCGCGTTCGTGCTGGCGGCCGTGCTGTCGGTGGCGGCCGTGGGCCTGCTGCTGCGATTGACCGAAGCGCCGCGCGCACCCGCCTCCGGACGGCATCCACTGCTCGAAGTGCGCGACGGCGCGCGCTTCGTCTGGCAACACGACATGCTGCGGCCGATGCTGATGACCGGTGCCGTCTTCAACATCTCGTGGTTCGTGCTGCAGGCCGGGTATGTGCCCTATGCGGTGCGGGTGCTCGGCCTGGGCGCGCAGGCGGTGGGCTTCACGCTGGCGATGTACGGTGCGGGCATGGTCGTCGGCGCACTGCTCACGCCGCGCGTTGTGGCACGTCTGCCGTTCGGCCGTGCGATCCAGGTCGGTCCCGCGGTCGCGGTTGTTGCAGCAGCGACGATGGCAGCCACGCTCCTGGTGCCGACCGCCGCGCTGGCCGCGCTCTCGTTCTTCCTGTTCGGCGCAGGGCCGATGGTCTGGGTCATTACCTCAACCACGCTGCGCCAGAGCGTGACGGCTTCGACGATGCTGGGCCGCGTGTCAGCCGTGTTCCTTACGATCAACGCAGGAGCACGGCCCATCGGCGCAGCGCTCGGCGGCCTGGTCGGTGCGGCCTGGGGCGAGCCGGCGTGCCTGCTGCTGGCGCTGGCCGGGTTCGCTCTGCAGGCCGCGATCATCTTCGCGTCGCGCATCGCGGGGCTGCACCGGTTGCCGGTGCCGGCCATCTGAGCCGCGGCTGAAGCTCCGTCTACTCCTGCAGGTCGGGAAGAACCATCGACTCCAGCGAGTCGAGCGGGAGCCAGCCATCCGGTGCGTCAACCAGGGCGGACTCCTGCGCACGAACTCTGGTGGGCTTTCTTACAGGCTTCTTGGCGAGCGGATCGACCGTGGAAAGGGAAAACACTCTCCTGGCCGGACCACCCGTGAAGCTGAGTCCGGTGAGCCGCTCGACTTCATTGATCTGGACCTGGAAGGTCTTGTACGCGTCGAACGGAATCTCGCGTGCAGCCTCGATGCCAAATTCCTCGATCACGCCGGACTGATCGAGGATGTAGGCCGTGGCAAACAGCTTGCCGCTTGCCGTGATCGCCGCGACGACTTTCCAGAAGCGAACCGGGTACTGGATCTTCGGATACTTGTCCCAGACCGGGTCGCTTTCTTCGAGGATGGGGCCCGTGATGACCTGCGCCCTGAACTTGTCGAGCTTGATCGCGTCCTCGAAGATGTGGCGTTCGATGCCCTGCCAAAGCTCCTTGTTCTGATTGAATTTGGAATGCTGGGGCGTGCAGTTGCTCCAATGGCAGGTATCCGCCGCAGTGGTGAGCGCGGCCAGGCGGGTGGCTCCGTATTCCATGTCTTCGCGGCGCGTCAGATGGCCCCGGTCGAACTGGTTGTTCTCGTAGTAGAAGTTGGTCAGCTGTGCGCTTGCGGGAATCCGTGGGTCCTGCCTCCACACGTCCGCCGGCCGGGCCAGTTCGAACCGGCCGCTGAAGTCGACGTTGGCAGCCGAGTAGAGAGCCAGCCGCCTTGCCTTGTGCATCACCAGGCTGTAGCCGTGATAGTTCAGCACGTTCTCGCCCGGGGCCCCGTCCACCAGCTCTACGGTCTCCTTCGCAAGAGCCTTGCCGAGCAGCGGCAGATGGACTGACATATCGGGCTTGCCCGGTGCGAGGAACCCGGTGTCGAAGCCTTTGCGATCGTCGTACTTCGCGTTGAAGGGCACGTCGATGGCGGGGGCAGTTTTCTTCGCCTTGGCGCGTGCAGCTTCTTCGAAAACGCTTTGCGACTCTCGGGCAGCGGGACCGGATCGAAGGACGGAGACGCTTCCATCCGATTCGATGCCGAGCGTGACCGTGAGGGTCCTTCTTCCACCAGATTGCATGTCGTTCATGGTCGTCTTCCGGGTTGGGGTTTGAGGGGGCGCAGCGGGAGGCGGCAGGCCTCCGGGAGCATGGGTCGCCGTCGACTGCAGCAGGTCAACGGAAGGAAGCATCAGCCGCGAGTTCTCCGGCGTGGCGCCGAAGACTGGCTGGAGCAACGGATGCGCGGAAAGGGCTGCCTGGAGCGTTTCGACGATGCGAGAAACGCGGATGCCTTCGTTGGCAATCCACTTGATGTCTTGCTCGCCGTCTTTTGCGGGGTCGTAGTCTCGGCCGGAGATGGTTTGCGTTCGCCCATCTCTTTCATCCGGTACGCCACTGTGGTGGAGCGCGACGACGTACCAGTCGTTGCTGAAGACCGGAGACCCGGAAGATCCTCCGAGGGTATCAGTCGAATACCAGAGCACGTCGTCCGTGCGCTTCAGAAGCTTGTTCTCGCGCACGCACACCTGTTTGCGGTCGCCGTTGGGGTGCTGGATGATGGTGAGCCACTCACCGTCCGATGCCTTGCCGGTGGCGCCTACGAGTGGCAGGAATCCGTAGTGTTCGAGCTGGCCATCTCCCACTGTCGAGCTGGAGGTGACTGCCACGACGGTGAAGTCGAGGTCTTTCGAAGTGAAGAAGAGTTCCTGCGCCTGAAGGCTGTAGGTGGTGGGGTTGAGTACGGCGCCGTCGATGTCGAGTTCGAATTCGAACTGGGCTTCCGAGCGGCGACAGGACTCGATGGACGGCAGAACATGGTTGTTCGTGATGAGCACGTTCGGCGCTATCAGGAACCCGGTGCCATAGGCGACAAGCCGCCCTGCCGTGTCCCTGATCAGGATGCGGCTGACCGCCTTTGCGGCCCGCGCGCCACGAGCCAGGTAGTTGACGTCCTGTATCTCGCTGCCGGAGATGATTCGCTCGTACGCGACGGCAGACTTCTCATCGTCGCCAAGGCTCTCACGCAAGAAGCTCCTGCGGTCATCGAGCTGCTTTGGCGTGCTCAGTTCGCGCGGAGTCTTGTCTCTCGCATAGTCGGCAAGAGAGCGCAGGTCAATGCCTTCGCTTCGCTCTCGCGCCTTCTCGATTTGCTCAAGCCAGAGTTGCACGCCACGCCTCCCTCGTCCCGTGAGGGTTGCAACTGTGCGTGTTTGCTGGCGCTTCTACATCCCCCATTCGAGGGATGCCGTACGTACTAGAACAGCGACGCCATCCCGTTCGGCCGCGCGTCCTCTATGTCGAGCATGCGCAGCTTTGTCAGCGCACCACCGCCTGCGGAGAAACCGCCAGGCTTGTTGCCCGCGGCCAGCACGCGGTGGCACGGCACCACGGGCGCGAACGGGTTGTGGCCCATGGCCTGGCCCACGGCACGCGACAGGCCCTTGTCGCCCAGTTCTTCGGCGATCTCGCCGTAGGTGCGCGTCTGCCCTGGCGGAATGCGCCGCGCAATCGCGTAGATGCGCTGGTGAAACTCCGACACGCCGCGCATGTCGAGTTCGATGTGGCTCAGGTCGTCGTGCACGCCCTGCAGCAGGCCCTGGATGGCAGTGATGGCGCGTTGCGCCGCCTCGCTCGGCGGGCTTTCATTCAGGTCCGGAAAGCGTTGCTTCATGCGCGAGCGCGTGGCTGCCTCGCCATTGTCGGCAGGCAGTTGCACGCCGACCAATCCGCACGGTCCCCATGCCAGGGCGCACATGCCAATGGAAGTTTCGAACAACGCAAAGCCCGTCATGACGATGTCTCCTGTAGCGAATGCTGGCGCGACGCCAGCACAGCACCGAGCCAAAGGGCCATCGCCGAAGCCACCAGCCCCCGCGCCAGCCCACCCGGGCCGTCGGAAATCCAGCCGGTGACAGTGGGCCCGACGATCTGCCCGAACGCAAAAACGATGGTGAACATGCTGATGCCCTGCGCCCAGCGCGACGACGGCAGGTTGTGGCGCACCAGCGCGGTGGTCGAAGCCACCACCGACAGGAACACCGCGCCGAACAACACACCAGAAGCCAATGCAACCGGCGCCGACACGCTAAGCACCGGCAGCAGCGTCGCCACGCCGAGCAGCCCGTTCAGCAGCGCCTGTGGTTGCCCGCCGCGGTAGCGGTCGAGCAGCCCGGCCCACAGCCGCGACGATGCCACGCAGGCAATGCCCAGCAAGGAATAGAACAGCGTGACAAAAGAAGCGCTCGCGCCCTGCTCGCGCAGCAGCGCGATCACGAAAGTCATGTAGCCGATGTAGCCCATGCCGAACAAAGCATAGCCGGCGAGCGCCCAGCCGAAGCGATGCAATGCGACTGGCGGCGCAGTGTCCGCCGAAGCGGCCGCTGCCGTTGGCGCCGGCCTGTCAGGCATCGCGCGGCCGGCCCAGGCCAGCAGGCAGGTGGCCGCTACGCTCGCCAACGCCAGCGCCCACCACGCCCAGGCCCATCCGTGCGGCACGCCCGATGCCGCCCGCAGCACCTGCGGCACGAGCAGCGCGGACAGCAGGATGCCGAAGCCGGTGCCACCGTAGTAGATGCCAAGCAGCAGCCCACCGCGCGAAGACCCTGCCTCGCCGAGTCGCGCCGCAAGCAACCCGCCCGCCACGAACACCCATGCGCTCGCCACCCCGGCCAGCAGGCGCTGAAGCAGCAAGGCCGGCGCATCGGTCACGAAGCCGCTGCCCGCCATGAACACACTGGCCAGCACCGCGCCGACCACCAGCAGCCGCGTCGTGCCGAAGCGCCGCATCAGCATCGGCGTGATCAACGCACCAGCCAGGTAGCCGACCGCGTTCGCTGTGTTCATGCCGCCAGCCAGCGCATAGCTCCAGCCAAGGTCTGCACGCATGGGCGGCAGCAGCAATGCGTATGCGAAGCGGGTGATGCCGAGCGAAACCGCCGCGCCCATCGACAGCGCGAATGCAAGGCGCAGCGTGGGCTGCGTGGGGATGGCAGAAGAAGTGAGCGTCGTCGACATCTGGGCGGGCGGCTGGCCTATTCTGCGGCAGGTGGCGCCGCCCTGCCCTCGCGCGCCGGTCAACCCGCGTCAGGCACCGGGTCGGTGTGCAGCAAATGCCGCTCCAGCAGCACCGCCACGTGCACCGCTTCGCGCTGCGCGCCGTCCTCGATCTGGTGGCGGCAGCTGGTGCCGTCGGCCACCACGATGGCGCCGGGCTTCGCGCGAATGGCCGGCAGCAGGCTGGCCTCGGCCATCTGCATCGACACCTCGAAATGGCTGGCCTCGTAGCCGAAGCTGCCGGCCATGCCGCAGCAAGAGCTTTCGATGAGCTCGGGCTGTGCGCCGGGAATGAGCTTCAGCACCTCCATCACCGGGCTCACAGCGCCGAAGGCCTTCTGGTGGCAATGGCCGTGCAGCAGGATCGGCACCTCTGCGGGCTTCAGCGCCAGCTCGAAGCGGCCCAGCTTGATCTCGCGCGCGATGAACTCTTCGAACAGCAGCGCGTGCTTCGCCACCATCTCGGCCTTTTCGCCGAAACCCATCACCAGCGCTTCGTCGCGCAGCGTGAGCAGGCACGATGGCTCCAGCCCGACGATGGGCACACCGGCCCGCGCCAGCGGCACCAGCGCATCGATCAGCGCTTCTGCCTTTTCCTTGGCCTGCGCGACCATGCCGCTCGCCAGGAAGGTACGACCGCAGCAATGGTGCCCGCCGCTCTTCTCGACCGTGTGCAGCACATAGCCCGCCGCCTGCAGCACGCGCGCTGCCGCAAAGGCGTTCTCGCTCTCGAAGGTGCCGTTGAAGGTATCAACGAACAGCACCGCCGCCTTGCCGCCGCGCCGCGCGATAGACAGCGCCACGTCGCGTTCGACGAACAGGCCGGGCTCGTTGGCCTTGCCGCGCCAGAAGGTGTCGCTGCGCCATTCGGGCAGCGAGCGTTTGGCCGAGAAGCCCAGCAGCTTCTCGCCGAGCCATGCGGCGCCGGGCACGCTGTTGCGCAGGTTCAGCAGCCATGGCATGCGGCTGGCCTTGTGCGCGTAGTCGGGCAGGTTGGCCACGAGCCTGTCTTTCAGCGTGTGGCCGTGGCGCTTCTTGTAATGGTCGAGAAACTCGACCTTCATCTTCGCCATGTCCACGCCCGTGGGGCAGTCGCGCTTGCAGCCCTTGCAGCCGACGCACAGGTCCATGGTGTCGTGCATGGCCTCGCTGGTGAAGGCATCGGGGCCGAGCTGCCCTGACAGCGCCAGTCGCAACGTGTTGGCACGGCCGCGTGTCAGGTGCTGCTCGTCACGAGTCACGCGGTAGCTGGGGCACATGGTGCCGGCATCGAACTTTCTGCAGTGGCCGTTGTTGTTGCACATCTCCACGGCCTTGGCGAGGCCGCCGGTGCTGTCGCCGCCGGTGCCGGGCGCGGTCGTTACCTCGGTCACCGGGTCGGCGTTGACGTTCCAGCCCGACCAGTCGAGCACGGGCTTGAGCTCGATGCGGCGGTAGGGCTTGGGCGCGGTCGGCGGCGCAAAGCGGAACAGCGCGCCGTCGTCCATGCGCGGCGGGTCGATGATCTTGCCGGGGTTGAACAGGCCGATCGGGTCGAGCTTGCGCTTGATGGCACGGAAGGCCTCGTTGATGGCCGGGCCGAACTGCCATTCGATCCACTCGCCGCGGCACAGGCCGTCGCCGTGCTCGCCGCTGAAAGCGCCCTTGTACTTGCGCACCAGCGCGCTCGCCTCTTCGGCAATGGAGCGCATCTTGGCGGCGCCGTCCGCGCGCATATCGAGAATCGGCCGCACATGCAGCGTGCCGACCGAGGCGTGCGCGTACCAGGTGCCGCGGCTGCCATGCCGGGCGAACACTTCGGTCAGCGCGTCGGTGTATTCGGCCAGGTGCTCCAGCGGCACGGCGCAGTCTTCGATGAAGCTCACGGGTTTGCCGTCGCCCTTCAGGCTCATCATGATGTTGAGGCCGGCCTTGCGCACCTCCCACAGGTTCTTCTGCCGCGCGTCGTCGGGCATCTCGACCACGCTGCCGGGCAGACCGAGGTCGCCCATCAGTTCGACGAGCTGCTTGAGCTGCGGCAGCAGCGCGGCCTTGTCCGAACCAGAAAACTCCACCAGCAGGATGGCCGCCGGCTTGCCGATCAACGCAGTCTCCACCGTCGGCTTGAAGGCCGGGTTGGCAAGGCTCAGCTCGATCATCGTGCGGTCGACCAGCTCCACCGCCGTCGGCCCCAGCTTCACGATGTGCTGCGCCGCGTCCATCGCGGCATGGAAGGTCGGGAAGTTGACGATGCCCAGCACCTTGGCGCGCGGCAGCGGCGCGAGCTTGAGCTTCAGGCTCTTGGTGTAGGCCAGCGTGCCTTCGGAGCCGATCAGCAGGTGCGCAAGGTTCACGCTGCCGTCCGCCGTGTACGGCCGTTCGCTCTGGTTGTCGAAGATGTCGAGGTTGTAGCCCGCCACGCGGCGCATTACCTTGGGCCAGTGCTCGGTGATCTGCTCGCGGTGCTGGCGCGCCAGCCCGCGCAAGAACTGCGCGATGCCGGCCGCGCGCACGCCCATCGTGCCGACCGTTCCGAACTCCACCAGCTCGCCGCTCGACAACCATGCACTCGCGCCCAGCACGTTGTGCACCATGTTGCCGTAGGCGATGGAACGCGAACCGCAGGAGTTGTTGCCTGCCATGCCGCCCAACGTGGCCTGCGCGCTGGTCGACACATCCACCGGATACCAGAGGCCGTGCGGCTTGAGCTGCGCGTTCAGGTGGTCGAGCACGAGGCCGGGCTCGACCGTGGCCGTGCCCTCTTCCACATTCACGTCGAGCACGCGGCGAAAGTGCTTGCTGTTGTCGATCACCAGCGCCGCGCCGGTGGTTTGCCCGCACTGGCTGGTGCCGCCTCCGCGCGCGAGTACCGGCACCTTCAGGTCGCGGGCGATGTCGATGGCGGTGGCAATGTCGCTCTCGTTCGTCGGCACGAAGGCGCCGACGGGCGTGATCTGGTAGATCGACGCGTCGGTGGCGTAGCGCCCGCGCGAGCCGTCGTCGAACAGCACCTCGCCCTGCGTGTCGGAGCGCAGGCGGCGCGCGAGCAGCTCGCAGGTGTCGTTGGGCGGAAGAACGGTTCCGGCTGGCTGCATGTGGCTGGCGGGATCGATGCGCATGGTGGGGTGTTTTTCTTTTGGCAGGTCGGGAAGCTCAGCTCGACTTGGCCGAGGGATAGATTTCGCCGGCGCGCAGCAGCTCCAGCACGGTGTCGCGCTTGCGCAGCACGTGCGCCACGAGCACCTTGCGCATGGCCGCGGCATCGCGTTTGGCCAGCGCATCGATCATCTGTTCGTGCTCTTCGACGGCGTGCTTCCACTTCGTCTCGTTCTGGTTGGTGCGAAAGCGCAGCGACTGCACGCGGGCGTTGATGGAGCGGTAGGTGTTCGACAGCACCGGGTTCGCTGCAGCCTCGTTGATGGCAGTGTGGATGCGCGCATTCAGGCGGTAGTAGCCCGAGAGATCGCGCCGCGAGAAGCAGGCCAGCATTTCGTAGTGCAGCGCGCGCACCTCGGCCAGCTCTTCGTCGGTGATGCGCTTGGCGGCCAGCTCGCCCGACATGCCCTCGAGCATCGCGAGCACTTCGAAGGTGTCGAGCACATCGGCCTCGGTGAGCTTCACCGCCACCGCGCCTCGGTTGGGCAACAGGTCGACCAGCCCTTCGGCCGCGAGCAACTTGATGGCCTCGCGCAGCGGCGTGCGCGACACGCGCAACTGCAGGCACAGCTCGCGCTCGTTGAGCTTGGCGCCGGGTGCGATGAGCCCTTCGACCAGCATGGTGCGCAAGCGCGCGGCCACCTGGTCGTGCAGGGAGAGTCTGGAAATTTCGATGATGTCGGCTGTCATGGCTTTGTCTCTTGATTGCATTTTGAATGCAAAAAAGAAGGCTCACAACCCAAGTGAATCAGGGTAAACCATCAAACAAAAAAGCATTTTGAATGCAAAACTGAATGCGAAAGGACAGTCCATGCTGCAACTCGACATCCATCCCACCGGCCGCCATTTCCTCCAGATTCCCGGCCCCAGCCCGGTGCCCGACCGCATCCTGCGGGCCATGAGCCTGCCCACCATCGACCATCGCGGGCCCGAGTTCGGCACGCTGGGTTTGAAGGTGCTCGGCGGCATCAAGCAGGTGTTCAAGACGAAGCACCCCGTCGCTATCTACCCCGCCTCGGGCACCGGCGCCTGGGAGGCCGCGCTCGCCAACACGCTGAGCCCCGGCGACCACGTGCTCATGTACGAAACCGGCCACTTCGCCTCGCTGTGGCAGAAGATGGCCACGCGCCTGGGCCTCTCGACCGAGTTCCTCTCGTGGGCGGGCACCGACGCGCAGCTGCCCAACGCGCCCAGCTGGCGCCGCGGCGTGCAGGCCGAGCTCATCGAAGCCCGCCTGCGCAAGGACACCGAAAAGAAGATCAAGGCCGTGTGCGTGGTGCACAACGAGACCTCCACCGGCGTCACCTCCGACATCGCCTCCGTGCGCAAGGCCATCGACGCTGCGGGCCACCCCGCCCTGCTGATGGTCGACAGCATCTCGGGCCTTGCCAGCGCCGATTTCCGTCATGACGAATGGGGCGTGGACGTGACCATCAGCGGCTCGCAGAAGGGCCTGATGCTGCCGCCAGGCATCAGCTTCAACGCGCTCTCGCCGCGCGCACTCGAGGCATCGAAGAGCGCCAAGCTGCCGCGCGCCTTCTGGGCCTGGGACGAGATCGTCGAGATGAACAAGGACGGCTACTGGCCCTACACGCCCAATACCAACCTGCTCTACGGCCTCTCCGAATCGCTCGACATGATCCTCGGCGAAGGCCTCGACAACGTGTTCGCGCGCCACCAGCGTTGGGCCGCCGGCGTGCGCGCGGCCGTCAATGCGTGGGGCCTGCCGATCCAGTGCGCCGACCCGGCCGTGTACTCGCCCGTACTCACCGGCGTGATCACACCCGAAGGCATCGATGCCGACGCGCTGCGCCGCCTGATCCACCAGCGCTTCGATCTTTCGCTTGGCACCGGCCTCGGCAAGCTCAAGGGCCGCATGTTCCGCATGGGCCATCTGGGCGACAGCAACGACCTGACGCTGGTGGCCATGGTCGCGGGCGTCGAGATGGGCATGAAGCTCTCGGGCATCAAGCTGGCCGGCAGCGGTGTGCATGCTGCGATGGACCATTTCGCGAACCATACGGCACCGGCCGCGCTGCAAAAAGCCGCATAGGCACGCAGCAGCCACCGGCGCGCATCGGACCATTCCCACCCACGACGGAGACCAAGAAGATGCAGAGACGTTCGTTGATCCAGGCCGCAGGCGCCGCGGCCGCCACACTGGGCGTGCCCCGGCTCTTCGCGCAGGAGTGGCCCTCGGGGCCCGTGCGCATCGTGGTCGGCTTTCCTCCGGGCGGCGGCACCGATGCGCTGGCGCGCGTGGTCGCGCAGAAGCTCACCATCATGTGGGGCCAGCAGGTCATCGTGGAGAACAAGGGCGGCGTGGCCGGCGTGCTCGCGGCCGACTACGTGGCGCAGCAGCCGAGCGACGGCAGCACGCTGCTGATGGCCCACATCAACAGCCATGCGCTCGCGCCCAGCCTGCAGCCCAAGCTGCGCTACAACGTGGAGCGCGACTTCGTGCCGATCGTGCTGGTGGGCGTCACGCCCAACCTGCTGATCGCCAACCCGGGGCAGAAGGCACTGACGGTGAAAGACATCGTGTCCGCCTGCAAGGCCGCTCCCGGCACCATCAGCTTCGGCTCGGCCGGCGCGGGCTCGGCACAACATCTGGCGCTGGAGATGTTCAAGCTGCAGGGCGGTGTCGATGCGCTGCACGTGCCCTACAAGGGCAGCGGCCCGCTGCTGGCAGACCTGATGGGCGGGCAGATCCAGTACAGCTTCGAGACCATGACGGCCGCTACGCCGCACGTGAAGAACGGTCGCGTGATCGCCGTGGCGCAAACACGCACCAAGCGCGCCAAGGGCCATCCGAACGTGCCGACGATGCAGGAGCAAGGCTTTGCTGGCTTCGAGGCAACCACTTGGTACGGGCTCGCCGGACCGGGCAAGCTGCCGGCTTCCATTGCTCAGAAGGTCAATCGCGACGTGAACACTGTGCTGGCAATGCCCGATGTGCAGGAGCGAATGGACACCTACGGCGCGGAGGACGGCGGTGGTTCGCAGGACAAGTTCAGGCAGTTCATCAGTACGGAGATCGCCAAGTGGGCGAAGGTTGTCAAGGACGGCAACGTTCACGTCGAAAGCTGAACGTACGTTGTTTGGGGTGCGATCACGCCGACGGCGTGCTCTGCTCCGCGAATGTCCCCCGGCCTTCGGCCTCCTCCTTTATTTCGCTGCGCAGAGCACACCATCGACGTGATCGTTCAGAGCACTGATTGATCGGCCAGCACCACAGCCGCGTCCATGTGCGAATGGCACCGGGTACTCCCCGCAGCGAAATAAAGGAGGAGCCGCAGGCGGGGGACATTCGCGGAGGGGAGTACCCGGTGTCATTCGCACGCACCCCGAACAAAAAGCCCCGAACGGAAACTGAGAAGATAGAAAACATGACCCCATCCCAGACCGCCCTCACCGATGCACTCGTAGCCGCACGCCGCGGCAATCGCACCCTCGACGCCACGCCCTGGCTCGGCACGCTCGAAACCGACACGCAAGCCTATGAGATGCAAGACGCCGTCGCGGCCGCACTCGGCTGGTTCGACGGTCGCCCAGTACCGGGCACCTGGAAATCCGGTGGCGGCTCCCGCAGCGCGACGCTCACGCATGCGCCGCTGCCGCCTTCCGGTGTGCGGCAAAGCCCCGCAAACTTCAGCGACCTCGTGTTCAACACGCCCGGCATCGAGGCCGAAATCGCCTTGCGTCTCGGCCAGGACGTGACACCCGCGCAGGCTGCGAAGCTCGATCACGCGAACTCCGTATCACTCGTCGATGCCATGACCGTCTCCGTCGAGATCGTCGACACGCGCTGGCAAGACCTCGCCTCGACGCCCGCCCTGCTCCGCCTCGCCGATTCGCAAGTGCACGGCGCTCTTGTTCTCGGCGAGTGGAAGCCCTACGCCGCCGTCGACTGGGCCTCGCAGCACTGCGAAGCGAAGATCGGCGACGCCGAGACGGTGGTGCGCGAAGGCACGCATCCGCTGGCCGACCCCACCTGGCTGCTGCCGATCTGGCTGCGCCACCTCACGCGCCACGGGCAAACCGTGCCCGCCGGCACGGTAGTCACCACCGGTTCGTGGGTCGGCATCCTGCCCTGCCGACGCGGCGATCAGGTGACGGCGGAATTCCCCGGCATCGGCGCCGTCCGCTTGACCGTGTAGCGCCCGCCGCCTACTCCCGAGCAAGCCACCAGAAAGTCGAGCACTGCCCGCACCCGCGCGGGCAGCGTGCCGGCCTTGCCGATGTACACCGCGTGGATCGGCTCGATCTCGCCGGCGTTGAATTCATCGAGCAGAGGTATCAGCCGGCCTGCGTCGATGTCGTGCTGGATGTGATACAGCGACAGCCGCGCCACCCCTGCCCCCGCGATGGCCAGCTGCCGCAGCGTTTCACCGTCCCCCGCGCGTACCGGGCCGGCCACCGGCAGCCACACCATGCGGCCATCGACACGCAGCGGCCAGTCGGGCGAGTTGCGCCGGTAGCTCCAGCCAAGGCGGTTGTGTGCCTCCAGCTCCTGCGGCGTGCGTGGCGTACCGTACTTCGCCAGGTAGTCCGGCGCGGCAACGATGGCCTGGCTGGTCTCGCCCAGCCGCCGCGCCACGAGGTCGGACGACGGCAACTGGCCCCAGCGGATCGCGATGTCGGCGCGCTCGTCCATCAGGTCGACGATGCGATCGGTCAGTGCGATGTCGAGCGTGATCTGCGGATGCTGCTCGAGCAGGCGCGGCACCAGAGGCACCAGCTTGTGGTGGCCGAACGAGACGCTGGCATTGATGCTCACCCGCCCACGTGGCGCCGCGCCGGCCGCCGCACAGCGCTCGGCCTCGTCCATGTCGGCCAGCACGCGCAGGCTGCGTTCGTAGAACTCCGTGCCTTCGGGCGTGAGCTGCAGCTTGCGCGTGGAGCGGTGCACCAGCTGGATGCCCAGGCGCAGTTCGAGCCGCGCCACCAGCTTGCTCACGGCCGAGGGCGTCATGCCCAGCAGGCGCGCCGCCGCCGAAAAGCCGCCGGACTCGACCACCTGCACGAAAGCTTCCATCTCGCCGGAGCGGTTGACGTCGATGCGCGGCATGGCTCTTCTTCCAATCTGTGAGTTCAACTCACAAGTATGTGTACTAGCGGCATTCTAGTCATAGACGCATTTCGTCCGCACAGTACAGGGCATCATGCCAATCGCTCTACTCGCCCTCACCGCCGGTGCCTTCGGTATAGGCACCACCGAGTTCGTCATCATGGGCCTGCTGCTGCAGGTCTCGACGGATCTTCATGTCTCCATCACGGCCGCAGGCCTGCTGATTTCGGGCTATGCGCTCGGGGTCGCGGTCGGCGCGCCGGTGCTCACCATTGCCACCCGCAAGCTGCCGCGCAAGACCGTGCTGCTGGCGCTCATGGCGATCTTCACGCTCGGCAATCTCGCCTGTGCCGTGGCGCCCAACTACGAAATGCTGATGGCCGCGCGCGTCATCACCTCGCTGGCACACGGCACTTTCTTCGGTGTCGGCTCGGTGGTGGCCACCGGCTTAGTGGCGCCCGAACGCCGCGCCTCGGCCATCGCGATCATGTTCACCGGCCTGACCGCCGCCACGCTGCTCGGCGTGCCGGCCGGCGCCTGGCTGGGCCTGCAGTTCGGTTGGCGCTCGGCCTTCTGGGCCGTGACGCTGATCGGCGTGCTGGCCTTCACGGTGCTCGCGGTGTTCGTGCCGCGCGTCAAGGGCGAAACCAAGCCAGCGCCGTTGCGCGAAGAGCTGGCCGTGCTGGCACGCCCGCAGGTGCTGCTCGGCCTGGCGATGACGGTGCTCGGCTTTGCCGGCGTGTTCGTGGTGTTCACCTACATCCAGCCGCTGCTCACGCAGGTCACCGGGCTTTCGGAGTCGGCCGTGTCGCCGATCTTGCTGGTGTTCGGCGGCGGCCTTGCGGTCGGCAACATCCTCGGCGGCAAGCTGGCCGACCGCGCGCCGATGGCCGCCGTGCTTGGCACGCTGGTGGCGTTGGCTGTGGTGCTCGGCGCGATGCAGTTCACCATCGGCACGCCGTTCACCGCGGTGGTGTTCGTCGGCCTGCTCGGCGTGGCCTCGTTTGCCACTGTGGCGCCGATGCAGTTGCGGGTGCTGGAGAAGGCCTCGGGCGCGGGCCAGAACCTCGCCTCGAGCTTGAACATTGCGGCCTTCAATCTCGGCAACGCACTCGGCGCCTGGGTTGGCGGTGTGGTGATCGACCATGGCCCGGGGCTGCGCGCGCTGGGTTGGGTGGCGGCGCTGCTCACGCTGGTGGGGCTGGCCATCGCGCTGTGGAGCCGATCGCTCGACCGGCGCGAACCGCGCAATGCACTGGGGGATTGCGCTTCGGCGCGGGTCTGATCCTCTTCCAGGGAGTGAAGGGATTGCAGAATCCCGCATGCGCAACGCTCCTCTCACCACCCGCCCCGCCATCGCCGCCGACGCTCCAGCGTTGGCGGCGTTGTCAATTCAGGTCTGGCTCGCCACCTACGCGACCGAAGGCGTGAACGATCTGCTCGCGCGTTATGTGCTCGATGAGTTCACGCCGGCCGCGTTCATCGCGTGGATGAACGACGCAGACACTGCCTTGATCGTCGCCGAGGCCGACACACATCTCGTCGGCTATGCGCGCCTGCGCTTCGGCGCGCGGCAGGCCCTCGTTCCCTCCGCCAGCACCGAGCTCTGCACGCTCTACGTGCAGGAGCCGTTCACCCGCTTGGGCGTGGGCTCCGCGCTGCTCGACAAGGCCCGCGCCACGGTGCGCGACCGGACGGGCAGCGATGCCCTGTGGCTGACGGTCAACGTCCAGAACCAAAGAGCGTGCGGCTTCTACGAGAAGCACGGGTTCGCCAGAAAGGGCACGACCTGGTTCGCACTGGGCGAAGACCGCCACGAGAACCACGTGCTGGGCCGGCCATGAGTGGCCGCCAGAATCATCAGTGCTGCCGCGTAGGCGAATCGCTGCGCGCCTCTTCCATCGGCATGAAGAACTCGAACCGGTTCCGCCCCGCCGCCTTGGCGTTGTAGAGCGCGACGTCGGCCCGCGCCAGCAGTTCTTCGGCGGTGACGGAAGAATCGGCCGCGCGGTGATACGCGATGCCGATGCTGGTCGTTACCTCGATGCGCTGGCCGTCCACCACGAAGGACGGCGTGCGGATGCTTTCCACCATCTTGGCCGCCACGGTGGCCGCGGTGCCCGGTGCATTCAGGCCTTCGAGCACCAGCACGAACTCGTCGCCGGCCAGCCGGGCCACCATGTCGGTGCCGCGCACGCAGCCCAGCAGCCGCCGTGCGTACTCGGCCAGCACCGCATCGCCTACTGCGTGGCCCATCGTGTCGTTGATGGCTTTGAAGTGGTCGATGTCGAGGAACATCAGCGCCATTGCATGGCCCGTGAGTTGCCCGCGCAGCACCGCCTCGGGCAAGTATTCGTTGAACGCCAGCCGGTTGGGCAGGCCAGTGAGCGTGTCGAGCCGTGCCAGCTCGATGAGCTTGTGCTCCACCACCTTCAGCGCCGTGATGTCGAGCGCCAGCGAGAAGATACCGTGCGTCGCCCCATCGGCGCGCACGTCGGGCACGTAGATCACCTGAGTGATGCGGTCGAACCCCGCGCGATGAGTGCTGGTCTCGAACTCCACCCGCTCGCCGGACAGCGCCCGGGCGAGCATCGGCTGGCGCGACAGGTACACATCGCGGCCCGACACCTCCTGCACGTGGCGCCCCAGCACCTGGACCGGATCGAGCCCGAGCCATTCGCGGCTGGTGGCGTTGGCGAAGGTGATCCTCTCCTCGCGGTCGATGTAGGTGATCAGCGCCGGCATGTTGTCGGTGATGGCGCGCAGGCGCAGTTCGCTCTCGGCCTGGCGCAGCTCCGCCTCTTTCAGTGCCGTGATGTTGAAAGACATCAGGTAGAAGCCCACGACCTCGCCGCGCAGGTTCTTGTCCGGTATCAGGTTGACCTGGAAGTACCCCTCCCTGCCGTGGATGGGTGCACGCACCGGAAAGCGCACTTTCTTGCCGGAGAACAGCACGGGAAGGTAGGGCTTGTGCTGCGCGTACACCGCCCTGCCGAGGGCCGAACGCATGGTCGTGCCCTGCAGCGGTGCGCCTTCGCTGAGGCCCGCCATCTGCCGCGCCCGGATGTTGGCGAACAGGCAGTTCTGCTCGCGGTCGAAATAGCCGACCAGCGCCGGAATGCTGTCGGTTACGTCGCGCAGCAGCTTTTCCTGCTCGGTCAGGGCCCGGCGGATGTTCACTTCTTCGGTGATGTCGAAGGTCATCGAGAACACGCCGCACACCACGCCGTCGGCATCGACGTCGGGAATGTAGTGGGCCTTGAAGGTGCGGTTGCCGATGCCCAGTGCCGGATCGCCCGACTTCTCGAGGATCACCGTCTCACCCGCCAGCGCGCGCATGAAGTGCGGCTCCACGACCGCAAAGTCTGCGGCGCCGCGCACCTCGGGCATCAGGCGCCCTACCAGCGCTGCGTTGTTGTGCAGGGCTCGCACGTGCGCGTTGACGAAGGTGTAGCGCAGCGATGCGTCTACATGCGAAACCATCGCCGGGATGTTGTCGGCAATGGTGCGCACCTGTGCCTCGCTGCGCGCAAGGCTGAGCTCGATGGCGCGCCGCTGCGCCATCAGCTCGTCGAAAGTGCGCGCGAGATCGCCGATTTCGTCGGGGGCGTACGTGCGCGCCGCTGCGGTCTCGGTGGGAGCCTCCTGGGTGTATTGCATGTGCCTGTGCAGCGCCGACAGCGGCTTCAGCTGCCGGCGTGCCACGCCCAGGGCCAGCGCGCCCGCGAACAGCGCGAGCGCCATCGCCCCGAACAATGCACCGCGCTCGATGGCATCGATGCTCGCGAAGGCCTCGCTGCGCGGGTACATGGCGCCGACGATCCAGTTCGTCTGCTCGGTGCGGTCGAAGGCATAGAGGGCGGGCATGCCGGCATCGTTGATGCCCTCGCTCGAGCCCTGGAAACCGGCCATCGCGCGCAGGATCTCGGCATTGCCGCCGCCATCCGCCTGGACCTGGTTCAGGATGCGCGAAGTCTGCGGATGGTCGACGACGATGCCGTCCACGGTCGTCACGAACAGGTAGCCGGTCTTGCCGAACCTGATGTCGCCGAGCGTGCCCAGGATGTTCCGGTCCTTCAGGTTGATGGCGCCGGAGATCACGAACCTCACCTGCCCCGTGTTGTCGAGCACCGGCTCGGTGATGGCCACCTGTGCCAGCCCGTTGAGGCGGTTGCGGTAGGGCTCGGACACGAGGCCGGCCTTGGAGGCGACCGTCTGCTGGAAGTAAGCCCGGTCCTTCACGTTCACCTTGCCGATCGCCTGCACGCCGTTCAGGTTGGCCACCAGGTTGCCGTCCATGTCGACGAACGCAACGTTGTCGAAAGCCTTGCGCAGCGAGCCATGCTTCTCGAGAAAGGCCTGCAGCGCGGCGCCCTGGAGGTCCTGCGCTTCCACGCTGCCGCCGAAGGTTTGCAGCAAGATCCGGCGGCTGCCGAATTTCTGGTCGATCGCATCCGCGATGGCACCCACGCGGGCGACCTCCTCGGTCGCGATCGAGGCGCGCATGTTGCTCTTGACCAGATGCAGGGCGAAGGTGGCGATTGCGAAGGTGGCCAGCAGAACCACTGCCGCCACGCCGAGGCTCAGGCGCGTGTGCAAACCGAAGCGGATTTTCGAGAAGCCTGTTGGAGTCATTGAACTTGTTCGGAGCCGGTACGTTGCCGGCGGAGAGTTTCCGGGCAGAGTATCGGTGTGTTCCGCGCGCGGAGAGAAAGACTCCGGGACACAGGCTCCGGCCAACCGCGTGGCACGGCGGAAAAATGAATTCCTTTGCTGTACTTTTCTTTGCCTCCCGGGGAAAGAGACAGCGAGGGGCGCCGTGTCAGGTGCCCGAGGAATCCGCCGAGCGTTTGCTGGCCAGGGCGCGGCTTTCTTTCTTCAGCGCCTTCGACACCGGACAGACCGCCTGCACGAAGCCGGTCAGTGTGCTGGCCAGGCTCTCGCGCTGCAGGCTGTAGAACACGAACTGGCCGCGCTTCTCGGCTTTTACCAGCCCCGCGCCTTCGAGGATCTTCAGATGCTTGGAGAGCGAAGGCTTGGTCATATCGAAGCGCGAGGCAATGTCGCCGGCCGAGAGTTCGGTCTCCGACAGGTACGCCAGGATCTTGCGCCGCGGCGTGGAGGCAAGCGCTTCGAAAACTTTTTCCATCGGTTCAGTTTAGCTCGCGAGTAGGCAATTCTCTAATTAGTTATTTAGCCATTTAGCTAAATGAATGGCAGAATGACCCGAACTGGAGCCGACGACATGCAAGCACCCACCGCCCCTCCCCCGCGTACGGTTGTCTACTACAACAGCGCCTGTCCTGTCTGCGATGCCGGCGTCTGCGCCATGCGCGAGAAAACGCCGGACGCAAGCGTCGAGTGGATCGACGTGCACACCCGCCCGGAAGTGCTCGAACCGCTGGGCCTGCGGCTTGAAGACGTGCGCGAACGCCTGCACCTCGTCGACACCTCGGGCGCCACGCGCATCGGCGCCGACGCCATCGCCGGCGTGCTGGCCCTTGCTCCGCGATGGCGCTGGCTGGCAAGGCCGCTTCAGTGGCCCGGGCTGCGAACGCTCGGCGCCTGGCTCTACAACCTCTTCGCGCACCAGCTCTACCGCTGGAACCGGTCGCGGGGTCATTGGTAAACCAAGGAGAAGAATCCATGAGCGCAGCATCCAACTTCGACCCCGCCGAACTGGCCAGATTCCAGGCCCTGGCCGACCGGTGGTGGGACCCGCAGTCTGAATTCCGCCCCCTGCACGAGATCAATCCGCTGCGGCTGGACTGGATCGACAAGCTCAGCCCGCTGAGTGACCGCAAGGTGCTCGACGTCGGTTGTGGCGGCGGCATCCTGGCCGAGTCGATGGCGCACCGCGGCGCGGACGTGCTCGGCATCGACCTAGCCGACAAGCCGCTGAAGGTCGCAACGCTTCATGCACGCAGCAGCGCGGCAAGCGTGACCTATCAGGCAATTTTCGCCGAAGACCTGGCCATTGGCAACGAGGCAAAGTTCGATGTCATCACGTGCATGGAGATGCTCGAACACGTGCCGTCGCCAGTAGCCGTGATCGACGCCTGTGCTCGCATGGCGAAGCCGGGAGGCTGGGTCTTTTTCTCCACCATCAACCGCACGCCGTGGGCATGGCTGATTGCAATCTTCGGCGCGGAGCAGGTGCTGCGCATCCTGCCGCGCGGCACGCACGATTACCGCAAGCTCATCCGCCCGGACGAACTCAAGAGCGCGGCCGCCAGCGCCGGCCTCGTGCTGCGGGACCAGCGCGGCCTGGGCTACAACCCGCTCACCCGCAACTTCAGGCTCCACCGTTCGCTGCGCGTGGGCTATCTGCTTGCGATGCAGAAGAAGGATTGAGCCGTCAGGCCTTCACGACACGCGCGCTGGCCGTGGAGCGCGCCACGATGTGCCCAGTCGGATCGCTCAGTTGCGCCTCGAGAAAAGCGATGGTCTTGCCGCGCTGCACGACCCTGCCTTCGCCATACAGCAGGCCAGGCTTCGCGGCGGCCAGAAAGGACACGCTGAGGTCGATGGTGACGGAGTAAGTCTCTTCGCCATTCATGACCCACAACGCCGGCCCCATCGTGTCGTCGAGCATCGCTACGAGGATGCCGCCCTGCACCGCGCCCGCGGGGTTGAGGAACGCATCGGTGGCCACGAAGCTCAGGCGGATCGTTCCCTTTTCCTTGTCGAATCCGAGCACGCGCTGGCTGAAAAGCTCGGCGGTGGGCGGGCGGGGGAAGCGCTCAAGCAAAGGGCCGGGGATCATTTTTCGTTCCGGAAGTGGAGCGAAAAATCCTATGCGGTGGCTGCTGACAGCGTGGTGTCAGTAGCAGCCAACGTGTCGACGAGCTCATCCACGTGCTGCTCCGCGCGCCGCATCGACTGCGCGAGCTGCTCGCCGCCGAACTCATCAGACTCCACCGCCGCCTCGAACACATCCGTGATGCCGATGTAACCGAGCACCGAACGCACGCTGCCCTCCGTATGGTTGAGGTGCGCGATGCGCCCGCCCGCGTCATAGCCGTGGTCGCCGCGCGCGCCGAGCAACACCACGCGCTTGCCCGCGTCCGCCAGCAGCGGCCAGTACGGCACTGCGCCGCGCGAACGGTCGAAGCCGAAGGTGCGGCCCACGCGCACGATGTTGTCGATCCAGGCCTTGAACTGCGCGGGCACGCTGAAGTTGTACATGGGCAAGCCGACCACGACGACGTCGGCTGCAATGAGCTGATCGACCAGGCGGTCGCTCTCGGCGAGCACGTCGGCCATCCACGGCTCGCGCGCGGCCGGCGGCGTGAAGGCCGCATGGATCCATCGGCCGTCAACGTGCGCGGGCGGACGCTGTCCCACGTCGAGGTAGTCGATGCGGTCGTCGGGACGCGCCTTGCGCCAGCGCTCGACAAAACGCGCGGAAAGGCGCCGCGTGTGCGAGCCGTGGAGGTCGGTGTCGGAGCGGCCCGGACGGGCGCTGGCATCGATGTGAAGGAGGTTCATGGTGATGGTCTTGATGGATGAATGGATGTCTTTCATTCCGCGCTGCCAGAATGGCGCGCAGGCCTTGAATCTATGGATGCAGGCCTGCCATCACAAACGACGATTTCTCTGCCTATGAACGAGATAAGCTCATCCATCCGCCCTCCCCGCCGACTACCTCCGCTGCTGTCGCTGCGCGCCTTCGAGGCCGCGGCCGCGCACCTGAGCTTTCAGCGCGCGGCGCTCGAACTCTCGGTCACGCCGTCGGCCATCAGCCACCAGGTGCGCGCGCTCGAAGACACGCTGGGCCAGCCGCTGTTCCGCCGGCTCACGCGGCAGCTCGCGCTGACGCCCGCGGGCCAGCGGCTGTTCGACGACCTGCGCATGGGCTTCGACGTGCTCGAAGCCGGTGTAGACAAGCTGCGCCGGCCCGCCGCATCGCAGGCCGTCACCCTCACCACCAACACCGCCTTCGCCGCGCGCTGGGTGCTCCCGCGCATGGAGGCGTTCCGCAAGGCCAGCCCCGGGGTCGAGCTGCGGCTGCATGCGAGCGACACCGTGGTCGACCTGGCGCGCGGCGATGCCGATATCGCGGTGCGCTCAGGCCGCGGCAACTGGCCGGGGCTGGTGTCGCGCGAGTTGATGCCCGAGCGCTACGCGCCGTTGTGCAGCCCGATGCTGGGCCTGAAGCGTGCGGCAGATCTACCGAAGCACCAGCTGATCCATTGCGACTGGCAGCCGCAGGCGCTCGCACCCGCCGTGTGGCCGCGCTGGTTTCGCGAAGCTGGCATCGCGCCACCGAGGGGGCGTGCGATGAAGGCCTCGGGCCCGTCGTTTTCCGACGAGACGCATGCGATGCTGGCCGCACTCGCCGGCCATGGCGTGGCGTTGCTGAGCCTCACGCTGTCGGCCGAGGAGCTTCGCAGCGGCGCGCTGGTGCAGCCTTTCGGACCCGCGCTCGAAACCGGCAGCTACTTTCTTGCGGTTGCGAACGGGAGGGAGAACGAACCGGCTATCCGAGCCGTGTGGGAGTGGATTGCGTCGCAAGCCGCCACAGGCTGAGGTCACGAGCTTGCGAAAGGCGCTGACGCTGCTGATGCAGGCCGTGCCCAGCTCGTCTTAGGAGTGAAAAGGCCTCCCGAAGGAGGCCTGTCCCGGCCCGGCTCCGGGCGAAGTGCCAAGCGTTCTTTTCATTCGACGCGCTTGCTCAGGAGGGTCGGCACGACATAACCGTCTCGGTACACGGCCTCGATGCTTCCCTGCACGCGGTCGGCGGCATGCGCGGTCACGAATTTGTCCTCTGTCACGCGATAGACCACCATGGTGCACGACGAGTGCTTGCTGAGGGTGCGGGCCACGCCTGTGGCCTGTCTTAGGGTTGGGTACGTTTCCATGGGGGCTCCTCCTTGTCTACTTGGCAACTCAAATGTTAACTCTTTGGTATTCAATATGCGTCAGGGTATGTTCCAAGCAGCAACGGCCGCCATTCTTGTCCGCCCCTCCCTTTTGCAGGAATCGGATGATCTGGCCATTGACATCGTCTGGCTGCGACATCGCAGCGATATGGTCGGCGCCCAGCACGATGGCAGCCTCGAGGCCGGGCATCCGACGCTGCGCCAGCTTCAGCATCGCCTGGGGTTCGTAAAGCTTCTCCGCGTCGCCGATCAACAACAGTGTGGGCGCGCAATGGCACGCAGACCGACGCCGCCGTGACGCTCACTACACTGCCCCCGATGAACAATCCTCCTCGACCGCAGCACGCGGGAGACATCCTGACTTCCTACTTCTGGAGCGGCGACGCCATCCGCAGCCGAAGCGTGAGCAGTGTCGTGCTGTCGGGCACGGTCGACGTGCCTGCGCCGCCTGCACGTCTGCTCGCCGATTGGGAAAGCGAGATCTCTTCGCGCCTGTTCCTGGAGCCCGGAGACGTCGAGCCATTGCCCCTGGCCCGGGCGCGTACGCGTTGGCCCGACTACAAACACTGCGTGCAGGCCGTATCCGACTGGATGCACACGCTGGGACTGTCAGAGGTGCTTGCCTCCAGCGACGTGGCCCTCATGGCCTGCCGCGGCGCGAAGTACCACCACGACGGTGCGCAGTACGGCAGCATGGCCTTCTGCAATCTCTTCATGAGCGAGGACAAGGGGCTGGACCTGCACTTTTCCTCTGCGGGTCATCGGATTCCACTGACCCGGGGCACGGTGGTGATCTTCGACACCGGCCAGCCTCATGCCGTCATCCAACGTGGCAGCGGCGGCTTCGATGCGGCCGATTTCACGCCCGAGCGGGATTGCAGCCTGGTGTTCCTGACCTGGGAGCTTCCCATCGAGGATGCCCATGTCGGGCACGCACTGGGAGTCGCCTTCGACATCGATCTTTCGACCTCGCCGCAGCTGGATGAAGAGCAAGTCTGGCTGAACGGTGCACGGGCCATCGTGTGCCCGGACTCCGGACGATGGCGCAGTGCCAACTGACTGATCGTCAGCGATTGGAGTGAAGAGCCCTGGCAGCAGCCAGTTCGCCCAGGCAGGCGTTGACCGCCTGAAGCGGTGCCTTCTCGTGGCAACGCGCCACCGCCTCGCGCGCAACGGCTTCGCTCAAGCGCCGCTCCCGTGCCGCCTCGACCTGGAATTCGACGATCCACTTCATGAGCCCAGCCAGCACGATCAGCAAGCCGATCAAGGCTGCGACCAGAGTCACCCGCCAGCCCTGAACTCGAAAAATAGACGTCGCGGATTTACCCGCCATGGGTTCTTGCGAGGCCATCTAGCGGGGAAGGTCCGGAAAGACCCACATGCTCAAGCCGAGGATCAGGCCGGCGCCCAGGAACATGATGGCTGCCGTCGTGAACATCGATGCCGCAATGATGTTCGGAACGAGGATGGCCACGACCACAAAGGCCACGGCCGCCACGATGCACAGGAGCACGGACAACCATGCCATGTACGCTGGCCCATACCTGGCCGCCAAAGGCTCGTCCGGGCTGGTTTCGGGTTGGAACGGTGTGCGCATGAATAGCCTCCCTCTTCGCAAGATGTCGCGTGTAATTCGTTAGCCGGCGCAGGCGGTTGCGAGGCAGCGTGGACTGCTCGCGACCTTTCCTGACCTTCGTCAAAAAAAGTACAGGAAGGTTAAGAAGAACAGCCGATCGGGCTAAGGGATTAATTCGCGCACACCGCACATGAGAGCGGGTTCGGTGCAAAAAGCCAGCGAACCTGCGCAATATTTGACTAATGTCAAACATTGCGCAGCGCAGGCACCTCTCAGCCGCAGAGGTCGAAGATCGCTTCCATGATCAGCTGATAGCCACTCCAGAACAGCCAGTGGTCGCCGCACTGGGTGAACGGTCCTGCGACAGCCGGGGCAGCCAGAGCCAGCGACGACAAGATCGCAGCCACAGCGCCTGCCTTGATTGCGGTTGCACGTTTCATGATTTCTTCCCTCCATTGGTACTTTTGAACGCAGGGCATCTCGCTCCTGCAACCCGAGATGAGCCGCGCAAGCGACTCACTGCCGGACTCTAGGACTGCGAACGAGCGGCCACCAGTGTCGAAAGTCACGCGTTCAGGCACCCAGCGGCTGCAGGCCCCTCACCCACTCGAACACCGCGGCCACGGCCGGCTCCGAACGCCGCGCCTCGAGGCACACAAGATAGAACGGCAGCCCCGGCAACTCCGGACCGAACGGCTGCACCAGATTGCCCGCACGCAGTTCGTCGGCAATCAGCGCAAGACCCATCAACGCCACGCCCTGCCCCTGCAGCGCGGCCGACACGGTGTGCGTTTCGTCCGAGAACACCGGCCCGGCCGATACGTCGAGGCCGGGCACCTGCGCCTGCTGCTGCCACTCGGCCCAGGTGCCGGGCTGGCTCTTGTTGCCGGGCACCGCGAAGTGCAGCAGCGTGTGCCGCGTCAGGTCACTGCGGCGGCGCAGCTTGAGCGCAGGGCTGCAGGCCGGCGCGAAGACGTTGTCGAACAGCTTCTCGGCCACCATGCCCGGCCACTGACCCTTGCCGTAGCGGATCGCTATGTCGGCCGTGACACCGTCGAGCGCAACCGCTTCGTGCGATGCATGAATGCGCAGGTCGAGCCTCGGGTGCAGCGCGCGCAAAGTGCTCACGCGCGGCAGCAGCCAGCGCGCCGCGACGGCCGGCGTGGCCGACAAGGTGATGGCGCTGCGCTCGGGCGGCGCACGCAGCCGCGCCACCGCATTCGCCATGGCATTGAACGACTCGCTCAGCACTGCCTGCAGCTCCCTGCCCTGCGGCGTGAGCACCAGTTGCCGCGGCTGGCGGATGAACAGCGGCACGCCGAGCGAGTCTTCGAGCTGCCGCACCTGGTGGCTGATGGCGGTGGGTGTTACCGAGAGTTCGTTGGCCGCGAGCTTGGCGCTGCAGTGCCGCGCGGCCGCCTCGAAAGCGCGCAGCGCCGCCAGCGGAGGGAGTTGGCGAAGGTTGGCCATGGATGAATTAATTTTTCAGCAGCGCAAAGAAATCGTCGTTTGTCGCACTGGGTATGCCTGGATAAATTGAGAACCACGTCAAGCAGACAGCTGAATTCTCTTCATCCCACCCTTCACGTCAACGAGGACCGCACCATGACCACACTGCTCCACATCGACGCCAGCGCCCGCCCCGGCCGTTCAGGCACCCACGTTCACGGCTCGCATTCGCGCCGGCTGAGCCACCACTTCGTGTCGAGCTGGCTTGCGACACAGCCGGGCACCGAAGTGATCTACCGCGACATCGGCGCCGCGCCGCCGAGCAACGTCACCGGCGAATGGATCGCGTCGGGCTACACGCCCGCCGCCGAGCGCGAGCCGTGGATGCACGCCGTGCTCGCCGAGAGCGACGCGCTCATCGCCGAGATCCGCCGTGCCGACGTGCTGGTGATCGGCGTGCCGATGTACAACTTCAGCATGCCTGCGCCGCTGAAGTCATGGATCGACAACATCGTGCGCGTCGGGGCTACCTTCGACTTCGACCGCAGCCGCGAGAACCCGTATGTGCCGCTTCTGGCCGAGCGCAACCGCCGCACGGTGCTACTGACCTCGTGCGGCAGCAGCGGCTACGGGCCGGGCGGGTTCCAGGCGCATCTGGACCTGCTCACGCCCGGCATCGCGACCCCGCTGGGCCTGCTCGGGCTCAACGAAGTGCACAGCGTGGCCATCGAGCACGCTGAAGACCATGGCGACTTGCTGGACCGCTCCATCGCCAGCGCGCTTGCCCGCGTCGAGGCGCTGGTGAGCGAGCTGCAGGCCTCCTGATGACGAGGAAGAAGCTTCTCAGGCCGAGCGCAGTTGCTCGCGCAGCTTCTGCCCGATCTCGGGCCGCTCCAGGAAGGGGTCGGCCGGATTGGTGATGGAAACGATGTTCTCCATGCGGCTGCGCACATTGCCCAGCGCCTTCGGATGGCTGAACACGTAGAACTGGTTGGCGGTGATGGCGTCGAACACCTTGGCCGCGACTTCTGCGGCCGTGATCTTGCCGCTGCTCACCGCCTTGTTGCTCATGGCCTGGCCGATGAGCTGGCTCTTGGTGAGCTCGGTTTCCTTCGGCGCGTTCGGGCGATTGCGCTCGCTGCTGGTGATGCCGGTGGGCACGAAGTACGGGCACAGCAGGCTCGCACCGATCTGGTCGGTGACGAGGTTCAGGTCCTGGTACATCGTCTCGGTGAGACTCACGACAGCAGCCTTGGCTGCGTTGTAGATGCCCATGTTGGGGGGAGTGAGCAGGCCGGCCATGCTGGCGGTGTTGGTGATGTGGCCGCGATAGTCCGGGTCTTTCGCGGCGGCCTCCAGCATCATCGGCGTGAACAGGCGCACGCCGTGGATCACACCCCACAGGTCCACGCCCAGCACCCATTCCCAGTCGGCCACAGTGTTCTCCCACACCAGGCCGCCGGCGCCCACGCCTGCGTTGTTGAACACGAAGTGCGGCGCGCCGAAGCGTTCCTTCACGGCCGTGGCCAGCGCTTCCATCTGCGCCGCGTTCGACACGTCGACCTTGCGCGCCAGCACCTGCGCGCCGGCGGCTTCCATTTCTGCCTGGGCCTTGTCGAGCGCGTCCTGCTGCACGTCGACCAGCACGAGGTTCATGCCGCGGGCGGCGCCGATGCGCGCGCACTCCAGGCCGAAGCCCGAGCCTGCGCCGGTGAGTACGGCGGTCTTGCCCTTGAAGTCTTGAATCATTGAATGCTTTCCTGTGGTTGGCTCTGCGCCGTCTATTTGAACGCTTTGCAGCATGGTTGACTGTCGTTCGTGTGACGCGTGTCTGCGGCCGCTTCAGGCTGGCTCTGACCACACCCAACACACCTCGGACCGAAAACCCACTCCTTCGTGACAAAGAGCCGGCCGGTTGACGATGGGCAACAGTGGTAGTCGCCACGGTCACGTACAACGCTCCGTCATCAACTGGGCATGCACATGAAACCCACCATCAAGGCTCTGCTCATCATCCCCACCGTATTGATAGGCTGTGCCGCCATGGCTTGCAAACCTGTCGTGGTGACAAGGCTGACCTTCGCCGATGGTTCTGCCGACCTTGAGCCTGCGCAGATAGCAAAGCTGGCGGAGTTTGTTGGCCGGGCGAATTCGGCGTTTCCGAAGTACCTTGAGGTTTCAATCGACGGAGGCGCCGCCGTCAAGGTGCAAGGCAGAACACCTGCTGAAGCCAGACAGTTGGCAAGACGACGCGCCGAAAACGTGACCCGAGCGTACAAGCAACTCCAGCCGACCGAGATCAAGCTGGAAACGACGTCAAACATCTATGAAGACAACAAGATGTCGAGGGAGGCGAGCAACGATTTTGTCGTGGTGCAGTTTCACCCTGACTACGAGGCGCTGAAGTTACCCGACTGCAACCCGGTCCCAATACCTGGCCTCAAGCGTTGAGGCGCGGCGGTGATCGACCGCCGCGGCAACTCAACCCTCAGCCTTCTTCAGCACATACCCGATCCGCGGAAAGTGCACATGCACCGTGCCCGTACGCTCGCTGCTGCGCTCCAGCGTGTAGTGCGTGCGCGTAGCCGCGATCAGCGTGCCGGGTGTCTCCTCGAGGCCGAAGCTCTCGGCGCGCACGGTGACGGCGTTGCCGAGCGGAATACCGTGATCGTCCTGGAAGGTGCTGTCGGTCAGCAGCGTGTGCGGCGTCGCGGCCTTGGCTGCTGCAATGGCCTCGTCGCTCGTGAACTTCTCGGGAACGCCGTGGCCGATGGCGGCCATGCGGTCCAGCCAGTCGATCACCGCGGGCGTCAGGTCGAGGATGGTGCGAACCGACTCGATGCGCCGCGTGTACCAGAGCGGGTGGTAGGCCGAGAAGTCCGCGATGCTGGGCACTTCGCCAAGCAGAAAGGGCTTTTCGTCGAGCATGTCCGACAGGCGGCGCAGGTACGACTTGTAGGCGCTGGTGGCGTCGGCCGGGCGCAGGCGGGTCATGTTGCCCGCGCTCATCTTGCCGCGGTCTTCGCCGAAGGCCTTCGCGGCTTCGGGCGGGGCTTTGGCGAACATCTCGGCTGCGCCCTTGGGCTGCAGGCTCCAGGCCATGGCGGCCCAGAACAGCGTGGTGTCGGCCCACTGCGCGAGGATGCGCGACATGCCTTTTTCGGGCTCCGGGTAGAGCGTGGGCTCGGGCTGCAGGTGTTCGAGCACGTCGGCGATGAGCGCGCTGTCGCAGTACATGTCGGCGCCGATCTGCAGGAACGGCGTCTTGCGGTAGCCACCAGTGAGCACCTCCACGTCGGGCTTGGGCATGATCGGCGGGATGAAGACCGACTTCCACGGCAGCTTCTTGGCGCCGAGGATCAGGCGCACCTTCTCCGAGAACGGCGAGGTCAGGTAGTGATGAAGGATCAGGTCGGCCATGGTGGGAGTCTTTCTTCTGTGGTGGGGTCAGCGCGCGTCAACGGGGTTGCGCGCGCTGGATGATCGAATCGAAATCGGTGCCCGCGGCCAGCGTGCCGAAGGCATTGCCCCAGTCGCCGCCCAGGCGCGAGGCGCAGAACGCGCCAGCGACGGCGGATGGCGCGGTTTGCACGAGCAGTGCGGCCTGCACGGCGAGTGCCACGTCCTGCGCGAGGCGGCGGGCCTCGGCTTCGGAGGCCATCGCCTCGATGCGTGCCGGCAGCGCGTCAGCCAGCCGGTCGAGCGCGGCGTGCTGGCCACGCGCTGGTGCCAGTTCCTTCGTCAGCGCGGCCACCGCGTCGCCCTTGCGCAAGCCACGCAGCAAGTCGAGCGCCATGATGTTGCCCGCGCCTTCCCAGATGGAGTTGAGCGGCATCTCGCGGTAGATGCGGGCCATGACGCCCTCGCCGCCCTCTTCCACATAGCCGTTGCCGCCGAGGCACTCCATCGCCTCCTGCGCAAAGGCGCTGCCGCGCTTGCAGATCCAGAACTTGGCGACCGGCGTGAGCAGGCGGGCCATCAGGCGTTCGTGTTCGTCGGCCTGGTTGTCGAAGGCGCGCGCCAGGCGAATGGCGAGCGCGGTGGCGGCTTCGCTTTCGAGCGCCAGGTCGGCCAGCACGTTCTTCATCAAAGGTTGATCGATCAGCGGCTTGCCGAAGGCCTTGCGCTGCGTCGCATGGTTGAGCGCGATGCCCAGCGACTGGCGCATCAGCCCGCTGGTGCCCAGCGCGCAGTCGAGCCGCGTCATCGTGCCCATCTCGAGGATCTGCGGAATGCCGCGACCCTCCTCGCCCACGAGCCAGGCGCTCGCGCCATGGAACTCGACCTCGGAGCTTGCGTTGGCCTTGTTGCCGAGCTTGTCCTTCAGCCGCTGGATCTGGATGCCGTTGCGCGAACCGTCGGGCAGCACGCGCGGCAGGAAGAAGCACGAGAGCCCGGCGGGCGCCTGCGCCAGCACCAGGAAGGCATCGCACATCGGCGCAGAGAAGAACCACTTGTGGCCGGTGATGGCATAGCGCTCGCCCCAGGCATCGCTGCCGTCGCGCACGGCCTGGGTGGTGTTGGCCCGCACGTCGGAGCCGCCCTGCTTCTCGGTCATGCCCATGCCCATGGTCACGCCGGGCTTGTCGCTGAAGAGCTTTAGTGCCGGGTCGTACCAGAGGCTGCCGAGCTTCGGGCCCCAGTCGGCGTACACGGCCGAATTGCCACGCAGCGCGGGCGTGACCGCGTAGGTCATGGAGATGGGGCAAAGAATCGACGGTTCCAGCTCGGTGAAGAGCATGAAGCCCGCCGCGCGCAGCACATGCGGCGAGGCCGAAGTGCCGGTCCAGGGCGTGCCGTGAAGCCCGGCGCCCACGGCGGCAGTCATCAACGCGTGGTAGCTCGGATGGAACTCCACCTCGTCGATGCGCCGGCCGAAGCGATCGTGCGTGTGCAGCTCGGGCGTGTGCACGTTGGCCAGCCGCGCATGCGCCTGCATGCCGGCCGTACCGAGGGTGGCGCCCAATTCGTGCAACTGCGTGGTCTGCAGCGCGGGCGCGTTGAACATCAGCGCATCGCGCAGGGGCCGATTGGTGTCGAAGAGGTTGTAGTCGACCAGCGGCGTGGGCTGATTGAACACCTCGTGCGTCGTTTGCATAACCGGCCTCCTTGCCGTGCGTTCAGTCCATCCAGTGCATCAGATCAGCTTGACGAGTTGCTTGCCGAAGTTCCTGCCCTTGAGCAGGCCCAGGAAGGCTTCAGGAGCGGATTCGATGCCTTGCGCAATCGACTCACGCGGCTTCAGTTTGCCCGTGGCCACCAGCGTGCCCAATTCGGTCAGCGCCTCGGGCCACACTTCCATGTGCTCGCTGACGATGAAGCCTTCGATCTTCATGCGGTTGATGAGGATCAGCGCGGGGTTGGCCAGCGGCAGTGGCTGGCCGTCGTAGCCCGCGATCATTCCGCACAGCGCCACGCGGGCGAAGGCGTTGGCGCGCAACAGCACCGCGTCGAAGATGTAGCCGCCGACGTTCTCGAAGTAGCCGTCGATGCCGTTCGGGCAGGCTTCCTTCAGCGCCGCGCTCATCGACTTGACGTCGGCGTGCACGCGGTAGTCGATGCAGGCGTCGAAGCCCAGCTCGTCGGTCACGTACTTGCACTTGTCGGGGCCGCCGGCAATGCCGACCACGCGGCAGCCGCGCGCCTTGGCCAGCGCACCGAAGGCGCTGCCCACCGCGCCGCTGGCGGCGGTGATGACCACCGTTTCACCGGCCTTGGGCGCAATGATCTTCACCAGCCCGTACCAGGCCGTGACGCCGGGCATGCCGACCGCGCCCAGGTAGTGCGACAGCGGCACGTGCGTGGTGTCGACCTTCTTCAGCGCACCTGGCTGCGAGGCATCGACCACGCTGTATTCCTGCCAGCCGCCGAAGCCGACCACCTTGTCGCCTACGGCGTACCTGGGGTGCTTGCTCTCGACCACTTCGCCCACCGTGCCGCCCTGCATCGTCTGGCCCAGCGGTTGTGGTTGCGCGTAGCTCTTGGCGTCGTTCATGCGGCCGCGCATGTACGGGTCGAGGCTCATGTAGTGGTGGCGCACGAGCACCTGGTTGTCCTTGAGCGCGGGGGTCTCCGCGGACACGAGCTTGAAGTTGCTGGCCACGGCCTCGCCGTCGGGGCGGTTGTCGAGGTGGATCTGCTTGTTGATCGGCATGAATGTCTCCGGAAAAGTGTCAGTCAATCAGTCGGTCGACGGCGGCCGCATCTCGTTGGCGCTGGCGGGGCCGGTCGGCAGCCTGCGCTTCACGTACTTGAAGGTGCCGGTGGCGTGGGCGCACACGCGTTCCTGTTCGTCGTAGATTTTGGCCTCTGTGAAAGCCAGCGTCGCCGTCCTGTGAATGAGCGTGCCGCGCGCGTGCAGCGGGCCGACCGAGGGCTGCATGAAGCTGGTCTTCATCTCGATGGTGACCACGCCCATCTCGGGCGCGATGCTGCGCGCGGCCACCGCCATGGTGATGTCCAGCAGCGTCATGCAGGCGCCGCCGTGCGTCACGTCGAAGGTGTTCAGGTGCTCGGGCTTGGCGGTGTAGATGATCTCCGACTCGCCGCCCTCGAACTTCGTCAGCTCGAAGCCGAGGTGACGCGCGAACGGAATCTGGCTCGTGTACGAGCGGATGTTGATGTCGCTGGAATCTGAAGAAGAAGACATGTCAGGCAGCACCCAGCACTACGCTCACGCCGCCGTCCACCGCCAGCCACTGGCCGGTGATGTGCTTGCCGGCATCGCTCGCGAACAGCAGCGTCAGGCCCTTCAGGTCTTCCTCGTCGCCCAGGCGGCCGAGCGGGGCCTGCGCGGCCATCTTTTCCTCGCCCAGCGACTTGATGAGGCCGGCGGCCATCTTCGTCATGAAGAAACCGGGGCAGATCGCGTTCACATTGATACCGTAGCGGCCCCATTCGGCAGCCAGCGTGCGAGTGAAGCCGATGACCGCGGTCTTGGAGGTGTTGTAGGCCAGCGTCTGCATTTCGGGCGGGTTACCGTTCAGACCGGCGATCGAGGCGATGTTGATGATGCGCCCGGTCTTCTTCGGGATCATGTAGCCGTTGGCGATCTGCTGCGACAGGATGAAATAGCCGCGCACGTTGAGGTTCATCACCTTGTCCCAGGCCTCGACCGGGTGGCTCTCGGCCGGCGAACCCCAGCTGGCGCCCGCGTTGTTGATGAGGATGTCGACTGCGCCCATACGCTGCAGCGTTTCGTCGGCCAGGCGGCGGGTGTCTTCTTCCTTCGAGCAGTCGGCGGCGATCCAGCGTGCGTCGATGCCGGCGGCCTGCAGCTCGGCAGCGGCCTGCTCCAGGTCGTCGGCCTTGCGCGAGCTCAGCATGATCTTCGCGCCGGCTTCGCCGAGCGCATGGGCCATCTGCAGGCCCAGGCCGCGCGAGCCACCGGTGATGAGGGCGGTCTTGCCGGTGAGGTCGAACAGCTGCTTGATGTTGCGGGGCGTCATGAGGTGTCTCCGGTTTTGAATGTCAGGCTCAGATTTCGTAGTCCATGCACTGGCGGGCTTCGCGCACAGCGCCGATGAAGGGCTTCAGGGCCACGTGCTGCGGATGGTCCGAATAGGCCGCGAGCGCGGCGGCATCGGTGAATTCCGAATACAGGACCAGGTCGTAGGTCGCTTCCAGCCCGGGCTGGGCAATGGCCACCTCGAAGCGCAGCGTGCCGGGCGACAGCTTCGCGCAGGCGTCGAGCAGCGCCTTGGCTTTGAGCAGGTTGGTCGCCTTGTCGGCGCCCTCGGCGTGCTCCTTGAACTTCCACATCACGATGTGCTTGAGCATGGCTGGCCTCGTTACTTGGTGGGCGTATTGGACAGGCGCGAGCGCACGTAGATCAGCACGAAGCCGACCACCGCCACGATGCCGCCGGGCACGGCGATGGACCAGCCCAGCGCCGCGTTGGTGCGGCCGGTGGCAAGGCCCAGGATCACGACGAACAGGCCGCCGTAGATCAGGATCCAGATCCACTTCTCGAGCCGCGCGTGCGGCTTGGGCGGTTTGGCGGCGGGGGTGTTGTTGGGGTTGGCGTTCGGCGAATCGGTAGTGGCCATCAGAAGGCGTCCTCGGGCAAAGCGGTACAGGTCGGGTCGCGGGTTTCGACCACGTTGAGCCATGCGCCGATTTTCGGCAGCTCGTAGTGGAAGAAATAGTCCGTGGCGCCGATCTTGCCAGCTGTTACCGCCCTCGCCTTTTCTCCATCGGTCTGCAGGGCCCTTTGGGCCACGTCGAGCCAGATCCACGCCAGCACCATGTGGCCGAAGGCCTGCATGTACGGCACGGCATTGGCCAGCGCGTCGGCCGGGTCACCGGTGGACCATGCGGCCTCGGTCGCACTGCCGATGCGCTGCAACGCTGCGCCCAGCGCCTTGGCATGAGCCGCCAGCGCTGGCACCTTGGCGGCGCGGCCAATGGTGGCGGTCATGCGGCCGGCCAGCAGTTGCAGGCCGCGCCCCTTCTCCATCAGCACCTTGCGGCCCAGCAGGTCGGCCGCCTGAATGCCGTGGGTGCCCTCATGGATCATGTTCAGGCGGTTGTCGCGCCAGTACTGCTCCACCGGAAAGTCGCGCGTGTAGCCGTAGCCGCCGTGCACCTGGATGGCCAGCGAATTGGCTTCCAGGCACCACTCGCTGGGCCAGCTCTTGGCAATGGGCGTGAGCACTTCGAGCAGCAGGCGCGCGTCGTCGGCGGCCTGCGCGTCGCCGGTGTTCTGCTCGTCGACCAGCCGGGCGCAATACAGCTCCAGCGCCAGCGCGCCTTCGCAATACGCCTTCTGGGCCAGCAGCATGCGGCGCACGTCGGCGTGCTCGATGATGCGCACCTGCGGCGCAGCCGAGTCCTTGGCGACCGCGGCACCGGCGGCATTGGGCTTCTTCACCAGTCGGCCCTGCGGGCGGCTCTTGGCGTATTCGAGCGAGGCGTGGTAGCCGGCCATGCCGAGCATGGTGGCAGCCGTGCCCACGCCGATGCGCGCCTCGTTCATCATGTGGAACATGCAGTGCAGGCCCTTGCCGGGCGAGCCGACCAGGTAACCCACCGCGCCGGCCTTGCCGTCGACCGGGTACTTGCCCTCGCCGAAGTTCAGCAGCGTGTTGGTGGTGCCGCGCCAGCCCAGCTTGTGGTTCAGGCCCGCGAGCGCCACGTCGTTGCGCTGGCCGGTGAGCTCGCCCTTGGTATCCACCATGCGCTTGGGCACGATGAAGAGCGAAATGCCGCGCGTGCCGGGCACCAGCTTGCCGTTCTCGTCGGGGATCTTGGCGAGCACGATGTGCACGATATTCTCGGTCAGCTCGTGGTCGCCCGACGAGATCCACATCTTGTTGCCCGTGAGGCGGTAGCGCGGGCCAAGCGGGTCATCTTGAAAATCACCGCCATCGGGCACCGCACGCGTGGCCACATCGCTCAGCGAAGAACCGGCCTGCGGCTCCGACAGGCACATGGTGCCGGCCCAGCGGCCCGAGAACTCGTTCCTTGCGAACACCTCTTTCTGCATCTCGGTGCCGTGCACCATCAGCAGGTTGGCGTTGCCGCTGGTTAGCATGTTGGAGCCGATGCTCACCGAGGCCATCGCGAAGAAGCTGTTGGCCGCAGCCGAGAGCGTGTACGGCAGCTGCATGCCGCCGATGTCGTAGTCTTGCGCCGCGCTCATCATTCCCGATTCGACGAAAGCCTTGTGCGCGTCGTGCGTGGCCTGCGGCAGGATGACTTTCTCGCCATCGAAGTGCGGCTCCTGCGTGTCGACCGTGCGGTTGAATGGGGCGTACTTCTCGCGAGCGATGCGCTCGCAGGTGTCGAGCACCGCGTCGAAGGTTTCGCGCGAGTGGTCGGCAAAGCGTTCGCGCTGGTTAAGCGACTCGGCGTCGAGCCAGTCGTAGAGCAGGAAGTCGAGGGTGGAACGCAGGCTCATGAGAATGTCTCTTCTTGCTACTTTTTCGGAGAGTCAGGTAGTTTGGCGATGGTGCCCTGCGCCAGCGCGCAGAGCTTCTCAACGTTGTCGTTCACCACGAACACTTCGCAGGTGCAAACGGCCTGCGAACTGCCGCAATGGGCTGTGGTGGCGCGTGCAATCAAACGGTCGCCAAGTGCAGGCCGTACATAGTTGATCTTGAATTCGGAAGTCACCACCGGCACGCGCAACGCGCTGCCACCGGCAAAGGTGAGCGCGTTGTCGGCCATGTAGCTCACGATGCCGCCGTGGGCAAAGCCGTTCTGCTGCTTCAGCTGCGCCGTGAGCGGCAGCTGAAGCTCGGCAAGGCCTGGCGCAAGCGCGTGCAACTGCGTGCCGATCAGCGCACTGAACGGCTGCGATGCGAGCACACGGCGCCCGTAGGCCAGAACGGCTTCGGGCGAGACCTCCTGGTCATGGCCCAAGCCGGACATGATTACAAGACCTCGAACACGCCTGCGGCGCCCATGCCGCCGCCGATGCACATCGTGACCACGACCTTCTTCGCACCGCGGCGCTTGCCTTCGATGAGCGCGTGGCCGGTAAGGCGCTGGCCGCTCACGCCGTAGGGGTGGCCCACGGCAATGGCGCCGCCGTCCACGTTCAGGCGGTCGGCCGGAATGCCGAGCTTGTCGCGGCAGTAGATCACCTGCACGGCGAAGGCTTCGTTCAGCTCCCACAGATCGATGTCGTTGACCGTGAGGCCCAGGCGCTTGAGCACCTTGGGAATCGCGAAGACCGGGCCGATGCCCATTTCGTCGGGCTCGCAGCCGGCAACGGCAAAGCCGAGGAAGCGGCCGATGGGCTTCAGGCCCTTTTGTTGGGCGTACTTCTCGTCGACCAGCACGCAGGCACCGCCGCCGTCGGAGAACTGGCTGGCATTGCCGGCCGAGATCAGGCCGCCGGGAATGGCCGAGCGGATGCCGCTGATGCCTTCCTTGGTGGTGCCGGCGCGAATGCCTTCGTCGTTCTCGATCGTGACTTCCTTGGTGCGCAGGCCCAGCACGGGGTCGGCCACGCCGGCCAGCACGGTGATGGGGGCGATCTCGTCCTTGAAGCGGCCGGCTTCCAGCGCGGCGGTGGCCTTCTGCTGGCTGGCGGCGCCGTATTCGTCCATGGCGTCGCGGCCGATGTTGTAGCGCTTGGCGACCTGCTCGGCCGTCTGCAGCATGTTCCAGTAGATCTCGGGCTTGTGCTTCACGAGCCACGGGTCGGCCAGCATGTGCTTGTTGGCTTCGTTCTGCACGCACGAGATGCTCTCGACGCCGCCGGCCACGTACACCTCGCCTTCGCCCGCGATGATGCGCTGGGCGGCGGTGGCGATGGTCTGCAGGCCCGACGAGCAGAAGCGGTTGATGGTCATGCCCGAAGTGGTGATCGGCAGGCCGGCGCGCAGCGCGATCTGGCGCGCGATGTTCGAGCCGGTCGCGCCTTCGGGCGTGGCGCAACCCATGATGACGTCATCGACCGAAGCAGGGTCGATGCCGGCGCGCTGCACCGCGTGCTGCACGGCGTGGCCGCCGAGCGTGGCGCCGTGCGTCATGTTGAAGGCACCCTTCCAGCTCTTCGCGAGCGGCGTGCGGGCGGTGGAAACAATGACGGCGCTGGTCATGGTGAGGTCCTTTGAAGCAGATGGAAGGGAAAAGAGGTTGTCGTCATTGCGCCGGAGCAGCGTTGGTGTTGCTCAGGAGCTGGTGATAGAAGCCGATCATCTCGCCGTAGTTCGAGATGGCCAGGCGTTCGTTGTTGCCGTGAAAGCGCGCCAGGTCTTCGCCCTTCACGCGGAACGGCGAGAAGCGGAAGACGGCGTCGCTCACGAGGCTGAAGTGGCGCGAATCGGTCGCGGCAGTCATGAGGCCGGGGGCCACCACCGCATCAGGGAAGGTCTGGCGCACGGCCTGCTGGATCGCACGGTAGCCGGTGCTGTCGGTCGACGACACGGGCGACGGCTCGGCATTGCCGGGGTACTGCTTGATCTTGATGTCGTCATTGCCCAGTGTCTTGCGCAGATGGGCCTCGACGCTCGCAAGCGTGTCGCCCGGCAGGATGCGGAAGTTGACTGCAGCCTCGGCGCGACCGGGCAGCACGTTGTCCTTGTTGCCGGCGCGAACGATGGTCAGCGCGGTGGTCGTGCGCAGCATGGCATTGCTGCTCGGGCTCTTCTCGAGCTGACCGCGCACCAGCGGCTCGGTGAGCCACAGGTTGGACAGCATCACGCGGTTGACACCACTCATCTCGGGCGCGAGCGCGCCGAACATCTGGCCCGCCACGCCCTTGATGCCACCGGGCATCGGGTTGGCTTCGAGCCGCGCCAGCGCCGCGCTCATGCTGCCGATGGCGCTGTGCTGCGGCGGCATCGACGAGTGGCCGGGGGCAGTGTCGAGCGAGAGGAAGAAGGTGCCGTAGCCCTTTTCAGCCAGACCGATCAGTGCAGCGGGCTTGCTGAGGCCCGGCAGCACGCCGTCGAGCACCAGCAGGCCTTCGTCGAGCACCCAGTCGAGGCGCACGTTGCGCGACTTGAGCAGTTCGGCAATGGGCAGCGCACCGCGCAGGCCGCTCACCTCTTCGTCGTCGCCCATCACGAGGTAGACGGTCTGCCTCGGCTTGAAGCCGGCGCCGATGAGCAGCTCGATGGCTTCCATCTGCGCGAACAGGTTGCTCTTGTTGTCGAGCGTGCCACGGCCCCAGATGAAGCCGTCCTTGATCTCACCCGAGAAGGGATCGACCGTCCATGCCTTCTCGGTGCCCGGGGCGATGGGCACCATGTCCTGGTGCGCCATCAGCGCGATGGGCTTGGCCGAGGGGTCAGTACCGGTCCATGTGTACAGCAGCGCCTTGTTGCCGACCACTTCCTTCTTGAGGGCGGCATGCACCTTCGGGAACTGCTGTGCGAGGAATGCGTGCAGCTTGTCGAACTCGGCCGCGTTGGCGGCCGGATCGTCCATGCCCGACACCGTGCGGAACGTGATCGCTGTAGAGAGCCGCTTGGCGGCTGCCTGCAGGTCGACGTTCAGCTTCGGCGCGGGCGCCACCGCCAGTTGCTGCGACGGTGTGGTCCAGGTCTTGACCGCCACGGCGGCCACCAGCAAGACGATTGCCAGCAGCAGCCCGAGGAAGATGCGTTTCAACATTGGCGGTCGGTCCCTTTGCCTTCGTGGATCAGCTGAACTGCTTGCCTTCGGCCACGAGCTTCTGGATCAGCGGTGCGGGCTGCCAGAACGCGCCGTCGTCGCGCGGGTTCTTGGCAAAGCGCTTCATCGTCTCGGCCACGTTGTACAGGCCGACCTGCGATGCGTAGTGCATCGGGCCGCCGCGCCAGATCGGGAAGCCGTAGCCGGTGAGGTACACCATGTCGATGTCGCCAGACTTCGAGGCAATGCCGTCTTCCAGGATGTGCGCGCCTTCGTTGACCAGCGCGTACACCAGGCGTTGCACGATCTCTTCATCGGAAATCTTGCGCGGCGTGATGCCCAGCTCCTTGCGGTGGTCCTCGATCATCTTGTTGACGAGCTCCGACGGAATCGCGTCGCGCTTGCCGGCCTGGTAGTCGTACCACCCTGCCCCGGTCTTCTGGCCGAAGCGGCCCAGTTCGCAGAGCTTGTCTGCCGTGCGGCTGTACTTCATGTCGGCGCGCTCGGTGGCGCGGCGCTTGCGAATGGCCCAGCCGATGTCGTTGCCGGCCAGGTCGCCCATGCGGAACGGGCCCATGGCAAAGCCGAACTTCTCGACGGCCTTGTCGACCTGCTGCGGCGTGGCGCCTTCGTCCAGCAGGAAGCCTGCCTGACGCGAGTACTGCTCGATCATGCGGTTGCCGATGAAGCCGTCGCACACGCCCGAGACAACAGCCGTCTTCTTGATCTTCTTGCCGATGTCCATGACCGTGGCGAGCACGTCCTTGGCGGTGGCCTTGCCGCGCACCACTTCGAGCAGCTTCATCACGTTGGCGGGGCTGAAGAAGTGCATGCCGACCACGTCCTGCGGACGGTCGGTGAACGAGGCGATCTTGTCGACGTCGAGCGTCGAGGTGTTCGAGGCCAGGATCGCGCCCTTCTTGGCGACGCGGTCGAGCTCCTTGAAGACCTTTTCCTTAACGCCGATTTCTTCGAACACGGCTTCGATGATGAGGTCGGCGTCCTTCAGGTCGTCGTAGCTCAGCGTGGTGCTCAACAGCGCCATGCGCTGCTCGTACTTGTCCTGCTTGAGCTTGCCCTTCTTGACCTGGGCTTCGTAGTTCTTCTTGATGGTGGCAACGCCGCGGTCGAGCGCTTCCTGCTTCATCTCGAGGATCTTGACGGGGATGCCCGCGTTCAGGAAGTTCATCGAGATGCCGCCGCCCATGGTGCCGGCACCGATCACGCCAACGGCCTTGATCTCGCGCTTGGGCGTGTCTTCGGGCACGTCAGGAATCTTGCTGGCGGCGCGCTCGGCCATGAACAGGTGGCGCAGCGACAGCGATTCGGGCGTGAACATCAACGCCGTGAACAGGCGGCGCTCTTCGGCCATGCCTTCGTCGAACTTCAGCTTCGTCGCGGCCTGCACGGCGTCGACGCACTTCAGCGGCGCGGGGTAGTTCTTCGACATGCCGCCGACCATGTTCTTGGCGAACTGGAAGTAGGCGTCGCCCTGCGGGTGCTTGCACGGCAGGTTGCGCACCAGCGGCAACGCGTCACCGGTCTTGCCGGCCACGCTCTTGGCGAAGGCCACGGCTTCTTCGAACACCGATTCGGGCGAAGCGGCCAGCTTGTCGAACAGCTTCTGGCCGGGCAGGCTCGCGAGCAGTTCGCTCTTCACGGGCTCGCCGCTGACGATCATGTTCAGGGCAGTTTCCACGCCGAGCACGCGCGGCAGGCGCTGCGTGCCGCCGGCGCCGGGCAGCAGGCCCAGCTTGACTTCAGGCAGTGCCACGCTGGTGCCGGGAGCGGCCACGCGGTAGTGGCAGCCCAGGGCCAGTTCGAGGCCACCGCCCATGCACACCGAGTGGATGGCCGCGACGATGGGCTTGGGAGAGGCTTCGAGCGCGAGGATCACGCTCAGCAGGTTGGGCTCCTGCAGTGCCTTGGGCGTGCCGAACTCCTTGATGTCCGCGCCGCCCGAGAACGCCTTGCCGGCGCCGGTGATGACGATGGCCTTGACGGCGTCGTCGGCATTGGCCTTCGACAGGCCATCGGTGATGCCGATGCGCGTCGAGAAACCGAGACCGTTGACCGGAGGGTTGGTCAGTGTGATCACGGCGATATCGCCGAGCACTTTGTATTCAGCCGTCATGCTGCGTTCCTTGGTGTGTGAAGAAAAAGAAGAAAAAGCACGAGTGTTCTTTTTCGGGGGATTCTAGGCGTTTCGCGTGGCCCAACAATGGCACGCAGTCGCTGGAGAGACAAGAGGAATCCGGGGCGTGGCCCGGATTCGTGTGTATCAAACTTCCAACCACTCTTTGCGAGTGGTGGCATCGGCGCGGAGGCTGTCCGGCGTGCCGTCGAACACGATGCTGCCGTGGCCCATGACGAGCGCGCGGTCTGAAATCTGCATGGCGATGGTGAGCTTCTGCTCGATCAGGAGCACCGAGATGCCCTTGTCCTTCAGCGTGCGCAGGTACTGCCCCACCAGCTCGACGATCTTGGGCGCAAGGCCTTCGGTGGGCTCGTCGATGATGATGAGGTCGGGGTCGCCCATCAGCGTGCGGCACAGCGTGAGCATCTGCTGCTCGCCGCCCGAAAGCACGCCGGCCTCGGTGTGCTGGCGCTCCTTCAGGCGCGGGAACATGCCGTACATGTCGTCGAACGACCAGCGGCTGCCCTTGCCCGAGCCCTTCTGCCCCAGCAGCAGGTTCTGGTGCACCGTGAGCTTGGGGAAGATGTCGCGGTTCTCGGGCACGTAGCCGATGCCGAAATGCGCGATCTCGTAGGCCTTGCGGCGCAGGATGTCTTCCCCCTTCCAGTGCAGGCCGCCCTCGGCATGCACCAGGCCCATGATGGCCTTGGCCGTGGTCGAGCGGCCCGAGCCATTGCGGCCCAGCAGCGCGACGATTTCGCCGGGGTTCACGTCGAAGGAAACGCCATGCAGCACATGGCTCTTGCCGTAGTAGGCGTGGATGTCTTTGAGCTTCAGCATGTCAGTGTCCCGCCCCTTGTGCATCCGCGACCGACGAACCAAGGTAGGCCTCCTGCACGCGCGCATTCGCACGAACGGCAGCAGGCGTGTCGAAGGCAATGACTTCGCCGTACACCACCACCGCGATCTTGTCGGCCAGCCCGAAGACCACGCCCATGTCGTGCTCCACCGTCAGCAGTGTCTTGCCGACGGTGACGTGCTTGATGAGCGAAATGAAGTGCGAGGTTTCGGTCTTGCTCATGCCCGCCGTGGGCTCGTCCAGCAAGATGACGCTGGCGCCGCCCGCGATGGTCACGCCGATTTCCAGCGCGCGCTGCTCGGCGTAGGTGAGGTTCACCGCATGCACGTCGCGCTTCTTCTCCAGGCCAATCTGGCGGATGAGCTCTTCGGTGCGCTCATTGGCGTCATCGAGGTTCGAGAGAAAGCGCAGGAAGGTGTACTTGTAGCCCAGGCTCCACAGCACGCCGCAGCGCAGGTTCTCGAAGACCGTGAGCTTCGGAAAGATGTTGGTGATCTGGAAGCTGCGCGACAGCCCCATGCGGTTGATTTCGTACGGCTTCATGCCGTCGATGCGCTGGCCGTTGAGCAGCACCTCGCCGCTGGTGGGCGTGAGCCGCCCGCTGATCAGGTTGAACAGCGTGGACTTGCCCGCGCCGTTCGGCCCGATGATGGCAATGCGCTCGCCGGCCGTCACGGCCAGGTCGACGCCGCGGATGATGTCGGTCTTGCCGAAGCTCTTGCGCAGGTTCTTGAGTTCCAGTGAATAGGTCATGCCGTCTCCCGCCGCTTGATCTCGGCTTCGATTTCTTCCTGTGCATGGCCCCAGACCTTCGCGAAGCGACGGCGCACCACCTCGAACACGCCCAGGCCTACCGCGAGCAGAGCAACCGCAACGATCCAGCTCGTGGCCGATGAGGTGTCGAGCTGCAGGCCTGCGAGCGGCACTACTGGGCCCAGCGCCGCATTCAGCTGCATGTGATAGATCATCTCGACGATGGCCGCAGCGCCCGCGAGCATGATGGCCGCACCGATGAACAGGCCCACGTAGAGTGCGTAGAAGCGCTTGATCTTGCCGAACAGCGCCACGCGCACGTTCATCATGATCAGGCTGGCCACGCCACCAGGCGCGAACATCACCATCAGCAGGAATACCAGGCCCACGTACAGCAGCCAGGCCTTGCTGAGTTCCGACAACAGCACCAGCGCGAACACCAGCAGCGCCGCGCCGATGATCGGCCCGAAGAAGAAGGTCGCGCCACCGAGGAAGGTGAACAGCAGGTAGCTGCCCGAGCGCAGCCCGTTCAGGCTGTCGGCCGCATTCACGATCTCGAAGTTGATGGCCGCCAGCCCGCCGCCGATGCCCGCGAAGAAGCCCGCGATGATGAAGGCGTAGTAGCGCACGCGCTGCGTGTTGTAGCCGATGAACTCCACGCGCTCGGGGTTGTCGCGCACCGCGTTCAGCATGCGCCCGAGCGGCGTGCCGGTGAAGGCGAACATCAGCCCGGTGCAGATGAAGCAGTACACGGCGATCAGGTAATACACCTGGTTCTGCGGCCCGAAGCTGACGCCGAAGAACGAAGTGCCATACACGCGGTTGGTGGTAATGCCGCCCTCGCCGCCGAAGAAGCTCGGGAACATCAGCGCCATTGCGGCAACAAGCTCGCCGAGGCCAAGCGTGATCATCGCGAAGGTGGTGCCCGACTTCTTGGTCGACACGTAGCCGAACACCACGGCGAAGAACATGCCGCCGAGGCCACCTACGAGCGGAATGAGCACCAGCGGAATCGGCAGCTTGCCGGCGCTGGCCAGGTTCATCGCGTGAATGGCGATGAACGAGCCCAGCCCCACATACACCGCATGCCCGAAGCTGAGCATGCCGCCCTGCCCCAGCAGCATGTTGTAGCTCAGGCAGATGATGATGAGGTAGCCGATCTGCGACAGCATGGTGAGCGCCAGGCTGCTGGTGAAGATCATCGGCGCCACGATCAGCAGCAGCGCGAAGAAAGACCAGATCAGGATGCGGCCGATGTTCAGCGGCTTGAAGCGGTAGTACTGCTTCGTGCCGGTGCTGGCCGTGATGGGAGTGGTTGTCGTTGCAGTGTTCATGGCGTCAGTCCTCCCGCGTTCCGAGAAGACCCTTGGGCCTGAAGATGAGGATCAGCACCAGGAACAGGTACGGCAGGATCGGCGCCACCTGCGAGATGGTGAGCTTCAGCAGTTCGTAGCCGAAGGTCTGGTCGCTCACCGCCACGCCGAGGGCCTGCAGGCCGGTGGCGAGCGACTGGTCCATGGCCACGGCGAAGGTCTGCACCACGCCGATGATCAGCGAGGCCAGGAAGGCGCCCGCCAGCGAGCCCATGCCGCCGACCACCACCACCACGAAGATGATGGAGCCGACCGAGCCTGCCATGGCCGGCTCGGTGACGTAGGTGTTGCCGCCGACCACGCCCGCAAGGCCCGCGAGCGCTGCGCCGCCGCCGAACACCAGCATGAACACTCGTGGCACGTTGTGGCCCAGCGCCTCGACCATGTCGGGATGCTTCAGCGCCGCCTGGATGACCAGGCCGATGCGCGTGCGCGTGAGCAGCAGCCACACCGACACCAGCATCAGCACCGCCACCAGCATGATGAACGAGCGCGACTTGGGAAACTGCGTGCCGTAGAGCGAGAAGAGCGGCCCCTGCAGCGCCGACGGCAGGCCGTACGGCACCGTGGAGCGGCCCCACACCAGTTGCACGAGTTCGAGGATCAGGTACGAAAGACCGAAGGTCACCAGCAGTTCGGGCACATGGCCGAACTTGTGGACCCGGCGCAGGCAGTAGCGCTCGAAGGCCGCGCCGAGCGCGAACACCAGCAGCGGCGCGATGAAGAGCGCCGGCCAGAAACCGACGACGCCCGACAGCGTGTAGGCGAAATAGGCGCCCAGCATGTAGAAGCTGGCGTGCGCGAAATTGAGCACGCCCATCATGCTGAAGATCAGCGTGAGGCCAGAGCTCAGCATGAACAACAGCAAGCCGTAGCTCACGCCGTTGAGCAGCGAGATGACGAAGAATTCGACGTTCATCGGTCTTTCGTGTCAGGTGAGAAAAGAAAAAGGCCCGAGTGTTGAAGTCGGGCCTCGACCTGTCAGGCGCAGGCGGCGATCAGGAGGCGCCGCCGGGCCGCTTCATCTGGCACGAAGTGGGCGTGCTGGCCACGTAGGCGTCGTAGTACTTCACCGGGGCCAGCGTGTAGCCGGTGTTCTCCGGGCTGTACGGGTACTTGGCGCTGGCCTTCTCCCACTTGGCGATGTACAGGCCCTGCTGTGCCTGGTGGTCGGTCTTGCGCAGTTCGATCTCGCCGTTGAAGCTCTTGAACTTCATGCCTTCCATGGCGGCGGCCACCTTGACGGGGTCGGTCGACTTGGTCTTCACGAAGGCTTCGGTCAGCGCCTGGAACACGGTGTAGACGTCGGTGGTGTAGAGGTCGTCGTTGAACTTCTTCTTGAACTCTTCGGCGTACTTCTGCATGTCGCCGCCCATGTTGTAGTGGGCATAGCCGACCTGGTACACCTTGCCGTCGGACGCTGCGCCCATGGCGGTCGGCGTGCCGCTGGTCACGGCGTAGTAGGTGTAGAACTTGACGTTGAGGCCCGAATCGTTCGCCGACTTGATCAGCAGCGCGAGGTCGGAGCCCCAGTTGCCGGTAATGACGGTGTCGGCACCCGAGGCCTTGATCTTGGCGATGTACGGCGCGAAGTCACGCACCTGGGCCAGCGGATGCAGGTCGTCGCCGACGATCTGCACGTCGGGGCGCTTGGTCTTGAGGTTTTCCTTGGCGAACTTGGAAACCTGCTGGCCGTGCGCGTAGTTCTGGTTGAGCAGGTAGACCTTCTTGATCTCCGGCTGGTCCTTCATGTAGGTGGTCAGCGCTTCCATCTTCATCGACGTGTCGGCGTCGAAGCGGTACTGCCAGTAGCTGCACTTGCTGTTGGTCAGGTCGGGGTCGACGGCGGCGTAGTTCAGGTACAGCGCTTCCTTGCCGGGATTGCGCGCGTTGTTCTTCTCGAGCGCGTCGATGATGGCCAGCGCGGGGCCGGAGCCGTTGCCCTGCACGATGTAGCGCGCGCCCTGGTCGAGGGCCGAGCGCAGTGCGCTGGTGGTCTCTTGCGGGCTGAGCTTGTTGTCGATGCCGATGATCTCGAACTTCACGCCTGCCGCATTCTTCTTGTTGAACTCTTCGGCAAAGAACTGGAAGGTCTTGAGCTGGTTCGTCCCGACCGCGGCCATGAGGCCCGACAGCGGGTCGAGCCATGCGATCTTGACGGTTTCACCCTTCTGGGCGAGGGCGCCGGTGGCGGTTGCCGCGATGACGGCTGCGGTAGCGATTTTCAGAGCGAACTTCAATCTATATCTCCTGGTCAAACCGATTCAAAACGCCGCACGAGAGTACAAGCGTTTGCAGCCCCTCCCCTCAGGGAATGCCCGTAAGAGGGGTGCTGCAAAGGCCCGTTTCTATCGCGCATGCGACACCGCGTTTCTCCAATTTGCTACCCGTTGGTAGACAGCTGCTACCAATGGGTAGGAAACGCGTTCACAAAGACGCCTAGGGGCGCTTCATCTGGCACGACGTGGGCGTGCTCGCCACGTACGATTCGTAGTACTTCACGGGAACGTTCGTGTAGCCGGTGTTCTCCGCGTCGTAGGGGTACTTGGCGCTGGCCTTTTCCCAGCGCGAGATGTACAGGCCCTGCTGCAACTGGTGGTCGGCCTTGCGCACCTCGACCTCGCCGTTGAAGCTCTTGATCTTCATGCCTTCCAGCGCCGCGGCCACCTTGACCGGGTCGGTCGACTTGGTCTTGGCGAAGGCGGCGTCGAGCAGCGCAAACACGTGATAGATCGACGACTGCGTGAGGTCGTCATTCATGCGCTTCTTGTAGCCGGCGAGCAGCTGCTGGATCTCGCCGCCCATGTTGTAGTGGGCATAGGCGACGGTGTAGACCTTGCCGTCGGACGTGGCACCCATGGCCGTGGGCGTGCCCGCGCCCGGCGCGTAGTAGGTCAGGAACTTGACGTTCAGGCCCGAGTCGTTGGCCGCCTTGATGAGCAGCGACAGGTCGGAGCCCCAGTTGCCGGTGATGACGGTGTCTGCGCCCGAAGCCTTGATCTTGGCGATGTACGGAGAGAAGTCGCGCACCTGCGCGAGCGGATGCAGGTCGTCGCCCACGATCTGGATGTCGGGGCGCTTGACCTTCAGGTCTTCCTTGGCGAACTTCGACACCTGCACGCCATGAGCGTAGTTCTGGCCGAGGATGTAGACCTTCTTGATGTCGGACTGGTCCTTCATCCAGGTGGTCAGCGCCTCCATCTTCATGGAGGTGTCGGCATCGACCCGGAAGTGCCAGTAGCTGCACTTGCTGTTGGTCAGGTCGGGGTCGACGGCCGCGTAGTTCATGTACAGAAGCTCCTTGCCCGGGTTGCGCGCGTTGTTCTTCTCGACGGCGTCGATGATCGCGAGCGCGGGGCCGGAGCCGTTGCCCTGCATGATGTAGCGCGCGCCCTGGTCTTGTGCGGAACGCAGCGCGGCGGTGGTCTCCTGCGGGCTGAGCTTGTTGTCGAGCGCGATGATCTCGAACTTCACGCCCGACAGGTTCTTCTTGTTGAACTCTTCAGCAAGGAATTGCGTGGTCTTGAGCTGGTTGGTGCCGACCGCGGCCATGAGGCCCGACAGCGGGTCGAGCCAGGCGATCTTGACGGTCTCGCCCTTCTGAGCGAATGCAGCGGCAGCGCTCACCAACATTGCACAGGCAGCTACTGACTTGATAGCAAATTGCATGAAGAGTCTCCAGTGTGAAAGGCGGAATGCCAGCGTACAAGCGCCCTTTTTTTTGCCGCACAGGGAATGCCCGGAAGGAAGGCCGCCGGAGCGGCTTTCCTATCGCGTGCGCGACAGTGCGGATGGGCTTGGCTCGTGTCCTTGTCTTCAGAGGGTCGGCAGCTTGTAGTCCTTGAGCAGTTCGCGCAGCTTGGTCTTGAGGATCTTTCCTGTCGCGCCAATCGGAATCGCCTCGACGAACACCACGTCGTCCGGGATCTGCCACTTGGCGGTCTTGCCCTCGTAGAACTTCAGCAGTTCCTCGCGCGTGACTTCGGCACCGGGCTTCTTCACGACAGCAATGATCGGCCGCTCGTCCCACTTCGGATGGAACACGCCGATGCACGCGGCCATGGCCACGGCCGGGTGCGCGACGGCGATGTTCTCGATCTCGATGGAGCTGATCCACTCGCCGCCGGACTTGATCACGTCCTTGCTGCGGTCGGTGATCTGCAGGTAGCCCTCGGCGTCGATGGTGGCCACGTCGCCAGTGGGAAACCAACCGCGGTTCTGCTCGTCGGGAATCAGCGGATTGCCGCCCTCGCCCTTGAAGTATTCCTTGACGATCCACGGCCCCTTGACCAGCAGGTCGCCATAGGCCTTGCCGTCCCACGGCAGTTCCTTGCCGTCGCCGTCGATGATCTTCATGTCGACGCCGAAGATGGCGCGACCCTGCTTCATGCGGATCTGCAGCTGCGCATCGGCCGGCAGCGACAGATGCTTGTTCTTGAGCGTGCACAGCGTGCCCAGCGGGCTCATCTCGGTCATGCCCCAGGCGTGCAGCACCTCGACGTTGTAGTTCTCCTGGAACGCGCGGATCATGGCCGGCGGGCAGGCCGAGCCGCCGATGACGGTGCGGTTGAGCTTGCTGAACTTCAGCCCGTTCGCCTGCATGTGGCCGAGCATCATCTGCCACACGGTGGGCACGCCCGCCGCGAAGGTCACGCCCTCGCCTTCGATCAGCTCGAACACCGACTTGCCGTCCAGCGCCGGGCCGGGGAACACCAGCTTGCAGCCCACCAGCGCCGCAGAGTACGGAATACCCCAGGCGTTGACGTGGAACATCGGCACCACCGGCAGCACCGAGTCGCGCGCCGACAGGCGCATGACGTCGGGCAAGGCCGCTGCGTAGGCATGCAGCATGGTCGAGCGGTGGCTGTAGAGCGCGGCCTTCGGGTTGCCCGTGGTGCCGCTCGTGTAGCACATGCTCGAGGCGGAGTTCTCGTCGAAGCTGGGCCACTCGTAGTCGGTGGACTGCGTGCCCATCCAGCTCTCGTAGCTCACGAGGTTGGGCACGCCGCTATCGGCGGGGAGCTTGTCGGCATCACACAGTGCAACCCATTTCCGGATCGTGGGACAGCGCGCATGCACGGCCTGCACCAGCGGCAGGAACGTGAGGTCGAAGCACAGGATCTGGTCTTCGGCATGGTTGGCGATCCACGCGATCTGGTCGGGGTGCAGGCGCGGGTTGATGGTGTGCAGCACGCGGCCGCTGCCGCTCACGCCGTAGTACAGCTCCAGGTGGCGATAGCCGTTCCAGGCCAGGGTGGCGATGCGGTCGCTGAACAGCAGTTGCTCGCCGTCCAGCGCATTGGCCACCTGCCTGGCGCGCGATGCGATGTCGCTCCATGTGCAGCGGTGGATGTCGCCTTCGACACGGCGCGAGACGATCTCGCCGTCGCCGTTGTGGCGCTCGACGAACTCGATCAGCGACGAGATCAAAAGCGGTTGGTCTTGCATCAAACCCAGCATCTACGAACTCCTATGTGAAATGACTTCATGAAAACCTGCGGACAACGGATTCACGCAAGCTTCGGCCACTTCCACAATGACACAAACCCGCACTGCACGATTGAACGAAGCGGCTCATTGCACCGGCGTGATCTTGGCCGCCGTGGGCGTGGCGTCGAGCAGCAGTTGCGAGGGCCACGGCGCCCAGGTCGCACCAAGTTCGGGCGTGTTCGGATCGCCCTTGCGCATGAAGGTGCCGATGCTGGCCATGACGGCGCTCGACAGCGCGAGCCGCCCCTTCTCGTTGGCCTTGCCGCCGATGGAGCTCGACAGCACCGACGGGCCGAAATTGCCGAACACGAACGGCAGGTCGAAGGCGTGCGAGGCGCCGTAGACGTCATTCCACGGTGCAGCCTCCTGCGACCAGTCGAGGCGGTAGTGCCAGATGTTCGACTGGCGCGTCTTCATCGTGTTGAGCAGGTTGTCGCGGTTGGCCTCGAAGAGCCCCTTCGTGATGAGCGCGGTGGCTGCGTTGTAGCCGGTGCCGGGCTTGTCTACCGGAAGGTAGAACGGATCGATGATGTCGTTCACCGTGAGCGTGGGTGCGGCATCGGGGTCGAAGTTGAACATCAGCGAGAAGCGCTGTGCGTCGTTGACGATCCAGCCCGAGGTCGGAAAGCCGATGGTCCCCAGCAGCGAGGCAAAGAGCTTGCCCTCGTCGCGCGTGTTGCCCGCGAGCATGGGCACCTTCACGTACTGATCGGCCGCGATGGCGCCAATGGGGTCCGTCGGGATCACGGTGCCATCTGGAATGGGCCCGACCGAGCCCAGCCCTGCGGCGACCACGGTGCTCAGCATCTTGCCGCCGTCCTGTGCACGCAGGTATTCGGCGATCTGGGCCGGTGTGCGGGTGGCGATGTAGGCCTTGGCGGCGGCCGCGTCGGCGGCGGTGCCGTCTGCAACGAGCAGCTTCTCCAGGATGGCCGCGCCCTGTGCGAGCGAGGTCGAGGCCTGGAACAGCGAAGGCAGCGTGCCGGGCGGCAGATTGCCCGCAAGCGAAATGCCGCCGCTCATCTCGAAGGCCTTGTGGAACAGGCCCTTGGCCATCGGCGAAGTCATCACCGACAGCAGGTTGGTGGCGCCCGCCGACTCGCCCGACAGCGTGACGTTGCCCGGATCGCCGCCGAAGTTGGCAACGTTGCTCTGAATGAAACGCAACGCCGCCATGTTGTCGAGCAGCGCGAAGTTGCCGGAGTCGTCGCCCGCGGTGCCGCCCGGCTTCAGCTGCGGCATGTTGAGAAAGCCCAGGATGCCGAGGCGGTAGCTGGCGGTGATGACCACCGCGTTGGCGGCCTTCGCCAGCTTGGCGCCGTCGTACAGCGGGTCGGCCGTGTAGCCCGAGATGTTGCTGCCGCCATGAATGAACAACAGCACCGGCAGGTTCTTCTCGTCCGTCGCCGGGCGCCAGATGTTGACGAACAGGCAATCTTCGCTGCCGACCGGCTTGCCGAGGTTGGTGCCGATGGTGGCGTCGTATATGTTGTTGAGGCCAGGGCTGAAGATGCGGCCGATCTGCAGGCAGGCATTGCCGAATTTGGTGGCCGGACGAATGTCGCTCCAGGCTTCGGGCGCGACCGGCGCGCGCCAGCGCAGCACGCCCACCGGCGGCTGGGCGAACGGGACACCCTTCCAGTAGTAGGTGCCCGAGCTGGCGCCGTCGTCCACGCCTTCGATCTTGCCGGCCGTGGTCTGGCGGACCATCGGGCCATCGGCTGGAGGTGCGGCCGGGGGCGCCGGCGCCGGCGGGGGCGCGCTCGGCAGGAAGGTGAAGCCGGGCGAACCGGACGACCCACCTCCGCAGGCCGAGAGGGCCGCAAGAGCCGCCGCTGCCGCCATGGTGGCAATGGCCTTGCCCACCGCCGTTTTTCTTGCTGCACCCTGGTTTTGTGCCGTTGTCTCTGTCTTCATGTTTTTGTCTCCACACCGGGTTAATCGGAATTCCTGGCCTGGTGCGCGGCACCCATACTCCGGGCCGCCGAGCACGCAAAAAATTCTAGAAACCGGCGTCGTTTTCACCGCTATCGCAAGGAAGCCAAACGAATGACTTCAGGAGCCTCCCTGTCGCACCGCCAACGCGGGCCGCAGCGACGGGCCGGCGGCATGCCGCAGCCGGAGCTGCGCACCAGCTCGGCCGCGTGGCTGGAGGGCGTGCTGTCGATGTTCGAGGCCGAGGGGCTGAACGTTCCTTCGCTGTTGCGCGATGCCGGCTTCGACCCCGATTCGCTGCACCGCCAGAACACGCGCATCCCGGTCGACGAGATCTCGGTGCTTTGGCAGCTCGCGGTGGCGCGCGCCGGCAAGCCCACACTGGGCCTGCACCGCGACCTGGCCGCCACGCACAGCAAGCTGGGCACGGTCGGTCACGCCATGGCCTGCAGCCCCGACCTCGGCGCCGCGCTCACACGGCTGACGCGCTACATGGCGGTGATTTCGGACGCGACCGCCTTCTCGATGCACCCCGAGCCGCGCGGCTGCTGGATGGTGATGGAGCACACCGGCGGCAGCCTGCCGATTCCGCGCCAGCGCGTCGAATACGCCCTGCTGACCGTGCTCATGCAATGCCAGTGGCTCACGCGGCGCGACCTGCAGCCGCTGGCCATGGAGTTCGTGTACCCCGCGCCGGCCAACGACCGGCTGCACCGCGAGGCCTTCGGTTGCGAAGTGCGCTTCAACGCCGTCGCCAACCGCCTGCTGCTGTCGACGGCCGACATGACGATGCCGCTGCCCACCTTCCACCCGGTGCTCGGCGAGATGCAGGAGCACCTGCTCGACGACCAGCTGAACCTGCTGGGCCAGACCACCACCAGCAGCCTGGTGTGCGCCGAGATCGCACGCCGGCTCCAGCACGGCGAGCCGCGCCGGCAGGACGTGGCCTCGGGCCTGGGGCTGGCCGAGCGCACGCTGCAGCGCCGGCTGCAGGAAGAATCGGTGTCGTTCCAGGGCCTGCTCGACCGCACCCGCCGCGAACTCGCGCAGCAGTACCTGGCGGAAGACCGCCATACGCTGACCGACGTAGCTGACATGCTGGGCTTTGTCGACAGCAGCAACTTCTTCCGCGCCTGCAAGCGCTGGTTCGGCGTTCCGCCGGCGCAGTACCGGGCGCGTATCTGGGACAACCCCGCGCCGCTGGCTGCCTGAGCCTCCCGAGCCACGTACAGGGGCCGCGATGGCCCGCTTGGCAAGGGGTTACGCGCTGTGCCGGACAATCCGCCCATGAGCCTGCTTGCTGAAGACACCGAGGTCGCGGACCTGGGGCTGCGCTGGAAACCCGGTTTCGCCACCCTTGGCCCGGCGTTTCTCACCGAATTGCGGCCGACACCGCTGCCTGATCCGTACTGGGTGTGCCGCAGCGAAACCGTCGCGCGTGAGCTGGGCCTGCCGCCTGATTGGCATTCGTCGAACGCCACGCTGTCTGCCCTGACCGGCAGCCTGCCTATCACCGGCACCCGCCCCTTCGCCACGGTGTACAGCGGCCACCAGTTCGGCGTGTGGGCCGGCCAGCTCGGCGACGGGCGCGCCATCATGATCGGCGAGACCGAAGGCGGGCTCGAAGTGCAACTGAAGGGCGCGGGCCGCACGCCCTACTCGCGCGGCGGCGATGGCCGTGCGGTGCTGCGCTCCAGCATCCGCGAATTTCTTTGCAGCGAGGCCATGCACGGCCTCGGCATCCCGACCACCCGCGCGCTGTGCGTGACCGGCTCCGACGCCCGCGTGTACCGCGAGGAGCCGGAAAGTTCGGCCGTCGTGACCCGCGTGGCACCGAGCTTCATTCGATTCGGCCACTTCGAGCACTTCGCGGCCAACCAGCGCGAAGACGAGCTGCGCGCGCTGGCCGACTACGTCATCGATCACTACTACCCGGCGTGCCGCACCACCGACCGCTTCAACGGCAACGCGTACGCCGCCTTCCTCGAAGCCGTGAGCGAGCGCACCGCCGCCCTGCTCGCCCAATGGCAGGCCGTGGGCTTCTGCCACGGGGTGATGAACACCGACAACATGAGCATCCTCGGGCTCACCATCGACTACGGACCCTTCCAGTTCCTCGATGGCTTCGACCCGCGCCATATCTGCAACCACAGCGACACCAGCGGGCGCTACGCCTTCAACCAGCAGCCCAACGTCGCCTACTGGAACCTGTTCTGCCTGGCGCAGGCGCTGCTTCCGCTGATCGGCGACCAGGAAGTCGCGGTGGCCGCGCTGGAGTCGTACAAGACGGTGTTCCCGAACGAGTTCGAAGGCCGCATGCGCGCCAAGCTGGGCCTGGCCGAGGCGGCCGAAGGCGATCGCGCGCTGATCGAGGGCGTGCTCAAGCTGCTGGCCGCAGGCAAGGTCGACTACACGATCTTCTGGCGCCGGCTCTCCAACTATGTGGCCGACGGCAACGTCGAGCCGGTGCGCGATCTGTTCCTGGACCGCGAGGGTTTCGATGCGTGGCTGCTAGCGTTTTCGGAGCGCCATGCGCCCACTGGGCGCGCGCAAGCCGCCGATCTGATGCTCAAATCGAATCCCAAATTCGTGCTGCGGAACCACCTGGGACAGCAAGCCATCGAAGCAAGTCAGCAAAAGGACCACTCGGCTGTGGCAACCTTGCTGGCTGTGCTCCAGTCCCCATTTGAAGAACATTCCGACGCCGACGCACTGGCCGGCTTCCCGCCCGACTGGGCCTCCACGATCGAAATCAGCTGCTCATCATGACCACTCCCGTACAGAAAACCGACGCCGAATGGAAAGCCCTGCTCGCTGAAAAAGGCGCCGAGCCCGCCGCCTTCGAGGTAACGCGCCATGCCGCCACCGAACGCCCCTTCACCGGCAAGTACGAAGCTCACTGGGACGACGGCACGTATCACTGCGTGTGCTGCGGCGCCAAGCTGTTCGAGTCGACGACCAAGTTCGACGCGGGCTGCGGCTGGCCCAGCTTCTCGGAAGAAGCCGTGCCCGGCGCCATCCGCAACATCGTCGACCGTTCGCATGGCATGGTGCGCACCGAGAACGTCTGCGCCAATTGCGGCGCCCACCTGGGCCACGTGTTCCCCGACGGCCCCACCGAAACCGGCCTGCGCTACTGCATGAACTCGGCGTCGCTCGACTTCCAGAAAAAATGAAACTGCTCCTCGACTTCTTCCCGATCCTGCTGTTCTTCGGCGCCTACAAGCTCGGCGACATCTACACCGCCACCGGCGTGCTGATGGCCGCCACTGTCGTGCAGATGGCGATCATCTACGCCACCGAGCGCAAGCTGCAGGCCATGCAGAAGGCCACGCTGGTGCTGATCCTGCTGTTCGGCACGCTCACGCTGGCACTGCACGACGACCGCTTCATCAAGTGGAAGCCAACCGTGCTGTACGGCGCGATGGCCATTGCGCTGGCCGTGGCCCTCTGGGCGCTGAAGAAGAACTTCCTGAAGATGCTGCTGGGCTCGCAGCTCGAGCTGCCCGACCGCATCTGGAGCCGGCTCAATGTGGCGTGGATCGGTTACTGCCTGTTCATGGCCATCGTCAACGGCTACGTGGCGGCGTACTTCACGACCGAGGCCTGGGTCAACTTCAAGCTCTGGGGCTATGTGTTTCCCATCGTCTTCCTGGTGGCGCAAGGCCTGTACATCGCGCCGCACCTGAAGAACGAAGACAAGCCGACGGCATGACGGGCATGACGATGAGCACCGCACTGCTGCCCACGGCCGCCGACATCGAAGCCGCGCTGCGCGAGGCCCTTGCCCCCACGCAGCTCGAAGTGATCGACGAGAGCGCCGCCCACGCGGGCCATTCGGGTGCCAACGCGGAAGGCCGCGGCACCCATTTCCGCGTGCGCATCGCCTCCCCTCTGTTCGAAGGGAAGCCCCGCGTGGCGCGGCATCGGCTTGTGTATGATGGCCTCCAGGTTTTTATCGCACAGGGTCTGCACGCCATCGCCATCGAGGTGCTCTGAGTCGTCCACTGGATCGCACGCCGCGTTTGCACCGGCCGTTGCTCCCCTTCTTTTCTTCCCTATCCCTGCTTTCTTTCCCGCGCCTTTTCCTACACGCGCATTTCCTTTCCAGCTCGATATTCATTCCATGAAAAAACAAATCTTGCAGGCCGTCGCGGCCGCAGTGCTGCTCGGTGCCACGTCCATGGCGGCTCTGGCGCAGAACGCAGCCATCGTGAACGGCAAGCCGGTGCCCAAGGCCCGCATGGACGTTCTGGCCCAGCAACTGGCAGCCGCAGGCCGCCCGGTGACGCCTGAAATGCAGAGCCAGTTGCGCGAGGAAATCGTGGCGCGCGAAGTGTTCATGCAGGAAGCGCAAAAGCAGGGCCTGGACGCCAACGACGACTACAAGAACCAGCTCGAACTCGCCCGCCAGGCCATCCTGATCCGCGCGCTGTTCGAGAACTACCGCAAGACCAACCCGGTCTCGGACGCCGACGTGAAGGCCGAGTACGACAAGTTCGTGGCGGCCAACGGCGGCAAGGAATACAAGGCCCGCCACATCCTGGTCGAGACCGAAGACCAGGCCAAGAAGATCATGGCCGACCTGAAGAAGGGCGCCAAGTTCGAAGACATCGCCAAGAAGCAGAGCAAGGACCCGGGTTCGGGCGCCAACGGCGGCGACCTCGACTGGGCCAACCCCGCGAGCTTCGTGCCCGAGTTCTCGGAAGCGATGATCAAGCTCAAGAAGGGCGAAACCACCCCCGCCCCGGTCAAGACCCAGTTCGGTTATCACATCATCCGCGTCGACGACATCCGCCAGGCCCAACTGCCGAAGCTGGAAGAAGTGAAGCCGCAGATCACGCAGCAGCTGCAGCAGCAGCGCCTGCAAAAGTACCAAGAGGATCTGCGCGCCAAGGCCAAGGTCGAGTAACTCGATCCAGGCAAAAGAAAAGCGGCCTTCGGGCCGCTTTTTTGTGGGCGTTCAGATCGCCCAGGTGCCGAAGTTGTCGCCCGGTCCATCGAGCGCCGCGAACGCCCGCCATGCCTTCTCGGCATCCACGCCCTGCACCGCCCGGCCCAACGCGTCGAGCGTGCGGTAGATCTTCTTCGACGCGCCGAAGTGCGCAGCGTTGAGCGCCTCCAGCTGCGGAAGCAGTGTCTGCAGAATCTCCGTGCGCGCGGACGAAGCCGCCGCCTCGTCCTCGCGCCATGCGAGCAGCAGCTTTCGGATCAGGTCCTCGACACGCGACGCTTCCAGCACATGCCGGCTTCGCGGGTGATCGAGGTCGAGCACCGTTTGGTCCTCAGCCCACCCAGCGGCGCGCGTTGCGCCAGATCTGCATCCACGGGCTCAGATCGCTCTTGTCGCCCGAGGTCCAGCTCATCTGGATGTTGCGGAACACGCGCTCCGGGTGCGGCATTACCGCGGTGAAGCGGCCGTCCGGCGTGGTCACCGAAGTCAGGCCGTTGGCGCTGCCGTTGGGGTTGAACGGGTACTGCTCGGTCGGCTGGCCGAAGTTGTCCACGAAGCGCATCGCGCCGATGGCCTTGGCGGCGTCGCCGCGGTGCTTGAAGTTGGCATAGCCCTCGCCGTGCGCCACCGCGATCGGCAGGCGGCTGCCGGCCATGCCCTCGAAGAAGATGCTCGGCGACTCGAGCACCTCGACCATCGACAGCCGCGCCTCGAAGCGCTCGCTCTGGTTGGTGGTGAAGCGCGGCCAGGCTTCGGCGCCCGGGATGATGTCGGCCAGTTCGGCGAACATCTGGCAGCCGTTGCACACGCCCAGGCCGAAGGTGTCGGCGCGGCCGAAGAAAGTCTTGAACTGCTCAGCCAGCTTCGGGTTGAAGGTGATGCTGCGCGCCCAGCCGATGCCGGCGCCCAGCGTGTCGCCGTAGCTGAAGCCGCCGCAGGCGACCACGCCCTTGAAGTTGGCAAGGTCCGCCCTGCCCGCCTGCAGGTCGGTCATGTGCACGTCGAAGGCCTCGAAGCCGGCTTCGGTGAAGGCGTAGGCCATCTCGACGTGCGAGTTGACACCCTGCTCGCGCAGGATGGCGACCTTGGGGCGCGACTGCAGGATGGCCGGTGCGGCAGGCTGCGCATTCGGCAGAAACACGTGCATGCCCGGATCGTTCGGCACGCCGGCTGCGGCGTGTTCTGCGTCGGCGCAAGCGGGGTTGTCGCGCTCGCGGGCGATCTTCCAGCTGACCGCGTCCCACACCTGCTGCAGATCGTGCAGGCTCGCGCTGAACACCGACTTGGCATCGCGCCAGACTTCGACCTTGCCCTTGCCCGCATCCATGGGGGAGCTGGCGGGCCGGGTCTTGCCGACGAAGTGGCTGTGCGTGCTGAGGCCGTGGGCGCGCAGCACCTGCATGACGTCGTTGCGCTCGGCGGTGCGCACCTGCAGCACCATGCCCAGCTCTTCGTTGAACAGCGCCTTGAGCGTGAGTTCTTCGCGCCGCGCGCTGACCTGCTGCGCCCAGTTCTTGGCGTCGCCGGTTTCCATGCGGCTGTCGGAGATGCCGTCGCCTTCAGTGACGAGCATGTCGACGTTCAGCGCCACACCGACGTGGCCGGCAAAGGCCATTTCGCAGGCGGTGGCGAACAGGCCGCCGTCGCTGCGGTCGTGCATCGCGAGGATCTTGCCGTCGGCGCGCAGCGCGTTCACGGCATTGACCAGCGCGACGAGTTGCGCCGGATCGTCGAGGTCGGGCACGGTGTCGCCGCTCTGGCCCAGCGTCTGCGCCAGGATGCTGCCGGCCATGCGGTGCTTGCCCTGGCCCAGGTCGATCAGCACCAGCGTGGTGTCGGCCTCTTCGGCGTCGAGTTGCGGTGTGAGCGTGCCGCGCACGTCGGCCAGAGAGGCGAAGGCGGTAACGATCAGGCTCACGGGCGACGTGACCTTCTTGGCTTCGGCGCCGTCCTTCCATTGCGTGCGCATCGACAGCGAATCCTTGCCGACCGGAATCGACACGCCCAGCGCCGGACACAGTTCCAGGCCCACGGCCTTGACGGTTTCGTACAGCGCGGCGTCTTCGCCGGGCTCGCCGCAGGCGGCCATCCAGTTGGCCGACAGCTTGACGCGCGAGAGTTCGATCGGTGCGGCCAGCAGATTGGTGATGGCTTCAGCCACGGCCATGCGGCCCGAGGCCGGCGCGTCGAGCGCGGCCAGCGGCGTGCGCTCGCCCATGCTCATGGCTTCGCCGGCAAAGCCCTTGTAGTCGGCCAGCGTCACGGCGCAGTCGGCCACGGGCACCTGCCACGGGCCGACCATCTGGTCGCGGTGGCTCAGGCCGCCCACGGTGCGGTCGCCGATGGTGATGAGGAAGCGCTTGGAGGCCACAGTCGGATTCGCGAGCACGTCGATGGCGGCCTTCTGCAGGTCGACGCCCGTGAGGTCGAGCGGCTTGAAGCTGCGCGCCACGGTCTTCACGTCGCGGTGCATCTTCGGCGGCTTGCCGAGCAGCACGTCCATCGGCATGTCGACGGGCTGCACCTGCGCGCCCTCGTCGGCCACCAGCAGCTGGCGTTCTTCGGTCGCCACGCCGACCACCGAGAACGGGCAGCGCTCGCGCTCGCAGAAGGCCTTGAACTGGTCGAGCGATTCCGGTGCGATGGCCAGCACGTAGCGCTCCTGGCTTTCGTTGCACCAGATTTCCTTCGGCGCCATGCCCGACTCTTCGAGCGGCACTGCGCGCAGATCAAAACGCGCGCCGCGGCCGGCGTCGTTGGTCAACTCGGGGAAGGCGTTGCTCAGGCCGCCCGCGCCCACGTCGTGGATCGCCAGAATGGGGTTGGCCGCGCCCTGCTGCCAGCAGTGGTTGATGACCTCTTGCGCGCGGCGTTCGATTTCGGGGTTGCCGCGCTGCACCGAGTCGAAGTCGAGCTCGGCTGCGTTGGCGCCGGTGGCCATCGAGCTGGCGGCGCTGCCGCCCATGCCGATGCGCATGCCGGGGCCGCCGAGCTGAATCAGCAGCGAGCCGGCGGGAAAGCGGATCTTTTTGGTCTGCGTGGCGTCGATGCTGCCCAGGCCGCCCGCGATCATGATGGGCTTGTGGTAGCCGCGCTGCACGGTGTCGAGGTCGCTCGCCACGGCCTGCTCGTACTCGCGGAAGTAGCCCAGCAGGTTGGGACGGCCGAATTCGTTGTTGAACGCGGCGCCGCCCAACGGGCCCTCGGTCATGATCTGCAGCGGGCTGGCAATGTGCTCGGGCTTGCCGTAGTGGCCCTCTTCAGGCCACAGCTTGGACACGGTGAAACCGGTCAGGCCGGCCTTGGGCTTGGAGCCGCGGCCGGTTGCGCCTTCGTCGCGAATCTCGCCGCCCGCGCCGGTCGAAGCGCCCGGGAACGGCGAAATTGCGGTCGGGTGGTTGTGCGTCTCGACCTTCATCAGCACATGGCTCAGGGCGCTATCTTTTTGATAGCTCTGCGAGCCGCTGGCGGGAATGAAGCGCTCGATGGTCGCGCCTTCCATCACCGAGGCGTTGTCGGCGTAGGCGATGACCGTGTGCTGCGGGTTCTGCTTCTCGGTGTGGCGGATCATCGAGAACAGGCTCTGGGGCTGTGCCTTGCCGTCGATGGTGAAGTCGGCGTTGAAGATCTTGTGGCGGCAGTGCTCGCTGTTGGCCTGCGCGAACATCATCAGTTCGACGTCGCTGGGGTTGCGACCCAGGCGGGTGAAGGCATCCACCAGGTAGTCGATTTCGTCCTCGGCCAGCGCCAGGCCGAAGCCGGTGTTGGCTGCCACCAGCGCCGTACGGCCGCCGGCCAGCACATCGACCTGCGCCATCGGCTGGGCAGGCAGTTCGCTGAACAGGCTGGCCGCCTGATCGACGGTGGCCAGCACCGATTCGGTCATGCGGTCGTGCAGCGGGCCGGCCACGGCGGCCAGCGTGTCGCCTTCGAGCACGGGGGCCTTGCCGATCAGCGGGGCCTTGAGCTTCAGGTGGTACTGGGTGACGCGCTCGACCCGGCGCAAGGCCAGGCCGCAGTTGTGGGCAATGTCGGTGGCCTTGGAGGCCCAGGGCGACACGGTGCCCAGACGGGGCGTGACCACCACCGAGGTGCCCACCTTGGCCGGCGCCTCGAAGGGCTCGCCGTAGGTCAGCAGCGCCGCAAAGCGCTCGCGGCCGGCCGAATCCAGCGCCGCATCGGTGACCACGAGGTGCACGAAACGGGCCGAGATGCCCTCGATGCGCGGCTCGATGGCCTGGAGCTTCGGCAGCAGCTGGCGTGCGCGGAAGTCGCTGAGCGCGCTGCCGCCCTCGAACATGGTTACGACGGGAAGGGCTTGAGGTGCGGGCTGCGTCACGGTCGATGGGGCCTCGGGGGCCGCGTTGGAAATCAAGGAATCGAGGCAGATGGCCGCTGACTGGGGCCATCCGCGTTAGCCGCGAATTTTAGCTTGCCGAATGGGATAATTCGGGGATGAGCATTAACTACAAAGACGCTGCGGGCATCGAAGCCATGCGGGTCGCCTGCCGCCTGGCTTCCGAGGTGCTGGACTACCTCACGCCCCTCATCAAGCCCGGCATCACGACCAACGATGTCGACCGGCTCGCCGCCGAGTACATGGTCAAGCAGGGCACCACATCGGCCACGGTGGGCTACATGGGCGCAAGCAGCGTCCCGTACCCGAAGTCGCTCTGCACCTCGGTGAACCACGTGGTGTGCCACGGCATTCCCAATGACAAGCCCCTGAAGAAGGGCGACATCATGAACGTCGACGTGACCGTCATCAAGGACGGCTGGTTCGGCGACAACAGCCGCATGTACGTGATAGGCGACACCTCCATTGCCGCCAAGCGCCTGTGCAGCATCACCTTCGAAGCCATGTGGCACGGCATCCTGCAGGTGCGCCCCGGCGCGCACCTGGGCGACGTGGGCCACGCGATCCAGAAGTTCGCCGAGGGCCAGGGCTTCTCGGTGGTGCGCGAGTTCTGCGGCCACGGCGTGGGCCAACGCTTCCACGAAGAACCCCAGGTGCTGCACTACGGCCGCCCGGGGACCATGGAAGAACTCAAGCCCGGCATGATCTTCACCATCGAACCGATGATCAACGCCGGCAAGCGCGACGTGAAGGAAGACTTCAAGGGCGGTCAGTACGACGGCTGGACCATCGTCACGCGCGACCATTCGCTGTCGGCCCAGTGGGAGCACACGGTGCTCGTCACCGAGACCGGCTACGAGGTGCTGACGCTCTCCGCAGGCAGCCCGCCGCTGCCCTCCTTCGTCACCTCGACCAAGACCTGACGCGGCAACGCGTCTCCCCGCCGTGATCGAAGCAGCCAACATCGACGTGGCGACGCTGCGCGAAGCCTATCGCGCGAAAAAGCTCGCCCTGTTCGACACCCTGCGCTTCGCGCGCGCCCCCACCCGCAGCGTGCACACGGTGCTGCGCCAGCTCTCGGCACTGGCCGACGAAACGCTCTGCACGCTGTGGCGTGACGCCGGCTTCGGTGACTCGTTCTCGCTGGCTGCGGTGGGTGGTTTCGGGCGCGGCGAGCTGTTTCCGTATTCCGACGTCGACGTGCTGCTGCTGTTGCCGCCCGAAGGCCACGAAAGCGAAGTCGACCCGGCCCGCATCGAGGCTTTCATCGGCCATTGCTGGGACGCGGGCCTCGAAATCGGCTCCAGCGTGCGCACTGTCGATGAATGCCTGGCCGAGGCCGAGAAAGACGTCACCGTCCAGACCTCGCTGCTCGAAGCGCGGCTGATCGCAGGCGACAAGAAGCTCTTCACGGCCTTTCGCCGCCGCTTCACCCGTGCCATCGACCCGCAGGCCTTCTTCGTGGCCAAGTCGCAGGAAATGCGGCACCGCCACCAGAAGTACGACAACACGCCCTACGCGCTGGAGCCCAACTGCAAGGAATCGCCGGGCGGCCTGCGAGATCTGCAGACCATCCTCTGGATGACCAAGGCCGCCGGCTACGGCAGCCGCTGGGACGACCTCGCCAAGAACGGCCTGGCCACCTCCTTCGAGGCGCAGCAGATCAAGCGCAACGAGGCTCTGCTCTCGCTCATTCGCGCGCGGCTTCACGTGATTGCCAACCGCCGCGAAGACCGCCTGGTGTTCGACCTGCAGACCGCCGTGGCAGCCAGCTTCGGCTACGAGAGCGAATCACAACGCAAGTCGAGCGAAGCGCTGATGCGCCGCTACTACTGGGCGGCCAAGGCGGTGTCGCAGCTCAACCAGATCCTGCTGCTCAACATTTCCGAGCGCCTGCAGCCGAGCGACGAGCAGCACACGCCCGTCAACGAGCGCTTCTACGAGCGCGCCGGGCTGATCGAGATTGCGAGCGACGACCTCTACGAGCGCGAGCCGCACGCGGTGCTCGAAACCTTCCTGCTGTACCAGAAGACCATCGGCGTGAAGGGCCTGTCGGCACGCACGCTGCGCGCGCTCTACAACGCGCGCCACGTCATGGACAGCAAGTTCCGCAACGACCCGGTCAACCACGAGACCTTCATGCGGATCCTGCTGCAGCCCTACGGCATCACGCATGCCTTCAGGCTGATGAACCAGACCTCGGTGCTGGGGCGCTACCTGCGGGTGTTCCGCAGCATCGTGGGGCAGATGCAGCACGACCTGTTCCACGTGTACACGGTGGACCAGCACATCCTGATGGTGCTGCGCAACGTGCGGCGCTTCTTCATTGCCGAGCATGCGCACGAGTACCCGTTCTGCTCGCAGCTCGCGGCCGGCTGGGACAAGCCCTGGATCCTGTACGTGGCCGCCCTCTTCCACGACATTGCCAAGGGCCGCGGCGGCGACCACTCCACACTGGGCGCGCGCGACGTGCAACGCTTCTGCAAGCAGCACGGCGTTGCCCGCGAAGACGCCAAGCTCATCGAATTCCTGGTGGCCGAGCACCTGGTGATGAGCCAGGTCGCGCAGAAGCAAGACCTGAGCGATCCCGAGGTGATCGGCGCATTCGCCAAGCGCGTGGGCAACGAGCGCTACCTGACCGCGCTCTACCTGCTGACCATCGCAGACATCCGCGGCACCTCGCCGCGCGTGTGGAATGCCTGGAAGGGCAAGCTGCTCGAAGACCTGTACCGCTACACCCTGCGCGCGCTGGGCGGCCGCATGCCCGACCCGGACGCCGAGGTCGAATCGCGCAAGCGCGAAGCGCTGGTGCAACTGGCCCTGCATGCCCAGCGCTTCGAGGCACACAAGGCCCTGTGGGACACGCTCGACGTGGGCTACTTCATGCGCCACGACGCCACCGAGATCGCCTGGCACGCCAAGCAGCTCTCGCGCTTCGTGCCGCCGCCCAACGTGCCGATCGACCCGAAGGCGCCGCCCATCGTGCGCGCGCACCTGTCGCCGGTGGGCGAAGGCCTGCAGGTGGTGGTCTACACGCCAGACCAGCCCGACCTGTTCGCGCGCATCTGCGGCTACTTCGACCAGTCGTCCTTCAGCATCCTGGATGCCAAGGTGCACACCACGAGCAACGGCTACGCGCTCGACACCTTCCAGGTGGTGACCACCTTCCTGCCGGACCACTACCGCGACCTGATCAGCATGGTCGAGTCGGGCCTGGCGCAAACACTCACCGAAGCCGGCGCCCTGCCCCCGCCCAGCATGGGCCGGGTGTCGCGCCGGGTGCGCAGCTTTCCGATCAAGCCGCGCATCAGCCTGCTGCCCGACGACAAGGCGCAGCGCTGGCTGCTCAACATCTCGGCCAGCGACCGCGCCGGCCTGCTGTATTCGGTGGCCCGGGTGCTGGCGCGCCATCACCTGAACCTGCAGCTCGCCAAGGTCACGACGCTGGGCGAGCGGGTGGAAGACACCTTCCTGATCAGCGGCCCCGAACTGCAAGGCCAGAAGACGCAACTGGCCATCGAGACCGAACTCATGGAAGCCCTGGCCTCCTGAAAACAACCTATCCCCTCAGAATGTCGGCCATGGAATCCCTGATCGAACAGCTATCCGACTGCGTCTCCTCCGCCAAGACGCTGGAAGACCTCGCCCGCCCGATGCTCGAAATGCTCGAGGCGGCCACAGGGCTGGAGTCGGCCTACCTCGTGAGCGTCGACCCGGACGAGAGCCGCCAGCACATCCTCTTCGCCCACAACACCGGCGAGCTGCTGACCATTCCCGAGGGAGCATTCGTGCCCTGGGCCAACACGCTCTGCCGGCACGCCCTCGAAGAAGACCGCATCTACACCGACGACGCCGGCGGCTGCTGGGGCGACGCCGATGCCGCCCACGAGCTCGGCATCCAGACCTGCGTGAGTGCCCCGGTGAAAACCGACAGCGGCGAGCTCTTCGGCGCCCTGTGCGCCGCCAGCGCGCAGCAAATGCCCTTGCCGCCCCAGGCGGAGCCGGTGCTGCGACTGTTCGCGCGGCTGATCGGGCAGCAGGTGGAGCGCGAGCTGCTGGTGGAACAGCTCAGAACGGCCAATGCCGAACTCGCCACGCATGCCGCGATCGATGCCCTCACCGGGCTGCCCAACCGCCGCGTGCTCGTCGACGCGCTTCAGCGCATGCTGGCGCAAGGCGCGCGCAGCGGCCAGAGCGTGCTGGTCGGTTTCGTCGACCTGGACGACTTCAAGAAAATCAACGACGCGCACGGCCACGCCATCGGCGACGAGTTCCTCGCGGCCATGGCAAAGCAGCTCTCGAACTCGGTGCGCGCAAGCGACATGCTGGCGCGCTTCGGCTCCGACGAGTTCGTGGTGATCGGCCTGGGGCCTGCGCTGGGCGAATCGCCGCGCACCGGGGCGCGGGCACTGGCCGACCGCCTTGCAGAAAACACCATCGGCGAGCTGCGGCTGAAGCGCATGACGATCGACTACGCAGGGGCCAGCGTCGGCGTGGTGGCGGTCGACCCGCGCACCACCTCCGCCGAGGAAGCCCTGCGGCAGGCGGATGCCGCCATGTACGCCGTCAAGCACAGCCGCCGCGGCATGGTCCGCGACGCCGGGGAAGCCCTGTCTGACTGAACGCGACTAAACGGACGAGGCGGCGGGCAGTGCCGCCGTATCGGCGCCCCACAGGGGAGCCTGCTCGTACTTCGCCACCCATTGCACGACGTCTTTGGCCGCCATCGGCATCGCGATGCCGTAGCCCTGGCCCAGCGTGCAGCCCAGCGCAAGCAGCGCTTCGCCCTGCTTCACCGTTTCCACCCCCTCGGCCACGGCCGTGAGCCCGAGCGCGTGGAGCAGCGCGACGATGCCCTGCACGATGGCGCGGTCCTGGTCGTTGTCGAGCATGCCGCGCACGAAGGACTGGTCGATCTTCACGGTCGACACCGGCAACTGACGCAGGTAGGTGAGCGACGAGTAGCCAGTGCCGAAGTCGTCGATGGTGACGCCCACGCCCAGCATCTTGCAGGCCTCGACGAACAGCGCGACGTTCGCGAACTGGCTGATTGCCGTGGTCTCGAGGATTTCGAGCTCGAGCATGCCCTCGCCCATCTTCGGAAACTGCGCCAAGTGCCGCGCTAGCCGTTCGACGAAGTCCCAGCGCATCATGTGGCGCGGCGCCACGTTCACGCTCACCGAAATCTGCAGGCCCGCCAGGCGCCATTGGTGCGCCTGCCACAAGGCCGTGGCAATGGCCCAGTCGCCCACCTGCTCGACCAACTGGTCGTCTTCGATCAGCGGCACGAACTGGGCCGGTGGCAGCAGGCCGCGCTCGGGGTGCTGCCAGCGAATCAGCGCCTCGACGCCGACCACAACGCCGCGCTGCATGTCGACCTTGGGCTGGTAGACCAGGAAAAACTCGCCCTGCAGCAGGCCTTCCTGGATGCGCTGACGCTCGCGCACCACCTGCTCGTCGGCGCGCGCCTGGGGTGCGTCGAAGTAATGAACCTTGCCGTCGGCCGCGCGCTTGGCGAAGAAGGCCGCATGCTGTGCCTGGCGCAGCGCGATCTCGGGTGGTGGGCCGTTGCTGTCGAGCATCATGGCGCCGATGCTCGCGTCGATGCTGGCTGTCTGCTCGCGCCAGCTCCAGGGCTCGCCGAGCGAGGCCTGAATGCGCTCGAGCACCTGGGTGCACTGCGAGGTTCCGATGCCGGCGAACAGGGCTGCGAACTCGTCGCCCCCCACGCGGGCCATCACGCTCTCGCGTGGCAACTGGGCCTTGATGCGGCGGGCCACCTCTTCAAGGGCCGCATTGCCCGCGACCATGCCAAGGTGGTCGTTCAGCTCGGCAAAGCGGTCGACGTCGATGTAGCAGACGGCAGCCAGGCGCTTGCCGGCGCGGGCCCAGTCGGCCATCAACGGGCGCAGCACCTCGTCCGGCGGAAGGCGTGCCGACCCGTCGTAGTACGACGGTAAGGAGACTGTGGATTGCTGGTTCGACAAAAGACTGGGGCTCCGAAAGTCGCGGGCTATTGTTCTCCCAATTCGGGCCGTTCCACGTTTTGCAGTGAGATTTTGTTACAGGCGCGGTGTACGAACAACACTCATGCATACATTGGCTAGCCGCAATACGCACCCACCACGCGCCCGGTTGGCTCGACCTGCACGTTGAGCCGCATCATGTCTTGCGCTGGGTCGGCAACTTCGGTGGCCAGCACGGTGCGTGCCACGCGTGCACCGGCGCGCTGGCGCATTTCTTCCAGCAGCTGCTGGCTGATGCGCAACCCCAAGCCGAAACGCACGGCCGTGGCCTGGCAGGTTTCCGGCGGCGTGACGAAGCTCGGGGGTTCGGGCACTTCCGATGTCAGGGGCCGGTCGGCCGGGGGTGTCTGGCAGCCAGCCAGCAAGAGGCCCAGGGCCACAGCCGGCAAGCCGGCCCGGAGTCGACCGTTTGTGATGCGCATCTGTCTTGCTCCTTCTTCAAACTGGACGGAAGCTTATTCGACTCCGGGGGCAGTCCCGTGGCACCGATTAAGTCGATGGTCCGCAAAGCGGCAACCAATTCACGCGACGGCTGTCTGGCGTCGCATTCAGGGCGTATGCTGGCCGCGACACGCGCAGTTCGGGCCCCAGTTCAGGCACTTTGGCCGCACACCCATGACACCTCCTCCTGCCACCGTTTTCCTGATCGACGTCGACAACACCCTGCTCGACAACGACCGGGTCATTGCCGACCTTCGCGCCCATCTCGAACAGGCCTTCGGCGCCGAGAGCGCCAGCCGCTACTGGGTGGCTTTCGAGCAATTGCGCAGCGAGCTCGGCTACGTCGACTATCTTGGCGCCCTGCAGCGCTACCGCGCCGAGGAAAGCCGCCGGGGCATGAGCGATTCGCGGCTGCTGCTGATGTCGAGCTTTCTCATCGACTACCCCTTTGCCGACCGGCTCTACCCCGGCGCGCTGGAAGCCCTGAAGCACCTGCGCCGCCACGGACCCACGGTGATCCTGTCTGACGGCGACGTGGTGTTCCAGCCGCGCAAGGTGCAGCGCTCGGGCCTGTGGGACGCCACCGAAGGACGCGTGCTCATCTACGTGCATAAGGAACAGATGCTCGACACCATCGAGCAGTGCCACCCCGCGCGGCACTACGTGATGGTCGACGACAAGCTGCGCATTCTTTCGGCCATGAAGGCCATCTGGGGGCCTCGTCTGACGACGGTCTTCGTGCGGCAAGGGCACTATGCACTCGACAAGCTGGCCATTGCCGCCTACGCCCCCGCCGACATCACCATCGAACGCATCGGCGACCTGATCAACTTTGACTTTCCATCGACATGAGCCAAGCAACCAACCCTCTCGCGGGAAAGCCCGCCCCTCTCGAACTGCTGGTCAACGTGCCGCGCCTGATCTCGGCCTACTACACAGGGCGGCCCGATCCGTCGGTGCCGAGCCAGCGCGTGGCCTTCGGCACCTCGGGGCACCGCGGCTCTTCCTTCGACGATGCATTCAACGAATGGCACGTGCTGGCGATCAGCCAGGCCATCTGCGACTACCGCAAGCAGAAAGGCATCGACGGCCCGCTCTTCCTTGGTATCGACACGCATGCGCTGTCGACGCCGGCCTTCAGCAGCGCGGTGGAAGTGCTCGCGGCCAACGGCGTCGAGCTGATGATCTCGAAGGACGACGAATACACGCCGACGCCGGCCGTGTCGCACGCCATCCTGGTCTACAACCGTGGTCGCGCAAGCGGGCTGGCCGACGGCATCGTCATCACGCCCTCGCACAACCCGCCCGAGAGCGGTGGCTTCAAGTACAACCCGCCGAACGGCGGACCGGCCGGCACCGACATCACCTCGGCCGTCGAGGCGGCGGCCAACAAGATGCTGGCGAACAACCTCGAAGGCGTGAAGCGCATGCCGCTCGCGCAGGCGCTGCGCGCATCGACCACGCACCGGCACGACTACCTGAACACCTACGTCGAAGACCTGGCGCAGGTGCTCGACATGGACGCGATCCGCGACGTGAAGCTCGATCTAGGCGTCGACCCGCTGGGCGGCGCGGGCGTGCGCTACTGGCCCGCGATTGCCGAGCGCTACAAGCTCACGCGCCTGAACGTGCTGAGCCAGGAGGTCGACCCGACCTTCCGCTTCATGTCGCTCGACTGGGACGGCCGCATCCGCATGGACCCGTCGTCGCCCGACGCCATGCACAAGCTGATCGAACTGAAGGACCGCTTCGGCATCGCCTTCGCCTGCGACACCGACCACGACCGCCACGGCATCGTCTCGGGCAGCACAGGGCTGATGCAACCCAACAGCTACCTCGCGGTGATGATCGACTACCTCTACACGCACCGCCCGCAATGGCCGGCGCAGGCGGCCGTCGGCAAGACGGTGGTGAGCAGCCAGATGATCGACCGCGTCACCGCACGGCTCGGGCGCAGGCTGTACGAGGTGCCGGTGGGCTTCAAGTGGTTCGTCGATGGGCTGGTCGATGCGTCGCTGGCCTTCGGCGGCGAGGAAAGCGCGGGCGCGACCTTCCTGCGCAAGGACGGCTCGGTGTGGACCACCGACAAGGACGGCCTGGTGCCCGCCCTGCTCTCTGCCGAGATCGCCGCACGCACCGGGCGCGACCCGGGCGAGCGTTATGCCGAGCTGACACAGGCGCTGGGCAAGCCGGTGTCCGATCGCGTGGATGCGGCGGCCACCGTCGAGCAGAAGAAGCGGCTGTCCAGCCTGTCGCCGGAGCAGATTCGCTCGACCGAGCTGGCGGGCGACAAGATCTTCAATGTGCTGAGCCATGCGCCGGGCAACGGCGCGGCCATCGGCGGCGTGAAGGTCGTGACCGACAACGGCTGGTTCGCCGCACGGCCCTCGGGCACGGAGAACATCTACAAGATTTACGGCGAGAGCTTCAAGGGCAAGGAACACCTCGCGCGCATCCTCGAAGAGGCGCAGCAGGTGGTGGACGGGGCGCTCTCGGGTGCCTGAGCGCATGCAGACGCTGGTGCTGCGGCTGAACCCGGGCGACGACCTGCGCGCCTCGCTCGATGCCGCGCTGAAGCAAGGTGGCGGCGAGGCGGCCTTCGTGGTCTCGGGCATCGGCAGCCTGAGCGGGGCGAGCATCCGGTTTGCGGGCGCAGAGAGCGCGGCGCGCATCGAAGGCGACCTGGAAATCCTCACGCTCGCGGGCAGCCTCTCGCCGGACGGCTCGCACCTGCACATCAGCCTGTCGGATGCCGAGGGACGGGTCTTCGGCGGCCATGCAGCGCCCGGGTGCACGGTGCGCACCACGGCGGAAATTCTCATCGCCGTGCTGCCCGACTGGCAGTTCGCGCGCACGCACGACCCGCTCACCGGCTATGCCGAACTCAGTGCGGTTTGTCGTTCAGGTCGTACTTCATGATCCGGCCATGGCGGCCTTCGAGGTCGCGCTCGACAGCGTAGACGTCGCCGCTCGGCGCGTTGCGCTGCGAGAGCACCGTATCGAGCGACGCGAGGTCGGCCGCGTCGAGCTGCAGATCGAGCACCTTCAGGTGATCCGCCAGGTGGTCGCCGCGCCGCACGCCGACGATCACGGCCGCGACGGACGGCTGCTGCAGCACCCAGCGCATCGCCACGGTCGAAATCGACACGCCATACCGCAGCGCGATCTGCTTCAGCTGCGCCAGCAACTGCTGGAACAGGTCCCAGCCGCCGAAGTCGTCGATGATGAGCTTGTACTTGACGAGTGAGCGGTTCTCGAACGATTCACCCGGATCGCTCACGCCGAGCCAGCGCTCCGAGAGGAAGCCGCCGGCCACGCTGCCGTAGCACAGCAGCTTCATGCCTGATTGCTCGCAGTACGGCGTCATCAGCGGCAAGGGCCGCTGGTCGAGCAGCGAGTACTGCACCTGCATGCTGAACATCGGCACACCGGCGTCGGCCAGTTCGCGCACATGCGCCGTGTCGAAATTGGTGCCGCCCACGCGGTCGATCTTGCCGGCGCGCTGCAGCTCCAGGAGCCAGTGCGCAACCTCGAGGTAGCGCGGCACGCCGTAGTCCCACCAGTGGAACTGCACGAGGTCGAGCCGCTCCATGCGCAGGCGCTTGAGCGAGCGATCGATGATCTGCTCGACCTGGCGCTTGTCGATGGCCGACAGGATGGCGAGGTCGGGCACGAACTTGGTGTGCACGCGCAGCTGCGAAAGGCTGTCGCGGCCATGGCGCTGCAGGTAGTCGGTGCGGAACTCACCGATCATTTCTTCCACGCCGGTGTAGATGTCGGCGCAATCGAATGTGGTGATGCCGGCGTCGTAGTAAGCCGCCATGTCGGCGATGGCACCTGCGTGATCCACGTCGCCGTGGCCGCCCGCCAGTTGCCATCCGCCCTTCAGCAGGCGGGAAATTTCATAGCCGGGCGCAAGCTCGATGCGATGGTGCGAATGCTGCAAGGGATTCATGAAGACTCGTTCGATGGATGGACAACCGCCGTGGTGTCGGCGTGGCGAAAAGTGCGCAGCCCCATGCGGGTGATGCGAAAGCGCGAGGGGCAATTCGGATCGGGGCAGGCCACCTCGGCGTCGGTGCTCATCCAGTCGTTCGCGTCGGTGGGCCGCTGCTTGGCGGCCAGCAGCGGCAGCAAGGCGCCCAGCGAATAGATCGAAAAGCCCTGCCCCTCGGGCAGATGCAGCATCTCGCCGCGCAGCTCGAAATAGTCGCCCACCTTGGCGCCGCAGTAGATGCGGGCGCCTTCCGGTGCGACGACCTCGACGCGCAGGTCGTGGAGCGTGAAACTGGTGTCGGGGGTCATCGTGGGCCTCGCGTGTTCAGGGGTTGGGCGGCGTCACCGACAGGATGATTTCGGTCGGGGCCTGCGACTGGTTCAGGTAGCGATGCGGCAGGCGCGAGTCGAACGAGATGCTCTCGCCCGCCAGCACCGGGTAGTCGACGCCAGCGATCTGCGCCACCAGCGCGCCTGCGACCACATACACGCACTCCGTCGATGCATGGCCGCGCGGCTCGTCTGCCGACACCTGGCCCGGCTGCAGCACAGCGCGCAGCACTTCGAGCTGGCCGTTGCCGGCAGTGAGGCGCTCGTAGCCGACCTGCCCCTTGGGAGCCGTGAGCAGCGAGCGTTCGCCCGGACGGCTGATCCACACCGACGGAGGCGCGGGCTCGGAGAACAGCGACGAGACCGATTCGCCGAACACGCCGGCCAGGCGGCGCATGGTTTCGAGGCTCGGGTCGGTGACCGAGCGCTCGATCTGGCTGAGCAGCGTGGCCGACACACCGGCCTGGGCTGCGAGCTCGCGCAAGGACAAGCCGCGCACGGTCCGCAGCTCTTTCAATCGCTCGCCGATCATCCGGGCGCTCCGTTGTCTGTGCAGTGTGGCTTCATTGGGTGGCGATGGTATGTGCTGTATGGCTGCACGTCAATGGTGCATTCGAATCACATTCGTGCATTGGCATTTCTTCGAGTAATAGCTGAAATCCAGCTTGCGCTTTTTGACAATCCGATTGCACACTCCAGCCAGTTTTTGTGCAGTATCACTTTACAGGAGCAGAGAGATGGTCGACACCCCTCCCGCGCGCAGCAGCGAGCCGCCCCGCCTCGGGCATCGATGGTTGCTGGTCTTTCCCTTCGTCTGGCAGGCCTGCCTCGCGCCGGCGGTGAACGACATCGCGGCCAGGCCCTTCGGCATGCCCTTTCCCATGTTCTGGCAGATGGCGGGCATCGTGCTCACGAGCGTGGTGATCGCAATCGTCTTCGGCCTCGACGCCCGGGCCGGCGTCGAGGCCGAAGAGGCTGACTTCCTCGACAAGAGTCTGAAGGCCGAAGACGCTGGCAAGAACGACAAGGGCGGCGCGGCATGAAACTCGCAATCGTCCTCGCCATCCTGCTCGCCACCGTGGCAGGCGCCATGGCCTACGGCCGCCGCACGCGCCACGGCAAGAGCTTTGCCGACTGGGCCGTCGGCGGCCGCAGCCTCGGCACGCTCGTGTTCTGGTTCATGAATGCGGGCGAGGTCTACACGACCTTCGCCGTGCTCGGCATCTCGGGCTACGCCTGGGCGCTGGGAGCGCCCGCGTACCTCGCGTTCTGCTCCGTCTCGATGAGCTATGCGGTCGGCTACTGGCTGATGCCGAAGATCTGGCGTGCGGGCCGGTTGCGCGGGCTGCTCACGCAATCGGACTTCTTCGCCGCGCGCTACGACGCGCCCTGGCTCGGCGTGCTGACGGGCGTGGTGGGCATCGCGTCGCTGGTCGTGTATGTGCAGATCCAGCTCGTCAGCCTCGGGCTGATCGTGCAGCTCACGCTGGGCAACAGCATCTCGAGCGAAGCCGCGACCATCGGCGCGGGCGTGCTGATGATCGCCTTCGTGTTCGCGGCCGGTGTGCGCTCCGCCGCCTTCGCGGCCGGCGTGAAAGACATCCTGATGGTCGTCGTCGTAGTGCTGCTGAGCGTGACGGTGGCCAGCAAGGTTGGCGCGGCCTCGCTGATGGACCTGTTCTCGATGGCGGAAGCCAAGCACCCGGGCATCGGCAAGTTTCCGGGGCTGGACGCCACCTCGCCGACCACGGCGATCTGGCTCATGACCTCGGCCATCAACATCGCGCTCGGCAACTGGGTCTTTCCGCACCTGTTCCAGATGTCGTACACGGCGCACAGCGCCACCGCGATCCGGCGCAACGCGATCTGGCAGCCGCTGTATTCGCTGGCCTACTTTTTCATCATCCTGCTCGGCTTCGCGGCGCTTCTGGCGAACACGCAGCCGCCCGGCGGCAACCTGAACGCGGCGCTGCTGCAGTTCGTGTCGGACCGCTACCCGGCCTGGACGGTCGGGCTGCTGGCTGGCACGGGCTTTTTGCTGGCGCTGGCGCCGGGTTCGCTGCTGCTGCTGACGGCGGGCTCGATCTTCACGCGCAACGTAGTGCGGCCATTCCGCCCGGGGCTGGGCGAGCGCGGGTCATTGGCCCTCTCGCGCGGCTCGCTGGTGGTGTTCGCGGCGATTGCGGTGTGGCTGTCGATCAGCCAGAAGGGTTCGCTGGTGAAGATCTTGCTCGATGCCTATTCGGCCATCGGCATGCTCGCGCCGGGCGTGTTCCTCGGGTTCCTCTGGAAGCGCACGAGCGCAATCGGCGTGCTGGCCGGCCTGGTCGCGGGCTTCGTCGCGCTGCTGGCGCCGTTCGCGGCAAAGTTCTGGGCAACGGCGGTGCCGCAGTGGGAGGCGGGGCTGATCGCAATGGCGATCAACGCGGCCGTGGTCGTGGTGGTGAGCCTGGCCACCCGGGCGCCGCAGCGCGATGCGGTCGCGCTGGGGTTGCAGATCCGGGCGGCCTGATCAGCCTTCCAACGCTTCCACGCGCAGCGTTGCCACCAGGCCGGCCACTTCGGTGCGCGCCTGAAGCGCATGCACGGCGAGATCGAGCGTGCCCTGCACCACAGGCCCGGTCAGCACCAGCACCTGTGGTCCCGCGCTGGCGCACTCGGCCGCCAGCGCGACCTGCCGCACAGGCACCTTCTGCGCAGCGAGACAGGCCGTGACCGCCTGGATCTGGCAGACCGCGTGCACCGGCACGCGCAGGTAGTGCGAGGTATCGACGGCCGCGCGCGGCAGTACTGCCAAGGCATTCGTCGCATGCGCATGAACGCCCAGGTGTGGTACATGCTGCGCGGCGTCGACGCCGTCGAGCCGCGCCACGTCCACGAGGTCAGCGATCACGGCTGAAGCCGTCTGCTCCGAGCCTGCGCCTGCGCCGTAGTACATCGTCAGGCCGGCCGCGTCGCTCTTGACCATCACGGCGTTCATCGATCCCTTCACATGCGCCATCAGGTGGTCCGCGGGCACGAGCGCGGGTTGCACGCGAAGCTCAACGCCCGACGCCTGCCGGCGTGCCACGCCCAACAGCTTGATGCGGTAGCCGAGTTGCTCGGCGCAGGCCACGTCCAGCCCTTGCAGGGCGGTGATGCCCTCCACTTGCGCGTCGACAAAGCGCAGCGGCATGCCGAAGGCGTTGGCGGCGAGCAGCGTCAGTTTGTGGGCGGCGTCGATGCCTTCGATGTCGAAGGTCGGGTCGGCTTCCGCGTAGCCCAGCGCCTGGGCCTGCGCAAGCGCGGCGGCGAAGTCGAGGCCTTCGTCGCGCATCTTGCTCAGGATGAAGTTGGTGGTGCCGTTGATGATGCCCGCCACCCATTCGATGCGATTGGCCGCAAGGCCTTCGCGCAGCGCCTTGATGATGGGGATGCTCACGGCAACAGCCCCTTCATAGGCCACGACCACGCCTTTCTCCCGCGCGGCCGCGAAGATCTCGGTGCCATGCACGGCCAGCAGGGCCTTGTTGGCCGTGACCACATGCTTGCCGTGCGCAATGGCGGCCAGCACCCAGTCGCGCGCGGGGCCCGTGCCGCCGGCCACTTCCACGACCACGTCGACATCGGGGTGCGTGGCTACGTGCATCGCGTCGGCCGTGAGCGGAACGCCCTCTCCCACGATGCCGGCAGCCCGCGCCAGGTTGCGCGCGGCGACGATCACGAGCTCGATCGAACGGCCGGCCCGCGCCGCGATGTCGGCCCGGTTGCGCGCCAGCACGCGGAAGGTGCCGGAGCCCACGGTGCCGATGCCAATCATCCCCACGCGCAGGGTACGAATGGCCGCGGGGCGGCTGTGCAGGGGCTCGAGGGATTCAACGGGATCGCGGTACATGGACATCTCCAGACGAAAAACAAAACCCAGCTGCCAGAGCTGGGTTCATTCGTTCGGGGAGAGAGCGATACACCAGGTGGCTGCCGGAACGGCCACCTGCGCGTGTCAGGTGACCGCGGTGGTAATGGTGGTAATCATTCGAGCAACAACCATCGCCTGCGCGGAGGCAGGCGGCATCATGCAAGCCATCAGGGCTGCGTTGGATGCGGGGTGGGAGTTGTGGCTCGACATGAAGGCCAGGAGTGTACAGGAGCCCGGCGCCGCCCGGCTCAGGGCGCGGCCGACAGCCGTTTTTCGAGCCACACGCTGTAGCGCGAGAGCCCGAAGCACAGCACCCAGTACACGGCCGCGATGAAGAGATAGCCCTCGAGGTAGAACGGCCGCCACGTCGGATCGCCGCCGAGCGCCAGCCCCAGCGCGCCGGTCAGCTCGAACAGGCCGACCACGGTGACGAGCGAGGTGTCTTTCAACGTGCCGACCACGCTGTTGGTGAGCGCGGGCACGACGAGGCGCAGCGCCTGCGGCAGCACGATGTCGCGCTGCACCGGCCAGCGGCCGAAGCCCAGCGCCATGGCCACCTCGGTCTGCTCGCGCGGCACGGCCTGCAGGCCGCCGCGGATGATCTCGGCCAGATAGGCGGCCACGAACAGCACAAGGCCCGCGAGCACCCGCACCAGCACGTCGGGCTGCCATCCGGCCGGCCACAGCAGCGGCAACAGGAACGAAGCCATGAACAGCACCGAGATCAGCGGCACACCGCGCACCAGCTCGATGTAGCTCGCGCTCAGCGTGCGCACCACGGGCCAGCCCGAGCGGCGGCCCAGCGCCAGCAGCAAGGCCAGCGGAAAGGCCAGCGCCAGCCCCACGACCGCGAGCCCGATGGTCAGCGGCAGGCCGCCCCAGCGGCTCGTCGGCACATGTTCCAGGCCGAGCACGCCGCCGCGCATCAACAGCACGAACAGCAGCAATGCGACGGCCCACAGCGGCACCAGCCACCAGCGCCAGCTGCGCGGCCAGGCGCTGAGCATCGTGACGGCAGACAGCACGACCACCGCGATCGCAGGCCGCCACTGCTCTTCATACGGAAAACGTCCGAACAGCATCGGCCGCCATTTCTCGGCTACCACGCCCCAGCAAGCGCCATGTTGAACAGCACGGCAGGCCTCGGCGTCGGCCCGGAATACCGCGTGCACGACGCCCCATTCGACGGCATGGAAGCCGCCCCATGCCAGCAGCACCAGCAGCAGCACCGTGGCAAGCGAGCGCAGCGGCGAGCCCCAGAGTTCGCTGCGCCATGCGATGGGCCCTTGCGCGACGTTCCTCATCGCCAGCCTCGCAACGCGACGCGCGCGTTATAGCGATTCATGCCAAAAGAGATCAGCAGCGACAGCAGCAGGTAGACCGCCATGATGATCGCGATGCACTCGAAGGCGCGGCCGTTCGAGCCGATGGTGGTGTTGGCCACCGACACCAGTTCCGGATAGCCCACGGCCACCGCCAGCGACGAATTCTTGGTGAGGCTCAGCAGCTGGTTGGTGAGCGAAGGCACGATCACCCGCAGCGCCTGCGGCAGCACGACGATACGCAGTTGCTGCACCGGCGACAGCCCCAGCGCCTGCCCCGCGAGTACCTGCCCCTGCGATACCGACAGGATGCCCGCACGCACGATTTCCGCCACAAAGGCCGCCGAATAGAAGCTCAGGCCGGCGACGATGGTCACGTACTCCGGGCTCAGCGCAGCGCCGCCGCTCACACCGAAATCACCGCGCTCAGGAAACTCGAAGTGCAGACCGCCCTCGCCCACCATGGGCCACGGCACGCTGAGGCCACCCTTGCTGAGCCACACGCCCGGCAGCAGCCGCACCGGCTCGGTCGGGTCGGGCAGCAGGTTGGCCATGGCAAAGGCCAGCATCAGCAGCTGCACCAGCAGCGGCACGTTGCGCAGCAGTTCGACGTACGCGGTGCAGATGCCGCGCAGCAGCACATGCGGCGCGAGCCGACCAATGCCGATGAGCGTGCCGAGCACGACCGAGAAGATGGCCGCCGGCACGGCTGCGCGCACCGTGTTGATCAGCCCCGCGAGAAAGGCGCGCCAGAACGGCTGGCTGGCATCGAAGTCGAGCCAGCCTTCGCTGATGGAAAAGCCCGCGGGCTCGGTAAGAAAGTCAAAGCCCGAACGAACGCCGCGCGCGCGAAGCACCTCGAGCGCATGGTGCACCACCCAGACTGCGCCGGCCACCACGGCCAGCACCAGCAGCGCCTGGACGGCCCACGCCACCCAGACCCCGCGGCGCGAGGCCCCGCCGTTCATCGAACCGGGGGTGCGTAGATCAGACCGCCCTTGTTCCAGAGATTGTTGGAGCCGCGCGGCAGCTTCAGCACCGATTTAGGTCCAACGTTGCGCTCGAACATCTCGCCGTAGTTGCCCACAGCCTTGATCGCGCGGAACGACCAGTCCTTGTCGAGGCCCAGCAGCTTGCCGAGGTCTTCACCGGTGCCGACCAGGCGCTGCTGCGCCGGGTCCTTGCTGCTGGCCTTGAGCTCATCGGCATTGGCCTGCGTCACGCCGAATTCCTCGGCCTCGATGAGCGCATTGGGCACCCACTTGGCAATGGCGAACCACTCGTCGTCGCCGCGGCGCACCAGGGGCGCCAGGGGCTCCTTGGAGATCAGCTCGGGCAGGATGACGTAGTCGTCGGGGTTAGGTGCTTCCTTGTTGCGCAGGCCGGCCAGCGCAGAGGCGTCGGTCGTGAAGGCCTGGCAGCGACCTGAGAAGAAGGCCTTGAACGAGGCTTCGAAGCTCTCGAAGACGACTGTCTTCACCAGGATGTTCTGGGCACGGAAGTAGTCGGAGACGTTCTTCTCGTTGGTGGTGCCCGACTGCGTGCAGATGGTCGCGTTCTTGAGCTGCTTGGCGCTCGTCACCTTGAGCTTCTTCGGCACCAGGAAGCCCTGGCCGTCGTAGTAGGTGATGGTGGTGAAGTTGAAGCCCAGCGAGGCGTCGCGCGTGAGCGTCCAGGTGGTGTTGCGCGCCAGGATGTCGATTTCGCCGGCCTGCAGGGCCGAGAAGCGCTGCTGCGAGTTGAGCGGCACGAAGTCGACCTTCTTGCCGTCGCCGAGCACGGCGGCTGCGATGGCGCGGCAGGTGTCGACGTCGAGGCCCGACCAGTTGCCCTGCGTGTCCGGTGCGGAAAAGCCCGCCACGCCATTGGTCACGCCGCACTTGACGGTGCCGCGCTGCTTGACCGCGTCGAGCGTCTTGCCGGCGAAGGCCGGTGCGGCCGCGGCCAAGGCGATGACAGAGGCGGCTGCGAGCAGTGCCGGGCGGAATCGATTGTTCATTGGTGTGTTCTCCTCAAGAGTAGGCAAAAGGCAGTGTACGGGCCGACACCAGACTCTGCCAAAGAACTCCGGGTTGGATGCATATGCGCCGCAAAAGGCTGGCTCGAAGCGCCACAGGTTCACTACCATACGGCCCTCCAATCAACCACTCCAATGGAATCCACACAAATGGTCAAATCCGACGACACCGGCAAGTTCATCCTGCGCGTTTCTCTTGGCGTCCTGATCCTGCTGCATGGCATCGCCAAGCTGCAAGGCGGCGTCGGCTTCATCTCCGGCATGCTGGCCCAGCACGGGCTGCCGGGCGCGCTGGCCTATCTGGTCTATATCGGCGAGGTGGTGGCGCCCGTGCTGCTGATCATCGGCCTCTACACGCGTCCCGCCGCGTGGATCGTGGTCATCAACATGCTGGTGGCGTTCGCGCTGGTCCACATGAAGGACCTGACCTCGCTCGGCAAGCAAGGCGGCTGGGCGCTGGAACTGCAAGGCATGTTCCTGTTCGCGGCGCTTGCTCTCGCCTTCATGGGCGGTGGCCGCTTCGCGCTCAGCAGCAAATACAACTGATCGGGTTCGATCAATCGTCGTCGGCTGCGTCGAGGCCTGGGAACAGGACCTCGGTGTAACCGAAGCGCGAGAAATCGCGCACCCGCATCGGGTACAGCTTGCCCAGCAGGTGATCGACTTCATGCTGCACCACGCGCGCATGAAAGCCAGTGGCGACCCGGTCGATCGGGTCGCCGTACGGGTCGAACCCGGTATAGCGGATGTTGGCGAAGCGCGGCACCACGCCGCGCAGGCCCGGCACTGACAGGCACCCTTCCCAGCCCTCTTCCTCCTCGTCGTCCAGCGGCGTGATGACGGGATTGAGCAGCACGGTGCGGGGCACCGGCGGAGCATCGGGATAACGGGGGTTCACGACATCGGTGCCGAAGATCACGAGTTGCTGGTCTACGCCGATCTGCGGTGCGGCAAGGCCGGCGCCGTTGACCGCATGCATGGTCTCGAACATGTCGCGCACCAGCAGGTGCAACTCGTCGGTGTCGAAGGCGGCGACCGGCTGCGCGATGCGCAGCAGCCGGGGGTCGCCCATCTTGAGGATTTCGCGGATGGCCATGGCGGGATTATCGCGACAGCCTCGCGCGCTTGCCCCTGATGGGGTCAGGGAGGGGTTTGCGTCTTGGAGTCCGGAGAGGTCCACAACCGCGCAGGCCCCCGCGGCATCTGCTGCGGCTGCGTGGGCGTGATGCCCGGCACACCACCGGGCCGCGCCGGGACCACGGCGGAAGGACGACCTCCGCCGCCCCAGGCCGGCGGGGCCGTTGGACGCACGCCCGGATAGGCGGGCCGCACGGGATAGCCTGGACGACCATAGTAGGGACGCCCGCGGTCATAGTAGTACGGACGGCGACCCTCGTAGTAGCCGCCACCTTCGATGTAAACCGGCGCGGGCGCCACCACCACAGGCGAAGGCTCGCTGTAGTAAGGCCCCGACGAATAGCCTCCTCCGCCATAGTAGGGATCGCCGGGCACGCCCACGCAGCCGCTCAGCAGCGCAACGCCGCCGAGTGCGACACAGGCACCGAGAATTCGAATTTTTTGCATGAGGGACTCTCCTTGTGGCCTTCAGTTAGCTTTCAACGCCAGGTTCCAGACCCTGTTGACTGCGCTGCGATGAAGTCGCGTAACGGCCGGTAAAGAGGGTCTGCCGTCACCTTCCCGGCTCACTCGCCCGCGTCTTCTGCCGGGACACCGTTGGCGAGTATCTCCAGCATACGCGCCTCGTCGATGATCTCGACGCCGTTCTCACGTGCCTTGTCGAGCTTGCTCCCGGCCTCTTCCCCGGCCACGAGGTAATGGGTTTTCTTGCTGACGGAGCCGGAAACCTTGGCACCGGCCGCCTCCAATTTATCCTTCGCTTCGTCGCGGCTCAGCGTAGGAAGGGTGCCGGTGATGACGAAGGTCAGGCCCGCCAAAGGCTTCGGGACCCGGGCGGCGGGCTCGCCCTCTTCCCAGGTCAAGCCACAGGCACGCAGTTGCTCGACCACCTCGCGGTTGTGCGGCTGGTCGAAGAAGGTGCGCAGGCTTTGCGCCACCACCGGGCCGACGTCATTCACTTCGAGCAGTTGCTCTTCGGTCGCGTCCATGATCGCGTCCAGCTTGCCGAAGTGCTTGGCTAGGTCCTTCGCAGTGGTCTCGCCCACGTGGCGAATGCCCAGGCCGAACAGGAAGCGCGGCAGCGTGGTCTTCTTCGAGGCTTCGAGCGCATCGACGAGGTTCTTCGCCGACTTCTCGGCCATGCGCTCCAACCCGGCTAGCGTGGTGAAGCCCAGCTTGTAGAGATCGGGCAAGGTGCGGATCAGATTGGCGTCGACCAGTTGCTCGACCAGCTTGTCGCCAAGGCCGTCGACATCGACCGCGCGGCGCGCCGCGAAGTGCAGGATGGCTTCTTTGCGCTGCGCAGCGCAGAACAGGCCGCCAGTGCAGCGATAGTCGACCTCGCCCTCCTCGCGCACGGCTTCGGAGTCGCACACGGGGCATTTGTGCGGCATGGTGAATATTGGGCCCCGCTGATCGTCGGGTTTGGCCAGGCTGTCCGGCGTCACGCCGACCACTTCGGGAATCACGTCACCGGCGCGGCGCACGATCACCGTGTCGCCCACACGCACGTCCTTGCGGCGTGCTTCGTCCTCGTTGTGCAGCGTGGCGTTGGTCACGGTCACCCCGCCGACGAACACTGGCGCGAGCTTGGCCACCGGCGTGAGCTTGCCTGTGCGTCCGACCTGGATCTCGATGCCGACCACCTCGGTCAGCTGCTCCTGGGCCGGGTACTTGTGGGCCACGGCCCAACGCGGCTCGCGCGAGACAAAGCCCAGTTGCCGCTGCAGCTCGATGCTGTCGACCTTGTAGACCACACCGTCGATGTCGTAAGGCAAGGCATCGCGCTGACGGCCGATGTTTTCGTGAAACGCTATGAGTTCGATAGCACCGGTCGCCCGCGCCGTCTGCGTCGCCACGGGGAAGCCCCACACATGGAATTGCTGCAGCCAGTCGAACTGCGTCGGACAGTCGGGCCCGCCTTCGGCCGCCGGCGTGACCTCGCCCAGCCCGTAGGCAAAGAAGCTCAGGGGCCGCGCCGCGGCAATCGCCGGATCGAGCTGACGGACCGCACCGGCGGCCGCGTTGCGCGGATTGACGAACACCTTCTCGTTCTTCTGCCCGTCCGCGATCTTCTGGCGCTGACGCTCGTTGAGCGCATCGAAATCGGCGCGCTTCATGTAGACCTCGCCGCGCACCTCGACCACGGGCGGCGCCGTGCCGTTGAGCCGCAAGGGAATCTCGCGCACGGTGCGGATGTTCTGCGTGACGTCTTCACCCACCTCGCCGTCGCCGCGCGTGGCAGCCTGCACGAGCACGCCGTTCTCATAGCGCAGGTTCATGGCCAGGCCGTCGAACTTCAGCTCGCAGACATAGCTGACCTGCGGCCCGTCCTCGGCCAAGCCCAGCTCCTTGCGCACGCGTGCATCGAAAGCGCTCGCGCCGCCGGGCGTGATGTCGGTCTCGGTGCGAATCGACAGCATCGGCACCTTGTGGCGCACCTTGACGAAACCGTCGAGCACCTTGCCGCCCACGCGCTGCGTCGGCGAATCGGGTGTGCGCAGATCGGGAAACTCGGTCTCGATGGCCTGCAGGCGCTGGAAGAGCTTGTCGTACTCGGCGTCCGGCAGTTCGGGCGTGTCGAGCACGTAGTAGAGGTGGGCGTGTCGGTGGAGCTGTTCGCTCAGTGCGGCGGCTTCGCGTGCCGCTTCGTCGCGCGTCGTCATGGGGTGTCTCCCGAAGGTCGGAGTTGTTAGCTGAAGAGGCGTCGCGCCAGCGGAGAACCCGCAGCAAGGTCGCGCGCATCGAGCGTGTCGTAGAGCTGCTCGAGGTCGGCGCCGATCACGTCCATCGTCTCGTCGCGCAGCAGTTGCCCGTCGCTGTCGGTGACCACGCCGTCCATCTCGCGCGCCAGCGTTGCGGCGGCTTCGCGCATGCGGCGGAACGGCTCTTCGCCGCGGTCGACCTGCGGCACGTCGAGGCTCAGGCTGAGTTCGCGGATGGCCGATTGGGCCGGGTCGTCGGCCAGCGCGGCCTGCGTGTCGAAGGCCAGCCCGAGGACCGGCGGCAGGCCGACCTCGCTGGTCGGCAGCACCATGCGCCCCGGGATGATGCCGGCCACGAAACCGAGTCGCGCCGCGTTCTGCTGCACATAGCCCGGGCTCCAGGCCGCATGCAATGCGCGCAAAACGAAGCCCAGCTGCGCGTCGTGCGCGCTGGCGAACTGGTCGAGCTCGCGGGCGCGCGCCACTTCGTCGAGCATTTCGGGGAACTCGGGTGCGCCGTTGACCGCATCGGCAAAGGCCTGCGCCTTGACCACGAATTCGGAGTACTCGATTTCGTTGAGCGCGCCCGTGCGGTTGGCCAGCTGCACGCCGACCTGGAAGGCGCTGTAGCGCTGACCGGGCACAGGCGGCTCCCATTGGCCGTTGTGTTCGTTCAGGCCCTCTATGGCCACCGGCTTGCTGCCCGCGCGCCGCGTCGACGGCATGGCTGCAATGGCGGCGTCGCCAGACGCGAGCCCATCGAGCGAGATCGGCGCGATCACGTCGATCAGCGGATCGAGCCCGCCGCGGCGCTCGCCGGTCGGCACGGGCACGCCACTTGGCGCCGGCAGGTCGGGGTCGAACAAGGGCTCGTGGCGGTCAGCGCCCTGCACCTGGTGCGGGTCGACGTGCAGCATCGGCTCCATGCCATCGCCACTCGCCGCCAAAGCGCGCTCTGCATCGGCCAGCGCGAGGTCGACCGCATCGGGCTGGCGCGGTGCATTGCGGCGCGACATCATGGCCTCGTAGCCCACGACAGCCGCGAGAACGAGGCCGCCGAAGATTGCCAGCGCGAGAGTGAGATTGCTCATGGGTGCCGCTCGGCTTACGCGGCTTCGACCATCGAGACCGCCGACTCCATGTCGACCGCGACGATGCGCGACACGCCCTGCTCCTGCATCGTCACGCCGATCAGTTGCTCGGCCATTTCCATGGCGATCTTGTTGTGGCTGATGAAGAGGAACTGGGTTTCACGGCTCATGGCGGTGACGAGTTTGGCATAGCGCTCGGTGTTCGCGTCGTCCAGCGGCGCGTCCACTTCGTCGAGCAGACAGAAAGGCGCCGGGTTCAGCTGGAAGATGGCGAACACGAGCGCAATGGCCGTGAGCGCCTTCTCGCCGCCCGAGAGCAGGTGGATGGTCTGGTTCTTCTTGCCCGGGGGCTGGGCCATCACCTGCACGCCGGAGTCGAGAATTTCGTCGCCGGTCATCATCAGCTTGGCATTGCCGCCGCCGAACAGCTCGGGGAACATGCGGCTGAAGTGCTCGTTGACGATCTTGAAGGTGCCGCCGAGCAGGTCGCGCGTTTCGGCGTCGATCTTGCGGATGGCGTCCTCGAGCGTGCCGATGGCTTCGTTCAGGTCGGCCGACTGGGCGTCGAGGAAGGTCTTGCGCTCGCTGGCAATGGCGAGTTCGTCGAGCGCGGCCAGGTTCACCGCGCCGAGCGCGACCACTTCGCGGTTGAGGCGGTCGATTTCGCTTTGCAGGCCGGTGAGCTTGACCTTGTCGGTTTCGATCGACTGTTCGATGGCTTCGAGATCGGCGCCGGCGTCGTCCAGCAGCTGCTGGTATTGCTCGACACCCAGGCGCGCGGCCTGCTCCTTCAGCTGGAACTCGGTGATGCGCTGGCGCAGCGGGTCGAGTTCGCGTTCGAGCTGCAGGCGGCGCTCGTCGCTGGCGCGCAGCTTGAGCGTGAGGTCGTCGTACTGGCTGCGTGCCGAGCCGAGGGCAGCTTCGCGTTCGAGCTTGAGGGCCAGCGCGTCCTGCAGGCCGGCTTGTGCGGCCGCGTCGGACAGGCGGCCCAACTCGGCGCGGGCGCGCTCGTCTTCGTCGGTCAGCGCCACGGTCTGCTGCGCCGCGGTTTCGATGGAGCGGTTGAGCTCCGCGCGGCGGGCTTCGAGCGTGCGCTGCGAGAAGGTCGCTTCCTGCGCCTGACGTTCAAGGCTGCGATGCTGCTCGCGGCTCGCGGCCAGTGCGCGGCTGGCCTCGATCACGCGTTCGTCGAGCTCGGCGTGGCGCTCCTGGCTGTCGGCCAGCTGCATGTCGAGTTCTTCGAAGCGGCCTTCGGCAGCGATGCGTTTTTCCTGCAGTTCTTCGAGCTGCGCGTCGACTTCGCCAAGGTCGGCGGCCAGCTGCTGGCTGCGCGCGCGAGTCTGCTCGGCGAGCTGCGTCATGCGCAAGGTCTCGACCTGCAGTTCGTGCGCGCGCGACTGGGTTTCGGCGGCTTCGCGCCGCGCGGTCACGAGGCGCTGCGCGGCGTCGGCGTAGGCGGCTTCGGCGCGGACCAGCGCGGTGCGCGCCTCTTCGTTGATGAGCGTCTGGGCGCGCAGCTGGCGCTCCAGGTTTTCCATTTCCTGCTGGCGGGCCAGCAGGCCAGCCTGCTCGGAGTCGGGTGCGTAGAAATTGACGCTGTGCGAAGACACGGCATGGCCGCTGCGCACATAGATGACTTCGCCGGGCTGCAGCGTGGCACGCTGGGCCAGCGCCTCCTCGAAGCTCGCAGCGGTGTAGCAGCCGTGCAGCCAGTCGTTCAGCAAGGCCTGTTGCCCCGCATCGTTCAGGCGCAGCAGGCTCGACAGGCGCGGCAGCGTCGCGGTGCCTTCGGGTGCTCCGGCGGCCGGTGGGCTGTAGAAGGCGAGCTTGGCGGGCGGTGCGTCGTTGCCGAAGGCGCGCACCATCTCCAGGCGGCTGACTTCGAGCGCGCCCAGGCGCTCGCGCAACGCGGCTTCGAGCGCGCTTTCCCAGCCCTGTTCGATGTGGATGCGGCTCCACAGGCCTTGCAGGCCGTCGAGGCCGTGCTTGGCGAGCCAGGGGGCCAGCTTGCCGTCGGTCTTGACCTTTTCCTGCAGCGCTCGCAGCGCTTCGAGGCGGGCCGAGTACTCGGCGTGGCGGGCGCCTTCGGTGTTGACGGCCTGCTGCTTGGCGCGGCGGTCGTCGTCGAGCTGCGGCACAGCTTCCTGCAGTTCGTGCAGGCGCGCTTCGGCTTCGCTGGCGGCTTCCTGCGCCATGGCGTGCTGCTCTTGCATATCCAGCAGGCGGGCTTCGTCGGGCGCAGCCAGCGCGTTCTGGTCGGCGCGCAGGCGTTCGCTGCGCTGCGTGAGTTGACGGCTTTGTTCTTCGATGTTGCGCTGGTCGGCGGCCAGCACCTGGATCTGCTGCTGCACCTGCGATACGGTCGTGCGCTGGGTGTTGGCTTCGTCCTGCGCGCGCTGCACGGCCTCTTCGAGGTCGGGCATGCGCGCGTCGTGCTCTTCGAGCTGGGCAGCCAGCATGATGGCCTGCTCTTCGGCGTCCACGCCCGCGCCGGCCAGGGTTTCAATTTCGGTCTCAGCCTCTTCGCGGCGGCGGCCCCATTGGCCCATTTGCTCGCGCAGTTGCACAAGGCGCTGCTCGACACGCTGGCGGCCTTCGACCACGAAGCGGATCTCGCCTTCGAGCCGGCCGACTTCGGCGCTGGCCTCGTAGAGCTTGCCCTGCGCCTGATTGACCTGGTCGCCGGCCCCGTAGTGGGCCTGGCGCACGGTTTCGAGTTCGGCTTCGATGTGGCGCAGGTCTGCCGTGCGCGATTCGAGGTCGTTGATGGCCTTTTCGGAATCAGTCTTGATCTTCGACTGGTCGGCGTTGCTTTCGCTGCGCTTCAAGAACCACAGCTGGTGCTGCTTCTTGGTAGCGTCGCCCTGCAGCGTGTTGTAGCGCGCGGCCACCTCGGCCTGCTTTTCGAGCTTTTCGAGGTTCGCGTTGAGCTCGCGAAGAATGTCTTCGACCCGCGTGAGGTTCTCGCGCGTGTCGCCCAGTCGGTTTTCGGTTTCGCGGCGGCGCTCCTTGTACTTGGAGACACCCGCGGCTTCTTCGAGGAACAGGCGCAGTTCCTCGGGCTTGGATTCGATGATCCGGCTGATCGTGCCCTGGCCGATGATGGCGTAGGCGCGAGGGCCGAGGCCGGTGCCCAGAAACACGTCCTGCACGTCGCGGCGGCGCACCGGCTGGTTGTTGATGTAGTAGCTGCTTGTGCCGTCGCGGGTGAGCACGCGGCGCACGGCGATTTCGCCGAACTGGTTCCACTGGCCGCCGGCGCGGTGGTCGGCGTTGTCGAACACCAGTTCCACGCTCGAACGGCTGGCCTGCTTGCGCGTGGTCGTGCCGTTGAAGATCACGTCCTGCATCGACTCGCCGCGCAACTCCGACGCGCGCGACTCGCCGAGCACCCAGCGCACCGCGTCCATGATGTTCGACTTGCCGCAACCGTTGGGCCCGACGACGCCGACCAGTTGGCCCGGCAGCAGGAAGTTGGTGGGTTCGGCGAACGACTTGAAGCCCGAAAGCTTGATGGAATTAAGACGCACGACTTGTCGGCCTGCCTTGGCTGTAGCTCCAAGGTATTGATTTGTAAGGAAAATTGCACGGGCCCGCAGCTTGATGCAGGCCGCCGCCCCAGCCGTGGATGATAACGTCAGGGCATGAGCGATTCCCCGGTTTCACCCCTCGCCGTAAGACGAACCTGGCTGCTGGCGGGCACGGCCGCCCTGCTCGGTCTTACAGGCTGCTCGTCGATACGCGACACCCAGCGCGCCGAACCCTACAACAACCAGGAATGGCTGCAGTCCGGCGCCAACCGCATCGCCAACCTGTCGCTGCGCGACAACCTGCAGTCGGTGCGCCGGGTTCAGAGCACGCTGTACAAGCGCAACCCGCGCGAATGGCGCAAGTCGGCCACCAGCATGGACGAAGCCACCCAGCGCGCCTGGGACGCCGTGCTCAAGGGCCCGCCCCTGCCCGAACTGAAGGGCGCCACCGGCATCGACGCGATCCGCATGGCCTTCGACACTGGGCCGCAGGGCTACCAGGGCGACCGGGTGGCGGCGCTGGTTTACGGCTGGGCCACCATGCTCAAGCAGGCCAACGGCGACACCTGGGACCAGACCATGATCGACGGCGTCAACGCCGAGAACAGCTTCCGGGCCGCGCGCAACTTCGAAATTTCGCTCTGGCTCATTTCTTCCAAGACCGGCCCCGACGGCCAGCCGCTGCTGCTGGCCACTGAAATCAGCGACCGCGGCCGCAACCTCGTGGCCGACCGCGAACTGTCGAAGGTGGTGGCGCGGCTCGACCTGCTGGCCGCCCAGGCCGACGAAAAATACCGCCGCGCGGCGCTCGACTTCGGCCAGAACTGGGTGATGGGTGTGGTCATGCCCTTCTTCACGCTGCTGCCCAAGTGAGGTCGCGGAGAATGCAGCATAGGAAAGATATTTCCCAAAACTGCATTTACGGTAATATGTTTCCGTGAACAAGCAGGAACTCATCACCGCCCTGACTGCCCGCCGCGAGGCCGCCGGCATCTCGAATGCCGAGATCGCGCTGCGCTCGGGGCTCACCGAGCGCTCTGTGCGCAACGCCCTGAGCCTGCGTGGCAATCCGCAGTTGTCGTCCCTGCTGGCGCTGGTCGATGCGCTGGGGCTCGAGCTTCAGCTTGCACCCAAGGGCTTCGGTGAAACGACGGCAACCGATGCCGGCTACCGCCCCGTGACCACGCGCGTCGGCCACGCGGTGGCGCAGGCGCCTGCCCCGCCCTACGTCAAGCGCCGCTCATCGCCATGAACGTCAAGATCCTGGAGATCTCTCTCGGCGCACGCCGCTTCGGCAAGCTGTTCCAGTACGCCGACCTGTGCCGTTTCGTTGCGGAGCCCGAGCTGGTCGCCGGCCCGCCGCCCGAAGTGCTGTCGCTCTCGATGGTGGCGAGCGATCCGGCCACCCAGTCGGCGCTGTGGAGCGACGTCAAGAACCCGCTGTTCAACGCCCAGGGCGGCCTGCTGCCCAGCTTTTTCCAGAACCTGCTGCCCGAAGGCGTGCTGCGCAGCCACATCGCGCAGCTTCGCGGCTGCCGCGAGAACGACTATTTCGAGCTGCTTGCGGCCTGTGGCGGCGACCTGCCCGGCGCGGTGAGCGCCAGGCCGGTATCGGTAGACCGCGGCACGCTGCAGCGGCTCATCACGCAGGATCAAGATGCGCTAGAGATGTCGGTGGTCGAGCTGCCGATGCCGCAGGGCATTTCGGTCTCGGGCGTGCAACCCAAGCTGGGTCTGCGCCGCCAGGGCGGGCGATACGTCGCCCGCACGCGGGCCGGTGCGAGCACCCGGGTCATCGCCAAGCTACCGGTCGCCGGCAGGCCGCACATGCCGCAGCTCGAAATGCTGTCGCTACAGATGGCCGGCGCGGCGGGCGTCGAGGTCTGCCATGCCGAACTCGCCCCGCTCTCGGCCATTGCCGCGGAGCACAGCTATGCGCTGCCCGACGAGCCCGAGTTTCTGGCAGTGACGCGTTTCGACCGCGACGGCGCGCGCCGCATCCATTTCGAAGACTTCGCGCAGGTGCTGGCGATCGACCCGATGCGCAAGTACAGCGCGAGCTACCTCGACATGGCGCTCGCGATGCGCGCCTTTCCGTCGCTGGGCGACGAAGCGGTGCTCGAACTCGTGCGGCGCCTTGCAGTGAACGACCTGCTCGGCAACCCCGATGCACATCTGAAGAACTTCGGCGTGCTGTACCCCGACGGCATCGCGCCGCGCTTCGCCCCGGCCTACGACATCGTCGCGTACGCTGCGCTGCAGGGTGTCGATGGCCACGCGCTGCCATTGCTGCCCGCAGCCGCCGGCACGGCCAGGCGCACGGCCCTGTTCACGCCCGCCAGCGTGCGCGCCTTCTGCTTCTCGACCGGGCTGCACGAGCCGCTGGTTCGCCGTGTGATCGCCGACACCGCGCGGCTCGCCCGCGACCAATGGCCCGCAATGATCGAGACCTCGGCGCTACCGGCTCCATGGAAGAAACGGCTGCAGCAGCGCTTGCAGGCACATCCCTTGCTGCAAGCCATTTCAAAAGGTGGCAAACAGAAAGAAAAAGCAGCCCCCTAGAATGAATCCGCCCTCCACCCCTCCTCAACCCATTCGAGGCAGCATCAACTCATGAGCTCCATCAATTTCATCGGCGGCGAAAAAGGCGGTGTCGGCAAGTCGGTCACCGCGCGCGTGCTGGCGCAGTACTTCATCGACCACAGCCGCCCCTTCACCGGCTTCGACACCGACCGCTCGCACAGCTCGTTCACACGCTTCTACGAAGGCTTTGCCTCTCCCGTGGTGGTCGACAGCTTCGAAGGACTCGACACTGTCGTCAACGGCTTCGAGACCAACCCGCAGCAAAGCGTGATCGTCGACCTCGCGGCCCAGACGCTGGCGCCACTGTCGCGCTGGATCAAGGAATCGGACCTGTTCGACGTGTTCGCCGAGATCGGCGTCACGGTCAATTTCTGGCACGTGCTGGACGACGGCAAAGACTCGACCGACCTGCTCGGCTCGCTGATCGACACCTTCGGCAACCGGCCCAACTACATCGTTGTGCAGAACTACGGGCGTGGCAGCGACTTCGGGATGTTGCTGGGTTCGCAATCGCTCTCGAAGGCCACGGCCAATGGCGCTCGCGTAATTGCACTGCCGCGCCTGCACGATGCGAGCATGCGGAAGATCGATGCGCAGAACACTAGCTTCTGGAAGGCCGTGAATGACCGGGAAGGTCCGCATGCGCTGGGGCTGCTGGAGCGTCAACGCGTGAAGTCCTGGCTGGCTACGGTTTACGCCGCGTTCGATACGTTGCCGTTGTAAGTTTTATTGGGGGCGCCCGGTATGCGGTGTGGCGCGGGCTCTGCTGAGTCGTTGACGCCGCCCGCCCTCACCTCAACCCTCTCCCAGAGGGAGAGGGAGCAAAGCCGGGAACGGACTCCAAAGGGAGGGGAACAACAACCGCTCTGACTACGGCGGTGGATGCTGTGCCCTTGGGTGGCCGTTGAGGCACCGCCGAGCAGCGCAGTGTCAGGCGGATCAGGGCTCGCAGCTGTTTGAGCGAAGCGAGTTCTGCGAGACCCCGCCTGACGCGAGCAGCGCAGGGAAGCCCGAAGGGCCGGTGACGTCGGCCGCCCAAGGGCACAGCATCCACCGCCGCACCCACGAACGGCAATTCAGATCATCCCGCCATTGATCGAGATCACCTGCCCCGTGATATAGGCCGCCTCGTCGCTGGCCAGGAACGCCGCCAGCGCAGCCACTTCCTGCGGCGTCCCTGCCCGCTTCACCGGCACCATCTGGTTGATGACTGCTTGGTCGAACACCGCATCCGCCATCGGCGACGCAATGATTCCGGGCGCAATCGCATTCACCGTCACGCCACGCGACGCCACTTCGAGCGACAGCGCCTTGGTCGCACTGTTCAGCGCTCCCTTGGCTGCGGCGTAGTTGACCTGCCCCCGGTTGCCCGCAATCGCAGCCACCGACGAGATGTTCAAAATGCGCCCCCACCGCGTGCGCATCATCGGCAGCAGCAAGGGCTGCGTGACGCGGAAGAAGCCGTTGAGCGACACGTCGATCACCTTGTGCCACTGCTCGGCGCGCATGCCCGGCAGCACAGCATCGTCATGCACGCCGGCGTTGTTGACGAGGATCTGGACCGGTCCACTCTCCAGAATGCGCGCGCATGCCGCCGCCGAGGCTTCGTCGCTGCGCAGATCGAACACGTGGCATTCCGCCTTGCCGCCTGCCGCCGTGATCGATGCCGCCAGTTGCTCGACCGCTTCGGGCCGCGAATTGGCATGCAGCAGTACCGTGGCGCCGTCTCGTGCCAGACGTTCGGCCATGGCGGTGCCGAGTGCGCCGCTGGCGCCCGTGATCAGTGCGCGTTTTCCTTCGAGGCTCATGGCGATATCGTGCTTTCTTGTTGTTCTGCGGCGAGCGGCGTGTTCAGGACCACCACGGCACGGCCTTCGGCCAGCATGCGGCCGTCGTCGGCCTTCACCGTGAATTCATAGAGGATCTGGCGGTCGTCGCCCGACAGGCGCCGGGCGCCCACCTGCAAGGCACCAGGCACGTCGTCGAGGCGCGCCACCGCCAGCTTCACGTTGCGCGCGCTCGCCAAGAAACCGGCTGATGGCGTGCTGCCCTCGGCGGCCAGCAAGCCGCCGTGCAGCGCCATGGCCTGCGCCGCGTATTCGATCGCGTTCGGTGCGAGCAGGCCGCCTTCAGTGCGCAGCGGGTTGTCCGATTGCGCATGGGTCGTGGTGCTGCAGTGGATCGCGTCGGCGTCCCAACTTTCGAGCCGCTCCAGCAGGCACATGCTGCCGCTGTGCGGAATGCGCCGGGCAATGCCCGCGCGGTCGAGCGTCTGCGGCGCAGTCAAGCTGCGGTCTCCAGGTCGGCCACCAGCAGCACGTTGGCGAAGGGCGTGCCTTCGCTCATCGGAATGCTCTGCACGCGGAAGCCCAGGCGCTGCAGCAGCAGCGTCCATTCGGCCAGCGGACGGCCCCAGGTCGGCGAGACCTTGTGGCCGCGGATGCGCGTCACCGTGCGGTCGACCCACTGGCTGATTGCAAAGCCACGACGGCTCGATGCATCGCCCACGCGCAACAGCAGCCGTGCGTGCGGATTGCCGCCACGGTGCAGCGCATCGCGCACGCGCTGGAGCACGCCTTCCTGCGCTTCGAGGTTCACGTAGTGCAGCACGTCGAGGATCACGACGAGGTCGCAGTCCGGCAAGGCGGCCGAGCACATGTCGGCGCAGACGAGCCTTGGCGTGGGCTGCAGATGACCGATAGAGGCCTCGGCCCGCGCCACGTCCTTCGGCATCAGCTCGATGCCGGTGTAGTCAGCGCTGTGCGGTGTGGCGAGCCACGACGACGGCCAGCGGCCCTGCTTCTGCATCGCACTCATCGATGCCAGCAGGCTCGCGAACAGGCCCTGCCCGCAACCGATGTCGACCACGCGGCGGTGCGGCGCACCGAACAGCCCGCGCTCGAGCAGCCCGCGAAACACCGGGTCGCGCCCCAGCTTGCCGCGCGCGAAGTGCCAGGCGAAGCTGCCGCCCTTCTTGTAGGGGATGGTCGCGGCTTCGTGCAGCTCGCGCCATGCGCTATCGGTCGACAACATCACGGCGCTCATGACGTCAGCCCTTCAGGCAGGGTTACAGAGCGCAATCCATCAGCGCGCAGGCGTTCGAGCAACAAGGGCAATACCTCCAGCAAAACAGGTTGTCCCGCGACGGTGCGCGCGGCATTGCCGTCGTGCAGCAACAGGATGTCGCGCGCCTGCAGGTTGCGGCTCAGGCGCGCCATCACCTTGGCGGCGTCGCCTTCGCGCGTGTCGAAGCCGCGCCGCGTCCAGCTCACGAGCGAAAGGCCGAGGCGGTGCAGCACGGGTTCGAGAAACGGGTTGCGCAGGCCGGCCGGCGCGCGGAAACAGGTCGGGCGCTGGCCGGTGACGTCGCTCAGGATGTCCTGTGCCCGCGCGATCTCGGCGGCGAAACCGCGTGGGCCGAGAAAGGAAAAGTTGTGCTGATGCCGTGCCGTGTGGTTCTGGATGCTGTGGCCGCGCGCCACGATCTCGCGCGCCAACTCAGGGTGCGCCAGCACGCGCTCGGCGATACAGAAGAAGGTGGCGCGCTGGCCGTGCGCATCGAGCAGGTCGAGCACGCGCGGCGTTACCTGGGGCTCCGGCCCGTCGTCGATGGTGATCGCCACTTCGCGCCGCGCCGCGGCCGCTTCGGGCAGCCGCGTGACGTTGGGGCCCAGCAGGCTGCTGCGCGGCGTCAGGCCCGCACCGGTGATCAGCGCATGGTTCAGCACGATCGCGCCGATGGCCCATGGCAATGCACCCGGCACCAGCACGCCCGCGCCGATGGCAGCGACGTGCCACGCCGCGCTGGCGCGGATGGCAGGCGGCCAGGGCCAGGATTCGGTGGGTGCGGGAGCGGTAGACATGAGGCCGGATTTTCCCCCGTCAGCCGCGCGAAGCCTTCGAAGGCCCCACGCTGCGTGCGAATGCTGCCGACAGCAACAGCGCCAGCAGCGCCCCCGGCGCAACCACGCGGCCGATGGACGACAGCGCCGGAATGTCCGAAATCGCGATCAGCCCGAAAGACACCACTGTCGTCAGGTTGGCCAGCATCAGCGATGCCAGCGTGTCCTCATCGGCCCGCCCGGTGGTGCGCAGCTGGTCGAAGAACAGCGCGTAGTTGGACCCCACCGCCACGATCAGCAGCAGTCCCACCAGGTGCAGGATGCCCAGCGCCGCCTGCAGCACCGCCATGCCGCCGAGCGTGAGCACCACCGCGAACAGCAGCGGCTGGCACACGGCCAGCAGCCGGCGCCATGAACGCAGATAGATGCCGAGCAGCACCACCACCGCCAGCGCGCCGAGCAGCACCTGTACGAAAGCCTCGTGCAGGTAACGCTGGTACAGGCTCGCGAGTTCGCGGCCGACATCGACCACCTGCACTTCAGGCAGGCCGGCCAGTGCCGCTTCGAGACGGCCCTGGTCGAACTTCGCGCCGGGATGCAGCACCACCAGCGTGCCCCAGCCGCCGCCCGGGCGCTGATACATCAGCGTGTTCAGGACCGAGCCGAGCGGCCCGGCGGCCAGTTCGGCGCGCTGCACCGTTGGCAGCTTGCGCGCAGCCTCGATGTCGGCCAGGAACGGCCCGAGCCTCGAAGCCGGTAGCGGCATGCCTTTGGTTGCTTCGGCCAGGTTCGCGCGCAGCGTTTCGGCGTCCGGCAGGGCTGCGATGCGCGCCGTCTGCACCTCCACGCTGGGCAGCACGCGCGTGACCGTTTCGTAGCCGACGAGTTCGCCTTGATCCACCAGCGCATCGAGCCGCTGCGCCGCCGCCTCGGTGTTGCGCAGCGCAGCCTGTTCGTCGTCGCCATAGGCAACCACCAGCACGCCGCCGTCGCTAGCGCCGATGTCGTTGCGCAGCATCTCGTCCAGTTGCTGGGCTGCCTTCGGCACCGGGCTCATCGCGCCCAGGTCGGCACGCCACAGATGGCCACCCTGCCACAGCACCAATGCCAGCGCGGCCACGCCCAGCGCGACCAGCGGCCAGCGCAGGCGTGGCAGGCCGCGCACCAGTGCGCCGGCCATCTGCGCCATGTACTTGCGCATGCCCATGCCGGTGGCGCCGTCGGGCGCCAGCATCGGCAGCACATAGCGCGTGGCCAGCGCGGCCGCAACGAGGCCCGCGATGGAGAACACACCCAGTTGCGCGAGCCCCGGAAAACCCGAGAACACCAGCGCCGCGAAGCCGCACACCGAGGTCAGCAGCCCGAGCCGCACGGTCGGCCAGTTCAGGTCGCGCCAACGCTGCCAGCCGGTGCCGGCCACAGCGGCGCCACGCGCCTGAATGAGGTAGTAGATGGCGTAGTCGACCGTCTCCCCGATCAGTGTGCTGCCGAAGCCCAGCGTGAGGCCGTGCACCGAGCCGAACACGAGGCTCACGCTCGCGGTGCCGATCACCACGCCCGTGGCCACGGGCAGGAAGGCGATCACCAAGGCACGCGGCGAGGCGAAAGCCAGCAACAGCAGCCCGCCCATCACGATGCCGCCCACCACCGCGAGGTGGATCGCTTCGGTCTTGATCTTGTCGCGGCTCATCACCGAGAACACGGGCGGACCGCTCAGCAGCAGCTTGGGCGCCGTCGCGCCCATGTCGCGCGTCGCGGCTGCGTAGGCGGCATGCACGCGCGCTATGGCGATGGCCTGCGCGTCGAGATCGCTGCCGGCTGCGCGCGTGGTGGCGATCATCAGCGCGCGCGGCGCGGTGCGCGACATCCACACGCCGTCCTCGCTGCGCGGCGCGCTGGCGGGCACAAGCTCCATGGCAATGCGCTGCGTCTCCCCGGTCGGGTCGCGGTCGAGAAAAGGCTTGATCACGTTGCCAGCAGGCGTGCCCAGCATCGACAGCGTTTCGTTGATCGCGTCGCGCAAGCCCTCGGCAGTGAACTGCCCAGGCGTGACGCCGGGCGACAGCTGGTAGCGGTGCTGGAGCACCCAGTTTCCCGCCTCGCTCCAATCGCCGACGTCGCCGTTCTGGATCAGGTCGAAGAGCTTGCTTTCGCGCATGTCCTTTGCCACTGCACGCGACACTGCGGCGCGCTGCTCGGGGCTGCCGCCCTCGATGCCGAGCATCAGCGTGCGCGAGGCAACGCCGCTTTGCAGCTGCTCGATCAGCACGCGCTGGCGCACATCCGGGCTCTTGGGCAGGAAGGCCGAGAGGTCGGCACCGATCTGCGTGCGCGCGATGACCACGGCGCCGCAAAGCAGCACAAGGAGCCACGCCAGCAGCACAGTCGCTCTGCGCCGCCAGCCCGGCGGGCCGCCCGCCTGCTGCTGTGGCGTCACGGCGTGGTGCGTCCGGTGGCGCCGGACGGAGCCGCGTTGGCCGGCGCGGCTGCAGTCGCGCCCGGCGTGATGTTCATGGTCGAGCGGTCACCGCCGACGAACTCCATATCGAGCCCCAGCACGTCGCTCGCGCGGCCGCTGATGCGGATGCTGCGCACCTGCGCGGCCAGCCGGCTGTCCATCGGCACGAGGTCAAGCGTCCACTTGGCGGCGGAGCCCGACACGGTGCTGCGGAAATAGCGCTGCAGCGTGGCGCCGTCGCCGGTCAACGTGCCGCGCATGGCTTCGACCAGGCCTAGCAGCTCGGGCATGCTGTCGAGCGCCAGCGTGCGGTTGCGGCCACCGCGCGACAGCGTCAGCGTGTTGCCCTCGACCGCCATGGTCTCGACGCGCGGCGACAGCGTGCGGCGCACCAGCTTGTCGGGCGCGTCGAAGCTCAGCGTGCCGCTGGCGTCGAGCGGGCCTTCCAGGCCGTGCACGAAGCGCTGTTCGGTGAAGCGGGCCTCCCCGCTCTTCTGCTTGGCCAGCAGCGTCATCAGTTCGGGCAGGTCGAACGCCGCCCAGGCCGGCACGGCGCAGAAGGCCAGTGCGAGCACGCATGCCCTGCAAAGCCAGTCAAGCCGCATCTTCGAGCCAGAAATCATGGAAATTGAACCAGTTGTAGGGGTACGCGCGGCACAGCGCTTCGAGGCGTGCCACATAGGCTTCGACGGCCGCGCGAATGCGCGCTTCGCGCTCCGCGGGGCTGCAAACCGGCTCGCCGAAGTCGGCCAGCGGGTCGAACCGCACATCGTAGCGGGCACCGCCGCCGTAGAGCCCTGCCATGAAGTACACCTTGCGGCGCAGCAGGGCCGCAAGGCGGAAGGGACCATCGTTGAAGACCGCGGGCTGCCCGAGAAACGGCAGCACGATGTTGTTGCCGCGCTGATGCGCGGGCTGGTCTTCGCAGCCCGGCAGCGTGCGGTCGGCCAGCATGCCGCCCAGGCCGCCGCCGTCGAGCCAGTCGCGCAGGTCGAGCATCGAATGCGGCCGGCCCAGCGCGATGACGTGGGGCCGCAGTTCGGGCACGGCAATGGTGTTGAGGATGGCCGTGATGCGCTGCGCGTTGTCCGGATACATCAGCATCGCCAGGCGCAGGTTGTGCTGGTGCGTCTGCTGCTTGCAGGCGCCCAGCACCTCGAAACTGCCGATGTGGGCGCCGAGCAGAAAGGCGCCCCGCCCCCGTGCGATCTCGGCGTCGATTGGTGCATTGCCCTCGATGCCGACCTTGAACAGGTCCAGGCGCCCGCGCAGAAAGTACACGCGGTCGAGCACCGTCGAGGCGAAGGCATGCAGCAGGCGGAAGCCGTCGACCCAGCCCGCCTGCGGGCCGATGGCCCGGAACAGGTAGCGCTTGATATGCCGGCGCTGCGCTGGCGCGAACAGCAGGAAGTACAGAGCAATCGGCGGCAGCAGCAGGCGCGTGACGTGGCGTCCGCACACCAGCGCCATGAAAACGATGAACCGTAGCGCGAGCATGTTGCTGCGCTCGGGCGCACGGGCCCAGTCGCCGCTTTCGCCGCGCTCGCCTTTCGGTGCCGCCTGTCCTGCCCGGGTTGCCTCTTTCACGGCGCGCGCCTCGACATCGGTGTGCTTCATCACGCGGACTCTTGCACGGCTGTCCAGCGGCCGGTGACAGCCACCACGCCGTCGCAACGCACGTCGAAACGCACGCCGCGACCGGGCCCGGCCTCCGGATGCAGCTCGATGGACAGCGCGGCGCCAGGCCGCACGGGCGCCAGGAACTTGGCCGCGGCCAGCGTGGGATTGGCGCCCAGCCGCGCCGTCAGCGCCGGCACGCGCCGGATGGCTTCCATGACCTCGGCCAGCACCAGCGCGCCCGGCAGCAACGGCTGGCCGGGGAAATGCCCTGCAAACACAGGATGGTCGGCCGGCACCGCGTGAGCCATCTGCACCGGCGTGTCGTCTTCCGCGAGCTGCGCCAGCGCGAATTCGCGCAGCGCCCGCACGGTGAGCTTGCCCGTGCCCTCGCGCGGGAAGGCCTTGACCTGCACCACGCGGCGCGGCACGAACACGGGTTCGAGCCGCTGCCGCAGCGCCGCGATGATGTCGCCCGCCGACAGCGTGGGCGCGACCACGAAGGCCACCGGCCGCACGACGCCGTCGGCCACCTCGTCGGGCAGCCAGAAGGCGCCGTCGTCCACGCCGGGAATGCTGTTGAGATGAAAGTTCAGGTGCGCCAGCGAACTGCGCCGGCCCGCCACGTGAATCAGGTCGTTGGCCCGGCCGAACAGGCGAAAGCGGCGCTCGTCCAGCAGTTCGAGCACGTCGGCCATCGGCGTGGGCTCGGGGATGAAGTCGCCGCTGAAGATGAAGCGCTCGGGGCCGCCGTCCGCCGAGGGCTCGGCATGCACGCGGATTTCACCGAAGGTCTCCCAGATCTCGTTGTCGGTGGTGCGGCGCGTGGCGACCTGGCCCGACTCGGTGCTGCCGTAGATTTCGAGCAGCACGCCGCCCATCGCCTGCTCGGCCTGCTGCGCGAGCTGCGGCGACAGCGGCGCGGTGGCCGAAAGAATCAGGTCGACCGGCGGCAGCGCGATACCCGAGAGCAGCAGTGTCTTGAGGTGGAACGGCGTGGTCACCAGCGCGCGGGGCCGCGGCACCGAGGCCAGCGTCTTCGCCACGTCCGCCGGGAAGAAGGGCCGGCCGCTTTCGAAGGCCGCGCCGCCCAGCATTGCCAGCAGCACCGACGACTCCAGCCCGTAGCTGTGCTGCACAGGCACGGTCGCGACCAGCGTCAGGCCTTCCAGCGTGGGACGCTCGAGCACGCGGCACAGCCGCTTCACGGCCACCGCCACGTCGCCCACCAGCGTGCCCCAGGTCTTGGCGTGCGGCTGCGGCACGCCGGTCGAGCCGGAGGTCAGCAGGCTGGCTGCGTGCATGGCCGCGTCGATCTGCGGCACGGAGCCCTCAGAGCTCGCGCGGTTTTGGCTGTTCTCGACCAGCACGCGCTGCATGCCGGGCGTTTGCTGCTTCAGATCGTCAGTGAGCGCAAAAAGACGCGGGCCACCGGATTCGAGCAAGCGCGCGAGCGTGTCGGGCCGTGCATCGGGCGGCAGCAGGCTCGCATGGCCGCGCACCAGCGCCGCGCCCAGGCTCACGGCAAAGGCATAGCGGTCGACGCAGAGATTGACGGCGGAGCCCTCGCCCGGAAGCTCGGGCGCGAAGCGGGCCACGTCGGCCAGGAACTGCCGCGTGCTCACGGGTGCGCCGGCGCGCCAGGCCAGGATGGAATCTGGGTCTCGGTCGGTGAGCAGTGGAAGGAAGCGGGTATCTGTCGTCACGCGGGCGGCGCCTGTGTCATTGGCCGCCGGGGCTGGTGTCCACCGACGATGTGCCATAGAACGCGCGCACCGCATCCACGAGGCGCGTGCGTTCGAATTCGGGATGCAGCCGGTAGCGCACAAAGTGCTCGCCCACGAAGAGCAGCGTCACCATCACGGGCGACAGCACATTGGCGAACAGCGACCAGTCGGAGAACGGCCGTGTCAGGTAGATGAGGATCGACGCCAGCACCGTCAGCGCGAAGAAGCCGGTCCAGATGCGCGTGAGCTGCGTGGTGTAGGACAGCATGTGTCCCTTGAGCGGGTGCACCCGCTGCGCGAACTGCGTGATCAGCGGCAGGCCCTTGCCGCGCAGCGTGGAGCCGAACCAGCCGCACAGCGCGGCGTTGATGGCCACGTGCTGCAGCACATACAAGCGATTGGGATCGCCCGCCTCACCGAGGAAGACGAGCGAGAAGCCGCCAACGCCCAGAACGGCCACAGTGGCAAGGCCCCAGCGACCGAACCAGCTGGCGGCAAGGCCCATGGCAGCGAGCCAGAGCGGCCCGAGCAACACCACGACCGCCCACGGTTCCGTGGCATGGAACAGCGTCATCCAGTGGGACAGGCCGGCATACGCCACGCCTGCCACCAGAAGGAGTGCTATTCGCCATCGCGACATGGGATCAGGAAGCCACGCGATGCTGGGCGACGTGGGTCGCGAGCGTACGCAGCGACTGGAAAATCTGCTGGTTGCGTTCATCGTCCGAACGCAGTTGGAAGCCATAGCGGCGCGAGACTTCGAGCGCCACTTCGAGGATGTCGATCGAGTCGAGTCCCAGGCCTTCGCCATAGAGCGGGTCGGTCGGCACGATGTCCTCGGGGGCCACTTCGAGGTTCAGCGCGTTCACGAGCAGCACGGCCAGCTCTTTTTCGATCGGCGACTGTTCGGAGGCATCGCCAGTGGCGGGAATGGGGGGCTGAGCAGTCGATGACAAAAAAACCTCCTAAAACTTTTTCCTGAACTACCGTGCGGGCCGTGGATTATAGGAGTGCGGCTTGGGGCCTGTTCACCCTGTGCAAGGGGGTCGCGTTGCTTTGCAAAGGGGCTGGCTGCAAGGCGCCCGTGCGCAGCAAGGCGTCCGCCTTGCAAGCGCGGGCAACGCCGCAGACGGCCCCTTTGCAAAGCAACCCAGAGGGAAGCTCGCCACAACCCGCCCCTCGGCGTTGCGCTCCTTGTGCGTGCGGACGCACGCGCAGCGTCGCGCGCCTTGATGGGCGGGTTGTGGCGAGCTTCGCGACCCCCTTGCACAGGGTGTACAGGCCCTAGACTACCCGCTTCGATACGACCCGGAGCGCCCCATGGCCGACCCACTTCTGATCGCACGGCACGACACCATCGAGTGCAGTCTTCTCCCCAGCCTAGCCAACCGCCATGGCCTGATCACCGGCGCCACCGGCACCGGCAAGACAGTCACCCTGCAGACCATCGCCGAAAAGCTCTCCGCCATCGGCGTGCCGGTGTTCATGGCCGACGTCAAGGGCGACCTGACCGGTATCAGTCAAAAGGGTGCCATCGGCGGCAAACTGGCGGCCACCCTCAAGGAACGCGGCATCGAGGTGCCCGAGCCCTCCGCCTGCTCCGTCACGGTGTGGGACGTGTTCGGCGAACAGGGCCACCCGGTGCGCGCCACCGTCTCCGACATGGGCCCCCTGCTGCTGGGCCGCATGCTCGACGTGAACGAAACACAGGCCGGCGTGCTGAACCTGGTGTTCAAGATCGCCGACGACAACGGCCTGCTGCTGCTCGACCTGAAAGACCTGCGCGCCATGCTGCAGTACGTGGGCGAAAACAGCAGCCAGTTCACCACCCAGTACGGCAACATCAGCGCCGCCAGCGTGGGCGCCATCCAGCGCGGCCTGTTGCAGATCGAAACCCAGGGCGGCGACAAGTTCTTCGGCGAGCCGATGCTGAACATCGCCGACTTCATGCAGACCGTGGGCGGCAAGGGGGTCGTCAACATCCTCGCGGCCGACAAGCTCATGAACTCGCCGCGCCTGTACGCCACCTTCCTGCTGTGGATGCTGTCGGAGCTGTTCGAGCAGTTGCCCGAAATCGGCGACCCCGAACAGCCCAAGCTGGCCTTCTTCTTCGACGAGGCCCACCTGCTGTTCAACGAAGCGCCCAAGGCGCTGGTGGAACGCATCGAGCTGGTGGTGCGGCTGGTGCGCTCCAAGGGCGTGGGCGTGTATTTCGTTACGCAGAACCCGCTGGACATTCCTGATTCCGTGCTGGCCCAACTGGGCAACCGCGTGCAGCACGCGCTGCGCGCCTTCACCCCGCGCGACCAGAAGGCCGTGAAGGCGGCCGCCAGCACCATGCGCCAGAAGCCGGGCCTGGACATCGAGACGGCCATCACCGAACTCGCGGTCGGCGAGGCGCTGGTGAGCTTCCTCGACGAAAAGGGCCGCCCGAGCGTGACCGAGCGCGTCTTCGTGCTGCCGCCCGGCAGCCAGCTCGGCCCCATCACGCCCGACCAGCGCAAGGCACTGATCGCCGGCTCGCTGGTCGCTGGCGTCTACGAGAAGACGGTGGACCGCGAATCGGCCTACGAAAAGCTCAAGGGCCGCGCCGACAGCGCACCCGACGCACCTACCGCGACAGTGCCCGGCGGCAAGGATGCAGCGGCATCGTCGGGTTCCGGCATGGGCGGCGTGCTCAACGACATGCTCTTCGGCACCACCGGCCCGCGCGGCGCAAAGCACGACGGGCTGGTGCAGACCATGGCCAAGTCGGCGGTGCGCACCATGGGTACGTCTGTTGGCAAGGAGATCCTGCGCGGCGTGCTCGGCGGGATCTTCGGATCGAAGAAGCGCTAGGCCGACGGCAACCGGCCGCATACGGGGACCTGCATGTCCACCAGCAAGCTGCCGGACAAGGAGGTCTTCGAATTCTGGGAACGCTGCATCTGGCCGCGCGTGCTGACCCAGGGCGAGCGCGACGTGGTCTACAAGGCGCTCTACACGCGCGAGCACGGCCCGGGTGAATTCGTCTGCCAGCGCAATGAAATTGCCGACAGCTGGATCGGCGTGATCCGGGGTTTCCTCCGCGTGCAGGACACCTCGGCCGACGGCAAGCCGGTGATGTTCACCGGCGTGGCCACCGGCGGCTGGATTGGCGAGGGCTCGCTGCTGAAGGTCGAGCAGCGCAAGTACGAGATTGCCGCGACCCGTCCCACCACCACGCTGCACCTGCCGCGCGACACCTTCGCGTGGCTGCTGGACCGCAGCGTCCCCTTCAACCACTTCATGCTGTCGCACCTGAACGAGCGGCTGAGCCAGTTCATCGCGACCGTGATGTTCGACCGGCTGCTGGAGCCCACCGCCCGCGTGGCGCGCGGCATTGCGAGCCTCTTCCATCCGGTGCTCTATCCGAACACCGACGCCACGCTGCAGATCAGCCAGGAAGAAATCGGCTGGATGGTCGGCGTGTCGCGCCAGCGAGTGAACATGGCGCTGCACGAACTCGAAGCAGCCCAGCTCATCAAGACGGGCTACGGCTACATCAACGTGCTCGACAGGCAGCGCTTGTCGAGGTATCCGGCAAGCCAGCCCGGCTAGCCGAATACGGCGGCGCCACCGCTCAGAACGCCACGGAGGCCGGTGCGGCCGGCATGTCCTGCCCGCCGGGGCCGTTGCGGAAGGTGGTCGGCGTCCACGGCACCTGCCCCACACCCGGCTTGCTCCAGTCGCACACGCCTTCGGGGAAGGTTGCCTGCAGGCGAACCTGCTGGCCGCCCGTGAAGCCGATGCCGGCGTAGTCGGCCGATGCGAAGTCGATCGGCTTCAGCTGGCACTTGAACACGTCTTCCGACAGCGGGCCGCCGGACACGATGCGCACCGACTCGTACGGCTTCACCGGGCAGGCGACGCTCGTGAAGCCGATGTCCACCAGCTCGGCATTGGTCGTGCCCGCGGTCGCGAGGCAGAGGTCGACCGCGTCGGAGGGCTTGTTCTTCACGACCTTGGCCTCCTTTGCGCTTTGCGATTTGTCGGTCTCGATGGCGCTCAGCCAGCGGTCCATCATCAGGAAGGCCTGCCTGGTCAGCGCGATGCCCGTGCCGGCCGCGCTCGCCAGGACCACGTGGTTGTCGTGCCCGCCGTTGCCCGCATCCAGGCGCGCGCGCTGCTCGAAGGTGCGCCACGCCATGTGGATGTCGGCGCCGAGCTCGGGCCGTAGGTCGATGATCGGCACCTTCGCAAGGTTCTTCGCGTAGCTGACCAGGCCGCTGCGGTAGAGCGCGGTCATCGCGCTCGGCTGCGCCCGGGCGCGTGCCGCGGGCGTGACGGCCTTGTCGCCCGACCAGATCATGTCGGCGTCCCAGCTGCCGACGCCTTCGTTGAGCGCGACGAACTCTTCCGGCGTGATGGCGCCGGAGCGCAAGGCCTTCAGCCCGTACTGCACGCCGGTGTTGTCGTACGGCAGGTTGGGCACGGTGCGGCCGTTGAGGTCAGCGGTGCCGAGTATCGAAGTCATCACGTCGTGGATCGTGCAGCGCACGCCGTCTGGCCGCAGCACCGGGTCGTACACGAGCGCGGCCGGGAAGCCCGGTCCGCAGTTGGTGGCCAGCACCGGGTTCTGCGGTGCCAGGAAAGAATAGACCCAGCTGGTGCAGTAGTCAGCCGTCGGATGGCCCTCGATCGCTGCCCTCGCTGCGGGCGACAGGCCGGCGCCCGGGCCGGTGCCGTAGTAGCGCCAGAGGTTGCCGCAGTCGCGCGTCTCGATCCAGGTCGTCACGGCATCGGGGTAGCTGTAGCCTGTCTGCAGGCCGTCGAGCAGGCCCGGCATCACCGAGGCCGGCACGGTCTGCATCATCGAGCCGCCCGAGCCGCCGTCGGACATGGTGAAGCGGATCTCGCCGTAGGTGTCGACGATGTGTTCCTTGACCATCATGATGTTCTCGGTCGCCAGGAACTCGTTGTTGTTGTCGTTGTGGTTGGTCAGCTGCGAATTGACCGTCATGTAGCCGGCCCGCAGCGCGTTGTCGTCGAAGAGCGCGGTGCCCGGGTTCTGCTGGAAGCGGTTGCCCGAGGCCGAAGCTCCCATCTTCCAGAGCACCTTGCCGTTCCAGCCCTTCTGTGGCTCCCATGGCGTCCAGGGCTTGGCCGGGTCGAAGTACACCGCCACCTGGTATTCGCTGCGGCCCATCGTGCCGAGCTCCACCCGCAGCAGAGCCTTCACGGTGTCGCCGCGGTCGGTGGTGAAGTTCGCGATGTCGGCATCCGCCGGGCGCTTGGCCGGGTCGTACTGCACGAAGCAGGCGTAGGGGCCGAACGGCTGCTGGCCGCAGTCGGTGCCCTCCTTGGCCTTGGGCTGGTAGTAGTAGGTGTAGACGATGGGCGCGTTGCAATCGGCGTCGACGGGGTCGGCGTCGAGCCCGCTCACCTGCGTCGTCGCGGTGGCCGAGAGGCCGGTTCCGGACACAGTCACCGTTGCAACCGTGCCGGCCTTCGTTGCGCAGACCCAGGGCTGGATCGGCGTTCCCGCGAAGATGTTGCCGCCGCGGCCGAAGTTTTCGATGGCCAGCTTCGCGCCCGTCCTGGTCGACTTGAGCGTGGCGGTGAGCGTGTTGCTGCCCACGCGAAGCCCGGTGACCGTGCCGAGCACGCGGCCGTTGGCGCGCAGGGCAAACGCCGAGGACACGTCCTTGCCGTCGAGGTCCACTGCGAGGTCCAGCGCGCTCTTGCCCTCCGGCAGCACGATCTCGACGTAGGCATCGCCGTCGCTGATCATGTCGGCGCGGCTCGACAGCGTGCGAATCTTCAGTTCGCCGACCACCTGCGCTGGCGGCCCGCCAGGTGGATTGGTCGTGGGCGGCGCGTTGCCCGATGGCAGGAAGCCGCTGCCGCCTCCCCCGTCGCCGCCGCAGTTGATGAGGGAAGCCAATACACACAGGCCCAGGATCCTGAGCCCTGCTCGATAGATGTCTCGCATCGTGTCTCCTTCGTTATTTGAAGAAAAAGGCGACGCGATTCCACTACTTTCGTTTTCCGCGGACTGTTATCCGAACGACATTTCAGGTCCGACTAGGGTTTGTCCCACGGCGGGGACATCGGGTTTCTTATCGATCGAGGAGGGTTTACCAGCGCAGCAGGCGTGGCCCGAGTACGGCACCAACCAGCACCGGCACAGCAATCCCGCTCACGTACCAGACCGCGAGAAACGGCGCGGTCAACTCCATGCAGTGCAGCGCATAGACCGCCGCGCCGATGCCCCCTGCGAGCGCCCCTGCCGCAGCCCCGGCCAGCGCCGGCCGCGTGGGCGCCATCCCCTTGAGCGCCACCATCGTGGCCGCGAAAACCGGCAGCGCCATCAGCCCGATGCTCAGCGCGCAGATGCGCCACGACTGCCCCATCAGCGAAGGCATGCGTTCCTCGACCGGAACGGTGAACCAGGCGATCACCGCCAACACCCACACCCCGAGCACCGGCAGCACCGCGCCCACCCAGGTGCGCCGCGGCTCGACGCCCGGCCGCGCAAGTCGCTCCACGGCCACGAAGCCAGCCGCTGCGATGCACAAGGGGAACAGCACCTTGACCCAGAACATCGGCCAGAACATGGCCTGCACGATGTCGCGCCGCATGCCGTATTCGCCGAACAGGATCAAGAACGAGAACGGCAGGCCCAGCAGCACCGCCAGCCAGATGCGCCGGCTGGCGCGACGGCGCGGCACGGCCACATCGCCATTGGCCAGCATCGCGACCAGATCGTCGGTCTTCATGCCGCACCTCCCCAGCTGTTCCCGAACCGGGCGGCCAGCGCCTTGAGCCCCCGGTGAATGCCGACCTTCACCGCCGACTCCGACATGCCCGTCAGGCTCGCGGTCTCGGCAACGGACAGACCTTCGATCTTCACGTGCACGATCGGCAAGCGCTGGCGCTCGGGCAGGGTTTCGAGCAGGCCGCCGAGGTCGCGCTTCGCATCGCTGGCCTCTTCGGCCGATTCGGCGAACACGGCGAGATCGTCGTCCAGCGGGTCGTGCAGGTCTTCGCGGACCGACTTGGCGCGCAGCAGGTCGATCATCTTGTAGCGCGCAATCGCATGCACCCAGGCCGTCAGCGGCTGGTCGCTCTGGTAGGTGTGGCGCTGGTTGTGCATGGCGAGCAGGCATTCCTGGACGAGGTCTTCCACTTCATCGGGCCAGCCAAAGAGACGCTTGCCCAGAAAGGCGCGCAGGTGCGCGCTGAGTCGCTGCAGGAAGTCGCGGTAGGCCTTCGCGTCGCCGTCTAGGCCGCGAAGGAACAGGCTGCGCAGCGCCGCTTCCGCGTCGCTCTGGTTCGTCCTGCTGCCTACGGTGTTTCGTTCCATCGGGCTGGCTGGTTACAGCCTTGTCGAAAAAAGTTCCGGTGGATTGTGCCGCGAGCGGCCGATCGCCATGGGCTAAGCTCGCCCCGACCCTGTGGAACCCCGTGGAAGGAGTGCCCATGTTCAGCGGACTCGTCTCGCACCCCTGGGCCTATCCGGCGCTGGAGGTTGTGCACATCGTCGGCATTGCGATGCTGTTCGGCGGCCTGCTGGTGTTCGAGTTGCGCGCGTTCGGACTGGGCCGCGACCTGCCGGCACCAGTGCTCGCCCGCCTCACGCTGACGCCCGCGCTGGCCGGCTTCGGGTTGTGCGCTGCCACCGGCCTCACGATGTTCGCGGGCCAACCCGGCGAGCTGCTGGCCAATCCAGCCTTCAGGCTGAAGCTGCTGCTGATCGCGCTGGCGGGTGTCAACGCGCTGCTCTTCCATCTGCTCGGCGGCACTGCCACGCTGGAGGGCCGGCGCGGGCGGCTGCAATGCCTTCTGTCCTTGGGGTTTTGGCTCGCTGTCATCATCTGCGGTCGCTGGATCGCTTACGCCTGAACAAGGAGCCTGAAATGACGATGCAAAGACGCGCCTTCATTGCCAGTTCGCTCGCCCTGAGCCTGCCGGCCTGGGCCCATCACGGATGGAGCAGCTTCGACCAGGATCGGCCACTGTACCTCGAGGGCCGCGCCACCAAGGTCATGTGGCGCAACCCGCACGGCGAGCTGGAGCTCGAGCTACCCGAGAAGCTGGCGTTGCCGCCCGACCTGAAGCAGCGCGCGCTGCCAAAACAAAGCGCCGACGTGGACGGCACCGCCCTGCTCGCCAAGGCGCAGTTGCCCACTCGCAGCGACCGCAAGTGGCTGATCGAACTCGCGCCGCTCACGCGCCTGCAGGCGTGGAACGTGGAAGAGATCAAGCCCGGCACGCAGGTGGCCGTGCTGGGCTTCACTCATGCCGGCGAAAAGGGCGATGCGGTGTTGCGCGCCGAATACCTGTTCGTCGGCGGCAAGGCCTACGGCCTGCGTTCGTCGCCAGCCTGACGCGGAACCCTCGGAAGGTGCCTGCGGCATTGGCCGCGCCTCACATGCGGTACGCGCCCGCTTGCAAGCCATGCGGGTGATCGGTACATTGCATTTTTTGAGGGCTACCAATGTCTGCAGACAGCACAACGATCCCTTCCACCCCGGGCGGTGTCACGCCCCTCCCCCCACTCCATCCCTCGTCGTCGACCGGCCACATCCGGCTGACTTCACACGCCGGCGGCTTCGGTGCGCTGCCCATTCACTGGGGCGCGGCCACGGCAACTGAGCGCGGGCCGGTGGTCGGCACCACCACCAAGCGGGCGCATCGCAACGTGATCGGCACGCACAGCGGCTCGTACAGCGTGTACCGCGCGCTGGCAGTGGCGGCCGGGGCACTCAAGCGCGAGCACAAGGCCGACCTGACCAACACCGCGCCCACCGACGTGATCGGGCCCTACCCGCAGTGGAGCGAGCCGGGGCGCATCGTGTCGCTGGACCCGTGGGGCGCGCTGGTGGCGGATGTGTTCTCCACCGAGCTGGCGGCGGGCTACGACATCCGCCCGACCATCGCGATCACCAAGGCGCATGTGATCCTGCCGGAAGTCATCGAAGCGCTGCAGAGCGGCCGCCTCAAGGCCGACGGCCATTTCCTCACCACCGGCGGTGCCGCGATGGTGACCAAGGCCGCCATCGAACCCGTGTGGTACCTGCCCGAGGTGGCGCGCCGCTTCGGCTGCTCCGAAACCGACCTGCGCCGCACGCTCTTCGAGGAAACCGGCGGCATGTACCCCGAGCTGGTCACGCGCTCCGACCTCGAAGTGTTCCTGCCGCCCATCGGCGGGCAAACGCTCTACATCTTCGGCAACCCGCGCGACCTGGCCAACCCCGAGGTCGAGCTCACCGCGCGCATTCACGACGAGTGCAATGGCTCGGACGTGTTCGGCTCCGACATCTGCACCTGCCGGCCCTACCTCACGCACGCCATCGAGGAGTGCATTCAGGGCGCGCAACGCGGCGGCGTGGGCCTCATCGCCTACTCGCGCAAGGAAGGCCGTGCGCTCGGCGAAGTCACCAAGTTCCTGGTCTACAACGCGCGCAAGCGCCAGGTGGGCGGCGACACGGCCGACCAGTATTTCGCGCGCACCGAGTGCGTGGCCGGCGTGCAGGACATGCGCTTCCAGGAGCTGATGCCCGACGTCTTCCACTGGCTCGGCATCAAGAAGATCCATCGGCTCGTGTCGATGAGCAACATGAAGTTCGACGCGATCACCGGCTCGGGCATTGAGATCGGCGAGCGCGTGAACATTCCCGATGCGCTGATTCCGGCCGACGCCCGCGTCGAGATGGACGCCAAGATGGCCGCCGGCTATTTCACGCCCGGCCCGGTGCCGGACGCAGAGGAACTGAAGAAGGCCAAGGGCCGGGGATTGAGCGAATGAGCAACCGCAACAGCGACGACAAGAACATGCCCGTCGACGGCTCCGGCAGCCTGCCGCCGGGCGGCGCGGGCAAGGTCGATCCGTCCATCGAATTCACCGCCGACACCGCGCACCCGGCCGGCGCGGCCAGTCTGCTGCGCACTACCGCAGCCATTCGCCAGCGCGCGGGTGCCCTGCTGGCGCGCGCGCGCCGGGGCGAATCGCAGTGGTTCCGCATCGGCGGCGACAACATGCTCGAAGACGCGGCGCGCACTGTCGCCGAGGTCACGCGCGAGCGCTATCCGTGGGACACCATCCCGTACCACAGCCGCTGGCGCCATTTCGAGGCCGGCGGCGTCAATCGCCTCGAAGAACTCGACGCACTGCTCGGCGAATGCGACGCCCGCCAGCGCGCCCGCGCCCAGATCGACCTGGTGCTGGTGAGCGTGCTGCTCGACGCTGGTGCCGGCCCCGACTGGCACTACATCGAATCGGCCTCCGGCGAGCGCTTCACGCGTTCCGAAGGGTTGGGCGTGGCGAGCTATCACGCGTTCATGAGCGGGCTTTTCTCGTCCGACCCAAACCATCCCTACCAGGCCGATGCGGCCGGCCTGCGCGGCCTGGTCACCGACCGGCTCGGCGACGCCTTCCAGGTCAGCGAGGTGAATCCGCTGGTTGGCCTCGCGGGCCGCACCACGCTGCTGCGCCGGCTCGGCGAGGCCATGAGCGAGCAGCCCGAGACCTTCGGCGACGACGGCCGGCCCGGTGGCCTGTTCGACGCGCTGGTCGGACCCTACGGCCCGGCCGCGCCGCCCACTGCGGAGATCACCGCGCACCAGATCCTCTCGCTGCTGCTCGAAACGCTGTCGCGCATCTGGCCCTCGGCCAATGCCGTCGACAGCATCGCGGCCGACGGCAGCGACAGCACGGGCGGCATCGGCTCGGGCGACCCGGCGCTGGCGCTGGGCGACTGCTGGCGCCACAGCGCAGTGCGCGGCCCCGGCCTCACCAACGGCTGGATGCCGTTTCACAAGCTCTCGCAGTGGCTCACGTATTCGCTGCTCGAACCCTTCGAATGGGCCGGCGTGAAGGTGCGCCACCTCGACGCGCTCACCGCCCTGCCCGAGTACCGCAACGGCGGGCTGCTGATCGACAGCGGCGTGATCGTGCCGAAGGACCCGGCCTTTCTCACCCGTCGCTGGAAGGCGAGTGACGAATTCATCGTCGAATGGCGCGCGCTCACCGTGGCGCTGCTCGACGAAGTGGCGCCGCGCGTGCGCAAGGTGCTCGACCGCACCGAGGAAGAGCTGCCGCTGGCCTGCGTGCTCGAAGGCGGCACCTGGGCCGCGGGCCGCGCGTTGGCACAACGCTTGCGTGACGGTGCTCCGCCTCTGCTGATCGAGAGCGACGGCACCGTCTTTTAGACTCCCGGGTTCAGCAGCAACGATAGAAAAAATTCCAATGAGCAACGTCCACCTCGTCAACCACCCCCTCGTCCAGCACAAGCTCACGCTGATGCGCCGCAAGGATGCGTCCACCAACAGCTTTCGCCGGCTCCTCAACGAAATCAGCATGCTGATGGCCTATGAGGTCACGCGCGACATGCCGATGCAGGACATCGAGGTCGAAACCCCGCTGGAGACCATGCAGGCCAAGGTCATCGACGGCAAGAAGCTGGTGCTGGTGTCCATCCTGCGTGCCGGCACCGGCATCCTCGACGGCATGCTGACCGTGGTGCCCGGCGCCCGCGTCGGCCACATCGGCCTGTACCGCGACCCGAAGACACTGACGGCCGTCGAGTACTACTTCAAGATGCCCGGCGAGATGGAGAACCGCGACGTGATCGTGGTCGACCCGATGCTGGCCACCGGCAACTCGGCCGTGGCCGCGGTGGAGCGCCTGAAGGAACTCAACCCCAAGTCGATCAAGTTCGTCTGCCTGCTGACCTGCCCTGAAGGCGTGGCGACGATGCAGAAGGCCCATCCGGACGTGCCGATCTATACCGCCGCGATCGACCGCGAGCTCAATAGCCACGGCTACATCCTGCCGGGCCTCGGCGACGCAGGCGACCGCATCTTTGGCACCAAGTAAAGCCCCGGCGTCCGATTAGCCGGCTGCCGCGCTGCCCTTCGTGCAGCGACAAGAAGATTTCCATACCTCGAGGAGAAGCACCGTGACAGCACGCCGCCAGTTGATCATCCGTTCCGTCGCCATTGCCGCAGCACTTGCGGCCGGCGCACCCGGCCTTGCGCTCGCGCAGGCCAAGCTGAAGGTGGCGGCGGTGTACACCGTGCCCTTCGAGCAGCAATGGGTCGGCCGCATCCACAAGGCGCTGAAGGCTGCCGAGGCTCGCGGCGAGATCGAATACAAGGCCACCGAGAACGTCAGCAACGCCGACTACGAACGCGTGATGCGCGAGTACGCCACCGCCGGCAACCAGCTGATCCTGGGCGAGGTGTTCGGCGTGGAAGCGGCGGCGCGCAAGGTCGCGAAAGACTTTCCGAAGGTGGCCTTCCTGATGGGCTCGTCGCTCAAGCCGCAAGCGCCCAACTTCAGCGTGTTCGACAACTTCATCCAGGAGCCGGCCTACCTCAGCGGCATGGTGGCCGGCGGTATGACGAAGAGCAATCGCATCGGCATGGTCGGCGGCTTCCCGATTCCCGAGGTCAACCGGCTGATGAACGCGTTCATGGCCGGCGCGAAGGAAACGAACCCGAAGGTCGAGTTCAGCGTGAGCTTCATCAACAGCTGGTTCGATCCGCCGAAGGCCAAGGAAGCGGCCTTCGCCATGATCGACAAGGGCGCGGACGTGATGTACGCCGAACGCTTCGGTGTCTCTGACGCGGCCAAGGAAAAGGGCAAGCTCGCTATCGGCAACGTGATCGACACGCAGAGCCAGTATCCCGACACGGTGGTGGCGTCGGCCCTGTGGAACTTCGAGCCTGCAGCCGACCGCGCGATCAAGCTCGTGAAGGAAGGCAAGTTCGCGGCCGAAGACTACGGCGCGTACGCGCAGATGAAGCACAAGGGCTCCGAGCTGGCGCCGCTGGGCACCTTCGAGAAGAAGGTGCCGGCGGACATCGTCACCAAGGTGAAGGCCAGGCAGGCTGACATCCTCTCGGGTAAGTTCACCGTGAAGGTGGACGACGCGCAACCCAAGTCCACCGCCAAGTGAGCGCGCCGATGAAGATCCGCTGGAGTTCCTTTCTCGCGGCCGGCGTGCTGGCCCTCGGCCTGTCGGGCTGCGTCGGCGTCTACAAGGGCACCGGCGTCAGCATCAACAGCAGCACGCGCCTGGACGACACCCCGCGCATTGCGGTGCTCTCGGCCTTCGAGCCCGAACTGAAGCTGCTGCTGACGCGCCTGCAAGGCCCGGCGAAGCACAGCGTGAACGGCGTGGAGTTCACCACCGGCACGCTCGAAGGCAAGCCCGTGGTGCTGTTCCTGTCGGGCATCAGCATGACGAACGCGACGATGAACACGCAGCTCGTGCTCAACCGCTTTCGCATCACGAACATCGTGTTCAGCGGCATCGCGGGTGGCGTGAATCCGTCGCTGCATGTCGGCGACGTCACGGTGCCGGCGCAATGGGGCCAGTACCTCGAAGTGCTGATGGCGCGCGAAACCGCGCCGGGCAAGTACGCCGCACCGCCCTTCATCACCGACGCCACGCTGCCCAACTTCGGCATGATGTTCCCGCGCCCGGTCGAGGTGCGCTCGGCGGCGCGTCCGGAGATCCAGCGCAAGTTCTGGTTCGAGGCCGATCCGAAGATGCTCGAGGTGGCGCGCAGCATTCGCAATGTCGACCTGGCCAACTGCAGCGCCGGCAAGTGCCTGCCGCGCAAGCCCCAGCTGGTGGTTGGCGGCAACGGTGTCTCGGGCCAGGCCTTCATGGACAACAAGGCCTACCGCGAATACACCTACAAGACCTTCCAGGCCAACGTGCTCGACATGGAAACCGCAGCCGTGGGCATGGTCGCCTACAGCAACAGCGTGCCCTACATCGCCTTCCGCTCGCTCAGCGACCTTGCGGGCGGCGGTGACGGCGAGAACGAAATGGGCACCTTCATGGGCATCGCGGCGGACAACTCCGCCAAGGTCATGCTGGCTTTCCTGGCTGCATGGAAGTGACCCCGCCTTTCCTCCCTCCCTCGGAGGGAGGAAGCGACACCACCGTCCTGCGCCTCCAGGGCATCACCAAGCGCTTCGGCAGCCTCGTCGCCAACGACGCCATTTCCCTCGACTTGCAGGCCGGCGAAGTGCTCGCGCTGCTCGGCGAGAACGGCGCGGGCAAGTCGACGCTGATGTCGATCCTGTTCGGCCACTATGTCGCAGATGAAGGCGGCATCGAGGTCTTCGGCGCGCCGCTGCCGCCGGGCAACCCCAAGGCCGCGCTCGCTGCCGGCGTGGGCATGGTGCACCAGCATTTCACGCTGGCCGACAACCTCAGCGTGCTCGACAACGTGATGATGGGCACCGAGCCGCTGTGGCGCCCGATGTCGCGCCGCGCAGCTGCGCGCGCCCGGCTGCTCGATGTGGCTCAACGCTTCGGCCTGCCGGTGCAGCCCGACGCTCAAATCGGCAGCCTGTCGGTCGGCGAACGCCAGCGCGTGGAAATTCTCAAGGCGCTGTATCGCGGCGCGCGCATCCTGATCCTCGATGAGCCGACCGCCGTGCTGACGCCGCAGGAAAGCGAGGCACTGTTCTCCACGCTCGCGCAGATGGTGGCGCAGGGGCTGTCGGTGATCTTCATCAGCCACAAGCTCGGCGAGGTGCTGCGCGTGTCGCACCGCATCGCCGTGCTGCGCGGCGGCAAGCTGGTGGCCGAGGCGCGCACGGCCGACACCACGCAAGCGCAGCTTGCGCTGTGGATGGTCGGGCATGCGGTCGAGGCGCCGCAGCGGCGGCCGGCCAAGTCGGTCGGCGATGCCATCTGCGTGCTCGACCACGTGAGCACCGCATCGGACAAGAACGGTGGGCAAGACCGGCTGCGCGAGGTGTCGCTGACTCTGCGCGCCGGCGAGATCACCGCCATTGCCGGCGTCTCCGGCAACGGGCAGGTGGCGCTGGCCGAGCTGCTGTGTGGCACGCGCCGCGCCACTGCCGGCACCGCTCAGCTGATGGGCCGAGCCTTGCCGCCCTCGCCCGCCCGCCTGGTGCAGCGCGGCGTTGCGCGCATTCCGGAAGACCGCCATGCCGTTGGCGTGGTGGGCGATCTGCCGGTATGGGAGAACGCCGTGTCGGAGCGCCTGCGCAGCCCGGTGTTTTCGCGCTGGTCGTGGATCGTGAAGCGCGCGGCCGCCCGCCTGCATGCACGGCGCATCGAAAAAGCATTCGACGTGCGCGGCGCCGGGCTGATGGCGCCGGCCCGTTCGCTCTCCGGCGGGAACATGCAGAAACTGATTCTGGGGCGCGCCCTGCTGGCGCCCGAGCAGCCCGACGCGGCCAAGGGCGACGACAACAAGAAATACCCGAACCGCGCGCCGCGCCTGATCGTCGCGCACCAGCCGACCTGGGGCCTCGACATCGGCGCCGTGGCCTATGTGCAGCAGCAGCTCATCGCCGCGCGCGATGCCGGCGCGGCCGTGCTGGTGATTTCCGACGATCTCGACGAAGTGCTTGCGCTCGGCGACCGCGTGGCCGTGATGCACGGCGGCCATCTGGGCGAAGCCCGCCCGGCCGCGGCCTGGACGCGCGAAGCCATCGGGCTGGCCATGGCCGGCGCGACGGCGCCCCATTCCAAGGGAGTCGCATCATGATGCGACTCGAACGGCGCCACGAGACCTCGCGCACGGCGCTGGTGCTTGCGCCCATCGGCGCGGTCGTCTTCACCATGGCAGTCAGCGCACTGCTGGTGCTGTGGGCCGGCGCGCCGGTCGGCCGCACCTACGCGCTGCTGCTGCAGGGCGGCTTCGGCTCGGTGTTCGCGTGGAGCGAAACGCTGACGCGCGCGATCCCGCTGATCCTCACCGGGCTGGCCGCAACTGTCGCTTTCAAGGCACGGCTCTTCAACATCGGCGCCGAGGGCCAGCTCTACGCTGGCGCGTTGGCCGCCGTCGCCGTGGGTGGCATGCATGGCGGCACGGGCTTCGAGCTGTCGCCGTGGGTGCTGTTCCCGCTGATGATGCTTGCCGCCGCCGTGGCGGGTGCGCTGATGCTGCTGGGCCCGGCGCTGATGAAGAACAAGCTCGGCGTGGACGAGGTCGTCACCACGCTGCTGATCAACTTCATCGTGCTGCTGGGCGTGTCGGCGCTGCTCGACGGGCCGATGAAAGACCCGAGCGCCATGGGCTGGCCGCAGAGCGTGTCGCTCCAGCCTGACCTCGAACTCGGCAAGCTCATCGCACAGACGCGCGTGCACACCGGGCTGCTGTGGGCCGTGTCGCTCGCGGTGATGGTGTGGGCGGTCTTCAAATACACGGTGCTGGGCTTCGACATCCGCGCCGTGGGTGCGAATGCGCGCGCCGCGGCCTTCGCGGGCGTGCCGGTGACGCGCACCGTGGTGATGGTTGCGCTGCTCTCGGGCGCGCTGGCGGGGCTGGCGGGCGCCATCGAGGTGGCGGGCCGCACGAGCTACGTCACGCTCGACATGTCGCCAGGCTACGGCTACACGGGCATCGTGATTGCGATGCTGGCGGGGCTGCATCCGCTGGGCGTGATTGCGGCCGCCGTGTTCGTTGCGGGTGTGCTGGTCGGCGCCGACACCATGAGCCGCGCGGTCGGCGTGCCGACGTACATCGCGGACGTGATCGTCGCCGCATCGCTGATCGCGGTGCTGGTGGCGACGCTGCTGACGCAATACCGGGTGCGGATGAAGAAATGACGGACTTCCTCGACATCCTCGCCAACCCCGCCTTCTGGGTCGCGGTGCTGCGCATCGCCACGCCGCTGATTCTCGGCACGCTCGGCGTGCTGCTGTGCGAGCGCGCGGGCGTGCTCAACCTGGGCATCGAAGGAATCATGGTCGCGGGCGCCTTCACCGGCTGGCTCGCGGTGTATGCGGGTGCGCCGTTGTGGGTGGGCGTGGGCGTGGCCGCGCTCACGGGCATGGTGTTCGGCCTGCTGCATGCCTTTCTTACCGTCGGGCTTGCGCTGTCGCAACATGTGTCGGGGCTGGGCATCACGCTGCTGGCGACCGCGCTGAGCTACTTCGGCTACCGCGTGAGCTTTCCGAAAGTGAACACGCCGCCGACCATCACGCCGTTCGCGCCGATGGACTGGCTGCCGGTGCCGATCCTGAATGCGCAGACCGCGCTCACGCTGTTCGCTCTGCTGCTGGTGCCCGTCGTCGGCTGGGTGCTGTACCGCACGCCGCTCGGCCTTGCGCTGCGCATGGTCGGCGAGAACCCGCAGGCGGCAGAGAGCCAGGGCGTTTCGGTCGCGGCAACGCGCACCGGAGCCATCGTCGCAGGCTCGGCGCTGATGGGCGTGGCGGGCTCGTTCCTTACGTTGTCGGCCTTCAACGCCTTCTTCTTCAACATGGTGAACGGCCGCGGCTGGATCTGCGTGGCGCTGGTGGTGTTCGCTTCGTGGCGGCCGGGCAAGGCGCTGATCGGCGCGCTGCTGTTCGCATTCTTCGATGCGCTGCAGCTGCGGCTGCAACAATCGGGCGATGCCGTGCTGCCCTACCAGCTGTACCTGATGCTGCCCTACCTGCTGTCGATCCTGGCGTTGGTGCTGGTGGCGCGCAAGGCGAGCTATCCGCAGGCATTGATGAAACCGTATCGCAAAGGGGAACGTTGACGATGACGACCAAGTCCAGCGCCGCGCGCGGCGCCCTGCTCGCGGCCTTGCTGGCGCTGGGCACGCTGAGCGGCACGGGTGCGCACGCGCTGGGCATGGATGTCGGCTACGAAGCCTTCAGGACGCCCGACGCGATCAGCTGGGTGCAGATGTGTGGCACCTGGGGCAAGGACCACCAAGGCACCTACCGCGTGCTGCATGCCGACCAGTACGCGCAGTCGTTCCTCTACGTGCAATGGATGACGCGCGACGCCAACGGCAGCCTGCGCGCCGAGCACACGGTGGCCATCGCCGAGCTGGACAACGACCATGCGGAAATCGCGCTGACCGACCTCACCTGCCGCGCCACGCCGCGCGGCATCGTGGTGACGGCGCGTGCATCGTCCGGGCATGAAGAGAAGCTGCGGCGGGTGACCATCGAGGTCGGGCCGGCGCCGGGGCAGTATCGCTACCGGGCGCAGAACACGCGCTGAGACGAAGCGTGACGACGTTCAGCGCTGGAACGATGTCGCCAAGCCATCGATGAAAGTGCTGAACTTGCGACAAGGAACGCCCTTGCGAACGATGTGTTCTTGCGCCTTCTTGTCGGCCATGCCGATGACTTCGAAAAGCAAAGCGTCCTGCTCATTTTCCGTCGCGAGGCCACGCCTCTTGCCTTCCGCCCGTACGACCTCGATCGTGCGCCGGAAGAGGGGTTCGTGCTGCCCCTGCCAAGCCTTGAGAACCGGGCCAGTCGGGACCTTCTGCCGCTCGCAATGATCGGACGCTAGCGAGGCATACTCGAAGTACAGAAGATTTTCCGTCGCAGCGCCGAAAGTCAGCGCGAAGCACGGCGGAGCACTGGCAAGCAAGACGGTCAGGGCGAAAGCTGCTTTCATCGGCGTATTTGAAGTTCGAGGCCGGCATTCTCAAGGTAATTCGCGCCGCAACGTCCTCGGGACTGAAAATAGCGCCACTCGATCTCAAAGCACCCACGATGCTCGACCTCCTCATCACCAACGCCACCCTCCCCGACGGCCGCACCGGCATGTCGATTGCCGTCGAGGGCGGCCGCATCGCCGAAGTGACCGAAGGCCTCGACGCTCCGGCGCACGAGACGCTAGACGCGCAAGGCCTGCTGCTCGCGCCCCACTTCGTCGACCCGCATTTCCACATGGATGCCACGCTCAGCTACGGCCTGCCGCGCGTCAACGAAAGCGGCACGCTGCTCGAAGGCATCGCACTGTGGGGCGAGCTGAAGCCGCTGCTCACGGCCGATGCACTGATCGAACGCGCGCTCTCCTACTGCGACTGGGCCGTGGCCAAGGGGCTGCTGGCCATTCGCTCTCACGTGGACACCAGCGACCCGAGCCTGCTGGCGGTTGATGCATTGCTCGAAGTCAAGCGCCAGGTAGCGCCCTACCTCGACCTGCAGCTGGTCGCCTTCCCGCAGGACGGCGTGCTGCGCTCCCCTGGCGGCGTCGAGAACCTGGAGCGCGCGCTCGACAAGGGCGTGGACGTGGTCGGCGGCATTCCGCATTTCGAGCGCACCATGGCCGATGGCGCGGCCAGCGTGAAGCTGCTGTGCGAAATCGCGGCCGCGCGGGGCAAGCTGGTCGACATGCATTGCGACGAGTCCGACGACCCGCTCTCGCGCCACATCGAAACGCTGGCCTTCGAGGCGCAGCGCCTCGGCCTACAGGGCCGCGTGACGGGCTCGCACTGCACCTCGATGCACTCGATGGACAACTACTACGTGAGCAAGCTGCTGCCGCTGATCGCGCAGAGTGGCGTGTCCGTCATCGCAAACCCGCTCATCAACATCACGCTGCAGGGCCGCCACGACACCTACCCCAAGCGCCGCGGCATGACCCGCGTGCCCGAGCTGATGGCCGCCGGCGTGAACGTTGCCTTCGGCCACGACTGCGTGATGGACCCCTGGTACGGCATGGGCTCGGGCGACATGCTCGAAGTGGCGCACATGGGCCTGCACGTGGCGCAGATGACCAGCCAGGCCGGCATCCGCCAGTGCTTCGAGGCGGTGACGACGAATGCGGCGCGGGTGATGCATCTGCAGGGCTACGGCATCGAGGCGGGCTGCGACGCGAGCTTCGTGCTGCTGCAGGCGCGCGACCCGGTCGAGGCGATCCGCCTGCGCGCCACGCGGCTCAAGGTGTTCCGCAAGGGTCGACTGCTGGCTGAAACGCCTGCCGCCACGGCGAGCCTGCATCTCGCGGGCCGAGGCGCTGCAACGAGCTGGATGGCGCCAAAGCACAGTTCATGAAACGTCCTGCGCGGATCTGTGTGGCACGGCTGCTGGTGCTGGCCCTGTCACCGGCAATGGCGGCGCCCGGCGAACGCTAGGCCACGCGGCCGGGCTGCAACTCGGGCGCCAGTTGCTGCGCAAGCGCTTCCAGCGCCTCGCCCACCGGCCGTTCGATCTTCAGCGCCAGCAGCGCGTCCGCGCGCGTGCGCCCCAGGTTCACCGCCACCACCGGCTTGCCCGCTGCGGCAGCGGCCTGCACGAAGCGAAAGCTCGAATACACCATCAGCGAGGAACCAGCCACGAGCACCGCGTCGGCCTCTTCCAGCGCCGAGAAGGCGGCCGTGACGCGCTCCTTCGGCACGCTTTCGCCGAAGAACACCACGTCGGGCTTGAGCAGGCCGCCGCAGTGCGTGCAAGTGGGCACGTCGAAGGCGGAGAAATCATGGCCCTGGAGATCGGCGTCGCCGTCGGGTGCCGCGCGGGCTTCCAGCGCGGCCCAGTGCGGGTTGCGCTGCCGCAGTTCGAGCTGCAGCGCCGCGCGTGCCGTGCGCCGCTCGCAGGCCATGCAGCGTACCGTGTCGATGCGCCCGTGCAGGTCGATGGCGCCGCGGCTGCCGGCCGCCTCATGCAGGCCATCGACGTTCTGCGTGAGCAGCAAGCCCACGCGGCCTGCGGCCTCCAGCCGCGCTAGCGCGCGGTGCGCCGCACCCGGACGGGCGCCGGCCATGGTCGGCCAGCCGATCAGGCTGCGCGCCCAGTAGCGCTGTCGCGTCGACTCCTCGCCCATGAAGGCCTGGTAGGTGACAGGCGACGGGCGCTTCCATTCGCCCTCGACGTCCCGGTAGTCGGGAATGCCCGATTCGGTGCTGCACCCCGCGCCAGTGAGCACGAAGAGCTTGCGGTGGCGGGTGGCGAAGTCGACGAGCGCGGTGGAATTGGCGTCCATCCGGGGAGCATACGTGGCAGCGCCGGAGGCTGCGCGGTGGGGGAAATAACCGGCCATTGCGCCCGCGGGCCGCTCTTCCTACGATGCCTGCTTCTCCCGAAAAGGAATTCGCATGCAAGTCCAGGGCGCCTGCCACTGCGGCCAGATCACCTTCGAAGCCGAGCTCGACCCAGACAAAGTCTCGCTGTGCAACTGCAGCGACTGCCAGGTGCTGTCGGGCTCCGCCTACCGCGTGTCGGTACCGGTGCCGGCCTCCAGCTTCCGGCTGCTGACTGGCACGCCGAAGACCTACGTGAAGACGGCAGACAGCGGTGCGCGGCGACGGCACGGCTTCTGCGCGAACTGCGGCTCGCCAATCTGGGCGGCCGCGGACAGCGACACGCCGCCCAGCTATGCGTTGCGCGTGGGAGCGCTGGCGCAGCGCGCATTGTTGCCCCCGCGTCGCCGGATCTGGTGCCGCTCCGCGCTGGCGTGGTCGGAAGACCTGAGTGGGCTACCGGCCATCGACGGGCAGCCTTAGAACCGCACGCAGACGGATTGCCGCTCCTGCAGCACAGCCTCTTGCGCGAATCGCTGGCGGTAAGTGCCGATGATGTTGGCGATGGCAACGTCGTCCTTGTCGCTGCGCGGATGCAGCAGCACCACCAGCTTGGAGCGCTCGCGCACCACATCACCCGACACGCCGCGCCACTGGCCAGCAGCATCGATCACCGTCAGGCCCTGCGGAAAGGCCGGCGTCATGGTGGTGTCGAGAAACCCGGTCCACTCTGCATCAGACACCTGTCCGCCCGAAGGAATGGCCCGGCCGAAATAGAGCGTGTCGCGCTCGAAGGTTTCGAAACTGCTCGCGCAGGTTTTCGCAGCGCCGGGCGTTGACGGCAAGGCGCTGCATCCGGCAAGCGCCGCGGCCACCGCGACAGTCGCCAGCACGGTGCGGATAAGGGGTGAGGTGCCTGTTGTCATTCGAAATACCTCCATGCGTCGTCGTCAACCCGGGAGAAAGACCAGCGGTGTGGGCTGGCCCTCGGCGGGCGGCGTGCCGTGGTCGAGCAGCCGCCAGCCGGGACTCCAGCGCGACAGACTGCCTTCGGCAACGGCGGCCTCCAGTGTCGACTGGGCTTTTTCAGGATGCTGCCAATCGAGCGCCAACGTGCGCAAGTCCCAGTCCCACCAGGGGCAGGCCTGGATGCGTTCGATGAGCGCGTCGGGAAACCGCTGGCGGATCACCCGAGCCGGCACGCCGCCCACGACGGTGAAAGAAGCCACGTCGCGCGTCACGATGGCGCCCGCGCCGATCACTGCGCCATCGCCGATGGTGATGCCGCTCTTGAGGCTCACCCTCGAGCCGATCCATACGTCATTGCCGATCACGACTGGCGAGTGCGACGGAAACTGGCCGACTGACTGGTGCCGGTAGGGTTCAGGGAAATTCGGCGCGTAGGCCAGCATGTGCGTCGTGAGCCAGCCGGCGGGATGGTCCGACAGGGTCTGCACGCCGTCGCCGATGGAGCAATAGCGCCCCATGCGCACGTCCACGAGCAATGCGCCAGGCGAGATGCTCGAATACGCGCCCATGGAGCATCCGCCATGCATCTGCACGGCGTGCCACACGCGCACCGGCGTCTCGAAGCGGAATGGCGTCGGCAGCAGTGAGCCTTCCGACAGGAAGAGCCCGTAGCTTTCGAGGCCCTTCGAGAGTTCGGCGTTGATCGTCAGGCTCATGGAAGGCGCGGATCAGGCCTCGGGCGCAATGGCCTCGGCGTATTCGTAGAGCGCGCCGAGGATTTCCTCGCCGCGCTCGTCGGCGTTCTCGGAGAGCGCATCGACCTCGCTGAAAAGCATCTCGATGGTGCGCGCCCCACCCTCGCCCTTGAAGAGCTTCGCCACGCGCAGGGCTTCCCAGCGTTCGGCCTCGTCCTCATTGAGCAGCTCGGGCCAGTTGCGTGCGCGGTAGCGGAACAGGATCTCGTCGAGCCGGCCGTCGTCGAAGCCGGTGCGGTCCTTGGCCAGCTCTTCGGGCGACAGGCCGCGCAGCTGGTTGAGGCGCCGGCGGTCGGCATTGCCGACGAAGCCGCCGTAGAGGTCTTCGTCGACATCGGGCGTGGCCTCCTTCGGCCGGGCATACACCTGCGACCAGATGGCGCTCATGTCGGGCAGGTCGCGCGCGATGGCGGCGTGGCGCATGGCTGTGTCGAGATCGATGCCCCAGCGCTCGGCCATGGCCGGCGCGAGCGTGCGCAGGTTGCCGACCACCATCGGCGACTTGTTGAGGTGCACGCCCTTCACGGGCAGGCGCACCACGCCTTCGGGCAGGTCGGCCGTGCGGGTGAACAGACGCAGCCGCAGCGTGTCGGCGTCGATGTCGCGCAGCTCGCTCGGGTCGTACGCAAGGTCCCAGGCCAGCAGTTCGTTCTTGTTGGTGGGGTGGCTGGCCAGCGGCCACATCACGGCCAGGCAGCCACGCTCGACCGGGAACATGCCCGAGACGTGCAGGAAGGGCTTCGCGGTTTCGCGCATCGCGGGCAGGCCGAGTTCGCTGGCGACGCGGTCCTTCTTGTGCAGGCTGAATGCGAAGTCGAACAGCTTGGGCTGCTTGTCGCGGATGAGCCGGGCCAGCGCGATGGTGGCGCGCACGTCGGAGAGCGCATCGTGCGCCGACTCGTGCAGCAGGCCGTTGGCGCGCGCCAGGTCTTCGAGCTTGAAGCTGGGCTTGCCGTCTTCCTTCTTCGGCCACTCGATGCCGTCGGGGCGCAGCGCGTACGTGAGGCGCACCACGTCGAGCAGGTCCCAGCGGCCGCAATCGTTCTGCCATTCGCGCGCATACGGGTCGATCAGGTTGCGCCAGAACAGGAAGCGCGTGACCTCGTCGTCGAAGCGGATGGTGTTGTAGCCGACACCGATGGTGCCCGGCTGCGAGAAGGCGCGCTCGATGTGCGCGGCGAATTCATGCTCGGGAATGCCGCGCTCCAGGCACACCTGCGGCGTGATGCCGGTGATCAGGCAGGCCTCGGGGCTGGGCAGGTAGTCCGGCGCGGGCTTGCAATAGATCATCAGCGGCTCGCCGACTTCGTTGAGCTCGGCGTCGGTGCGGATGGCAGCGAACTGCGAGGGACGGTCGCGACGCGGCACCGCGCCGAAGGTTTCGTAGTCGTGCCAGAGAAAGGTGTGGTTCATTCAGAGCAAGGGTGAAAACAAGCGCGCAATGGCGTCGCCGAGGCGGCGCCAGAAACTCTGGTGCCGGTTGGCGCGCACCGCGCCGGAACTGTGCAGGTCGGTCTCGAACTGCGCCGCCAGCGGCCGGGCCAGTTCCGGACCATAAACCACCGCGCACACCTCGAAGTTGAGGCGGAAGCTGCGGTTGTCGAAATTCGCGGTGCCGATCATCGCGCAATGGTCGTCGACCACCAAGGTCTTGGAGTGCAGCATGCGCGCCTTGTACTCCCAGACCTTCACGCCAGCGGCAATGAGCTCGTCGAAGTACGAGCGTGCGGCGGCGCTCACGATGGCCGAATCGCTGCGACGCGGCACCAGCAGGCGCACGTCGACGCCGCGCAGCGCGGCACTGGTGAGCGCCATCAGCGCCGGCTCGCCCGGCACGAAGTACGGCGTGGTGAGCCAGGCGCGGTGCGTGGCCGAGTGAATGGCCTCGACGTGCATGCGGTGGATGGCTTCCATCGCGTTGTCGGGGCCGCTGGTGACGATCTGCACGGGGATGTCGCCGGCTTCCAGCTGCGGCAGCATGGCATTCAGGGTGTCGTCCATGCCGCGCGGGTCTTCGCCGGTGGCGTAAGTCCAGTCTTCGAGGAAAGTGGTCTGCAGCCAGCGCACCGCGCTGCCCTCGATGCGCAGGTGCACGTCGTGATAGGCGTCGGGGTTGGTGCGCTTGTCTTCCTCGTCGGTGATGTTCACGCCGCCCGTGAAGCCGACGCGGCCGTCGCACACCACGATCTTGCGGTGGGTGCGGTAGTTGGTCACCGGGCGCAGTCGGCGACCGATCTTGGTGTCATGGAACAACGCGACCTTCACGCCCGCCTCGAGCATCGGCGCCATGAAATTGCGGCCGATGCGCTTGGAGCCCAGTGCGTCGATCAGCAGGCGCACCGTCACGCCCTGCTTCGCGCGCTCAATCAGCAGGTCGCGCAAGGCGGTGCCGATCTTGTCGGGCTCAAAGATGTAGTACTCGAGGTGGATGTGGTTCTGCGCGGCGCGCACGGCCTCGAAGATCGCGTCGAAAGTGCGTGCGCCGCCCGAGAGCAGCTCGACATCAACGGCGCTCGACACCGGCAGCCCACAGGTCGCAGTGCCCAGTTTGGCCATCTGCTGCAGCGCTGGCGGGGCGTTCTGCGCCGCGTCGCGCAGCCGCGCGACATCGGCTTGGGCGGAGGCACCGGCGCGGCTGCGCAGGCGCTTGAGCCGCTGTTTTTTCAGGCGCTGCGGCCCGAGGAAGTAGTAGACGACGAAGCCCGCGAACGGCAGCAGCGCCAGCGACAAGATCCAGCTCATCGTGGACACCGGCGCGCGCTTTTGCATCACGATCCAGATCGACAACACCGCGATGTAGCCGCTCCACGCCAGGGAGAGGCCGGTTTTCCATTCGTGGCTGAGTTCGGGGAGGATCAAGGCGAGGAGGCTTCGTGATTTCGGCGGTCCAAAGAAAAAGGCCGGCAGCGTGATGCTACCGGCCTTTGGAGGCGGTTCCGCAGCCTCATCGACCGCGGACTGCCCGGTTTCTTCAACCGGTTGCGGCTTCTTCCGCTTCTGGCTTCGACTTGCCTTCCTTCTTCGAAAGCGGCTGGATGTCGAGCAGCACTTCGTCCTTGTCGTCGAGGTCGACTTCAAGGCGTCCGCCGTCGGTCAGTCGACCGAACAGCAGCTCGTCGGCCAGTGCACGACGGATCGTGTCCTGGATCAGGCGCTGCATCGGGCGTGCGCCCATCAACGGATCGAAGCCCTTCTTCGCCAGGTGCTTGCGCAGCTTGTCGCTGAAGGTGACCTCCACCTTCTTCTCGCTGAGTTGCGTTTCCAGCTGGAGCAGGAACTTGTCGACCACGCGCAGGATGATGTTTTCATCGAGCGCCTTGAAGTTGACGATGGCGTCCAGCCGGTTGCGGAACTCGGGCGAGAACAGGCGCTTGATGTCGCCCATTTCGTCGCCCGCCTGGCGCGGGTTGGTGAAGCCGATGGTCGCCTTGTTCATGGTCTCGGCACCCGCATTCGTCGTCATGATGATGATGACGTTGCGGAAGTCGGCCTTGCGTCCGTTGTTGTCCGTCAGCGTGCCGTGGTCCATGACCTGCAGCAGTACGTTGAAGATGTCCGGGTGTGCCTTCTCGATTTCGTCGAGCAGCAGCACCGCGTGCGGCTTCTTCGTGACGGCCTCAGTCAGCAGACCACCCTGGTCGAAACCGACGTAGCCAGGAGGCGCGCCGATCAGGCGGCTCACCGCGTGACGCTCCATGTACTCCGACATGTCGAAGCGGATCAACTCGATGCCCATGATGTAGGCGAGCTGCTTCGCGGCTTCGGTCTTGCCGACACCGGTGGGGCCGGAGAACAGGAACGAGCCGATCGGCTTGTCGCCCTTGCCCAGGCCCGAACGCGCCATCTTGACCGCGGAGGCGAGCACTTCGAGTGCCTTGTCCTGGCCGAACACCACGCTCTTGAGGTCGCGCTCGATGGTCTGCAGCTTGCTGCGGTCGTCGTTGCTGACATTGGCCGGGGGAATGCGCGCGATCTTCGCCACGATTTCCTCGACTTCCGTCTTGCTGATGGTCTTCTTGCGCTTGCTCGGCGGCAGGATGCGCTGGGCGGCGCCGGCTTCGTCGATGACGTCGATTGCCTTGTCGGGCAGGTGACGGTCATTGATGTACTTGGCGCTGAGCTCGGCGGCTGCCTGCAGGGCTGCCACGGCGTACTTCACGCCATGGTGTTCCTCGAAGCGCGACTTCAGGCCCTTCAGGATGTCGACGGTTTCCTGCACCGACGGCTCGACCACGTCGACCTTCTGGAAGCGACGCGACAGGGCCGCATCCTTTTCGAAGATGCCGCGGTATTCCGTGAAGGTGGTCGCGCCGATGCACTTGAGCTGGCCGCTCGAGAGCGCCGGCTTGAGCAGGTTCGACGCGTCGAGCGTGCCGCCCGAGGCTGCGCCCGCACCGATCAGGGTATGGATTTCGTCGATGAACAGAATCGCGTTCGGCTTGTCCTTGAGCGACTTGAGCACGCCCTTCAGGCGCTGTTCGAAGTCGCCGCGGTACTTGGTGCCGGCCAGCAACGCGCCCATGTCGAGCGAGAACACGCTCGACTCGGCCAGAATTTCCGGCACGTCGCCCTGGGTGATGCGCCACGCGAGGCCCTCGGCAATGGCGGTCTTGCCCACGCCAGCCTCACCGACCAGCAGCGGGTTGTTCTTGCGCCGGCGGCACAGGATCTGGATGACGCGCTCGACCTCGTACTCGCGACCGATCAGCGGATCGATCTTGCCGTCCTTGGCCATCTGGTTGAGGTTTTGCGTGAACTGCTCGAGCGGCGATGCCTTCTCGTTGCGCTCGCCGCCACCGTCTTCGCCCTCGCCCGAAGGCGCTTCGCCGCTGCCCTTGACGGATTCAGGCGGATCGCTCTTCTTGATGCCGTGGGCAATGAAATTGACCACGTCAAGGCGGGTGACGCCCTGCTGGTGCAGGTAGTACACGGCGTGCGAGTCCTTCTCGCCGAAGATCGCGACCAGCACGTTGGCGCCGGTGACTTCCTTCTTGCCGTTGCCGGTGGACTGCACGTGCATGATGGCGCGCTGAATCACGCGCTGGAAACCCAGGGTCGGCTGGGTGTCTACATCATCGGTACCCGCCACCTGAGGCGTGTTGTCCTTGATGAAGTTGGTGAGCGACGCCCGAAGGTCGTCGACGTTCGCCGAGCAGGCGCGCAGAACTTCTGCGGCGCTCGGGTTGTCCAGCAAAGCGAGCAGCAGATGCTCCACGGTGATGAACTCGTGGCGCTGCTGCCGGGCCTCGACAAAGGCCATGTGCAAGCTGACTTCCAGTTCCTGGGCAATCATGTGATTTCCTTTTGCCTTGCTGTAAATAAGTTCTCAGATGGGTTGGAGCTTGCGCAATTCAACAGGTTCACGCAACTGGCTCACTGACACATTGCAGCGGGTGCCCAGCCTGCTGCGCCGCTTCCATGACCTGATTGACCTTGGTGGCCGCCATGTCGCGGGAATAGACCCCACAGACGCCGCGGCCATCGAGGTGGATCTTCAACATGATCTGGGTCGCGGTTTCTCGGTCCTTGCTGAAATATTCCTGCAGCACGACGATCACGAACTCCATAGGGGTGTAGTCGTCGTTCAGCATGACCACCTGGTACATCTGGGGCGGCGCGGTTTTCTGCGGCCGGCGCTCCAGGACGACCGAATCTCCGTCATCCCCGGCCGGCTTTTGGGCCGGCGGAGTGCTGGGAGTTTTGGGAATTCTCGTTGCCATGAAAAAGATTCTATAGAGCGTGCAAGCACCGTGCCGGCGAAAAAAACTTGGTGGCGCGTATCCGACAATTCAAGGGCATTGCGGCGGTTGCGACAGTATTTTTGATGGAGCGCGCCTGCGAAGAGTTTTAGGCAAAAAGGGGCGGCTGCTACCCGATCGAAGAGCCAATAAAAAGCCCTTGAATTCCTTCTGGAAGTTCAAGGGCTCATTGCATTTGCAACGACGTCGCAAGACGTCGAAGCGCGCGGCAATTACATGTGGTCGATCATCACCTGGCCGAAGCCCGAGCAGCTCACCTGCGTCGCGCCGTCCATCAGGCGGGCGAAGTCATAGGTGACCTTCTTGCTGGCAATCGATTTTTCCATCGAGCTGATGATCAGGTCGGCAGCCTCTTTCCAGCCCATGTGGCGCAGCATCATTTCGGCCGAGAGGATCTCGGAACCTGGGTTCACGTAGTCCTTGCCGGCGTACTTGGGTGCTGTGCCATGGGTGGCTTCGAACATGGCGACGGTGTCGCTCAGGTTCGCGCCCGGGGCAATGCCGATGCCACCGACCTGCGCGGCCAGCGCGTCGGACACGTAGTCGCCGTTGAGGTTGAGCGTGGCAATCACGCTGTATTCGGCGGGACGCAGCAGGATTTGCTGCAGGAACGCATCGGCAATGCTGTCCTTGACGGTGATTTCCTTGCCCGTCTTCGGGTTCTTGAACTTCATCCACGGGCCGCCGTCGATCAGTTCGGCACCGAACTCCTTGGCAGCAAGGCCATAACCCCAGTCACGGAAGCCGCCTTCGGTGAACTTCATGATGTTGCCCTTGTGCACCAAGGTGACGCTGGGCTTGTCGTTGTCGATGGCGTACTGGAATGCCTTGCGCACGAGGCGCTCGGTGCCTTCCCTCGACACAGGCTTGACGCCGATGCCCGAGGTGTTGGGGAAACGGATCTTCTTGACACCCATCTCGTCCTGCAGGAACTTGATGAGCTTCTTGGCCTTGTCGCTCTCAGCTTCGAACTCGATGCCCGCGTAGATGTCTTCCGAGTTCTCGCGGAAGATCACCATGTTGGTCTTGTGCGGCTCGCGCACCGGACTCGGCACGCCTTCGAAGTACTGGATGGGGCGCAGGCAGACGTAAAGGTCGAGTTCCTGGCGCAGCGCGACGTTCAGCGAGCGGATGCCACCGCCGACGGGCGTGGTCAGTGGGCCCTTGATGGAGACAACGTAGTCGCGCACAGCGTGCAGGGTTTCCTCGGGGAGCCAGACGTCGGGACCGTAGACCTTGGTCGACTTTTCGCCGGCATAGACCTCCATCCAGTGGATCTTCTTCTTGCCGCCGTAGGCCTTGGCCACCGCTGCATCCACCACCTTCAGCATCACTGGCGTGATGTCCAGGCCGGTCCCGTCGCCTTCGATGAAGGGAATGATCGGTTGGTCAGGCACATTGAGCGAGTTGTCTGCGTTGACCGTGATCTTCTGACCTTCGGTCGGGACTTTGATGTGCTGATAACTGGTCATGAGGGGGGATGGCTCCGGGATTGACGTAATTTTGACGACTGTCAGCGAATTCAGACACGGGGTGGATTCGCTGTACAGCCCGCGAACAAATCGCTGTACATTTTAGACGCAACCCATCAGCAAGCGTTTGTCAACCGGCGAGCCAATGGGCTCGTTAGTGGCTGACCTTCTGCTCGCCGGGAGGCGTTTCCAACCAATTCTCGATAGAGGAATCATCAATGAGCAAAATTCTCGCAGTCATGATCGCTGGCCTGTTCGCCGCTGGCGCCTACGCCCAAAACCCGGCCGGTACGACGCCTGAGCAAGGTAACGCCACCAACAGCAAGTCGCAGCAACGTGCCGAAACCAAGAAGGCCGCCAAGCCCGCTGGCCAAGTCAAGGCTCCCGCTGGCGACGAAGCCAAGACGCCCGAAGGCGGCGCCATTGGTGCCGACAAGGCTGCTGCCTCTGGCGAGAAGCGTGCAAGCACCCGCGACCAGCGTCGTCGCAACAAGGACGGCAGCGTGAAGCGCAAGTCGACCCAAGGCGGTACGCCTGACATGGCAGGCGCCAAGTAAGTCGGCCCAGCCCCAGAAAAGAGCGCTCTTCGGAGCGCTTTTTTTTTCGCCTGCCGCGAGCGTTCCGTTGTCAACCGCTGGAAGTGGCCTCCGTTGAATGTCTACCTTCCGCAGGGAGGGCAATCCAGATCAACGAATTTCAAAGGATATGTTCATGAACAAGCTGCTCGCAGCCCTGGTCGCCGGTCTCTTCGCTGCCGGTGCTTTCGCTCAACAAGCCGAACCCACCACCGCTGCTCCCGCAGCCGCTCCGAAGGCCGCCAAGCACGCGCCTGCCAAGAAGCATGCTGCGGCCAAGAAGCACAAGGTCAGCCACGTGGCCAAGGCCCACGCGGCCGCTGCCAAGAAGGTGTAAGCTTTCGCGCTCACCGGCAATGCCCGCATCAGCGGGCATTTTTATTGGCGTTTTTTTGATTTAGGCCGGGCCCTGACCCCGCCCTGAAAGAGTTGTCCGATGTTTCAGCGTCTAGCCGCCCTGCTTCTCGCGTCCGCATCCTTCATGATGTCGGCGCACGCCCAGCAGCAACCCCAGACCGACCTGCCGCGCACGCAGTTGTCGGTTGGCCTGTACAAGATCGATGCGCAGATTGCGCAAACGCCCCTGCAACGCGAAATCGGCCTGATGTTCCGCAAGGAAATGCCACAGGCCGAAGGCATGATCTTCGTGTTCGAGCAGCCTGCCACGCAGTGCTTCTGGATGCGCAACACGATCCTTCCGCTGACCGCCGCTTTCGTGGCCGACGATGGCCGCATCGTGAATCTGGTCGACATGCAACCCATGACCGAAAACTCGCACTGCTCCCTCGAGCCAGTGCGCTACGTGCTCGAAATGAACCAGGGCTGGTTCGCAAAGAAGAACATCAAGAAGGGCGCGAAGCTCGGCGGCGAGCTATTCGCAGCCACCAAGCGCTGAGCTTTTGCTGCCTGAAGCCTACAAAAAAGCCGACCCTTGAGTCGGCTTTTTTGATGGGAAAACCCAGGCTCAGCCGAAGTTCTTGGCGACGAAGTCCCAGTTCACCAGCTTGGCCAGGAAGGTCTCGACGAACTTCGGGCGCAGGTTGCGGTAGTCGATGTAGTAGGCGTGTTCCCAGACGTCCACGGTCAGCAGCGCGGTGTCTGCAGTCGTCAGCGGCGTGCCGGCGGCGCCGGTGTTCACGATGTCCACCGAACCGTCGGCCTTCTTCACCAGCCAGGTCCAGCCCGAGCCGAAGTTGCCCACGGCCGACTTCACGAAGGCTTCCTTGAAGGCGTCGTAGCTGCCCCACTTGGCGTCGATGGCCTTGGCCAGTGCGCCGGTGGGAGCGCCGCCACCTTGCGGCTTCATGCAGTTCCAGAAGAAGGTGTGGTTCCAGATTTGGGCGGCGTTGTTGTAGATGCCGCCGCTGGACTTCTTGATGATTTCTTCGAGCGTCAGCGACTCGAACTCGGTGCCCTTTTGCAGGTTGTTGAGGTTCACCACGTAGGCGTTATGGTGCTTGCCGTAGTGGTACTCGAGGGTTTCCTTCGAATACTCGGGTGCCAGCGCGTCGAGGGCGTACGGCAGGGGTGGGAGCACATGTTCCATGGTTTTTTCTCGTGGGTTGGTTGTGGGAATCAGGGATTCTAGGAAGTAATTATTGAGGCAGCGTCGGACGCGTTCCCGTCGCGTCGCCCGGCGTGACGGTCAGGTCGACTTCGCCATCGGCGAGCCGCGCCTTGACGGCGTCGCCCGGCGCCAGTTGCGTTGCGCTCACGATCGCATGACCGTCTGTATCGGTCAGCCATGCATAGCCGCGTTGCAAGACCAGTGCCGGATCGAGCAGTCGCATACGCAAGGCCACGCGCTCCAGACGCTCGCGACGCTGCACCAGCGCACGCCCCAGCTTCAGTGGAAAGTCGGCAGCGATTGACCGGGGCGCCTGCGACAGGCGCTCCCGTCTCGACAGCACCGCATACCGAAGGCGCTGCACATGGTGCGCCAGGCGCAGTTGCTGGCGCGTCACAAGGTTCGAGGGTCGGCCAAGGCGCCCCGCCGCCTGGTCGACGCGCTGCCCAAGGGCGTCAAGGCGTCCGCCCAGCGCATCGCCGAGACGCTCGTCAAGCAGATCGAGCGCGCCGAGCCACATGTCGCGCGGCGCGCTCACCAATTCCGCTGCGGCCGTGGGCGTGGGCGCACGCAGGTCGGCACAGAAGTCGGCGATGGTGAAGTCGGTTTCATGCCCCACGCCACTCACCAGCGGCACCGGACTCTGCACGATGGTGCGCGCCAGGGTCTCGTCGTTGAAGGCCCAGAGGTCTTCGATGGAGCCACCGCCACGCACAAGCAGGATCACGTCGACCGCAGGCGCGAGGTCATAGAGCGATTGCAGCGCCCGCACCAGTTCGGCCGGCGCATTGGCTCCTTGCACTGCCGCTGGTGCAAGCACGACCGGAATGTGTGGAACGCGCCTTCGCAGCGCCGTCACCACGTCGTGCAAAGCCGCCGCGCCCAGCGACGTGACGACGCCGACCGCACGCGGCATGGCCGGCAGCGCCCGCTTGCGCGCCGGATCGAAGAGCCCTTCGACTTCCAGGCGTGCCTTGCGTTGCATGAATTGCTCGAACAAAGCGCCCTGCCCGGCTCGCCGCAAACTCTCGACAACCAGTTGCAGATCGCCGCGTGGCTCGTACACCGCAAGACGCCCGCGCACCTCGACCTGATCGCCATCGCGGGGCGAAAAGTCGAGCAAACCAGCAGCCCGGCGGAACATCGCGCAGCGAAGCTGGCCGGACTCGTCCTTGAGCGCGAAGTAACAATGCCCACTTGACGCCCGCGAAAAGCCGGAGATCTCGCCGCGCACGGTCACCGGATTGAAGCGCGCATCGAGCGCGTCGGCCACCGCGTGGCACAACGCGCCGACTGCCCAGACACGCGGCCCAGGCGCGGAATTCGATTCACGCAAGTTCACAAAATGCACGCTCGGCCAAATGCCACTCTTCCACAACGGGCAGCACGGCCCCCGTCTTCAGACCCCCGTGCGAGGCAGGCGCACGGTTTCTCGTGCAAGCCATTGATTTCATTGAAAAAAGTGCTGCTCAAAATTCAGTCGATCTAGCGGAAAGGCCGCCCCATGCGGGTCCGGATGAGTTGCGCAGCAGGTTAATCACAAAGTTATCCACAGAATCTGTGCGTCCTTGCCGACACAAAAACAAGGCGCGTGCCGATGGTGGGCTCAGTGGATAATCGCCGCGCATTTGCAGTCTACGGGCCGGAGGATTTTCTTGTTTTCCATCATAGTTGCCGCGGGTTGGCCAATCTGGCCCTTGCTCGCTTGTTCAGTCATTGCGCTCGCGCTGGTTATAGAACGTTTCACGAGTCTCAAGACCGTGAGGGTACTGCCGCCGAAGCTGCTCGACGAAACCATCACCGTGTCGCACGGCGCCATTCCCGGGCCGGACATCGTGACCAAACTTGAACGCAACTCGATGCTCGGCCAGGTGCTGGCTGCGGGCCTGCGCGCGCTGAACGCCAATCCGCGCTGCACCGAAGACGACCTGCGCGCCGCCATGGAGGCCTCCGGCCGCACCGTGGCGCACAAGCTGGAGCGCTACCTGCCGGCGCTGGCCACCATCGCCTCGGCCGCCCCGCTGCTGGGGCTGCTGGGCACGGTGATCGGCATGATCGAGATCTTCGGCTCGCAGTCGCCGGGCAGCGGAGCCGTCGGCTCTGGCAACCCGGCGCAGCTGGCGCACGGCATCTCGATCGCGCTCTACAACACGGCCTTCGGCCTGATCGTCGCCATTCCGACGCTGATCTTCTGGCGCTATTTCCGCAGCCGGGTCGACGAGTACCTGCTGAACCTCGAACTCTCGGGCGAGCGCTTCGCCCGCCACCTGAACGCCCTGCGCAAATGACCCGCGCCCGCATGCAGTTCCGCCACGGCGCGCGCGACGAGCCGGAGATCAACCTGATCCCGTTCATCGACGTGCTGCTGGTGATCCTGATCTTCCTGATGCTGTCGACCACCTACAGCAAGTTCACCGAGATGCAGCTGCGGCTGCCAACGGCGGACGTCGACGCGCAGCGCGACTACCCGAAGGAAGTGATCGTGGCGGTGTCGGCCGACGGCCGCTACTCGATCAACAAGAACCCGGTGGCCGACCGCAGCGTGGAGACCGTGACAGCCGCCCTCGCCGCTGCGGCCACCGGCGGCAAGGACAGCGTGGTGATCATCAGCGCCGACGCAACCAGCCCGCACCAGGCCGTGGTGACGGTGATGGAGGCCGCGCGCCGCGCCGGCCTGATGCAGATCACCTTCGCCGCCCAGTCGACGGCACAAGCCGGGCACTGAGTGCCTTCTGACGGCAGCAGCAACACGGGTTCGCCGTCGGCCTCGCGACTGCAGAACGCCTGGCTGCATCGCGGCCTCTTGGCTTGCCTGCTATGGCCGCTGTCGCTCCTCTACGCCGCGCTTTTCGCCGTGCGTGGCTGGCTGTATCGCCTGGGATGGCTGCGGACCGAACGTGTGCGCGTTCCGGTGATCGTGGTTGGCAACGTGATTGCGGGCGGGGCCGGGAAGACACCGGTCGTGATGGCCGTTGTCCGGCATCTGCAAGCACAGGGGTTGCAGGTCGGCGTGGTGTCGCGCGGCTACGGCCGCCGCACCGATGACTGCCGCGAAGTGCTCGGCGACAGCGATCCGCAGGATGTCGGCGACGAGCCTGCGTTGATTCACCATGCCACGAAGGCGCCGGTGTTCGTGGCACGCCAGCGCATCGATGCTGCGCGGGCACTGCTCGAGCGGCATCCTGCCACCCAGGTCATCGTCAGCGACGATGGCCTGCAGCATCTGGCGCTCGCGCGCGACATCGAGATCTGCGTATTCGACGACCGGGGCATCGGCAATGGCTGGCGACTACCCGCGGGCCCGTTGCGCGAGGCCTGGCCGCGCCGCTGCGATCTGCTGCTGCACAGCGGGGCACGGCCGGCCTTTGCCGGGGGCTATACGGCCACCCGGGCTCTCGCGCACGATACGTTGGGCAGTGACGGGAAGCGTGTGCCATTGGCCGCCCTTGCGGGCCAGCCCGTGACCGCACTGGCGGCCATCGCGCGGCCCGAGGCCTTCTTCGACATGCTCCGCGCGCGCGGCCTGACGCTCGCCGACACCATCGCACTGCCCGATCACTTCGATTTCGAAGATTGGCAGCGTCCCGCGGACACTGCGCACCCCCTCGTCTGCACCGAAAAAGACGCGGTCAAACTATGGCGCAAGGCGCCCGATGCGCTGGCCGTGCCGCTGGAGTTCGCGCCCTCCGCGGAATTCTTCGCCGCGCTCGACGCAAAGCTATCATCGCTCGATGGATATCAAGCTGCTTGAACTGCTCGTCTGCCCCGTCACGAAGGGTCCGCTGACCTGGAACCCCGAGAAGCAGGAGCTCTGCTCGCGCAGCGCGCGCCTCGCTTATCCGGTGCGTGACGGCATTCCAGTGCTGCTCGAGACCGAAGCACGCACGCTCTCCGACGAAGAGCTCGGACTGTGAGCTTCACCGTTCTGGTGCCGGCGCGCCTGGCGTCGACACGGCTTCCCAACAAACCGCTGGCCGACATCGCCGGCGTGCCCATGGTGGTGCGGGTAGCGCAGCGTGCCAGCGAATCTGGCGCGGCTCGCGTGGTGGTCGCCGGCGACGATCCGTCCATCATTGCGGCATGTCAGGCGCATGGCGTCGAGGCTATCCTCACTCGTCAGGACCATCCCAGCGGCACCGACCGGCTGGCCGAAGCCTGCGAACTGCTGGGCCTGGACGGCGACGACATCGTCGTCAACGTTCAAGGCGACGAGCCGCTGATCGACCCCGCGCTGATCGACGCCGTGGCATCCACGCTGGCCACCCACGCAGAGGCCGCAATGAGCACGGCGGCCCACGAAATCGACTCTGTCGGCGACTTCATGAACCCCAACGTGGTGAAGGCCGTGCTCGATGCACAGGGCAACGCCATGTACTTCAGTCGCGCACCGATCCCGTGGTGGCGCGACGGCTCCGCCAACGGCGCCGCGCCTGCGGTGTTGCCCACCCCTGCCCCGCTGCGCCACATCGGCATCTACGGCTATCGCGCGGGTTTCGTGCGGCAGTTTCCGTCGCTGCCGCCGGCTCCCGTCGAGGCGACCGAAGCGCTCGAACAGCTGCGCGCGCTGTGGCACGGCCATCGCATCGCGGTACACGTGAGCCATGTTGCGCCCGGACCGGGCATCGACACGCCCGAAGACCTGGCGCGTGTGCGCGCCGTCTTCGCCGCCGCGCCCACCGCCTGAGGTGCTCCCATGCCTGCGCGGACGGCGGGAATTCTTCGAGGGCACGCGTGCTATCCTCGACGCAACTCCGCCTTGCCCAGCCCTCGGGCCGACGCTCGGCGCGACACAAAATCTAAGAACCGTCCGAGGACACCATGAGACTAATTTTGCTGGGCGCGCCCGGGGCGGGCAAAGGCACGCAAGCGGCCTTCATTTGCCAGAAATACAGCATTCCCCAGATTTCGACCGGCGACATGCTGCGCGCCGCCGTCAAGGCCGGCACGCCGCTCGGACTACAGGCCAAGGCCGTCATGGACGCGGGTGCCCTCGTCAGCGACGACCTGATCATCAATCTCGTGAAGGAACGCATTGCGCAGCCCGATTGCGGCGCCGGCTTCCTGTTCGACGGTTTCCCGCGCACCATTCCCCAGGCCGACGCAATGAAGGCGGCTGGCGTCAAGCTCGACTACGTGCTCGAAATCGACGTGCCCTTCGGAGACATCATCGAACGCATGAGCGGCCGCCGCTCGCACCCGGCCTCGGGCCGCACCTACCACGTCAAGTTCAATCCGCCCAAGGTGGAAGGCAAGGACGACGTGACCGGTGAAGATCTGATCCAACGCGAAGACGACAAGGAAGAAACCGTGCGCAAGCGGCTCGACGTGTACAGCCAGCAGACGCGTCCGCTGGTTGACTACTACTCTGCCTGGGCCAAGACCGATCCGGCCGCCGCGCCGAAGTACCGCGCCATCAAGGGCGTGGGCACGGTCGACGAGATCACGCAGCGTGCGCTGGCTGCATTGAGCAGCTGATCCTGATCTGATCCCCCCAGACCGCCCCTTCAATGGGGCGTTTTGTTTTCACCCCAGCAGTTCCAGCATCAGCGCGATGCGCGCCTTCACGGGCGTCAGCGCGCCCGCATCGCGGAACTGGTCCCCGGCTTTCGGCAGGATGCGTCCATTCGTGCAACGCGTGGCGCGAACCACTGCGACGCCTGCGTCCTGCGCCTTGAGCGCTGACACTTCCAACGCATGATGCAGGGTGCCGTTGCCGGTGGCGGCGAGCACCAGTCCATGCACGGGATCGGCTCCTCCGGACTGCAGCAACGCATCGATCACCGCGCCGCTGGCACCTGCATGGCTCATGACGATCTCGACACGGGGCCACTGCACAGCGGTCGCCCCGAAGAGCTTTGACGCCGGCAACGCCGATCCCTCGGGCCAATTCCGGACACGGCGCACCTCTCCTTCCTCGACGTAGCCGACCGGGCCCGCATCGCCTGAAGCGAAGGCGTCGAGCCGGTATGTGTGCACCTTCTGGATGTCAACGCCGCTGTGGATTGCGCCGGCGCACACAACGGTCACGCCCCTTGCGCCCTGCGTCGCGGCGACGCTGATGGCGTCGCGCACGTTCTGTGGTCCGTCCGGCGCCAGTGCGGTGGCCGGACGCATCGCGCAGGTGAGCACCACGGGCTTGGACGGAGCCAGCACTGAGTGCAGGAAGAAAGCCGTCTCTTCGAGCGTGTCGGTGCCATGCGTGATCACCACGCCCGCCACGTCGGCCTGCGCCAGCCAATGCGCGCAGCGCCGGGCCAGCTGCTGCCAGATGTCGAACGACATGTCCTTGCTGTCGACTTGCGCCACCTGCTCTGCTTCCAGCGATACACCCTCGGGCACCTCGATCCCGCCCAGCAGATCGGCCACGCCCACCTGCCCGGCGGTGTAGCCGATGTTGTCGCCGCTGCTGGCTGCCCGGCCGGCAATGGTGCCGCCCGTTCCCAAAACCACCACACGACGGCGCACTTCAGGCGAGGAGGAATTGACCATGGCTTGTCAACTTTTAAAAACTGGTTAAAAATACAGGTACTGGATATCTAGCCAGTGCCGCAAGGAACCACATATGCAGTTCGCCGTGAAGCTTACAGCCCGCCAGCAGCAGATCCTGGATCTCATCCAGAGCGCCATCGCACGCACTGGTGCGCCACCCACGCGCGCCGAAATCGCCACCCAGCTCGGGTTCAAGTCGGCCAACGCCGCCGAAGAGCACCTGCAGGCGCTGGCACGCAAGGGCGTCATCGAGCTCGTCAGCGGCACCTCGCGCGGCATCCGCCTCAAGGGCGACGCCCTGCGCTCGCTCAACGAAACGCGCCACCGCGAGGGCGGCCAGTTCTCGCTCTCGCTGCCAGGCATGGCCCAGTTGGCGCTGCCGCTCATCGGTCGCGTCGCAGCCGGCTCGCCCATCCTGGCGCAAGAGCACGTCGACCAGACCTATTACGTCGAGAACACGCTGTTCCAGCGCCAGCCCGACTACCTGCTCAAGGTGCGCGGCATGTCGATGCGCGACGCCGGCATCATGGACGGCGACCTGCTCGCGGTGCAGGCGACCAAGGAAGCGCGCAACGGCCAGATCGTGGTCGCGCGCCTGGGCGATGAAGTGACCGTCAAGCGCCTGAAGCGCAACAAACAGGTCATCGAGTTGCACGCCGAGAACCCCGACTATCCGACCATCATCGTCCAGCCCGGCGAGCCTTTCGAAATCGAAGGCCTCGCGGTCGGGCTCATCCGCAACACCATGCTGATGTAGGCCCCAAGGCCTGCGTTCCACAGCACCCCATCCGGCAGCGACAGGTGGCGGGCGTATGGCGAAGAGTCGCCATCACCCTGTCGCGGCCGATTCAAGAAATCCTGCCTGTGTTCAACCTCATACTTTTTTGGAGTTCACATGGGAATCGCCCTCCTCGCCATCGCTGATTTCTGGATGCCGCTGCAATCGCTGGCCAGCCGCCTGATGCCGGCACGCCGCCCTCACCGCAGGGATCGCCTCGACGCCGCTGAAACCTCGGCCGGATTGCGCTATGTAGCGGTGCGCCCCGCCTGCACCGCCCGCTCCAGCGGCGCTGCAACGCCCACGGCACCGGTGCGCCCGTTGCGCGTGGTCCGTGTGGTCGACGGCAAAGGCCAGCAGCACAGCAATCGCGTCGTGATCTCGGGCCGCATGGCCGACGTCTGCGCCGAACTCGACCGGCTCGCAGCACTCGAAACCGCCGAAACCATGGCCACGGCCCCGCGCTCGACACGCCTGCATTGAGCCCGAACACCCCTGCGAGCGGCTGTGGGGGTGGGTATCCAAACGTTCACAGGCACGACATTCCAATGCTGCGAGGCACAATGGCACGCCATGAACATTGTGATCCTCGACGATTACCAGGACGCCGTGCGCAAATTGCGCTGCGCCGCCAAGCTGGACGCGTACGCGGCCAAGGTCTACACCAACACGGTGAAGGGCATCGGGCAACTATCGGTTCGCCTCAAGGACGCCGACGTGATCGTGCTGATCCGCGAGCGCACCCATATCTCGCGCCAGCTGATCGAAAAGCTGCCCAAGCTCAAGCTCATCTCGCAGACCGGGCGCGTCGCCGGGCACATCGACGTCACGGCCTGTACCGAGCGCGGCGTGGCAGTGGCGGAAGGTTCGGGTTCACCGCAAGCGCCTGCCGAGCTCACCTGGGCGCTCATCATGGCTGCGATGCGCCGGCTGCCGCAGTACATCAGCAACCTCAAGCACGGTGCGTGGCAGCAGTCTGGGCTCAAGTCGGCCTCGATGCCGCCCAACTTCGGGCTCGGCTCAGTGCTCAAGGGCAAGACTCTGTGCATCTGGGGCTATGGCCGCATAGGCCAGTTGGTCGCGCGCTACGGGCAAGCCTTCGGAATGCAGGTCGTGATCTGGGGCCGTGAAGCCAGTTGCGCCAAGGCCCGCTCCGACGGCTTTCAGGTTGCGCAGAACCGCCACGAATTCTTTGCCGCGGCCGATGTGCTGTCGGTGCACCTGCGGCTCAACGAAGAGACAAACGGCCTCATCACGCTGGAAGACCTCTCGCGCATGAAGCCGACGGCGCTGTTCGTGAACACCTCGCGCGCCGAGCTGGTCGAAGCCGACGCCCTGCTCGCCGCACTCAACCGCGGCCGTCCCGGGCTGGCCGCCGTCGACGTGTTCGAGAGCGAGCCGCCGCTGCAAGGCCACGCGCTGCTGCGCCTCGAAAACTGCATCTGCACGCCGCACATCGGCTACGTCGAGCAGGAAAGCTACGAGAGCTATTTCGGACAGGCCTTCGACAACGTCGTGAGCTACATCAACGGCAACCCCACGAACATCGTGAATCCCGGCGCGCTGCAGGTCCGCCGGTGAGCCGGCCGGCGCCACAGGGTGCGCTCTGGGCGCTGCTCGTCGGCAATTTCGTGATCGGCACGGGCGTGATGGTGGTGCCCGGCACGCTCAACGAGATCAGCGCATCGCTCTCGGTCACGGTCGCCACCGCAGGGCAGCTGATCACGGCCGCCGCGGCGGTGATGTGCATCGGCGCTCCGCTGCTGGCCGCCGCGGTCGCGGGCTGGGACCGCCGGCAGTTGCTGGCCATCACCCTCTTCTGGTACGCCGCCGGCCATGTCCTCTGCGCGCTGATGCCGAGCTTCGGCGCCCTGCTGCCGGTGCGCATGCTCACGGTGATCGCGCCGGCCATCTTCACGCCCCAAGCCGCCGCTTGCGCCGGCATGCTGGTGCCGCCCGAGCATCGGGGGCGCGCCGTCACCTTCGTCTTCCTGGGCTGGTCGATGGCCTCGGTGCTGGGCCTGCCCATCGGCGCGCTGATCGGCGGGCATCTGGGCTGGCGCATGGCCTTCATGGCGATTGCCGCGCTCAGTGTCGCGAGCGCGACATCGATCTGGCTCACCTTGCCAAGCGGCATCCGTCCCGCTGCACTGACCGCCGAAGCATGGTTGCGCGTGCTGCGCAGCCCGGTGCTGATGGGCATCGTGTCGGTCACGGCGCTGCAGGGCGCCGGCCAGTTCGTGCTGTTCAGCTATTTCGGGCCGATCCTCAAGCAGAGCTTCGGCGCCGATGCCACCACGCTGAGCGTGATGTGGGCGCTGTTCGGCGTCTGTGGGCTAGTCGGCAACATGGTGGTCAGCCGGTACATCGACCGCGTGGGTGCCGGCCGCATGGTGCTGATCACGACCGTGCTGATCGCTTCGAGCCTGCTGGTGTGGCCGCTGGCCTCCACGCTCGCCTGGCTGGCCGTGGTGCTCGTTCCCTGGGGCCTGGGTTGCTTCGCCACCAATTCGGCCCAGCAGGCCCGGCTGGTGGGCCTGGCGCCCGCGCTCGCGCCGGGCTCGGTGGCGCTCAACAGCTCCGGCATCTATACCGGCCAGGCCGTGGGCGCCGCGCTCGGCGGCTGGCTGCTCGCCAACGACGCGGGCGCCTGGATGAGCTGGACCGGTCTGGGCCTGGTGCTGATCGCCATCTCGTTGAGCGTGGCCATCGACCGCAGCCGCCGCGTGCCCTGAAAACGCCTCCGCGTAAAACCCGTCACGCCCCATCCGCGCGGGACTGCAAAATCAGGGCCTTCGACAGCAGCATCTGCGTCGACACCTACATTGGCGCCTGCACGGCAGGCCCGGATACCACCCAACCAGTGAAAATCTCCAGCAAATGACAGTGAACTACTCCCGAATCGGCGTCATCGGCGCCGGCGCCATGGGTCGCGGCATCGCGCAGATCGCCGCCCAGGCGGGCAGCGAAGTGCTGCTACTCGACAGCTTCGCGGGCGCAGCCGAACGTGGCCGCGAAGCCCTCGTCGCCCAATGGAACAAGCTACACGAGAAGAACAAGATCGACGCCGCCACGCGCGATGCCCAGATCGCCCGCGTCAAGGCCGTCGATTCGATCCAGGCGCTGGCCGGCTGCGACCTGGTGATCGAGGCCATCGTCGAAGACCTGGAAATCAAGCGCAAGCTGTTCCGCGAACTCGAAGGCGTGGTGGCCGAGACCGCGACGCTGGTCACCAATACTTCTTCGCTCTCGGTGACGGCCATCGCGGCCGGGCTCAAGCGCCCCGAGCGCATCGCAGGCTTCCACTTCTTCAACCCCGTGCCGCTGATGAAGGTGGTCGAGGTTGTCGCGGGCTTCAAGACCGCGCCCGAAGTCTGCAAGCAACTGGCCGACTATGCAGTGCAGATGGGCCACAGCGCCGTGCAGGCGCAGGACACGCCCGGCTTCATCGTCAACCACGCGGGCCGGGGCTACGGCACCGAGGCGCTGCGCATCGTCGGTGAAGGCGTGACCGACTTCGTGACCGTTGACCGCATCCTCAAGGACCAGGCGGGCTTTCGCCTCGGCCCGTTCGAGCTGCTGGACCTGACGGCGCTCGACGTGTCGCACCCGGTGATGGAGTCGATCTACCACCAGTACTTCGAGGAGCCGCGCTTCCGCCCAAGCGTGATCACCGCGCAGCGCCTGGCCGCCGGTGCCTTGGGCCGCAAGACCAACGAGGGCTTCTACCGCTACAACGACGGCGTGATGCAGCAGACGCCCGAAGCGCCGCCGCCGGTGGTCGAGGGCACGCCCTCGGTCTGGGTGTCGCCGCGCGCAGCACGCCGCGCCGAGCTGCTGCGCCTCGTGAACACGTTGGGTGCACAGATCGACAGCGGCGCCACGGCCGCGCCGCATTCGCTGATCCTGGTCGCACCGCTGGGCTTCGACGTGACCACGGTCGCCGCGGTCGAACGCCTGGACGCCACACGCACCGTCGGCATCGACATGCTGATCGACGACGCCGCCACCAAGCGCCGCGTGCTCGCCACCAACCCCGCCACGCGCCGCGACAGCCGCGACGCCGCGCACGCCCTTTTCGCGCGCGACGGCAAGGCCGTGAGCGTGATCCGCGACAGCGGAGGCTTCGTCACGCAGCGCGTGATCGGCACCATCGTCAACATCGCCACCGACATGTGCCAGCAGCGCGTGTGCACGCCGGCCGATCTCGAAACCGCAGTGCAGCTGGGCCTTGGCTATCCGCGAGGCCCGCTCGCCATGGGCAATCTCTACGGGCCGACCAACATGCTCGAAGTGCTGTTCAACCTGCAGACGGTCTATGGCGATCCGCGCTATCGCCCGAGCCCGTGGCTGCGCCGCCGCGGCGCGCTGGGCCTGAGCCTGCTGCACGAAGAAGAATAAAAACAAGCCATGACCGCTGAACTCAAGAGCACGAGCGAAGGCAGCACCATGGTGCTGACGATCGCCAACCCCACCCAGCGCAATGCACTGGGCCCCGAGATCTACGCCGCGGGCATCGAGGCGCTTAACGGCGCCGAGAACAGCGCGGAGATCCGCAGCGTCGTCATCGTGGGCGAAGGCGCATGGTTCTGCGCCGGCGGCTCGCTGCAGCGGCTGCTGGCCAACCGGCAGCTCGACCGCTCGGTGCAGGCCGAGAGCATCGAGGGCCTGCACAACTGGATCGATTCGATCCGCACCTTTCCCAAGCCGATCATCGCGGCCGTCGAAGGCGCTGCCGCTGGCGCCGGCTTCTCGCTCGCGCTGGCCTGCGACTTCGTGGTGGCGGCGCGCGATGCGGTGTTCGCGGCCTCGTACAGCAACGTGGCGCTGTCGCCCGACGGTGGCCTGAGCTGGCACCTGGGGCAGCAGTTGCCGCGCCAGCTGGCGAGCGAATGGCTGATGAACGGCGAACGCATCGGCGCGCCGCGCCTGCATGCGCTGGGCCTGGTCAACGAACTCACCGAAAACGGTCAAGCGCTCGCGGGCGCTCTGGCCCTGGCCGCCCGGCTCAACGCGCGCGCGCCGAATTCGCTGGCCAGCATCAAGGAGCTGCTCGGCGAGGCACGGGGCGCCACGCTGGCTTCGCAGCTCTCGCAGGAGCGCGACCACTTCGTGCGCAATCTGCACCACGCGAACGCGGGCATCGGCATCGCCGCGTTCCTCGAGAAGAAGCCGCCGCAGTACGAGTAACGCCAAACGGCGTCGCTCCCGTGACACCCCCCAGCTTTTCAGTCGCCGAGAGGACAGACCAATGGACGACCCCATTCTTACCATCGAAGAACGTGAAGCGATCAACAGTGGTCGCTGGTTTTCTTCTCTTTCTCCATCGCTACGGCACGACATCCTCCGATGCGCCTTCGTCAAACGCTACAAGGACGGCGACCTGATCGCTGCCCGCGGCGACCCGCCCGACCACTGGATTGCCTGCGCCAAGGGCGCGGTGCGCGTGAGTTCGACGGCCGTCTCGGGCAAGCAGGTGACGCTGACCTACGTGGAGCCGGGCATCTGGTTCGGCGACGTGGCGATGTTCGACGGGGACCGGCGCACGCACGACACCTACTCGCACGGCGACAGCACGATCCTGTGCGTGGCGCGGGCCGACTTCCAGAAGATCCTGGCGTCGCACGTGGAGCTGTACGAAGCGCTGATGCGGCTGCAGGCGCGCCGCATCCGCACGCTGTTCGGGCTGGTGGAAGACCTCAACACCCTGCCCCTGCGGGCACGGCTGGCCAAGCAGCTGATTCACCTCGTGCGCAGCTATGGCGTGCCGAACCTGGAAGACGGCAGCCAGATGCGCATCGGCCTGCAGCTGGCGCAGGAAGAACTGGCGCAGCTGCTGGGCGCGTCGCGCCAGCGGGTCAACCAGGAACTGAAGACCATGGAGCGCGAGGGCACCATCCGGATCGAGCCGGGCGGCCTTGTGGTTCTGGACCGCGCGGCCTTGATGCGCGTCTCCGAAGCAGAGCACTGAAAAACCAAAAGCAGACATGAGCCAGGACTTCTCCAACTTCATCGGCACCCGTGCCGTCTCGCAACAGCACGCTTTCGATGTCGATGCGCTCGCGGCCTGGCTCGAAAAGAACCTCGACGGCTTCAAGGGCCCGCTGACGGTCGAGATGTTCAAGGGCGGCCAGTCGAACCCGACCTACAAGCTCATCACGCCCTCGCAGAGCTATGTGATGCGCGCCAAGCCGGGCCCGGTCGCCAAGTTGCTGCCCTCGGCCCATGCGGTGGAGCGCGAGTTCAAGGTCATGAGCGGCCTGGCCGGCACCGACGTGCCCGTGCCGCGCATGTACTGCCTGTGCGAAGACGAAGCCATCATCGGCCGTGCCTTCTACGTGATGGAGTTCATGCAGGGCCGCGTGCTGTGGGACCAGTCGCTGCCGGGCTTCAGCAACGCCGAGCGCGCGGCCTACTACGACGAGATGAACCGCGTGATCGCGGCGCTGCACACGGTCGACTTCGCCGCCCGCGGCCTGGCCGACTACGGCAAGCCCGGCAACTACTTCGAGCGCCAGATCGGCCGCTGGAGCAAGCAATACAAGGCCTCGGCCGATGGCGCCGGCGAGCTCTCGCAGCCCATCGAGGCCATGGAGCGGCTGATCGACTGGCTGCCCGCCCACATGCCGGCGAGCGCGCGCGACGAAAGCAAGGTGTCGATCGTCCACGGCGACTACCGCCTCGACAACGTGATGTTCCACGCCACCGAGCCGCGCATCATCGCGGTGCTCGACTGGGAACTCTCCACGCTGGGCCATCCGCTGGCCGACTTCAGCTACCACTGCATGTCCTGGCACATGCCCCCCAGCACGGGGCGCGGCATCGGTGGTGTAGACCTCGTCTCGCTGGGCATTCCCACCGAGAGCGAATACATCCGCCGCTATTGCGAACGCACCCGCATCAGCACGCCCGAAGCACTGGCGCCCGACTGGAACTTCTACCAGGCCTACAACCTGTTTCGCATGGCCGCGATCCTGCAAGGCATTGCCAAGCGGGTCGAGGCCGGCACCGCGTCGAGCGAACAAGCCGTGGCCTCGGCCCGCGGCGCACGCCCCATGGCCGAAATGGCCTGGCAGTTTGCCCAAAAGGCATAAGCCGCCCCACACCCACCAGGAGACGAAGATGGATTTCGAATACTCGGCCAAGACCAAAGACCTGCAGAAACGCGTCCAGGCGTTCATGGACGACCACATCTATCCGGCCGAAGCCGAGTACCACGCCGAACTGGCCGCCAACACGGTCGCCGGCAAGCGCTGGTCGGCCCTCAAGACGGTCGAGAAGCTCAAGGACAAGGCCAAGGCCCAGGGCCTGTGGAACCTGTTCCTGCCGGTCGACAGCGCCGCCGCCTCGGGCTATGACGGCGCGGGCCTGACCAACCAGGAATACGCCCCGCTGGCCGAGATCATGGGCGCGGTGCCATGGGCGAGCGAAGCCTTCAACTGCTCGGCGCCCGACACCGGCAACATGGAGACCATCGCGCGCTACGGCTCGGACGAGATCAAGGCACGCTGGCTCAAGCCGCTGCTCGAAGGCCAGATCCGCTCTGCCTTCGCGATGACCGAGCCCGAAGTGGCATCGAGCGACGCCACCAACATCTCCACGCGCATCGAACGCCAGGGCGACGAGTACGTGATCAACGGCCACAAGTGGTGGATTTCCGGCGCGGCCGATCCGCGCTGTGCGGTCTTCATCACCATGGGCAAGAGCGACCCCGATGCGCCCCGCCACTCGCAGCAAAGCATGATCGTGGTGCCGGCCGACGCCAAGGGCATCCGCATCGTGCGCCCGCTGAACGTGATGGGCTACGACGACGCGCCGCATGGCCACGTCGAGATGTACTTCGAGAACGTGCGCGTGCCGGCCGGCAACATGCTGCTGGGCGAAGGCCGCGGCTTCGAGATTGCGCAAGGCCGCCTTGGCCCGGGACGTATCCACCATTGCATGCGCCTGATCGGCCTGGCCGAGCGCGCGCTCGAGCTGATGTGCAAGCGTGCCTCGTCGCGCGTGGCCTTCGGCAAGACCGTGGCCTCGCAGACCGTGACACAGGAACGCATCGCCGAAGCCCGCTGCAAGATCGACATGGCGCGCCTGCTCACGCTCAAGGCCGCATGGCTGATGGACGTGGCCGGCAACAAGGTCGCCAAGAACGAGATCGCGATGATCAAGGTCGTCGCACCGTCGATGGCCTGCCAGGTGATCGACTGGGCCATGCAGGTCCACGGTGGCGGCGGCATGTGCGACGACTTCCCACTGGCGGCCGCCTATGCCGGCGCGCGCACGCTGCGCTTTGCAGACGGTCCGGACGAAGTGCACCGCAACGCGATCGCCAAGTGGGAGCTGGGCAAGTACGCGCCGAACAAGGCTGATGCCGAGATGCCGGTAACGCGTTTCTGATCTGTCTTGCCCCCTCTCCCCTTGGGGAGAGGGTTGGGGTGAGGGCCGACGGCGATCAATGCGCCCCGGCCCTTTTCTTTTTCAGAGCTTCTTCTGCAGGAAGACAGCGCTCCCGAACGCAGGGTCGAGCTGGTAGCTCATGAACCCTTCGCGCTCGTAGGCACGCATCGCGGGCGCGTTGCCCGACAGAACTTCAAGCGTGAGCTTGCAGGCACCGCGCCTGCGCGCCTCCTGCTCCACCTGCGCGAACATCTTCTGCGCTACGCGCTGTCCACGGTGGCTGGGCAGCACGACCACGTCGTGCACGTTCACCAGCGGCTTGCAGGCGAAGGTCGAGAAGCCCTCGATGCAGTTGACCAGGCCCACGGGCTGCCCGCCGTCGTAGGCCAGCACGCTGAAGGCCTGGGGGCGCGCCGCCAGTGCCGCGGGCAGGCTCTTGCGCACATCGGCATCGAGCGGCGTTCCACCGCCAGCCGGGTCGCTGGCATAGGCGTTGAGAAGCTCTACCAGAGCGGCAGCCTGCACGGCGTCGCGGTAGTCCACCACGAAGGTTTCGATGCTCATTTCGCCGGCTCCAGCGTGGCGGCGAGGCGCCTGGCGCACGACTCGGACTGCTTCGCATCGCGCGCCTCGACCATCACACGCACCAGCGGCTCGGTGCCGCTCGCACGGATCAGCACGCGGCCGCTGTCGCCAAGTTCGGCCTCGATGCGCTTCGTTTCGCTTGCGAGTTCCTTGTTGTCTTTCCAGTCCTGGTCGGGCGCGAGGCGCACGTTGATCAGCGTCTGCGGGAACAGCGTGACGCCTTCGAGCAACTGCGCCACGGTCTTGCCGCTGCGCACGCAGGCCTGCAGCACCTGCAGTGCACTCACGATGCCGTCGCCAGTGGTGTGGCGGTCGAGTGCCAGCAGATGGCCGGAGCCCTCGCCACCCAGCAGCCAACCGCGCTTGTCGAGCTCTTCGAGCACGTAGCGGTCACCGACCTTGGCGCGCACGAACTCGATGCCATGCCCACGCAGCGCGACTTCGACGGCCTTGTTGGTCATGAGCGTGCCAACCACGCCCACCGGCTTCTCCCCGCGCGCGATGCGTTCGGCCACCATGAGGTAGAGCAGTTCGTCGCCGTTGAACAGCCGCCCGCTGGCATCGACCAGCTGCAGGCGGTCGGCGTCGCCATCGAGGGCAATGCCGTAGTCCGCTCTCTGCGCCGTCACCGCGGCCACCAACGCCTCGGGATGTGTGGCGCCGAAGCCCTTGTTGATATTGAGCCCGTCGGGCGAAACGCCGATGCTGGTCACTTCCGCGCCCAGCTCGTGGAACACATTCGGCGCCACCTGGTAGGCCGCGCCGTGCGCCGCGTCGATCACCAGCTTCATGTCGCGCAGCGTCAAGTCGTTGGCGAAGGTGCTCTTGCAGAACTCGATGTAGCGGCCCGGCGCGTCGTTGAGGCGGCGCGCCTTGCCGAGATTGGCGGAGTCCACCCACACCGGCGCTTCTTCCAGTACGGCTTCGACGGCCAGTTCCCAGGCGTCGTCGAGCTTGGTGCCCTGTGCGCTGAAGAACTTGATGCCGTTGTCAGGGTAGGCGTTGTGACTCGCACTGATCACCACGCCGAGGCTCGCGCGCTGGGCGCGCGTGAGGTAGGCCACGCCGGGCGTGGGCAGCGGGCCGAGCAACACCACGTCGACACCGGCCGAGTTGAAGCCCGATTCGAGCGCCGATTCGAGCATGTAGCCCGAGATGCGCGTGTCCTTGCCGATCAGCACCGTGGGGCGAGATTGAGTCTTCTTGAGCACGCGACCCACGGCATGCGCGAGGCGCAGTACGAAGTCGGGCGTGATGGGCGCCTGGCCCACAGTGCCGCGGATGCCGTCGGTGCCGAAATATTTGCGAGTCATGGTGTTGATGTCTGCCCTTGTGTTTGTTGTTGTGACTCTTGCGCCTTCATGGCGCGCCATACCGCGAGCGCCGCAACCGTGTCGCGCACGTCGTGCACGCGCACCACAGCCGCGCCCCGATCCACCGCCAGCACAGCAGCAGCGACGCTGGGCATGATGCGCTCGCCCGCCGCCTCGATGCCTGTAACCGCGCCGATCGACGACTTGCGCGACCAGCCCAGCAGCAGCGGATAGCCGCCGACAAGCAACTCGCGCTGGCGTGCCAGCAAGGCGAAATTCTGCGCCACCGTCTTGCCGAAGCCCACGCCGGGGTCGAGCGTGATGCGCGAATGGTCGACCCCCAGCGCGCGCAGAAGTTGCACCTGCGCCGTGAGGAAAGACAGCACCTCGGGGACCACATCGCCCGCCATGGGGACGGCCTGCATGGTCTGCGGATAGCGATGCATGTGCATCAGGCAAACGCCGCACGAAGAATGCGCCGCAACGGCCTCACGTGCGCCCGGCTGGCGCAGCGCCCAAATGTCGTTGACGATGTCAGCACCCAGGTCGAGCACGGCGCGCATGACTTCTGGCTTGTAAGTGTCGATGGAGATCGGCACGTTGAGCTTCACCGCCTCGCGCACCACGGGCAGCACGCGCGCCAGCTCGGCGTCGAGCGGCACCGCGGGGCTGCCGGGGCGGGTCGATTCGCCGCCGATGTCGAGGATGTCGGCGCCCTCTTTCAGCAACTGCTCGCAGTGCTGCAGCGCCGTCTTGGTGGAGGCATGAGCACCGCCGTCAGAGAACGAATCGGGCGTGACGTTGACGATGCCCATCACGCGCGGCTGCGCGAGGTCGATGCGAAAGCGCGAGGTTTGCCACACCCCGCCGGATGGAGCCCCATGGAAAACGGGGCCAGAGGCCCCGTTGTTGCTTGATGCCAAGTCCACCTCAGGCCGCAGTGGGCGCCGGGTCAGGGTTGACTGCCGGCGTGCCGCCGCTGCCACCACTGCCCGAAGGCGGAATGCGCGGCGTCCAGTCTTTCGGCGGGCGCGGTGCGCGGCCAGCCATGATGTCGTCGAGCTGTTCGCTGTCGATGGTTTCCCATTCGAGCAGCGCCTTGGCCATGGCGTGCATCTTGTCGCTGTTCTCTTCGATGAGGTGGCGCGCCAGGGCGTACTGCTCGTCGATGATGCGGCGCACTTCGGAGTCGACCTTTTCCATGGTCTGCTCGCTCATGTTCGTGGTCTTGGTGACCGAGCGACCCAGGAACACTTCGCCTTCGTTCTCGGCGTAGACCATCGGGCCCAGCGCGTCGGTCATGCCGTAGCGCGTGACCATGTCGCGAGCGATGGAGGTCGCACGCTCGAAGTCGTTGCTGGCACCGGTGGTCATCTGGTGCATGAACACTTCTTCGGCAATGCGGCCACCGAACAGCATGCTGATCTGATTCAGCATGTATTCGCGGTCGTAGCTGTAGCGGTCCTGCGCAGGCAGGCTCATGGTCACGCCGAGGGCGCGGCCACGCGGAATGATCGTGACCTTGTGCACCGGGTCGCACTTGGGCAGCAGCTTGCCGATGAGGGCGTGGCCGGACTCGTGGTAGGCCGTGTTGCGGCGCTCTTCCTCGGGCATGACCATGCTCTTGCGCTCGGGGCCCATGAAGATCTTGTCCTTGGCCTTCTCGAAGTCCTGCATCTCGACCACGCGCGCATTGCGGCGGGCGGCCATCAGGGCGGCTTCATTGCAGAGGTTGGCCAGGTCGGCACCCGACATGCCGGGCGTGCCGCGGGCGATCACACTCGGGTTCACGTCCTGGCCCAGCGGGACCTTGCGCATGTGCACGCCGAGGATCTGTTCGCGGCCACGGATGTCAGGCAGCGTGACGTACACCTGACGGTCGAAACGGCCGGGGCGCAGCAGTGCGGCGTCCAGGATGTCGGGGCGGTTGGTGGCGGCCACCACGATCACGCCGAGGTTGGTTTCGAAGCCGTCCATCTCGACCAGCATCTGGTTGAGCGTTTGTTCGCGTTCGTCGTTGCCGCCGCCGAGACCGGCGCCGCGCTGACGGCCCACCGCATCGATTTCGTCAATGAAGATGATGCAGGGGGCGTTCTTCTTGGCGTTTTCGAACATGTCGCGGACACGGGCCGCGCCCACGCCGACGAACATTTCAACGAAGTCGGAACCCGAGATCGAGAAGAAAGGCACCTTGGCTTCGCCAGCGATCGACTTGGCCAGCAGCGTCTTGCCGGTGCCAGGAGGGCCAACCAGCAGCAAACCGCGGGGAATGCGGCCGCCGAGCTTCTGGAAGCGTTGCGGGTCTTTCAGGAAGTCGACCACTTCACGGACTTCTTCCTTGGCCTCGTCGCAGCCCGCGACGTCGGCAAAAGTGACCGTGTTGTTGTTCTCGTCCATCATGCGGGCCTTGCTCTTGCCGAAGCTGAACGCCCCGCCCTTGCCACCGCCCTGCATCTGTCGCATGAAGTAGATCCACACGCCGATCAGCAGCAGCATCGGGCCCCAGCTGACCAGCAGCGTCATGAGCAGCGAGCTCTCTTCGCGCGGCTTGACGTCGAACTTGACGTTGTGGTCGATCAGGTCGCCCACGAGGCCGCGGTCGAGCACCGTGGCGGTTGTGCGGATCTTGCGATCGTCGTTGGTAACGGCGACGATCTCGCCGCCGGCTGCACCCTCAGGAATGACGGCGCTCTTGACTTGGTTGTTGCGGACCTGGTCCAGAAACTCGGAGTAGCTGACTGTCCCCGAGCCGACGCCACCGCGGGTGTCGAACTGCTTGAACACAGTGAACAACACCATGGCAATGACGAGCCATACGGCAACTTTGGAAAACCACTGATTGTTCAAACGAAGCTCCAGGCTAAGGCGCGTGACAGTTAAATGAAAAAACGCGCTGTGGGTACGCAATTGCGCCCCATTTTAGGCTTTTCAAGCTGCGAAAAGCGGGCATTTCCCTAATGCAGCCATAGCCTGACAAGGGTTTGCGCCACAAACGCACCCTCGGCGGCAAGGTATCAAGGCGTATCCGGGGTCTTCAGACCCATGCCGACCAGGAAGGTCTCGGCCGATTTGTCCCGCGATGCCTTGGGCTTGAAGGGCTTCACGATGCGGAAATTCGCTTTGAAGAGCTTTACCAACTCGTCGTAGCCGCTTCCGTGGAACAGCTTGGCCACCAGCGCCCCCTCGGGCTTCAGGTGGTGCTGGGCAAAGTCGATGGCAAGCTCGATCAGGTGCGCCACCCGGGCCGCGTCGGCCGAATGGATGCCCGACAGGTTGGGTGCCATGTCCGACACCACCAGATCAGCCTTGCGGCCCGCCAGGACGCCCAGCAACTGTTGCAGCAGCGCATCTTCGCGGAAATCCCCCTGCAGGAAGGTCACGCCCTCGATGGGCTCCATCGGCAGGATGTCGAGCGAAACGATGGTGCCGTTCAGCTCGCCGGCCGCGGCGCCGCCGGGCGACATGCGCCGGCGCAGGTACTGGCTCCAGGCGCCGGGGGTGGAGCCGAGGTCCACCACCAGTTGGCCCGGCTTGACGAGGCCGAGCGACTCGTCGATTTCCTTGAGCTTGTAGGCGGCGCGCGCGCGATAACCCTCCTTGGTGGCGAGCTTCACATAGGGGTCGTTGATATGGTCGTGAAGCCACGCTTTATTGACTTTTTTGCTTTTGGCTTTGGTGCTCATGAGGGTCTTCGTGTACGCGTCGATAATACGGGGATGCCCGCCATTCAACTTACCCCTGCCGAGCGCAAGGTGCACCGCGCCGAAGCTCACCACCTGGATCCGATCGTCATGGTCGGTGGAGACGGGCTCACCCCTGCCGTGAAAAAAGAAGCCGACGCGGCGCTCAAGGCCCATGGCCTGATCAAGATCCGCGTCTTCTCCGACGACCGTCTGGCCCGCGACGCCATGCTGCGCGAGCTGTCCGACGAGCTCGATGCCGCCCCCATTCAACACATCGGCAAGCTGCTGGTGCTGTGGCGCCCGAAGCCCGAAAAGGAGCGCGTGGTCGATGAAGACCGCATGCCCGGCCCGCGCGACGTGAAGATCGTCAAGTACAGCAAGCGCGGCGGCCAACGGCCTGAAATCAAGACCCTGCGCGTGCTCGGCAACCAGCGCCTGACCCCTGGCGGCACCATCAAGCGCGCCAAGGCGAAACGGCCCCTGTCGGCCAAGAAGCGTAACCAGGCAGACTGAGCTTGGTGGCAGCGCAAGGCGCCCAGCGCCATATCCTCTGCATGAAGTGGGGCACGAAATACGGCCCCGAATATGTCAACCGGCTCTACGCGATGGTCCGCCGCAATCTCAGCGGCGACTTCAAGTTCGTATGCCTGACCGACGACGGTAACGGCGTTCGCCCCGAGGTGACGTGCCTGCCGATCCCGCCGCTCAATCTGCATCTGGCCCCCGGCCAGCGCGACGGCGCCTGGAAGAAGCTCACGACCTTCGAGCAGGACCTGCACGGCCTGCGCGGTCCCGCCCTCTTCCTCGACCTCGACGTGGTCGTGGTGGGCAGCCTGGACGCCTTTTTCGAGCAGCCGGGCGAATTCCTGATCATTCACGACTACGCCCGCCCTTGGCGGCGCGAGCGGATCACGGGCAATTCGTCGGTCTACCGCTTCGAGCTCGGTGCCCACGCCGACGTGCTGGCGTATTTCCGCGCCAACATGGACAAGGTCCAAGTCGAATACCGCAACGAGCAGGCCTACCTGTCGGACGTGCTCCACAAACAGGGCAAGCTGGCCTACTGGCCCGAGGGCTGGTGCCCGAGCTTCAAGTACCACGGCATTCCGACCTGGCCAACCAACTACTGGGAAGAGCCCTTCGTGCCCGAGGGCGCACGCATCATGGTGTTCCATGGCGAGTGCAACCCGCCGGACGCGCTGGCAGGCCGTCGCAACCGGGCCTTCCGGTTCATCCGGCCGGCACGCTGGGTCGCTAAATACTGGAAAGAGTAAGAGGCACGAGGTCGGCGAAAGCCGCCTCTGCCATTCAGCTTGCCGTGCGGGCGCTCATGCGCCAGAGCAGCACCCCGGCACACAGCCACTGCACGAGGTACATGCCGCTGCCCACGGCATGCCACAGCTTGAGGTTCTCGCGCGCCAGGATGCGTGGCGCCACGGCGTACTGCTGGAGCAGCGCCAGCAGTAGCGCCCCCAGGATGAAGAAGATGGCCGTCATCGCTGGTCCGCTCATGCGATCGTCGGCCTTGGCCCTGAAGTGGATCAGCAGGATCAGCCCGCAGCCGATGGCAATCCAGCTCTGCGCCTCGAACAGTTGCGCCGCAAAATTGCCGGCCACAGACGGATTGCCGAGCCTGGCAAACAGCATCGGCACCACCAGAAAGCCGATCGTGGTGAGACTGCCCCACCAGAAGGCGGCCAGCATCAGCGCAAAGCGGTCTTTCATGGGTCGAAGAATCAGAGGTAGCGAACGGCCACGATCTCGTAGCGCTTGAGGCCGCCGGGGGCCTGCACTTCGGCAGTGTCGCCCTCTTCCTTGCCGATGAGCGCGCGCGCGATCGGGCTGGAAATGTTGATCAGGCCGAGCTTCAGATCGGCTTCGTCTTCACCGACGATCTGGTACTTCACGGCCTCGCCGGATTCTTCTTCCTCGAGTTCGACGGTCGAGCCGAACACTACCTTGCCGCCGGCATCGAGCTCGCTCGGGTCGATGATCTGCGCGGCCGACAGCTTGCCTTCGACTTCCTGGATACGGCCTTCGATGAAGCCCTGGCGGTCCTTGGCGACTTCGTATTCGGCGTTCTCGCTCAGGTCGCCCTGGGCGCGTGCTTCGGAAATCGCATTGATGACCCAGGGACGGTCCACCGTCTTGAGCTGGTGCAGTTCGGCGCGCAGTTTTTCAGCGCCGCGCTTGGTGACTGGGATGGTTGCCATGTTGTTGGTTCTCCATAAAGCGAAACCGCCGAACGCTGCCGTTCGGCGGTCGATTGAGGGAATTGATCAGACGAGTTTGCGTCCGGTCAGCCGGCTCAGGATGGCGAGCGGGCTCGATTCGGGATTGTATTGCTTCGAAGCGGCCAGATGAAGGGTCTGCTCGAGCATGTACTGGCCCGCCATCACGGCGTGCGAGGTCTGGTCCGAGAAGCACACCCACACCGAGCCCGGCGGGAATTTGGCGGTTTCCTGCGGCGAGTTTTCCTGATACGCCATGTCCGACTTCATGCCGTCGTGCAGTTGCAGCATCAGGTGGTCGTACTCGCTGCGGAACGACTTCGTCACGCGCAACGCGCGCAGCAGCTTTGCCTGCCAGCGCACATAAGGCTTGGCACGCGGCAGGAAGCGCTTGGCGATGTCCTCGAAAGGCTCGCCCACGCGCCACACGCGCGGCGCGCCTTCAGGATTGACATTGGTGAAGACGCGCAGGATGCGCTCGCCGTAGTTCGGCCGCGACGGGAATGAATCGACGTGCAAACGCCGGTCGTCGGCGCGCCACGACTGCACCCGCGTCTCGACCTTCGCTGGCCGGTAGCTGGTGGGCGCCAGCCGCAAGGCCGGCGTGTAGTGCGGCAGCAGGCCGTGAATGAGCTGCGTGGCCTGCGCCCGAAAGCGCCCCACCATCGCGGCTGCCATGCGCTGCACCGCCTCGTCGCCAACCGCACCCTTGAGCTTGCCGTTGGCATCGAGGCTGATGTTGCGCACGTCGGGCGACAGCAGGCTGGGCGTGAGCAGGCTGCGCTCTTCAGGCAGCAGCTCGAAGCCCAGACGCGGAAAGTACAGCACCTTGCCCGCTTCCAGCTCCGCGATCCACGCCTCGTTGGGCGTAGCCGCGCTCCAGTCCGTCAGATCCAGTTCGACGAGCTGCGTTTCCATGATGACGCTCAGGCCGAAGCCAGTTGCGCGTGCATCTCCTGCACAGAGATCACGCCGAGTTCGTCCATGAAGCCCATGCCCTCGACCGCGGCTTCGGCGCCGAAGATCGTGGTGAAGGTCGTCACGCGCGCCAGCAACGCCGAGGTGCGGATCTGCCGCGAGTCGGTAATCGCGTTGCGGCGCTCTTCCACCGTGTTGATGACCAGGGCAATCTCGTTGTTCTTGATCATGTCCACGATGTGGGGGCGGCCTTCGGTCACCTTGTTCACCGTCGCGCACTCGATGCCGGCAGCACTGATGGCGGCGGCCGTGCCCTTGGTGGCGATCAGCTCGAAGCCCAGCTTCGCCAGGCCGCGCGCCACTTCGACGGCACGCGCCTTGTCGTTGTTCTTCACCGAGATGAAGACCTTGCCCGACTTCGGCAGGTGCGTGCCGGCGCCCAACTGCGACTTCACGAAGGCTTCGCCGAAGGTCTTGCCCACGCCCATCACTTCGCCTGTCGACTTCATCTCGGGGCCAAGGATGGTGTCCACGCCCGGGAACTTGACGAACGGGAACACGGCTTCCTTCACGCTGAAGTACGGCGGCGTGACTTCCTTCGTCACGCCCTGCGACTTCAGCGACTGGCCTGCCATGCAGCGTGCCGCCACCTTGGCGAGCTGGATGCCGGTGGCCTTGCTCACATAGGGCACCGTACGCGAGGCACGCGGGTTCACTTCGAGCACGTAGATGACGTCCTTGCCATCCTTCTGCTGAATGGCGAACTGCACGTTCATCAGGCCGACCACGTTCAGCGCGGCGGCCATCGCGGCGCTCTGGCGCTTCAGCTCGGCCACCGTGTCGGCGTTCAGGCTGTAAGGCGGCAGCGAGCAAGCGGAGTCGCCCGAGTGCACGCCGGCCTGTTCGATGTGCTCCATCACCCCGCCGATCAGCGTGCCGCCTTCGGCGTCGCGGATGCAGTCGACGTCGCACTCGACGGCATCGTTCAGGAAGCGGTCGAGCAACACCGGCGAGTCGTTGCTGACCTTGACGGCTTCGCGCATGTAGCGCTCGAGGTCGCGCTGCTCGTGCACGATTTCCATCGCGCGGCCGCCGAGCACATAGCTCGGGCGCACCACCAGCGGATAACCGAGGGCCGCGGCCTTTTCGAGCGCTTCGGGTTCGGTGCGCGCCGTGGCGTTCGGCGGCTGGCGCAGGCCCAGCTCATGCAACAGCTTCTGGAAGCGCTCGCGGTCTTCGGCCGCGTCGATCATGTCGGGCGAGGTGCCGATGATCGGCACGCCATTCGCTTCGAGGTCGAGCGCGAGCTTCAAAGGCGTCTGGCCGCCGTACTGCACGATCACGCCAAGCGGCTTTTCTTTGTCGACGATTTCGAGCACGTCTTCGAGCGTCAGCGGCTCGAAGTACAGGCGGTCCGAGGTGTCGTAGTCGGTCGACACTGTCTCGGGGTTGCAGTTGACCATGATGGTCTCGTAACCATCCTCGCGCATGGCGAGCGCGGCGTGCACGCAGCAGTAGTCGAACTCGATGCCCTGGCCGATGCGGTTGGGACCGCCGCCGAGCACCATGATCTTCTTCTTGTCCGTCGGGTCGGCTTCGCACTCGTCCTCGTAGGTCGAGTACATGTAGGCCGTGTTAGTCGCGAACTCGGCCGCGCAGGTGTCCACGCGCTTGTAGACCGGGCGCACGCCCAGTGCGCGGCGCTTCTCGCGAATGGCCGTGTCGGTGGTCTTGAGCTGCTTGGCGAGGCGGCGGTCGGAGAAGCCCTTTTTCTTCAGCGCCAGCAGCGTGTCGCGGTCGATGTCGTCGAGCGACTTGGTTTCGAGCTCGAGTTCGATCTTCACGATCTCTTCGATCTGCACCAGGAACCACGGGTCGATCTTGGTCAGCGCGAACACTTCGTCTACGCTCAGGCCCATGGCGAAGGCATCGCCCACGTACCAGATGCGCTCGGGGCCGGGTTCGCCCAGTTCCTTTTCGAGCACTTCGCGGTCTTGCGTCTTCTCGTTGAGGCCGTCCACGCCGACTTCGAGGCCGCGCAAGGCTTTCTGGAACGACTCCTGGAAGGTACGGCCCATGGCCATCACTTCGCCCACCGACTTCATCTGCGTCGTGAGGCGCGAGTCGGCCTGCGGGAATTTCTCGAACGCGAAACGCGGGATCTTGGTGACCACGTAGTCGATCGACGGTTCGAACGACGCGGGCGTGGCACCGCCCGTGATTTCGTTGCGCAGTTCGTCGAGCGTGTAGCCCACGGCCAGCTTGGCCGCGACCTTGGCGATCGGGAAGCCCGTGGCCTTGGAGGCCAGCGCCGACGAACGCGACACGCGCGGATTCATCTCGATGACGACCATGCGGCCGTCCTTCGGGTTGATCGAGAACTGCACGTTCGAGCCGCCGGTGTCCACGCCGATCTCTCGCAGCACGGCCAGCGAGGCGTTGCGCAGGATCTGGTATTCCTTGTCGCTCAACGTCTGCGCGGGGGCCACGGTGATCGAGTCGCCGGTGTGCACGCCCATCGGGTCGAGGTTTTCAATCGAGCAGACGATGATGCAGTTGTCGGCCTTGTCGCGCACGACTTCCATCTCGTACTCTTTCCAGCCGAGCAGCGATTCTTCGATCAGCAGTTCGTTGGTCGGCGAAGCTTCGATGCCGCGCTTGCAGATGGTCTCGAATTCTTCCGGGTTGTAGGCGATGCCGCCGCCGGTGCCGCCGAGCGTGAAGCTGGGGCGGATGACCGTCGGGAAGCCGACGCTCTTCTGCACGGCCCAGGCCTCGTCCATCGAGTGCGCGATACCGGAGCGGGCCGAGCCCAGTCCGATCTTGGTCATCGCGTCCTTGAACTTCAGGCGGTCTTCGGCCTTGTCGATGGCTTCGGGCGTTGCGCCGATCAGCTCGACCGGCTTGTTGGTGGCCGCGCCGGTGTACTTGTCGAGCACGCCGTTGCGCCAGAGGTCGAGCGCGCAGTTGAGCGCGGTCTGGCCGCCCATGGTCGGCAGGATCGCGTCGGGGCGCTCCTTGGCGATGATCTTTTCAACCGTCTGCCAGGTGATGGGCTCGATGTAGGTGACGTCGGCCGTGGCCGGGTCGGTCATGATCGTCGCGGGGTTGCTGTTGATCAGGATGACCTTGTAGCCCTCTTCGCGCAGCGCCTTGCAGGCCTGCACGCCGGAGTAGTCGAACTCGCAGGCCTGGCCGATGATGATCGGGCCGGCGCCGATGATGAGGATCGATTTGAGGTCTGTGCGCTTAGGCATTCTCTTTCTCCGTCTTTTCCGTCTTGTTCTTTTCCATGAGTGCCGTGAAGCGATCGAACAGGTAGCCGATGTCGTGCGGACCCGGCGAGGCTTCAGGGTGGCCCTGGAAGCAGAACGCGGGCTTGTCGGTGCGCGCCAGGCCCTGCAGCGTGTTGTCGAACAGGCTGATGTGGGTGGGACGCAGGTTGGCCGGCAGCGACTTTTCGTCGACCGCAAAGCCGTGGTTCTGGCTGGTGATGCTCACGCGGCCGTTGTCGAGGTCTTTCACCGGATGGTTCGCGCCGTGGTGGCCGAACTTCATCTTGAAGGTCTTCGCACCGGAGGCCAGCGCCATGATCTGGTGGCCCAGGCAGATGCCGAAGGTAGGAATGCCGGTCTCGATCAGTTCCTTGACGGCATTGATCGCGTAGTCGCAGGGCTCCGGGTCGCCGGGGCCGTTGGCCAGGAAGATGCCGTCGGGCTTGAGCTTGAGCACGTCGGCCGCGGGCGTCTGCGCCGGCACCACCGTGATGCGCGCGCCGCGCTGGGCGATCATGCGCAGGATGTTCTTCTTGACGCCGTAGTCGAAGGCGACGACGTGGAACTTCGGCGTGATCTGCACGCCGTAGCCCGCGCCGAGCTTCCACTCGGTTTCGGTCCATTCGTAGGTCTGCTTGACCGACACCACCTTGGCGAGGTCGAGGCCCGACATGCTCGGCGCGGCCTTGGCGGCGGCGATGGCCTTGTCGATCAGTGCCTGCGTCACGGCTTCGCCTTCGGCTAGGCCCAGGATGCAGCCGTTCTGAGCACCGTGGGTGCGCAGGTGGCGCGTGAGCTTGCGGGTATCGATGTTCGCGATGGCCACGGTCTTGCCGGACACGAGGTACTCGGTGAGCGTGGCGGTCTTGCGGAAATTGGAGGCGACGAGGGGCAGGTCCTTGATGATCAGGCCCGCGGCATGGATCTTGTCGGCTTCGATGTCTTCCCCGTTGACGCCGTAGTTGCCGATGTGCGGATACGTGAGCGTCACGATCTGCTGGCAGTAGCTCGGGTCGGTGAGGATTTCCTGGTAACCGGTCATGGCGGTGTTGAACACCACTTCACCGGTCGTGGAGCCGGCGGCTCCGATCGAATTGCCTTGAAAGACCGTGCCGTCTGCGAGCGCCAGGATGGCGGGCGGGAAACTTCCCTTGAGAGACAAAAGCACTGGGTTCTCCGGATGGTTACGGTCGCCCGGAGCCCCAGGCGCGTTGCCTGCGGACTGCTGCTTAAGGGGATTTTGGCGTTAAAGGCGGCCGGGCGACGCTGATTTGCGAGTAAGCCCCCGATTGTAGCCCGGACTGAGTGTGTTATTTGGCCTGCAGGGCCGCTCCGCTCGCATGCAGGCAGATCGCGGCGGCGGCAGCCACGTTGAGCGACTCCTCGCCGCCCGGCTGCGCAATGCGGATATGGTGCGTCGCCCGGGCCTCCAGCGCGGGCGACACGCCCTGCCCCTCGTGCCCCATCAGCCAGGCGCAGGGATACGGCAGTTCGGCCTTGTGGAGCCACTCGCCGCGGTGCGAACTGGTCGCCACCAGCGGCACTTTCAGGCCGTCGAGCACATCGGCGTCCACGCCTTCGATCAACCGCAGGCCGAAATGGGCGCCCATGCCGGCGCGCAGCACCTTCGGCGCCCACAACGCGGCCGTGCCCTTGAGCGCGATCACCTGGGTGAAGCCGAAGGCGGCGGCACTGCGCAAGATGGAGCCGGCGTTGCCGGCGTCCTGCAGGCGGTCGAGTACGACGCTGGGGGCGTCAGGGATCAGTTCCGGGCGGGACGGCAGGTCGAGCACGAAGCCCATGGGCGCCGGCGATTCCAATCCACTGACGCCGCGCAGCAGGTCATCGCTGACCACTACGGTTTTGATAGCGCCACTCGCCCATTCAGCAGGTGCTTGGGGCCAGAAAGACTCCGAAAACACGGCAATCGCGGGCTTGACGCCTCGGGCGAGCGCCGCCCGGCACAGATGGTCGCCCTCAAGCCAGAGGCGGCCGAGCTTGCGGTAAGCGCCAGGGTCCTGCGCGAGCTTGCGCAGGTCCTTGAGTAGCGGGTTGTCGCGCGAGCTGATGTGGCTGGCGTCAGAGGTCATCGGGGGTTCAGGGCGCGGCGTGAAGATCGGGGCGCGCGGCCTCGACGGCGCCAACCAGCATCGCCGGCTGCTCGGATTCGGCGGGCAACACCACGTTCAAGACACCGCCCGTGCGGGCGAGCGCCGCGGCCACTGGGCTGAACGACCTGCGGTGGTGCACACACGCGCCATGGCGCTGCAGCGCTTCCAGGTGCTCGGGCGTGCCATAGCCCTTGTGGCCGGCAAAGCCGTAGTGCGGAAATTCGGCATGCAGTTGCTCGCACAGCCGGTCACGGTGCACTTTCGCCAGGATCGACGCGGCGGAAATGGCCTTCACCCGCGAATCGCCCTTGACGATGGCTTCGGCCAGCACGTCGAGCGTCGGCAGCCGATTGCCGTCGACCAGCACCTTGACAGGTTTGAGCCGCAGCCCTTCGACCGCGCGCCGCATCGCAAGCATGGTGGCCTGCAGGATGTTGTGGGTGTCGATCTCTTCGACGGTGGCCTGCGCAATCGAACAGCACAGCGCCTTGGCCAGAATCTGGTCGTGCAGGCGCTCGCGCTGCAGGGCCGTGAGGGTCTTGGAATCGGCCAGGCCGGGGATCGGCCGCAGGTCGTCGAGGATTACGGCAGCAGCCACCACCGGGCCAGCCAGAGGACCACGCCCCGCCTCGTCGACGCCCGCCATCAGCCCCGGTGCATCCCACACCAGCGGGGCCTGCTCAGCCTTCAAGAACTTTCTGGATCGCATCGGCGCAAAGTGTCGGCGTATCGCGCTGCAATTGCACATGCAGCTCTGAAAATCTTTGTTGCAGGGCTTGCGTTTTCGCAGGCGCGTCAAGCCAAGCCAACGTAGCCTGGGCCAGCGCTTCGGGCGAAGCCGCTTCCTGCAACAGCTCGGGCACCACAAACTCGCGGCACAGGATGTTAGGCAGGCCAACCCAGGGCTGCAGTTGCTTACGCTGCATGAAACGCCACGACAGCGCATTCATGTTGTAGGCGATGACCATCGGCCGCTTGAACAGCGCAGCCTCGAGCGTGGCGGTGCCGCTGGCGATCAGCGTGACGTCGCAGGCGGCCAGCGCGGCGTGCGACTGGCCGTCGAGCAGCCTCACGCGCCCAGTCATGCCGCTGGCCTGCAGCATCGCCTCGACCTCGGCACGCAGGCCCGGCAGGATGGGCGCAACGAACTGGAGTTCTGGCCGCACCTTCTGCATCAGTGCGGCTGCAGCGAAGAAGCGCGCAGCCAGGTAGCGAATCTCGGAGCGACGGCTGCCCGGCAGCAAGGCGACGACCTGTGCATCGGGCGTCAGGCCCAGCGCGGCGCGTGCAGCGGCGCGGTCGGGCGTCATCGGGATCACGTTGGCTATCGGGTGGCCAACATAGCTCGCGGCCACGCCGTGCTCTGCCAGCAACGCGGGCTCGAACGGGAAGATGCACAAGACATGGTCGGCCGCAGCCCGGATCTTCTCGACGCGCTCCGGCCGCCAGGCCCAGATCGACGGGCAAACGAAGTGCACCGTCTTCATGCCGTGGCTACGCAGGCCGGCCTCGAGGTCGAGGTTGAAATCGGGCGCATCGACGCCGATGAAGAGCTCAGGGCGCTCCTGCAGCAGCCGGGCCTTGAGCTTGCGGCGGATGCCGGCTATCTCGGCGTAATGCCGCAGCACCTCGATGTAGCCGCGCACCGCGAGCTTTTCCTGCGGCCACCAGCTCTGGAAGCCATGCGCCAGCATGCGAGGACCGCCGATACCGGCGGTCTGGAGATCGGGCCAGCGGGCCTGGAGGCCGTCGAGCAGCAGCCCCGCGAGCAGGTCGCCGGAGGCCTCGCCTGCGACCAGCGCGAAGCGTCGCTGTTCGTCCTTCTGCATCGCCGTCACGTCAGCGCGCGATGCCGCGCGTCGAGCTGGCGAGGAAGGCTTCCATCAGCGCGACGTCGCCTGCCGCTTCCGGCATTTCCGTCGCGAGCTCAGCAATCCCGGCGCGCGCCTCTTCGAGCGTCTTGCCCTGGCGGTACAGCAGGCGGTGCATCTGCTTCACTGCCGCGAGCCGCTGGGCGGAAAAATCTCGCCGGCGCAGGCCGACGACGTTGAAGCCGCGCACAGCCAGCGGATTGCCGTCGACCAGCATGAAGGGCGGCACGTCTTGAGACACCGCGCTTGCAAAGCCGACCATGGCGTGCGCGCCGACCGAAACGAACTGGTGGATGCCGGTCAGCCCGCCGACCGTGACCCAGTCGGCGAGGTGCACATGCCCCGCCAGCGTGGTGTTGTTGGCCAGCGTGGTGTAGTTGTCGACATGGCAGTCGTGCGCAATGTGCGTGTACGCCATGATCCAGTTGTCGCTGCCCACGCGCGTCACGCCCCCTGCCCCCGGCACGCCGAGGTTGAAAGTGCAGAACTCGCGGATCACGTTGCGGTCGCCAATGACGAGCTCCGTCGGCTCGCCGGCGTACTTCTTGTCCTGCGGTATGGCGCCGAGGGACGAGAACTGGAAGATGCGGTTGTCGCGTCCGATGGTCGTGCGCCCTTCGATCACACAGTGCGCGCCGATGGTGGTGCCCGCGCCCACCCGCACGTGCGGGCCGATCACGGTGTAGGGCCCGACCGACACCGAGGCGTCGAGTTGTGCCTGGGGGTCGACGAGTGCTGTCGAATGAACCTGGGTCATGCCTTGTGAAACGACTGTCTGCAGCCGGATCAGCTGATCTGGCGCATGGCGCACATCAGCGTTGCCTCGCAGGCGAGCTCGCTGCCCACCAGGGCCCGGCCCTTGAACTTGGAAATGCCCGCCTTCATGCGCTCGATTTCGACTTCGAGCGTCAACTGGTCGCCGGGTTCCACCGGGCGCTTGAAGCGCGCGCCATCGATGGCGGCAAAGTAGTAGACGGTGTTGTCGTCCGGCACGATGTCGAGCGAATGAAACGACAGCAGGGCCGCAGCCTGGGCCATGGCTTCGAGCATCAACACGCCCGGCATCACAGGGCGATGCGGGAAATGGCCGTTGAAGAACGGCTCGTTCATCGTCACGTTCTTGAGCGCCGTGATGCGCTTGCCCTTTTCCATGTCGAGCACGCGGTCCACCAGCAGGAACGGGTATCGGTGGGGCAGCAGCTTGAGGATTTGATGGATATCGAGCGTCGTCGTCATGATTTTCTGTTCCTGCATCGTCGTCATTTTTTCGAGGGAGCCTTTTCCAGCGCCTTCAGTCGTTCGCGCAGGCTGTGCAACTGCTTGAGCGTTGCCGCATTTTTTTCCCAGCTCGCATTGTCATCGATGGGAAACATACCGGTGTATTGGCCGGCCTTGTGGATTGAACGGGTGACCACGGTCGCAGCGGATATGTGCACGCCGTCGGCCACCGTCAGATGACCCAGCACAATGGCGCCACCGCCAAAGGTGCAATTGGCGCCGATGACGGCGCTGCCGGCCACGCCAACGCAGCCCGCCATGGCGGTGTTCTTGCCGACGCGCACGTTGTGGCCGATCTGGATCAGGTTGTCGAGCTTCACACCGTCTTCGATCACGGTGTCGTCGAGCGCGCCGCGATCGATGCAGGTGTTGGCGCCAATTTCGACGTCGTTGCCGATGCGCACCGCACCCAGCTGCTCGATCTTGACCCAACGCCCCTCGTGCGGTGCGAGGCCGAAGCCGTCGGCGCCGATGACCACGCCAGGATGCAGCAGGCAGCGCTCGCCGATGGTGCAGTCCTCGCTGACCGTCACGCGCGACTTCAGCACCGTGCCCGCGCCGATGCGCGCGCCCCGCTCCACCACGCACAGCGCGCCGATGCGCGCCGTGGCGTCGACCTGCGCCTCGGCGTGGATCACCGCGCTGGGGTGGATCCGGTCGGCCTCCGGGCGGGCGTGATGCGCCTTCCAGAGCTGCGTCAGGCGGGCAAAGTAGAAGTACGGATCGGGCGTGACGATGAAAGCGCCACGCGCTGCGGCCGCCTCGCGCATGGCGGGCGAGACGATTACGCAGGCGGCCTTCGAGGCCGCCAGTTCTTGCTGGTATTTGGGATGGCTCAGGAAGCTGAGCGCATCAGGCTGTGCATTCTGCAGCGGCGCAAGCCGCTCGATGGACAGCGCCGCATCGCCATGAAGCTCGCCCCCAAGGGCGTCAACGATGGCTCCGAGCTGCAGTGACACGCCGGTTCGCGGCGTTACTTGCCGGCCGCGGGCGCAGGAGAGCCGACCGACGCGTTCAGCGCCTTGATCACCTTGTCGGTGATGTCGTGCTTCGGATTGATGTAGATCGCTTCCTGCAGGATGGCGTCGTACTTCTCGGCCTCGGCCACCTGCTTCACCACGCGGTTGGCGCGCTCGTAGACCTGCTGGAGCTCTTCGTTCTTGCGCGCGTTCAGGTCTTCCTGGAATTCACGCCGCTTGCGCTGGAAGTCGCGGTCCTGGTCGACCAGCGCGCGCTGGCGCGTGACCCGCTGGCTTTCCGACAGGGTGGGCGCCTCGCGCTCGAACTTCTCGGAAGCCGCCTTCAGGGCGTCGCCTTGTGCGGTCAGGTCCTTCTCGCGCTTCAGGAACTCGGCTTCGAGCTTCGCCTGGGCAGTCTTGGCCGGCTGCGCCTCACGCAGCACGCGGTCCGGGTTCACGAAACCGATGCGAAAGGTTTCCTGTGCCTGCGCCTGGGCGGGCACCGCAGCGAATGCGAGAGCGGGAATCAACAACGCGCCTGCCGCAGCGCGAATCAAATGCTTCATTTAGAAAGACGTTCCGATCTGGAATTGGAGGCGCTGAATTCTATCCTTCGGGATATACCCGGCTGTAAACGGCTGCCCCACTTCCTTCTGGGACCTGACGGGGAAGGCATAAGCAAGACGCAGCGGGCCCAGCGGCGAAATCCAGCTGACGCCCAGTCCGACCGACGCGCGCAACTTCTTCTCGGCCTTCCATTGCTCGTCGGTCACACCGGCGGCACGCGTGCCGAACACGTTACCGGCATCGAAGAAGCCGTACAAACGCAGCGTGCGGTCATTGCCGGCACCCGGGAACGGCGTGCTCAATTCGGCATTGAAGACTGCCTTCTTGGTGCCGCCGAGAGCTGCACCTTCGCTCTGGAGGAACAGAGGGGCATCGCGCGGCCCCAGCGAGTTCTGCTCGAAGCCTCGGACCGAGCCCAGGCCACCGGCATAGAAGTTCTTGAAGATCGGATAGACCTTGCCGCCGAGCGCCTTCGCATAGCCGACTTCGCCGTTGATCGAGAAGGTGTACTGCTTGCTGATCGCGAAGAACTGCTGGTACTGGTAGTTCGTCTTGATGTACTTCATGTCCCCACCTGCGCCCACTTCGAGGTTGGCGCGCTGCAGACGGCCCGTGGTCGGGATCAGCGCGCTGTCGCGACTGTCACGGCCCCAGCCGATGCTCAGCGGAACACCCCAGACGCTCTTCTGGTCACAGTTGACCACCAGCAGACCCGTGGGATCCTTCTGGCACTGGAAATAGGCAAGGTAAGACGGCGGCGTGTACAGACCGGAGAATGCCGTCGAACTGTTGGGGTCGAACGCATAGCGCTCGAGACCGATGCCGAAGAAGACGGTATCGACTTCGCTGAACGGCACGCCAAAACGGATGGAAGCGCCTTGGTTCACCAGCTTGTAGTCGCCATCGGTGGAAGTCTGATACGGGCGCGTCGTGGTGTGGTAGACGCTGATCGTGCGCGAGATGCCGTCCGGCGTGAAGTACGGGTCAGTGGTCGTCACCGACAGCGTGCGGTTGTACTTGCTGGTGTTGACCTGCACGCCCAGGAAGTTACCCGAGCCGAACACGTTTTCCTGCGAGATACCGAAGGTCAGCGCAACCTTTTCGGCGCTCGAATAGCCGGCGCCAAGCTGCAGGCTGCCGGTGGGCTTTTCGGTCACGTTGACGGTCAGGTCCACCTGGTCGGGCGAACCAGGCACTTCCTGCGTATCGACGTTCACTTCGGTGAAGAAGCCCAGGCGGTCCACGCGGTCGCGCGAGAGCTTGATCTTGTCGCCGTCATACCAGGAGGCTTCGTACTGGCGGAACTCGCGGCGGATGACTTCGTCGCGGGTCTTGTTGTTGCCGCCCACCGAGACACGCCGCACGTACACGCGGCGCGAAGGTTCGGCCTGCAACGTGAGCGCCACGCGGTTGTTCGCGCGGTCGATGTCGGGGCGCGCTTGCACGCGTGCGAACGCATAGCCGAAGGTGCCGAAATAGTCGTTGAAGGCCTTGGTCGTCTCGGTAACCAGCTCACCGTTGTAGGGCTCGCCCGGCTTGATGGTGATGAGCGACTTGAACTCGTCGTCGCGGCCAAGGTAGTTGCCATCGAGCTTGACGCTCGACACCACGAACTTCTCGCCTTCGGTGATGTTCACGGTCACCGTCAGGTCCTTGCGGTCCGGCGAAATGGCAACCTGGGTCGAGTCGATGCGGAACTCGAGGTAGCCGCGGGTGATGTAGTACGAGCGCAGCGTTTCGAGGTCGGCGTTGAGCTTGGCGCGCGAATACTGGTTCGACTTGGTGTACCAGCTCATGAAGCCGCCGCTGTCCTGGTCGAACAGACTCAGCAGCGTCGATTCGCTGAAGGCCTTGCTGCCGACCACGTGCACTTCGCGGATGCGGGCCGACTCGCCTTCGGTCACGGTGAAGGTCAGGTTGACGCGGTTGCGCTCGATGGGCGTGACGGTAGTCACGACCTGCGCGTTGTAGAGGCTGCGACTCACGTACTGGCGCTTGAGCTCCTGCTCGGCGCGGTCGGCCAGTGCCTTGTCGTAGGGACGGCCATCGGTCAGCCCGACTTCGCGCAGCGCCTTCTGCAGCGCGGCCTTGTCGAATTCCTTGGTGCCGACGAAATCGACGTCTGCAATGGTCGGCCGCTCTTCGACGATCACCACCAGCACGTTGCCGTTCACGTCGATGCGCACATCCTTGAACAACCCCAGGTCGAACAGCGCGCGGATGGCGGCGGAACCGCGCTCGTCACTGTAGGTATCGCCCACGCGCAGCGACAGCGACGCGAAGATCGTGCCGGCTTCGACGCGTTGCAGACCTTCGACGCGAATGTCGCGCACCGTGAAAGGCTCTACGGCCCAGGCTGCCGTGGCGGCGAGCGCACTGGCAACCACCGCGGCAACGCTACGCAGGCGAAAGCGACTGAAGTTTTTGTTCATCTGAGAATTGAGCCGGCACGGAAAGGGCCGGGCAGAAAGTTAACCAAAGAGCCGCGTGACGTCGTTGAAGAGTGCGACCGACATCATGACCAGCAGCAGGGCCACACCCCCGCGCTGAAGCCGTTCCATCCAGGCGTCGGAGACGCTCTTGCCGGTCAGGCCCTCCCAAAGATAATACATCAGGTGTCCCCCATCGAGGACCGGCAGCGGCATGAGATTGAGGACCCCGAGGCTCACGCTGATGAGCGCCAGGAAGACCAGATACTGAGTGAAACCGAGGCTTGCAGACTTGCCAGCGTAGTCGGCGATCGTGAGCGGACCGCTCAGGTTCTTGAGCGAAGCCTCGCCGATGACCATCTTGCCCATCATGCGCACGGTCAGCGCGGACACCTCCCAGGTGCGCACTACACCACGCCAGACACCGTCGACCAGCCCTTGGCGCACCGTCACCATTTCGGGCGGCGCACCAACGTAGGCACCGATGCGCCCCACCTTGACGCCGCCCTCTTCCCGCACCTCGGGCTTCACGTCGATCGTGAGCGGCTGACCGCCGCGCTCGACCTGCCAGGCCTGGGTGCGCGGCTGGTCGCCGTCGACCGACGCCCGGATCACCTCGCGCAGCTGCTGCCCGTCGACGATGGCCGTGTCGCCAATGGCGCGCACCATGTCGCCGTTGCGCAGGCCGGCGCTTTCCGCAGCACTGCCCGCCATGACTTCGCCGATCTCGGGCCGGGTCAGGGGTGCCACCACGCCGATCTTGCGGAACATCTGCGGATCGGCGTCCTTGGTCTCCATGCGGCTCAGCGGCAGCACCAGCTGGCGCGCCGGCCGGCCGGCTTCCCCTGCGACTTCGAGCGTCAGGTCATGACCATCGAGCGCGCCACGCGTCATGCGCCAGCGCAGATCCTCGAAGGACTGAACCGGCGACAGGTCGCCATCGAAGCCCGCTTGTGTGATGTGCTCGCCGCCGCGCAGGCCCGCCGCTTCGGCCAAGGACGCTGCCACCGGCCGCGCCAGCTTGGCGACCGGCTCCTGCACGCCAATCCAGTTGACCGCCGTGTAAAGCACGACAGCCAGCAGCAGATTGGCAATCGGCCCCGCCGCGACAATGGCCGCGCGGGAACGCAAAGGCTGGGTGTTGAAGGCGCGATGGCGCTCTTCAGGCGCGACCGGCCCCTCGCGCTCGTCGAGCATCTTGACGTAGCCGCCAAACGGGAACGCACCGATGACGAACTCGGTTTGCTGCCCCGGATGCTGGCGCTTGGGTTGCCAGCGCAGCAGCGCCTTGCCGAACCCGACGGAGAAGCGCTCCACCTTGACGCCACAGGCAACGGCCACGCGGTAGTGGCCGTATTCGTGCACCGCGATCAAGACACCGAGTGCGACCACAAAGGCTATGACAGTGAGCAGCATCGGGGTCCTTGGTCTCTACGGAGGGGGCGTCAGGTCAGGCTGCGAAACGCAGCGCCGCGGCATTGGCCGCCGCGCGGGCGCTGGCATCGATCGCCAGCAGGTCGGCCAACGATGCCGGCTTGGAGGGGGCGACCCTCTCCAAAGTTTCCATGTTGACCGCATGTATGCAATCAAAACGCAGGCGTCGGTTCAGGAAGGCTTCAACTGCGACCTCGTTGGCGGCGTTGAGCACCGCCGTCGTGCCCGGCGCGGCGCGCAGTGCGTGCCATGCCAGACCCAGTCCGGGAAAGAGCGCCGCGTCAGGTGCATCGAAGGTCAGAGAGGCCATCTGGCGGAAGTCGAGCCGCGCAGCACCGCTCTCGATGCGCTCGGGCCAGGCCAGACCCACCGCGATCGGCACCCGCATGTCGGGTGTGCCGAGCTGGGCGATGACCGAGGCGTCGGTGAACTGCACCATCGAGTGCACCACGCTCTGCGGATGAATGACCACCTCGATCTGATCGGGCGCGACGCCGAACAGGTGACGCGCCTCGATCACTTCGAGGGCCTTGTTCATCATGGTGGCCGAGTCGACCGAGATCTTGCGGCCCATGACCCAGTTCGGATGGGCGCAGGCCTGTTCTGGCGTCACCGTACCCAGGGTTTCCGGCGCGCGAGTGCGGAACGGGCCGCCCGAGGCGGTCAGGATGATCTTGTCGATACGCCGTGCCCATGTAGACGGGTCTTCAGGCAGCGACTGGAAGATGGCCGAATGCTCGCTGTCGATAGGCAGCAGCGTGGCGCCGCCTTCGCGCACGGTGCGCATGAAGAGCTCGCCGCCGACGACAAGCGCTTCCTTGTTGGCCAGCAGCAACCGCTTGCCGGCGCGCGCGGCGGCCAGGCAAGGGCCAAGGCCCGCCGCACCGACGATGGCAGCCATCACGGCATCGACTTCGTCATGAGACGCTATCGTTTCGAGAGCATCATCGCCCATCAGGACAACCGTCTTCAGGCTGTTCTGCTTCAGCTTTTCAGCCAGCAACGCAGCGTGCGGCGCACTGGCCATCACGGCGAATTTCGGCGAGAACTGCGCGCACTGCGCCAGCAACTCGTCGACCTTGGTGGCCGCCGAAAGGGCAAACACCTCGAAACGCTCGGGGTGCCGCGAAATGACGTCGAGTGTGCTCACGCCGACCGAACCGGTCGAGCCGAGCACCGTAACGCGTTGTCTTTTGGGTGAGTTCACAGGAAAGCCAGCATCATGGCAATGGGAAGCGCCGGCAAGAGGGCATCCACGCGGTCGAGGACGCCGCCGTGGCCGGGCAGCAGCCGGCTGCTGTCCTTGGCGCCGGCACTGCGCTTGATGAGAGATTCGACGAGGTCGCCCACGACGCTCATGGCCGCGAGGAACAACGCGGCAAGCAGCAACAGCCACCAGCCACGCTCGTTGAGACGGGTATAGAGGCTGGCCACGGTCGCGCCTGTGGCTTTGTCGGCCCAGACCCAGGCAAAGGCCAGCACCACCACACCGATCATGCCGCCCCACACGCCTTCCCAGCTCTTGCCGGGACTGATCGCAGGCGCGAGCTTGTTGCGGGTGAACTTGAGGCCGAAGGCGCGGCCAGCGAAATAGGCGAATACGTCGGCCACCCACACCAGCACCAGGATCGACAGCAGGAAGTTGATGCCGATCATGCGCGCCTGCACTGCGGCAAGCCATGCCACCCACAGTGCCAGCAAACCGCCGACCAGCCGCAGCCCGCGCGGAATGCGGGGCCAGCCCGGCACCGCCACGCGCAGCAGCGCCGCGCCGCCCAGCACCCAGGCTGCACTGGCCAGAGTCCACATCAGGACCAACGGCTGCTCCAGCAGCCCCAGCCACCAGGACAGCGCGCACAGCACCACCGTTTCGATGCCGAGGAACACCGACAGCCGCTGGCCGTATCCGTTCAGACGCCCCCACTCCCAGGCACCAGCGCCGATCAGCACCAGCATGACGCAGGCGAAGGGGATGTAGTTTCGATAGAACAGCGCTGGCAGCAGGATCGCGAGCAGCACGATCGCCGTGAGGATGCGTTGTTTGAGCATGCGGGAGGTTGTCAGGCCCTCAGGCCGTAGCGGTCTTGACCTGTGCCGAGGTTTGGCCGAAGCGCCGCTCGCGGCCCTGGAACGCGGCAATGGCCTCGTCCAGCGCAGCCTCGTCGAATTCGGGCCACAGCTTGTCGCTGAAGAAAAGCTCGGCATAGGCACTCTGCCAGAGCAGGAAATTGGACAACCGCTGCTCGCCCCCCGTGCGGATGAACAGGTCGGGGTCGGGCACGTGGGCCAGGGCCATGGCGCGGTCGAGGCCGGCTTCGGTGATTGCCTCACCCTGCGCCGCCAGCCTGGCGGCGGCCTGCGCGATGTCCCAACGGCCGCCGTAGTTGAAGCAGACGTTGAGCACCATGCGCGTGTTGTGCGCCGTGGCCGCCTCGGCATCAACCAGGCCCTTCACCATCTTCTGCGACAGGCCGGCCCGTTCGCCGACGAAATGCAGCCGCACGCCATCCTTGCTGAGCTTCGGCACCTCGCGGGCGAGCGCACCGACCATCAGGTCCATGAGCCCGGAGACTTCCTCAACGGGACGATTCCAGTTCTCGGACGAGAACGCGAACACCGTGAGCACGCCCACGCCGCGGTCGGCGCAGGCCTTGACGCAACGGCGCAGCGATTCGACACCTTGCTTATGCCCCGCGACGCGGGGCAGGAAGCGCCGCGTGGCCCAACGGCCGTTGCCGTCCATGACGATGGCAACGTGGTGGGGAATGCGTGGCGCTGAAGAGGCCATGACAGGCCTCAAACGGCCATGATCTCCGCTTCCTTGGCCGCGACCAGGCGGTCGATTTCCGCGATATGGCGGTCGGTGACCTTCTGGATCTCGGCTTCGGCGCGCTTCTGGTCGTCTTCGGACGCCAGCTTGTCCTTGACCAGCTTCTTGACCGACTCGTTCGCATCGCGGCGCAGGTTGCGCGTGGCGATCTTGGCGGTTTCGCCTTCGTTGCGGACCAGCTTGGTCATTTCCTTGCGGCGCTCTTCGCTCATGGCGGGCAGCGGCACGCGGATCAGGTCGCCCATCGAGGCGGGGTTCAGGCCCAGGTCGCTTTCGCGAATGGCCTTCTCGATCTTGGCGCCCATGCCCTTTTCCCAGGGCTGGACACTGATGGTGCGCGAATCGAGCACCGACACGTTGGCCACCTGGCTCAGTGGCACCTGCGAGCCGTAGTACTCGACGTGAACCGAGTCGAGGAGCGCAGAGTTGGCGCGGCCGGTACGGATCTTGGTGAGGTTGTTCTGGAATGCGGCGAGCGACTGATTCATCTTCGCGTCGGTCGCATTGCGGATATCTGCAATGGTCATCTCAAATACTCCTAGGCATGCACCAGCGTGCCCTCGTCCTCGCCCATGACGACGCGCTTGAATGCGCCGTTCTTGAGAATCGAGAACACCTTGATCGGCAGCTTCTGGTCGCGGCACAGCGCGAAGGCCGTGGCGTCCATGATGCCGAGATTCTTTGCGATCGCCTCGTCGAAACTGAGCGAGACGTAGCGCGTTGCATCGGGGTTGGTCTTGGGATCGGCGGTGTAGACGCCGTCGACCTTGGTCGCCTTGAGCACCAGCTCGGCACCGATCTCGGCACCGCGCAGCGCAGCGGCCGTATCGGTGGTGAAGAACGGATTGCCGGTGCCAGCGGCGAACACCACGACCTTGCCCTCTTCGAGGTACTGCAGGGCTTTGGGGCGCACATAGGGCTCGACCACCTGCTCGATGGCAATGGCGGACATCACGCGGGCCACGAGGCCCTGTTTGTCCATTGCATCGGCCAACGCCAGCGAGTTCATGACCGTGGCCAGCATGCCCATGTAGTCGGCCGTGGCGCGGTCCATGCCGACCGAGCCGCCCGCGACGCCGCGGAAGATGTTGCCGCCACCGATCACGACCGCCACCTGCACGCCCATGTTCACGACCTCGGCCACCTCTTGCACCATGCGCACGATAGTGGCGCGGTTGATGCCGAAGGCGTCATCGCCCATCAACGCCTCTCCCGACAGCTTCAACAAGATTCGCTTGTGGGCTGGGCGGGCATCAGACATGGGCAATTTCCTTTGGTTGGACTGGGACGAGTGTAAAACGTAGCGATGAAAAAACGGCAGCGCGCGTGGGCGCACCGCCGTTGAGCCTTAAAGGCTTAAGCAGCAGCCTTGGCCGCTGCAACTTGCGCGGCCACCTCGGCTGCGAAGTCGTCAACTTTCTTCTCAATGCCTTCGCCGACCACGTACAGGGTGAAGCCCTTGATCGTGGTGCTGGCGGCCTTGAGCATCTGCTCGACGGTCTGCTTGTCGTTCTTCACGAACGGCTGGTTGTGCAGCGAGACTTCCTTGAGGAACTTCTGCACGCCGCCTTCGATGCGCTTGGCAACGATGTCGTCCGGCTGCGGCTTCTTGCCTTCGGCTTCGGCCGTCTTGCGGTCTTCGTCGGCCTTGCCCTTGGCAACTGCGCGCTCTTTTTCGATCAGATCGGCAGGCACGTCCGATGCCTGGATGGCGACCGGCTTCATGGCGGCAATGTGCATCGCCACGTCCTTGGCCGACGTGTCGTCGCCTTCGAACTCGACCATCACGCCGATGCGCGTGCCGTGCAGGTACGAAGCCAGCTTGCCGTTGCCGGCGAAGTGCTTGAAGCGACGGAAACTCATGTTCTCGCCGATCTTGCCGATCAGGCCCTTGCGCACGTCTTCGAGCGTGGGACCGAAGCCGTCTTGCTCATAGGCCAGCGCGCCCAGCGCAGCGATGTCCACGGGGTTGTTCTTCGCAACCAGCATCGCGGCAGCGTTGGCCAAGGCCAGGAAGCTGTCGTTCTTGGTGACGAAGTCGGTTTCGCAGTTGATTTCGATCATGCCGCCGGCAGCGCCGTCGACAAAAGCCGTGACCACGCCTTCAGCGGTGATGCGGCCCGATGCCTTGCCAGCCTTGTTGCCGAGCTTGATGCGCAGCAGCTCTTCGGCCTTTTCCATGTTGCCGTCGGCCTCCGTCAGGGCCTTCTTGCACTCCATCATCGGCGCGTCGGTCTTTGCGCGCAGTTCGCCGACCATGCTTGCGGTGATTGCAGCCATTTGTGGTATCTCCGTAAATCCAAAAATCAGGTTAAAAAAAAGGGGCATCAAAGCCCCTTCTTCAGGCTCGCAGGCGCGCCAATCAGGCCGAAGCGCCTTCTTCGACTTCGACGAATTCGTCGCCATTGCCTTCGGCGATGGCCTTGACCACGTCACCGGTGGCGCTGTTGCGGCCTTCGATGATCGCGTCGGCGATGCCACGGGCGTACAGCGTGACAGCCTTCGACGAGTCGTCGTTGCCGGGGATCACGTAGTCGATGCCTTCGGGCGAGTGGTTGGAGTCCACCACACCGATCAGCGGAATGCCGAGCTTCTTGGCTTCGGCCACGGCGATCTTGTGGAAGCCCACGTCGATCACGAAGATGGCGTCGGGCAGCGCGGCCATGTCCTGGATGCCGCCGATGTCCTTTTCGAGCTTCTCGATTTCGCGCGAGAAGGTCAGTTGCTCCTTCTTGCTCAGCGAGTCGAGGCCAGCTTCCTGCTGGGCCTTCATGTCCTTCAGACGCTTGATCGAGGTCTTGACGGTCTTGAAGTTGGTCAGCATGCCGCCGAGCCAGCGGGTGTCGACGAAGGGCACGCCGGCGCGACGGGCTTCTGCCGCCACGATTTCACGGGCCTGGCGCTTCGTGCCGACCATCAGGATCGTGCCGCGGTTGGCAGTGAGCTGCTTGGCGTACTTCATCGCATCCTGGAACATCGGCAGCGACTTTTCCAGGTTGATGATGTGAATCTTGTTGCGATGGCCGAAGATGTACGGGGCCATCTTGGGGTTCCAGAAGCGGGTTTGGTGACCGAAATGGACACCTGCTTCCAGCATTTCGCGCATGGTGGTAGACATTGAAATTACTCCAAAGGTTGGGTCTAAAATCCAGCCCGTTTTGTGCTCTTTTGAACTGAGTCACAACACCTTGATTGGGCCGGTTTGCGGATGTGTTTGACTGGGTGCAACGGGAGCCGTCGCTCAGCCAGCGAAACCCAAAGAGTATAGCACGACCCCCGCCCCTCTTCCCTGAACCCGAGCTGCTCGCACAGTCTCCGCCTCCACTCATGAACGACCTTCACGCCACCCGTCTCGACCTTCTGGCAGGTGGCTCCGATGCACGCACCGAAATGGAGCGCGCCATCGGCATCGCCCAGTCCCCGGTCTGCGCGCACGTCTTCACCCGCACCATGTTCGACGAGGCCCGGCAGACTGCCGCCGCGTCGAACCCCGAGAGCCGGCTTTCAGGCCTCGCCTTCACCGCCAAGGACCTGTTCGACATCGAAGGCCAGCCAACGCCCGCCGGCTCCGTAGTCCTGGCCCATGCGCCAGCCGCCAAGGCCGATGCCCTCGCCGTGGCGCGGCTGCGTGCCGCGGGCGGCGTGCTGACCGGCCGCACCAACATGACGGAGTTCGCTTTCTCCGGCGTCGGCGTCAATCCCCACCACGGCACGCCGGCCAATGTGAGCGATGCCACTACGCCGCGCATTCCAGGCGGTTCGTCGTCCGGCGCGGCGATCTCGGTGGCCAGCGGAGCCGCGTTCATCGGCCTGGGCTCCGATACCGGCGGCTCGATCCGCATTCCGGCGGCGCTGAACGGCATCGTCGGCTTCAAGAACACGGCCCGGCTGACGCCTGCAGACGGCGCACTGCCGCTTTCGACCACGCTAGACACCGTCTGCGCCATGACGCGCTCGGTTCGCGACGCCATCACCGCTCACGAAATCCTCGCAGCCCGGCGCGTGACCGCCGGCAACGCCCCTCTGGCAGCCTACAGGCTGGCCGTGGTGAAGAACATCTTCTTCGACGGCATCGAACCCGCCGTGTCCACCGCCTTCGAGCGCTCGCTGAAGGCGCTCCGCGCAGCCGGCGCCCGCATCGTGGAAATCGAACTGCCCGAGCTCGCCGAGCTGACCACCATCAATGCCACCGGTGGCTTCTCGGCAGCCGAGTCGCACGCCTGGCACCGCCTGCTACTGGAACGCAGCGGCGCAGGCTACGACCCGCGCGTGGCCCAGCGCATCCTGCGCGGCGCCACGATGAAGGCCCATGAATACATCGACCTGATCCATGCCCGCCGCGACTGGATCGCCCGCGTCGAAACCACGCTCACCCCATTCGACGCCGTGCTGTCGCCGACAGTGCCGATCACCGCGCCGTCCATCGCCAGCGTGGCGCCGGGCGCTGAGCGCGACGACGAATTCTTCCGCGTCAACGCATTGCTGCTGCGCAACCCGTCGATCATCAACATGCTCGACGGCTGCGCGATCTCGCTGCCCTGCCACGCCGCCGGCGAACTGCCGGTCGGCCTGATGCTGTGGCACGCCGCGCTGCACGACGACGCCGTGCTCGCGGTAGCGCTCCAGACCGAGCGCGCACTGCAAAATTAACAGCTGACACTGCCCACCTCACGGGCGTCAGCCATCTCTCTTATTCAGAGCATTCAATGAAAATCGCGATCGTGGGCGCCGGCATCATCGGCGTCACCACCGCCTGGGAACTGGTTTCCGACGGCCATGAAGTGACCGTGTTCGAGCGCAGGGGCGCCGCCGCAGAAGAAGCCAGCTTCGCCAACGCCGGCGTGGTCGCTCCCGGGTACGTCACGCCGTGGGCCGCCCCCGGCATGCGCGGCAAGGTGCTGCGCTCGCTGCTGTCCTCGCACGGCGCCATCAAGCTGCGCTGGCCGCTGGGTTCGCGCGACCTCGGCTGGCTTTCACGCTGGCAGAAGGCCTGCAAGCTCGAAACCTACCTGGCCAACCGCGCCCGCATGCAGCGCCTGGCCTTCTACAGCCGCAACCGGCTGCACGAAGTGACCGAGGCGCGCGAGCTCAGCTACGAACGCAGCGACGGGTATCTGGTGCTGCTGCGTTCCAAGCGCGACAAGAAGCTGGTGCAGGCCGGGCTGGAGGTGCTGCGCTCGGCCGGCAGCGTCTTCAAGGAAATCGATGCCGACGAGGCCCGACTGATCGAGCCCGCCCTCAACGCCGACACCCCGCTGGCGGGCGCCATTCACCTGCCCGAAGACGAAGTGGCCAACTGCCGCCAGTTCGCACTGCTGCTCAAGTGGGAGGCCGAGTCGTTCGGCGCGCAGTTTCATTTCAACTGCGACATCGCGCCGCTGAGCCGCGCGGCGCCCACCTCGCTGTCGTTGGCGAGCGGCTCCGACCCTGTGCGCTACGACGCGGTCGTGATGTGCGCCGGCCTGGCATCGGCCGCGCTGCTGCGGCCGCTGGGCCTGCGCATCCCGATGGCGCCGGTCTACGGCCATTCGGTGAGTGCGCCGATCCGCGAGCCGCTCAACGCGCCGCGCAGCGCGGTAATGGACGAACGCTACAAGGTCGCCATATCCCGCCTGGGCCAGCGCGTGCGGGTGGCCGGCAGTGCCGAGATCGGTGGCTCGCTCGACACGATGAACCCCGCCGCGGTTCAAACGCTCTACAAGGTGCTGCACGACTGGTTCCCGGGCGCGGCCACGCTGCAGTCCGGCGTGCAGCAATGGAAAGGCGCACGGCCGATGCTGCCGGACGGCCCGCCGGTGCTGGGTGCCAGCGGCATTCCCGGTGTGTGGCTCAACCTTGGCCATGGGTCGAGCGGCTGGGCGCTGTCGTGCGGCAGCGCGCGCGTGCTGGGCGACCTGATCGCCGGGCAGGACCCAGGCATCGACCTCGAAGGACTCGGGGTCGAGCGGCTCAGTCTTTAGGACCCCACCGGCGCAGGGCCTCGGGGCTCGCCGGCTGTTCGACAGGCAGCGCGGGTTCCGGCGGGGGGCGAAGTCTGCTGGCAATCCATCCCAACAGTCCGGGGCCGAGCAGCGCAAAGAAAATCAGGCACAGCGCGGCGGCACCCAGCAGGGCCAGACGCATCAGGCCAGAAGTAGTTTCGCCCGGGACGTCGAACCACCGGATCACGCTGCAGCCGAAGCCGACATTGGCGGCCCAGGCTACGTCCCGCAGAGACACCCATCGTTTCAGCTCGGCCAGCAGGAAGACACCCCATACGGCACACAGCAGGGCCAGGACCCATCCCAAGCCTGCAATCCACGCCATCGTCGCGATGAGGAAAAAGACAAGCGCCGCGAGAAGCAGGACAAGCAGCCAACCGACGCTCTTGAGGTTCATCCCCGGATGATAGGGAGACAGCGCGGCGGCACAATGCGCCGATGCAACGCATCACCTCCGCCATCGCTGCCGAGCTGTTCGACATCGCCGCCACGCGCCGCATCGAGCATGCCGCCGCGGCCGCCCAGCCCGCCCATGCGCTCATGCAGCGCGCCGGCCTTGCAGTGGCGCGGCTCGCGATGGCGATTGCGCCGCATGCGCGCACGATCTGGGTTGCTTGCGGGCCGGGAAACAACGGCGGTGACGGCTTCGAGGCGGCTGCGCAGTTGCGTCATCGGGGCTTCTTTCCGGTCGTCACGTTCCTGGGAGATGAAAGTCGCTTGCCGCCGGACGCCAAGGCAGCGCTGCAGCGTGCCCGCGATGCGGGCGTCACCTTTGCATCGACGCCGCCTTCGGCCTACGAACTGGCCATCGACGCATTGCTCGGCATCGGATCGACTCGGCCGCCCGAAGGCACGATGGCCGAATGGCTGGCGAAGATGCATGCGAGCGGCCAGCCCGTACTCAGCGTCGATGTGCCGTCGGGCCTGAATGCGGACACCGGCACCCTGCCCCATGGCGCCGACCACACGCAAGCATCGGCCCGCACCTGCATCACCTTTCTCACATTGAAGCCCGGCCTGTTCACAGCTCAGGGCCGCGATGCGGCGGGCACGGTGTGGTTCGACGGCCTGGGTTGCAGCGCATTCAAGGATCAACCCGTGGCCCGAATCGCCGGAGCACCCGATGCGCAGCCGCGCGCCCATGCCTCGCACAAAGGCAGCTACGGTGACGTCGCAGTGATCGGCGGAGCGTCCGGCATGGCGGGCGCCGCCCTGCTGGCCGGCTCGGCGGCATTGCACGGCGGTGCGGGACGCGTGTTCGTTGGGTTGCTCGACCCGAGCGCGGCCCCAGTCGACACCGCGCAACCCGAACTGATGCTGCACGACGCCCGAACGCTCGACCTGTCAGGCATGACGGCGGTGTGCGGCTGCGGCGGTGGAGAGGCCGTGCGCGAACTGCTGCCGCGCGTGCTATCGACGGCGGCCGCCCTGGTGCTCGATGCCGACGCGCTGAACGCAATCGCAGCCGATGGCACGTTGCAGACACAGCTGCTGTCGCGGGGAAGAAGCGGATCACCCACCGTGATCACGCCACATCCGCTGGAAGCTGCGCGCCTGCTGGGCTGTACGGTCGGCGACATCCAGGCCGACAGGCTGGCCGCGGCCCGCCAACTCGCCGCGCGCTTCGGTGTCGTGGCCGTGCTCAAGGGGTCAGGCACCGTCATTGCTGACAGCACCGACACCCCGCCGATCATCAATCTGACCGGCAACGCTCGCCTCGCGAGTGCAGGCACCGGCGACGTGCTGGCCGGCATGATCGGCGCGGCGCTGGCCATGCGCCAGCCAGCCTTCGAAGCAGCGCGCGAAGCCGTCTGGCAGCACGGCCACATCGCCGACACATGGCCGGCCGATGCGGCCCCGCTCACGGCCGGCACGCTGGCCCGCCGCGCGCCCGCCTGACACGAGCTTTTTAGCCGCGTCCGACGAAGGGCATCTTCGTCGCCATGATGGTGTGGAACAGCACGTTGGCTTCCAGCGGCAGGTTCGCCATGTAGAGCACCGACTGGCCCACGATCTTGACGTCGATCAGCGGCTCGATCGCGAGTTCGCCGTTGGCCTGCGGCACGCCCTTGGCCATGCGCGCAGCCAGCTCGGTCATGGCATTGCCCACGTCCACCTGCCCCACGGCGATGTCGTACTTGCGGCCGTCGAGCGATGCGGTCTTGGTCAGCCCTTCGACCGCGTGCTTGGTCGCCGTGTACGCGGCCGAGTTCGGCCGCGGCGCCGTGGCCGAGATGGAGCCGTTGTTGATGATGCGGCCGCCCATCGGCGTCTGCGCCTTCATCGTGCGGAATGCCTGCTGGATGCAGAAGAACATGCCGGTCAGATTGATGTCGACCACGCCTTGCCATTGTTCGGGTGTCCAGTCCTCGAACGGGCCCGGCGGGTTGCCCACGCCGGCGTTGTTGAACAGCAGGTCGACGCGGCCGAAGCGCTCGACGGTGGCGGCGAACAAGGCCTGCACCGAGTTCGCGTTGGACACATCGGTCGACACCGCGAAGGCGCGTGCACCGGCGCCCGATTCTTGCGCCACCTGCTCCAACGGCTCCAGGCGGCGCCCCGCCAGAACCACACTCCAGCCGTCGCCCAGCAATGCCAGCGCGGCGGCGCGGCCGATGCCGGAGCCCGCACCCGTGACGATGGCGATGCGGCCCTTGTTGTCTTCAGCGCTCATGCTGTCTGTCTCTTTCTCTTTTCGGTTTGTCGATGGTTCGTGCGGCGTGCGAGGCTTGCTTCAGCGGCGCGGCTTGCGCCCCTTCATCTTGTTGGCGGCCTTCTTGACCGCCGACTTGAAGGCCTGCATCGCCGACTGCGGCCCGGCCGTGGCCGAAGTGCCGCGCTCCGCGCGCGACTCTGCATTGCCAGCTTCGGCCTTGTGGCGCGTGCTGCGCTTGGCCGAGGCCTTGACCGGCACGCCAGATGATGCCGCACCCTTGTCCTTCATGGCACGGGCCGTGAGCTCTTCGCCTTCGCGCACGAGGCGGAAGTCGATCTTGCGGCCGTCCAGGTCGACACGGCTCACCTGCACTCGCACCCGCGTGCCGATGGCATAGCGGATGCCGGTGCGCTCGCCGCGCAGTTCCTGGCGCATCTCGTCGAACTTGAAGTACTCGCCGCCGAGCTCGGTGATGTGCACCAGGCCTTCGACGTACATCGCGTCGAGCGTGACGAAGATACCGAAGGTCGTGGCCGCCGTGACCACGCCGCCGTATTCCTCACCGAGGTGCTCGCGCATGTACTTGCACTTGAGCCAGGCCTCGACGTCGCGGCTGGCTTCATCGGCGCGGCGCTCGTTGGCGCTGCAATGCAGGCCTGCAGCCTCCCATGCCAGCACTTCCTTGGTAGGAGCGACAGTGGCCTTCTGCGGCTTGCTGGTTGGCGCTTTCACGCGCGACGCGAGCCGCTTGGCCAGCTTGGCATGCGCCTCGCCAGGCGTGGGCAGCATCGGCAGCTGGTAGCGCGTCTTCGAGAGGATCGCCTTGATCACGCGGTGCACCAGCAGGTCCGGATAGCGCCGGATCGGGCTCGTGAAGTGCGTGTAGGCCTCGTAGGCCAGGCCGAAGTGACCGCTGTTGATCGGCGTGTAGATCGCCTGCTGCATCGAGCGCAGCAGCATGGTGTGGATCTGCTGCGCGTCGGGGCGCTCCTTGGTTGCGTCGGCAATCGCCTGGAACTCGCCCGGCTTGGGGTCGTCGGTGATGCTCAGGCCGACACCCATGGCCTTCAGGTAGCCGCGCAGGATTTCCTTCTTCTCGGGCGTCGGGCCTTCGTGCACGCGGTACAGGCCCGGGTGCTTGCCTTCGGCGATGAAGTCGGCACTGCAGACGTTGGCTGCGAGCATCGCTTCTTCGATCAGGCGGTGCGCCTCGTTGCGCGTGCGCGGCACGATCTTTTCGATGCGGCCAGCGTCGTCGCAAATGATCTGCGTCTCGGTGGTTTCGAAGTCGACCGCGCCGCGCTTGCCGCGCTGCTTGAGCAGCGCCTTGTAGACGTCGGCGAGGTTCAGCAGGTCCTTGACGCGGTCCTTGCGCTTGGCAGCTTCGGGACCGCGCGTGTTGCCGAGGATGGCGGCCACCTCGGTGTACGTGAAGCGTGCGTGGCTGAACATTACGGCCGGGTAGAACTGGTACGCGTAGATTTCGCCGTCGGCCGCGACCAACATGTCGCACACCATGCACAGGCGCTCGACCTCGGGGTTGAGCGAGCACAGGCCGTTCGACAGCTTCTCGGGCAGCATCGGGATCACGCGGCGCGGGAAGTACACGCTGGTAGCGCGGTCGTAGGCGTCAATGTCGATGCCCGAGCCGGTCTGCACATAGGCACTGACGTCGGCGATGGCAACCAGCAGGCGCCAGCCCTTGCCGCGGCCCACCTTCGCGGGTTCGCAGTACACGGCGTCGTCGAAGTCGCGTGCGTCTTCGCCGTCAATGGTGACGAGTGGAATGTCGGTGAGGTCGACGCGCCCCTTCTTGTCGGCGGGACGAACCTTCTCGGGCAATGCCTTGGCTTCGGCCAGGCACTCCGCGGAAAACTCGTGCGGCACGCCGTACTTGCGCACGGCGATCTCGATCTCCATGCCTGGGTCGTCGATCTCGCCCAGTACTTCTTTCACGCGGCCAACGGGCTGGCCGAACAGAGCCGGCGGCTCGGTAAGCTGCACGACCACCACCTGTCCCACCTTCGCGGGGCCGGTTGCGCCCTTGGGAATCAGGACGTCCTGGCCATAGCGCTTGTCTTCCGGTGCAACGAGCCAGATGCCTCCTTCGTGCAACAGGCGGCCGATGATGGGCTGCTCGGGACGCTCGATGATTTCCACCACGCGCCCTTCGGGGCGACCGCGGCGGTCCTGGCGCACGACGCGCGCCTTGACGCGATCCTTGTGTAGCACCGCGCGCATTTCGTTCGGAGGCAGGTAGATGTCTGCTTCACCGTCGTCGCGCTGCACGAAGCCGTGCCCATCGCGATGTCCTTGAACAGTTCCTTCGAATTCATCCAGCAAGCCGCTGGAAGTGACATTATTTTTGATATGATCTCCTTCTTTCCTGAAATTCAAAACATTGCTGCTTCGGCAGCTCTGTGGGCCCAGATGGCGGAATTGGTAGACGCACTAGTTTCAGGTACTAGCGAGTAACATCGTGGAGGTTCGAGTCCTCTTCTGGGCACCAAGTTTAAACAGACCTTTACCAGGTCATTCGATTCAAGCCACCGGCCTCCGGTGGCTTTTTTCATGGCCGTTTGAATCCGCATCAAACGCCCAACGCAGCCTTCGCAAGCGAGGCCAAGCAGACGCTTGAGCTTCTCCACACGCTTCGAGACGACGGAATTGCCGGGCCAAATTGTGTATACTCGTAGTCTTTGCTGAAATGCAAAACAAGCCCAGATGGCGGAATTGGTAGACGCACTAGTTTCAGGTACTAGCGAGTAACATCGTGGAGGTTCGAGTCCTCTTCTGGGCACCAAATTCAAGCAGACCCTTACCAGGTCATTCGATTCAAGCCACCGGCCTCCGGTGGCTTTTTTCTTGTCCATTCGAATCCGCATCAAACGGGCAATGCGATCAGGTCGTGGCCCTCGGCACCCACGATGCGCGCGCGGGTGAACTCACCCACCTTCAGCGTCTTGCTGATCTTCTCGGGCGGCAGCAGGCGAACCGTGCCGTCGATCTCCGGCGCATCGGCGTACGTGCGCCCCACCCCGCCCTTGCGACCCATGCCCGGCGCTGAATCGACCAGCACCTGCATCGTCGAGCCAATGCGCCGTTGCAGCTTGGCGATCGACACGGCCTCGGCCACCTCCATGAAACGTGCGCGACGCGCCTCGCGTTCGGCTTCGGGCAGCATGCCCGGAATATCGTTGGCGGTAGCACCTGCCACCGGACTGTAGGCAAAGCAACCGGCACGGTCGATTTCGGCTTCACGGATGAAGTCGAGCAGATGCTCGAATTCCTGCTCCGTTTCACCGGGGAAGCCAGCGATGAAGGTGCTGCGGATCACGAGCTCCGGGCATACCTCACGCCAGCGCGCCAACCGCTCAAGATTCTTCTCGCCACTGGCCGGACGCTTCATGCGCTTCAGCACATCGGGATGGCTGTGCTGCAAGGGCACGTCGAGATACGGCAGCACCTGGCCGCTTGCCATCAGCGGAATGATCTCGTCGACGCTCGGGTACGGGTACACGTAGTGCAGTCGAACCCACGCGCCATACGGCTCTGCGATTTCGCCAAGCGTGCGCACCAGTTCGAGCATGCGGGTCTTGACCGGCTTGCCATCCCAGAACCCGGTGCGGTATTTCACGTCGACGCCGTAGGCCGAGGTGTCCTGGCTGATCACCAGCAGCTCTTTCACGCCGCCCTCGAACAAGGCCTTGGCTTCGCTCAACACGTCGCCCACCGGCCGCGACACAAGGTCGCCGCGCATCGAGGGAATGATGCAGAAGGTGCAGCGGTGGTTGCAGCCCTCGCTGATCTTCAGGTAGGCGTAGTGGCGCGGCGTCAGCTTGAGGCCGGCGACGCCGAAAGTGTTCGGCACCAGGTCGATGAAGGGATCGTGCGGCTTGGGCAGATTGGCGTGCACCGCATCCATCACCTCCTGCGTGGCATGCGGGCCGGTCACGGCCAACACGCTCGGGTGCATCTGGCGCACCAGATTGCCGCCCTGGTCGCCGGTCTTGGCACCCAGGCAGCCGGTGACGATCACACGGCCGTTTTCAGCCAGCGCCTCGCCAATGGTGTCCAAACTCTCCTTCACGGCATCGTCGATGAAGCCGCAGGTATTGACGATCACCAGATCGGCACCTTCGAAGGTCTTGGCGGTTTGATAACCCTCGGCACTCAGCTGGGTCAGGATCAATTCGGAATCGGTCAGGGCCTTGGGGCAGCCCAGGCTCACGAAACCGACCTTGGGGGCAGTCGGCGTGGCCGTACGTTCGGGGGAGGCAACTTCGCTCATATGCCTCTATTGTCCCAGCTATCGGTGACGGCAGGACATTCAGGGTCGCTTAATGCCAAAGGCCCCCAGTACCTGCTCGGTGTTTTTCTGCATCTGCTCCTGCATCTGCAGGAATACGTTCTTCGATTGCTCGACGTAATTGCCCATCAGCCCCTGCAGCATCGGCGACTGCATGCTCATGAAGCGCGACCACATCTCGGGCGTCAGGCCTTCGGCCTTTTCGGCGAGCTGCGCCTGCACCTCGGTCATGGCCTGAATATTCTTCTCGAGGTACGGGCCCATGTAGCCCTGCATCGCCTGCCCGTAGAAACGGATGATGTTGGCCAGCACTTGCTCGGTGAACATCGGCGCGCCACCCGCCTCTTCTTCGAGAATGATCTGCAGCAGGATGCTGCGCGTGAGGTCGTCGCCGGTCTTGGCATCGCGCACCACGAACTGAGCGCTCTGGATGACCAACTGCTTCACCTCGGTCAGCGTGATGTACGTGGATGTCTCGGTGTCGTAGAGCCTTCGGTTGGGGTACTTCTTGATCACACGCTGTACCGGCTTGACCCCGGACTTCTTGCTCTGCACTGCGGACTCCTTCACATGGACGCCCATGTCATCGGATGATTCTAGGGAGCGGTTTTGCTGCGCCGCGACAAGGTTTACCCTGACCAGACGCGGCACTTTCCTCAATCCGGCGATGTCGCGTACTCCGCGCCGCATGCATGGCAGGCGGCCGTCTCGGGTCGCTCTTCGTCGGCCTCCCGAAAGCGCAGTGGCGTTTTCTGCCCGTAGACCACCCAGCAGCGCGGGCAATGCTCTTGTCCCACGGTCGGCAGATAGGCGCGAGCGCGTTGCTCGGCGCGCTCTTCGGTCAGAGGCATGCCCTGGCGTTGTGCACGCACCACCTCGCGCGCCGCCATGGTGTCGGTGCGCCCGCCTGCGTAGTCGTTGATGCCGTAGACAGCACGCGCAAACTCGAGAGGAGCCTGCCTCAACAATGCGGCGAGGCGCTTGTCGGCATGAGCCCGATCAACCGGCGTTGATCGCGTATTCATCGGATCGCTTATCAAGAAAAATGAAATGGAATTGCAGAGCGGCCAAGGTAGCACAACAACATGGCCAAGGTCTTTGTCTGCATCACCACAAGGGACGATATGTGCACCGGGGAACCCGGTGCATGCCTGTTCAACTGGTCCGGTGGTTGGCCGGGGTTGAAACAGAAATTGGTAGGCGCGATTGGACTCGAACCAACGACCCCCACCATGTCAAGGTGGTGCTCTAACCAGCTGAGCTACGCGCCTAAGGATGTGTCCGAGAAGCAGCTATTGTAGCAGGAGAAAACGTGCTTTTCAGCGACGACGTGCAGATCGCACACCAATCACCGCCGTGACCACGCCAAGAACCTGCGTGAGCCGCGCGGCATCCGCGATTTCAACGGTGAACGTCATCCACGCCGTGCCCTTGATCGACTGCGTCTGCACGCCGATCACGTTCATCTTCTCGCGCGCGAACACGTCGGAGATATCGCGCAGCAGGCCCTGACGGTCGGCCGCTTCGACAGCCACGTCCACCGCATACACGGGCGCGTCGGCACCCTTCTTCGCAACGCCCCACTCCACGTCGATGACGCGCTCGCCATCCTTCGCGGCCATCGTGCGGAAGTTGCTGCAATCGCTGCGGTGCACGCTGACGCCATGGCCTCGCGTGACGAAGCCGCGAATGGCGTCAGGTGGCGCGGGCTTGCAGCACTTGGCAAGCTGGGTCATCAACGAAGACACGCCCACCACGAGCACGCCGCCCTTGCCCGACTTCTCGCTGCCACGCGCCTTCTTGATGAGCACGCCGTCGTCGGGCCCTGGCGCGGGCTCCGGCGGGCGCAGCAACGTCTCGATGTTGCGCAGCGAGAACTCGTCCTTGCCCACCACTTCGAACAGATGGTCCGCCGACTTGAAGCCCAGCTGCGACGCCAGGTCTTCGAGCCGCACGGCCGTCTTGCCTTCGCGCTGCAGCAGCTTCTCGACCGCTTCGCGTCCGCGCGCCACAGTCTCGTGCGTGATCTGTGCGTTGAACCATGCACGCACCTTCGCACGTGCACGATGACTGGCCAGATAGCCCAGCTCGGCATTGAGCCAGTCGCGCGAAGGCCCGCCTTCCTTGGCCGCGATGATCTCGACCGTCTGCCCGTTCGACAGCGGCGTGTTCAACGGCACCATCGCTCCGTCGACACGCGCCCCACGGCAGCGATGGCCCAGCGTGGTGTGCACGGTGTAGGCGAAGTCGACCGGCGTCGCGCCCTGCGGTAGTTCAACGATGGCGGCATCGGGCGTCAGCACATAGATGCGGTCGTCGAACAGACCCTGCCCCTGCAGGCCACCCGAGAGATCGCGCTCCCACGCCAGCAGTTGCCGCAACACCGCGATCTTCGCGTCGTACTCGCCGCTGGCCCACACGCCCGCATAGCCCTTATGGCCCGCTTCCTTGTAGGCCCAGTGCGCCGCCACGCCGTGCTCGGCGTGGTCGTGCATTTCTTCGGTGCGAATCTGGATCTCGATCGGCTTGCCCGCCTTGCCATCCACCAACTCGCGCACCACCGTGTGCAGCGACTGGTAGCCGTTGGGCTTGGGCCGCGCGATGTAGTCGTCGAACTCTTCGTCGATCGGCTGGAAGTGCGAGTGCACCCAAGCCAGGGCCGCGTAGCAATCCTTCACGTCAGGCACCACCACGCGCAGCGCGAGGATGTCGAAGACCTGCTCGAAGTCAAGCGACTTGCCGCGCATCTTCTTGACAATGCTGTAGATGTTCTTGGGCCGCCCCTGCACCGCAGCCTTGACGCCTTCGGCCTGCAGTTCGCTCTCCAGCTGCGAGCGCAGTTGCTCGACGTGCCCTTCGCGCTCGATGCGCTTTTCGTCGAGCAGGCGCGCGATCAGCTTGTAGGTTTCAGGCTCGAGGAAGCGGAACGAAAGGTCCTCGATCTCCCACTTCACCTGCCATATGCCCAGCCGGTTGGCCAGTGGCGCAAACACCTGCAGCGACTCGCGCGCCACGCCCTCGGGCGCGGGCCGCTTGCTCGCGGCCGCATGCCGCAGCGTTTGAAGGCGCGAGGCCAGCCGCAGCATCACCACGCGCAGGTCGCGCGAGAACGCCAGCAGCATCTTGCGCACGTTCTCGGTCTGCGCCCCGGCGCCTTCGACGTGATGCCCCTGCGAGGCCGAGCGGGCCTGCTCCTGCACGCGCACCAGCTTGGTCGTCTCGACCGCGAGAGCCGCGAAGTTGTCGCCGAACACCTTGGCGATCACCTCCTGCGGGCGATTCAGGTGCTGGCATGAATAGACCAGGTAGCTCGCCGCCTGCATGGCCTCGGAGCCGCCCATCTTCGCGACGATGGTGGCCACCGCGTCGGCGTGTGCGAGCGTGTTCTCGCCCGTGTCGAGTTTTTCATCGGCGATCAGCGGCTCGGCGAATGCACGCGCGCGCGCCAGCATGTTCTCCATCACCGGCGTGCGGTCGGCCGTTGCAGCGGACAACGGGTAGTCGACCATGGCCGCAGCATCGGACATGGGTGCCGTCTGGAGGCTCGAAGAATCGCGCTTCACGCTTCGTTCACTCAATCACTCAGTCGAAAAGGAAGTCGGTGACGGCAGCGATCTGTGCGGGGTCGACAAAAGTCGGGGCATGGCCCACGCCCTCGAACTCGACCAGCTTGGCATGCGGACCACGCTGCGTCATGGCCAGGGCCGTTTCGCGCGACAGCAGATCCGACACGGCACCGCGCGTGATGAGCGTGCGCGCCTCGATGGCGTCGTACAGGCTCCACATGATTGCGCCACCCTGTGCCGCAGCCTCGGGGGTGATGGCACGCAGCGCCACGCCGATCGCCGGGTCGTAGTGAAGCAGCCAGGAGCCTTCATCACCACTGCCCGCTTCGACCTTGGCCGAGCCATCGGCCGTGCGCTGAAACGCGGGCACCACCATATGCTGCGACAGTGCGAGCCACTGGGCCGGCGTATGCGGGCCGAAGGTGGTCGACAGCGCCCACATGGCATCGGCGGCCGCCTGCACGCTCTCGTAGCTGCCGTTCTTCCCCACATAGGCACCGATGCGCTGCACCGCGGCCGGCTCGATCGTCGGGCCGACATCGTTCGCGATGAAACGGCGAATGGGCCGCGCCAGCGGCAGTTCCTTGTGGCCTGCAAGCACGAAACCGATCAGGCCGCCCATGCTGGTGCCCAGGTAGTCGAGCGTGTCGATGGCCTGCTCGCGATGCAATTGCGCAATCAGCGCGACCATGTCGGCCGCATACACCGGCACTTGATAAAAGGCCGGGTCGCGCAACCAGTCGCTGCGCCCACGGCCCACCACGTCAGGACAGACCACACGCACATTGCCTTCGGCGCGCGCCACGATGGCCTGCGCCAGCGGGTCGAAATCGCGACCCTGCCGGGTCAGCCCGTGCACGCAGATCACGACATGCGCACTGCGCGCGTCGCCCCATTGCCAATAGGCCATGCGATGGCCGCCCTGGGCGTCATCGCACGCCACGTAATGAAGCGTCGGTTCGGTCATGAAAACGAAGTCGTCCTGGTGCGGATAATTGTCTCGTCGCATCCTAATTCATCCGGAGATTGATCTTCATGCTCAAAGGCAAAACCGCGCTTGTCACGGGGTCCACCAGCGGCATTGGCCTCGCCATTGCCAAGGCCCTCGCTCAACAAGGAGCAAACATCGTGCTCAACGGCTTCGGTGATGCCGAAGCCCCCAAGGCCGGGATCGAAGCGCTCGGCGTGCGCGCCGAGTACCACGGCGCCGACATGAGCAAGCCCGACCAGATCGAAGACATGATGAACTTCGCCGCGTCGAAGTTCGGCCGCGTCGACGTCCTCGTGAACAACGCCGGCATCCAGCATGTGGCCAAGGTCGAAGACTTTCCCACCGAACGTTGGGACGCCATCATTGCAATCAACCTCACCAGTGCCTTTCATACAACGCGCCTGGCAATTCCCGCGATGCGCGAAGCCAACTGGGGCCGCGTCATCAACATCGCGTCGGCCCATGGCCTCGTGGCGTCCGCGCAGAAGTCGGCCTATGTGGCGGCCAAGCACGGCATCGTCGGCCTGACCAAGTCGGTCGCGCTCGAAACCGCGACCACCGGCGTCACCGTCAATGCGATCTGCCCGGGCTGGGTGCTGACCCAATTGGTGCAGAAGCAGATCGACGACCGCGCAGCGCGAGAAGGCATCACGGCCGCACAAGCACAAAACGACCTGCTCGGCGAAAAGCAGCCTTCGCTGCAGTTCACCACGGTCGAGCAACTGGGCGGCCTCGCCGTCTTCCTGTGCTCGCCGGCGGCCGACCAGGTCCGGGGCGTTGCCTGGGCCATGGACGGCGGCTGGACTGCCCAATAAAGGGTAGCCCGCCGGTACGGGTTTCTCTTATTTGAGCTGTACCGAGCCCGACACGCTCACCACCACGCTGGTCTTGCCGGCTTCGACCGGCACTGCCGAATCAGCCGAGAACGACTTGGCCTGCACCGCCATCATGCGCGGGCGGATCGGGCCGTTGTCGCTTGCATTCACCGACACCTCGCGCAGCGTGTAGCCGCTGAAGCCGAAGCCCTTTGCCAGCTCGCCGGCCTTCTGCTTGAAGTTTTCGATGGCGATGTTCTGTGCCTCGGTCTCGGTCTTGGCACGCTGTTCGCGGCTCAGGCCGAAGCCCACGTTGCCGACGCTGAGCGTGGTGATGCGCCCGGCAGTCTGGGTGATGCGCGGGAAGTCGCGGCCTTCGAGCACCAGTTCGGTCGAGCCCTGCCAGCCGTTGATCTTGCCGTCCTTCGTATAGCGCGGCGACAGGCTGAAGTTGCCGGTGCGCACGTCGAGCTGACCCGCCTGCGCGTTCTTCTTCGCTTCGGCCAGTGCGGCGTCGAGCGCGGCCTTCAGTTGCGTCTGCACGGTGGCCGCATCGGTCGCGTCGCGGGTGGTCACGAGCGTCATGCTCAGCATGTCCTGCTGGACTTCGACCGTGCCGGAAGCGGTCAGCTGCAGCACGTTCTGCGGCGCTGGCGTGACGGCGTTCTGGGCCAGTGCGGAGCTGGCGGCAGCCAAGGCGGCGCAGGCCGCGAGCAGTTTGATTTTTTTCTTCAAGGCGAAGTACTCCCTGTTGTTGGTGTGAAAAGACAGGCCTGCATCGGCAGGCCGGCGCGTCAGCGACGCTGGCTGCGCGGCGCAGTTAACGACTGGCGGTCCGCGGCCGGAGGCACCGGCACGATCCGCTCCGCCGGCTGCGATTCTGCCGAATTGAGCAAAGCACCCGCCGCGGGCGGGGTCCATTGGCCGCGAACCTGCTGCCGCAGTTCGAACAGCTCGGCGGCGGTAAGGCGCCGGCCGGCGATCGCCTGTTCGCGGCGGACCTCCTCGCGTTGCGCGGCCCGATGGGCCGCTACCGCGTCCCGGACCTCGCTGCGACGCACCTCGCCCACCCTGAAAAAGTCGCCAGACACCGCCAGCGACGGGCCGCAGGCGAAAACGAAGATGAACGGGAGGGCTGAAAAAGGACGTCTCATTGAGCGGGAAGTCATCAGGAAGAGCGACTTTGCCACCTCCTCGCTAACGTCAGATGACCAGACGGCGAGCGTCCGCAAGTTTTGTAACTTAGTGTCAAACCATAAGTAAATCCGGCTCAACGACCACTCAACGCCTTCAGAATCGGCCCTGTTACAAATTCATCGTTGTAGAAATGACTCAAGTTCCCGCTCGCACCGACAAGATCGTGATCGTCGACGACGACGCCCGCATCCGCGACCTCCTGCGCCGCTACCTGACCCAGGAAGGTTTCGAAGTGATCGTGGCCGAGGACGGCAAGGCGCTCAACCGCATCCTGTTGCGCGACACGGTCGACCTGATCGTGCTCGACCTGATGATGCCTGGCGAAGACGGCCTCTCGGTCTGCCGCCGCCTGCGCGCCGCCAACGACCGCACGCCGATCATCATGCTCACCGCCAAGGGCGAAGACGTGGACCGCATCGTCGGCCTCGAAGTCGGCGCAGACGACTACCTCGGCAAGCCTTTCAACCCGCGCGAACTGCTGGCCCGCGTGCACGCCGTTCTGCGCCGCCGCCCGCCGCTCGAGGCGCCGGGCGCCCCCTCCACGGAGAACGAGACCGTCACTTTCGGCCCGTTCGCCTTCGATCTCGGCTCGCGCACCCTGAAGAAGGATGGCGAAGAACTCTCGCTGACCACCGGCGAGTTCGCGATGCTGAAGGCGCTGGTGCGCCATCCGCGTCAACCGCTATCGCGCGAAAAGCTGGCCCAGCTGGCGCGCGGGCGCGAGTTCGAGCCCTTCGACCGCAGCCTGGACGTTCAGATCTCGCGCCTGCGCAAGCTGGTCGAGTCCGACGCCGCAGCGCCGCGCTACATCCAGACCGTCTGGGGCGTGGGCTACGTGTTCGTGCCGGACGGCACGGCCTGACGCCACGTTGAGAGGTGGCCATCGGCCAATCCACCAGACCAGGCCCCGCTCAGGAGGACGGCGCACAGGTCACGATGCCGAGCCCGCTCGAAGCGAGCGCGCAACGTGACCGACGCCCCGGCCTCAAGCTGGGCTTCAGCCTTTTCTGGCGCACTTTCTTCCTGCTGGCGCTGCTGCTGATCGGCTGTACGGTCGCCTGGCTGCAGACCTTCCGCTCGCTCGAGTACGAGCCCCGAGCCATTCAAACCGCGCACCAGATCGCCTCGCTCGTGAACCTCACGCGCGCGGCGCTTGTGTACTCAGACGCCATCACCCGGGTGTCGCTGATCAAGACGCTGGCCGACCAGGAGGGCGTGCGCATCCTCCCGCGCGAGCCCAACGACCGCTTCCAGCCCTACACCAGCGGCGCGCTCGACCTGCGCGTGACCGAGGAGCTGATCGACCAATTGGGCGAAGGCACCACGGTCGCAAGCCGCGTGAACGACGAGGCGGGCCTGTGGATCGGCTTCACCATCGAGAGCGACACCTACTGGCTGCTGCTCGATCCCACGCGTTTCAGCCGCGTGGGTGGGCGTACCTGGCTGGTCTGGCTCAGCACCGCCATGGCGCTGTCGCTGGCTGGCGCGGCGCTGATCACCCGGCTCATCAACCTGCCGCTCAAGCAGCTGTCGCGCGCGACCATGCAGGTGCGCGAGGGCGAGTACGAGGCGCACCGGCTCGACGAGCGCGCCCGCACCAACGAGATCCGCGCGGTCAACATCGGCTTCAACCGCATGGCGGACCAGCTCGCCAAGATCGAGCAGGACCGCGCCATCATGCTGGCCGGCATCTCGCACGACCTGCGCACGCCGCTGGCACGGCTGCGGCTGGAAACCGAGATGAGCGTGGCCGACGAGGACGCCCGCGACCACATGGCCGCCGACATCGCCCAGCTCGACGCGATCATCGACAAGTTCCTCGACTACGCGCGGCCCGACCATGTGGATCCGCGCCCCGTGCTGCTGCGCGACGTGGTCGACGCCTGTACCTACGCGGTGCAGGACTACGAGGAAATGAACATCAAGGTCGAAGTGCCTCCCGACCTGCGGGTGCTGGGCGACGAGGTCGAGCTCACGCGCGTGATCTCCAATTTGGTCGAGAACGCGCGGCGCTATGGCAAGTCGCCCTCCACGGGCGTGGCCGACGTGACGATCCAGGCGCAGGCCAACAACGACGCAGTGCTGATCAAGGTGCGCGACCACGGCGCGGGCGTCGAGCCCGCCCTGCTCTCGCAGCTGACCAAGCCCTTCTTTCGTGGCGATGCGGCACGCACTTCGGCCGCCGGCGCGGGCCTGGGCCTGTCGATCGTGGCGAAGAACATCGAGCGCATGGGCGGCACCTTTGCGCTGACCAGCACGCCGGGCCGCGGCCTGGCGGCGCACATCCGGATGCCGCGCGCGATGCCGCCGGGCAGCGCCAAGCCCGGCGAGCCGCAGGGCGGCAGCAAGAAGCCGGCCTGATCCGGGGCCGCGTCAGCGGTGAAGCAGCACGGCCGCGCGAGCTTCCATCGCACGGCCCTCGCCCACCGGGCCGAGCTTCTCGGCCGTCTTGGCCTTCACGTTCACCTGTTCCAGCGCCACACCCAGCGTGTCGGCGATGCGCTGGCACATGAGCGGAATGTGCGGCGCGAGCTTGGGCGCCTGCGCGATCACGGTGCTGTCGACGTTGCCGATCTCCCAGCCCGCCGCGCGCACCCGGCGTGCCGCCTCGGCCAGCAGCACCGACGAATCGGCGCCGCGAAACTGCGGATCGGTGTCCGGAAAATGCCGGCCGATGTCGCCCAGCCCCGCGCCACCCAGCAGCGCATCGGTAATGGCGTGCAGCAGCACGTCGGCATCTGAATGCCCCAGCAGGCCGGTGGTGTGCGGCACTTCGACGCCGCCGAGGATCAGCTTGCGCCCCGCCACCAGCTGGTGAACGTCCCAGCCCTCGCCGATGCGGATGTTGAAGGCGCTCGTCATGCCAGGCCCTTCTTGCGGCCCAACAGAACCGCTTCGGCCAGCGCGAAGTCTTCGGGAAAGGTCACCTTGAAGTTCTGCGCGCTGCCCGGCACCAGCAGCGGCGACAGGCCGACCGCCTCGATGGCGCCGGCCTCGTCGGTCACGGTGTCGCCCGTGCGTTCCAGCGCATCGAGCAGCATGCCGATGCGGAACATCTGCGGCGTCTGCGCCAGCCACTTGTCGGCGCGCGGCAGGGTCTGGGCCACGCGGCTTTCGGTCGTCGACGACTTCAGCGTGTCCGCCAGCCGCTGTGCCAGCAGGCCGCCGACAGCGTCGTGCTCGCAGGCCGCGATCAGCGCCTCGATCTGACTCGATGTGACGAGGCAGCGCGCCGCATCGTGCACCAGCACCCAGTCGTGCGCGCCGGCGCCCTTCTGCCGCAGCGCCGCCAGGCCGTTGCGCACCGTGGCTGCGCGGGTCACACCGCCCACGCGCAGCAGGTATTCGTTCTCGGCTGGAAAGCGCGGCAGCACGGCATCCACATCGCGGTCGTCCGGCGACACCACCAGCGCCAGCCCGGCGAAGCGCCCCGCCAGCGCGCGGAAGGCCTCCAGCGTGTGGGCCACCATCGGCAGACCGGCCAGCCGCCGATACTGCTTGGGTTGAGTGGACTGCGCATGCCCCGCGCGATAGCCGGAGCCGGCACACGGGATCAGCACGAAAAGTCGGGAAGAGGACATGAGGGCCCGGCGCCGGCGATGGCCGACAAGCGAATAAAGGGCCGCCATTCTAGAATTGCCCGCTACGCACACCCCTCGCCAGCCGGCGCGGGGTGTTGTGCATTTCCACCAAGCGTTCCATGGACCTCCCCCACCTCACGGCGGGCAAGCGTTTCACGCTGCCGCGTCCCCCGTTGTCGGCCGATGCCTTGCTGCTGGCGCAGCTGGCCATGCGCGAGAAAGCCGCGGGGCGCGCCACGGCGATGTTCACGGCCGATGCCAACGACGCCCAACGCCTGATCGACGAAATCGCTTTCTTCGCGCCCGACCTGCGCTGCGCCCTGTTCCCCGACTGGGAGACGCTGCCCTACGACAGCTTCTCACCCCACCAGGACCTGATCAGCGAGCGCCTTGCCACCCTCTGGCGCATCAGCCAGAAAGAGGCCGACGTGGTGCTGGTGCCCGCCACCACCGCGCTCTACCGGCTGGCGCCACCGGCTTTCCTGGCCGGCTACACCTTCCAGTTCAAGGCCAAGCAGAAGCTCCAGGAATCGAAGCTCAAGGCCCAGCTCACGCTGGCCGGCTACACCCATGTGACGCAGGTGGTAAGCCCCGGCGAATACGCGGTGCGCGGCGGCCTGATCGACCTGTTCCCCATGGGCTCGCCCGTGCCGTTCCGCGTCGACCTGTTCGACGACGAGATCGACTCCATCCGCACCTTCGACCCCGATACCCAGCGCAGCCTGTACCCCGTACCTGAAGTGCGGCTGCTGCCGGGCCGCGAATTCCCGATGGACGACGATGCGCGCGGGCGCTTTCGCAGCCGCTGGCGCGAACTGCTCGAAGGCGACCCGACCAAGAGCCGCATCTACAAGGACATGGGCAACGGCGTGGCCACCGCCGGCATCGAGTACTACCTGCCGCTGTTCTTCGACGAGACGGCCACGGTGTTCGACTACCTCGGACCGGACGCTACCGTCGTGCTGCACGGCGACCTCGAACCGGCCTTCCAGCATTTCTGGCAGGACACGAACGAACGCTACCGGCTGGTGCAAGGCGACCCCGAGCGCCCCGCCCTGCCACCCGAGGCGCTGTTCCTGAACGCCGAGCAGTTCTACCAGCGCGCCAAGCCCCATGCGCAGCTTGCCATCCGCGGCGACGTGCCCACCGAAGCGCCCTACGCCGAGTTCGACAAGCTGCCGCCCTTCGCCGTGGTGCGCGGCGCCGAAGACCCGCTGGTCGGCCTCAAGGCCCACATTCGCGCCACACCGCACCGCGTGCTGCTGATCGCCGAGAGCGACGGTCGCCGCGAAAGCCTGCTCGACTTCCTGCGCGCCAGCGGCGTGAGCCCGCCGGCCTTCGACTCACTGGCCGAGTTCGAGGCCTCCGCAGACGAAAAGATCGGCATTGCCACCGCTGCGCTGGCCTCGGGCTTCGCCTGGCGCGAACAGAGCATCGACCTCGTCACCGAGACCGAGCTGTTCGCTACCGCGCCCACCACTCGCCGGCGCAACAAGAAGCAGGAACAGGTCAGCGACGTCGAGGCGCTCATCAAGGACCTGTCGGAGCTCAACGTGGGCGATCCGGTGGTCCACAGCGCGCACGGCATCGGGCGCTACCGCGGCCTGATCCACATGGACCTGGGCCAGGGCAACGGCCCCGACGGCAAGCCGCTGCTGCAGGAAATGCTGCACCTTGAGTACGCCGACAAGGCCACGCTCTACGTGCCCGTCTCGCAGTTGCACCAGATCAGCCGCTACACCGGCGTCAGCGCCGACGAGGCGCCGCTGCACAAGCTGGGCTCCGGCCAGTGGGAAAAGGCCAAGCGCAAGGCCGCCGAGCAGGTGCGCGACTCCGCCGCCGAGCTGCTCAACATCTACGCCCGCCGCGCAGCACACGAAGGCCATGCCTTCCGTTACTCGCCGGCCGACTACGAGGTGTTCTCCAACGACTTCGGCTTCCAGGAAACCGCCGACCAGAAGGCCGCCATCCACGCCGTGGTGCAGGACATGATCTCGCCCCAGCCGATGGACCGCCTTGTGTGCGGCGACGTGGGTTTCGGCAAGACCGAAGTCGCGCTGCGTGCCGCCTTCATCGCCGTCACGGGCGGCAAGCAGGTGGCCTTCCTCGCGCCCACCACGCTGCTGGCCGAGCAGCACTACCAGACGCTGGTCGATCGCTTCGCCAAATGGCCGGTGAAGGTGGCCGAGATGAGCCGCTTCCGCTCGGCCAAGGAAATCACCGCCGCCGCAAAAGGGCTGGCCGAGGGCCAGGTCGACATTGTGGTCGGCACGCACAAGCTGCTCTCGCCGTCGGTCAAGTTCAAGAACCTGGGCCTGCTCATCATCGACGAGGAGCATCGCTTCGGCGTGCGCCATAAAGAGGCGATGAAGGCGATGCGCGCCGAAGTCGACGTGCTCACGCTGACGGCCACTCCAATTCCGCGCACGCTGGGCATGGCGCTCGAAGGCCTGCGCGACCTGAGCGTGATCGCCACCGCGCCGCAGCGCCGGCTGGCCATCAAGACATTCGTGCGCAACGAAGGCACCGGCGTGATCCGCGAAGCTGTGCTGCGCGAGCTCAAGCGCGGCGGGCAGGTCTACTTCCTGCACAACGAGGTCGAGACCATCGAGAACCGCCGCCAGAAGCTCGAAGAAATATTGCCCGAGGCCCGCATCGCCGTGGCCCATGGTCAGATGCCCGAGCGCGAGTTGGAACGCGTGATGCGCGACTTCGTGGCGCAGCGCTACAACCTGCTGCTGTGCTCCACCATCATCGAGACCGGCATCGACGTGCCCACCGCCAACACCATCGTGATGAGCCGCGCCGACAAGTTCGGCCTGGCGCAGCTGCACCAGCTGCGCGGCCGCGTCGGCCGCTCTCACCACCAGGCGTATGCCTACCTCATGGTGCCCGACACCGAGGGCCTGACCAAGCACGCGGCGCAGCGGCTCGACGCCATCCAGCAGATGGAAGAGCTGGGCTCCGGCTTCTACCTGGCCATGCACGACCTGGAGATCCGCGGCACCGGCGAGGTGCTGGGCGAGAACCAGAGCGGCAACATGATGGAGATCGGCTTCCAGCTCTACAACGAGATGCTGAGCGAGGCCGTGCGCGCGCTGAAGGCCGGCCAAGAGCCCGACCTGCTGTCGCCGCTGTCGGTGACGACAGAAATCAACCTGCACGCCCCCGCCCTGCTGCCCGACGACTACTGCGGCGACGTGCACCTGCGGCTGTCGTTCTACAAGAAGCTGGCCACCGCGAAGACGCCCGACCAGATCGACACGCTGCTGGAAGAAATCGTCGACCGCTTCGGCAAGCTGCCGCCGCAGGCGCAGACGCTGATCGACACGCACCGCCTGCGCGTGCTCGCTCGGCCCTACGGCGTGGTGAAGGTCGATGCGGCGCCGGGCATCATCAACATCACATTCAAGAAGGACGCGCCGGTCGATGGCATGGCCATCATCCAGCTGATCCAGAAGAACAAGCACATCAAGCTCGCCGGCAACGAAAAACTGCGCATCGAGCGCGAGCTGAAAGAGCCGAAAGACCGGGCCCAGCTGGTGCGCGACGTGCTGCGCAGCCTGGGCCAACCCATCGTCAAGGAAACCGTCACCGCATGAGCCCCATGAGCGCCACTCAAGAAATCTCCCCCGGCCTCGTCATCCAGCGCGTGAAGCCGCCGCTCAAGCTCGCCGACTTCAAGCTGATCGCGTTCGACATGGACTCGACACTGATCAACATCGAATGCATCGACGAGATCGCCGATGCGGTCGGCAAGAAGGCCGAGGTGGCTGCCATCACCGAAGCCACGATGCGCGGCGAGATCAAGGACTTCAAGGAAAGCCTGCGCCGCCGCGTGGCGTTGCTGCAGGGCGTGCCGGTCGAGGCGCTGCAGCAGGTGTACGACGAGCGGTTGAAGCTCAACCCCGGCGCGAGCGAGCTGGTGGCGGCCTGCAAGGCGGCCGGCCTCAAGGTGCTGCTGGTGTCGGGCGGCTTCACCTTCTTCGCGAACCGCGTGAAGGACCGGCTGGGCATCGACTTCGCGCGCTCCAACCTGCTCGACGAGGCCGGCGGCAAGCTCACCGGCCAGGTCGTCACGCAAAGCTGGGGCGACATCTGCGACGGCGCAGAAAAGCGCCGCACGCTGCTCGAAGTGGCGTCGCTCATGGGCATCTCGCCGCAGGAAACCATCGCCGTGGGCGACGGCGCCAACGACCTGCCGATGATGGGAGAGGCCGGCCTCTCGGTCGCGTATCACGCCAAGCCGAAGGTGCGCGAGCAGGCCATGCTGGCCATCAACGAAGGCGGCCTCGACCGCGTGCTGGAGGTATTGAAATGACCGACACCGCTCCGCTCTACGGCGCCGACGCGCTCAGGGACTACGCCAGCGCCTTGCTGCAAAAGGCCGGGCTCGCCGCGTCGATGGCCGACAGCGTGGCCCGCACGCTGGTCGAAGGCGACCTGCTGGGCCACGACACGCACGGCCTCGCGCTGCTGGCCGGCTATGTGAAGGAAATCGAGTCGGGCGGCATGACGCGCGACGGCGCCCCCGAGGTGCTGTCGGACCGCCCCGCCGCCGTGCTGTGGGACGGCAAGCGCCTGCCCGGCCCGTGGCTCATGGACCAGGGCATGGACCTGCTCGTGCCGCGTGCGCGCGAGCTGGGCACGGCCTCGCTCGTAATCCGCCGCAGCCACCACATCGCCTGCCTCGCCGTCTACATGCTGCGCGCGCTTCAGGAAGACATGCTGATGCTGCTCGCCTGCTCCGACCCCAATGCCGCCAGCGTCGCGCCCTTCGGCGGCACGCAGGCGGTGTTCACGCCGAACCCGCTGGCCATGGGCTTTCCGCTGTCGCAGGGCGGCGTGATGGTCGACATTTCGGCCTCCATCACCACCAACGGCATGAGCAACCGCAAGCGCGCGGCCGGCGAGACCTTCGCCGAGGAATGGCTGATCGACGCCACCGGCAAGCCGTCGAACAACCCGCAGGTGCTGTTCGACCAGCCGCCCGGCACGCTGCTGCCGGTCGGCGGTCTGAGCCACGGGCACAAGGGCTACGGCATGGCGCTGCTGGTCGAGACGCTCACGGCCGGCCTCGCAGGCCATGGCCGTGCCGATCCGCCCGAGGGCTGGGGCGCGACGGTGCACATCACGCTGCACGACCTGAACGCCTTCGGCGGCAAGGACGCCTTCCTGCACCAGATGGACCATGTGGCCGCCAAGTGCCGCGACAACACGCCCATCGACCCGGCCAAGCCTGTGCGGCTGCCGGGCGAAGGCGGGTTGAAGCGTCGGGAAGCTCAGTCGAAGAACGGGGTGCGGCTGCACCCTTCGATTGCGCGCTCGCTGCACGATGCGGAGCAGCGCCACGGCCTGCGGCTGGCGCAGGCGCTGGTCTGAGCGAGGGTCAGTCTTCGGCGTCGGGGGAGGCTGCGGCTTCGCCCGCGGGGCGCGCCTTGCGCTGGCCGGGCTTGGCCAGGATCTCGACGTAGAACTGCTTGCCCGCCTCTTTCACCACACCGTCGATGAGGCCTGTGATGGCCGACAGGTGAACGACTTCGGCGTTCTCGGCCTCGGTGCCGAACTTGCAGTCGAAGTCCCAGAAGTCCGCGCCTTCGGGCAATACGCGCCGCCGCTCGCGTTTGATGTACTTGCGGATCTCGTGCTTGATGGCTTCGAGGAGACGGTCGGGGTGCTTGCCCTCGACCTGAAGCTGAAAGGTTTTTCTCATGGGTGATCGTAACCAATGTGAAAGCCACCGAATCCGGCACCGCCCGATGCCCTGGATGGGCACCGATCTTGCTCGCTACCATGGCTGCCAGGCAAATCCCGCGGCGGCCACGCCGAATCACCCATGCTGACCTTTTTTCATCCGGAGCAACTGCTGCACCATCCGCGCAGCTACCTGTCGCGCGGACAGATGCGCACGCCGCAGGAGATTCCCGAGCGCGCGCTCCGGCTCGTCGCCGCCGTGCAATCGCTCGGCTTCGACCTCCAGCGACCGGTCGATGCCGGCATGGCGCCATTGGCCGCCGTGCACAGCGGCGACTACCTGCGCTTTCTCGAAGAAGCGCACGGCGAATGGAAGCAGATGCCGCCCGACTGGGGCGACGAGGTGATGTCGAACGTCTACGTGCGTGAGCCCAACCGCCTGCGCGGCATCCTGGCCAAGGCGGCGCACTACCTTGCCGACGGCAGTTGCCCGGTTGGAGCCGAGACCTGGCGCTCCGCGTACTGGTCGGCGCAGAGCGCGGTGGCCGGCGCAGCGGCCATCACCGACGGGGCCCGCGCGGCCTATGCACTGTGCCGCCCTCCCGGCCACCATGCCCGCGTCGATGCCGCCGGGGGCTTCTGCTACCTCAACAACGCCGCCATCGCCGCCCAGGCGCTGCGCGGGCGCTTCGCCCGTGTGGCGGTGCTCGACACCGACATGCACCATGGCCAGGGCGTGCAGGAAATCTTCTATGGCCGCAGCGACGTGATGTACGTCTCGATCCACGGCGACCCGACCAATTTCTACCCGGCAGTGGCCGGCTTCGAGGACGAGCGCGGGGCCGACGAGGGCGAAGGCTTCAACGTCAACTTCCCGATGCCGCACGGCGCACCGGAAGCAGTCTTTTTCGACCGGCTCGACGACGCAACGAAGGTGCTGCGGAGCTTCGCGCCTGACGCGCTGGTGCTGGCGCTCGGCTTCGACATCTACAAGGACGATCCGCAGTCACAGGTCGCGGTGACGACCGAGGGCTTCGGGCGTCTCGGCAAGGCAGTTGGCGCGCTCGGCTTGCCGACATTGATCGTCCAGGAAGGCGGCTATCACCTCGAGAGCCTGGAAGCCAACGCAAGCGCCTTCTTCGGGGGATTCGCGGATATCGCGTGATGGTCTTGGCGGCGACAGCCGCTGCGCTGTGTACAGTCGGCGCTTCGAATGGAAGCAGGTAAAGACATGGCGCGCGCAAACGACTGGGCAAGCAAGGTGATGGCATTGATCAACGGTGGCAACCCCACCGCCGCCATCGCGCAGATCAAGGTCGCGCCCTCGGTCAAGGACCTGAAGGCGCTGCAGACCATCATGACGCTCTCGAAAATGAAAGGTCGCTATCCGAACGTGGATGCGGCCATTGCAGACAACCTGGAGCTGCTCGCGGCGCCCAGGCTGCACCGCTCGCCGTGATTTACAGCGCCTGCCCGAGGCGCTTCACGCCCTCTTCGATCTTGGCCACATCGGCCGTCGCGAAGCTCAGACGCAGCGTCGCCACATCGGGCTTCTCGGCAAAGAACGGCGCGCCGGGCACGAAGGCCACGAGCTTCTCGATCGCGCGCTTCGCCAGTTCGTTCGCATCGGCCAGCTTGCCGTTGGCGCCCGTGAGGCGCGCCCAGAAGAACAGCCCGCCGTTGGGCTGCGTGAAGCTCACCGCATCGCCCAGCTCGCGCTTCAGTGCCGCGCCCATGGCCTGCGCGCGCTGGCCGTACACCTCGCGCACATGCGCCAGCGTGGCGGGCATGCGGCCGCTCTTGAGGTACTGGGCGGCAGTGGCCTGCGAGAAGGTGCTCGTGTGCGCGTCGCTGAACTGCTTGCACATCGTCGCCTTGGTCAGCAGCTCGGGCGGCGCAATCATCCAGCCGATGCGCAGGCCGGGGCTCAGCACCTTGCTCAGGCTGCCGCAGTGCGCCAGCAGCTCGCGGCTGCCCGGCACATCTTTGCTCAGCGCCAGGATCGACGGCGGCGGGGCTTCGCCGAAGTAGAGGTCGCCGTAGGGGTCGTCCTCGACGATCAGCGTCTGGTACTTCACGGCCAGCTCGAGCACCTTCTTGCGGCGCTCCAGCGTGAGCATCGCGCCGCTGGGGTTGCCGAAGGTGGGGATCAGGTAGACGAACTTGGGCTTGTGCTCGGCGATGAGCTTCTCAAGCTCGTCGGTCTTCACGCCGTTGGCGTCGATGGGCGCGCTGATGAGCTGCGCGCCATAGAGGCGGAAGCACTGGATGGTCGCCAGGAAGGTCGGGCCCTCGACGATCACCTTGTCGCCGGGCGAGATCATGGTCTTGCCCAGCAGGTCCAGCGCCTGCTGGCTGCCGGTGGTGACGATCAGGCCGCTGGGGTCGACGTCGACGCCCTTGGTCTTCATGAAAGCACTGAGCTGGGTGCGCAGCGGCTCGTAGCCTTCGGTGGCGCCGTATTGCAGCGCGCCACCGGGTTCTTCGGTGAGTGCCTTCTGGCTCGCCTCCTTGAGGCCCTCGACGTCGAACATGGCGCTGTCGGGGAAGCCGCCCGCAAAACTGATGATGCCGGGCTTGCCCAGCAGCTTGAAGAGTTCGCGGATGGCGGATGTCTCGACGTTGTCGAGGCGGGAGGCGAATTGCATGGTCAGTCTCACTTTCTGGGTGACATTGTCACCAAAGCCGGGGCAATAAAGCTGCGTAAGGCTATCGCCTTTCAACGATATATTGCGCGAGCCGCCCTCACGAAGCCCAATGAAAAAAGACAACATCCCCCTCTTCTTCGCCACCCTGCAGGCCGCCAACCCCACACCCGAGACCGAGCTCGAATACACGACCCCCTTCGAGCTGCTGGCAGCCGTGCTGCTATCGGCGCAGGCCACCGACGTGGGCGTGAACAAGGCCACCCGCAAGCTGTTTCCGGTGGCGAACACGCCGCAGGCCATCTTCGATCTGGGTGTCGAGGGGCTGGAGGAATACATCAAGACCATCGGCCTGTACCGCAGCAAGGCCAAGCACCTGATCGAGGCCTGCCGCATGCTGGTGGAGCTGCACGGCGGCGAGGTGCCGCGCACCCGCGCCGAGCTGGAGGCGCTGCCCGGCGTCGGCCGCAAGACCGCCAACGTGGTGCTCAACGTGGCTTTCGGCGAAGCGACGATCGCGGTCGATACGCACATCTTCCGCATGGGCAACCGCACCGGGCTCGCGCCGGGCAAGACGCCGCTCGAAGTGGAGCTCAAGCTCGAGAAGCGCGTTCCGCCGGAATACCGGCTGCATGCGCACCACTGGCTGATCCTGCATGGCCGCTACATCTGCGTGGCGCGCAAGCCGCGCTGCTGGGAATGTGCGGTGGCTACTTTCTGCGCCTATAAACCAAAGACGCCCTCCCCGAAAACGGCCTGAAGAATGACGACACGGATGCACGACACCCGGGCACTGCTGGCCACCGCCCTGCTGGCAGCCCTCCTCCCGGCCGCGGCCTGGTCGCAGCAGCCGGCCGCCGGCCTGCCGCCCGACGCCATGACGCTCTACGGCGGCCGCTGGTCGACGAACTGCGCCGACGCCTCGGCGCCAACGCTGCAGGTGCTCCAGGACAGGCTGATCGCCGAGAGCGGCAAGCGCCGCGTGGTCGCCCGCGAGCCGCAGACGGCTCACAGCTTCTTCGGCAACAGCCCGCCGCCGGCAGGCTTCGACGTGGCGCTGATGAGCGACGCGGGCAAGGCCGGCTCGATGACATTCCTCGTCTACCGCGCGACGCGCGGCCAGTACATCACGCTGGACGCCGACAAGCCAGTCGCCGGCCAGTTGGGCCCCGAGTTGATGAAGCAGCGCTACTGGCGCTGCGACGGCGCTGCGCGGGCCGAGCCCCCGCCCACCGAGCCCAAGGCCAAAGTGCCTCCCCCGCCCACGGGCAGCCCTGCGGCGCTGGCGCAGGGCCCAGCGATGCAGAAGGCCTGGCGAGCCGCCCTGGGCTCACGCGAGAACGACCGCTGGCTGGTGCGCCGCGAAGGCCCGGCGCCCGAGCCGCAATGGGTGACGGTCGAGGGCACGCTCTACCTGCTGCACGCCTTCTGCAAGCCACACGACTGCTTCGACAACAACGCGATCGCGCTCTACGACCAGAGCTCCGGCCGCATCTACGGCCTGGTGCAGCGCAACGGCAGCAACCGCCTCGTGGGCTCGCCGCCGACGGCGCTGGCACCGCAGCTGGACCGGCTCTGGCGCGAACAGTGGCGGCAGAAGAACTGAGCTGACTGACCGAGTTGCCCGTCAGATGGCAGGCGAATTGTCGAAAGTCAGCCAGCTGCCGAACGCAATCTCGCCGGCAGGCCATTCCGCAGCAACCGCAGGGCAACGGATGCCACGCTGCAACAGCGTTATGGCGCGCAACACGCCGGCATGCGTGACCCACAGCGCATCGCCGTCGCCCGACAGCCATTCATCGTGCGCGGCGGCCACGCGCTGCATGAAGGCGCGCACGCTTTCGCCATGACCGCCCGCGGGCGCGTCGGCGAAGTTGCCGGTCCAGGTTTCGAAGTCGTCGCGCGGAATGGCGGACCATGGCCGCCCTTCCCAGCCGCCGAAGTTCATTTCGGCGAGCCGGGCGTCGTGCTGCACCCGGAGATCGGGCCGCAGCGAGGCGATGGCATCGGCCAGTCTGGCGCAGCGCCGCAGCGGCGAGCTGATCAACGTGATGTTTGCAGGCAGCAAGGGCGCGATGCGCTGCGCGGCGGCGAACGTGGCGTCCGCATGGGCTTCGAGGTCCGTGGCGCCGTAGCAAAGGCCGGGCTCGGCCACCACGGGCGCATGGCGCTGGAGCCAGAGGTTTCGGCTTGTGCTCATGCACGCCACGCCAGCGCGAGGTAGATCGCCAGCTCGCAGACCTGCTGCGTCGCGCCCAGGCCATCGCCGGTGAAGCCTTGCAGCCGCCGAAGAAACAGCCTCGCCATCCAGCCCGCGACCAGAACGGCCGCCAGCACGGCCGCCCCGACGTGCACGGCGTCGTGCGCACACAGCAGCAGCGCCACCGCCGGAACCGTCCACACCAGCGCAATCGCCAGCGCTCCACCGCTGATCGCATCCGCCAGCGGCTTGGCCTTGCTCGCCCCGCTGTCGCCCACATAAGGCAGCCAGCGGATCAGAAACAGCGGCATCAGCCGCGACAGCACATGCGCGCCGACGATGGCAATAGCCACGGCCTGCAGCCCACGCCCGGCCAGCACGGCGAGCAGCGCGCACTTCAGGCCCAGCGCCAGCACCAGCGCAATCGCACCGAAGGCGCCGATGCGCGAGTCCTTCATGATTTCCAGAGCCCGGTCCCGGTCAGCCGAACCGCCCAGTCCATCGGCCACGTCGGCCAAGCCGTCTTCATGGAAGGCGCCGGTCAGCATCACGGTGGCGACGGTGCTCAGCAAGGCAGCGGCCAGCGCGCCCGCGACACCGGGCAGCCCCATGCCGACGCCCGTGAACACCAGCGCCGCCACCCCACCCACCAGCCATCCGATGCCGGGCAGATGGGCCGCACTCGCGCGCAGCATCTGCGGGCTGAAGCCGACCCATGCGGCCAGCGGCCCCGTCACCGGCACGCGCGTGAAGAACTGCAGCGCGAGCAGGAAATGACGAACGCCGTTCATCCGCCTCAAGCCTCCTTGCGTGACACGCCGGCCGACTCGAAGCTCGCCATCTCGCGCAGGATGCGGCAGGCCGATTCGAGCAGCGGCCAGGCCAGCGCACCGCCCGAGCCTTCGCCCAGGCGCAGTTCGAGATTCAGCAGCGGGTCCAGCCCCAGCCGCTCCAGCAGCAGCAGATGCCCGGGCTCGGCAGAACAGTGCGCGGCCACGCAGCGCTGCACAACGCAAGGCTGCAGCGCCTGTGCCACCAGCACCGCCGCGCTGGCAATGAAGCCATCCACCACGATCACGCGCCGCTCTTCGGCTGCTTGCAGCACCGCGCCGACCAGTGTGGCGATCTCGAAACCGCCGAAAGCCGCCAGCGCGTCCAGCGGCGCCGTCACACCCGCGTGCAACGCCAGCACCTGCCGCAGCACTTCGCGCTTGCGCGCCAGCCCCGCCGCATCGAGGCCCGTGCCGACGCCGATGCAGACGTCGATGTCCAGCCCGCCCAGCCGGGACAGCAGCAGCGCGGCAGACGAGCTGTTGCCAATGCCCATTTCGCCAAGCAGCAGCGCATTGCCTGGCAGCGCACGCACCACCTCGCGCCCGTTGACGATGGCCTGGGTGCACTGCGCGGGCGTCATGGCCGGGCCCGTCGAGGCGTCGGCCGTGCCTTCGGCGATCCGGCGCGACACCAGCCCCGGGCGCGGCTGGAAGTCGCGCCGCACGCCGCAGTCGACCACCGTCAGCGCCAGCCCGTGCTGGCGCGCGAGCACGCTCACGGCCGCGCCGCCGGCGAGGAAGTTCTCAACCATCTGCCAGGTCACGTCGCTCGGAAATGCCGAGACGCCGCGTGCCGCCAGCCCGTGGTCGCCCGCGCAGACCAGCATCTGCGGCGCTTCGAGCACCGGGTTCTCGGTGCCAAGGATGCTGCCGATGCGCAAGGCCAGCGCTTCGAGCCGGCCCAGCGCGCCGAGCGGCTTGGTCTTGTTGTCGATTGCGCTGTGCAGGCGGGCGGCGAGCTGGGCGTCGGTGATGTCGGAAATGGAGGGGATGGTCTCGGTCATGCAATCAGTCCGGCGAGCACGCCGGCGTCGAAATGGGTGTCGATGAAGTCGGCCAGGCCGCCGAAGGTGGCGTCCAGCGTGGGCACGGAGGCGCCGAACAATGCATGCAGCGTGCCGGGGTCTTCGAACAGGCCATGAAGATAAATGCCGAGCACGTTGCCGCGCGCGTTCTGCCAGGCCAGCCCGTCGGGCATCACCGCCTGGCCATCCTGCGCCATCTGCGGGTGGGCGGCGGTCTGGCCGTGATGAATTTCGTAGCCGGCGACTGGCACGCCTGACAGCGGGCCCCAAGTGCCGGTCAGCTCGCCGAAGGTCGCGGCGCGATGCTGCACCGTCTTCTCGCGTGCGAACACCGTCACCAGCGGCAGCAGGCCGAGCCCCGGCGCATTGCCGTCGATGCCGTGCGGATCGACCAGCGCCTCGCCCAGCATCTGCAGCCCGCCGCAGATGCCCAGTACCGCGCCGCCGCGTTCGGCGTGCGCGGCCACGGCGCGGTCCAGCCCCTGCGCGCGCAGCCAGGTCAGGTCGCCGCTGGTGTGCTTGGAGCCGGGCAGCACGATCCAGTCGGCGCCCGCCACGTCGGCCGGCGTACGGGCCCAGACCAGCCGCACGCCCGGCACGTTCTTCAGCGCCTGAAATTCGTCGAGGTTGCTGATGCGCGGGTACGCCACGACCGCTACCGTGCGGGTGACGGTGCCGCTCGCGCGGCTGCGGTCGTCGAACACGCCGTCTTCTTCGGGCAGGCCGTGCTGCCACCACATCGGCAGCGTAGCCACGGTGGGTACGCCGGTCAGCTCTTGCAGTTGCTGCGGCGCGGGCGCGAGCAGCGAAGCATCGCCGCGGAACTTGTTGAGCACGAAGCCGCGCAGCAGCGCGCGGTCGGCCTCGGGCAGCAGCGCCCAGGTGCCGTACAGGTGAGCAAAGGCGCCGCCCCGGTCGATGTCGGTCGCCAGCAGGCAGCGCGCCTGCGCATGGCGGGCGATGCGCATGTTGACGATGTCGCTGGCCATCAGGTTGATTTCGGCCGGCGAGCCCGCGCCTTCGATCACGACCACGTCGTTCTCGTCGCGCAGTTCATCGAGTGCCTGCGCAATCTGCGGCCAGACGCGCTCGCTGCGGCCGCGCCAGGGCAAGGCCGAAAGCTCTTCGCTCACCTGCCCCATCAGCACCACCTGGCTGTGGGTGTCGCGCTCGGGCTTGAGCAGCAGCGGGTTCATGCGCACGTCGGGCAGTGCATTCGCGGCCAGGGCCTGGAAATACTGAGCGCTGCCAATTTCGCCGCCATTGACCACGCGAGCGTTGTTGCTCATGTTCTGCGCCTTGAAGGGCGCCACTTTCAGGCCTTGCCGCGCATACCAGCGGCACAGCGCCGTGGCCAGCCAGCTCTTGCCGGCGCCGCTGGTGGTGCCCAGAACCATGACGCACCGCGCCGACCCGCTTTTCGCCTTTGAACTCATCGGCGGATTGTCGTTGAGCACCGCGCCGGCCCGAAAAAGACCGAGCGAGACAGAACCAGGCCGACGAAATGAGACATTTTTCACACCTATGGCGTTGCAAATGCGTCCGGTGAATCCAACAGTCCCGTTCTTGCGTACACCCGACAACACACATCGCATTGCACCCAGGGACCCATGCCAGCCTTGAACGATTTGGCGCTCACCGTCGAGGAACGCGAACCGGGCCAGTTCTTCTGGACCCTGCTCGAAGCCCACCATGGCGACGATGCCTCCGAGACTCTCGACTACCGGGTCTACCGGAGGGCGGCCAGGCCGCAGGCCAGCTATTCCAGCGCCCTGGCCATGGGCGCGGCGGAGCTGCAAAAAATAAGCGCCGCCGCGAACCCAGCCGGCAAAACCGGCTGAACCCACGACGGCGCAAAGACCGCCTTGCGGCGTTCAGGCTGTCAATTTCAATCCTGGGTCGTCGTCATTTAGCGCGCGGCCACCGTCGTCTGTGCGCCGGCAGCCGCCACGGGCGCCGGAGCTTCCCAGCCGCCACCGATGGCGCGGATCAACCCTACGGCCGCCTGGTACTGCGCCGACTTCACCTGCAGCGCCTGCCGCCGGTTGCGCAGCTCGCTGCGGCGTGCGTCGAGCAGGTCGAGCTGGCTGATGTAGCCGTTGCGATAGCGCGTGTCTGACAGGCTGGTGGCGCGCTGGGCCGAAGTCACGGCCTGCGCCTGCACCACCGACTGCTCCTGCAGGATGCGGATGGCGGCCAGTTGGTCTTCGACCTCCTGGAATGCCACCAGCACCTGCGTGCGGTAGCTGGCCAGTGCGCCGTCGAGTTGGGCATTGGCGCCCTGCACGCCGGCCTCGCGGCGACCGCCGTCGAAGATCGGCAGCGACAGCAGCGCGCCCACGCCCCACGAGCGCGCCGACCACTTGAAGAGGTCGCCGACTTCGGGCGAGGCATAGCCGGCAGCGCCGGTCAGCGAAATGTCCGGGAACCACGCGGCCTGCGCCACGCCGACACGGGCTTGCGCGGCGAACACGGCGCTCTGCGCCGCCGACACGTCGGGCCGGCGCGTGAGCACCGTGGCCGGCACGCCCGGCGGAATCGACGGCAAGACGGTCGACCACTCGTCGGAGCGCAGGCCGAAGCTCGAAGCCGAGTCGCCCACCAGCACCGCGAGCGCATGCTCTACCTGAGCGCGCTGACGGTCGAGCGCGAGCGCGTCCGACTCGGTCGACGACACCTCGGTCTGCACGCGCGCCACGTCGAGCTCGGCGATGTCGCCGGCCTGTTCGCGGCGCTGCGACAGGCGCAGCGTGTCGCGATAAGCCTCGACCTGCTCGCGCACCAGTGCGCGTTCGGCGTCGAGCGCACGCAGTTGCAGATAGGTCTGCGCCACTTCGGCCTGCACCGCGAGCCGGGTGCTTTGCAGCAGCGCCTCGCGGCCGGCCGCATCGAGCTTGGCCGCATTGCTGGCGCCGGAGAGGCGGCCGAACAAATCGACTTCGTACGAGAACGTGGCACCGATGTTGGTCATCGTGGCCGGCGTGGTGCTGGCCGTGGCCTTGTCCAGTCCGGCGCCGCGGTTGGCGCCGGCGCTCAGGCCGATCTGCGGCAGGCGGTCGGCGTTGGCGCTGCGCGCCAGCGCGCGGGCCTCGGCCAGCCGCGCAGCCGCGGCCTGGATGTTGTTGTTGTTGACGTCGGCCTTCTCGACCAGCGCATTGAGCGTCGGGTCGTTGAACGCCAGCCACCAGGCGCCGCGTGCCTGTGCCTCGGAAGGCACGGCCCGCGTGAAGCCGGCGGGCGGCGTCGGACCCTGTTCCTTGAACTGGGCCGTGGTCGTGATCTCGGGCAGGCTCGAGGGCACGGTGGCACAGCCGGCCAGCACCAGGGCCGCCATCAGCGGCAGCAAGGCGGTGCGAAGGGGCTTCACCAAGGGTTGTACTGAGAATTTCATGATCAGCTTTCTTCTCGATCAGTCATGCGAACCGTGTGAAGGACGCGGCGAAGCAGGCACCGGGTGCAGCCCACCACCGCCCGAGCCACCGTGCGACGGCATAGCCGGATGGTCAGCCGACACGAAGTCGTCGCCATGCGGCACTTCGCCATGCAGCTTGAGCGGCCGGTTGCCCGCAAGGCGGCGCAGCAGCACGTAGAACACCGGCGTCAGGAACAGGCCGAAGGCCGTCACGCCGATCATCCCGGCGAACACCGCCACGCCCATGGCCTTGCGCATCTCCGAGCCCGCGCCGGTCGACAGCACGAGGGGCAGCACGCCCATCACGAAGGCCAGCGAGGTCATCAGAATCGGGCGCAGACGCAGGCGACTGGCTTCGATGGCGGCTTGTATGGGTGTGCGGCCGGCGAATTCGAGCTCCCGTGCGAACTCCACGATAAGAATCGCGTTCTTCGCACTCAGCCCCACCAGCACGATCAGCCCGATCTGCGTGAAGACATTGTTGTCACCCCCCGATATCCATACGCCCGCCATCGCGGCCATGATGCCCATGGGCACGATCAGAATGATCGCGATCGGCAGCGTCAGGCTTTCGTACTGCGCGGCCAGCACCAGGAACACCAGCAAGATGGCCAGCGGGAACACCAGGAACGCGGAGTTGCCGGCCAGGATTTCCTGGTACGTCAGCTCGGTCCACTCGAAGCTCACGCCCTTGGGCAGCGTCTCGGCCGCAATCTTCGTGATCGCGTCCTGCGCCTGGCCCGACGAGTAGCCCGGTGCCGGGCCGCCGTTGATGTCGGCGGCCAGGTAGCCGTTGTAGCGCATGGCGCGTTCCGGGCCGAAGGTCGAATTCACCTTCATCAGCGCGGCCAGCGGCACCATCTCGCCCGTGGTCGAGCGCACCTTCAGCAGGCCCACGTCTTCGGCACGGGCGCGGTAAGGCGCATCGGCCTGGACGCGCACGCTGTACGTGCGGCCGAACTTGTTGAAGTCGTTCGCGTACAGGCTGCCGAGGTAGATCTGCATGGTGTCGAAGATGTCCGTCACCGGCACGCCGAGCTGGCGGGCCTTGGTACGGTCGATGTCGGCATACAGCTGCGGCACGTTGACCTGCCAGCTCGTGAACATGCCGGCCAGTTCGGGCGCTTGCTGTGCCTTGGCCATGAAGGCCTTCACTGCCTGGTCCATCTGGTCGTAGCCCACCGACGCGCGGTCTTCCAGCTGCAGCTTGAAGCCGCCCGTGGTGCCCAGGCCCGCCACCGGTGGCGGCGGGAACATCACGATGAACGCGTCCTGGATACCGGCGAAGGCCCCGTTGAGCTGGCCAGCCACCGCACCGCCGCTCTGGTCGGGGCGCTTGCGCTGGTCGAAGGGCTTGAGCGTTGCGAACACGATGCCCGAGTTCGAGCTGTTGGTGAAGCCGTTGATCGACAGGCCCGGGAAGGCGATAGCGTCTTCCACGTTCGGGTTCTTCTTCATGATGTCGCCCATGCGGGTGATCACCTCTTCCGTGCGGTCGAGCGTGGCGCCGTCGGGCAGCTGGGCAAAACCGATCAGGTATTGCTTGTCCTGCGCCGGCACGAAGCCGCCGGGCACCGCCTTGAAGAGACCGAAGGTCACGGCAATGAGCGCGACGTAGATCGCCAGCATCAGCGCCTTGCGCGAGATCACGTTCTTCACGCCGCCGCTGTAGGCCTCTGCGCCGCGATGGAACAGCTTGTTGAAGCCGCGGAACAGCCAGCCGAAGGCCTTGTCCATGCCGCGCGTCAGCGCGTCCTTCGGGGCGTCGTGGCCGCGCAGCAGCAAGGCGGCGAGCGCCGGCGACAGCGTGAGCGAGTTGATCGCCGAGATCACCGTCGAGATCGCAATCGTCACCGCGAACTGGCGGTAGAACTGGCCCGTGAGACCGCTGATGAAGGCCAGCGGCACGAACACGGCCACCAGCACCAGCGCGATAGCGATGATGGGCCCCGACACTTCGCGCATCGCACGGTAGGTTGCCTCACGCGGCGTGAGCCCCGCCTCGATGTTGCGCTCGACGTTCTCCACCACCACGATGGCGTCGTCCACCACGATGCCGATGGCCAGCACCAGCCCGAACAGGCTCAGCGCGTTGATCGAGAAACCGAGGATGTGCAGCACCGCGAAGGTACCGATCACCGACACCGGCACGGCCAGCAGCGGAATGATGGAAGCGCGCCACGTCTGCAGGAACAGGATCACGACCAGCACCACCAGCATGATGGCTTCGAGCAGCGTGTGGATCACCGACTCGATCGATGCGCGCACGAACTGCGTCGGGTCGTAGGCGATGCGGTATTCCAGGCCCTCGGGCATGTTCTTGTTGAGTTCCGCCATCGTCTTGCGCACGTTCGACGAGATGTCGAGCGCGTTGGAGCCCGGCGCCTGGAACACGCCCATGCCGACGGCCGGGTCGTTGTTCAGCAGCGAACGCAGCGAGTAGTCGGCGGCGCCCATTTCGAGGCGGCCGATGTCGCGCAGGCGGGTCACGGCGCCGTCGGTGCCGCTCTTGACGATGATGTCGCCGAATTCTTCTTCGCTCTGCAAGCGCCCTTGCGCATTGATCGACAGCTGCATGTCCACGCCCGACAGGCCCGGCGAAGCGCCGACCACGCCGGCCGCGGCCTGCACGTTCTGGCCACGGATGGCAGCCACCACGTCGGAGGCCGAGAGGCCGCGCTGCGCGACCTTCTGCGGGTCGAGCCACACGCGCATGGAGTAGTCACCACCGCCGAAGATCTGGACCTGGCCCACGCCTTCGATGCGCGCCAGCGGGTCCTTCACATTCAGCACCGCGTAGTTGCGCAGGTAGTTGATGTCGTAGCGGTTGTTCGGCGAGACGAGGTGGACCACCATCGTCAGGTCGGGTGCGCTCTTGACGGTCGTGATGCCGAGCCGGCGCACTTCCTCGGGCAGGCGTGGCTCGGCTTGCGAGACGCGGTTCTGCACGAGCTGCTGTGCCTTGTCGGGATCGGTGCCGAGGCGGAACGTGACGGTGAGCGTCAGCACGCCGTCGGTGGTTGCCTGGCTGCCCATGTAGAGCATGCCTTCGACGCCGTTGATCTGCTCTTCGAGCGGGGTGGCAACGGTTTCGGCAATCACCTTCGGGTTGGCGCCGGGGTACTGGGCGCGCACCACCACCGAGGGCGGCGCGACTTCCGGGTACTCCGAGATCGGCAGCCCGCGCAGCGCGATCAGGCCGGCTATCAGCATCAGTAGCGACAGCACGCCGGCAAAGATCGGCCGGTCGATGAAGAATTTTGAGAGATTCATGATGGTTCTCCGGTGGGCGCGGGTGCGCCCTCCTCCGAAATCAGGACTTGGCCGCTTCCGCGACGCGTTCCGGTTGTTGTTGCTTGGGGTCGGCCTTGGCGTCCATGGTCACTTGCTGCGGCGCGACCAGCGCACCCGGGCGGATGTGCTGCAGGCCGTTGACGATGACGCGGTCACCCGCCTTCAGGCCCTTGCTCACGACACGCAGGCCGTTGATAGAGGCGCCCAGCGTCACTTCGCGGTAGGTGGCCTTGCTGTCTTCACCCACGACCATCACGAACTTCTTGTTCTGGTCGGTGCCGATGGCACGCTCGCTCACCAGCAGTGCTGTGTCGTTGCGAGCCTGGCCCATGCGGATGCGGGCGAACTGGCCGGGGATGAGTGCGCCGTCCTTGTTGTCGAACGAGGCACGCACACGCACCGTGCCGCTGCGGGCATCGACCTGGTTGTCGATCAGCTGCAGCTTGCCGGTGAAGGGCGTGCCGTCGAGGCCGGCGGTGCCCATCTGCACGGGAATAGTCTCGATCTGGCCGCGGGCGCTGGAGCCGCTCGGCAGGTCTTTCAGCGCACGGGTGATGACCTGTTCGTCAGCATCGAAGCTCGCGTAGATCGGGCTCACCGACACCAGCGTGGTCAGCACCGGGGCGCCCGGACCGGCCGCCACCAGGTTGCCCACCGTCACCTCGATCCTGCCGATGCGGCCAGACACCGGAGCCCGCACCTGGGTGTAGCCCAGGTTCAGGCGCGCCGACTGCAGCGAGGCTTGCGCCGCACGCAGGTTGGCGTCGGCTTCACGGCCAGCGTTCACACGCTCGTCGTATTCACGCTGGGCAATGGCCTTGTCGTCCCACAGGCGCTTGGCACGCTCCTGCTCGCTGCGGCTGAACGACTGACGGGCCTGCGCGGATGCCACCTGCGCTTCGGCACGCTCGACCTCGGCCGCGTACGGCGCGGGGTCGATGGTGACCAGCAACTCACCCTGCTTCACCAGCGCGCCTTCACGGAAGTGCAGCGACTGCACGGCGCCTGCGACGCGGGAGCGCACATCGACGCGCTCGACGGCTTCGAGCCGGCCCGAGAACTCGTCCCAGGCATTGATCTCGCTCGACGCCACGGTGGCGACAGAAACCGGCGTGGCTTGCGGCGCGGCCGGGGCGTTGTTGGCTTCGGCTTTGAAGCTGTACATGCCCACCACCGCGGCGGCCACCGCCAGCAGTGCGGTAATGCCGGTCACGGCGGGCCACAGACCCTTGCGGGCTACGGAAGACAGCTTTTTCTCGTTGTTCGACATGATGGTTCGTCCTTCTCGATGACTTTGGGGATGCAACAGGCCACCCCGGCGCTTTTGGCACCAGGAGGCGGAATTCAGGAAAAAGAGGGCCCTCGCACGCTGCCGCGCTGGCAGCGTGTCGATCAGGCAGCCGTGGCTGGCCGGGAGCTAGCTGGGGTGGTTAGGCGCCGCACCCGTGGGAACGGTGGTCGGCGGTGTGGTCGCGCTGAAGAATTCGCGGAAGTGCTGCTGCACCGTGGCCTCACAGGCCACGCAACCCGTGTTCTCGGTGTCGTACAGCGCCTTGGGCCAGTTCGAGGCGCTGGGCAACACGCTGCTCATGACCTCGATGCCGGCGGCGCGCAGGCGGCCCGCAAAGGTCAGCGCCTCGTCGCGCATGGCGTCGTCCGCACCCACCAGCACCAGCGCGGGCGCCAGTGACGACAGCCGCAGCGAACCGCTCGGCACCGCATAGGGGTGCGTGGCGTTCGACGGGCAGCTCAGGTACTTCTCCCAGCCGCTGGCCCAGCGGCACTCGGGCTCGTCGCTGGTGGCGTTGCGCAGCGAGGCGGTACCGGCGCACGGGTCAAGCATGGGCGACAGCAGGATCTGGCCTGCCACCGGCGGATGTGCCCGGTCGCGAGCGATGAGTGCTACCGCAGCCGCGAGGTTTCCACCGGCTTCTTCGCCGGCCAGGTACACCTGCGCACCCTTGCCGCCCAGCTTGGTGCGCTGCTTGTAGAGCCATTCGAGGGCGGCATAGCCCACCTCGATCGGCTCCGGGAACGGCGACTGGGGCGCCAGCGGATAAGCCACCGACACCACCACCGCACCCGCCCCGGCCAGTAGCCGGGCCACGTTGCGGCCGTTGTCGAGGTCACCGCAGACGAAGGTGCCACCGTGGAAGTGCAGCACCAGCGGTGCAACGTCACCCTTGGCGCGCTGGCCGTACACACGGGCACCGACCGGTTCACGGCCGGGCAGCTCGATCGACAGATCGGCTTCCACGCCTTGCGCCGCAGCGCGGGCGGCAGCTTCGGCAGAACGGGACGATGGAACGGGTGACATGGGCGACCTCAGGGAATTGGGCGATGGTTGAAATATAAGTCGCCCAGTGTGACGTTAAACAGGCAAGCCGCCCCTACTCTGTTTCCAAACCGACAACAATCGCGGCGCTCCGCAAGGGTTTGGTGCCTTGTGTGAGAATCCGCTCCCCCCGGTGTGGGCCGGGTACCAAGAACAGGCATTCGATGGATCAAATCCAGGCCATGCGGATCTTTGTCCGCGTCGTGGAAGCCGGCACCTTCACCCGGGCGGCAGACTCGCTCGCCCTGCCAAAGGGCACGGTCACCAAGCAGATTCAGGCGCTCGAATCGCGCCTGCGCGTGAAGCTGCTCAACCGCACCACGCGCCGCGTCACCGTCACGCCCGACGGCGCGGCCTATTACGAGCGCGCCGCGCGCCTGCTCAACGACTTCGACGACATGGAAGCCAGCATGACGAATGCGCAGGCCAACCCCACGGGGCGGCTGCGCATCGACATAGGCACCTCGGTGGCAAGGCAGATCATCTTGCCTGCCCTTGCCACCTTCTGCGACCGCTACCCCGACATCCAGGTCGACCTGGGCGTGAGCGACCGCACCGTCGACCTGATCAGCGACAACGTCGACTGCGTGATCCGCGCGGGCGACCTCAGCGACCAGTCGCTGGTGGCGCGGCGCATCGGCACCCTGCACTTCGTCACCGTGGCGTCGCCGGCGTACATCAAGCGCTACGGCGTGCCGCAGCACCCGAACGACATCGAGAAGCGCCACGTGGTGGTCAGCTATTTCTCGGGCACCACGCGCCGCGTGTACCCGCACGAGTTCAAGAAGGGCGACGAGCACATCGAACTCAACGGGCACTACCGCGTGTCGGTCAACGAGAGCAACGCGCACATCACGGCAGTGCTCGGCGGCTTCGGCATTTCGCAGTGCATCACCTTCATGGCCGAGCCGCTGCTGGAAAGCGGCGAGCTGGTCGAGGTGCTGCCCGACTGGAGTCGCGACCCGCTGCCTATTCACGTGGTGTACCCACCCAACCGGCACCTGAGCGCGAAGGTGCGGGCGTTCGTTGATTGGGCGGCGGAGCTGTTTGCCAAGAACCCGCGGCTGCAGCGCCGCTGAATCGGCCTGCGCGGGAGGCCCGAGGCGGCGAGCGCGTCAGTACACCGGCTCGCAACGCACCTCGGTCTTCACCGAATTGGCAATGAAGCACTCCTCATGCGCCCGGTGGTGCATCTGCTCGATCTGCTCGCGCGTCGGGACGCTCTCGCCCGAGAACGTCACCTCCGGTCGCAGCGTGACCACTGTCATCGCCATCTTTCCCTCAGCGTTCTTCTCCATCACGCCGGTGGCCGCGTCAAAGTAGCGGTCGACGACGAACTTGCGCTTCACGGCCATCGTGAGAAACCACAGCATGTGGCAGTTCGACAGCGAGGCGACGAACATCTCTTCCGGGTCGACCGCCGACGCATCAGACATAGGCAGCGGCACCACGTGCGGCGACGACGAGCCCGCCACTTCCGCGCCGCCGTCGAAGCGCAGCGAATGCCGTCTGCTGTAGGTGTTGCCGAGAAAGTCCTGCTCGCCGCGCAGCCAGAGGATTTCTGCGGTGTACTGGGCCATGGATTGCGCTCCAACTCGAATTGGGGGAGCGCAATTTTCCTTCAGAGATCGATGCGGTAGCGAAACTTGGTCAGGCTGCCCTGGCTCGGCAGTGTGATGAAGGTTTCGATCAGCACGCCGCCATTGGCCGCAATCACCTTCTGCGACGCGACGTTGTCCGGGCTGGTCGTGATCTCGACACGGCTCAGCCCCTCGCCCGCGGCCAGCATCAGCATGGCGCCGAGCGCACGCGTCGCATAGCCCTTGCGCTGCTTCCAGGGCACGACGTTGTAGCCGATGTGGCCCAGGCAGTAGAGCGGCAAGGTGTCGGTGCCGGGCTGCCAGCGCAGGTCGATGCTGCCGCAGAACTCGCCGTCCCACATCCAGCATTTGTAGCCCGGCAGGCGCCGCACCTTGGAGCCGTCGGGCATGACGATGCGCCCGCCGTTGGCTTCGCGGTCCACCAGGCTGGCGAGGAAGCGGTCGGCATTGGCCTTGATGGCAGCGCGCTCTTCGGAGCCCGATTCGGGTCGCGTCTCGTCACGCGCCCAGCCCCGGTTCAGGGCCGACACGTAGCTGGGCAGGTAGGCCTTGGCGGGCCAGACCAGTTCCATCGGACGGGTCTCGGCCTTGGACATGGATGGCTTCATGCGCCCATCAGCTTGACGATCAGCGGCACCAAGAGCGCCGTCGCGATGCCGTTCAGCCCCATGGCCAACGCGGAGAACGCGCCCGCCGTCTCGTTCACCTGAATGGCCCGCGCCGTGCCGATACCGTGCGCGGCCATGCCGACCGCAAAACCGCGCACCGCGGGCTCCTTGATGCGCAGCAGGTTCAGCAGCCCGGTCGCCATGATCGCGCCCGAAATGCCGGCAACGGCTGCAGCCACAGCCGCCAACGACGGCAGCCCGCCGATCTTCTCGGCCACGCCCATCGCGATGGGCATGGTGGCCGACTTTGGCGCGAGCGACATCATCAGCTCGTGCGAGCCGCCCAGCACCCACGCAATGCCGATGGCCGACACGATGGCTGCGACCGACCCCACGAGCAGCGCCACGCCGATGGGCAGCCACAGCCGCCTCAGCCGGCCGACCTGGCTGTACAGCGGCACCGCCAGTGCCACGGTGGCGGGGCCGATCAGGAAGTGCACGAACTTCGCGCCTTCGAAATACGTGTCGTAGGGCGTGCGCGTGAGCAGCAACACGCCGACGATGACGATCACCGATATCAGCACCGGGTTGACCACCGGATTTCGCCCGCTGCGGGTGTGCAGCCACAGCGCGCCAAGATAGGCCAGCAGCGTGAGCGACAGCCACAGCAGCGGCGACTGCGCGAGGAAGACCCAGATTTCAGAAAGCCTGGCCGGCGCGGTCATTGCGCGTCCTTGCCGGTGAGGCGGATCATCCAGCGGAACGTGAGCGCGGTGACCGTCATGGTGAATGCCGCGCCGACGATGCCCGCCGCGAGGAACGGCAGCCACTCGCGCCCCACCCGCTCGAAATGCAGCATGACGCCGGTCACGGCCGGAATGAACAGCAGCATCAGGTTGCGCAGCAGATGGCCCGAGGTGTCGGTCAGCACCTGAGGCACGCCGCCGCGCACCAGCAGGCCGATGAACAGCAACACCATGCCGATCAGCGGACCGGGAATGGGCAGGCCGAGCCACTGCACGAGCAGTTCGCCGGCCAGTTGGCAGAGAAAGAGCGTGGTGATGGCGTAGAGCATTTTTTCTTGTGGGTGTATGTATGTGTTCAGGACGCGCTTGTCCAGGCCTCTTTCAATGCCTGCTGGCTGGCGGGCGGCAGCACGCCGAGGCGCACGTGGCCCGGCAGGCCGAAGGGAGCGCAGTCGCGCAGCTTGATGCCTTCGGCGCGCAGGTGCTTCAGCAGACCGGCGAAGTCATTTCCGACGGGCTTGGCTACATGGAAATTGGCATCACTGGGCCAGACCTCCCAGCCCATCTCGCCGCACAGAGCCGTCTGCGATGCCTTCCACGCACGCAAGGTGCCAAGGCTTTCGCGAAGCCAGGCCTGCACGCCCGGTTGCGTCCAGGCCGAGAGCATCGCCACGCCGTGCGCGCCCACCGGCCACGAGGCGCCCAGACGCAGCAGGGCATCCACCGCCTCCTGCGCGTTCGGCGGTGCGATCGCGTAGGCCGCACGTACGCCGGTCATGCCGAGCGCCTTGTTGGGCGACCACATTTGCCACAGGCGATCCAGGCGGCTCTGGCTCAAGGCGAGACGGCCCTCCAGGCGCAAAGGCTCGTAGGCGCGGTCGAGCACGCAGGGCACGCCCTCGGGTAGCGCATCGACGGTCTCTCGAATGCCCTGCTGCGCCTGACCCAGCGGTGTCGAAGGGTCACAGCACCAGGCAAGCCGCAGCCGGTGTCCCACATGCGGTGCTCGCACTACCTGCAACCCCTGGGCTCTCGCGGCCGCCGCATAGTCACCGTAGGACATGGGCGGCAGCGCGACCTCGCCGTGACCACCGCGGTCCTCCAGGGCCACCCAGGCGGTGATGCGTCGAATGAACTCGCTGGCACCGGCTGCAGGCACGATCCGCCAGGCCTCCACGCCGTGCATGAGCGCGAGTTGCTCACGCAACGCCGTGTAAGCCGGATCGGGATACCTGGAGACGTCAGCAGCGCGGACCCGCTCCAGAGCCTCGGGGCAAGGGCCACAGGCATTGGCATTGGTCGAGAAGTCGTGCGGCGCTACGCCAGCCGCATCGGGACCGCCATGCAGAACCGTGCTCATACCCACCTCCAGCCGGCTGTCGCCACGATGGCCAGCGACGCGAACACGCCCAGCGCCAATGCGGCCCGCCCGCCCAGTTGAGCGGTGCGTTGCATGTCGGACGCGGAAGGCGCACGCCCCTCGGCATTCAGCGCATACACGCCCGGTTTCGCCAGCCGCACGCCCAGCAGCAGCGCCATCGCCGCCATCGGCCAGCCGCTGTTGGGCGACGGCGTGCGGCGCGCCTCTTCTGAGAGCCCCGTAGGCCAGCGCCACGCCGCCAGCGCCAGCAGCCCCACGGTGATGCGCGCCGGCACCCACGAGAGCACGTCGTCCGCGCGCGCGGCCCATTTGCCGATCCAGGTCCAGTCGCGGCCATTGCGCTCGCCGCGGTAGCCCCACATCGCGTCGGCGGTATTGGCAAAACGGTAGAGCGCCGCACCCGGCAGGCCGAGCAGCACGAACCAGAACACAGGCGCCACGAGTGAATCGTTGAGGTTTTCCGCGAGCGACTCGATGGCGCTCTCGCGCACTTCGCGCTCGCTGAGCCGGGAAACGTCGCGGCTCACCAGACGCGCCAGTTGCTTGCGGCCGGCTTCGAGCGAAACGGCCAGTGCGGCCTCGACCGCGAGCACTTCATCGCGCAACATGCGCCAGGCAAAGAGCGGCTTGAGCAGCAGGCCCAGCAGCAGCGCTACGGCCCACGCGGGCAGCCACAGCGCGATGAGCGTCTGCAAGCCCATGGCGACGCCCCAGACGCACACGCCCCCCACGCACCACACCAACGCGCCGATGAAGAACATCGGCAGATCCACCGGTTTCACGGGGTACGCAGGCGGCGCGATGCGCGAACCAATCCCGAGGTAGCGCCCCATCCACACGACAGGGTGCAGCGGCGCGGGCGGCTCGCCCAGCCAGCGGTCGATGGCCAGCGCGATCCACAGCGCAGCGGCTACGGCGATGGCGTATTCGAGATTCTGGAGAGGCATGGGAGCCGCCATTCTCGCGAATCAGGCAAGCGCCCTGCCCCGGCGCCACTGCATCAGCGCACCGAGTGCGACAAGCGACGCGGCCCCAAACGCCACCCAGAGCCGGAGGAAGACGGTCTCGGCCTTGGGCGATGACGTATCGGCGGGCGTGGGTTCGAGCTTGAGGCCGCTGACGGGCTGCGGGCTGTCCGGCGCCGGCTCGGCTGCCGGGGTGGGAGCCGGCGCGGGTGCTGCCGCGACCACAGGTTCGACCGACGGGCGCGGCTGGTGCGAAGGCGCAGGCGGCGACAGCTCCGCCTGCGCAAACCGCTGCACACCCGCATTCCGCTCGCGCAGCCCGGTCGCGCGCACCGCCTCCGCATAAGCCCGCGCCAGCTCGCGCCGTGTAGCCGCATCGGGCTTCCAGTAGTTCAGCCGCACCGCGTCGAGCATGCGCTCCAGCGTCTGCGCGAAGGCCGCCCGGTTGTCACCTTCCAGCCACTCGCGCGTGCCCAGCTTGTATTTGTCGCGCACATACACATCGTGCAACGACTGCCACTGATCCTGTCGCACGGCCTGCGGCGCCGTGACCTGCCAGCCCCAGAGAAACTGCGCGGTCTTCAGCACCTGCAGCGTGCCGCTGTAGCCCTCGGCCTTCTGCGCCTCGATCCACTGTGGATGCAGGTAGCGCGTCTGCATCTCGCGTGCGATGGCGCCCGCAGCGGTGTCAGTGCGCACGGCGTTGCCGTCGCGCAGGTTCTGCACGTACAGCGCCGGGTCCTTGCCCGTGAGCTGCCGCACGGCCTGCGCGATACCGCCGAGGTACTGGAACGGGTCGTCGTTGGTCAGCACGCCATACAGGTTGGAGCTGCGCGCCATCAGCGCCGCATCGACCTGCATGAGATTGCCCGCGTAGGCGCCGGGCCGCGCGGCACCGTCGAGGCCCTTGCCGTAGGCGTGGCCCATGCGGTCCATGTAGAGCTGCGCCATCTGCGCGTCGCCGCCGCCGCGTTGCTGGCTCTTCCACACATCACTCACGAGCGCGGCCTCTTCCAGCCCGGCGCCGTAGCTGCCTTGCTCGTTCGAGAACACGCGCGCCGTGGACCAGCGCTGCGCCTCTTGCATCGACGCACCTTCCGAACGCAGCTTGCGCGCCATCGCCTCGCTGTGCTGCGCAACGGCGTTGCCGGGCTCTCGCAAGGCAGCCACCTGCTGCACCGCCTCGTCGAGCCAGCGCATCACGTTGGGAAACTGGTCGCGGTAGGAGCCGGTGACGCTGATCAGCACGTCCATGCGCCGGCGCTTCAACATCGACGCGGGAATGATCTCGATGCCGGTCATGCGCCCGCCCTCGTCCCAGCGCGGCTTCACGCCCATTGCGTAGAAGGCCTGGCTTTCCAGCACGCCCTGATGGCGCGAGGCCTCGCCGGCCCAGAGCGTGAAAGCGATCTTTTCCGGCGCCTTGCCGGCATGGGTCTTCGCATGTTCGGCGATCCAGGCCTCCATCGCGGTCACGCCCGTGTCCCAGGCCGCGCGCGTAGGCACGCGGCTCGGATCGAATCCGTAGAGATTGCGGCCGGTCGGCAGACTGTCGGGGTTGCGCACCGGGTCGCCACCGTAGCTCGACTTCAGGTAGCGGCCGTCGAGCGCCGTCAGCAGTCCTTCAATTTCTTCGTTGTGGGCAAGCACGGCGTCGAGCTTTTGCGCGCGTTCAGCCAGCGACAGCAGGCTCCGCTGTTCGGCCGGGGTCTTGCCCATGGCACTCGCTGCCTGTGCATCGCTGAGCGCGAGTTCGACCCAGCGCGCAGGCCGCGAGCCGGCAACGCTCTTCGCATCGATCAGAAAGGCCTCGTCGATGTCTTCACCCAACGCTTCGACCAAAGGCTTGCCGAGGATCTGCAGGATCGTCATGCGCCGGCGCTGCACATCGGGCACCTGCCCGAAGGTCGCCAAACCCAGCGGCTGCGCGGTCTGCGCGAGTTCGTCGAGGTACGGATGCAGCACCGCGATGAAGCCTGCAAAGTCCGAGCGAATCCGAGCGGGCGTCCAGTTCAGATCGCGGTCGTAGTGCTGCTCTACGAACTCGGCCGTCAGCTGCTTTTCCATCGCGGTCTTCACCGGGCCAGGCGACAGCGTCTCCCAGTCGTGCATGCGCTCGTGCATTGCCTGCACGCCGGGTCGGAAGCCGGCTGGCGCGAACATCGGCGTCGAATGGCTCACCATGGTCGCGCGGCCGCGGCGCTTGGCGGTGGTGGCCTCGCCGAGGTTGTCCATGATGTACGGGTACACGTTGGGCAGGTCGCCGAGCACGAGCAGCGGATCGTCCTGCACCGACAGCCCTCGCTCCTTGCCCGCCGACCATTCGACCGTGCCGTGCGTGCCCACGTGCACCACCGCGCTCGCGCCGAACTGCGTGCGCAGCCAGAGGTAGGTGGCCAGGTAGCCGTGGCTCAGCGGCACGGCCGAGCGGTGGTAGACCTGCTCGGCCTTGCCAGCCACCTGCGTGCCGGGCTCGAAGCGCGGCGGCTGGCGCAGCACGACGACGTTGCCGAACTTCACGCGCGGGATCACGAAGGCAGGCTCGCCCGCGACGGGGCGCAGCATGGTCGACTTCTCAGGCGGGCCCCAATAGGTTTCGATACGGCGCTGCGTTTCCACTGGCAGCGACCGGAACCACGCGAGGTAACGCGACAGCGGCATCGCATCGGCCAGGCCCTTGTCGAGCAGCGGCTGCAGTTCGTCGCTCTGCCCCGTCGGGTAGTAGGCCCTCATCGTCGCCTGCACCTGTGCGATGAGTGCGTCAGCACCCGGCAGCTCGGTGCGGTAGCCGGCGGACTTCATTGCCGCGAGCATGTTGTTCACGCTGCGTGGCACGTTGAGGAACGACGCGCCGAAGTTGGCTTCGCCCGGCGGGTAGTTGTAGACCAGCATCGCCACGCGACGATCGGCGGCCGGCGTGCGTTGCAGGCGAAGCAATGCGGCCGCCTTGTCGGCCACGGCATCGATCTGCGCGGGCAGCGGCTGCAACGTGCCGGTCGCCGCGTCGCGCGCGCTCACGAGCATCGGGTCGGTCATGCCGGCCAGCTCACTCGGGCTGTAGTAGGCGGCGATGTCGGTCTGCGACAGGCCATCTTTGCTCAGCGCCCATTGCGTGGCGTCCATGGCCAGCGAGGGCAGCGTCTGCAACACTGGCACGCCGATGCGCTCAAGCTCGGCCTTGCGCTCGTTCGGGCTGAAGACCAGCGAGGCGTTGACGATCGCATCGGCCACGCGCTGCTCACCGGCGTGCGTCATGCGGAAGAACAGGTCTTTCTGCTGGCGCGGGCCGTAGAAGGCATAGGCGCGCAGGCCACGCCGTTCGAGCGAGGCGATCAGCGTGTCGAGCCAGCCGGTGTCGTCGCCCGTCACGGTGGCACTGTTGATGGCGATGGCGACCGTGCCGTTGCTGCCGGGCAGCCGCTCGACGGCGGCGATGTCGGTTTCGATGCGGGGCCAGCCCGGGTGATAGAGGCCGGCCAGCGGCAGCGGCACGGGGTCGGGCAGGCCGCCGAGCTTGCCGGGCTGTGCCAGGGCCTTCATCGCCGCGCCGAGGTTGGCCGCGCCAGAGAAGCGCCAGTACTCGCGCAGCCGCTGCGCCCATGCGGCATCGACGCCGCGCTCAGCCGCGAGCGGCGCGGCGGCGAAGGTTTGCCCCTTGGCCACCAGCGCGAACTCGCCGATCAGCACATACGGCGTCGTGCTGCGCGAGATCGTGTCGCCAAAGCGCGCCGCGGCAGCTTGCGCGACGCTGATGTGCGGCGCATCGATGACGAGCAAACGTGCGCCTTCGAGCGCAGCGGCCAGCGCTTCGGGCGAGTCCTGCGATGCCGACACCACCTGCAACGGCAGCCCGGCTTCACGCGCCGCAGCCTCCAATCGAACCACCCGCGCCGGCGACACCAGCGAGGTGCTCAACACAACGACGCGTCCCCCCGCAGGCTGCGCTTGTGCCGGCGCAAGAAACCCCAGCGCCGCGATCAAGAACAAGAAGAAAACCCGCGTCACTTCCCACCCTGCGCCGGAACGGCATCCGCCGGCACATAGACCATCGTGCCGTCTTTCAACCGCCAGGCAGTGCCAGCCTTCTCGCCGTCGCCCTGCCCCGTCGCGCCGCTGGCCTTGAAGCGCGTGATCTTGCGGCCCTCGCGCGTGACGATCTCCATGTTCGGCTGGCCCTCATTGCGGATGATCGTCACCTTGTCCTGCGCGAAAGGGTTCATCGGGTTGTTGATGACCGCGATCATCAGCATGCCGATCACCACCATGAACACGTCGATCAGGTTGATGGTCGAGAGCACCGGGTCGTCATCGTCGCTGTCCAGGCTGCTCAAAATGGAGAATTGGCGGCGGCTCATGACAGCCGATCCCGCGCGTCAAGCACCGTCACCAGCTCACGCATCAGCCAGCGGCGGCGCACGGTGTAGACCACGAAGGTGATCGAGGCCGAAGCCAGCGCCACGATCACGCTCGCGAACGCGGGCGCCAGGCTCTGCGCCACGCCCTGCGATTCGCCCGAGGCCACGGCCACCAGCGCGGGGCCCATCGGGATCATGGTGGCGATCAGCCCCAGCATCGGCGCCACACGGCTGCACAGGCGCACGCCTTCGAGCTGCTTGAGCACAACCAGCTCCATCTGCTCCTGGCTGGCCTGCGCATGGCCCTGCAGCACCAGCGCGCGCGACGGGTCGCGGCGGCGCTGCAGGTATTCGATGCCGAACGCACCGAGGCAATACACGGCATAGACGAAGGACAGCAGCACACCCAGCGTCACCGGCCAGAGGAACAGGCGCGCAAGCTCGAAGAGAACGGTATCGAAAGCCAGCATCAGGTGGGCTCCACGGGAGACGGATGGTCGAAAAGGTCCGAAGGCCGGCCCCAGCCTTCGTCGAACACCAGCGACGAAAGCGGTTCGCGCTTCGCCCAGCGTTCGCGCTGCAGCATCGGTTCTTCGTAAAAGCTGTGCACGGGGCCCAAACACAGCAGGGCGATGGGCTCCGCACCGTCAGGCAGACCGAGCAGCACCGACACCTCGGCCGGATCGAACAGCGACACCCAGCCCATGCCCAGCCCTTCGGCGCGCGCCGCGAGCCAGAGATTCTGGATGGCACAGGAGGCCGAGGCCAGGTCCATCTGCGGCAGCGTGCGACGGCCGAACACATGCTTCTCGCGGCCATCGGCCAGCGTCACCGCCAGCAGCTCGGCGGCGTCGAGCAGGCCCTGCACCTTGAGGCGCATGAACTCGTCCTCGCGCTCCCCGAGCGCGCGGGCGGTCAGCACGCGCTCCTGTTCGACGACGCGGTGCAGTTGCTGCCGCAGCGCCTCGCCGCGAATTCGGATGAAGCGCCACGGCTGCATGAACCCAACGCTCGGCGCATGGTGCGCCGCATCGAGCAGCCGGCGCAGCACCTCGGGCGCGACCTGTCCACCCTCGAAGTGGCGCATGTCGCGCCGCTCGTGGATGGCGCGGTAGACCGCCCTCGCTTCGTCGGCTGCGAACGCATGTGCCATCACGCTCAGTCTTCGATGCCGCGTTGCGCAGGAATGCCGGCCTTGAAGGCGTGCTTGACCAGCGTCATCTCGGTCACCGTGTCGGCCAGCTCGATGATCTCGGGCGGGCAGCGCCGGCCGGTGAGCACCACGTGCACATGCTTCGGCCGCGCGCGCAGCGTTTCGAGCACGCCTTCCAGAGGCAGCCAACCGTAGATCAGCGGATAGGTGATCTCGTCGAGCACCACCAGGAAGAACTCGCCCGACAGGATCGCGGCCTTGGCCTTCTCCCAGCCGTCACGCGCCAGTTGTCCGGAGCGTTCGAGGTCCTGGCTCTTCCAGCTGAAGCCGTCGCCGAGCCCTTCGATCGGAATGCCGATCTGCTCGAACATCCGGTGCTCGCCGAAGCGCGCGGTCGGCACCTTCATGAACTGGTAGATCTTCACGGCCTTGCCGCGGCCATGCGCACGCAGCGCCAGCCCGAAGGCGGCGGTGCTCTTGCCCTTGCCGTCGCCTGTGTTGACGATGACCAGGCCGCGGCGTTCACCTTCGGGTTTTTCGTATGGCTTTTCGCTGGGGGGTGTCTCTATTTGCATGGGGGTTCCAATTCAGTTCTCGGAGGTTGTTCTGTTGTTCGGGGTGCGTGCGAATGACACCGGGTACTCCCCTCCGCGAATGTCCCCCGGCCTTCGGCCTCCTCCTTTATTTCGCTGCGGGGAGCACCCGATGCCATTCGCACATGGGCGCAGTCGTTGTGCGGGCCGATCAAACGCTGCGCTGAACGATCACGCCGATGGGGTGCCTTGCGCAGCGAAATAAAGGAGGAGGCCGCAGGCCGGGGGACATTCGCGGAGCAAGGTACCCCGTCGGCGTGAGCGCTCCCTGAATGACGCACAACGCCTCTCATAGCGGCAACGCAATCCATTGCTCGGCCACCCGATGTACCCGGATGCGATGGTCGAACACCTGCTCCAGCGCAGCATGGGTAGCAGGGTCGCTGCAGCCGCCGTGATGCACCACCCGGCCGCGATCCATCACAACGAGTTCGTCGGCCGCCAGCGCCATCGGAAGCTCGTGCAGCACACTGACCACGGTCTTGCCATCGGCTACGAGCGCGCGGGCGGTCTGCATCCAGTCGGCCTGGTGCGGCGGGTCGAGATTGGCGAGCGGCTCGTCCATCAACAGCAGTTCGGCCTCGACGGCAAGCGCGCGCGCCAGCAGCACCCGCTGACGTTCGCCGCCGGAGAGCTGGCCCAGCGGGCGGTCGCGCCAATCCCAGGCCTGGGTGCTGCGCAGCGCACGCTCCACCGCCTCTCGGTCGGCCTCGCTGGGGGCGGCCAGCCAGCGCTGGTGCGGCAGGCGGCCGAGCATGGCGACGTCGTAGACCATCAGGTCGTCGGCACTGCCCTCGCCCGTGCCGCTCTGGCCGAGCCAGGAAAGGCGCTGGGCACGGATGCGCGCCGGCACCTTGTTCTGCGCCTCGCCGAAGAGCCGCACCTCACCTCGGTGAGCCAGCAGGCCCGCAAGCGCCTTGAGCAGCGTCGACTTGCCCGCGCCGTTCGGCCCGACGATGCTGGTCCAGCGGGCCGACGACAGCGCCAGATCGATGTCGTGCAGCACCTCGGTGACGCCGAGCGTGGCGCTGACCTTGCGCACCTCGAGAGCGGGTGTGTTCTGCCGGTTGCTCATGCCACGCCACTCCGCGCGCTGCGCCGGTGCATCAGCCACAGCAGATAGCTGCCGCCCAGCACGGCCGTGAGCACGCCCACCGGCAGTTCCTGCGGCGCAATCAGCCAGCGCGCCAGCAGGTCGGCCGCCATCAGCAGCAGCCCGCCCATCAGCGCCGACAGCAGGATCAGCCGTGCGTGCGTGGTCTTGATGGCCGAGCGCACGAGGTGCGGCGCCGCCAGGCCGACGAAGGCGATCAACCCGGTCTGCGCCACGGCCGCGCCGGTGGCCAGTGCCAGCACCACGACGAGCGCCGCGCGCATCGCGCCCAACGGCAGGCCGAGGCTGCGCGCCGTGGCCTCGCCGAGCGCAAGCCCGTCGAGCACCGGCGCCAGCGCCCAGGCCAGCAGCAGACAGACCGCGCCGACCATCGCCATCACCGCGCAGGCGCTCCAGCCGACGAGGCCGGTGCTGCCGAGGATGAATCCCTGAATGGCTTGCAGGATGTCCGCCGAGGCGATGGTGATGAGGTCTTTCGCCGCGCCGAGCACCACGCCGACGATCACGCCGGCCAGCAGCAGCCGCAGCGTCTGCTGCACGCCCCGCGCCAGCATCAGCGTGAGCATTACCGCCAGCACTGCGCCGAGAAAGGCCGCGCCGGTGAGCCCGAGCCGCATCACCCACTGCGCGCTTGCGGCGGAGCCGCCGAACATCAGCAGCGCCAGTGCCACGCCGAGCGAGGCGCCTGAGGCGCTGCCTAGCAGGTACGGGTCGGCCAGCGGATTGCGGAACAGCCCCTGCGCCACCGCGCCAGCCAGCCCCAGCAGCGCGCCTGCCAGCCATGCGCCTAGCGTGCGCGGCAGGCGGATGTCCCACACGATCTGCAGCGCCACCGGGTCGTGCCGCGCCGCGAGCAGGCTCTCGAAGCCAGTGCTGCCGATGCCCAGGCCGAGCACCATCAGCGCGGCGCCCACCACCAGCAGGCCGGCGCCGAGCAGCAAGACGCGGCGCAGGTGGACCGTGTGCCTTCGCGCTGCGTTCACCGTTTGCCGCCTTTGTCGCTCAGGCACTGCGCCATCAGGCGCGCGGCCTCGTCCATGCGCGGGCCGGGGCGCACGAGCACGTCGGACTGTTCCGCGCTGAAGCGGCAGATGCGGCCCTCGCGCACCGCGCGGATGCCCGCCCAGCCGGGGCGCTGCTCCAGCCCCTGCGCGCTGCGCACGCTGACCATGATGAGGTCGGGGTTCGCGCGCACCACGTATTCGGGGTTGAGCTTGGGGAATGGGCCCAGAGAAGCCGGCACGATGTTCTTCATGCCGAGCCGCTTGAGCGTTTCGCCGATGAACGACGACTCGCCCGCCGCGTACGGCGCGCTGTTCACTTCGAAGTACACGCGCGTGCCCTTGGCGCTCGCGGGCACCGACTGCGCGGCGGCCGACACGCTGGCATCGATCACGCGCCAGACCTTCGGCGCTTCATGCGTGCCGAGCACCTGGTCGAGCTTGTCGAGCACACGCTGCACGTCGGCATGGCTCTTGGGTTCGAGCACCAGCACCTTCAGGCCCAGCGCCTCGAGCCGTTGCGTGACGCGCGACGACTTCGCGAGCAGCACCGCGTCGGGCTTGAGCGCGACGATGGCCTCGACGTTCGGGTCGATCCCACCACCGAGCTGCGGCAGCGCCTTCACCTGTTCGGGCGAGTTGGAATAGCGGTCGACGCCTACCAGCCGGTTGCAGGCGCCGAGCGCGCAGACCGATTCGGTGAGCGACGGCAGCAGCGTGACGATGCGCTGCGGTGGTTGCGGCAGGCTCACTGTCACGCCGCGCTCGTCGACCACCTCGAAGGCGTGCGCGGCCAGCGTGAACAGGGCCAGGCCAAGTGCGGTCAGCAGAGTGCGCATCGTCTTTTTCTTCTTCATGCAGCAGGCGCTTTCAGGCTCAACGGCAGGCCTGCGGCCATCAAGGTGACGCGGTCACAGGCAGCGGCCACGTCCTGGTTCAATCGGCCGAGCGCGTCGACAAAAGCGCGCGTCTCGCGGCCCAATGGGATCACGCCCAGGCCGATCTCATTGCCGACCAGCACCACCGGCCCGCGCGCCTCGCGCAGCGCGACCAGCAGCATGGCGACGTGCGTGGCCGGGGTGCGTGTCACGGGGCGGGCGTCTTCGGAGTGCATCGGCATCAGCAGGTTCGTGAGCCACAGCGTGAGGCAATCGACCACCACCAGCGTCTCGGGCGTGCTCTGCGTGACGACGGCGCGTGCGAGTTCGATCGGCTCCTCGATGGTGCGCATGCCGGGCACGCGTTCGGCGCGGTCGGCCTGGTGGCGCACGATGCGCTCCAGCATCTCGTCGTCGTAGGCCTGCGCGGTGGCGATCAGCACCGCGCGATGCGTGCGGGGATCGGCCGCGAACCAGTCGATGGCACGCTGCTCGGCGCGGCGCGACTTGCCGCTCTTCTGCCCGCCCAGGATGAACTCGTGCTCGACGGTCTTCGGCTTACTCGATTGCGGCATGGCTCTCCAACTCGATGGGCATGGCGCCGAAAAGGCGGGCCGTGGCTTGCGGGCTGGAGGCAAACCACGCGTGGAAGTAACTCGCGCGCACCGGGCCGTGCACATACAGCGCCTCGCCGCCGCGTGCGCCCACGGGCTGCGTCGCGCCGGGCCGGGCAGTGTGGGCAGCGGGTGCGAGCGGCGTTTCGCAGCGCGAATAGTGGAAGGTGTGTCCGCGCAGGGTGTGGCTGCCGAGGGTGAGCTGTTGCGGGCCGAGGCCGGCAAGCCGCTTCTGCATGGTCACGCGGCCCGGCAGCAGGCCCCAGAGGCGGTGCACCTGCGCGTCGTCTTGCGTGGCCAGTTCGTCGAACAGCGCCATCATGCCGCCGCACTCGGCCCAGATCGGCTTGCCCGACGCGGCGTGCGCGGCAAGCGATTCGCGCATCGGCTCGCAAGCGGCCAGCGATTCTGCGTGCAGCTCTGGGTAGCCGCCGGGCAACCAGACCGCGTCGCAGGCCGGCAGGGCGTCACCTGCGAGCGGCGAGAAAAAGGACAGACGCGCTCCCAGCGCCGTGAGCACGTCGAGGTTCGCGGGGTAGATAAATGAAAAGGCCGCATCGCGCGCAATGGCGATGGTGCGGCCAGCCAGAAGCATCGGCACGGCTTCTGCCTCATCGGATGCGAGCGCCTCGAAACGCACCTGCGGCAGCTGGCTGGTCTGCATCTGCCCAAGCGGCGTGGCGGCCAGCACGTCGGCCGCCGCGTCGAGCCGGGCCATCGCATCGCCGAGTTCAGTGGCGGCGACGAGGCCCAGGTGCCGCTCGGGCAACGTGAACCCCGCATCGCGCGGCAAGGCGCCCAGCCATTGCGAGGGCTCGCGCAGCGCCTCTTTCAGCATGTCCGCGTGCCTTTCGCTGGCCACGCGGTTCGCCAGCACGCCGGCCCATGGCAACCCTGGCCGGAAGTTCTGCAGGCCGTAGGCCAGCGCGCCGAAGGTGCCCGCCATGGCGTGCGCATCGATCACCGCCAGCACCGGCAGGCCGAAGCGCTCGGCCAGGTCGGCCGCGCTGGGCGTGCCGTCGAACAGGCCCATCACGCCTTCGGCGATCACCAGGTCGCACTCGGCCGCCGCGGCGCGCAGGCGCGAGCGGCAATCGGCCTCGCCGGTCATCCAGAGGTCGAGCGAATGCACCGGCGCGCCGGTGGCCAGCGCCAGCCAGTGCGGATCGAGAAAGTCGGGCCCGCACTTGAAGGCGCGCACGCGCCGGCCCTGGCGCGCATGCAGCCGCGCGAGCGCGGCGGCGACGGTGGTCTTACCTTGCCCCGAGGCCGGGGCGGCCACCAGCACCGCGGCGCACGAGACTGCCGCGGCACCGGCGGTGTCGCCTGGTTGGGGAGCTTGGCTTAGTGAGGCGTCCACTTGAGACCGACGTACGCGGTGCGGCCTGCCGTGGCGTACAGCCGCGCGTACTGGTAGTCCTTGTTGCCTGCATTGTCGACGCGCGCCACGAGGTTGAGGTCGCGCGCGATCTGCGTGCTGGCCGACAGGTTCAGCACGGTGTAGCCGCCGAGCTTGATGGTGTTGGCCGCGTCGTCGTAGCGCTTGCTCGAAGACTGCACCTCGGCGCCCAGCGTCCAGCCGGCGATGCGCCAGTCGGCACCCAGGGTGCCATGGCGCTTGGAGCGGCGTGCGAGCAGGTTGCCGGTGTCGGCGTCCTTCGGGTCTTGCACGTCGAGCGAGGCGCGCAGCGTGACGTCGCCCAGGCGCTGGCTGGCCGACAGCGTGGCGCCTTGCAAGGTGGCACGGTTCACGTTGGTGTAGCAGCCGAAGGTCGAGGCACAGCCCGTGGCGGAGCCGACGAAATTGATCAGGTTGCGCACGCGGTTGCGGTACACCACGATGCCGGCGGTGGTGCCGTCCTTGGCGTAGTTCATGCCCAGCTCGACGTTCTGGCTGCTTTCGGGCCGCAGCGTGGACACGCCGTATTCGCTGAAGCGCTGGTACAGCGTGGGCACGCGGAAGGCGGTGCCGGCCGAGGCCGTGAAGCGCAGCGACGGGGTAATGGCGTAGCCATAGGCCGCGCTGCCGGTGGTCTTGCCGCCGAACTCGCTGTCCCTGTCGTGGCGCACGTGCAGTTGCAGCGAATGCGGGCCCTGCACGAAGCCGTAGCCGAGCGAAATCGCGTCCTGCGAACGGTCGCGCGACAGCAGCTTCGACGAGGTGGTGGGCGCATTTACGAGCGCGTCTTCGCGGCGCTCGAGCGTGGCCGTCACCAGGTGCGGGCCGAAGCGGAATTCGTTCTGGAACAGGTAGCCGCGCAGGTTGGTTTCGGTGCGGTAGAACGAAGGCTGCGTCTTGTAGACCGACTGCGAATCGGTCACCTGCACGCGGGTGCTGTAGATGTCGTTCCACTTGGCCGACCAGGTCAGGCCGGCGGTGCGCAGCGTGTTGTTCGACACGTCGTCGCGGAACAGGATCGGCGGCTTGGTCCTGTAGGAGACGGTGGCGTCGTAGCCGGCCTTGATGTCGCTGGTGAGCAGCGTGGCCTCCAGGCGTTGGTCGGGCGTGATCTGGTAACCCAGCTTCACGTTGCCCGAGGTGCTGTTGTAGCCATCGCGGTCGGGGCTGGTGTAGCCGTCTTTCACCACGTTGCGCTTGTTTGCAGGCTGCACGTTGTAGCCCTTGCTTTCCTCGTGCGCCACGCCGAACGAATAGTCGAACAGGCCCGACTTGCCACTCACGCCACCTTCGATCTTGCGCAGGCCGCGGCTGCCGAAGCCGATGCCCGCGTAAGGCGACACGCCCTCTTCGCCGCGCTTGGTGAAGAGCTGGATCACGCCGCCCACGGCGTCGGAGCCATACACCGCTGCGGCCGGGCCGCGCAGCACTTCGATGCGGTCGATCTGCGAGAGCGGAATGCCTTCCCAGCCGGCGCCGCCGGTCGATTGCGAGTCGATGCGCACGCCGTCGAGGTACACGGCGGTGAAGCGCGTTTCAGCGCCGCGGATGAACAGGCTGGTGGTGTTGCCCACGCCGCCGCTACGCGAGATCTCGATGCCGGGCAGGCGCGCCAGCACGTCGGCCACGCCGGTCGCGCCGCTGCGCTCGATGGTCTTGCGGTCGATGATGGACACGTCGCCCACCAGGTCCGACAGCGCCTGCGGCGTGCGGTTGGCCGTGACCACCGTTTCGCCCAGCGTGGGGGCCTCTTGGGCATGGGCCAGGCCACCGAAGGCGGAAGCCAGCGCCAGCGGCAGGCAGGCATGGCGGAGACGGCGCGCAGGAGCGCGGCCGCGAGAAAAGCAAACGTGGGAAATCATGAATGAGCCGAACGAACGTCAATACCCCTCGCCGGCCTCCCCGCCAGCGCCTGGGCGCCATGGCCGCCCCATGCATAGATCACGCATGCGGCAGCCGCCTTGTTGGCCGGTATCCGGGCTGGCAGAACGGCCCCTCCCCGCCTTCCCAGGCGCCTGTTTCAGGGCACCCAGTGGCTTCGATGGAAAGGGGTTGGCGCCTTGCGGCGCCGTCTGCTTGACCGTTGCGGGGGCAGCGCAGGCGGCTTCGGCCTTGTTCCGTCCTGATGAGGTCGGGGGGCTTCCACTCCTGCTTCCCGTTGAACTGCGCCGTGCGAACCACGCCGCGAGCACCAACGGGCGGGATTTTAGGCCCTGCCGGACGCCGCTTAAGTCGAAAGTTGCGGCGCAGCTAACATCGACGGCCATGATGCGGCCCGCCTCGGTATTCCTCAATCTTCGTTCGGCGCTGCAGCGTGTCTTCGGTGTCTCGGGCTGGCAGTCGATGTTGCTGTGGTCCATCGTGGCCGGTTTGCTCGGCACGCTGGCCACCGAACTCTTCCGCGCGGCGCTCTACCACTTCGAGCACTTGGTGCTCGGTCCGGGCGAAGGGCTGGTGGCGATGGCGAAGCACCTGCCGTGGTGGGCGCGCATCGCCTGCCCCACGCTGGGCGGGCTGGTGGCCGGCGGCCTGCTGGTGCTGGCGAAACGCGTCGCCTTGCGCAGCGCTGCCTCCGACTACATGGAAGCCATCGTGCTCGGCAACGGGCGCATCCCGGTGGTTCAGACACTGGTGCGCAGCGCGTCGTCGCTGGTGAGCATCGGCACCGGTGGCTCCATAGGGCGCGAGGGCTCGATGGTGCAGCTGGCGGCGCTGGCGTCGTCTCTGCTGGGGCGGGTGTTCCGCTTTCCGGTCGAGCGGCTGCGGCTGCTGGTGGCCTGCGGCGCGGCGGCCGGCCTGACCGCCGCATACAACGCGCCCATTGCCGGCGCCTTCTTCGTCGCCGAGATCGTGCTGGGCTCGATCGCGATGGAAAGCGTGGGGCCGATCATCATCGCCTCGGTGGTTGCCAATGTGGCCATGCGGGCCCTGCCCGGCTACCAGCCGCCGTACAGGATGCCGGCATTCCCGGAGATACATGGCACCGAGGTCGTGCTGTTCTGCGTGCTCGGCGTGCTGCTGGGCTTTGCTGCGGTCGGCTTCCTGCGCGCGCTGCAGGGCAGCCGTGCGCTGTTCTCGCGGTTGCCGGTGGCGCTGCCGTGGCGGCTGGCATTGGGCGGGCTCGTGATGGGTGCGGTGTCGGTGCCCATGCCCGAGGTCTGGGGCAACGGCTACAGCGTGGTCAATTCAGTGCTGCACACGCCTTGGCCGTGGACGCTGATCGCGATGGTGCTGGTCGCCAAGGCGGTCGCCACGATGGCCACGGCCGGCTCTGGCGCGGTAGGCGGCGTGTTCACGCCGGCGCTGTTCTTCGGCTGCATGGTTGGTGCGCTGTTCGGCCTTGGCGTGCAGGCGCTGTGGCCGGCGGCCACCTCGGCGCCGTTCGCCTATGCCATCGTCGGCATGGGTGCGTTCCTGGCGGGCGCGACGCAGGCGCCGCTGATGGCGATCCTGATGATCTTCGAGATGACGCTGAGCTACGAAGTCATGCTGCCGCTGATGGCGGCGAGCGTCATCGCGTATTTCGTTGCGCGCTCGGCCAACGCCGGCTCGATGTACGAGATCACCCTGCACCGCAACGAACAGCGCGACACGCAGATGCGCCTGCGCGGGCTGCACATGCGCGACCTGGTGCAGCCTGCCGAAACGGTGGTGGGCCCGGAGGCAGACCGCGAGGCGATGAGCAGGCTCTTCCTGCAGCACCCGGTGAAGTACCTGTACGTGGTGGACGCGGGCAATCGCTACCTCGGCGTGGTGCCGCTTTCGTCGCTCGGCACGGCACCTGCAGAAACGACCGCGGGCGCCCTGCTCTCGCAGGCCATCCAGCCGATCACCGCCGACACCGGGCTGGGCGAGGCGCTGCAGCGTTTTCTCGATCACCTCGGCGAGCGGCTGCCGGTGATCGAGAGCACCGACAACCCGGTGCTGCTGGGCGTGGCCGCCAAGAGCGCGCTGCTCGCCACCTACGTGCGGCTGAGCGAGTAGCGCGCAGCGCTGCCCTGCTTACTTGGCGGGGCGCACCGCCATCACCTCGATCTCGACCAGGTAGGCCGGGTTGGCGAGCGCCGTCACCTGCATCGTCGAACGCACCGGCAGCCGGGGCTGCGCGGCGGTGCCGTAGAACTGGGTGTAGCCCTCCATGAAACCGGCGAAGTCCATCTTGTTGTCCTTGGCCGGATCGCCGACAAGAAACACCTGCATCTTCACCACGTCGCCCATCGTCAGGCCCAGGCCTGTGAGGCTCTTCTCGATGGCCTTGAGCACACCGACGGTCTGGCCCTTGGTGTCGCCGCCATAGGCTGCCGCGCTGTTCTTGGGCGCAGTCGCGTCCTGCAGCGGCGGCACCTGGCCCGAGAGGTAGACGTTGGTGAACGAAGACGGCACCTCCACCGCCGCCGCGATCGGGAAGGTGGAATTCGGAATGCGGTGGCGAATGATTTCATCGGCCGCGTGGGCGGCGCCGGTGCCGGCTGCGAACAGTGCGGCGACGAGCGCCAGCTTCTTCGTGATGGAGGTCATGGTCATGCGTGTTGTCTCTCTGCTGGGATGGATGGATGAAGGAAGGGTCTGCCAGGTATCGAAAGAAGAGAGCGATCAAGGCCGCAGCTTCTTGACGCTCTCCGCCGCAATGGCGTCAGGGTACTGGTTGCCGAAATGGGTGCGCGCGTAGCCGACCACGGAAGCGATCTGCTCGTCGCTCAGCATCTTGCCAAAGGCAGGCATGCCTTTCTGCCCATTGATCACCACGTAGAGCGGGTATTCCGGGCTCGCGAGCCGCGGGTTCGAGGCGAGCGCCGGATAGGCGCCCGCACCCTTTGCCCCTTGTCCTTGCGCCATGTGGCAGCCCTGGCAGGTCGCGCGGTAGATCGCCTCGCCCGAGCTTTCCTGGAATCGGGGGCCTACTGAAAAGACAGGCTCCGGCGACTGCGCGAAAGCGGCCTGGCCGGCTACCAATGCCAGCGCGCCCAGCGAAAGGCCGAGCAGCGCGCGCTTGAAGGTCGTGATGTTGTCGTTCATGGTGGGTGTGTCCTTCACTCGGCTTTCACGCGACGGCGCGGGCATGCAGCCGCTGGATGGCGTCGAGCGACGAGAGCAGTGCGCCCTCCTGCCAGGCCGGAATGTAGGAAGCGTGCTCGCCGGCCAGCGCGATGCGGCCATCGACCTGGCACAGGTTCTTGTAGTGCTTCTGGCGCGTCTCGTCGGTCCATATGCCATAGCAGCCGTGCGTGCCGGGCACGCGGTGCCAGCCCACGGAAATGCCGTTGTCGAATTCGCTTGCGTACTGCGGATGCAACTGCGTGCCGAACTCGACCGCGCGGCGCACGCGCTCCTCGGGCGCCATGGCGGTGAATTCGTAGGAGTTCGGGCCGTCGAACACGTAGGCGCCCAGCACCACCGACTTGCCCTTGGCGCCATAGCGCGTCGAGGGGTACGAGATGCGCGAGATCGGCAGGTCGGTGTAGCTGATTCCGCCGTAGATATGTTCGTCTTCTTCCCAGAAGCGGCGCTTGAACTGCAGGCCCACCTTCACCGATGCGCCATAAGGCACGGCGTTGATGGCCTCCTGCATTGCCGAGCCCACCTGGATGTCGATCTGGCTCAGCACCGACAGCGGAATGGTGCACAGGCACCAGTCGGCCTTGGCCTGCGTGACCGCACCGCCCTTTGATGCATCGGTGTAGGTGACCGTCACGCCACGGTCGTTCTGCTCGATCTTCGTGACCTTGGCGCCGTAGCGGATCAGGCTGCCGACTTCTTTCTGGAATGCCTTGGCGATCATGTCCATGCCGCCCACGGGCTGGAAGATCGCGCTCTGGAATTCGTAGTCTTGCCCGCTGGCGATGTAACGCCAAAGGTTTGATTGCAGCAGCTCGCTCATGTCCAGCGGCTTCGATGGCTTGGCCAGTGGCATGAGGCCGCCGCCCGCATCGACCTCATAGCCGCGGCGGTCGCTGCTGATGGTGCCTTCGAGATAGCGGAACTGCGTGTCGAGCGCGCCCCAGCGGCGCAGGCCTTCGAGCAGTTTCTCCTTGTCTTCTTTCGTCAGTGCCGCATCGAGGTTGCCTTGCGTCGTGGCCTTGCCGAGCAGCTCGGCGACATAGCCCTGGTAGTCGGCCTGCACGTGCCGGTAGCGCTGAGGCTTGCCACCGTAGGCCTTGCTCGAATGCACGAGCGCGTTGTAGTTGACCTGAACGAAAGGCTCCAGCGCCACGCCCAGCCGCTTGCAGTAGCCCAGCACTGCATGGTGGTGATAGGGAATGCGCCACGGCCCCGGATTGAAGTACTCGCCCTTGGCGAAGCCACACTGCTGCACGGCGCCACCCAGCTCGGTGAAGGTGTCGCCGCCGCGCAGCGTCCAGCACCGGCCGCCCGCGCGATTGCTGAACTCGAGAACCTTGACCGAGTAGCCCGCGTTGCGCAGTTCGAGCGCGGCGGCCATGCCGGCCAGGCCTGCACCAAGAATCAGCACCGACGCACCCTTCTTTGCGCCATCGAGCTTCGGTGGTCCGCTGTAGTTGGATTCGGCGGCAAAGCCCAGCGAGGTCATCGCCTGGTACATCGCGCCGCCACCGGCGGTCTTGCCGATGAGCGTAAGCAGGTCGCGCCAACTGAATAAAGTGTTGTTCTTCGTGGTCATTGGCTTGCTGTTGGAGTTTGAAAGGCAACTGGAAGGCAGCAGAATCCATGCCACGCCCCGCCCTGACACCGTCCCGGCAGGGCCGCTTCCCCGGGAAACTACAATCGCCAACCATGCCCGCTTCCAGCCCTATCGATCAGATCGCCGAGCGTGTTGAACGACTGCTTGTGCGTCACGAAGAGGTGCAACGCACCAATGCGCTGCTGCAGGAGCAGGTCGATGCGCTCACGCGCGAACGCGACGCCCTGAAGTCGCGACTCGTTGCGGCACGCACGCGCCTGGACGCCCTGCTCGAACGGTTGCCGGCTGAACCACCCTCCGAAGATTCCCCCGCATGAAGCAGATTGAAGTACAGATCATGGGCCAGAGCTATCTGCTCGGCTGTCCCGATGGCGGCGAGGCGCAGTTGCGCGAAGCCGTCGAACGCGTGGACGCGGCCATGTGCAAGATCCGCGATGCCGGAAAAGTCAAGGCCCGTGACCGCATTGCGGTGCTGGCTTCGCTGAACCTGGCGTTCGACCTCGCCGCGCAGCAGGCCGCTGTTGCCGCAGCGCCCGCGGCACCAGTTGCCACTTCGGCTGCAGACAGTGTCGAAACCGACGCGAAGGCCACGCAGCTCATCCAGAAACTCGATCAGGCCCTGGCTGGCGATGGACATTTACTCTGAATAAGGCTCGCACGAAGACGGACGGAGCGTAAAATCCGGCCTGTCTGCAGACTGTGTCGGGCTTAATATTTCCTTGTTCCAATGCTCTCCGGAGCCGGGCTTGGTACATCGCTCGACGGGCGTGATCATCTCGCGTCAGATGAACCCGAAGTCCTGCTGCCCTCGCCCACCTGAACCCTGGTTCAGGATGCGGGTCCGGCACATCACCTGCAGACACCTTTTCCTGCCACGGCCCCCTGCATCCACTGCTCGGGGCCGTTGCTTTTTCCAGCCCCTCACTTCCCTTGCGTGACTTTCCCGTGAATATCGCTGCCCTGCTCGACCCCCTCCTGATCGCCGAACTCGCCGCTCTCGGCCTCGGCACCGGTTTCCTCGCGGGCCTGCTGGGCATCGGCGGCGGCATGCTGATGGTGCCGTTCATCACGATCATCATGGGCCATCGCGGCGTGCCGGCCGACCTCGCGGTGAAGATGGCCATCGCCACCTCGATGGCAACGATCATCTTCACTTCGGTATCGAGCGTGCGCGCGCACCACCGGCGCGGCGCTGTGCGCTGGGACATCGTGCGCAGGCTAGCGCCCGGCATCGTCATCGGCAGCCTCGCGGGCAGTCTGGGCGTGTTCTCGCTGCTCAAGGGCACAGCGCTGGCCATCTTCTTTGCGCTGTTCGTGGGCTTCTCGGCCACGCAGATGTTCCTCGACAAGAAGCCCGCGCCCACGCGGCAGATGCCGGGCACGGGCGGCCAGCTTGCAGCGGGCGGCGTGATCGGCTTCATCTCGGGCCTGGTGGGTGCGGGCGGCGGTTTCATCAGCGTGCCGTTCATGACGTGGTGCAACGTGTCCATTCACAACGCGGTGGCCACCAGCGCGGCGCTGGGCTTTCCTATCGCTGTGGCGAACGTGCTCGGCTATGCGGTCAGTGGCCAGTCGGTGCAGGGTCTGCCGGCCGGCTCCTTCGGCTACATCTGGCTTCCCGCGCTGGCGGTGATCGCGCTGTGCAGCGTGTTCACCGCACCGCTGGGCGCGAAGGCGGCGCACAGCCTGCCGGTGAAGAAGCTCAAGCGCGTGTTCGCGAGCATCCTGTACCTGCTTGCGGCCTACATGCTCTGGAAGGGCCTGCACGGCTGATCCGGCTGGGCAAGGCCCTTCAGTCATGAGGTACGCCCCGTTGCGGTGCGCGGGGCCGCGCCGTATAACGGTCTCATGAAAATCCTCATCGCCGTCGATGGCAGCGCCTACACCCGCAAGGCGCTCGACTACCTGCTTGCCAATCGCGCCATGTTCGTGGACGGGCATCAGCTGGTGGTGGTGCACGTATGCACCGGCATCTCGGGCCACGTTGCGCGCCACCTGAGCAAAGAATTGGTGACGGACTACTACGCCGAGGAAAACGCCAAGGTGCTCGATCCGGTGAAAGCGCTGTTCGCCGAGAGCGGCGTGAGCAACTACACGATCGACTCGCGCCACGGCCATGTGGCCGAGGAAATCCTCAAGTCGGCCGCGGCGGCGCAAGCGGGGCTGATCGTGCTCGGCACTCATGGCCACGGCATCTTCGGCCGCGCGCTGATGGGCTCGGTCGCGACCAAGGTCGTCGCCGAGACGAACACCACGGTGATGCTGGTCCAGTAGCAGCAGCTACTGCGCTCGCTGCTGCCGCCATTCGCGCGGCGAGCAGCCGAAGCGCTCGCGGAACGCGCGGCTGAAATGCGCCGCGTCGTTGAAGCCGCGGCCATAGGCGATCTCGGCTACCGGCCGGCCCGCGAGGCGAGGCTCCAGCAGGTCGCGGCTGCACGCCTCCAGCCTGCGCTCCCAGATGTATTGCGACGGCGTCAGCGGCTCGCTCCTGAACACGCGGTGGATGTGGCTCACCGACACGCCCAGCCCGGCCGCCAACGTGCCCACCGACAGCGACGGATCGGCCAGCTGTTCGTCGATGAGCCGCTTCACGCGCGCCAGGTGATACGCCGTGAGATTGCTGAGCGACGGCGCGCTCGCCGCGGGCAGCGTCTGCAGCCCCGCCACCAGGATGTTCTGCACACCATTGGCCACTGCGAGCGCCGATGCGGGCTGCAGCGTGTCGATGTCTTCGCGCAGCGTGTGGATCATGCCCAGCAACAGGTGCCCCGCACCCGCGCGCCCCGACACCGTGGTGGCCGTCAGCGCCTCGGTGTCGCGCAGCTCGCTGCGCAGGCGTTCGCCAGGCAGCTTGAGCACGATCTGCTCGAAGGATTCGTCGAACAGCAGCTGATAGGGCCGCGTGCTGTCGTACAGCGCGAAGTCGCCGGCCGCGAGCACCGCGTCGCGGCCGTCCTGCCGCACCACGCCACGGCCGCGCGCCTGGATGCTCACGAGAAAGTAGTCGTCGCTGGAGTGCGAGATGTGCCCCGGCGTGCGCATCACCTTCTGCGGGCCCGAGGTGACGACCGACACGTCGAGGCCGGGCAGCGTGTGCTGGCGGATGCTGCCTTCGAAATCGCAGGTATCGCCTTCGCGCACCGGATCACAGCCGAGCTGCACGTAGACGTTGCAGATCATGTCGGTCCAGTAGGCAAGCCGCTGGTCCCGCGGGACGGCGTCGGTGCTGAGCAACTGGGTCATCGGGGTTCCTCGGAAAGCCTCAACAGCAAAGGCATGCAACGCTGGAACAAGAACGCCGCCAATCCGGGTCAAGGCGTTCCGGCGGCGCGAATTTACGCTTCAAGCAACCCGCATGCCACAGCGCAAACCCGGTGCGTCGTGCGTGCGGCAGACGCTTCGTTACTTTCATTGCATCTGGAGAACCACCATGCCGACCACCGTCCACCCCAAGCTCCGCGTTGCCGCCGTACAGGCCGCCCCCGTGTTCCTCGACCTCGACGGCACCATCGACAAGACCATCGACCTGATGGCGCAGGCCGCGAAACAGGGCGTGCAGCTCGTCGCCTTTCCCGAAACCTGGGTGCCCGGCTACCCGTGGTGGATATGGCTCGATTCGCCGGCCTGGGGCATGCAGTTCGTGCAGCGCTACCACGACAACTCGCTGATCGTCGGCTCGGCCGAGTTCGATCGAATCAGGGAGGCGGCGCGCAAGCTCAAGATCTGGGTGTCGCTGGGCTACAGCGAGAAGGCGGCGGGCAGCCTCTACATTGCGCAGGCGCTCATCGACGACCAGGGCAACACCGTGCAGACGCGCCGCAAGCTCAAGCCCACGCACGTCGAGCGCACGGTTTTCGGCGAAGGCGACGGCTCGGACCTTGCCGTGGTCGAGACGGCGCTGGGCAACATCGGCTCGCTCTCGTGCTGGGAGCACTTGCAGCCGTTGAGCAAGTACGCGATGTATTCGCAGAACGAGCAGATCCACTGCGGCGCATGGCCGAGCTTCTCGCTGTACCGCGGCGCGGCCTATGCGCTGGGTCCCGAGGTCAACAACGCCGCGAGCCAGGTGTATGCGGCCGAGGGCCAGTGCTTCGTGGTCGCGCCCTGCGCCACCGTGTCGAAGGCCATGAGCGAGCTGATGTGCACCGACGCGGGCAAGCAGCAGATGCTGCGCACCGGCGGCGGCTTTGCGCGCATCTACGCGCCCGACGGCTCGCCACTGGGCACGCCGCTGGCGGAAGACGAAGAAGGCCTGGTCATCGCCGACATCGACCTCGGCATGATCTCGCTCGCCAAGGCGGCTGCCGACCCCAGCGGCCACTACTCGCGGCCCGATGTCACCCAGCTACTGCTCAACAAGACGCGCCGCGAACCCGTGGTGGTGCAGCACTCGCCAGAGCCTGAAAGCAGCGTGCCCGAGCCGGTCGCGGCCTGAACCCACGGAGGCATGCCATGGAATCAGCCATTGCCGAGCACCTGAAGTGCCCTCGCACGCGGCATCGCCGCGTGGAAGACGACTACACGCCGCCCTACCCCGTGTGGTCGGCCCGCGCCGCCACGTCGGTGACGCAGGTCGTGATGGGCTACTTCGGCGTGCAATCGCGCGGCGCCGAAATGCAGGGCCGCGCCTGTGCCGCGCTGATGAAGATCGCGCGCGACTTCGCCCTGCCCGATGGCCCGGGCCACCACGACCTGACGCACTACGTCGATGCCGACGGCTTCGACAACATGATCGCAATCGCCTACTGGAGCGACGCCGCAGCCTACGCACGCTGGTGCACCACGCCCGCCATCGATGCCTGGTGGCGCTCCGACGAACGGCTCAACGAAGGCCTCGGTTACTTCCGCGAGATCGCATCGCCGCGCGTCGAGCACTTCGAGACCATGTTCAACACGCCCGACCGCTTCGAGGGCGTCGGCGTGGTCATGGGCGAGGTCAGCGGCGAACTGCAGGAGCACGGCTACTGGGGTTCGATGCGCGACCGCATCCCGCTGTCGCAGACCGATGCGATGGCGCCCTCAGGCACGCGCGCAGTAATCGCCGGTACGCCGGCTCCAGGCCAGCGCGTGCGCATCGCGGGCCACGAGAACATCGCGATGATCCGCTCCGGCCAGGAATGGACCGAGACCACCGGCCAGGAACGCACGCTCTACCTGGAAGACATGGAGCCGGTGCTGCGCGAGGGCATGGACTTCCTGCGCGACCAAGGCCTGGGCATCGGCTGCTACAGCAACCGCTACATGCATCACCTCGACGCGCAAGGTGCTCCGCTGCAGAAGTCGTTCGGCCTGAGCTACTGGCGCTCGCTGGCCGACATGGAGCGCTGGGCCGAGTCGCACCCGACGCACGTCGCGATCTTCGGCAGTTTCATGCGCTATGTGCAGGCGCTGAACTTCCAGCTGCAGCTGCGCGTGTACCACGAGGTGTCGGTGCTGAAGGCCGACGAGCAGAGCTACGAATACATCAACTGCCACGCACGCAGCGGGCTGATGAACGGGCTCGCGCCCGTTGCCACTTAGGAAGCGGTGAACAGCGCCTTGTGCTGCGAGCGCAGCAGCGCCTTCTGCACCTTGCCCATCGTGTTGCGCGGCAGTTCCGGCACAACGAAGCAGCGCTTCGGAATCTTGAAGTTCGCGAGCTTGGCCTTCAGCTCGGCCACGATGGCGTCGCCATCGAGCGCTGCGCCCGCCTTGGGAATGACGATGGCCACGCCCACCTCGCCGAAGTCGGGGTGCGGCACGCCGACCACGGCGCTCTCGGCTACGCCGGCCATCTCATTGATGTAGCCCTCGATCTCGGCCGGGTACACGTTGTAACCGCCGCTGATGATCAGGTCCTTGCTGCGCCCGACGATGACGATGTAGCCCAGGCCGTCGATCTTGCCCACGTCGCCGGTCTTGAAGAAGCCGTCGGCGGTGAACTCTTCCTTCGTCTTCTCGGGCATGCGCCAATAGCCCGCGAACACGTTGGGGCCGCTGACCTCGATGTTGCCGATTTCGTCGGTGGTGCAGTCGCGGCCGCTGTCGTCGCGCACGCGCAGTTGCACGCCCGGCAGCGCGAAGCCGACGGTGCCGCCGCGGCGTTCGCCCTGCGCAGGGCTGTAGGGGTTGGAGGTGAGCATGACCGTCTCGCTCATGCCGTAGCGCTCGAGAATCGTGTGGCCGGTGCGCTCGCGCCATTCGTCGAAGGTCTCGATCAGCAGCGGCGCCGAGCCCGCGACAAACAGGCGCATGTTGCGCACCGCCTCGCGCGTGAGGCCCGGCTCGGCCAGCAGCCGCACGTACAGGGTGGGCACGCCCATGAACACCGTGGCTTCGGGCAGCTTCTGCACGACGCGCTTCGGGTCGAACTTCGAGAACCACAGCATCTTGCTGCCGTTGAGCAGTGCGCCGTGCAGCGCGACGAACAGGCCGTGCACGTGGAAGATGGGCAGCGCGTGGATCAGCACGTCGCCTTCGGTCCAGCCCCAGTAGTCCTTGAGCACCTGGGCATTCGACAGCAAGTTGCCGTGCGTGAGCATCGCGCCCTTGCTGCGGCCGGTGGTGCCGCTGGTGTAGAGGATGGCGGCCATGTCGTCGGCCTTGCGCTGGGCCGGCGTGTGCTGGTCGCTGCACTGCGCCGCGATTTCGAGCAGCGTGCCGGTGCGGTCGTCGTCCAGCGTGAAGACGTGCTGCGTGCCCGCCGCGTTGGCGATCGGCCCCACCCACGGCGCATTGCGGCTGGTGCACACCACCACGGCCGGCTCGGCGTTGCCGATGAAGTACTCGATCTCGGCGCTCTGGTAGGCGGTGTTCAGCGGCAGGAACACATAGCCCGCGCGCAGCGTGGCGAGGTACAGCAGCATGGCCTCGACAGATTTTTCGACCTGCACCGCGATGCGCGCGCCCTTCTCCAGCTTCAGCGCATCGAGCAGGTTGGCGATCATGGCGCTGGCGCGCTCGATGTCGCGCCAGGAATAGAACAGGCCGTTGTCGGTTTCGACGGCGATGCTGTCGAGGTCGGCGGGGAAAGCCGCGCGCAGGGCGGCGAACAGGTTGGCGTTGGCGGTCTTCTTCATCTGACGGTTTCTTATCTTCAGAAATTCGGGGTGCGCTTGGCGAGAAAGGCGGCGATGCCCTCGCGGTGTTCGGCGGAGTCGGCGTAGTCGTAGGCGGTGGCCAGCAGGTCGTGGGCCGACGGGGCTCCGGCCCGCAGCGCGGCAAAGGTCTGCTTGTGCAGGCGCGCGGCCTGCGGCGCGAGCGCGGCAATGCGCGTGGCGTGCGACTGCACGGCGGCAGCCACTTCGTTGTCGGGCAGCACCTGCAGCAGGAAGCCCGCGTCGTACAGGCGCTGCGCGCCATGCACCCCCGCGGCGAGCAGCATGTCGCGTGCGAGCACGTCGCCGATGGCGCCATGCACCAGTGCGGCTTCGCGCGGCGCCATCGGGAAGCCGAGCTTTGCGATGGGCGCGCCGAACTTCGCAGATGCGCCGGACAGGCGAATGTCGCAGCAGCTCGCAATCTCGATGCCCGCGCCCATGCAGGCGCCCTCGATCTGCGCGACCAGCGGCAACGGGCAGTCGAGCATGGCCTGCAGCGCGGCCCACACTTCGTTCTCGTGGAACTCGCGCAGGCTTGGCTCTTCGAAGCGGAACGACGGGTACTCGGAGATGTCGCCGCCCGCGCAGAAGGCCCCACCCTCGCCTCGCACGACGACGCAGCGCAGGCCAGCATCGTCGTTGCGCAGGCCGTCGAACACGGCACGCAGCTCGCGCCACATGGCGCGCGTCATGGCATTGAGGCGCCCCGCGTTCGACAACGTGACGAACGCGATGGCGCCTTCCTGGCGCAACGAGATGCCGCTGCCGTCCGTCATTCGATCTTCGCGCCCGAGGCCTTCACAACCGTGGCCCAGCGCTTGATCTCGGAACTCACGAAGCTGCCGTAGGCAGAGCCCGTGAGGGTCGGGATTTCCGAGCCGTTCTGGGCCCAGATGTTCTTGATGTCGTCGGCCGCAAGCACCTTCTGCATCTCGGCGACGATCTGCGGCTGCACGTCGGCAGGCGTGCGCCGGGGCGCCCACAGCCCGTACCAGGTGGTCACGGTGTAGTCGGGCAAGCCCACCTCGGCGGCGCATGGCACGTCGGGGAACGCGGGGTTGCGCTTGGTGCCGGCCACCATCAGTGCCTTGATGCGGCCGCTCTTGATGTACTGGGCCGAGGAGCCGAGGCCATCGAACATCAGGTCGACGTTGCCGGCGATCAGGTCCGCCAGTGCCGGCCCGGCACCACGGTAAGGAATGTGCGTGATGAAGGTGCCGGTCTGGATCTTGAACAACTCGCCGGCCAGGTGATGCGAGGTGCCAGCGCCGGCCGAGCCGTAGTTCAGCTTGCCGGGGTTGGCCTTGGCAAGCGCGATAAATTCCTTGATGTTGTTGGCCGCCACACGGCGCGGATTGACCACCACCACCTGCGGCACGTTGGCCAGCAGCATCAGCGGCGCGAAGTCTTTCTCGATGTCGTAGTCGAGCCTGGGATAGACGGACGGCGCAATGGCATGGTGCACCGCACCCATGAACAGCGAGTAGCCATCGGCTGATGCCTTCGCGGCAACGCTGGCGCCGAGCGTTCCGCCGGCACCGCCGCGGTTGTCGATGATGAGCGACTGGTTCGTCAGCCGCGAGAACTGCCCCGACAGCGGCCGCGCGAACGCGTCGGTGCCGCCACCGGCCGGGAACGGCACGATCATCGTCACGGGCTTGGCCGGCCAGTGCTGCTGGGCCCGCGCCGCGCCGCAAAGAACGGCCGCACCGGCGGCAGCCACGCGCAGGACGTCGCGGCGTTGAAAGCTTGGGTTCATGTGTCTCATCTCCTGTCTGTCGTTGTGGATCTTGCCGCACGATGCGGTTGCCGGCGCGCGAGGCGCCGGCGCTGGGACTTCCTGATACGGACTTCAGCCTTTTTTGAAGTACAGGCTTTCGACGTCTCCCGATACTGCCACCTTGCCGTCCGCCAGCCAGGTGCGATGTTTGTCCAGGCGCTTGAGGTCGTAGAGGTAGTTGACCATGAGCCCGTAAGACTGCTTCTGCCCCTTGGGCGACGGATCGCCGGCCCAGTTCAGGCGCTCCACGCGGGCGCCGTTGCCCAAGTGAAAGCGCGCGACCGGGTCGGCCGGCGTGCCGTCGACCAGCGCGCGGCCAAGGTACTCGGCAGCGGCCTGCATCAGCCATTGGCGCAGCGGCGACTTCGCGTCGAAAGTGGCGGCCGCGTCCACCGCGGCAAGCAGGCGCTCGGCGGTCGGCGGCAACGAGCCGATGAGGCGGCCGAGCTCGGCCTCGCGCTTCTCATCGAGGCGCGGCAGCAGGTCGGCTGCGTTCTTCGCCAGCCAGGTGCGAAAGCCCGGAATCGGCGAGAGCGTGGCGAAGGTCTTCAGGCGCGGCAGCTCGTCCTGCAAGGTCTCGACCACGCGCTTGATGAGCGAATCGCCAAAGCTCACACCGCGCAGGCCGTTCTGCGTGTTGCTGATCGAATAGAAGATCGCGGTGGTGGCCCTTGCCGGCAGCACGGGCACGGCAGCCTCGTCGAGCAGCGGCGTGATGCCGTCGCTGATGCGGTCGACCAGCGCCACTTCGACAAAGATGAGCGGCTCGTTGGGCAGGCGCGGATGGAAGAAGCCGTAGCAGCGGCGGTCGCTGTCGTCGAGCCGATTCTTCACGTCGGACCAGCTCTTGATGTCGTGCACCGCCTCGTAGCGGATGAGCTTCTCGATCAGCGAAGCAGGCGAATCCCAGTCGATGCGGCGCAGTTCGAGGAAGGCCACGTCGAACCAGGTGGAGAAGAGTTGCTCCAGCTCGGCGTCGAGCGCGAGCAGGCGCTTGTCGGCCTTCAGGCACGGAAGCAGGTCGGCGCGCAGGTCGACCAGGAAGCGCATGCCTTCGGGCTCGACCGCAAAGCGCTGCAGCAGGCGCATGCGCGGCGACACCAGTGCGCGGCGCAGGCGCAGCTCGGCCTGGCCTTCGTCGGGCGTACCGACGGCTGACTGGTGCTGGTCGCGGGCGGATTTGAGCTTTTGCGCATCGGCGGCGAAATGCTCGCTCATGAGCGCCCAGTAGTCGCGGCGCTCCTCGGCCGTGGCGGCGCGGTAGGCATCCGCGATGGCGTGGGCTCGGCGACCGCCCTCGACCTCGCTCACGCGCGGGTCGATCACGGCCTGCAGGTCGGCCAGCACGCGGCGCAGCGCACGCGGCGACAAGGCTTCGTCGGCCTTGCGCAGCGTGACCTGCAGGCGCTCGGCGGTCGAGCGTGCGCTGGGCTTGGGCGCATTTTTCGGCGCGCTCTTGGCAGCGGCCTCGGGCGCCACGGGCACCTTGGACTTTTCGCCAGAACGCAGCCGCGCCTGGAACCATTCGGTCGCACTCATCGGGGGACTCCAATGCTTGAGGAGGTGATCGTCACGGCATCACCCTTGATTTCTGATGGCTCATGACTTCTCGCAGCGCCTCGCGCTGGCGCGTCATGTGCGTGCGCATGGCGGCGTCGGCGCCTTCGCTGTCGCGCGCCTTGAGCGCGGCGAACACGGCCAGGTGCTCCGACAGGCTCTGGTCGAGCCGACCCGGCGCATGCAGCTGCTGCAGCCGCGCGAGCTTGAGGATCTTGCGCAGGTCGCCGATCACCTGCGCCAGCCACTTGTTGTCGGCGAGCTTGATGATCGCCTCGTGAATGATGTGATTGGTGGCGTAGTAGTCGTTGATGCGGCGCGCCTTGGCATGGCGCACCAGCCGTTCGTGCAACGCATCGAGCTCGTGCAACTCGGCGTCGCTGGCATTGCGGGCAGCCTCGTAGGCACAGCGGCCTTCGAGCAGCGCGATGACGGGAAAGATCTCGTCGAGGTCGCGCTCGGTCACCTCGTTGACGAAGCAGCCACGCCGCGGTTCGTGGCGCAGCAGGCCTTCGGCGGTGAGCACCTTGAGCGCTTCGCGCAGCGGCGTGCGGGAGATGGAAAGCCGCTCGCACAGGGCCACCTCGTCCAGGAAGCTGCCGGGGGTCAGCGTGCCGTCGAAGATCTGCTCGCGCAGCGTGGCGGCGACTTCATCGTGCAGGGAGTTGGGGACCAGGCGCATACGGATTGGGGCGGCAATTGCGGCGTAATTTCCTGTAATTACGCGTAATTCTGAGCCCGCATCCGATCCAGCGCAAGTGCCGCGCACACCGTGCGCGGCTGGTATTTACCCTGCGAACTTCCGATTGAAGAGGCTCAAGCGCGCGCGGTAGCGGTCTTGCCACCAGCGCGACCGAACCAGAACCACAGCGCGATGCCGGCGATCACCATCGGCACGCTGAGCCACTGCCCCTGGCTCAGGTTAAGCGCGCGCAGGCCGAGGAAATCGTCGGGCTCGCGGAAGTATTCGGCCACGAAGCGCAGCACGCCGTAGCCGATCAGGAACACCGAAGCCACCTGCCCCTGCTTGCGCTCCTTGCGCGCATAGAGCCACATCACAACGAAGAGCAGCAGCCCTTCGAGCAGGAACTGGTAGACCTGCGAGGGATGGCGCGGCAGCATCGATCCGCTCTGCGGAAACACCATGCCCCAAGGCAAGTCGGGGCTGCTGAAACGGCCCCACAGCTCGCCGTTGATGAAGTTGCCCACGCGGCCGGCTGCAAGACCTGTCGGCACGCAGGGTGCGACGAAGTCCATCACCTGCCAGAACGGCCGTGCGCGCGAACGCGAGAACCAGACCATCGCGCCGATCACGCCGAGCAGCCCGCCATGGAAACTCATGCCGCCCTGCCACACGTAGAGAATTTCGAGCGGATGCGTGAGATAGAACTCGGGCTTGTAGAACAGGCAGTAGCCCAGCCGCCCTCCGACGATGACGCCCATCACGCCGAGGAAAAGAATGTCCTCGATGTCCCTGCGCTGCCATGCACCCGCGCCCACCAGCGAGCGGTACGGCTCATGCCGCAGCCGGCGCGTGCCGAGAAAATAGAACAGCGCGAATGCGGCCAGGTAGGTCAGGCCGTACCAGTGAATGGCCACCGGCCCGAGTTGCAGGGCGATGGGGTTGATCTGCGGATACATGAGCATCCGCGGATTGTGCCCCGGCCGAATGTCTGGGCCGGGACGGGGATATTCAGGCCGCTACCAAAGAACTAGCGCCCGAACTTCCACCACAGCAGCCCCGCCACCACGGCCGGCACCGCGAAGATCAGCAGGAAGATCGGCAGCTCCTCGGCCACCGAGTACCCCGCCTTGATCACGCCCACGGCCATGTTGATGCCAGCGCCGATGAACCACGCCGGAATGAACCACTTTGCCGCCGCGGCCAGCGCCGCCGAAGAGCCCTCGCCCATGAAGCGCGCGGCCAGCAGGAACACCACCAGCAGCACGAAGCCGCCGCCCATCACCATGATCGTGTGCATGTCGTTTGTCCTCCAGGCGGCATCTTGCCGGATCAGTGGGTGAATCAGCGCGTGGTGTAGCCGCCGTTGGCAAAAATCGTCTGCCCAGTGATCCACCAGCCTTCGGTGACGAGGAAGCGCACGATGGGCGCGATGTCCTCGATGTCGGTGAGGCCCTTCTTCGAGAACTTACTGAGTGCGGCGGCGCTGCTGTGGTACTCGACGGCCTCCTTGCTCTCCTGCCCGTAGAAGAACGGCGTGTCCATGGGGCCGGGGCCGATCGCGTTGACCGAGATGCCGCGCTCGCCGAACTCCTTCGACGCGGCGCGCGTGTAGTGCTCCACCGCCGCCTTCGAGCCCGGATAGATCGCATAGAACGGCGTGTAGGCGGCCAGCAGCGAACTCACCAGCGTGACGATGCTGCCGCCGTCAGCCAGCGTGCGGCCGGCCTGCTGGATAAAGAAGAAGGCGGCCTTGGCGTTGGCGTCGAAGCTCTTGTCATAGTCGGCCTCGGTGACGTCGAGGATCGGCTTCTTGATGACGACGCCAGCGGTATTGATGGCGATATCGACCTGCCCGAAATGCTTCACGGCCTGGTCGAACAGCTTCACGCTGTTGTCGACCACCGAGAGATCGCCCTGCACCAGCAGCGTGTCGGCGCCCTTGGCTTTGAGCGCGGCGGCGGTCTTCTCGGCATCGGCGCGCGAGGCGTCGCTGTTGTAGTGAATAGCGACGCCTCGCGCGCCGCCGTCGACCATCTGGTGGCCGATGAGGGCTCCGAGGTTCTTGCCACCGCCGGCGATGACGACGACCTTGTTCTTGAGAGTGCGTGCGGACATGAATGGACTCCTTTGTAGAGGGTGGATGCGTGACGGGAGCATTCAGTCTATTGATCGGCACTGAGCAGATAAATAACCCAGTCGAGGCTAGACTGTTCATTAATTCACGAACAATCTCGGCAATTCCATGGACCGCATCGACCTCCTCCAGGTTTTCGTGCGCGTAGCCGAAGCCGGCAGCTTCACGCGCGCAGCCGACCGCCTGGGCCTGCCGCGCGCAACCATCTCGACGGCCGTGCAGCAACTCGAAACCCGCCTCGGCTCGCGCCTGCTGCACCGGACCACGCGCCGCGTGGGCCTCACGCCCGACGGCGAAGTGATGCTGGAGCGCGCCCGCGCGCTGGTCGCCGACATGGAAGACATGGAGCAGCAGTTCCTGCCCGCGCATGGCCAGGTGAGCGGACGGCTCAAGGTCGACGTGCCGAGCCGCATCGCGCGGCGGCTGATCGCGCCGGCGTTGCCGGGCTTCTTCGAGCGCCACCCGGCCATCGAGCTCGAACTGGGCTCCAGCGACCGCGCGGTGGACCTCGTGCTCGAAGGCGTCGACTGCGCGCTGCGCGTGGGGCCGCTGACCAGCAGCAGCCTGGTGGCGCGGCCGCTCGGGCATTTCACGCTGATCAACTGCGCGAGCCCGGCCTACCTGGCGCGACACGGCACGCCGCGCACGCCCGCCGATCTGCCGCAGCATATGGCCGTCAACTACGCCTCGCCGACCAGCGGGCGCGCGGCACCGTGGGAATGGCGGCGCGACGGGGAAACCACGAGCTTGCGCATGCGCAGCCAGGTGGCGGCAAACAACGCCGAGACCTATATCGCCTGCGCGCTGGCCGGGCTGGGCCTGATCCAGATCCCGGCGTACGACGTGCGCGAGCACCTCGCGGCCGGCGAGCTGGTCGAGGTGCTGCACGAAGCGCGCGCCGAGCCACTGCCGGTGCAGTTGGTGTACCCGCACCGGCGCAACCTGTCGCGGCGCATGCAGGCCTTCGCAGGATGGCTCGAAACCCTGCTTGCCGATTCGCTCGATCCGCCTGCGATGCCCAGGACGGGTACCGCGCGGACATCGCGCAGATAGCGGCAGAGGCAGGCGCCCCTGCCCGCTATTTCGCCTGGGCCTGCGCCGTGCGCTCGCGCACGAATGCCACGAAGCGCGCCAGCGCCGGATGCGCGGCCTGTGCGGGCCACACGAGGCTTGTCTCGCATGCCGGCAACGCCACGCGACGCCGCCCCACGCCTTTGAACTCGTCCACCTGCCGGTAGACGACGCCTGCGCGCCGGAACTGCATCACGCTGTGCGGCACCCAGGCCACGCCGATGCCGCCCGACACCAGATTGACGATGGTCTGCATCTGGATGGCCTCCTGCGCCACCTGCGGCGCGCGGCCGGCCGCGTGGTAGAGGTCGAAGACCGCGTCGTGCAGCGAGGGCACGATACGGCGCGGAAAAATCACCAGCGGCTCGGCCAGCACCTCCGCCAGCGGTACGGGCCGTGCGCGGGCGAGCCGGTGCTGCGCCGGCAGGGCCAGCACCAGCGCCTCTTCCTCCACCGGCAAGCGCGCAAGCCCCGGCGGCGCCGCACCGGGCGAATGCAGCATCAGCCCCGCGTCGATCTCACCGCGTGCGAAGGCTTCGAGCTGCACGTCGCCGGTGGCTTCGACCAGCTCCAGCGCCACCTCGGGGCACAGCACGCGAAACTCGCGCACCCAGGCCGGCAGTTGCTCGAAGCCGACGGTCGAGACGAAGGCAATGCGCACCCGGCCCACCTGCCCCGCCGCCGCCGCCCGAGCCCGTGCCGGCAGCGCCTGCGCGCGGGCCAGCAGTTCGCGCACATCGGGCAGCAGGGCCTCGCCGGCCGGTGTGAGCGCCACCCGCCGCCGGGTGCGGTCGAACAGCACCACGCCCAGCGTCTTCTCGAGCTGGGCAATGGCTTGCGTGACCGGTGGCTGCGTCATGTGCAGCCGCAGCGCGGCGCGGCCGAAGTGCAGTTCTTCGGCCACGGCGACGAACTGGCGCCAGGCCCGCAGGTCGATCAGGGCTTCATTCATATGCCGAGCATATCAATCCACGCGTGAAAATGGATTGGAAGCAATCAATCAGAAGTCCGATACTTGGGCTCCCCGATCTCCCCACGATAGAAGAGACACCATGGACACCAAGCCAATCCAGATCAACCGCCGCAGCGCCAACATCGTCGAAGGCAAGAGCCGCGCCCCCAACCGCTCGATGTTCTACGCCATGGGCTACGAAGAAGGCGACTTCAAGAAGCCGATGGTCGGCGTCGCCAATGGCCACAGCACCATCACGCCCTGCAACTCGGGCCTGCAGAAGCTGGCCGACGCGGCCATCGCGGGCATCGAGGAAGCCGGTGGCAACGCGCAGGTGTTCGGCACGCCCACCATCTCCGACGGCATGGCCATGGGCACCGAGGGCATGAAGTACTCGCTGGTCAGCCGCGAGGTCATTTCCGACTGCATCGAGACCTGCGTGGGCGGCCAGTGGATGGACGGCGTGCTGGTGGTCGGCGGCTGCGACAAGAACATGCCCGGCGGCCTGATGGGCATGCTGCGCGCCAACGTGCCGGCCATCTATGTCTACGGCGGCACCATCCTGCCGGGCCGCTACAAGGGCCAGGACCTGAACATCGTGAGCGTGTTCGAGGCCGTGGGCCAGAACGCCGCCGGCAACATGAGCGACGAAGACCTGCACGAGATCGAAAGACGCGCCATTCCCGGCACCGGCTCGTGCGGCGGCATGTACACGGCCAACACCATGTCGAGCGCATTCGAGGCGCTGGGCATCTCGCTGCCCTACTCGTCGACCATGGCCAACCCGCACGACGAAAAGGCCAACTCGGCCAAGGAATCGGCCAAGGTGCTGATCGAGGCGATCAAGAAAGACCTGAAGCCGCGCGACATCGTGACCAAGAAGGCCATCGAGAACGCGGTGGCGGTCATCATGGCCACGGGCGGCTCGACCAACGCGGTGCTGCACTTCCTGGCCATTGCGCACGCGGCCGAGGTCGAATGGACCATCGACGACTTCGAGCGCATGCGCAAGAAGGTGCCCGTCATCTGCGACCTGAAGCCCTCGGGCAAGTACCTCGCAGTCGACCTGCACCAGGCCGGCGGCATTCCCCAAGTGATGAAGGTGCTGCTGAAGGCCGGCCTGCTGCACGGCGACTGCATCACCATCAGCGGCCAGACCATCGCCGAAGTGCTGAAGGACGTGCCTGACGTGCCGCGCGCCGACCAGGACGTGATCCGCCCCATCGACAAGCCCATGTACGCGGAGGGCCACCTCGCCATCCTGAAGGGCAACCTGTCGCCCGAAGGCGCGGTCGCCAAGATCACCGGCCTGAAGAACCCGGTCATCACCGGCCCGGCGCGTGTGTTCGACGACGAGCAATCGGCGCTCAAGGCGATTCTCGACGGCAAGATCAAGGCCGGCGACGTGATGGTGCTGCGCTACCTCGGCCCCAAGGGTGGTCCGGGCATGCCCGAGATGCTGGCGCCGACCGGTGCGCTGATCGGCGCGGGCCTCGGCGAAAGCGTGGGCCTGATCACCGACGGCCGCTTCTCGGGCGGCACCTGGGGCATGGTGGTGGGCCACGTGGCGCCCGAAGCGGCTGCCGGCGGCACCATCGCCTTCGTGAACGAGGGCGACTCGATCACCATCGACGCGCACGAACTCAGGCTCGAACTGAACGTGCCCGAAGCCGAGATCGCCAAGCGCCGCGAAGGCTGGAAGGCGCCGGCACCGCGCTACACGCGCGGCGTGCAGGCGAAGTTCGCGTTCAACGCCTCGAGCGCGAGCTCGGGCGCGGTGCTCGACAAGTTCTGAAAACCGTCGATCAGGCCATCATCCACGCGCCGTAGCCGAAGGCCAAAAACCCGAGACCTACGATCGCGAGGATGCTGCGGGCCTGGAACTCCAACGCCGGCGGCAGGCTTTGCACAAGAAAGTGCAGCATGGCGCCAGTGCCGATGGTCATGAAGCCTGCGCCAAACTGCTTCATCGGTTCCGGATCGGGATAGAGAAACACCAGCGCAAAGCCGGCCAGGAAGACGATGTTGGCGAGCACGGTGCCGCGCGTGCGCCAGCGTTTCTGCACGGGCGTGGGCTCGCGCACCGGCGGTGGCCTGCTGCCGTAGCCATACCTGCTGCGCCCCTCCTTCAGCGCCATGCCAATGAAGAACAGGCCGAACATGCTCGGAAACGCACCGAAGATGCCGAGCCCCCAGACCCCGCCCCACATGTTCTGGAAGTCGGCCACCAGCGCCTTCGAGGGATCGGCCACGCTGTAGCGCACCTCCACCGCGTCGCCCCACTCCTTGCCCGACAGGCCACCGCCCAGCCCCTTGACGCGGCGCTTCTCCCCGTCGGATGCGGTGTATTCGACGACGGGCGCGCGCGACACCGTGGTGCGGCCCTTGCTGTCCTTGCTTTGCTCGTCGACGAACTCGACCAGGCTGCCCTGCACGCTGGTGGTTCCGGCAATCGACTGGTAGCGGTGCCAGCCGATGGTGGCTGCACCGTAGAGGCCGGCGAAGCCGATCAGCAATGCGCCAACTCCGACACCCCAGAAAAAGCTCTTGAGCCACCCCACGAGCCCGCCGATGGCTGGGCCGAGCAGCAGGGACAGCCCAAAGACGATCAGCGCGTGGGTGGTGGCTTCTTCGTCCATGGCACTTCTGCTTGATGCATGTGCTGGGACTTCGGCCGATGGAGCTGACTCAGCGGCGCGGGCGCTGCCCGTTGCTGGTCTTCACGCCCATGTTGGTCTTCTGGCGGTCGATGCGGTCCTGCTTGCGCCGCTCTTCCCGTTCGATGACCTTGCGCTTGGTATAGCCCGACGAATCGGCCCAGGCCCACCACGCGACCGCCATCGCGAACGGAGACAGCACGATCCACCAGCTCCAGCCGGCGACCATGCCTACTTCGAAATACTTGAGGGCCAGTCCAAGCAGGCCCAATGCCAGAAACCACATTGCGAATCCCTCCGGGTCGTACTGGCAACGCATCCGTACGCCGTGCACGGTGCTACCTACAATCGCGTTGAGTCGAATGTAACTCAGCCCTTACCAAATAGATCCCCCATGAAAAGAGTGTTGTTGTCGGCAGCTCTGGGCCTCGGCCTCGTAGCGCTCGCCGCACCCGCCTTCGCCGACCTGGCCCTGGCGACTTCGAAGAACTGCATGAGCTGCCACGCGGTCGAGCGCAAGGTGCTCGGCCCGTCGTTCAAGGACGTGGCCGCCAAGTACAAGGACGACAAGGGTGCTGTCGACACCCTTGCCAGCAAGATCATGAAGGGCGGCTCCGGCGTGTGGGGACCGGTGCCGATGCCTGCGAACAACCAGGTCAGCGAAGCCGACGCAAAGAAGCTCGCGGCCTGGGTGCTGTCTACGAAGTAGGCCCCAGGGTCATCACGCCTGCGGATTGATGTCCGCCGGCACCGGCCGGCGTTCGATGCGATCTTCGAGCTGGCCGATGTGCGCGGCCACGGTGTTGTCGGTCTGGTCTGAGCGCAGGCGGATCGCGGTTTCGAGCTGCTCCAGGCGTGCCAGCATCGCCGCCTGACGATCGGCGTTCTGCGCCATGTGCTTGTTCTCCTGCGCCTCCAGGAAGTTGCGCAGCTCGGTGAAGCGCGAGGCTTCGGCCTTGTCTGCCAGGTCGCGCTGGACCTGCATTTCCTTGGTGTGGCGCTTGGTGTCGATCAGCACCGAGCTGTGCAGGTACAGCACGTACACGAGGAAGAAGGCGGCCAGCACCACCGTCAGGCCCAGCATGATCAGGCCCAGCGGCGCCGAGACGGTCATGAAGCCCAGCCACACATCGGTGGATGCAGACAGCGTGCCCCAGTTCAGCGCGGCGAGCGCCGCGATGAGCAGCACGATGACAAAAAGAAAAGCGGATCTCACGCCCATGGGGGCCTCCTTCGGAAAGATCGAACACGTCGAAACCCGTGCACGTCGAGGCGCACGGTGGTTGCGACGGTTTTACCTCAGTGAAGAGCCCCGTTCGGCGCAGATGGCCGCATAGACGGCCATGTCCTACAGCACAACTGCTCAGTTCGTCTGCGACAACTGCTCCAGGATGGCCGGATTCTCGAGCGTCGAGGTGTCCTGCGTGATCGCCTCGCCCTTGGCGATGCTGCGCAGCAGGCGCCGCATGATCTTGCCGCTGCGGGTCTTGGGCAGGTTGTCGCCGAAGCGGATGTCCTTGGGCTTGGCGATGGGGCCGATTTCCTTCGCGACCCAGGCGCGCAGTTCGTTGGCGATCTGCTTGGCTTCCTCGCCGGTCGGACGGGCGCGCTTGAGCACCACGAAGGCGCACACCGCTTCGCCCGTCACGTCATCGGGCCGGCCCACCACGGCGGCTTCGGCCACGAGGTCGGTCTTGGACACCAGCGCCGATTCGATTTCCATCGTGCCCAGGCGGTGGCCCGAGACGTTCAGCACGTCGTCGATGCGGCCGGTGATGCGGAAGTAGCCGCGGTCGGCACTGCGCACCGCGCCGTCGCCGGCGAGGTAGATCGTGCCGCCCATCTCCTCGGGGAAGTAGCTCTTCTTGAAACGCTCGGGGTCGTTCCAGATCGTGCGGATCATCGAGGGCCACGGCCGCTTGATGACCAGCATGCCGCCCGCGCCGTTGGGCAGGTCTTTTCCGGTCTCGTCGACGATGGCGGTCATGATGCCCGGCAGCGGCAGCGTGCACGAGCCCGGCACCAGCGGCGTGGCGCCCGGCAACGGCGTGATCACGTGGCCACCGGTCTCGGTCTGCCAGAAGGTATCGACGATGGGGCAACGCTCGCCGCCGATATTGCGGTGGTACCACATCCACGCTTCGGGATTGATCGGCTCGCCGACCGAGCCGAGGATGCGCAGGCTCGTGAGGTCCCAGTTCTTCGGATGCACCTTTTCGTCGCCCTCGGCTGCCTTGATGAGCGAGCGGATCGCAGTGGGAGCGGTGTAGAACACCGACACCTTGTGCTTCTCGATCATCTGCCAGAAGCGGCCCGCGTGCGGGAAGGTCGGGATGCCCTCGAACACCACCTGCGTGGCGCCGGCCGCGAGCGGACCATAGGCAACGTAGGTGTGGCCGGTAATCCAGCCGATGTCGGCCGTGCACCAGAACACGTCTTCAGGGCGGATGTCGAAGGTCCAGTCCATCGTGAGCCTGGCCCACAGCAGGTAGCCGCCGGTGGCGTGCTGCACGCCCTTGGGCTTGCCGGTGGAGCCCGAGGTGTAGAGGATGAAGAGCGGGTGCTCGGCATTCACCGGCACGGGCGGGCAATCGGTGCTCTGGCCCTTCAGCGCTTCGGCGAATGTCTTGTCGCGGCCTTCGACGCGGTTCCAAGCGGTGGGCGTGCGCTCGTACACGAACACAGTCTTGATCGACTCGCAGCCGCCGAGCGCGATGCCGTCGTCCACGATGGCCTTGAGCGGTAGCTCCTTGCCGCCGCGCAACTGGTAGTTGGCCGTGATGACCGCCACCGCGCCCGCGTCGATGATGCGCTCCTGCAGCGCCTTGGCCGAGAAGCCGCCGAACACCACGCTGTGAGTGGCACCGATGCGCGCGCAGGCCTGCATGGCGATCACGCCTTCGACCGTCATCGGCATGTAGATAACGACGCGGTCGCCCTTCTGGATGCCCTGCGCCTTCAGCGCGTTGGCGAACTGGCTCACGCGGGCGAGCAGCTCCTTGTAGGTGACGTTGGTGACGGCGCCGTCGTCGGCTTCGAAGACGATGGCGGTCTTGTTCTCGACCGGGGTGCCGATGTGCCTGTCGAGGCAGTTGGCGCTGGCGTTGAGCTCACCGTCGCCGAACCACTCGTAGAACGGCGCCTTCGACTCGTCGAGCGTCCTGGTGAAGGGCTTGGTCCAGTCCAGGTTGTCCTTGGCCAGGCGGGTCCAGAACCCCTCGAAATCCTGCTCGGCCTCCTTGCACAGGGCCTCATAGGCGGCCATGCCGGAAATGCGGGCGCCCTGCGTGGCGCGGGCGTCGGGCGGGAACACGCGGTTCTCGACCAGGACGGATTCAATGTTCTTCGATGCGCTGCTCATGCTCTATGTCTCCTGGATAGGTGCGGCCGTAATGTCGACGGGTCCACTTACGGGTCACTGACGGGTCCGATGTTAGTTCTCGGGGTTATCACGAGTGCGTCACGGGGGCACCTCTAGAATCCCCGGTCCCCAACCACCGCCTTGCCGATGTCCGCTCCCGAACCTTTCGACACCCGGAACCCGCCCGTACCAGCCCGCGCTTCACCGCTGCGCCCCCTGCCCAAGCTGATCTTCGCGAGCCGCTGGCTGCAGCTTCCGCTGTATCTGGGGCTGATCGTGGCACAGGCGGTGTACGTGGTGCACTTCCTGGTCGAGCTGCTGCACCTGGTCGAGGCCGCGTTCGGCAGCAAAGAAGCGCTGCAGGCGCTCATCACCAGCATCGGCTACAAGACCGCGGCGCCGGTCGGCACGCTGAACGAAACGGTGATCATGCTGGTGGTGCTGGCGCTGATCGACGTGGTGATGATCTCGAATCTGCTCATCATGGTGATCGTGGGCGGCTACGAGACCTTCGTGAGCCGAATGGACCTCGAAGGCCACCGCGACCAGCCCGAATGGCTGAGCCACGTGAACGCCTCGGTACTCAAGGTGAAGCTGGCCACCGCCATCATCGGCATCAGTTCCATTCACCTGTTGAAGACCTTCATCAACGCGGACAACTACACCGACCGTGTGCTGATCGCGCAGACCGTGATCCATATCGCCTTCCTGCTCTCGGCGATGGCCATTGCCTATACCGACCGGCTGATGGCCCCGGCGCCTCACGCCGGCGACGGCCACTGAACCTTGCCTCTTAGCCTGCGTGCGGCGCGTCCCACGCAGGCACTTCGGTGAATCGCTCGGCGAGAAAGTCGAGCATCGTGCGCAGAGTGGCCGGCATGTGCTTGCGAGAGGCGTACACGGCGTACATGCCCACCACCTGCGGCTCGAAATCGCTGAAGAGCCGCACCAGTTCTCCCTTCTGCAGCAGCTCCGACGTGAGATAGGTCGGCAGCATCGCGATGCCGGCCCCTGCCCTTGCCAGGTACATCAGGCTCGCCGCGTCGTTGGCCGAGACATTGCCATCCACGGCCACGGACACCGGCTCCCCGTTGTCTTTGCGCGTGAAGTTCCAGAGGCTGCGTCCAAAGTAGGAATGCGTGAGGCAGTTGCGCTGGGCCAGTTCTTCCACGCGCAGGGGTTTTCCATGCTCCTTCAGATAGGCTGGTGAGGCGCAAACCACCGATCGGCACGTGGTGAGCCGGCGAGCGATCAGATTGGGGTCGATCTCCGCCGCCGTGCGGATGGCGAGGTCGATGCGCTCGTCCACGAGGTTGACGGTTCGGTCCAGCAACACCAGGTCAACCATCACGGCCGGATAGAGCCGCACATAGTCGGCAATCGCGTCGGCCAGTTGTGCCTGCGCAAACGAGGTTCCAGTGGTGATGCGCAATTGCCCCCGCGGCGCCTCGGCCGGATGCCGCACCGCGGCCTGCATGTCGCCCGTGAGTTCCAGCACCTGGAGGCAACGCGGCAGCAGCTCTTCGCCGGCCGCAGTGAGGCTCAGGCGGCGCGTCGTGCGGTGCAGCAGGCGCGCGCCAGTCCATTGCTCCAGTTCGGCCACGTAGCGCGTGACCACCGGGCGGGACATGTCGAGCTTGTCGGCGGCGGCCGAAAGGCTGCCCGAATCGACCACGTTCACAAACACGCGCATGGCGTTCAATCGGTCCATTCGAACGATTTTAGGAATAAACAAGCGCGCAAATCGAGGTATTTCTTTCGAAACCAGAAACCTAAGATGCGATTCATCCCATCCGATCTTTCGATCTTTCACAGGAGTCCCTCATGAGCCACATCGCCATCATCGGCGCCACCGGACGCGCCGGCGGCCGCCTTCTGGAAGAAGCCCTGCGCCGCGGCCACACCGTCACAGCCATCGCCCGCAAGGCCAGCGAGAAGCTGGCAGGCCGCGCTAACGTGAAGGCCGTCGACCTCGACGCGCTCGATGGCGCAGCGCTCGAAAAAGCGCTGGCCGGCCACGACGCCGTGTTCAGCGCCGCGCACTTCTCTACCGTGCCGCCTGCGGCCATCATCGAGCCGGTCAAGCGCGCGGGCGTGAAGCGCCTGCTGGTGGTCGGCGGCGCCGGCAGCCTGTTCGCGGCGCCCGGCCTGAAGGTGATCGACACGCCGAACTTCCCCGATGCCTACCGCGCCGAAGCCTCGGCCGGCGGCGTGTTCCTCGACACGCTGCGCAACGAGAAGGAACTCGACTGGACCTTCCTGTCGCCCTCGGCCGAATTCGTCGAAGGCGAGCGCACGGGCAAGTTCCGTCTGGGCAGCAACGACCTGCTCGTGAGCGCCGAAGGCCGCAGCTGGATCACCTTCGAGGACTACGCGATCGCGTTCATCGACGAGCTTGAAAAGCCGGCGCACTCGCGTCAGCGGTACACGATCGGCTACTGAGCTGACGGCCACAAAAAAAGGACCCTCGGGTCCTTTTTTGTTTGAGCTGGCCGAATCAACGGCCAGTCATGTTCTCCGGCACCACCCACTGGTCGAACTGCTCGGCCGTCAAGTGGCCCGACGCAATCGCCGCCTCGCGCAGGCTCGTGCCTTCCTTGTGCGCCTTCTTCGCGATGTAGGCCGACTTGTCGTAGCCGATGTGCGTGTTCAGCGCCGTCACCAGCATCAGCGAGCGCTGCACCAGCTCCGTGATGCGTTCGCGGTTCGGCTCGATACCCACGGCGCAGTGGTCGTTGAAGCTCACCATGCCGTCGGCCAGCAGGCGCACGCTCTGCAGGAAGTTGTGCGCCACCATCGGTCGGAACACGTTCAGCTCGAAGTTGCCCGAGGCGCCGCCGATGTTGATGGCCACGTCGTTGCCGAACACCTGTGCGGCCAGCATCGTGACGGCTTCGCTCTGGGTCGGGTTGACCTTGCCCGGCATGATCGACGAGCCCGGCTCGTTCTCGGGAATGCTCAGTTCGCCGATGCCGCTGCGCGGGCCGCTGGCAAGCCAGCGCACGTCATTGGCGATCTTGTTCATGCTGGCGGCCAGCGTCTTCAGCGCGCCGTGGGCATGCACCAGCGCGTCGACGCTGGCCATGGCTTCGAACTTGTTCGGTGCGGTCACGAACGGCAGGCCCGTGAGCTTCGCCAGTTCGGCCGCCACCTGCTCAGCATAGCCCTTGGGCGCGTTGAGCCCGGTGCCGACGGCCGTGCCGCCCAGCGCCAGTTCGCTCAGGTGCGGCAGCGCGGCGCGCACATGCGCCTCGCCGTGCGCGAGCTGCGCCACATAGCCCGAGAACTCCTGGCCCAGCGTGAGGGGCGTGGCGTCCTGCAGGTGGGTGCGGCCGATCTTCACGATGTCGGCGAAGTCCTTCGACTTCTGCTCCAGCGTGCCGCGCAGCTTGGCAATGGCCGGCAGCAGCTTGTGCGTGATGGCTTCGACGGCGGCCACGTGCATGGCGGTCGGGAACACGTCGTTGCTCGACTGGCTGCGGTTCACGTCGTCGTTGGGGTGCACGAGGCGGCCTTCGCCGCGCTCGCCGCCGAGGATCTCGCTGGCGCGGTTGGCCAGCACCTCGTTGACGTTCATGTTGGTCTGCGTGCCCGAGCCGGTCTGCCAGACCACCAGCGGGAACTCGCCCGGGTGCTTGCCGGCGATGACTTCGTCGGCGGCCGCCACGATGGCGTTGGTCTTCTTTTCGTCCTGCAGGCCCAGCGCGTGGTTGACCACGGCGGACGCGCGCTTGACCTGGGCCAGCGCCTTGATGATTTCGCGCGGCTGCTGCTCGCCGGAGATGTCGAAGTTCTGCAGCGAGCGCTGCGTTTGCGCACCCCACAGCTTGTCAGCCGGCACGTCGATCGGTCCGAAGGTATCGCGCTCGGCACGGGTCTTGGGGGAAGTCGTCATGAGAAAAAGCTCCGCAGGATCATGAAAGGTCGCGCCGCTCGGCGGGCGCGAGCCCGAGTATCGGCCAATAGGAATAGCTCGCATCTGACGGGGCCATTGGGTGGCCGCTGACATCACGATACGCCTCTCGCCTTGACCGCATCATGTCGAAAAGTTATGATCTAGGGCTTCTGACGACCAACAAGTCATGATGAGTTCGGATTCTCCGGCTCTGCTGAACTTGCAGGTCACCCCTTCACTACTCGCGGATCTCCGAATCCCGTCGCGGTGCAAGGTTCTCCCGCCGGGCCCAGCCCGGCAAACCGGCCGGATCTTTTCCGTCCCCATTGCCACGTCACGCTCATCCAGGCGGCGCCCCTCGACCAGGCCCGTTGCTCTGCGAATGAAGCATCCGGCGGGCACTGGCTTCGTCGCCATGTCGTCTTCAGTGCCTGTCGGCAGCCCATCCAATGGGCTGGGGGCGTGGTCGCGTCGCCCTTGCGGGGGTGGCGATCTGTCAACCCCTCACCAAAGGAGCCCCGACGTATGGCCAAAGGAATTCTCATCGACCATGTCTTCAAGGTGTTCGGCGACGAGCCCGAACAAGCCCTGGAGCTGGTCCGGCAAGGCTTTTCCAAGAAAGAGATCCTGGCACGCACCGGCCAGTCGATCGGCGTGTTCGACGCCACCTTCGAAATCCAGGCCGGAGAAATCTTCGTCATCATGGGTCTCTCGGGTTCGGGCAAGTCGACGCTGGTGCGGTTGCTGAACCGGCTGATCGAGCCGACCGCGGGCCGCATCGTGATCGACGGCGCGGACATCAACGAACACTCCGACACCAAGCTGCGCGCGCTGCGCCGCAAGGACATCAGCATGGTGTTCCAGTCGTTCGCGCTGATGCCGCACATGACGGTGCGCGAGAACACGGCCTTCGGCCTCGAACTCTCGGGCACCGGCAAAAAGGAGCGCCTTGCACAGGCCGACCTTGCGCTTGCGCAGGTGGGGCTGGCAGGCTGGGGCGACAGCTACCCCGACGAGCTCTCAGGCGGCATGCAACAGCGCGTAGGGCTGGCGCGGGCGCTGGCCTCGGACCCGTCGATCCTGCTGATGGACGAGGCCTTCTCGGCCCTCGACCCGATCATCCGCACCGAGATGCAATCGGAGCTGCTGCGGCTGCAGCAGGAACAGCGCCGCACCATCGTCTTCATTTCGCACGACCTCGACGAGGCCATGCGCATCGGCGACCGCATCGCGATCATGAAGGACGGCCAGGTGATCCAGGTCGGCACGCCCGACGAGATTTTGCGCAGCCCCGCCGATGACTACGTGCGCAGCTTCGTGCGCGGGGTGGATGCGGCGGCCGTATTCAAGGCGGCTGATATCGCGCGCAAGTCGCTCACCGTCGTCAGCGAGCACCCCGAGCGCGGTGCGCGTGCGGCGCTCAAGCTGCTGGAAGACCAGGACCGCGACTTCGCCTACGTGACGAGCCCCAACAAGCGCTTCCTCGGCGTGGTGTCGGCGGACACGCTGCGCGGCGCGCTCGACGGGCATTCGGGCCCGCTGGGGCTGCAACACGCGTTCCTCAACGAGCTGCCGCGCATCGACGCCGAAGCCCCGGTGGCAGGCCTGATCGGCCAGCTCGCGCAGGCGCCGTGCGCGCTGCCGGTGGTAGCGAGTGATGGCCGCTTCTGCGGTGCGATCAGCAAGACGACGCTGCTCAAGTTCCTCGACCGCGACACGCCGCCGATCGAGCCAGTCTTGCCCAACGCCGCCCCCGCTCTCGCCGCCGAGCCGCACTGAATTCACGAAGGACCTGAACGATGAACGACAACACACTTCCTTCCGACCTGAACACGCCCGCAGCCCCGACCTTCGTCGATCCGTGGGAAGCGCTCTCGGCCGCGCCCGACACCTCGGCCACCAGCGCCTGGCTCGACGCGCCGGTGAACGCCGCCCACCAGTTGGCCGGACAGGCCGACACCGCCACCGGCGGCTTCCAGCTGCACCGCCTCTGGGACGGCTCCCTGCCCGTCGAATCCTGGATCAACCAGGGCCTCGGCTGGGTGGTCGAGCACTTCCGCCCCTTCTTCCAGACCGTGCGCCTGCCCATCGACAGCACGCTGAACTGGGTGCAGGGCCTGCTCACCGGACTGCCGACGCTGGCGATGATCGCGCTCATCGGCCTGCTGGCCTGGCAGTTCGCCGGCCGCGCGCTGGCCATCGGCACCACGGTGGCGCTGCTGCTCGTGGCCATGCTGGGCATCTGGCCCGAGGCGATGGTGACTCTGTCGCTGGTGCTGACCTCACTCGTGTTCTGCATGGTCATCGGCCTGCCGCTGGGCGTGCTGCTGGCGAGCAGCGACCGGGCGCAGCGGATCATGCGGCCGGTGCTCGACGCGATGCAGACCACACCGGCCTTTGTTTACCTCGTGCCGGTCGTGATGCTGTTCGGCATCGGCAATGTGCCGGGCGTGATCGTGACGATCATCTTCGCGCTGGCGCCGCTGGTGCGCCTGACCAACCTCGGCCTGCGCCAAGTGCGCCCCGACCTGATCGAGGCCGCCCGCGCCTATGGCGCCTCGCCCTGGCAGATGCTGGTGAAGGTGCAGCTGCCGCTGGCCATGCCGTCGATCATGGCGGGCATCAACCAGGCGCTGATGCTGTCGCTGTCGATGGTCGTCATCGCATCGATGATCGCCGTGGGCGGCCTGGGCCAGATGGTGCTGCGCGGCATCGGCCGGCTCGACATGGGCCTGGCGACCGTGGGCGGCCTGGGCATCGTGCTGCTGGCGATCTCGCTGGACCGGCTGACGCAGGCCATGGGCAAGTCGCGCCGCAGCGCTGGCCGCCGCTGGTGGCACACCGGGCCGGTGGGCTTCGCGCTGCGAGTGCTGCAGCGCCTCGTGGGTACGCCCTCGCAACCGGGCAACCAGCCGGTTCCCGCTCTGTCCACGCAAGCGCAATAAGCCGCACGGAGGAACACAACGCATGAAGAAGACCAGTTTCATCGCACGCGGCCTGCTGGCCCTCGCCTTCGTGGCCTCGGGCATGGCCGCCCAGGCTGCCAACGACCTGCCCGGCAAGGGCATCACCGTGCAGCCGCTGAAAAGCTCGCTCGCAGAAGAAGCCTTCCAGACACTGCTCGTGATGCGCGCACTCGAAAAGCTCGGCTACACCGTCGAGCCCATGAAAGACCTGGAGCCCGCCACCGAGCACTTGGCCATTGCCAACGGTGACGCCACCTTCATGGCCAACCACTGGAGCCTGCTGCACGCCGACTTCTACAAGAACAGCGGCGGCGACGCCAAACTGTGGCGCAAGGGCGTGTACTCGGACGGCGCCGTGCAGGGCTACCTGATCGACCGCAAGACGGCCGAGCAGTACGGCATCACGAACATCGCGCAGCTGAAGGACCCGGCCGTCGCGAAGCTGTTCGACGCAGATGGAGACGGCAAGGCCGACCTCACGGGCTGCAACCCTGGCTGGGGCTGCGAGCTGGCCATCGAGAACCACCTCACGGCCTACCAACTGCGCGACACCGTCACGCACAAACAGGGCAGCTACGCCGCGCTGATGGCCGACACCATTGCCCGCTTCAAACAAGACAAGCCGGTGCTGTACTACACGTGGACGCCCTACTGGGTGAGCGCCGTGCTGCGCCCGGGGGCGGACGTGGTGTGGCTGCAGGTGCCCTTCTCGTCCTCGCAGGGCGGCAACGTCGATACCCAGTTGCCCAACGGCAAGAACTACGGCTTCCAGGCCAACCAGGAGCAGATCGTCGCCAACCGGGCCTTCGCCGAGAAGAACCCGGCCGCGGCCAAGCTCTTCGAGGTGATGAAGCTGCCGATCGGCGACATCAACGCGCAGAACCTGCGCATGAGCCAAGGCGCCAACACGCAGCAGGACGTTGAGCGGCACACCGACGGATGGATCCGGGTGCACCGCCCGCTGTTCGACGGCTGGATAGAGCAAGCCCGAGCCGCAGCGCGATAGGCGCGTCGGCTGAGATAATCGGGGGGCGTTTCACACTCCCAAAAAACTCCCCCCACCATGACGACCACGATCCAGCAGGCCGACCTGATCGAATCGATCAGCGCCGCGCTGCAGTACATCAGCTACTACCACCCCGCCGACTACATCGCCCACCTGGCCCGCGCCTATGAGCGCGAGCAGAGCCCCGCGGCCAAGGATGCCATTGCGCAGATCCTGACCAACAGCAAGATGAGCGCCACGGGCCATCGCCCGATCTGCCAGGACACCGGCATCGTCAACGTGTTCCTCAAGGTGGGCATGGACGTGCGCTGGGGCGGCTTCACCGGCAGCCTCGACGACGCCATCAACGAAGGCGTGCGCCGCGGCTACAACCACCCCGACAACACGCTGCGCGCCTCGGTCGTGGCCGATCCGCAGTTCGACCGCAAGAACACCAAGGACAACACGCCCGCGGTGATCTTCACCGAGATCGTCCCCGGCAACACCGTCGAAGTGACGGTCGCGGCCAAGGGCGGCGGCAGCGAGAACAAGAGCAAGCTGGTCATGCTGAACCCTGGCGACAGCGTGGTCGACTGGGTGCTCAAGACGGTGCCCACCATGGGCGCCGGCTGGTGCCCGCCGGGCATGCTGGGCATCGGCATCGGCGGCACGGCCGAGAAGGCCGCGCTGATGGCCAAGGAAAGCCTGATGGACGACCTCGACATGCACGAGCTGCAGGCCAAGAAGAAGTCGGGCGCGGAGCTGAGCAAGGTCGAGGCGCTGCGCATCGAGCTGTACGAGAAGGTCAACGCGCTGGGCATCGGTGCACAGGGCCTGGGAGGCCTGGCCACCGTGCTCGACGTCAAGATCCAGATGTACCCGACGCACGCGGCAAGCAAGCCCGTGGCCATGATCCCCAACTGCGCGGCCACGCGCCACGCGCACTTCACGATGGACGGCAGCGGACCGGTCTACCTCGACCCGCCGTCGCTCGACCTGTGGCCCGACGTGAACTGGGCCCCTGATGAAAAGAAGAGCAAGCGCGTCGACCTCGACAAGCTCACGCCCGCCGAAGTGGCAAGCTGGAAGCCCGGCGACACGCTGCTGCTCAACGGCAAGATGCTCACCGGCCGCGACGCCGCGCACAAGCGCATCCAGGATATGCTGGCCAAGGGCGAGAAGCTGCCGGTCGATTTCACCAACCGCGTCATCTACTACGTCGGCCCGGTCGATCCGGTCGGCGACGAAGCCGTGGGCCCCGCCGGCCCGACCACCGCCACGCGCATGGACGGCTTCACCGAGATGATGCTGGCGCAGACCGGCCTGATCGCGATGATCGGCAAGGCCGAGCGCGGCCCCGTCGCCATCGAGGCCATCAAGAAGCACAAGAGCGCCTACCTCATGGCCGTTGGCGGCGCCGCCTACCTCGTGAGCAAGGCCATCAAGACCGCCAAGGTGGTGGGCTTCGAAGACCTGGGCATGGAAGCGATCTATGAATTCGACGTGGTCGACATGCCCGTGACGGTGGCGGTCGATGCCGGCGGCACCAGCGCGCACATCACCGGCCCGGCCGAATGGCAGAAGCGCATCGCCAGCGGCGAGTTCAAGACCATCATGATGGAAGAAGCTTGAGCGCCGCCCGGCCGCCCGAAGGCGCTCGCACCGCAGTGCGCAGCACGGAGGTTTTCTAGTGCTTCCAGTAGGCGTCTTCGACAGCGGCGTCGGCGGGCTCAGCGTGCTGGCCGCGCTGCGGGCCGAGCTGCCGCACGAACGCTTCGTGTACTTCGCCGACACGGCCTATGCGCCGTACGGCGAACGCGGAGACGCCTATGTGATCGAGCGCTCGCGCACGGTGGTCGAACACCTGCGGCGCGAGCACGGCATCAAGGCGCTCGTCGTCGCGTGCAACACGGCTACCACCGCCGCCATCCACCTGATGCGCGCCGAGAATCCCGACCTGCCGATCGTCGGGCTGGAACCTGGCCTCAAGCCCGCCGTGGCTGCGAGCCGCACGGGGCGCATCTCGGTGATGGCTACGCGCGGCACGCTGGCCAGCGCCAAGTACGCCACGCTGCGCGCCTCGTTCGCCGGATCTGCCGATGTACGGCCTGTGCCCTGCGACGGGCTCGTGAAGGCCATCGAAGGCTTCGACTCGGCGGGCATCGCTGCGCTGTGCGAGCGCTACATGACAGAGGCCGGTCCCTTCGGCGATGCACCGAGTGAAGTCGACACGGTGGTGCTCGGCTGCACTCACTACCCGCTCGTGAAAGACGAGTTGCGCCGGCACGCGCCGGCCACGCTGCGCTTTATCGACACAGGCGTGCCGGTCGCACAGCAGACGCGGCGCCTGCTGGCATCGGCGGGCCAACTCGCGGACAGCGGCAGCGGTGGCCTGCTGCTGCAGAGCAGCGGCGACGTCGCTGTGCTCGAAGCCGCAGCCGCGCGATGGCTCGGACTCTCTACCGCAGCCACGACCTGATCCAAGTCATGCGTCTCCTGCGCCACGCCGCCCTCCTCCTGTGCCTCTCGGCCGCCGGCCTGAGCCACGCGGCCTGCGAGAGCGGACTGGCCGAGCGCATGCACGCCAAACTGCATCCCAACCGCCCGCTCGACGAGCGGCTCGCGGCCTGCAAGGTGTGGCCGGCCTTTCCAGGACGCAGCATCGTCGTGCTGCCGATGCCGCGCGAAACCACCGACCGGGGCGCCAAGGTCTTCGACCTGGAGATCCTGCTGATCCAGCGCCCCGACAACGGCAACACCGATCGCGACACCGTCATCGGCCGCCTCGTGCAGCCCGAAGCACTCGACGAAGACGCCACCACGTCGATCCAGGACATCCGCATCGACACCTCGCGCTACGTGCTGTCGCCCGAGGCCCGCGCCTTCGGCCTGCGCGTGCGCTACCGTGGCAGCAACGCGCCCGGCAGCCCGCTGGCCAGCGAGACCGTGCGGCTCTATGTGCACCACGGCAAGCAATTGCGCCAGGTGCTGCAGGAGATCGAGCTCGATCACGACCACGGCGGATGGGACTCCACCTGTACAGGCCACTTCGAGAAGCTGCGCACCATGCTGTCGGTCGGCAAGGCCAGCAGCAACGGCTTTGCCGATCTGCAGCTGTCCCGCACGCTGCTGCAGAGCCGCGCGCAGGAGCAGGAGGACCAGGGCTGCGTGGAAAAAGCGCTGCCCGCGAAATTCAACACCGTCACGCTGCGCTATGACGGCGAGCGGTTCAAAGTGCCGAAATCGCTGCAGCAACAGACGCCCTGACGGGCAGCTGAATTGGCGCCGTTTTTCACGGTGCCGTCACACGAAAGTAACAGCATGCGCGGTTTGTCCAAAACAACAATCGCGCACCATGAACTCTCTCGTCACTCCCCCCCGCATTCCCTTCAAGCCCATGCTGCTCGCCAGTGCCCTGTCCGTGCTGCTGGCCGCATGCGGCGGCGGTAGTGACGGAGGCGGCAGCTTCTTTCCGACCACGCCGCCAACGACAGTTGCGCCACCGGCGACTCAGCCGCCGGCCTCCGAGCCGGACCAGCTCGTTTCCAAAGCCCAGTTCACGCCCAACACAGGCACGACAGAGGGCTCGTCGGATGCATCAACCGCCTTCGCCCTGCCCGACGGCTTCATGCTTGTGGCCGACGACGAGGCCAACGTGCTGCGCGCCTATCCGCGCGCCGGCGGGGCCGCGGTAAAGGAATGGAGTTACGAACTCGAAGGGCCGAAGCTCGGCAAGGAACTCGACCTCGAAGCCGGCACGCGCATCGGAGACACGCTGTACCTCACCGGCTCCAACAGCAACAAGAAAGACGGCAGCGACGCGCCCGACCGTTCGCACCTGTTCGCAGTGAAAGTCACGGGCACGGGTGCCACCACCACCTTCACCTATGTCGGCCAGTTCTCGGCGCTCGAAGCCCAGCTCGTGGCCTGGGATGTCTCCAACGGCCACGGCCTGGGCGCCAACTACCTCGGCTTCGCCGCATCGGCCGGGGCCGGCATCGTGCCCGAGCGGGTCGACGGCTTCTCGATCGAGGGCATGACCAGCGCACCGGGCGACAGCGCCTTGTGGCTCGGCTTCCGCGCGCCCCAGACCGGCACTTCGACGCGCGCCAAGGCGCTCATCGTGCCGGTGCAGAACTACGCCGCGCTGGTCGCGGGCACGGCCACGCAGGCCACATTCGGCGCACCCATCGAACTGGAGCTCGGGGGCCGCGGCATTCGCTCGATCGACAAGGGCACTGACGGTAACTACCTGATCGTCGCCGGCCCTGCGGGCGCCGCCAGCACGGACGTCGACCGCAGCTTCGCACTCTTTGCATGGAACGGCAATCCGGGCAGCGCGCCAGTCGAGCTGTCGAACGACCTCGACAAGCTGCGCAAGGACACGGGCGGCAGCTTCGAATCGACAGTCGAAGTGCCCGGCCCGGTGACCGCAGGCACCCAGGTGCAACTGCTGCTGGACAACGGCGACACCGTCTGGCCCGGCCAGACAGACGCCTCAAAGGACCTGCCGCCGGCCGACCAGAAGTTCGACGGCTTCGTTGTGCGCCTGGGCCAGCCCTGGATCGACACCACCGGTCCGGTGCTGCGCAACGCCTCGCCCAAGGCCACGGACGGCAGCGTCGGAGCGAACGCGAAGATCACTCTGAGCTTCAACGAAGGTGTGCGCCTGGGCGCCGGCAACATCGTGCTGCACAAGGCCGACGGTACGGTGGTCGAGAGCTTCTCGGCCAGCAGCCTGGCCACGAGCGTGCAGCGCGCATTCAATACGATCACGCTGACGCCCAGCCAGCCGCTGGCATCGTCGACCGGCCACTACGTGACAGTGGATGCCAACGCGATCACCGATGCCAAGGGCAACGCCTACGCAGGCATCGCCGACGCGACCACGCTGAGTTTCACCACCAGTGCACCACCCGCGCTGGCCGCCGGCGATATCCTCTTCGTAGGCGCGAACGCCGACAAGACCGATGCATTCGCCTTCGTGCTGCTCAAGCCGATGGACACGGGCACGAACATCGTGTTCACCGACCGCGACCGCACCGCCTCCGACTTCAACGGCATCACCAACGAGAGTGCCTTCGTCTGGACTGCCGACCGCAACCTGCCGGCGGGCACCATCGTGACCATCCAGCCGGATGTGAAGAACACGAATCCGATCGCCAACATCGGCACCGTGCAAGGCGCGGGAGGCGGCATCAGTGCCAGCTACGAAACGATCTACGCCTTCGTCGGCGGCACCATCGCCGGCCTGGGCACCGGCACTGCCGGCACGATCAGCGGCGTGGGAACCTACCTGGCCAGCATTACGCTGGGACCGGTGCCCAACTCGGACGCCATTCCCAGCAGCTTGACGGCCGCGGGCGCCGCGATCAGCTTCGTGGACAAGTTCGACGTGCTCTACAACGGCCCGATGCTGCCAGCATCGCCGACGTCGACCGACATCGCGAACTTTGCCGCGAGCGTAAAGAACACTGCCAACTGGAAGTCCCAGAGCGGCACTGGCTGGCCTCTGACGAACAACAGCCTGTTCTAACTGCGTAGCGCGGCCTCCCGGCCGCGCTGCATATTGATCGGCAGCAGCAGCAACAGCCCCGCCACGAACAGCACCGCAGTCGAGAGGATCGCGATGCGCTGGTTGCCGCCGGTCATCCACGTGATGGCGCCGAAGCTCAGCGGACCGATGATGCTCGCCAGCCGTGTCGCGAAGGTCCAGAGCCCGAAGAACTCTGCGAGTTGCTGCGGCGGTGCCAGATAGCCCGTCATGGCACGGCCGGCTGACTGGCTCGATCCCATGGACAGCCCGGCGATGGCGGCGGCCCACCAGAAGCCGCCCTTGGTCGTCACCAGCGCGGCGATCACGCAGACCGCGATCCACGCGACCAGCGTGCCGGCCAGCGAGATCTTGTGGCCGATGCGGTCCTGGACGTAGCCGAAGCTGAAGGCACCCAGCGCCGCCGCGATGTTGAGCACGAAGATCAGCACCATGGTCTCGCTCGCGACGAAGCCGATCACCTGCTCCGCATATATCGCCGCAAGCGTGATGGCCACGGCCACGCCGCCCTGGTAGCAGACCGTGCACGCCAGCAGCCACATGAAGTCGCGATAGGCCCGGGCCTGCCGGTATGTGGCACGGAGCTGCTGCCATGCACCGCCCTGCTCCGCGCGGGCCGCCTGGGGCTTTGCGCGCTCGGGCAGCAACATGAAAGTGACGCAAGCGGCTCCACCGTAGATGACTGCCGTGATCAGCATCGTCACCGGCACGAAATGCGCCGCTGGCAAGCCCTTCGATTGCGACCACAGCACATAGGCCAGGCAGATGCCCAGCGCCAGCATGCCGCCGACATAGCCGAAAGCCCAGCCCCACCCGCTGACCTTGCCCATGCCCTCGGCCGTGGCAAGTTCGGGCAGGAAGGCACCCGTGAGGGACTCGCCATAGGAATAGAAGGCGTTGGAGACGATCACCAGCGCCATCGCCAGCGCGACGCCGGACGCGCCCGAAAAACCCGGTGTGATGGCAAGCGCCGCTGTCGCGAAGACGCAGCCGACAGTCGCGAAGACCAGCACCCGCTTCTTGGCCGCACGCAAATCGGCCCAGGCGCCGATGGCGGGCATGGTGAGCATCACGATCGCATAGGAGGTGCTGAGCGCCGCCGTCCACGCAAAGGCGGCCCACGGCGCACCCTTAGCAATGCCACCCACGAAGTAAGCAGCGAACACCGCGGTGATGACGACCGTGGTGTAGCCCGAGTTGGCGAAGTCGTACATCGCCCAGCCGAAGACCTCGCGCTTGCGAACACCCGGACGCAGCGCGGAGGCGGGAAACAGGGCCATGCGGCCTTGGACCGGGGCGTGGGGTTGCTTAGTGCAGGTGACGCGGACGGCGACCGCCGCCATGGCCACCACCGCTGCCCCCGCTGCCCGGACCACCGGTGCCGCGCGGGCGCTTGCCGATTTCGAGCGAGTTCACCAGCGCGTCGAAACGATCGCTGAAGAGGCGGTCGATCTCGGAGACCACGCCACCCAGCTCGGCGCCGTCGAAGTGACGTTCCATGAGGTTGACAACGTCTTCCACCAGCAGGTCGCGCTGCACCTGCATGATCGCGGCCGGGTTCGGGCCGACGAACAGCATCAGGAAGTCGTCGCGTGATTCTTCTTCGGGGTCGCCCTCTTCCTCGTCGAAGTCGGTGTCGTAGAAGGTGACCTCAATGGCCGCGCCGCGATCAGACAGCTCGTTCAGGCCCATGCACATCTCGTCGAGCGCCTGGCGGAAATCTTCGTCGCCGGGGACGGTCCAGCACATCTGCAGCGTGTGGTCCTTCTGCTCGAAGCGGATGCCGGGCTCTTCTTCGTAGGTGCTCGTGGCACCGTCGGCCAGCGACTTGGCACCGGCGTACTTCCAGAGCGGCTTGAGCGCTTCCTGGATCTGGTCGAAGGTGACGTCCGAACGCAGCGGCACGTCGCCGTGCACATGGATCTCAAATGGAGCGTTGTAGCGAGGCATCGAATGCTCCCTTGTAAGTTTGGTACCCGGAACGGGGGTCGAACCCGTATGCCCCGATTAAGGAAGCGGCGGATTTTAAGTCCGATGTGTCTACCAATTTCACCATCCGGGCGTCAGGTTGAACATCGACGATAACCCAAACAAAACAAGCCCCGGCAACGTGGGTTGGCGGGGCTTGGTAGTCGGAGTCGAATCTGGTTGAACCGAGAGAGTGGAGGCGCGACCCGGAGTCGAACCGGGCTAGACGGATTTGCAATCCGTTGCATAACCGCTTTGCTATCGCGCCACGCAGAAATACGAAATCGAACTAGCGAAAAAAAGGGAAGCTGTTGCTTCCCTTTTTCAAAACTGGAGCGGGAAAAGAGTCTCGAACTCTCGACCTCAACCTTGGCAAGGTTGCGCTCTACCAACTGAGCTATTCCCGCGTTTCGAGCCTCGAATTATATACCAGTTTTTCGAGGCTCCACAAGTTTTGCGATCAACCGGTCAGTGCTTGACCGAACCTTCCGAAGCCGGCGCTCCCGCGCGCTGCTTGGCCAATTCGGCCACGGCAGCTGCGGATGCAGCCACTTCTTCATCGGACAGCGGCTCGGGCATTTTCTCGAGAGCGATCTCGAGCACTTTGTCGATCCACTTCACAGGCACGATCTCGAGGCCGTTCTTCACGTTCTCGGGAATCTCCTGCAGGTCCTTGGCGTTCTCTTCCGGAATCAGCACGGTCTTGATGCCGCCGCGCAGCGCGGCCAGCAGCTTTTCCTTCAGGCCGCCGATGGCAGTGACTTCGCCACGCAGCGTGATTTCGCCAGTCATCGCGACGTCGCTGCGCACTGGGATGCCCGTGAGCGCCGACACGAAGGCCGTCGTCATCGCCGCGCCCGCGCTCGGGCCGTCCTTCGGCGTGGCGCCATCGGGCACGTGAATGTGGATGTCGCGCTTCTCGAACGCCTCGTCCTTGATGCCCAGGCGGCGCGAGCGGCTGCGCACCACGGTGCGCGCGGCCTCGACCGATTCCTTCATCACGTCGCCCAGCGAACCGGTGCGGCTGATCACGCCCTTGCCGGGCATGGTGACGGCTTCGATCGTCAGCAGGTCGCCGCCAACTTCGGTCCAAGCGAGGCCGACCACTTGGCCGACCTGGTTCTGCTTCTCGGCGAGGCCGAAGCTGTACTTGCGCACGCCAAGGAACTCGTTGAGGTTCGTGCCATCGACCGTGACCTTGGGCGTGAACTGCTTCAGCAGCAGGCCCTTCACCACCTTGCGGCAGATCTTGGACAGTTCGCGCTCCAGCGAACGCACACCCGCTTCACGCGTGTAGTAGCGCACGATGTCGCGCACGGCCTCTTCGGTGACGAGGAGTTCTTCTTCCTTGACGCCGTTGTTCTTCAACTGTTTCGGCAGCAGATACTTGATCGCGATGTGCGTCTTCTCGTCCTCGGTGTAACCCGAGAGGCGGATGACTTCCATGCGGTCCAGCAGCGCCGGCGGAATGTTCATCGAGTTCGAGGTTGCGACGAACATGACGTCGCTCAGGTCGAAGTCGACTTCCACATAGTGGTCGCCGAAGGTGTGGTTCTGCTCGGGGTCGAGCACTTCGAGCAGCGCGCTCGACGGATCGCCGCGGAAGTCCGTGCCCAGCTTGTCGATTTCGTCGAGCAGGAACAGCGGGTTGCGCGTGCCGATCTTGCTCAGACCCTGCAGCACCTTGCCCGGCAGTGCGCCGATGTAGGTGCGGCGATGGCCGCGAATTTCGGCTTCGTCGCGCATGCCGCCCAGCGCCATGCGGGTGTACTTGCGGCCGGTCGCCTTGGCGATCGACTGCCCCAGCGAGGTCTTGCCCACGCCCGGGGGGCCCACGAGGCACAGGATCGGCGCCTTGACCTTGTCAACGCGTTGCTGCACCGCGAGATATTCGAGGATGCGATCCTTGACCTTCTCGAGGCCGTAGTGGTCGGCATTGAGCACGGCCTCGGCATTGGCCAGGTCGTGCTTGATCTTGGTCTTCTTGCTCCAGGGCAGGCCGATCAGCACGTCGATGTAGTTGCGCACCACGGTGGCTTCGGCCGACATGGGCGACATCAGTTTGAGCTTCTTGAGCTCGCCCTCGGCCTTCTTCAGGCCTTCCTTAGACATCTTCGCGAGCTTGATCTTCTTCTCGATCTCCTCGATGTCCGCGCCCTCTTCGCCTTCGCCGAGCTCCTTCTGGATGGCCTTGACCTGCTCGTTGAGGTAGAAGTCGCGCTGGTTCTTCTCCATCTGGCGCTTCACGCGACCACGGATCTTCTTGTCGACGTTGAGGATGTCGACTTCGCGCTCGAGCTGGCCGAACAGATTCTCCAGGCGCGCCTTGACGTCGTCGAGGTCGAGCACGGCCTGCTTGTTGTCGAGCTTGAGTGGCAGGTGCGCGGCGATGGTGTCCGCCAGGCGGCCCGGATCGTCGATGCTAGAGATCGAGGTCAGGATCTCGGGCGGAATCTTCTTGTTCAGCTTGACGTACTGGTCGAACTGCTGCATTACCGCGCGGCGCAGCGCCTCGACCTCGGTGCCCTTCTCGCCGCCCTCGGGCGCCTCGACGGGCGTCACGTTGGCCGAGAAGTGCGTCTCGCCGTCGTCGATGCGGTTCACGCGTGCGCGCTGCTGGCCTTCGACCAGCACCTTCACCGTGCCGTCGGGCAGCTTGAGCATCTGCAGGATGGTCGAGACGCAGCCGACCTCGAACATGTCCTCGACCGAGGGCTCGTCCTTGGCAGCGGCCTTCTGGGCCACCAGCATGATGCGGCGCTCCGCCTCCATGGCCAGCTCGAGCGCCTTGATGCTCTTGGGGCGACCCACGAAGAGCGGGATCACCATGTGGGGAAACACCACAACGTCGCGCAGCGGCAGCAGCGGCAGGTCGAGTGCTTCGGGAGGCAGAGGGGTGTGGCCAGACATGCAGATCCTTCGCGTCTTTGGCTTTAGGCCTTTTTCGCCGCTTCGCGGTACACGAGCAGCGGGGGCTTGTTTTCGTCGATGGTCGATTCCTCGACCACCACCTTGTCGACATTGGTCGCGTTCGGCAATTCGAACATGGTGTCGATCAGCGACTGTTCAAGGATCGAGCGCAAACCGCGTGCACCAGTCTTGCGGGCCAGGGCCTTGCGTGCGATCGCCTTGAGCGCCGCAGGGCGAATCTCGAGGTCCACCCCTTCCATTTGCAGCAGCTTGGTGAACTGCTTCACCACGGCATTCTTGGGCTCGGTCAGGATCTGGACCAGCGCATCCTCGCTGAGTTCCGCGAGCGACGCGACCACGGGCATGCGGCCCACGAGTTCGGGAATCAGGCCGAACTTGATCAGGTCTTCGGGTTCGACTTCGCGGAACACCTCGGTGATGCTACGTTGGGCCTTGCTCTTGACCGCGGCGCCGAAGCCAATGCCCGAGGCCTCGGTGCGGTTTTCGATGACCTTCTCGAGGCCAGCAAAGGCGCCACCGCAGATGAACAGAATATTGGTCGTGTCGATCTGCAGGAAGTCTTGATTCGGGTGCTTGCGCCCGCCTTGCGGCGGCACGCTGGCCATCGTGCCTTCAATGAGCTTCAGCAGGGCCTGCTGCACGCCCTCGCCCGACACGTCGCGCGTAATCGAGGGGTTGTCGGACTTGCGCGAGATCTTGTCGATTTCGTCGATGTAGACGATGCCGCGCTGGGCGCGTTCGACTTCGTAGTTGCAGCTCTGCAGCAGCTTCTGGATGATGTTCTCGACGTCCTCGCCCACGTAGCCGGCTTCGGTCAGCGTGGTGGCGTCGGCCATCACGAAAGGCACGTCGAGCATGCGCGCCAGCGTTTGCGCCAGCAGCGTCTTGCCCGAACCCGTGGGGCCGATCAGCAGGATGTTGCTCTTGCTGAGCTCGACGTCGTCGCCCTTGGCCTTTTCCTTGTGGCGCAGGCGCTTGTAGTGGTTGTAGACCGCCACCGACAGCATGCGCTTGGCCGGCTCCTGGCCGATCACATAGTTGTCGAGGTTGGTCTTGATCTCCAGCGGCGTCGGCAGATCGCTGCGTGCTTCACGCGCTTCTTCGCCCGCGGGGAGCTCGTCGCGGATGATCTCGTTGCAAAGGTCGATGCACTCGTCGCAGATGAAGACCGAAGGGCCCGCGATCAGCTTCTTGACCTCGTGCTGGCTCTTGCCGCAGAACGAGCAGTAAAGCGTTTTTTCGCTGGAGGAGCCTTTTTTATCGGCCATGGACTTTTGCCTCGTGACAGGGTATGCACAATGATAACTAAACAAAAACGGCGTTTCCCGTGTGGAAAACGCCGTTTTTTGCCATTTGGCGCCATCGGCGCCCCGCAGCTTTAACCGCGCTTGGCGACGACCTGGTCAACCAGACCGTATTCCTTGGCCTCGTCGGCCGTGAGGAAATAGTCGCGCTCGGTGTCGGCCTTGACCTTTTCCAGCGGCTGGCCGGTGCGTTCGGCCAGGATGCGGTTCATCTGGTCCTTGGTGCGCAGGATGTCGCGCGCGTGGATCTCGATGTCGGTCGCCTGGCCGCGTGCGCCGCCCAGCACCTGGTGGATCATGATCTTCGAGTTGGGCAGCGAGAAGCGCTTGCCCTTCTCGCCGGCCGCCAGCAGGAAGGCGCCCATGCTGGCCGCGAAGCCCAGGCACATGGTCGACACATCGGGCTTGATGAACTGCATGGTGTCGTAGATCGCCATGCCGGCGCTCACGCTGCCGCCCGGGGAGTTGATGTAGAACGAGATGTCCTTGTCCGGGTTTTCGCTCTCGAGGAACAGCAGCTGGGCCACCACGAGGTTGGCCGTCTGGTCGTTGACCTCGCCCACCAGGAAAATGATGCGTTCCTTGAGGAGACGCGAATAGATGTCATAGGACCGCTCGCCGCGGCCCGATTGCTCGATGACCATCGGGACCATGCCGAGGCCTTGGATTTCCTGTGCGCTCATGAATTTGCTCTCCGAGAAATGGAATCGTTCGCTGTTTCTGAACTGTACGCCTGAGTGAAATGGGGCTCGTGCCGCAAAGCACAAGCCCCATTGGCGTAGCGGGCGGCAGCGGAAATCAGCCTTGCTGTTGCGCCATCAGTTCGTCGAACGACACCGACTTTTCGTTGACCTTAGCCTTGCCCAGAACGAAATCGGTCACGTTGTTCTCGATGACCACGGCTTCGACTTCGGCCAGGCGGTTGTTGTCGCTGAAGTACCAGCGCACCACGTCAGCCGGCTTTTCGTAGCTGGCGGCCAGCTCGTCGATGTGGGCCTTGATCTGCTCGGGCTTGGCCTGCAGGTTGTTGGCACGCACCAGTTCGGCCACCACCAGACCCAAGCGCACGCGGCGCTCGGCTTGCGGGCGGAACACTTCGTCGGGGATCGGGGCCTTGTCGGCGTCCTTGATGCCGCGCTGCTTGAGTTCGGCGCGGGCGCCTTCGACCATGCGGTTGACTTCCGACTGCACGCTGGCGTTCGGGAGGTCGAGCTCGGCGTTGGCCACCAGGGCGTCCATCACGGCGTTCTTGTTGCGGGCCAGCAGGCGGAACTTCACTTCGCGCTCGAGGTTGCGCTTGATGTCGGCGCGCAGGCCTTCGACCGTGGCTTCGGCGATGCCGAGCGACTTGGCGAGCTGTTCGTTGACTTCGGGCAGGTGCGAGGCTTCAATCTTCTTCAGGGTGACCATGAAGTCGGCCTGCTTGCCGGCCACGTCCTTGCCGTGGTAGTCCGCCGGGAACGACAGCGGGAAGGTGCGGCTGTCGCCGGCCTTCATGCCGCGCACGGCGTCTTCGAATTCCTTCAGCATCTGGCCTTCGCCAACGACGAACTGGAAGTCTTCGGCCTTGCCGCCCTGGAAGGGCTCGCCGTCGATCTTGCCTTCGAAGTCGACGGTCACGCGGTCGTCGTCTTGCGCAACGGCGTCTTGCGCGCGCTGGGCGAAAGTACGGCGTTGCTTGCGCAGGATGTCGAGCGTCTTGTCGATCGCGTCGTCGCCCACTTCGGCCGAGAGCTTCTCGACTTCGGCGCCGGACAGGTCGTTGATCTTGACTTCGGGGAACACTTCGAAGACCGCGTCGAAGGCCAGTTCGCCTTCGGGTGCGTCTTCCTTTTCGGTGATGCGGGGCTGGCCGGCAACGCGCAGCTTGGCTTCGTTGGCGGCCTGCGAGAAGGCTTCGCCGACCTTGTCGTTCATGACTTCGTAGTGCACCGAGTAGCCATAGCGCTGGGCCACGACGTTCATCGGCACCTTGCCGGGACGGAAGCCGTCCATCTTGACGGTGCGCGCGAGCTTCTTGAGGCGCGAATCGACTTCGGACTGGATGGTGCCGACCGGCAGGGTCAGCGTGATCTTGCGTTCGAGCTTCTCGAGAGTTTCAACGTTCACGGTCATGATGTCTTCCTTGTGAGGGGGCTGGTGCGCGGGGCCTGCATCTTTTTATCAATACAGATCAAGGACTTACACGCGCTAGCGGGATTTAAGCGGAGGCACACGCGTGCCGCGCGCAAAACTGGGCAACCCGCGATTCTAATCGGCTGGAGACACCCCTTTTGGCCAGGCCGGAGGTCTGCACGCGGAGATTTCGCCTCCATCGCCTTTACAGTGGCTGCGATCCGCCATTGCCCACAGGAATGCCCATGCTCCTACAGCGACTGTTCGCCGCCCTCGCCTTCACCCTGGTCCTCGCGTTCGGCATGCCCTCGCCCGCGCTGGCCAAGACAGCGGGCGCGCCAGCGGCGAAGGAGCCGACCATCCAGCAGATCTACGAAGCGGCGAATAGCGGCAGGATGGCGGAAGCCGACGCGATGATCGCGAAGGTGCTGAAGAACCATCCCAACAGCGCAAAGGCCCACTACGTTCACGCCGAGCTCCTCGCGATGAACGGCAAGCTCGACGACGCCAGGGACGAACTGTCCCAGGCAAAGGAACTGTCGCCGGGCCTCAAGTTCGCGAAGGCCGAATCGGTCGCCAAGCTCGAACGCAAGCTCGAGAAGCCGGTCGAGATCAAGGCCGAGCCACCGCCGCCCGTGCCCAGCCCGGTCACCGCACCCGCTCCTTCGCCCGAGAAGACAGCAGACACCGCGTCGTCATCCGGGCCGATCCCGTGGACACCGATCGGCATCGTGGCCCTTTTCATCCTCGCCTACCTCGTCTTCCAGCGGCGCAGGCGCGCCACCACGTTCGACGTGCCTGCCGCCGCCGCGGGCGCGCCTCGGGTCTCCCGGCCCACCAGCGACTCGTCCATGGGCTATGGCAGCGCGGACCAAGGCAGGGATTACTCCGCCCCGGCTCCCACAACCAGCCTGGGACCGGGTATCGGCGGCGCGCTGGCGGCCGGGGCCGTGGCAGGCGTCGGCGCAGTGGTTGCCGGTGAAGTGCTGCGCCACCTGCTAAACGACCGCTCCGACGACAACCGGGGCAGCACGATCAACATCTTCAACAACCACCGCGACAGCCACGGCAACGCCAGCATGGGCCGCAGCCTCTGGCCCTCGTCCGATCCGGAGCCCGGGCAGCAACCCGATCGCAGCTTCGTGGACAACGACTTCGGCATCAAGGACACGAGCTCGTGGGACGACTCGAGCAGCAGTAGCAGCAGCTCCGACAGCAACAGTGACAGCGGAAGCAGTGACAGCAGTAGCAGCAGCGATTGGTAGAAGGTAGAAAAGAAAAAGCCCCGTTCCTTGCGAAACGGGGCTTCTTCACTGCTCGATAGACGGGCTACATAGCAGGGCTGGTGCGCGGGGCCGGACTCGAACCGGCACGTTCTTGCGAACGTCAGGACCTAAACCTGGTGCGTCTACCAATTTCGCCACCCGCGCAGTGCCAATCTTTCAGGTGAATGCAAAAGCGGACGGCCCCTTTGCACCATGGAAGCCCATGGGCCAAAGACCATCCGCTTGAAATCGGTCAGCTTTCGATTTTAAACGCTAATCGGGACCGCTTTCGGCTCGGGCAACCCCTTGGGTTCATCCGGCTCCCGCTTCACACGAAATGCCGCTGCATACATTGCCGGCAAGGCCAGCAGCGTCAGCACCGTCGCGACGATCAGGCCGCCCATGATGGCCACCGCCATCGGCCCCCAGAACACGCTGCGCGACAGCGGGATCATGGCCAGCACCGCCGCCGCGGCCGTCAGCACGATCGGCCGCAGCCGCCGCACCGCCGACTCGACAATCGCGTCCCACGCCGGCACGCCCGCCGCGCGGTCGAGCTCGATCTGGTCGATCAGAATCACCGCATTGCGCTGGATCATGCCCATCAGCGCGATCACGCCCAGCAGCGCAACGAAGCCGAAAGGCCGGTTCAGCACCAGCAGCGCACCGGCCACGCCGGCAATGCCCATCGGGCCGGTGATGAACACCAGCAGCGAGCGGCTGAAGCTGTGCAGTTGCAGCATCAGCAGCGTGAACACCAGGAACAGCATGATCGGCACGCCAGCCACGATCGAGGCCGAGCCCTTGCTGCTCTCCTCCACCGCGCCCGCCACCTCGATGCGGTAGCCGCCCTGCCCGGCCGCCACCCAGCCTGCTTCGAGCTCGCGCAGCTTCGGCAGCAGTTGGGCCGTCACGGTCGCGCCCTGCAGGCCTTCGACCACGTCGCCCTGCACGGTGATCGCGTAGTCGCGGTTCTCGCGCCACATCACGCCCGGCTCCCAGGTGAACACCGGCTTGGCGATCTGCGTGAGCGGAATCGAACGGCCCGAGGTCGTCGGGATGTAGGCGTTGCCGATGTCCGAGATGGCCTGGCGCTCGTCGGGCGCCTGGCGCAGCACGATGTCGATCAGCAGGTCGTTCTCGCGGTACTGGCCAACGGTGGTGCCGCTGAACATGGTCTTCGAGGCCTGCGCGATGGCCTGGCTCGTCACGCCGAGCGCGCGCGCCTTGGCCTGGTCGATTTCGAGGCGGATCACCTTGACCGACTCGTTCCAGTTGTCGTTCACGCCGCGCATGTTGGCGTTGTCGCGCAGCACGGCTTTCACCTCATCGGCATGGCCGCGCAGCTGCGCCGGGTCGACGCCGATCACGCGGAACTGCACCGGATACGCCACGGGCGGTCCGTTGGGCAGCAGCTTGACGCGCCCGCGCACCTCGGGGAATTCCTGCGCCAGCAGCTGCGGCAGCTTCAGGCGCAGCGTCTCGCGCACCTTCAGGTCCTTGGCCAGCACGATGAGCTGCGACACGTTGGTCTGCGGAAAAACCTGGTCCAGCGGCAGGTAGAAGCGCGGCACGCCGGAGCCGATCCAGGTGCTGACCGTCTTCACGCCGGCCTCCTGCATCACGCGCTGCTCGACGCGCTTGGCCACTTCTTCATTGGCGGCGAACGAGGTGCCTTCTGGGAACCAGAGGTCGACCAGGATCTCTGGCCGGCTCGAATCGGGGAAGAACTGCTGCTGCACCTTGCCCATGCCGACGATACCGAGCGCAAAAATCAGAATCGTGGCGCCGATGGTCATCCAGCGGTGCTGCACGCACCAGTTCACCGTGCGGCGGAAGACGTTGTAGAACGGTGTGTCGAACAGCTCATGCGGCGGTGCATCAGGGTCGTGCGGCTTCACCTTGAGCAGCAGCGTGCCGAGGTACGGCACGAAGTACACCGAGACGATCCACGACAGCACCAGCGCGATCACCGTCACCGCGAAGATCGCGAAGGTGTACTCGCCCGTCACCGACTTGGCGATGCCGATCGGCAGGAAACCCGCCGCGGTGATGAGCGTGCCCGTGAGCATCGGCTTGGCCGTCACGTCGTAGGCGAAGGTGGCGGCGCGGACCTTGTCGTAGCCCTCTTCCATCTTCCGCACCATCATCTCGACCGCGATGATCGCGTCGTCCACCAGCAGGCCGAGCGCGATGATGAGCGACCCCAGCGATATCTTGTGCAGCCCGATGCCGAAGTAGTTCATCGCCAGGAAGGTCACGGCCAGCACCAGCGGAATGGTGATTGCCACCACCAGCCCCGGGCGCATGTCGATGTACCAGCCGAAGCGCCCGCCCTTGTGCAGGCCGAGCGAGATGATGCTCACGGCCAGCACGATGGCCACGGCCTCGATCAGCACGCCGACGAATTCGTTGACCGAGCTCGCAACCGACACCGGCTGGTCTTGCACCTGCGCCAGCTTCACGCCGGCCGGCAGGCGCTGGTCGATGGTGGCGGTGGTGGCCTTCAGTGCCTTGCCAAGCGCGATGATGTCGCCGCCCTTGGCCATCGACACGCCCAGGCCAATCACTTCCTTGCCCTGGTGGTGCATCTTGACCGACGGCGGATCGATGTAGCCACGGTGAATGTCCGCGATGTCGCCGAGCTTGATCTGGTTGCCCGAGCTGCCGCGAATGGGCATCTCGCGCAGCTGGTCGACACTGGTGAACTGGCCCCCGACGCGCACCTGCACCACGTCCTGCGGCGACTGGATCGTGCCCGCGCTCTCGATCGCGTTCTGCGAACCGAGCTGCGCCAGCACCGCGTTGAAGTCGAGCCCCAGTTGCGCCAGGCGCTTCTGCGAGATCTCGATGTAGACCTTCTCGTCCTGCACGCCGAACTGGTCGACCTTGGCAACGTCTTTCACGCGCAGCAGTTGCTGGCGCACGTCGTCGGCCAGCGTCTTGAGTTCGGCGTAGCTGAAGCCTTCGCTTTCCAGCGCGTAGATCACGCCGTAGACATCGCCGAAGTCGTCATTGAAGAACGGCCCCTGCACGCCGGCGGGCAAGGTGGCGCGCATGTCGCCGATCTTCTTGCGCACCGTGTACCAGACGTTGGCAACCTCGGTGGACTTCGACGAGTCCTTGATGTTGAAGATGATCTGTGACTCGCCAGGCTTCGAGTAGCTGCGGATCTTGTCGGCGTACGGTGCTTCCTGCAGCGTGCGCTCGAGCTTGTCGGTGACCTGCTCGGCCACCTGCTGCGCGGTGGCGCCGGGCCAGTAGGTGCGCACCACCATCGCACGGAAGGTGAACGGCGGGTCTTCGTCCTGCCCCAGCTGGAAGTACGCGAAAGCGCCCAGCACCATCAGCACCACCATCAGGTAGCGCGTGAGGGGCGCGTGGTCCAGCGCCCATTTGGAGAGGTTGAAGCCGGCGGGCTTGTCAGTGGGAGTCGCTGTGCCGTCGCTCATTTGCCGGCACCCGCTGCGATCTCCTTGTTCGTCGCAGCGACAGCCGCGACGGGCTGCGCCGACTCCTTCGCACCGGCATTGGCGGCGGCCGCGGCCGCCTCCTTGGACTGGTAGATGGTGACCTTCTGGCCCGGCGACAGCACGTGCACGCCAGCGGCCACGACCATCATGCCGGGCGCGATGCCTCCGGCGATCACGGCCTCATTGCCGTCGGCCGTGGCCACCTGCACGGTCTGCGAACGCACCGTCATGGTCGACTTGTCGAGCACCCACACGGCCGAGCCCTTGCCTTCCTGGCGCAGCGCGCTGGTCGGCAGTTTCATCACCGTGGTGGCGCCATGGGCGAGCGCCTGCGGACGCGCATAGACCGTGGCGCCGAGCGGCGGCGATGTGGCCGCGTCGATTGCGACCTTGACCGAGTACGTGCGCGTGACCGCGTCGGCACTGGCCGCTACTTCGCGCACCTGGCCCTGCAATTCGTTGCCGCCAGACCAGCCACGCACCGTGACGGGCGAGCCGGCCTTGATCAGCGTGGCACGGTCTTCGGGCACCGCGAACACCACATCGCGCGCGCCGTCTTGTGCAATGCGCACGACCGGCGTGCCGGCTTGCACCACCTGGCCCGGCTCGGCCTCGATGGCGGTGATGATGCCGGCCACGTCGGCCACCAGCGTCGTGTAGTTGGCCTGGTTGCCCTGCGAGGCGAGTTGCGCCTGCGCCTGTTCGAGCTGGGCCTGCGCGGCCTTCCAGGTGGTTTCGCGGCGCTCAAGCTCGGCGCCGCTGATGAAGTTCTGCGCCCGCAGTTCGCTGTAGCGCTTGAGGTCAGCGGCAGCCAGGTCGCGGTTGGTCAGCGCCGCGGCCTGCTGGGCGCGCGCGGCTTCAGCGGCAAGGCGGTAGTCCTGCGGATCGAGCTGGGCCAGCACCTGGCCGGCCTGCACGTGCTGGCCGAGTTCGGCTTGGCGTTTGGTGATCTTGCCCGCCACGCGGAAGCCCAGGCGCGATTCGACACGCGCGCGCACCTCGGCGGAAAACTCGGGCTGGGCATCGAATTCGCTCGCCCCCACGGTCACGAACTTGACCGCGCGAACGGGGTCCTCGGCTGCGGGTTTCGGCGAACAGCCGGCCAGGAAGATGGCGGGAAGCAACAGCCATGCGGCGCTGCGGACACGTGACGAGAGGACGGCGGAGGCGGTCATGAAACACCCTGGAAAGGACGAACCGGATCATTACTGACCCACTGGTTAGTAATTTAGGGTAAACGTGAACTACTGTCAATGACCCGCCGGTCACTAGGTGCGTTGACCCATCTCCACAAGCCGGTTGTCGGGCAGCTCGAAGTAGTCCGACGCACGCCCTGCATTGCGCTGCAGCCAGCCGAACAGCACCCTGCGGACCGGGTTCAGGCCCGGCAGATTTTCTTCGCCGACCGAAGCGCGCGAGACGAAGTACGAAGTTTTCATCGAATCGATCGCCAGCGTCTTCTGGTACGCCAGGATGCGGATGAACTCGGGCACGTCGGGCCGCTCCATGAAGCCGTGGCGCGCCGTGACCATCCAGATGCCCTCCATCAGCTGCTCGGCCTCGATGCGGATGCGTGCATCGACGCGCGGCGTGTCGCAGGGCAGCACGCGCAGCACGATCACCTGTTCATGCAGCACCTGGTTGTGCTTGAGGTTGTGCAGCAGCGCATGGGGCACTGCGGTGGCATCGGGGTTCAGGAACACAGCCGTGCCGCTCACCCGGTGCGGCATGTGCTGCGCCAGCGATTCGATGAACGGCCGCAGCGGCAGGCTCTCGGCCGCGGCGGCCTCCAGCCCCAGCCGGCGGCCCTTGGCCCAGGTGGTGAAGACCACCATCACCACGGCCGCCACCGCCAGCGTGAGCCAGCCGCCCTCGGCCACCTTCAGGCTGTTGGCGATCACGAAGGTCAGGTCGACCACCGCGAAGGCCGTCACGCCGATCACCACCGCCACCTTGTTCCAGCGCCACAGCCCCCAGGCCACGATGCCGGCCAGCAGCGTGGTCGTCACCATCGTGATCGACACCGCGATGCCATACGCGGCCGACAGCGCGCCCGAACTGCGGAAACCCAGCACCAGCAGAAGCACGCCCACCATCAGCAGCCAGTTGACGGCCGGCACGTAGATCTGCCCGATGGCCGTGCCCGAGGTCTGGATCACCCGCATGCGCGGCAGGTAGCCCATGCGCATGGCATGCGCCGTGAGCGAGAAGGCGCCCGAGATCACCGCCTGCGAAGCGATCACCGTCGCCATGGCTGCCAGCACCACCATCGGCAGCACACCCCACGCGGGAAAGAGCCGGAAGAACGGGTTGTCGATGGCGGCCGGGTTCGCCAGCACCAGCGCGCCCTGCCCGAAGTAGTTCAGCACCAGTCCCGGCAATGCGATGAACATCCACGCCAGTCGGATCGGCTTGGCGCCGAAGTGCCCCATGTCGGCATACAGCGCCTCGCCGCCCGTGAACGCCAGGAACACAGCGCCCAGCACCGCCAGCGACTGCGCCCGATGCTCGACGAGAAAACCGAGGGCGCGACGTGGGTCCAGCGCCGCCAGCACCTGGGGCTGCTGCAGCACCTGCCACAAGCCGGCTGCAGCCAGCACGATGAACCACAGCAGCATGACCGGCCCGAAGATCTTGCCGACCACGCCCGTGCCCTTCTTCTGCACCATGAAGAGCGCCACCAGGATCACCACCGTGATCGGGATCACCGCGCGCTGCAGCACCGGTGCCTGCACTTCCAGCCCTTCGACCGCCGACAGCACCGAGATGGCCGGCGTGATCAGGCTGTCGCCGTAGAACATGGCCGCACCCACCAGGCCAAGCATGCCGATGACGCTCCACACCCACGGCCTGGTCTTCGGCCCCGCAACCGCGCTGCGCGCCAGCGCCTGCAGCGCCAGGATGCCGCCCTCGCCGTCGTGGTCGGCGCGCAGCACGAACACAACGTACTTCAGCGTGACCACGAACATCAGCCCCCAGAAAATCAGCGAGAGCAGCCCCAGCACCGAATCGGGCGAGAACGGCACGCCGTGCTCGGGGTTCATCGTTTCCTTGAAGGCGTAGAGCGGCGAGGTGCCGATGTCGCCGAACACAACGCCCAGCGCCGCGATCATGAGCGTCGGCCCCTTCGGATGCGTCGCCTCGCCGTACGCTGAAACCTGGGGCCCGGGAGCCGAAGCGGATGCTTTCATGAAGCGGGAGTTCAAAGTGGCGACGCTGCGAGCATAGTGCCGGGACTTTGCATCGTCGCTGACAATCGTGGCGTGTCCGCCACTCCCCACCTCGCTGCGCCGCCGGCGCACTACGAAAATTTCCCCGTCGCCTCGTGGCTGTGCCCGCCACATCTGCGCCCGCCGATCGCTGCGATCTACCACTTCGCGCGCACCGCCGACGACATCGCCGACGAAGGCACCGCCTCGCCCGGCGAGCGCCTGGCCGAGCTGCACGCCTACCGCGAAGAACTCTCCGCCGCCGCTCGGGACGAAGTGCTCCCGTCATCGCGCTGGCCGCATGTGTTCGGCCCGCTGGCCCACAGCATCGCCAAGTACGGCCTGCCCGAAGACCTGCTCGCCGACCTGCTGAGCGCCTTCATGCAGGACATCGAGAAGACCCGCGACCGCGGCACCTACGCCGACCGCGCCGAACTGCTCGACTACTGCCGCCGCTCCGCCAACCCCGTCGGCCGGCTGCTGCTGCATCTCTACGGCGTGCACGACACCGAGGCATTGGCGCAGAGCGACGCCATCTGCACCGCGCTGCAGCTCATCAACTTCTGGCAGGACCCGAGCGTCGACCTGCCGCGCGACCGCTTCTACTTTCCGCTGACCGACTGTGCCCGCCGCAAGATGACGCGCGAGAACTTCAAGGTTTTTGCGCCTCTCTCGAACGCCCCGCCTCCGCAGGAAGCTATCAATCTGATAGCAGTGGTGTCGCACTGGGCGCGCGAGCTCATGCACGAAGGCGCCCCTCTCGTGCACCGCCTGCCCGGCCGCGCCGGCTGGGAGCTGCGCCTCGTCGTGCAGGGCGGCCTGCGCATCCTCGACAAGATCGAGGACCTGGGCTTCGACACCTTCTCGCAGCGCCCCACCATCGGCAAGACCGACGCGCCCGTGCTGCTCTGGAAGGCCATGCAGATGCGGAGACAATCACGGCCCATGAAAGCAGTGCCTCCCCGATGAATCCCGAGCAATACGTGCAAGACAAGGCCGCCGCCTCGGGCAGCAGTTTCTATTACGCCTTCCTGTTCCTTCCCAAGCCGCGCCGCGCCGCGATCACGGCCTTCTATGCCTTCTGCCGCGAGGTCGACGACGTGGTAGACGAGGTCAGCGACCCCGGCGTGGCCGCCACCAAGCTCGCCTGGTGGCGCACCGAGGTAGCCCAGTCGTTCGCGGGCACGCCGCGCCATCCGGTCATGCAGGCGCTGATGCCGCACACCGCGGCCTACGGCATCGAGGCGCGCCAACTCCACGAGGTGATCGACGGCTGCCAGATGGACCTGGACCAGACCCGCTACCTCGACTTTCCCGGCCTCGCGCGCTACTGCCACCTGGTGGCCGGCGTGGTCGGCGAAGTCGCGGCGCGCATCTTTGGCCAGACCGACCCGAAAACCACCACCTACGCCCACAAGCTGGGCTTGGCGCTGCAGCTCACCAACATCCTGCGCGACGTCGGCGAAGACGCCTTGCGCGGGCGCATCTACCTGCCGGTGAACGAGCTGCAGAAGTTCGACGTGAAGGCGCACGAAGTCCTGAACCGCGTGCACTCCGACCGCTTCGTCACGCTGATGAAGTTCCAGGCCGCGCGCGCCCACGTGGCGTATGACGAAGCGCTCGCCCTGCTCCCACTGGCCGACCGGCGCACGCAGAAGCCGGGCCTGATGATGGCCAGCATCTATCGCACGCTGCTGCGCGAGATCGAGCGCGACAACTTCCAGGTGCTGAACCAGCGGGTGAGCCTGACGCCGGTGCGCAAGTTCTGGCTGGCCTGGAAGGTTCAGGCGCTGGGGCGCATCTAGTCTTGAAGACGACGGCTGTCATCGGCGCCGGCTGGGCCGGCCTTGCCTGCGCGGTCGAGGCCACGCGCCTCGGCCATGCCGTCACGCTGTTCGAAGCGGCGCACATGCCGGGCGGCCGCGCGCGGCGGGTCGACAACATGCACGGGCTGGCGCTCGACAACGGGCAGCACATCCTGATCGGCGCGTACACCGCCACGCTGCAGCTCATGCGCGACATCGGCGTCGATGTCGACAACGCGCTGCTGCGCCTGCCGCTTTCGCTTCGCTTTGCCGATGGCGGCGGGCTCAAGCTTCCGCGGCTGCCCGCACCGCTCGATCTGCTGGCCGGAATCTTCACGGCGCGCGGCTGGACGTGGCGTGACAAGTCTTCGCTGCTGCGCACGGCGATCGGTTGGCGGCTTGCGGGCTTTCGCTGCGCCGCAAGCACCACCGTCGCCGATCTGTGCACCGGCCTCACGCCGCGCGTGATGCAGGAGCTGATCGAGCCGCTATGCGTCTCGGCCCTCAACACGCCCGTTGCGCGGTCGAGCGGTGAAGTGTTCCTACGCGTGCTCAAAGACGCCCTCTTCAGCGGCAGCGGCGGTGCCGACCTTCTGCTGCCTTGTGCCGATCTGGGCGCGCTGCTTCCTGACGCGGCAATCCGATGGCTGGCGCAGCACGGTGCCGTGACGCGCATCGGCACCCGCGTGCGCGCCATCGCGCCCAGCGGCGGGCAATGGCGCGTCGACGATGAAGTCTTCGATCAGGTCGTGCTGGCCTGCGCGCCGTGGGACGCGGCCCGACTGGTTCGCGCATCCGGCCTGCAAGCGGATGCCTGGTGCGAAACCACCGAGGCCCTGCGCTTCGAAGCCATCGCCACCATCTACGTGCGCGGCGCCTCGCCGCTCGCGGAACCGATGCTCGCGCTGCGCAGCGACCCGGCCACGGCACCAGCGCAGTTCGCGTTCGACCGCGGCCAGCTCAGCGGCCTGCAAGGCGTGCTCGCAATGGTCGTGAGCGCCAATGAAAGCTCGCGCGAGGTGCTGGAAGAACAGGTGATCGCCCAGGCGGCTGTGCAACTGGGCCAGACGAACCTGCAGCTCGTGCAGACCGTGGTCGAGAAGCGCGCCACCTTCGCATGCACGCCCGCGCTTTCAAGACCCGCGTCGGCCATCGCCCCCGGCCTGCAGGCCTGCGGCGACTACATCAAAGGCCCCTACCCGGCCACGCTCGAAGGCGCAGTCCTCAGCGGGCTGGCGGCTGCAAAGGCATTGGCAACCGCATGACGACCGAACTGCGCTACCTCGATTTCGACTACAGCGAAGACACCGAAGGCCACGGCACCTTCGATGCGATGGCATCGACCACGCCCGACAAGACGCCCGAGGTACAGGCCGAGATCACGCAAGTGCTGGCCTGGGCCGAAGCCACGTTCCCCGATGCGCGCGGCGCGCTCGAAGAAGGTGCGACGTGGGACTACGACCTGCAGCAGACGCGCGAAGACAACCCGCGCTTCGACACCGTCACCCTGTCGCTCAGCGGCACAGCCGATTTCTGCGCGGCGCTGCGCGAACAGTTCGCGCTCGACTAGGAAAGAAGCGAGTCAGGCCGTCTTGTTGGGCAAGCGCAGCAGGCTCAGCCCCAGCAGCACGAACGCGCCGCCCGACAGCTTGTTGAAGACACGCGTGCGGCGCGGGTCCGACAGCTGCTTGCGCAGCAGACGCGCCAGCAGCACGTAGAACGCATGCGACAGCACCGAGGCGGCTGCAAAGGTCGTCGTCAGCACCGCGAACTGCGTGGCGAGCGGCGCGTCTTGCGTAAGGAACTGCGGGAACAGCGCCGAGAAGAAAAGAATGCCCTTCGGGTTGGTCAGCGCCACCGTCAGGCCATGCCCGAACAAGCGCCAGCTCGAACGCGGCGAGGCTGCAGCCGACGAACCCTGCAGGTCGGCGAACACGCTGCCCTGGCTGCGCCATTGCTTGATGCCCAGGTAGATCAGGTAGGCCGCGCCGGCCAGCTTCAGCACCATGAAGGCATGGGCCGAGGTCGAGAGCACCACGCCCAGCCCGGCCATCGCAGCGGCCGACACCATGAACAGCCCCGTCGCATTGCCGAGCGAACTGATCATTGCGCGTCGCGGGCCCACGCTCATCGAGTTCGAGACCGCGAGCAGCACTGCCGGTCCAGGTGTGAAAGCGACAAGCAGCGTGACGCCGCAGAAGATGAGCCAGTTGGAGAAATGCACTTTGGGGTTCCTGCCCGGCGCGAGGCCGCAAGACGGTGAGACAGACAGGAAACTATAGTCAGCCCGGCGAATCGCTGCAGACGCCGCGCCAATACCCCTCATCAGCCCACCTCACGGAACAAGCACCCATGGTCACCTGCTACCTGCGCTACATCGTCGATCCCTACAAGCTCAAGGAATTCGAGCACTACGGCAAGCTCTGGATTCCGCTGGTCGAGAAGTTCGGCGGCCAGCACCACGGCTACTTTTTGCCGTCGGAGGGCGCGAACGATGTGGCGCTGGCGATGTTCACGTTTCCCAGCCTGGCTGAGTACGAAAAGTACCGCGCCGATTCGATGCAGGACCCGGAGTGCCAGGCCGCCTTCAAATACGCAGAAGAAACCCGCTGCATCCTCAGCTACGAGCGCAGCTTCTTCCGCCCCGTCTTCAAATAGCGCCTCAGGCGCCCAGCGCCATGCAAAGCGCGTGCAGGTTCGGCACGATCAACTGCGGCCGCGCACCGTGCACCCAGGGCCGCTCGTCGCGCACCAGCCAGGCGGCTTGCATGCCGGCGTTGAGCGCCCCAACCACGTCGAGCTCGGCGTCGTCGCCCACGTGCAGCACGTCCTTCGGCAGCAGGCCGACCGAGGCTGCGGCGGCGCGGAAGATCGGCGCGTGCGGCTTGCCGCTGCCGAAGGCGCGCGCATTGAAGGCCGTGCGGAACCAGCGGCCGACGCCGGTCTTGTGGACATCGGCATTGCCGTTCGAGATCGCCACCAGCGGATAGCGCTCGCTGAGCCACTTGAGCGCTGGCAGTGCGTCGTCGTACAGCGTCACGCGCTGGCGCTCGGCGAAGAAGGCATCGAAGGCCGGCTCGGCCAGCGCCGGATCTTCGCCCGCACGCGTGAGCGCGGTGCGAATCGATTCGCGTCGCAGCGCGCTCAGGTCGTGCGCGAGGTCTGAGCGCTCCTTTGCCGTGGCTTCACGCAGCTCGCGCAGGATGCCCGGCGTCATCAGCAGCGAAGCCGTCTTCGGTGCTTCGCGCAATAGCCAGTCATGCAGCACGGCTTCGGCGCGTTCAATGGTCGGCCAGATCGGCCACAGGGTGTCGTCGAGGTCGAGAGAGATCGCCGAGATGCGCTTGAGATCGAGAGGCGCGGCGCTTGCGGAGGCCGTGGGAGCGGAAGTCATGCCCGAGAATATCGCATGCCTCCAAGCCATGAGACCGCCTCTCCAAGTACCCCGCGCACCGCTGTGCTCTGGTGCAACCTGGGTTCACCCGATGCCCCCACCGCCGCCGCCGTTCGCCCCTATCTCGCCGACTTCCTGGGCGACCCGCGCGTGGTCGAAATCCCGAAGGCCCTCTGGGCGCTGATCCTGCACGGCATCATCCTGCGCACGCGGCCAGCCAAGTCCGCCGCCAAGTACGCGAGCATCTGGATGCCCGAAGGCTCGCCGCTCAAGGTGTGGACGCAGAAGCAGGCCACGCTGCTGGCCGGTTGGCTCGGCGAGCGCGGCCACCGCGTGACGGTGCGCGACGCGATGCGCTATGCCAGCCCATCCATCGCCTCCCGGCTCGACGCATTGCAAGCCGAAGGTGCCACGCGCGTGCTGGTGCTGCAAGCCTACCCGCAGTACTCGGCCACCACCACGGCCAGCGTGATCGACGCAGTGAACGATTGGAGCCGCAAGCAACGCCGCGTGCCGGAGTTCCGTTTCGTCAACGACTACCATGACGACCCCGCCTACATCGAGGCGCTCGCGCAAAGCATCGAGCGCCACTGGAAGACCGAAAGCCGCGGCGATGTGCTGCTGATGAGCTTCCACGGCATTCCCGCGCGCAACATCACGCTCGGCGATCCGTATCAGGCGCAGTGCCTCGAAACCGCGCGCCTGCTCGCGGCTCGGCTCGGCCTTTCGGCCGCCCAGTACCGCGTGACCTTCCAGTCGCGCTTCGGCCGCGCCAAGTGGCTGGAGCCCTACACCGAGCCGACGCTGCGCGAGCTCGGCGCATCCGGCGTGAAGCGCGTCGATGTGGTGTGCCCCGGCTTTCCAGCCGACTGCCTCGAAACGCTGGAAGAAATCGCCATGGAAGGCCGCGAAGCCTTCATGCACGCGGGCGGCAAGGCCTTCAGCTACATCCCCTGCCTCAACGACAGTCCAGCATGGATTACTGCACTCGCAGACATTGCCGAACGCAACCTGGCGGGCTGGCCCACGACAACGTCACTGCGTCCATAAAGAAAGAACTGGACGCCGCCCAGGCGTTCAGCCAGCCGACCTGCGCGCCAGCAACGCCTCGATCGCGGCCTCCATCTCGGCGTATTCCCCTTCGCCGAAATGCTGCCGCATCACCTGCCCCTTGCTGTCGACCAGGTAGAACGCGGGCCAGTACTGGTTGTTGTAGGCCTTCCAGGTGGTGAAGCTGTTGTCCTGCGCCACCGGATAGCGGATGTTGAAGCGCTCGATCGCGTCCTGCACATTGCGCGTCGACTTCTCGTACGCAAACTCGGGCGAATGCACCCCCACCACCACGAAGCCCTGGTCCTTGTACTTCTCGTACCAGCGCACCACGTGCGGCAGCGTGCGAATGCAGTTGATGCAGGAGTAGGTCCAGAAGTCGACCAGCACCACCTTGCCCGCCAGCCCCTGCATCGTGAGCGGCTGCGAGTTGAGCCACTTGTCGATGCCCGCGAACTCCGGGGCCTTGCCGTAGTCCCGCAGGCCCGGCGACGCAGCCAGCGCACTGCGCACCGGCCATCCGCCGCCCACGGCCGCCACGAACGCGGAAGCTCCCACGGCAAGCCCCGAGAACGCCCTTCTGGACAACATGTTCATGATCGCAAACCTCGCTCGAATGTCAGACCGACAGCGGTCAGGCGCGATTGTTTGCGGCGCACGCCGTGCGTGCGCATGTGTCACGGCAATTTGAAGTTTGTCCCGGTGGCGTGAAGGCCGCCGGCCTTCAATGCCTCAGAACTTGCCGAGGTAGTCCATCTTGCCCACCGGCATGCCCTTGTGGCGCAGCACGTCGTAGGCAGTGGTCACGTGGAAGAAGAAGTTGGGCAGCGCGAACTGCAGCAGGTAGCGCTGCGCGGTGAAATGCGCCTCGCCTTCGCGCGCCTTGATGGTCACGGGGCGCTCTTCCTGGCCGTCGATCTGCGCGCGGTCCACGGTCGCCAGAAAGTCCTGTGTCTTCGCGATGCGGGCGACCAGGTCGTCCCAGGTCTTTTCCTCGTCGGGAAAACTTGGCGCGGTGATACCGGCAATGCGGGCAATGCCCAGCTTCGAGGCATCGCTCGCGCGCTGGATCTGGCCGACGAGCGTGAGCATGTCGGGCGCAAGCCGGGCCTCGACCAGCGTGGCCGGGTCGATGCCGTTGGCCTTGGCGTGCGCGAGGCTCTTGTCGAGCAGATGGGTGAGTTGGCCGAGTCCGCGGGTGAAGACGGGCACGGAGATGTCGTAGAGCGAGAGCGCCATGGTGTTCGAGGCCCGTTGATCGGCCTTGTGATTGAGGTGGGCGGCGATTGTCACGCCGCCGCTCCTTCAACGACCGGCCGCCCGAATAAACCCTTCGATCGGCTCCAGTTGTCCGGGCACGTTCAGCGCGGGCGCGTGACCGCAGGCAGGCACTTCGATCACCTGCAGCCTGCCGGCCGCGCCAGGGCCGCGGCGTTTCATCTCCTCGATCACGCCGGGCAGCACCAGGTCGGACTCGGCGCCGCGCAGGCACAGCACCGGCGCCTCGATGGCGTCGTAGTGCGGCCAGATCAGGTAGTCGTTGTCGTGCGCGCTGAACTGGCGAACCATGGCCGGGTCGTAGTGCGGCGTGACGCGGCCGTCGGGCAGGCGGCGCGTGGAGCTTTCGGTCAGGCGGCGCCATTGCGCGTCGCTGAGCCAGCCATAGGGCTTGTAGACGGTGCGGAAGAAAGCCTCCAGCTCGGCCACCGTGTCGAACGCGGGCGGCTCGCCCGCATAGGCGCGGATGCGCTCGATGGCAGGCTGAGCCAGTTCGGGTGCGTTGTCGTTGAGCACCAGGCTCGCGATGCGCGCCTTCATGCGCGGCTCGAACAGGCCCGACGCGCAGACCGTGCCGATGGCGCCGCCCATCGAGGTGCCAACCCAGTGCACACGCCCCAGCCGCAGCTCGTCGCACAGCGCATTCGCGATGCGCGCGTAGAACGAGAGCTTGTATTCCTCGTCGGGCAGCGGGCTCCACTGGCTCAGGCCACGGCCGATGGTGTCGGGGCAGATCACGCGGAACCCGCGCGCCGCAAAGTGCTGCGCCAGTTCGTCCATGTCGCGGCTGGTACGCGCCAGGCCGTGCCACGCAATGACCACCGGCGCCTCCGGCGCGCCCCATTCGAGCCAGTGGAGCTCGCGGCCCGCGAGCTGTGCGTAGCGCGACAACGGCGTCATGAAGTCGTAGCTCATCGCGCTGCCCTCGCCCGCAGCTTGCCAACGATGCCGGTCGGAAAGTAATAGACCGACAGCACGAACAGCACACCAAGCCACAACAACCAGCGATCGGGCGACAACAGCGCCGCCAGCCAGGGCAACCCGCTTGCGGCCTCGTTGCCGATGCGCAGCAAGTCTTGCAGATAGCTCTGCGCCACAACGAACAGCACCGCGCCGATGGCCGCGCCGTAGATGGTGCCCATGCCGCCGATCACCACGATCAGCAGCACGTCGATCATGATCTCGAAGCTCAGCGAAGTGTCGGGCCCGTTGTAGCGCAGCCAGATCGCGAGCATCGCGCCGGCCAGCGTGGCGAACAGCGCCGACAGCACGGCGGCTGTGATGCGGTACACCACCACGCGGTAGCCGATGGCCTCCGCGCGAAACTCGTTCTCGCGAATGGCCTGCAGCACGCGGCCGAAGGGCGAATTCACGATGCGCAGCAGCGCGAGCACCAGCACCACCGCGGCCACGAACAGCAGGTAGTAGCACAGCAGTCGGCCGTCGAGCGAAACGCCGAGAAACGGCTCTTCCGAAAACTCGAAGCTCGGAGAGATCAGCTCGGGCAGCTTGAAGGTGAGGCCGTCTTCGCCGCCGGTGAAGTCCGAGAGCTGCGAGGCCAGCGTCTGGAAGGCCGAGGCCACGGCCAGCGTGATCATCGCGAAGAAGATCGCGCGTACCCGCAGCGAGAACAGGCCAATGGCGAACGAGAGCACCAGCGATATCGCCAGCGACGCCCCCAGCCCCACCAGCACCGCGCCCCAACTGGGCCCGAGCCGCGTCGCCGAAATCGCGATGCCGTAGGCCCCGATGCCGAAGAACATCGTGTGCGCGAAGCTCACGATGCCGGTGTAGCCCAGCAGCAGGTCGAAGCTGGCCACCAGCACAACGAACACCAGGATCTTGGCCGCGACGCTGAGCGCCTTCACGCCCGGGAAGATGAACGGCGCGAACGCCAGTGCGATGAACAGCGCCAGCAGCAGCACGGCCAGCAGGCGGCTCTTCGGCATGTCGTTGGAGAGAAGTCGTTTCAGGAACATGTCGTCTTCCTCCTCTTCAACGGTTCGCCACGGGGTACACACCCTGCGGACGCCACAGCAGCACGGCCACCATCAGGAAGATGCTCGCGAACTGCGTGAGCGCGGGCAGCAAAAAGCCGATGTAGTTGGTCATCAGCCCCACCAGCAGCGCGCCGATGAGCGCCCCGCCCGTCGAGCCCAGCCCGCCGATGATGATGACGATGAAGATCAGCACGTTGACCTGCGCGCCCATCTGCGGCACCAGGTTCTGCTGGAACAGCCCCCACATCACGCCGCCAAGGCCAGCCAGCGCGCTGCCCACCACGAACACACCGACGAACAGCCGGCCGATGCGATAGCCCAGCGACTCGACCATCTCGCGGTCTTGCACGCCTGCGCGAATGAGCAGGCCAATCTTGGTACGGCCCAGCGTCCATGCCAGCACGCCGAACACGACCGCGCCCACAGCCACCGCGAGCAGCCGGTATTTGCTGATGGCCGCGTCGCCGATCAGCAGCGAGCCGCGCAGCGCTTCGGGCAAGGGCAGCGGAATCTGCGCCGGGCCCCAGATCACCTTGATGAGCTCTTCGCCGATGATCATGCCGCCCATCGTGATGAGGATCTGCTTCAGGTGCTGGCCGTACACAGGCCGCACGATGAAGCGCTCGAAGGCCAGCCCCACTGCACCGGCCACAGCCATCGCAACCAGCATTGCCGGGAACACCGCGACGAGGTTGCGCCACAGCTCGCCCGAGCCCGTCCAGTCACCCATCAGGCCAAGCACGCTGCTCGCCACGAAGGCACCGAGCGCGATGAACACGCCGTGGCCGAAGTTCAGCACGTCCATCAGGCCGAACACCAGCGTGAGGCCCGAGGCGATGATGAAGATGATCATGCCCATCGCCAGCCCCGCGACCGTCAGCGTGAGCCAGGTCGAGAAAGAGCCCGTGAGCGGCAGCGCGACGAGCGCAAGAATCGGGGCCAGCAGCAGCGGCCTCCAGTCGAAGTCGAGTTTCATAGAGCCAGTCCGAGCAGCGATTGCTGCAATTGCGCGTCCGCGGAGAACGCCGCCATGGAGCCGCTGTGCACCACGCGGCCGTTGTCCATCACCGCGACGTTGTCGCCCAGCCGCTGGGCGAAGTTGATGTTCTGCTCCACCAGCAAGATCGTCACGCCGCTGCGCTTGAGCTCGGCGAAGGCGTCGATCATGTTGTTGATCATCACGGGCGCAAGGCCCTTGCTGGGCTCGTCGACGATGAGCAGCTCGCGTGGCTCCACGATGGCGCGCGACACGGCCAGCATCTGCTTTTGCCCGCCCGAGAGCTTGCCCGCAGGGTGGTTCCAGAACTTCTCGACCGCGGGAAAGAGCTTGAAGATCCACTTCAGGCGCGCGTCGTCGATCTGCGCGGCGTTCTTGGCGCCGCGCGCGGCGAGCAGCATGTTCTCCTTCACCGTGAGGTCGGAGAAGATGCCCATGTTCTCGGGCACGTAGGCAATGCCCAGGCCGGCGATCTGCGGCGTGTGCTGCGCGGTGATTTCCTTGTCACCGAAGCGCACCCTGCCCTGCGACGCATGCCACAGGCCCATGATGGTTCGCAGCGTGGTCGTCTTGCCCGCGCCGTTGCGGCCCAGCAGCATCGTGAGCTGCCCCTTGGGCACGGCAAGGTCCACGCCATGGAGAATGTGATACGCCCCGATGTGCGTATGCACGCCTTCGAGCGTCAAAAGATTCTGGGTGCTCATGCGGCCTCCTTCGCGACGCCCAGGTAGGCCTCCTGCACCACCGGCGAGGCGATCACCTCCGCCGGTTCGCCGTCGGCCACCAGCGTGCCGTTGTGCAGCACGATGATGCGGTCCGCGAGTTCGCGCACCACGTCCATCTTGTGTTCGACCAGCAGGATGGTCTTGCTCTTGTCCTGCTTGAGCTTGCGGATCAGGTCGAGGATGACGGGCGCCTCGGCCGCGTTCATGCCGGCCGTGGGCTCGTCGAACATGAAGACCTTGGGCTCCAGCGCCATCAGCAATGCCACTTCGAGCTTGCGCTGGTCGCCGTGCGGCAGGCTCGCCACCGTCGCATGCTCGCGCGATTTCAGCGCCACGTCGGCCAGGATTTGGTCGGCGCGCTCGGTCAGCGCCTTGTGGTCGCTCCAGATGCTCCACAGGTTGAGCCCGCGCCGGTGCGCACCCTCGCGCGTGGCCTGCACCGCGAGGCGCACGTTCTCCAGCACCGTGAGGTTGGGGAACAGGTTGGTCAGCTGAAAGGCCCGCCCCAACCCCGCATGCGTGCGCGCGGACGGGGACAGGCCCGACAGCAGCTTCCCGTCGAGCGACACCGTGCCCGCGCTCGCCTTGAGCTGGCCCGAGATCAAATTGAAATAGGTGGTCTTGCCCGCGCCGTTGGGGCCGACGATGGCCGTCAGCGTACCCGGCGCAAAAGCGCAGCTCACGCTGTTGACGGCCACGTGCCCACCGAAGCGGATGGTCAGATCTCGGGTCTCAAGCATCGTTGTTGGTCATTGCGAATCGAAAAGAGAAATGAAGACCGGCATGCCTCAACAGGTGCCGATCACGTAGTAGTTGGGCCCGGTCTGCTTCAGCGTGGTCGTGACGTAGATGTTCCACAGGCCCATCGACTGCCCCGAGCCGTAGGCATAGGTCAGGCCCCACAGTGCATAGGCGCGCCCGGCGACGGTGTGCGAATAGTTGCTCGCGGTGTAGCACGTTCCACCGCCACCCGGGCCTGCGGTTGTCGCACCCGTGGCGGCGGCCGACATCGCGCCCTCCACGTTGCTCGCATCCAGCGCGGCCACGGTCCAGTTGTAGGTGGTGGACGCGGCCAGGCCGGTGTCGGTGTAGCTGGTGGCGGCAACAGGCGCAGCGTTGACCTTGCTGCCGCCGCGGTACACGTTGTAGCCGCTGGCGCCGCTCACGCCGGCCCAGCCGATCACCATGCTGCTGCTGGTCGCGCCCGAGGTGCCCACGCCGGTAGGCGCCGGCAGGCCGCTCCCGCCCGAGGAGCCGGTGACGCGGTCGATCATCGCCTTCATCGCCGCCATCTGCGAGCCCGACTTCTTCGCGTAGTTGGCGCTGTCATAGCCCCACCAGTCCCAGCAGCTGTTGGTGGCGGCCGTGCTGGTCTGCGGGTAGATCAGCACGATGTTGTTCGTGTCAGCCCAGCGGTTGTAGCCAGTCTTGCGCACGTACTGGTCGCTCACGTCGGTGTAGTTCTGCTTGCAGCCGTGCAGCACCAGGTGCACGCGGCATGACGCGGTGGTGCAGGCCTGCGGCACGTAGATCCAGCCGGTGGCGGCCATGCCGTGGCCGGTGATGAACTCCGACTGGTTGAACTCGGTGAAGGTGCCGCCCAGCGTGCCGTTGTTGCGCGGGTTCAGCGGCCCGTAGAGCTGCGTGAGGATCTCGCCCGCCAGATCAAAGCCGCAGTTGTTGATGTAGGGCGCGGCGGTGGTGCTGCAGGCACTGCCGTAGTCGTCGGTGACCATCGCGTGGCCCGCGCCGATGTTGTTCTTGTAGACCGTGTTGGCGGTGGGCACGAAGCTCTGGTAGTAGGTCTTCAGGTCGTCCATCACCGCCTGCTTGACGGTGTTGTCGGACGTGCCCGAGAACAGGTAGACCTTGGAGCCGCTCATGTTCGACACCGGGTCGACGGCGCCGCTGGCCGCCCAGCTGTTGGTGGTGCTCACGAGCGTCGACACCGGAATGCTGGTGCTGTGCGTCATGCAGCGCCCGGTGGCGTTGACCACCGAGCCCTCGGCGCAATAGAACGGCCCGCCGGCCACCACGCCGGCGCCGCGCTTGAAGGTGGCCGAGTACGCCACGTGCAGTTGCACCGCCATGAAGCCGCCGGCCGACAGGCCCGACACGCTCACCTCCGCCGGGTTGGCGCCGAGCGCCGGCAGCGGCACCGCCGCCGTCGCGGCATGCGCCGCCACCGCTATTGCCGCGGCCGCGGCAAGTCCCTTCCAGTTCCATTTCATCGCTGGCATCGCTGTCTCCTTGTGTTGTGGGTATCGAACGCTTGCTTGCAGACTGACGAATCGGCCGTAGGTCGCGACAGGTTGCGCGGACGCAGGCTGGCGCTTCGCCCGGCGGCCATCCGGGGCGAAAGGGGGGCGGCGCTTCCTCGTGCGCCGCGCGGGTCAGGGGGTGATCGGCGCCGTGTTCAGCGCTTGTTCTTGATGGGGATGTCCATTTCCTCAGGCTTGATCTCGTGCACCAGCTCCGGCACGCCCCAGGCGAACGCCGGGTCGACCTTGATCTTGAAGTGGTACATCGACTGCATCGCCTGATGGTCTTCCTTGCGGAAGGTCATCTTGCCCTTGGGCGTGTCGAAGCTCATGCCTTCCATGGTGCTGATGAGCTTGTTGGTGTTGGTGTCGCCGTTGGTCTTCTTCAGCGCCGTCACCACCGCCATCGCGGCCGAGAAGCCGCCGGCCGTGAAGAAGTCCGGCGGTGTCTTGAACTGCTTGTAGTGCGCCGACACCAAGGCCTCGTTCACCGGGTTCTTCGGAATGCCGAAGTAGTAGTACGCCGCGCCTTCCATGCCCGGCAGCGACTTGTAGGCGGCCATGGCCGGCAGGATGTTGCCGCCAGTGGCAATCTCGATGCCGTAGCGCTTCAGGTCGAGGTCGACGATCTTGAACGGATTGCCCGCGCCAGCCCACACGATCCAGATGATCTTGCGGCCCGGCTGGTCCTTCAGCTTGTCGATCAGGCGCTGCGCGCCGGCCGTGAAGTCGGTCGTGGTGGGCGGCAGGTACTCCTCATGAACCAGCTTGGCTTTCTTGAGCGCGGCACCGAAGGCCTTCACGCCGTCGCGGCCGAAGGCGTTGTCCTGTGCCAGCGTGGCGACGGTAACGCCGGCCTTGTCGACGGCCACCGCGTTGGAGATCGCGTCCTGGCTCGAATTGCGGCCGGTGCGGAAGATGTACTTGTTCCACTTGTCGCCGGTGATCGAGTCGGCCACGGCGGGCTCGACCAGCAGGATCTTCTTGTATTCCTCGGCCACGGGCAGCATCGCCAGCGCCACGCCCGATGCGGTCGGGCCTACGGCCAGCGCGGCCTTGTCGTCGGAATAGGCAGCCGCCAGCAGCGACTTGCCGAGGTCGGGCTTGCCCTGGTCGTCCTTCTCGATGACCACGATCTTCTTGCCGTTGACCGTCATCGTGCCGCCGGTGGCGTAGTCCAGGCCCATCATGAAACCGGTCTGGGTCTGCTTGCCGTAGGCCTCCAACGCGCCCGTCTTGCTGTAGATGTGGGCGATGCGGATTTCGTTGGATTGGGCCCATGCGGGGGCGGCAGCGGCGCACGTGGCAAGTGCAGCCAGTGCGACGAGATGGCGACGATTCATATTCATGTCTCCTGATATTGGTGACTGAATATTGCACAGTTCGTGCCACGCTCCAACTCGTTGATAACAAAGGCTTCTTCACTCGGAAGATGTGCCTTTCGCCTGAATTCAAAACACTTGTATTGCCTGAATTTCAGACAAGTGTATTTTTTACAGTCAGGGTTTCCCAGAGGTTTGGCGCTGCGCGATCCACTGCTCGAACTGGCGCTGCGCCTGCAGCCTGAACTCGTTGCGCGTGTGGTTGCAGATTGCATGCGCGAGCCGCCGGTACTTCGGTTTCCGGACGCCGCCCAGGGTCGAGTCGAAAAGATGCTCGATGGTCGCTGAATCGGGCTTGTCGCGCGGTTCTTCGAAATCCATCGGCAGACCGCACCAGTGGCAGTTGGAACCGAAGGACGATCTGAGTGCTTGCACGCTCATGGGTGATGCGAATGGGGGTGATGCGATGCCCCCATTCTCCGATCACTCGAATCACTCAGACCGCTCGAACCATCTAGACCGCCAGGCCGATGACGGCACGCGCGGTGTAGCCCGCGCTGGCGCTGCCGGACATCGTGGGCGTCATCGCCGCGATCTGCGCGGCCGTGTTGTCGCCGAAGACGTTATCGGTGGACAACGACACAGCCGCCAGGTTGGCCACGCTCGCGCTGTAGCCGGTGACGTTCGGATAGATCGCATTGCAGACGTCGCTCGGCATGGCCAGTTGCGAGGTGAGCACGGAGTTCTTACCGGTGGTGGCGGACGACAGACTGGTGAACACCTCGAAGTGCATGTGCGGCCAGCGGCCCGAGTAGCAGGCCGGGAAGATGGTCGTGAAGCTCACCTGCCCCGCGCTGTCGGTAACCTGCACGCCGCGCAGATAGCTTTCGGCAGCGGCCGTGTACAACGAATAGTTGCCGCTGCGGTCGCAGTGCCACAGGTAGATCGCATAGCCCGCCAGTCCGGCGCAGCTGGCGTTGGTGTTCTGCAGCGTCAGCGTGATCGTCAAAGCCACGCCCTGTGCCACGGTGCTCGAACTGATGAAGCTGCTGCGGATGTCGCTTCGCACGATGCCGCTGGCGGTGAGCACGTCGGAGGTCGAACCGGAGGCGGTGTTGGTGCCGTCCGCGGGATAGGGGCCGGACGTTTCCGCGGGCAATGCGGGGCACGCGCTGCTGCTGGTCGTGGTGGTTGTGCTGGTCGACGTGCTGGAGGTCGTAGTCGTGCTGGCGGCCGTGGTGCCCGACGCCAGTGCGCTCACTGCTGCTGCGGTCAGCGCATTGGCACTGCTCGAATCGCTGCCGCCGCCTCCGCCGCAACTGGCGAGCAAGGCCGAGGAAGACAGCCAGAGCAAAGCTCGGCGGCGCTCCTGGCGTTGTGCCTCCATGAGCGGAAGGTCTTCCGCCAGGCTGTGGCCGTGGTGCTGCGATTCGGGATGGGTGCCGGAGGTTTTCATGTGGGGTTTCGTGCAGGTTAAAACCCGCAGCTTCCGCAAGCCGCTTTGCGCACAAATTTCACCGTGTTGCAGCTTTGTTGCCGAACGCGGCCGCCCCGCAGGCCCGGGCGCTTCCTCTTCAGCGATCCGGATTCGTCATGCGCTCGTACAGCGTTGCGCGCGAAATGCCGAGCAGCCGCGAGGTGGCGAGCTTGTTGCCGCCCGTGCTCGCGAGCGCGGCTGCAATGGCCTTGTGCTCCAGCTCCGCAATCTGCTGTGCCAGCGGCCGCAGCAGCGCCCCCTCTTCGTCACCCGACAACTGCATCACATCGGGCGGCGCGATCTGGTCCAGCCCCGCTTCGCGCAGGATGCGTTCGAGCTGCACGGAGTCGATGCGCTGCGAGTCACTGCGCATGGTCACCTGCTCCAGCACGTTGCGCAGCTCCCGGATGTTGCCGCGCCAGTGCTGGCCCGCGAGAAGCGCGAGCGCGTCTGGCGTGAGTTCGGGTGGCGCCTCGCCGCTGCGCAACGCCATGTCTTCGCCCAGCGCCTCGACCAGCGCGGGAATGTCCGCGCGCCGCTCGCGCAATGGCGGCACGCGCAGCGGCAGCACGTTGAGGCGGTAGTAAAGGTCTTCGCGGAACTGCCCGCGCCGCACCAGCTCGGGCAGGTCGCGTGAGGTGGCTGCGATCACGCGCGCATCGAAGGGCACGAGCTTGTTGGAGCCCAACGGCTCGATCTCGCCTTCCTGCAGTGCGCGCAGCAGCTTTGCCTGCAGGCCCAGCGGCATGTCGCCGATCTCGTCGAGAAACAGGCTGCCGCCGTCGGCCAGCTTGAACTTGCCTTCGCGGCCCTTGCGGTCGGCGCCGGTGAAGGCGCCTGGCGCGAAGCCGAAGAACTCGGCTTCGAGCAACGTGTCGGGCACGGCCGCGATGTTGACGCTGACGAACTGGCCCTTCGCGCGCGCGGACGAAGCATGAATCGCGTGCGCCAGCAGTTCCTTGCCGGTGCCGGTTTCGCCCAGCAGCAGCACCGGGCTGGCCGACTGGGCCGCGCGCCGCGCATGCCGCTTCACCTCTACCGCCGCCGGGCTGCTGCCGATGAAGCTCGCGAAGGTGTACTTGGAGCGGCGCTGGCCGTCGGGCGCATGCTGGTAGAGCGGGTTGTTGCGCTGGCTCGCAAGCTCGCGCCGCGCATCGTCGAGGTCGCGCTGCAGCAGCGCGAACTTGCTGATGAGCGGCTGCAGCGTGGTCTCGGGCTGGTCGAACAACACGATGCCTATGGCGCCGATCACGTCACCCGCCCCACCCTCACGCTCTTCGCGCAACGGGATGCGGCTGACCACGAAGGTGCCGGCCTTGTTGGTCAGCAGGTCGATCAATATGGGCTCGCCGGTTTCGAGCACGCGCCGCATCTGGGTGTTGGGAATCACGTCTTCCACCATGTGCCCCATGAACTGGTCGATGGAAGAAAAGCCCAGCGCCGGCAGGAAGCGCCGGTAGCCCTCGTTCACCCACACGATGCGCCCGCTGCTGTCCACGAGGAACATGCCCTGGCTGATGCTTGAAAACAAATGAAACATCGAGCGCGCGGCCAGCGCGAGGATCCCTTCGGCATCGAGGGGCAATGTGGGCGGTGCGGTGGGGGCGGCGGGCATGGCGCGAATCGTAGCGCGCATCAAACCGCAACAAATCGGGCATCAAATGCCTTCAGGAATTGCTCAGAATCCGGTTCGCGGGCAAAACCCTTCAGGAAGCCTTAAGTAAATCAATCGTTTGATTTCATGCGTGGTGTAATGCCGGGCATGAACGCGAGAGAACCGATTACCCAGGCCCCGCGCCGCGCACCGCGCAGCGATGGCGCCGAGGCACGCCACCGGCTGCTCCACACCGCGCTGCGGCTGTTCGCGCAAAAGGGGTTTGCCAAGACCTCCACGCGCGAGATTGCCCGCGAGGCCGAAGTCAACATCTCGGCCATCAGCTACTACTTCGGTGACAAGGAAGGGCTGTACACGGCCACCTTCTGCGAGCCGATGGGCGGCGACTCCAGCGACCTGATCGTTGCCTGCAACGCGCCCGGCCAGTCGCTCGAAACCACGCTGCGCCTGTGCATGGTGTCGATGATCGACCCGCTCAAGCAGGGCGAGATCGTGCGGCAATGCATACAGCTGCACATGCGCGAGATGCTGGAGCCGACCAGCCGCTGGGCCGAGGAGCTGGAGCGCGACATCAAGGGTCCGCACCGCGCCATTGCCGACCTGCTGTGCCGCCACCTGAAGGTCGAGCGGGCCGACGACGACATCCACCGCCTGACCTTCGCGATCACCGGGCTGTCGATGCAGCTCTACGTGAGCCAGGATTTCATCGAGGCCATCCGCCCTTCGCTGCTGCGCACGCCGCGCGCCATCGACACCTGGGCCGATCGCCTCACGGGCTATGCGCTGGCGCTGGTCGAGGCCGAAGCGACCCGCCGTCGCGCCGAGAGAAAGCTGAAGAAATGATGAGAAGACTCCGACTGAAACTGATGACAGCCCTCTGCCTGGGCATCAGCCTCGCGGGCTGTTCGCTGACGCGCCCGCCGGCGCAGGTGGAGGCACCGATCCCCGCACAATGGCATGCGCCGCTGCCCCACGGCGGCTCGCTCGCGTCGCTGGCCGACTGGTGGCGCCAGCTCGACGATCCACTGCTGGTCGAGCTGATCGCCGCGGCCGAAGCCGCGAGCCCCAACGTTGCCAGCGCCGCGGCACGCGTGGCTGAGGCGCGCTCCACGCGCGTGCAGGCCGGCGCCGCGCTGCTGCCGAGCCTGGACGGCACGGCATCGGCCAGCCGCGGCACCTCGGGCCTTTCTTCCACCAGCAGTTCGAGCAGCAGCCTCTCGGCCAGCACGCCAATCACCACGCTGCAGGCCGGCCTGCAATCGAAGTGGGAAGTCGATCTGTTCGGCCGCCTGCGCGCCGACCGCGACTCCGCCGAAGCCAAGCAGAACAGTGCCAACGCCAAGTGGCACGACGCCCGCGTGGCTGTGGCGGCCGAGACGGCCAACGCCTATTTTTCCGAGCGCGCCTGTCAGCAGCAACTGCGCGTGTCCGAGTTGGACTCGCGCTCGCGCTCTGAGAGCGCACGGCTCACCGATCTTTCCGCCAAGGCCGGCTTCACCGCGCCGGCCGATGCTGCGCTTGCCCGCGCCAGCGCCTCCGACGCCTCGGGCCGGCTCACGCAGCAGCGCGCCCAGTGCGCGGTGCAGCGCAAGGCGCTGGTGGCGCTCAGCGCCATCGATGAAACCACGCTCGAACAGAAGCTCGCCGCCGCGCCAGCACAGCGCGCATTGCCGGTCGTAAGCAGCATCGCCAGTGTGCCGGCCGAGGCGATCTCGCAGCGGCCCGATGTGTACTCGGCCGAACTGAGCGTGGCCTCGGCCAGCGCTGACGTGGGCTCGGCCGAGGCCGAGCGCTACCCCAAGCTCACGGTGTCGGGCTCCATCGGTCGCACACAGTACCGCGTCGATGGCCTGCGCCAGTCGCTCGAAACCTGGACGGTGGGCCCGATCTCGCTGACCGTGCCGTTGCTCGACGGCGGCTCGCGCAAGGCGAACATCGATGCCGCCAAGGCGCGTTACGCCGAAGCCGTGTCGATCTACCGCTCCAACGTGCGGCAGGCCGTGCGCGAAGTCGAAGAGGCGCTGGTCAATCTCGACGCCACCGACGCCCGCACCACCGATGCCGACGCCGCGGTGAAGAACTACCAGGCCTCCTTCGACGCCACGCAGGCCCGCTACAGCAGCGGCCTCGCGAGCCTGTTCGAGCTGGAAGACTCGCGCCGCACGCTGTTCACCGCGCAGACCGCGCGCGTCACGCTGCAGCGAGAGCGCACCGAGGCATGGGTTGCGCTGTACCGCTCGATGGGCGGCGGCTGGAACCGCCAGTCGGCCTCGGCCCCATCTTCCGAATCGTCCTCAATGACCTCCACCCCGGCCACCAAGGTCGCGACGTCGCCATGAAATCAATGAAGCGTTCCACCCTCGTCATCGCGCTGATTGCGCTGGTCGTCGTCATCGCGGCGATCTTCTTCATGACGGGCGGCAAGCCGTCGGACAAGGCGGCCGATACCGTCGCCGCCAAGACCAAGGACGGCGCCCCCTCGCCCAAGCCCGCGCTGACCGTCACCGTCGCCAAGCCCGAAGCGACCGAGTTGATGCTCACGCTCGCGGCCAACGGCAACGTGGCCGCCTGGCAAGAGGCCGTGGTCGGCTCCGAGTCCAACGGCCTGAAGCTGGCCGAAGTGCGCGTGAACGTGGGCGACCTGGTCAAGAAGGGCCAGGTGCTCGCCGTGTTCTCGCCCGAGACGGTGCAGGCCGACATCGCGCAGTCGCGCGCCTCGCTGGCCGAAGCCCGCGCCACTGCTGCCGATGCCGCAGGCAATGCCGCACGCGCCCGTACGCTGCAGGCCACGGGCGCACTGAGCCAGCAGCAGATCAACCAGTACCAGACCACCGAGCAGACCGCCAAGGCACGCGTCGAGGCGGCTGAAGCGGTGCTGGCCGCGCAGCAGGTGCGCGGTCGCAATACGCAGGTGCTGGCGCCCGACGACGGCGTGATCTCCGCGCGCACCGCCACGGTCGGCAGCGTGGTGTCGGCCGGCACCGAGCTGTTCCGCCTCATCCGCCAGGGCCGGCTCGAATGGCGCGCCGAAGTGACCTCGGCCGAGCTGAGCCGCGTCGCGGTCGGCACCACCGCCTTCGTGGTCAGCGCCAGCGGCGCGCAGGTGCGCGGCAAGGTGCGCAGCATCGCGCCCACGGTCGATCCGCAGACGCGTGCGGCGCTGGTGTACGTCGACCTGCCCAACGTGCAGCAGAACACCGGCATCAAGGCCGGCATGTTCGCGCGCGGCGACTTCGAACTGGGCCGCAGCACAGCGCCGACGGTGCCGCAGGCCGCCATCGTGCCGCGCGACGGCTTCAACAACGTCTTCCTGCTGAAGCCCGACAACAAGGTCGCACAGTTGAAGGTGCAGATCGGCCGGCGCCTGAACGACCGCATCGAGATCACCAGCGCGGTGCCCGATGGCGCCCAGGTGATCGTGCAAGGCGCGGGCTTCCTCAACGACGGCGACCTGGTGCGCGTGGTGGATGCGCCTGTACCGGTGCCCTCGTCCGCTGCACAGCCGGCCAGGTCGGCGGCCTCTGCCGCCGCGGCCAAGTAAGCAACTCAAAGGAACACGCCCATGAACGTTTCCGCCTGGTCCATACGCAACCCGATTCCGGCGGTGATGCTGTTCGTGCTGCTCACCTTCGGTGGGTTGCTGTCGTTCAACGCGATGAAGGTGCAGAACTTTCCGGACATCGACCTGCCGACCGTCACGGTCTCGGCATCGCTGCCCGGCGCCGCGCCTTCGCAGCTTGAGACCGACGTCGCGCGCAAGCTCGAGAACTCCATCGCCACGGTGCAGGGCCTGAAGCACATCACCACCAAGGTGCAGGACGGCGCCGCCACGCTGATCGTCGAATTCCGCCTCGAGAAGCCGGTGCAGGAGGCCGTGGACGACGTGCGCTCCGCAGTGCAGCGCGTGCGCGCCGACTTGCCGGCCGACGTGCGCGACCCGGTCGTCACCAAGCTCGACTTCGCGGCCCAGCCGGTGCTCGCCTTCACCATTGCATCGTCAGCGATGGACAGCGAGGCACTGAGCTGGTTCGTCGACAACGACGTCACCAAGAAGCTGCTCGCGCTGCCCGGCGTGGGCGCGGTGAACCGCGTGGGCGGCGTCACGCGCCAGGTGCACATCGACCTCGATCCGAGCAAGCTGCAGGCGCTGGGCGCCTCGGCGGCCGACATCTCGCGCCAGTTGCGCCAGGTGCAGACCGAAAGCGCAGGCGGCCGCTTCGACCTGGGCGGCAGCGAGCAGCCGGTGCGCACCATGGCCACCGTGAAGTCGGCCGACCAGCTTGCCGACATGCAGATCGTGCTGACCGACGGCCGTCGCATCCGACTCGACCAGGTGGCGCGCGTGAGCGACACCATCGCCGAGCCGCGTGCGGCCGCGCTGCTCAACGGCAAGCCGGTGGTGGGCTTCGAGGTGGCGCGCAGCCGCGGCGCCAGCGAGGTTGAAGTGGGCCACGCGGTGATGAAGGCGCTGGCCGACATGCGCGCGCAGCGCCCCGACATCGAACTGACCGAGGCCTTCAACTTCGTCGACCCGGTGGAAGAGGAATACAACGGCTCGCTGCACCTGCTGTACGAAGGTGCCATCCTCGCGGTGATCGTGGTGTGGCTGTTCCTGCGCGACTGGCGCGCCACTTTCGTTTCGGCCGTTGCGCTGCCGATGTCGGTGATTCCGGCCTTCATCGGCATGCACCTGCTGGGCTTCTCGGTCAACGTGATCTCGCTGCTCGCACTGTCGCTGGTGGTCGGCATATTGGTGGACGATGCGATCGTGGAGGTCGAGAACATCGTGCGCCACCTGCGCATGGGCAAGACGCCCTACCAGGCGGCCATGGAGGCGGCCGATGAAATCGGCCTGGCCGTGATCGCCACCACCTTCACGCTGATCGCGGTGTTCCTGCCCACGGCCTTCATGAGCGGCGTGGCCGGCAAGTTCTTCAAGCAGTTCGGCTGGACGGCATCGCTCGCGGTGTTCGCCTCGCTGGTGGTCGCGCGGGTACTCACGCCGATGATGGCGGCCTACATGCTCAAGCCCGTGGTCGGTGCCGAGAAGGAGCCGGGCTGGCTGCGCTGGTACATGAAAGCGGTGACGTGGAGCACACACAACCGCTTCAAGACGATGGTGCTGGCCACCCTCTTCTTCTTCGGCTCGCTGGCGATGATCCCGCTGCTCAAGACCGGCTTCATTCCGCCGGACGACAACTCGCAGACGCAGATCTACCTTTCGCTCGCACCCGGCTCCACGCTGGCGCAAACCACTGCGGCCGCCGAGGAAACCCGCAACCGCGTGATGAAGATCGAGCACGTGAAGAGCGTCTACACCACGGTGGCCGGCGGCAGTGCGGGCGGCGACCCGTTCGCGAACTTCGGCACGCCCGAGACGCGCAAAGCCACGCTCACCATCAAGCTCGACGAGCGCGGCGACCGGCCGCGCAAGCAGGTGATCGAGAACCAGATTCGCGCCGCGCTCGAAACCCTGCCCGGCGTGCGCAGCACCGTGGGCCTCGGCGGCTCGGGCGAAAAATACATCCTGGCGCTGACCGGCGAAGACCCGCTGGCGTTGGCCAGCGCCGCCAGCGCGGTCGAGAAAGACCTGCGCACCATTCCCGGCCTGGGCAACATCACCTCCACCGCGAGCCTGATCCGCCCCGAAATCGCCGTGCGCCCCGACTTCGCACGCGCCGCCGACCTGGGCGTGACCAGCTCCGCCATCGCCGAAACACTGCGCGTGGCCACGCTGGGCGACTACGACCAGTCGCTCGCCAAGCTCAATCTCGCGCAGCGGCAGGTGCCTATCGTGGTGAAGCTGGAAGACTCGGCACGAAAAGACATCGACCTGCTCGGACGCCTGGCAGTGCCGGGCACTCGCGGGCCGGTCATGCTGAACCAGGTGGCTTCGCTCACCATGGAAGGCGGCCCGGCCGTGATCGACCGCTACGACCGCTCGCGCAACGTGAACTTCGAGATCGAGCTGTCGAGCGTGGGCCTGGGCGACGCCAAGGCCGCAGTGACGAAGCTGCCGTCCATCGTGAACCTGCCGCCGGGCGTGCGCATTGCCGAGATTGGCGACGCGGAAGTCATGACCGAGCTGTTCGCCAGCTTCGGTCTGGCCATGCTCACCGGCGTGCTGTGCATCTACATCGTGCTGGTGCTGCTGTTCAAGGACTTCCTGCACCCGGTAACCATCTTGTGCGCGCTGCCGCTCGCACTGGGTGGTGCGTTCGTGGGGCTGCTGATCGGGCAGAAGGCGCTGTCGATGCCCTCGCTGATCGGACTCATCATGCTGATGGGCATTGCCACCAAGAACTCCATTCTTCTGGTGGAGTACGCCATCGTCGCGCGCCGCGACCACGGCATGAGCCGATGGGACGCGCTGCGCGACGCCTGCCACAAGCGCGCGCGGCCCATCATCATGACCACGCTCGCCATGGGCGCTGGCATGCTGCCGATCGCGGTCGGTTTCGGCGCGGCGGATTCGAGCTTCCGCTCGCCGATGGCAATGGCGGTAATCGGCGGACTGATCACCTCCACCGTGCTGAGCCTGCTGGTGGTGCCGGCCGTGTTCACCTATGTGGACGACATCGAGCACTGGATCAGACGCACCGTGCGCAAACTGCGCGGGCAGCCGGCGGACCCGCATATCGACGACGACCTGGTGGAGACGCCGCGGCCTGCGCATGCGGCAGGCCCCGCGAACTGAGCGGCGCTATCGGGCGTCGAGGTTCAGCACCACGACTCCAGCAAGAATGGCCAGCAAGCCGGCCAGACGCAAAGGCGTAGCCGGCTCGTCAAACCACCACATGCCGACGACGGCGATCAGCGCGGTGCCGCAACCTGCCCATACCGCGTAGCCGAGCCCGATGCCCAGGTGCTTCACTGCCAGCGACATGAGCCAGATGGCGGCGGCATAGCAAAGGCCGGTGATCAGGGACGGAAGCGGACGAGTGAAGCCCTCGGCAAAGCGAAGGGCCACGGTGCCTGCAACTTCCGCTGCAACGCTCGCGGCGAGCAGGAGCCAGGCAAGGATTCGGGGGCTCACGGGATACCTCACGACAACCCCAGCCGTACCGGGCTCGGAGTGCGTGTGGGGAAAAGCGGTACCCGGAAACGAAAAACCGGATGCTGGCGGCATCCGGTTTCGCAATGATGACGAAGAGCGTCAGGCGTCCAGCTGTGCCAACCGCTTCAGCTTTCGTTCGCTCATGCGCTTGGCCAAGCGCGGAAGCACCAGCACAGCCACCACGATGACGACCAGCGCGATCGACATCGGGCGCTGGAAGAACACCACTGCGCTGCCCTCGCCGATCGACATGGCGTTGCGCAGTTGCGCTTCGGCGAGCGGGCCGAGGATCATGCCGACCACCACGGGTGCGGTCGGAAAGTCGAAGCGGCGCATCACCACGCCCAGCAGGCCGATGGCATACAGCAGGAACAGGTCGAACGCGCTCTGGCGCATGCCGTAGGCACCCACGGTCGCGAAGATCAGGATGCCGGCGTAGAGCTGGGGCTTGGGAATCTTCAGCAGCTTGACCCACAGGCCGACCATCGGCAGGTTCAGCACCAGCAGCATCACGTTGCCGATATAGAGCGAGGCGATCAGCGCCCAGACCAGCGCGGCCGACGTGGTGAAGAGTTGCGGGCCCGGCTGGATGCCGTAGTTCTGGAACGCGCCAAGCAGGATGGCGGTGGTGTTCGAAGTGGGAATGCCGAGCGTGAGCAGCGGAATCAATGCGGCCGTCACCGTGGCGTTGTTCGCGGCCTCGGGGCCGGCCACGCCTTCGATGGCGCCGGTGGTGCCGAACTCGGCCTTGGCGTCCTTGTCCTTGGCGAGCTTCTTTTCCATCGCATAGCTCAGAAAGGTCGGAATCTCGGTGCCGCCCGCCGGAATGCAGCCGAAGGGCGTGCCGATGGCGGTGCCGCGCAGCCAGGCGGGAATAGATCGCTTCCAGTCGCGTTTGGTCATGTGCACGCGGCTAAGCTTGTTCTGGCCCTCGACCACCTTGCCCTCGTAGAGCACGGCGTACAGCACTTCGGCCACGGCGAACAGGCCCACGGCCACCAGCACGATCTCGATGCCGTCGAGCAGTTCAGGCACGCCGCCGGTGTAGCGGCCCTGGCCCGAGATCTGGTCGAGCCCGACGCAGCCGGCCGCCAGGCCGACGAACAGCGCCGTCATGCCGCGCAGCGTGCTCTTGCCGAGCACCGCGCTCACCGTGGTGAAGGCCAGCAGCATGAGCAGGAAGTACTCGGGCGGGCCGAGCTTGACCGCAAACTCGGCCACAAAGGGCGCGAACAGCGTGACGATGACAGTGGCAATGGTGCCGGCCACGAAAGAGCCGATGGCGGCCGTGGCGAGCGCCGCGCCCGCCCTTCCGCTCTTGGCCATCTTGTTGCCCTCCATCGCCGTCACCATGCTTGCGGTTTCGCCGGGTGTGTTCAGCAGGATGGAAGTGGTCGAGCCGCCGTACATGGCGCCGTAGTAGATGCCCGAGAAGAAGATCATCGAGGCCGTGATGTCGACCTTGCCGGTAATGGGCAGCAGCATGGCCACCGCCACGGCCGGGCCGATGCCGGGCAGCACGCCCACGGCTGTGCCCAGGGCGCAGCCGACCAGACACCAGAGCAGATTGATCGGGGTGATCGCCGTGGCGAAACCCGCCATGAGTGCGTTGAAGATGTCCATGTCAGAACCACCCGGTGGAAGTGAGGCCAGGCAGGTTGATGGCCAGGAATTGCGTGAACATCCAGAACACCGGGGCCGCAATCAGCGCGCCGGTGACGATGTCGATGAGCCAGGTGCGCGGTGAGTTGACGCCGCCCTGCCCGCTCGCGCGGCGCAGGCCCTGCACGGCCAGCAGATAGCACAGCGTGCAGCTCAGGATGAAGCCGAGCGTGGTGATGAGCGCCGCGTTGAGCAGCAGCCCCGCCGACACCCAGACGAAGCCGGGCCAGTAGGCATGCTCCGCGCCCGTGGGCGCATCGAGCTCACGGAAGCCGCCGGTGCGCGCCTCCCACAGGATCCACCCGCCGCACAGCACGAGCACGACGGACACCAGCCAGGGCAGAAAGTTGGGGCCGACGCCGCCGTAGCCGGCTTCGGAAGAAATGTCGATGGCGCCGAAGGCCAGCGCCAGGCCAGTCAGCAGCACGCCGACGCCGACCAGGGTTTGCGGCCATGTGGCCGCGGGTTGCGGGGGGGCCGAGGATTCTGGAGTTGTCATTTTTTCTCCCGGTGTGTGTGGAGCTGGATTTGAAAACGGCACGCTGTCGTCTCTTGCGAGGACAGCGCGCCGTGGGCGGGCCAGTGGTGCGCGCCGGGGATCAGACCATGCCGGATTTCGTCATGATGGCGCGCAGGCTGGCGAAGTCATCATCGACGAACTTGGCAAAAGCCTCGCCCGACAGCACGGCCGGCGTCCAGTCGTTCTTCTTGAGCGATTCGGCCCACGACGGGCTCTTCATGGCGGCCAGCACCATGTCGGTCAGCGCCTTGCGCTGCTCGGCCGAGATGCCGGGGGCGCCGTACACGCCGCGCCAGTTGCCGATTTCGACGTCGATGCCCTGCTCCTTCAGCGTGGGCACGTTGATGCCCGGCAGGCGCTGGGCGGAAGTGACGGCAATGGCCTTCATCTTGCCGGCGGCGATGTACTCGGCGAACTCGCTGTAGCCGCTGCCGCCGACGGTGACGTTGCCGCCCAAAATGGCGGCGGTGGCTTCGCCGCCCCCACGGAAGGCAACGTAGTTGATCTTGGACGGGTCGGCGCCCACCTTCTGCGCGATCATGGCCGCGGCAATGTGCTCGGTGGAGCCGCGCGAACCGCCGCCCCACTTCACGCTGCCCGGGTCCTTCTTGAGCTGGTCGACCACGTCCTTCATGGACTTCAGCGGCGAGTTGGCCGGCAGCACGAACACGTTGTATTCGGTGGTCAGGCGCGCGATGGGCGTGGCCTGCTCGAGCTTGACCGGCGGCTTGCCGGTGATGATGCCGCCCAGCATGACCGAGCCCATGACCATGAGTGCGTTGGCGTCGCCCTTGGAGCCGTTCACGAACTGGGCCAGGCCCAGCGCGCCGGCGGCGCCGCCCTTGTTGTCGTAGGTGACGGTGTCGGCCACCTTGGCGTCGCTCAATGCCTTGCCCAGCGCACGGCCGGTAGTGTCCCAGCCGCCGCCCGGGTTGGCGGGGATCATCATCTTGACGTTGGCTGCAGCACGTGCCGAGAGCGGCAGCGCCCCGGCGGCGGCCAGTGCGGCCAAAGACTTCAGAAAGGTGTCGCGACGCATGCGTGTCTCCTGGAATTGGAAGGAACTTGAAAGGAAGCTGACTTTTAGCTGAGCGCTATCATGCGCCGCCCCGCTGTCAGTTGGCTGTCCGCCAGACTGGGGAAAACACCAAAGTGCACACGCCTGCCGCCACCGTATGAAGCTGCTGCTGGTCGAAGACGACCCCTCGATGCAAATCACCCTGCAGCGCACCCTTGGGCGCCGCCGGATCGACGTGCGCGTGTGCGGCGACGGGGCCGAAGCCGTCGCCCTGTGGCGCGCCATCGAGCCCGACGTGGTCGCCCTCGACCTGAGCCTGCCCAACCTCGACGGCCTGCAGGTGCTGGCCCAGGCCCGCGCCGAAGGCCTGCGCACGCCGGTGCTGCTGCTGACGGCACGCGGCACGGTCGGCGACCGCATCGTCGGCCTGAACGCCGGCGCAGACGACTACCTGCCCAAGCCCTTCGACCTCGACGAGCTCGAAGCCCGCATCCGCGCACTGCGCCGGCGCAGCCACGGCGTTGCCGGGCCGGACGCGGGGCTCAACCCGCAGGAGATCGGCGGGCTGCGCTTCGAACCCGACAACGGTGCCATCTACAACCGAGCCGAGTTGCTCGAACTCACGCCGCGCGAGCTGGCGCTGCTGAAGGCACTGATGATGAAGCCGGGCCACGCCGTGACCAAGGAGCGCCTGTTCGAGCTGGTGTTCCCGGGTGAGACCGAAGTGCAGTACGAGGCCATCGAAGTGGTGGTGTACCGCCTGCGCAAGAAGCTCGCGGGCACCGGCGCCGTGCTGATGACCATGCGCGGCCTCGGCTATCTGCTACGCCCCGAGGCATGAAACACGTCTCTTCGCTTCGGGCGCGGCTGCTGCTCGGCATCCTCGCGCCGATTGCCGTGTTCATCGTGATCAACAGCGTGAGCCTGTACCGCCAGAGCCTCGCGGCCGCCACGACGGCCTACGACCGCACGCTGCTCGCATCGGCCAAGACCATCGGCGAACAGCTCGACGTGGAGGGCTACGACGACCTGGCGCAGCTGCGGGCCATCGTGCCCTACTCCGCGCTCGAGGCCTTCGAGGCCGACAACCGCAGCCGGCTGTTCTACCGGGTTTCGGCGCTCGACGGCGAAATGATCTCGGGCTTTGCCGAGCTGCCGTTCTGGCGTGGCCGCATTCCGGACCGCAGCGCGTATGCGGCGCTGGTCGACTTCTACGACGCGCAATTCCGCAACCAGCCGGTGCGCGTCGCGGTGCTGCTGCAGCCGGTGGCAAGCGCCAATGGCCGCGGCATGGCCGTGGTGCAGGTGGCCGAGACGCTGGAGCTGCGCGAAACGCTGGTGCGCAAGCTGCTGATCGACACGCTGTGGCGCCAGCTGCTGCTGATGGGCGTGATCGCGCTGGTCACCGTGTTCGTGGTGCAGCGCGCCACGCGGCCGGTGCGCGAGCTGGGCGAAGCCATCGAGAGGCGCCCGGCCGACGACCTCTCGCCCATCGACGCGCCCGATGCGCCGCGCGAGCTGCGCCCGCTGATCGACGCCACCACGCAGGTCATGGGCCGGCTGCAGCAGCTGCTCGACCACCAGAAACGCTTTGTGCGCGACAGCGCCCACCAGCTGCGCACGCCGCTGGCCGTGCTGAAGGCGCAGGTGCAGTCGGCGCAGCGCGGCGACGTGGCGCCCGAGCAGGCGTTGGGCGAAATCAGCCACACGGTGGAGCGCGCGACCACGCTGGCCAACCAGATGCTGTCGCTCGCCAAGGTCGAGCAACTGCGCCAGCAGCCGGAGTCGGTGACGCTCGACTTCGGCGAGGTGGTCCGGCAGATCGCGCTCGACCTGTCGCCGCTGGTGGCCGACAAGGCGCTCGACTTCGAACTCGCCATCGACGAGCCCGTGCCGGTGCAGGCTCACCACTGGATGCTGCAGGAGCTCACGCGCAACCTGCTGCACAACGCGATCAAGCAGAGCCCCGCGGGCGCTGCGCTGTCGGTCTCGGTGCGCTCCGAAGGCGGGGATGCGGTACTCACGGTGCGCGACTGCGGCCCCGGCATCTCGCCCGAACTGCGGCAGCGCCTGTTCGCGCCCTTCTCCGCCGGCAGCACGTCGAGCGGCTCGGGGCTGGGGCTGGCGATCTGCCGCGAGATCGTGCTGGCGCTCGGCGGGCGCATCAGCCTGGACAACCGCAGTGCGCCGGCCGGGCAGGACGGCGTCGAACGGGTGATCGGGCTCGACGCCGTCGTGCACCTGCCGCTGTCGTCGATGCCGCTCTCGCGGCACAATTCCTGAAATCCACTTCCAACATTCCATGGACCGTCTGCGCATCGACAAATGGCTCTGGGCCGCCCGCTTCTTCAAGACGCGCTCGCTGGCCGCCGAGGAAATCGGCAAGAACCGCGTGCAAGTGAACGGCGACGTCGCCAAGGCCTCGCGCGAGGTCAAGGCGGGCGACACCGTGGCCATGCGCATGGGCCCGCTGACGCGGACCGTGAAGGTGCTCGGCCTCAGCGGCCAGCGCGGACCGGCACCGGTCGCGCAGCAGCTCTACGAGGAAACCGCCGAAAGCGTGGCGGCACAGGCCGCGTTCCGGGAGCTGCGCCGCATGGGCAGCGAACCGGCGCTGGCCATCGAGCAGGGCCGCCCCACCAAGCGCGACCGGCGCGAGCTCGACGGCGCAGTGCGCCAGCATGCCGATTGGGACAACCGCTGGAGCGCCTCGCTGCCCCCTGAAGACAACGACCGCTGACGGCCATCCGTCGGGTCGATCGCTTACGCTGTCGGCTTCGTTGTTCTTCACGGAGTCCCGCTACATGGCCAGCTTCAAGAAATACCGCGTCGACGGCAAGTTCAAGCTCTCGCACATCAACCCCGGCGACACGCCCTTCTGCGAGGGCGACGAAGCCTCTCAGCGCGCCGAGGTCGATGCGCTGGCCATTGAGCTCGACGAGTTGCAAGACCTGCTTCACGCGGAGGGCCGGCGCAAGCTGCTGCTGGTGCTGCAGGGCATGGACACCAGCGGCAAGGACGGCACCGTGCGCTGGGTGTTCTCGCGCACCTCGCCGCTGGGCGTGCGCGTGACGGCCTTCAAGGCTCCGACCGTGGACGAACGCGCGCGCGACTACCTCTGGCGCTGCCACGCCGTCGTGCCACGCACCGGCGAGATCATGGTGTGGAACCGCAGCCACTATGAAGACGTGCTGGTGCCCGTGGTCGAAGGCTGGATCGACAAGGCCGAGGCGAAGCGCCGCTACGCGCAGATCAACGACTTCGAGCGGCTGCTCACGGAGACCGGCACGGTGGTGGTCAAGTGCATGCTGCACATCGACAAGGACGAACAACGCGAACGCCTGCAGGCCCGCATCGACACGCCCGGCAAGCAATGGAAGTTCAGCATGGACGACCTGGAGGTGCGCACCAAGTGGAGCGCCTACCAGCAGGCCTACCAGAACGCGCTGGGCGCCACCTCGACCGAGCACGCGCCGTGGTACGTGGTGCCCGCCAACAGCAAGCGGCACCGCAACGTGATGATCGCGCAGTTGCTGGTGAAGACGATGCGTCAGATGAAGCTCAAGGCTCCCCCGCCGGACCCGGCGCTCAAGGGAATGATCGTCAAGTAAGGAGCCCGCGCGAGGCCGCCGAAGCTCAGGAGCGGCGGATCAGCGCCTGCGCCAGCACGCGGCACTTGCCGAACTCACAGCGCACCGCCCAGGTTCCGCCGTTGTCGCAAGGCACGTTGTAGGTTTCGTAGCCGGGGCCCTTGGCCGTCAGCTCGGCACGCGGCTGCAGGTTGCAGCGGCCGGCCTTGGCGAGCGTTTCGACGTTGTAGGTGTCGATGCCGGTGCGGCGCGGCTTCATGACGACGCCCGGGTCGAAGGTGTTGCCGTAGAACGAGTCGCGCACGTTGGGGTCGAGGTTGCGATAGCCGCGCTTGGCCATGCAATGCACGATGGCGATCTGCTGGTGCTCGGCGATCAGCTCCGAGTCGGGGCGGCCGTTCCAGTCGATGATGGCGGCGGTGATGCCGGTGTACGACGCCGCGGCGACGATGCCCTGCCCGTGCACCGTGATCAGGCCCAGGCCCAGCGCGCCCCACATGGCGTCGCCGGTTTCGCTGCGCGCCGTGATGCGGTTCGACGCCGTGCGGCATTCGGCCACGTCGTTGTCGTAACGCACCTTGTCCACGCCCTCCATGGCGACCATGGGCACATAGGAAGTGCCCTTGCCCGTTCCGGGCTCGGTGGGTGTAGTCGGTGCACTGGCGCAACCGGCCAGGGCCACGGCAGCGAACGCAATGCTCAGCAGCAGCTTCATGCAATCCCTCGTCTTCTTCGCGATAGTTGCGGGGATTTAACCATACATATAGTTACTCTTGAACCGCATTTGTCGTGAATGCACTACGGCCGACCTGGATCAGTGGGGCCGCAATAAGAAGCCCTGGGCAAGCAACATCGCGCGCATGGTTACAGAATGAGAAAATAGGTTACATAAGCATTGCCGCGTCAGCTTTGGGCGCGGCTCATCCGAACACCCTTGAACTACCGTCCCGCACCCTTCTTCGCCAACGTGGTGCTCGTCCTGTCGATGGCACTGCTGGGCGCCATCGGGGCCTTCCTGGGTGGGACGGCCGGCTTGCAGCAGTCCGACTCGCTGCTGCACCTGACGCGCGCCGACTGGCAGGTCGATGAAGCCTCGGGCTTCAGCACTCCGCCGTTGAAGCAGGACAGCGGCGCCCTGCCAGACACCTGGAAGCGGGTCGAACTGCCCCTGGCCCTTCCCATCGCGCTGCTGCGCCAGGCGGAGGCCGCCTCCACCAAGACGACGCGCACGACCTGGATCAGGCTGTCCACCCGCGGCCTGCCGCCCGACGCCGGGCCGCTGGCGCTGTACGGCATCCGGATCAAGACCGACGGCACCATCGCGGTCTATGCCGACGGCCAACTGGTCCACCGCGCACAGCAGTCGGGCCCGCTTTGGAACAGCACCCGCACCCCGCTGTGGGTCCAGCTGGACAACAGTGCCGACAGCAAGCCGCCCAGCGAGATCCTCCTGCGCCTGGAGCACACCCGCAACGCCCAGGTGGCGCTGTCGTCGCTGTGGATCGGCCCCATCGACGCGCTCAGGGGCCGCTACGGCATGCGCCAGTGGCTGCAGCAGGAGCTGCCCGCGATGCTCGGCGCTGCGTTCATGGCCGTGGGTGTGTTCGCGCTGTTCGTGTGGTTCCGGCGCCGCGACGAAACGGGCTACCTGCTGTTCTTCAACCTCGCGGCCACCTCCTTCATGCGAGGACTGCATTTCTACGTGAGCCTGCCCGTTGCCAACGACTGGTTCGCGTGGCTGACCGTCAACTCGCTCTTCTGGCTGGTGATGGTGGTGCACTTCTTCCTGCGCCAGCTGCACGGCCTGCAGCTCAAGTGGCTGACCGTCGGCGTGGTCGTGGCGACCACCACCATCGGCATCGCCACCCTGCCCGGCTTGAACATCGTGCAGAACACGCCGCAGGTCACGCCGCTGATCTACGCTGTCGCGGCGCTGATGGGCTCCCTGGTCTGCCTGGTGGGTAGCGTCAGCGCATGGCGCCGCTCCACCGAAGGCCGGCTGGTCGCGGTCGGCATCGGCATCTGCGTGCTGCTGGGCATGACCGACTGGCTGCTGCAGAACAACTTCATCAGCCCCGAAGGCTGGTACCTGGGGGCGTACACCAACGCCGTCACCTTCAGCGTGTTCGGTGCGCTGATGTACCGCCGCTACATGCACGCTATCGGCGAGGTCGAGCAGCTCAACGCGAGCCTTGCGCAGCGCCTGCAGAAGCGCGAGGCCGAGCTCGAGCTCAGCCACCGGCGGCTGCGCGAGGTCGAGCGCCTGCAGACCATCAGCGACGAACGCCAGCGCCTGATGCAGGACATGCACGACGGCCTCGGCTCTTCGCTGATCAGCGCCATCCGCTCGGTCGAGGGCGGCGGCATGAGCGACGACAAGGTCTCGCAGATTCTCAAGAGCTGCCTCGACGACCTGAAGCTCACGCTCGACTCGCTGGAGCCCATCGAGGCCGACCTGCTGCTGCTGCTGGCCACGCTGCGCTACCGGTTGGACCCGCGGCTCGAAGGCACCGGTGTTTCGCTGCGGTGGGAAGTGCAAGAGCTGCCGGCCCTCGACTGGCTCGACCCGTCGAGCGCGCTGCACATCCTGCGCATCGTGCAGGAAAGCATTTCGAACATCCTGCGGCACACGCGCGCAACGGAGATACGCGTGGGCACCTCGCTGGAAGGCGCGGGCGTGCAGGTGACGATCGAGGACAACGGCCAGGGCTTCGACGTCCAGAAGGTGATGGGCAATCAGTCCGCGGGGGGCCGAGGCCTGCAGAACCAGCGGCGACGAGCACAGGCGATCAAGGGCGTGGTCCAGTGGGAATCGAAACCGACGGGAACGCGGTTCGTGTTGTGGCTGCCATTGCAGCGGGAACGCCAGTCGGCTTGAGACCAGCCTTCAGATGGAAGCCGACTGCGCCGCCGCAGTCACATCGGCGCGAGAGACGATTCCGCGCAGATCTGCCCCTGTAGCCAAAGTCCCCATCACACCGGCGTGCTGACCGCCCAGGCGCGACTCGACGAAGCGCTGTGCCACCGCGCCATCGCTGTGCCTGAGCATTTCGCTCGCCTGGAGCGCAAGGGCCATGCGCGTCACGATGGCGCGCGAATTGCCTTCATCGACCGCGCCTGCACTGAGTTCGTCGCGTAAACCGGCGATGAACTTCGCATACGCCGCGTTGGCAACTCCTGGCTGGGAGACTTCATCGAGAAAGACTTCGAGCGAACCCTTCTCGCGGCCAAGCGCACGCACCACGTCCATGCACATCATGTTCGTCGTGCCTTCCCAGATCGAATTGAGCGGCGCCTCGCGATACAGCCGCGCAATGGGGTTCTCCATGATGAAGCCGTTGCCACCGTGCACCTGCAATGCCTCGTAGACGAAGTACGTCGCGCGCTGGCAGTTCCAGTACTTGACCACGGGCGTTGCCACGCGGGCGAGAAGCCGCTCCCGTTCGTTCGATTCCATGCTGTCGGTTGCGCGTGCGACGCGCATCGCCGACAGCATGGCCGCTTCGCTTTCCAGCGCCAGGTCTGCCAGCACATTCGTCTGCATGGGCAGGTCGGCCATCCGGCGGCCGAAGCCGTCGCGTGTCGATGCGTGGTTGATCGCCAGCGTGAGCGCCTGGCGCATCAGGCCTGCAGAACCCACTGCAAAGTCGAGGCGGGTCAGATGTGCATGCGAGAGGATCTCGCGGATGCCGCGTCCCTCTTCGCCGACCAGCATCGCCCAGGTCTTGTTGAACTCGACCTCGCTCGATGCATTGGAACGGTTTCCGCACTTGTCCTTCAGGCGCTGTACGGCAACTCGGTTGGCACTGCCGTCCGGCAGGAAGCGCGGAACGAAAAGACAGCTCACGCCCGAACTGGTTTGAGCCAGCGTGTAGAAGCCGTCAGAAGTCGGAACCGAGAAGAACCACTTGTGGCCCGTCACGTTGTAGATGCAGGCGCCGTTCTCGGTGCCAACGAAAGTGGCGGTGGTCTGCGTCTGGCGCAGATCGGAGCCGCCCTGCTTCTCGGTCATGGCATAGCCGATCACGGCGCCCGTTTTCTGTGGGAGCGGCAAGCGGCGTGGGTCGTAGCGACCGGAAAGTGTCTTCTCCCTCCAGAGTGCAAACTCCGGCCGCCCCGAAAAACCGGCGCAGGCTGCGTATGCCATGCCGGTGGGGCAGCCGGTGCCGTTCTCGACCTGGTTCCACAGGTAGCTCAGCACCGCACGCGCAAGGTGGCCTGACGGCTCATTGGTTGTCCATGCAAGGCTCGGTACGCCGTGCGCGAAACCCAGGGCCATGAGTTGATGCCATGCGGGATGAAACTCGACCCAGTCCAGGCGGTTGCCGAAACGGTCATGCGTGCGCAGCTGCGGACTGTGTTCGTTGGCCAATCGCGCAAGGTCCTGCACCTCTTCATTGCCCGCCAATGCGCCGACCGCCGTTGCGTCGGGAATGCTCCAGGACACGTGGCGCGCTACCAGTTCTCGTAGAGCCACATCGCCTGTGAATGCGTTGTGGCCGGTGCAAGCGTTGGCCTGGTTGAATACCCTGTGCGTCTCGACGCCATCGGCCAGGGGAAACTGAAACGCCAGAGCCGTACTTTCGAGGGGCATGTTCATGAAGGTCTCCAGGAGTTCGCCGCGCTGCGGGCATAGTGAATCATTCTTCGCGATTCGTGAACCCGAATCCGTTCTTTCCCGCGCCGGGCACGCGACACACCAGGACCGCAAAATGGCACAGTCTTTGCGTGCTCAAGGTACAGCGACCTGGCGCCGCCCCGCCCGCTCCCCAGATCGCGCCGTAGTCACTGGAATAGACAGCCTTGCTCACCATTCAGGTGCCATGCAACCGGTTGGACGCTGAAAGCGTTACAACCGCTGATCCAAACGGAGGCTTCGTTGGCCAAGCTGGACCCTCTGAATACATCGCGCTACTGGCATGTGCCCGGCATGCCGGGCATGGACATGCTGCATGCGGACTTCACGACGCATGAATACGCGCCCCACGTGCACCATTCCTTCGTGATCGCGGTCACCGAGGTTGGAGGCGCCGAATTCAAGAGCCGCGGCCGCACGGGCCTTGCCAATCAGCAGGCGCTCCTCGTCTTCAACCCTGCCGAACCCCATTCGGGCCGCATGGGCGGCAGTGCCCGCTGGCGGTACCGCGCCCTCTATCTGGCCGAGCCGGGCATCAGGCATCTGATGACGACACTGGGCATCGATCAGACCCGGTACTTCGGATCGAACATCTATTGCGATCAGGATCTCATCGGCAGCTTTCTGGAGCTGCATCGCGCTTATGACGGGAACAGCGATCAATGGGACCCTCTACGGCAGCAGGAGTTGTTCGTCCATAGCTTCGGAACGCTCTTCCAGAGCCACGCGCAGCCAGGGCAACGCGTGCTCCCGGTGCCGGCAGATGCCAACGTACTCGCGCCGGTGCTGGAACTGCTGCGCGACTCCTTCGCTGAGCGATTGACCCTCGAGCAGATGGCGGCAACCGCCGACCTGACGCCCTTCCAGCTGATCGGCGCATTCAACCGCACGATCGGATTGACGCCGCACACGTACCTGACTCAGTTGCGGCTCAGGGCAGCCATCAGGCACCTCACTGCGGGCCGGCCGCTTATCGAAGCGGCCGTTGCAAGCGGCTTTTACGACCAGAGCGCGCTCACCAGGCATTTCAAGCGCACCTTCGGCATGACGCCTCTCCAGTACGTCCGCGCACGGACCTGCTGAGAGGCCGCTTCCCCGGCCCTCGAGCCATGCGCTGAGGGCCTTCCTTCTTCCGCTCCTTTGTTCCCGCCCGGCTCGCGCGGCAGGCCTCGCCGCGACCGTACCGCTCAGCTCGCGCCGAATTCCGTTTTAGTTTTTTGACGCGAGTGGTTCTGGCCGCAATTTTTACCAATACGGGTTTCTCCGCGCTGACTATCGTGCAACTAAATGGTTTCGGCCACTGCAAAGTAATCAGTTCGTTTTCAATAGTGTTTAACCCACAGGTGACCCATGCAAAATGTTGATCGCGGCATTACTGGTTCCTCCCTCGCAGGCTCTGCAATCCTGCTGGAAATAGGTGCGGAATACGGAATCATTGAATTTCTCCAGAAATCACCGATCGTGGACGCCGCAACAGCGTCCCGATCCTGCGGAATAAGGGAATCCGTGATTTCTGCCTACCTCGACTCCTTGAGCAAGGCGGGAATCATCGATGTCTTGAATGAAAAAGCACCGGCAACCTACAGGGCCGGCAGCAATTTCGACGAACTGATCAATGAGGTCGGATATCTCTCCTGGGCGCTGCGCGCTTGTGCCCCCTTGATCAACAACGCAAAAGAATTTTCCGAGCACAACGAGGAGGCGCAACTCAAATACCCCCGCAGCGGAGGTCTGGTCGCTCGCACATCGAAATGGATGGGCGAAAAATCCTTCTATCCGCAGCCGGAAAATGCCATCGTCGCGATGGCACCAAAGAAAATCGTAGATCTTGGATCAGGCTCCGGAGGGTTCCTGATTCGCATGCTCAGGAAAATTCCGGGCTCAAAAGGCGTTGGAATTGATCTGAGCGCGTCGGCCACCGAACAGGCCGTTCGCGCAGCCAGTGAAGCGGGAATGAGCGACAGGCTCCAGTTCGTGACGGCTCCCATCCAGATCCTCACGGAAGACGCGTCTCTCATCAGGGACGCGGACATCATCCACGCGGGATTTGTCATGCACGATCTTCTTCCCGCCGAAGAAGAAACGCTCGACGCATTGCTGCGTGCCTGCTGCGCCAATGCAATCAAGGGCACGCTGATCATCGTCGATGCGATTCCTGTTGCTCAATCCAGCTGGGAAAAGCCGTTCGCCGCGGCATTCAATCATCTGCACAATCATTTCATGTCCAGAAAACTCCTCAGTGAAGACGAATGGACTGAAAAATTGTTCCGCGCGGGCTTTTCCAATGTGCGGGTCGAAATACTTGATCACCCTGGAGGGCGAATGTTGATGGCAAGTAAATAATTGAGTTCCCACGGCATTTTTTAACCAACTGTAATTAGGAGCACGAAATGAGCGTTACCATTTCCGATCTGGTTGATAGAGTTAAAAGTCATCGCTGCTATTCCCACCCGATTTTCAAGAATTGGGTCAAGATCGAGCCGGAGCCTCCTGTTGTGGGCGCTCTTTTCCACCAGATCCAGAGCTTCTGCGCTTCGACGCGCCCCGGATGGAATTTTCCGGACGCGCTCAAGGAGCACGGGCTGCACAGGCAGAGCGAGTTGCTGGAAGAAATCGTCGAGAGCGAATCGGGCCACGGTCCCGAACTGGCGACGATGGCGGGATACATCGTCAATCAGTCGGCCGAAAAGCCCGTGTTTGCGGACCTGTACAACCAGGAGAAGGTCGAAGCGAAGCTCAAGGACTTTTCCAACCAGTTGCTCGGCTCCCTGCCCGGCTACGACATGGACACCGGGTTGACCGCGCAAGTCCGCAAGGCCATCGGCGTCTTCGATCACCGCAAGCTGACAGACATCGAAAACACCTACCGGAATCTCGGCACCACGCTGGCGCTGGAAATGATCTCTAACCAGCAATTGATTCCAGGCGAAAAGTATTGCCTGGTGGACAGCGGCATCTACAACGCCGACCTCGAAGTGCCTGAAATGCACTACCTGCTGGAGCACTGGGGCGAAGTCGGCGCCGAGCAGCACCACGAGCAGAACGCCCGCACCGCGGTCGAACTCGCGCTGAAAACCGAGTACGCCCACCTGGTCATCGAAGGCGCGGATGATTTTCTCGATTCGCTGACCGGCCTCTGGGACGTTCTGGATGCGGCATTGCTGCAATCCGGTGTCGCCGCGGAGCAGAGAAAAGTGGCCTACGTATAACGGCGGCCCCAAGCCTGGTTGTCATATGGTCGCCTATCTGATTGGCCGGATGTCCATTGTGGACCCGGATCAATACAACCAATACAAGCAACTCACGCCCGGGATCATAGAAAAGTTCGGAGGCAGGTTTCTGACGCGGGGAGGCGAGCGCATGCATTTGGAAGGCGCTCTGGACGATCGGCGCGTGGTTCTTGTTGAATTCCAATCCGTCGATGCGGCGAGAAAATTCTACGAATCGCCGGAATACACCTTTGCAAAGGGATTGCGAAAGGATGCTGCGGCCGATATGCAGCTCATGGTGATCGAGGGATTTGAAGAGCGTTAGCTTTTTGCCCTGACCTTTTGATTATTTAAAAACAAACTGGCTGGCACGACCGATGGAGACCCGGTCGTGCCGGAATGAAATATGACGACTATTGCCCTACCTGTTGCTTCAAAAAGCAAAAACTTCTTTTCCTTCGTTGCGCTTCTGCTTGGCGCGGCGGCGTTGGCGCTGGGCGGCGTTTTTCTTCGCCACAGCGAACTGCCTCCGACCGCGAGTGCGGTCTATCGGGTCGCGCTGGCAATTCCGATTTTCTTTCTGCTCGACATGCTTGCGGCAAGAGCCGAGCCCGCACGCACGACCGGCTCGCCCTCTGAAAAAATGCCGGCTATTCCGGTCAAGCTCATTCTTGTCGGATTCATTTTTTCCGGGAATCTGGCGCTCTATCACTGGTCAATGACGCTGACCACACTGGCCAACTCCAATCTTCTTGCCAACCTCGCCCCGATCTTCGTGGTGCTCGGGTCCAACCTGTTTTTGGGTAAGAAATTCAAGCCCGGCTTCCTGTTCGGGATGCTGTTTGCGCTGGCCGGCGCATTCATCCTGATCGGACATCGGCTGGATTTCGGGTCGACCTACATGGCGGGGAACCTGTTAGGTCTTTTGACTGCATTTTTTTATGGCTCGTATCTTCTGGCGGTCAGCCTCGTGCGCTCGAACTATCGAACGATGACCGTCATGGCATGGAGCAGCGTCGGCACGCTGATCATTCTCTTGCCCATCACGCTCTTGCGCGGCGAGTCGCTTGTTCCGCACACGATCAACGGGATGCTGATGCTGCTGGCCCTGGCTGTCGTGTCTCATGTCGGAGGTCAAGGCCTCATTGCTTATGCGCTGGCCAAGCTCCCGGCCGCGCTTTCTTCAATCACCCTGCTGATACAGCCTGTCATTGCAACCGTGCTCGGCGCCTATCTGTTCCATGAATATCTGAGCGCCACCGAATTTGCGGGGGCCGTGATCATTCTGATCGGCATCGTTACCGCACGACGATTTTCTTAAGCGCTCCGTCAACCGAGGAATTCATGTCTCCTTATCTCTGCCATATCGAACCCGATTGCTTTCAATTCGAAGCCAATGTCATAGCACGCCGCCCGAATGCGGTTCTTCTCGACCGGTCCTTCTTCTATCCGGGCGGTGGCGGGCAATTGGCGGATCGCGGCACGCTGCAATGGAATGGTGGCGAGATCAAGATCAGCCGGGTCGAAACGGAGGGCCGCAATGCGTGGCACTGCTTCGACGAAAGCGAAACCGCCACGATCCCCGGCGATAAGGTCGTCGCCAAAGTGGACCAGGATTTCCGCTTCATGATGAGCCAATTGCACACGGGCCTGCACATCCTCAATGCGCTCGTCTATCAGCGCTTCGAGGGCTCGCTGGTAACGGGTGTGCAAATGGCGGCCGACGGCACGGCCCGTATCGACTTCGACCTGCCTGCAGCCGACAACAACGAGTTGCGTAAGCTCGAGCCCGAGCTCAATACCCTCATCTCCGATGGGCTGCAGGTGAATGCGGTGTACCTCGATGCGGCCGGACTCTCGCGCGAACCCGGGGTGCTCCGCAGCCGGTCTGTTGCACCGCCGAGCCAGGACGACGGCACCACGCGCATCATCGAAATCGTAGGACTCGACCGGCAGGCCTGCGGCGGCACGCATCTTTCGAAGACTTCGCAATCGGCACCGTTGCGCATCCTGAAGATCGAGAACAAGGGACAGCACAACCGGAGGATCCGGATCGGCCTGGTCAGATAAGACGAGCGAGCCATGCCGCCCGTTGAACCGCTCCCCTCGCGCCCTCTGCCCGAGGGCTTTTTGCCTCCGAACTGCACGTTCTCCGAGCAAGACTGGCCGGTTCTGGCTAGGCAATGGTTTCCGGTCTCACGTGTCGACGAGGTGCCGACAAAACCCAGGCAGGTGATCTTGCTTAACCTGAGGTTGGCCATCTATCGCATGCCCGATGGCATTCGCATCGGCCGAGACATGTGCCCGCATCGCGGGCTGCCTTTGAGCACGGGGCGCATCGAAGACGACGAGCTGGTCTGCGCCTACCACGGCCTGCGCTATGGGTCCGATGGGCAATGCCGCAAGGCCCCCGAGAAGCTTGCACTCAAGACGGTGGAATGCTTCAGGATCACGATGTTTCCGGCTATTGAACGCCATGGCCTTGTCTGGACTTGCCTGATTCCTCAAGGCGAACCGGGAATACCGGATATTCATTCGACGATTGAAGCTTCTTACGTGGAGCGTCCGGCATCGCCAATCAAACTTCAATATGAAGATTGGATGGGCGTGGCGAAATTTGAATTCTCCAACGGTGAGATAACAATCGATCCCGAGCATCACCAATCGCTGCAGGATCTCACGCTGAACGAGTACCAAAGGCTGTTCGGAGAGATGGGATTGATCACGACGGCACCCGCATTGCAGCCGTCCCGCGCCTGATCTTGCGGCGCCAAATTTTCACCAATATCACTGCGTCCCCCGATGTCATGCTGTGCCCAACAGCGAGGCCATCACATGACGCAATCATTCCGCCAAGCAAGCCCTGAAGTTCTGTCGCTCACCGACGCGGTGCTCGACGTCCCTCCAGTAGAGCTATCGCTATATCTACACCGCTTGCTGCTGTTTCTAGCCTGCACTCCCGGGCATTGATGCGGCAGCGGCCCTGGAGCAGGCCGCGTCCGCATTCGTTCACATCGAAACTTAAAAAACAGATAAATAAATGACAGTCTTCTCTACCGAGTCTTTTGCGGACCACGAACAGGTCGTCTTCGTATCCGACGATCGGGTCGGGCTCCGGGCCATCATCGCCATCCACAGCACCCGGCTCGGGCCGGCCCTGGGCGGATGCCGCATGTATCCCTACGCCGACGAAGCCTCCGCCCTGCGCGACGTGCTTCGCCTGTCGCGTGGAATGACTTTCAAGGCCGCGGCCGCGGGACTCGGCCTGGGCGGCGGAAAGTCGGTGATCCTCGGCGACCCGCGCAAGAGCAAGACGCCCGAACTGCTGCGGGCGATGGGCGTGGCGGTCAACCGCCTGGGGGGCCGCTACATCACCGCCGAGGACGTTGGCACCACTGTCGCCGACTTCGCCTGGGTACGACAAAACACCCGGCACGTGGTCGGGTTGCCGGAAGAACTGGGCGGCACCGGAGATCCTTCGCCGACCACGGCATTAGGCGTCTATCACGGCATCGTGGCCAGCGTCGCACATCGACTGGATCGCGACCTGCGCGGGCTGACGGTGGCGGTGCAAGGCCTGGGCAACGTCGGCTGGAGCTTGTGCCGGCTGCTCGCCGGCGCAGGGGCACGCCTTACGGTATCCGACGTCGATGCAGCGCTCGCGCGCAAGGCCTGCGCCGAGTTCGATGCACGGGCGGTCGCGCCCGACGCGATCTACGCCGTTCAGGCCGACGTGTTCTCTCCATGCGCGATGGGTGCCGTCGTGAACGATCAAACCCTGCCGCAGATGAAGTTCCGGGTGATCGCCGGCGGCGCCAACAACCAGCTGGCCCGCGACGAACATGGCAGGCAGTTGCGCGACAAGGAGATCCTTTACGCACCGGACTTCGTGATCAACGCGGGCGGCCTGATCCGTGTGGCGTCGGAGCACGAGGGCTTCAATCCCCCGAAGGTGAAGTCTCAGGTGGAGGCCATCGGCGCCACGCTGCACCGGATCTTCGAACTCGCCGAACGCACGGGCACTCCGACGCAGTCCGCGGCCATGCAGCTCGTGCAGGAGCGGCTGGAAGGCGGCAACTCCGGCAAAAGCGTCAACAACAGCGCCAGCAGCGCCCTGGCCGAGCGCGTCGCATGACCACCATTGAGATCCTGAGAACCCTCGTGGCATTCGACACGACCTCGCATCGCTCGAACCTCGACCTGATCCACTGGATCGCCGACTACCTCGCGGGGCACCGGGTGAAGGTGCACCTCGTGCACAGCGAGGACAAGCGGAAGGCGAACCTGCTTGCCAGTATCGGCCCGGACACGACGGGCGGCATGGTGCTCTCGGGGCACAGCGACGTCGTGCCCGTGACCGACCAGAACTGGAGCGCCAATCCCTTCACGCTGGTCGAGCGCGACGGCCGTTTCCACGGCCGTGGCGCGGCGGACATGAAGGGCTTCATCGCCGCCTGCCTGTCGGCCGTGCCTGCGTGGCAGCGGCGGCCCTTGAGCCGTCCGATCCACCTCGCGTTCTCCTACGATGAGGAGATCGGGTGCCTCGGCGTTCCGCAGCTGGTGGAGCGCCTGAAGACGCAGGTACCCGCCCCCGCGCTGGCCATCATCGGCGAGCCGACCGAGATGCGAGTCGGCGTCAGGCACCGCGGCTTCTTCGGGCACCGGGCGCTCTTCACCGGGCTTCCCGCGCATTCGAGCGACCCATCGCTCGGCGCCAGCGCGATCGAGCCCGCCGCCTACCTGGTCACCTGCCTGGCCGGACTGCGGCGCAGCTTTGCCAGTCGGGGTGGCGAGGCCACCATCAACATCGGCCGGATCGACGGGGGCACCGCCATCAACATCGTGCCGGGCTGCTGCGAGGTCTTGTGGGAGTTTCGTCCGCAGGATGAAGCGGCCGCAGAGCTTGTGCGCGACGTGGTCCGGGATGCCTTGATGGACCTTCCCGCTGGCGTCACGGTCGAGGCCGTGCAGGTAGCGGGCGTGCCGGCGCTGTCGGCACGCGACAACGACGCGGCGGTCTCGGTCGCGCGCGAACTCGGCGCGCTCTGGCCTGAGGCGGAATTGCCGTTCGGCACCGAAGCGGGCTTCTTCCAGCAAGTCGGTATTTCAACGGTGGTATGCGGCCCCGGCTCCATCGCGCAGGCCCATCAGCCGGACGAATGGATCTCTGCAACCCAGCTGCAAGCGGCCGATCGCTTCATGCAATCGGCCGGTGCATGGGCGCTCTGCGAAGCAGATGTCTCACCCGTCCCATCTCTCAAGACAGCATGAAAAACCTCGACGCAGCCACGGTGGCTTATGCCACCAGCGCCTTCGGCACCCTCGCCTCCACCGAGCCCCACGATGCAACGCGCCGGATGATTCCCGCAGCGGTCATCGGCAACACGCTCGAGTGGTTCGACTTTGCCGTCTATGGCTTCTTCGCGATCACGATTTCCAAACTGTTCTTCCCCACGGGCGACGAAACCTCTTCGCTGTTGCTGACCGTGGCGACGTTCGGCGTGGGCTTCGTGATGCGGCCGATCGGCGCGGTGATTCTTGGTGCGCTCGGCGACACGCACGGACGAAAAGCCGCGTTGTCGACAACGATCCTCCTGATGGCGCTTGGAACGGCAATGATCGGCCTGGCGCCGACGTACGCCGATGCGGGCCTCTGGGCGCCCGCGTGGATCGTGCTGGCGAGGCTGATCCAGGGCTTCTCCGCCGGCGGCGAGGTTGGAGGGGCAACAGCGTTTCTCGTCGAGCACGCGCCGAAAGATCGCAAGGGCTATTTCGCGAGCTGGCAGCAGGCGAGCCAGGCCGGCGCACTTCTGCTCGGTTCGCTCTTCGGCGCGACGCTGACGGGGGTTCTGAGCCCCCAGCAGCTGGAAGCGTGGGGCTGGCGAATCCCATTCCTGTTCGGCCTGATCATCGGCCCGGTGGGCTGGTACATCCGCGCCAAGACGCGGGAGCCCGCGACCTTCGAGCGGGCCAGGGCCGCCAATCAGCAGGCGTCGCCGCTGAAGCAGGTGATCGGCTCGTACCGCAAGGAAATCGTTGCCGGGTTCGGCGTCACCATCGTGTGGACGGTGTGCACGTATTTCTTTCTGGTCTACATGCCGACGTATGCCGTGCGCACGCTGAAGCTGCCGCTGAGCGCATCGCTGTGGGCCAACGGCGCCGGGCTTCTGGTGCTGGTCGTGCTGGCGCCGGTTTTCGGCGGGCTGTCGGACCGGATCGGACGCCGGCCGCTGCTGATCGGGTTCGCTGCGGCGATCCTCGTGCTGGCCTATCCGGCGCTCTGGCTGCTCACAGCGTTTCCGAGTGCTGCGACCTTGACGGCGGTGCTGGTCGTCTTTGCCGTGCTGATCGCCGGGTTCACCGGCCCCGCTCCCGCCGCCATGGCCGAGCTCTATCCACCGCAGGTGAGGTCCACGGGGCTGTCCATTGCGTACAACTTTGCTGTCACGATCTTCGGAGGCTTTGCGCCATTCATTGCCACGGCGCTGATCGCCCGGACCGGGAGCCCACTTGCCCCCGCGTGGTACGTGATGTTCGCTGCGGCCGCCAGCCTGGCGGCGCTCTTGGTCGGAGGTTCGGCGCTGCGCAACAAGGCTTAGTGCCAAAGTTCTTTTCGGCCGTGTGGGCAGGAAAAGAAAAAGCCCCTGTAGCGAGGCTACAGGGGCTTTTGTCTGGCGGAACCGGAGGGATTCGAACCCTCGATGAGGCTCTACACCCCATACTCCCTTAGCAGGGGAGCACCTTCGGCCACTCGGTCACAGTTCCTGAAAGAAGCCGAGATTATGCCATCACTTAGGCGCTCGGTTGGTCGAGATCGAACGCTTTATGCAACGCTCGCACGGCCAGTTCCATATATTTTTCGTCGATCACGACCGAGGTCTTGATTTCGCTGGTCGAGATCATCTGGATGTTGATGCCCTCTTCGCTCAGCACGCGGAACATCTTGCTCGCCACGCCCACGTGGCTGCGCATGCCGATGCCGACGATGCTGACCTTGCAGATCTTCGTGTCGCCGACGATCTCGGTAGCGCCCAGCGAGGGCATGACCTTCGACTGCAGCAGGTCGATCGTCTTCGCGTACTCGTTGCGGTGCACGGTGAAGCTGAAGTCGGTCTTGCCGTCCTTGCTGAGGTTCTGGATGATCACGTCGACTTCGATGTTGGCGTCTGCCACGGCACCGAGGATGTGATACGCGATGCCGGGCTTGTCGGGCACGCCGAGCACCGAGATCTTGGCTTCGTCGCGGTTGAATGCGATGCCGGATACGACGGCTTGTTCCATGTTTTCGTCTTCCTCGAAAGTGATCAGCGTGCCGGACTTGGCCTCTTCATTGATGTCGATGTCCCACGGCGTGAAGCTCGAAAGCACACGCAGCGGCACCTTGTACTTGCCGGCGAATTCCACCGAGCGGATTTGCAGCACCTTGGAGCCAAGGCTCGCCATTTCGAGCATTTCTTCGAAGCTCACGGTCGTCAGGCGGCGCGCATCGGGCTCGACGCGCGGATCGGTCGTGTAGACACCGTCGACGTCGGTATAGATCAGGCATTCGTGCGCCTTCATGGCCGCGGCAATGGCCACAGCCGAGGTGTCGCTGCCGCCACGGCCCAGCGTGGTGATGTTGCCGTCGTCGTCCACGCCCTGGAAGCCGGTAATGACCACCACCTTGCCGGCGTTCAGGTCGGCCATCACGCGCTCGTCGTCGATGCTTTCGATGCGGGCCTTGGTGTACGAGTTGTCGGTGCGAACCGAAACCTGCCAGCCCGCATAGCTCACGGACTCAACACCCTCTGCCTGAAGTGCAATGGCCAGCAGCGCCGACGATGCCTGCTCGCCGGTCGAGGCCAGCATGTCGAGCTCGCGGTTGTGGGCCACGCCGGGTTTGCTGGGCGCCAGTTCCTTGGCCAGGCCGAGCAGACGGTTGGTCTCGCCGCTCATGGCACTCGGAACCACGATCATCTGGTGGCCTGCGCGCGCCCACTTGGCGACGCGCTTGGCGACATTCTTGATGCGCTCGGTCGAGCCCATCGACGTACCGCCGTATTTGTGAACGATCAATGCCATGGATGAAATCAGAGAAAAGGAAAGGGCCGCTTGAAAGGCGGCGCCCTGCAAGCTGTCAGAGCAAAGTCTTCGGCGAGGGCGGGGCATTGTACCAATGCAGGAAATCGCCCTGCCGCTCGGCGAAACCGGCGGCCACCTTGAGGTGGATGCGGTGGCCCCGCGTGGTGCAGGCGCGGACCTGGTCCAGCAGCTGGTCGAGCTGCGCGGCGCTGGGGGCGCAGCCGTACGACTGCATCAGCCAGTGCCGCAGCGCGTTGGCCTGGCGGGCACGCGACAGCGTCTGCAGCGCCGCGATGCGCGGCGGGCTGCCCACGGCTTCCAGGTCTTGCGCCGCCAGTTCGTTCAGCAGTTGCTGCGCCTGCGCGGCGTGGCCGGCGCTGCGCGCGAACGTGGCGCGGAACTGCGGAAAGGCCTGCTCCAGCGCGGGCAGCAGCACGGAGCGGATCCTGTTGCGGGTGTAGCGCGCGTCGTCGTTGGTCGGGTCTTCGATCCACGGCAGATCGCGGCCGGCCAGCCATTCGCGGATGTCGGCGCCGGCAACCGCAAGCAGCGGCCGGTAGATGTCGAGCCCATGGCGTTGTGCATGCGCCGGCATGGCCGCCAGCCCCGGCAGCCCCGCGCCGCGCGACAGCGCCAGCAGCAGGGTTTCGACCTGGTCGTCGGCATGATGCCCCAGCGCTATGGATTTGATAGCCGCCCTCGCCCCATCAGCGCGGGCCATATCGGCAAACGCCCCGTAGCGGGCACGCCGGGCCGCGTCTTCAGGGCTGTCGCCGGGCGCATGCCGGGCATCGACGCGATGAGCGACCAGCGGCACGGCCATGTGTTCGCACACCGCGCGGCAATGCTGCTCGAAGCCATCGGCCGCAGCCTGCAGCCCGTGATGTACATGAAAGGCAACCACCTGCCCCGGCCAGCGCGCTGCACAGGCGGCCAGCAAGGCGGTTGAATCGGCGCCGCCGCTGAACCCCACCGCCAGCGGCCAGTGCGCCGGCTCGAACGCGGCAATGGCGCGTTCGAAAGCGGAGTTCATGACAGCGCCCGCGCGTTATCTGCCGGTGTCGGCCTTGGTGTCGTTGAAGCGGCCGTAGCTCTGCAGGCGCTCGTAGCGGCGCTCCAGCAGTTCCTTCGGCTTAAGGTCACTGACCTGGCGGAAGGCATCGTTGAGCGCGCGCTTGAGAAACGCAGCCATCTGGCGATGGTCGCGGTGCGCGCCACCGACGGGCTCGTTCACGATCTTGTCGACCAGGCCCAGCGCCTTGAGACGGTGCGCGGTGATGCCCAGCGCATCGGCCGCTTCCTGCGCCTTCTCGCCGGTCTTCCACAGAATGGAAGCGCAGCCTTCGGGGCTGATCACGGAATAGATCGAGTACTGCAGCATCAGCAACTGGTCGCCGACCGAAATGGCCAGCGCGCCGCCGGAGCCGCCTTCGCCGATGATCGTGACGATGATCGGCACCTCGAGCTGCGCCATCTCGAAGATGTTGCGGCCGATGGCTTCCGACTGGCCGCGCTCTTCGGCGTCGATGCCGGGGTACGCGCCGGGGGTGTCCACGAAGGTGAACACAGGCAGCTTGAACTTCTCGGCCGTCTTCATCAGGCGCAAGGCCTTGCGATAGCCTTCGGGCTTGCTCATGCCGAAGTTGCGCGCGGTGCGCTCCTTCGTGTCGCGGCCCTTCTGGTGGCCGAGCACCATGCAGGGCACGCCGTTGAAGCGAGCAAGACCGCCCACGATCGACAGGTCGTCCGAAAAATGCCGGTCGCCGTGCAGTTCGACGAAGTCAGTGAAGATTTCGTTGACGTAGTCGAGCGTGTAAGGGCGCTCCGGATGCCGCGCGATCTTGGTGATCTGCCAGGGCGTCAGGTCGCTGTAGATGTCCTTGGTGAGCTGCTGGCTTTTCTTGCCGAGCTGATCGATTTCTTCAGAGATGTCGACCGCGGATTCGGTCTGCACATAGCGCAATTCTTCGATCTTTGTTTCGAGTTCAGCAATGGGCTGCTCGAAGTCGAGGAAGGTTCGTTTCGCCAACGTCTTCTCCTGTTGTTCAGTACGCGACTGGAACCGGGTCCAGCGATCGCCAAATATACCAAGTCGCCACGCTGCAATATGGTGCCCAGGCCACGGCGACGTCGCGGGCATCGCTTCGGCTGACTGGATCGCCCGAAAAATAATTGACGCTGATGCCGTTGAGCAGCCCCAGGTCGTCTACAGGCAGCACGTTCGGGCGCATCAGGTGAAAAATGAGGAACATCTCGGCCGTCCAGCGGCCGATGCCGCGAATGGCCACGAGCTCTTCGATGATGAGTTCGTCCGACATGTCCTTCCACGCATCGACGTGGACCATCCCCGAATCGAAATGCAGGGCCAAGTCGACCAGGTACTCGATCTTGCGCGCCGAGAGCCCTGCCCCGCGCATGTCGTCGACCTTGAGCTTGAGCACGTTGGCCGGCGTCAGCTTGCGCGGCAGCGCGGCAAACTTGTCCCAGACCGACTGCGCGGCCTTCACCGAAATCTGCTGGCCCACGACGCTGCGCGCGAGCGTGGTGAACGCATCACCGCGCGATTCGAGGCAGGCGTCGCCGAACTTCGGAATCAGCCGCTTCATGACGCGGTCTTTCCGCGAGAGGTGCTTGCATGCCTCTTCCCAATAGTCCGGCGTATAGATCTGAACGCTGGTCTTCTTGCTGGCGGGCATGGGGTTCGTCGTTCCGTTCACTGCGCGGCCGCCCAGGTCGTGCCCGTGGGCGAATCCTTGAGCACGATGCCCTGCTCGAGGAGTTCCTGGCGAATGCGATCAGCTTCGGCAAAGTTCTTCGCGGCCTTGGCGGCGGCGCGCTCCGCAATACGGGCCTGGATGGCCACGTCGTCCAGCGTGCTGCCGGCCTGCAGGAAGGCCCGCGGGTCGCCTTGCAGCAGGCCCAGCGAGCCGGCCAGCGCCTTCAGCAAGCCGGCGGTTTCCGCAGACTTGGTGCGGTTGACCTCGCCGGCCAGCTCGAACAGCACGGCAATGGCTTCGGGCGTGCCGAAGTCCTCGTCCATGGCGGCCTTGAAGCGGGCGGCATAGGGCTGGGTCCAGTCGATGGCCACGTCGGCCGGGGCGACCAGATCGAGCGCGGTGTACAGGCGCTTGAGCGAATTGCGGGCGTCGTCGAGGTGCGCATCGCTGTAGTTGAGCGCGCTGCGGTAATGCGTGCGCACCAGGAAAAAGCGCAGGCTCTCGGCGTCGTACTTCTGCAGCACTTCGCGGATGGTGAAGAAGTTGCCCAGGCTCTTGGACATCTTCTCGTTGTCCACGCGCACGAAGCCGTTGTGCACCCAGAAGCGCGACAGCGGCTTGCCGTTGGCGCCTTCGCTCTGGGCGATTTCGTTCTCGTGGTGCGGGAACTGAAGGTCCGCCCCGCCGCCGTGGATGTCGAAGGTCTCGCCCAGAGTAGCGCAGCTCATGGCCGAGCACTCGATGTGCCAGCCCGGCCGGCCTGTGCCGTAGGCGCTTTCCCACTTGGCGTCGGCGGGCTCGGTCGGTTTGGCGGCCTTCCAGAGCACGAAGTCGAGCGGATCCTGCTTGCCGTCGAGCACAGCAACGCGCTCGCCCGCATGCAGTTCGTCGAGGGACTTGCCCGACAGCTTGCCGTAGCCCGGGAACTTGCGCACCGCGTAGTTGACGTCGCCGTTGTCCGAGCGATAGGCCAGGCCTTTTTGCTCCAGCTTCTCGATGATGCCGAGCATCTGCGGCACGTATTCGGTGGCGCGCGGCTCGATGGTGGGTGGCTCGATGCCGAGCGCGCCGATGTCCTCGTGCATGGCCGCGATCACCTCGTCGGTCAGCTCGCGGATGGTGATGCCGCGCTGCACGGAGCGGGCGATGATCTTGTCGTCGATGTCGGTGATGTTGCGCACGTAGGTCACGGCGTAGCCGCTGGCGCGCAGCCAGCGCTGCACCACATCGAACGCCATCATCATGCGGGCGTGGCCGATGTGGCAGAAGTCGTAGACCGTCATGCCGCAAACGTACATGCGCACCTGTCCCGGTTGCAATGGGGAGAATTCCTCCAATTCACGCGACAGCGTGTTGTAGATGCGCAGACTCATGAGATTCGGAAAGCGTCGCTTCGCGCACGTACGGCACGGGCGAACGACGGTGTTTTTCAGGGGTGACGGGGACTGTGGTCGCGAGGGGTTGGACATGGCCCCTCGGCTACAATGAAACCAAGTATAAACGGCTGCCACCGCGCAGCGTTCGGGTGTTCCCCAAGCCCGCAAGCCTGCATCTCCCCCCAATTCCGCCGAGGCTTCATGAAGCACGCCGCATTCTCCAGACTCTCTATTGCCTTCGCACTGCTGTTCAGCCTGTGGGGCTCCGCCGTGCACGCCAACGAATACGACGACGTGAACGCGCTGCTGCGCCAGGGCAAGTCGAACGAAGCGCTCTCCAAGGCCGACACCTACATCGCCGGCAAGCCGCGCGACCCGCAAATGCGCTTCCTGCGCGGCGTGATCCTCACCGAGCAGAACAAGCAGGCCGAGGCCATCACCGCCTTCACGCAGCTCACGCAAGACTTCCCCGAGCTCTCCGAGCCCTACAACAACCTGGCCGCGTTGTACGCCTCGCAAAGCAAGTTCGACCAGGCGCGCAATGCCCTCGAGCAAGCCCTCAAGCTCAATCCGAACTACGCCACGGCGCACGAGAACCTCGGCGACGTGTACGCCCGCCTCGCGGCACAGGAATATGTGCGTGCGCAACAGTTCGCCAGCACCAACGCCAGCGTCGCGCCCAAGCTCGCGCTGATCCGCCAGATCTTCAGTTCGAAGGCCGAAGCCGAAGCAGCCGTCCTGCCCGCGCCGCCGGCGGTCATCCGCAAGCCGGTCGGCCGCACCAGCAAGTAATCGCCGCCGGCATGGGCACCGCCACGGTGCCCGCCGCGCGGCCCCGTCCCTTCATCCGCACATGGAGCCCCGTTTGACGATCCACACCCTCTCCCGTTTCAGCCGCCGCAGCGCCCTCGTCCTGGCCGCCGCACTCACGTTCGCCGCCACGGGCTACGCGCAATCGACCGCAGCACCGCGCGTCAAGCTCGCCACCTCGGCCGGCGACATCGTGGTCGAGCTCGATGCGGCCAAGGCCCCCAAGTCGGTCGAGAACTTCCTGCAATACGTCAAGGACAAGCACTACGACGGCACGGTGTTCCACCGCGTGATCGACGGCTTCATGATCCAGGGCGGCGGCTTCACGGCCGACCTGCAGCAAAAGCCCACGCGCGCGCCCATTCCGCTGGAAGCGAGCAACGGCCTGAAGAACGACAAGTACACGATCGCCATGGCTCGCACCGGCAATCCGAATTCGGCGACTTCGCAGTTCTTCATCAACGTGAAGAACAACGACTCGCTCAACGCCCCCAACCCCGACGGCTACGGCTACACCGTGTTCGGCAAGGTCGTTGCCGGTACCGACGTGGTCGACAAGATCCGCGCGGTAGCCACCGGCAACAAGGGTGGCATGCAGAACGTGCCGCTCGAAGCCGTCACCATCAAGTCCGCCACGCTGCTGGCCAAGTAAATTCCTTTCCCTTTCTCAAGCAGGAGCCCCTCATGAGCAATCCCCAAGTCGAACTGCACATCAAGAACTACGGCGTGATCACGCTCGAACTCGACGCCGCCAAGGCGCCGACGTCGGTCGAGAACTTCGTCTCGTACGTGAAGAAGGGCCACTACGACAACACGGTGTTCCACCGCGTGATCCCCGGCTTCATGGTGCAAGGCGGCGGTTTCGAGCCCGGCATGAAGCAAAAGCCCACCGACGCCGAGATCCAGAACGAAGCCAACAACGGCCTGAAGAACGACAACTACACCGTGGCAATGGCCCGCACCAGCGCGCCCCACTCGGCCACCGCGCAGTTCTTCATCAACGTGTCCGACAACGGCTTCCTGAACCACACCGCACCGTCGGCCCAGGGCTGGGGCTATGCCGTGTTCGGCAAGGTCATCAACGGTACCGACGTGGTCGACAAGATCAAGGCCGTGAAGACGGGCCGCAAGGGCTTCCACGACGACGTGCCGCTCGAAGACGTGGTGATCGAAAAGGCCGTTGTCATCGCTGAATGACGAACAGGCGCGACGCGGCATGACCACAGTGGCGAGCCCGGCTTTCACCGAGCTGGTGGCGCCACCCGCGTGGCGCACCGTCGACCTGATTTCCGACCTGCACCTGCAGGCCGGCGAGCCCGCCACCTTCGAGGCCTGGCAGGGCTATCTTCAGACCACGCCAGCCGACGCGCTGATCATCCTCGGCGATTTGTTCGAGGTGTGGGTCGGCGACGATTCGGCCACCCTCCCCGGCTTCGAGGCGCAGTGCGCCGACTTGCTGCGCCGCACCGCGCAGCGGCTGCCGGTGTTCTTCATGCACGGCAACCGCGACTTCCTCGTCGGCCCCGCGTTCGCGGCGCAGTGCGGTCTCACGCTGCTCGACGACCCGACAGTGCTCGTGCTGCACGGCCAGCGCTGGCTGCTGAGCCACGGCGACATCCTCTGCCTGGAAGACACCGAATACCTCAAGTTCCGCGCGCAGGTTCGCACGCCCGCGTGGCAGGCCGCGTTCCTCGCTCGGCCGCTGGAAGAGCGCCGCGCCCTCGCACGCTCCATGCGCGTGCAGAGCGAAGACCGCAAGCGCAATCCGTCGACCATCTGGGCCGATGTCGACACCGCAGCGGCGCGCGAGTGGCTGCAACAGGCGAACGCTCCCACGCTGGTGCACGGCCACACGCATCGCCCCGCCGATCACGACATGGGCAACGGCCTGCGCCGTGTCGTGCTGAGCGACTGGGATGCCGCCGCGCATCCACCGCGCGCGCAATTGTTGTGCCTTTCCACCGCCGGCGCGCAACGCGTCGATCTGCGCTAGCCGCGCCGCCGCCAGCAATGTTCAAGTGGCTGCGCCGCCTGCGCGCCCTGCCCCCGATCCCCGAGGCCGCCTGGCAGGCCGCGCTCAAGCGCTACGCCTTCCTGGGCGCACTGCCGGACGCCGACCGGCAACGCCTTCGCACGCTGACGGCCGAGTTCCTGCGCGACAAGGAATTCCACGGCGCCAAGGGCTTCACCATCACCAACGAAGTGGCGCTGGCCATCGCGGCCCAGGCCGTGTTGCCGGTGCTGCACCTCAAGGGCGGACTGAACTGGTACGACGATTTCGTCGGCATCGTCGTGCACCGCTCCGAGGTGGTGGCGCAGCGCAAGGTGGTCGACGAAGCCCAGGTGGTGCACGAGTACGGCGAAGTCGTGGCTGGCGAAGCCATGGAGCGCGGCCCCGTCATGCTGAGCTGGGACGACGTGCTGGCGAGCAGCGTTACCAGCGAGCGCGGCTACAACGTCGTGATCCACGAGTTCGCCCACAAGATCGATATGCGCAGCGGCGACGCCAACGGCTGCCCGCCGCTGCCTCCCGGCTTTGCGGGTCAGCGCAACGCGCGCGCGGCCCGCAAAGCCTGGCTTGCCGTGCTGCAGTCCGCCTACGACGACTTCCGCGAGCAGACCATCAAGGCGGAACGCTTCGGCACTGAGCCGCCATGGCTCGACGCCTACGGCGCCACGTCGATCAGCGAATTCTTCGCGGTGGCCTGCGAGGCCTACTTCGTGAACCGCCCGAACTTCGCTCGCGACTTCCCCAGCGTGCTCGCGCTCTTCGATGAATTCTTTCTGCCCAGAAGGCCCTGACACCTGAACAGGCGGGCAGTCAATTTGCAGCTGCCGCCCCAAAGAAAAAGGCGCCCCGCGGGGCGCCTTTTTTCATGGCCGTCGACATCTGACCGAAGGCTTTGGAGGCGGCCTCTTACTTGCGCAGCAATGCCTTCAGCGCATTCTGCAGACGGCGTGCGCTGGAAGCATCGTGCGCCGCGGCCAGCACCTTGCCCGCATCCTGGCCCCAGGTCTGGGCCGGTGCCGGATCGCCGCGCTTCGTCAGCAGCTTGAGTTGCAATGCACGGCGCGCGTCGAGTTGCTCGGCAGGCGTCGGCACTTCGGCGGCCATTTCGAGACGCAGCAGCGCTTCGGCGGCATCGTTCGCGGCGGCCGTCGGCGCAGAGCCGATGGCTTGCGACCAGCCGCTGCGCACCGCGGGCGTGACCGCACGGCCCAACTCCTGAATGCTTGGCAGGCGGCTGGCATCGCGCTGTTCCCACGCGCCCAGCACCTGGGTCAGGGCCTCGCCGTGCGCTTGTGCCGCGAGCTTGCGCAGCGCCATGTCGGCGCGCTCCAGCGCCTCGCGTTGCGCGCGGAAGGCCGCGTCGCCGAGGCGCGGGCCGCGATCTTCGAAGCGCGGCGGACGATCGCCGAAACGGCCGGCCGGTGCACCGCGATCGCCACGCGCGTCACCACGAGGTGCCCCACGGTCGCCGCGATCGCCAGGGCGACCCGGGCCACCGGCACCGGGGCGGCCAGCATCGCGGCGGTCGCCGAAACGGCCACCGGCGCCGCGGGCTGCAGGCGCTGCCTCGGCCTTCTTGCTGCTCGGGCGGTCGTCGCCACGCATGGCCACGACTGGCTTGGGCGCGGGCTTCGGTGCCGCAGCCGGCGCTTCGACAGCGGCAGCTTCGCCGGCGTCGTGTGCCTCGCCATCGGTGCGTGCCGAAGCATCTGCGCCGTCGGTGGGGGCCACGAGATCGGCTGAGGCGACGGGCGCTGCGTCGGCAGACGTGCCAGGCGAGGCTTCCGCATCGCTCGGGCTCGGTGCCTGCTCGGCGCTTTCGCCGAATTCGGCGGCAGCCTGACCCGGGGCCACGACCTCGGTCGCGCCGACCGACGGACCGTCGCTCGCGACAGCGGCCTGCTCGGCCTTCGGCGCTGGCGGCGGCGCTTCACCGCGCAGCGCGCCTTCCAGGCGCGCAATGGCGGCGCGAATCTTCTGCACGTCGCCGCCGGCATTGGCCGCGTCGAGTGCCTTGGACGCCTCGAGCACATAGCGGTCGTGCTCGCTCATCGCGGCCGATGCCTTTTCGCGCTCTGCCGTCTTGCGGTTGAAAGCTTCGTCGATGGGTGCGCGGAATGCGTCCCACAGTTTCTGTTCGTGGCGGCGGTCGAGCGGCACACCCTGCGCCTCGGCCTGCCAGCGCTGTTGCAACGCCTTGACGGCGTCGATGCGCAGCATTGGCTGGGCGCCGAGCTCGGCCGCCTCGGCGATCATGGCCTGGCGGCGTTCGACGCTGGCCTTCTGCGCCGTCTCGAACGGAGCACGGGCCGCGCCGAAGGCTTCGTTCCACAGCGGCTGCAGCTCTGCGAACACCTTCTCGCCCACATGGCCGGCATCGCGCCAGCGGTCGGCAAACTGGTGCAGCGCGCGGTTGTGCGCCTTCAGGTCGGTAGCGCCGACATGCTCGGCGGCCCAGGCCTTGACCTCTTCGATCAGCGCGACGCGGAGCGCGCGGTGCTCGGCCGCATCGGCGCGAACCTTTTCGAGCCAGGCTTCGACCACCTTGTGGGCTTCGTTGCAGGCTTCGTCGAAGCGCTTCCAGAGCGCGTGGTTCGGCACGCCGCCTTGGTCGGCCTGCTTCCATTGGTCGCGCAGGGCGCGCAGCGTTTCCTGCATCTTGCGACCGCCAAGGGCCTGGCCTTCGGGGCGCTTGAGCAGGCCTTCGGCCTTGGCGACGAGGTCTTCGCGCACCTTGTCGGCGCTCCAGCGCTGCCAGCCTTCGAGTTCGCCGGCAGCCACCAGCGCGGCATGCACGCGGGCTTCGAGCGGCGCCTCGACCAGCTTGCCGTGCTCCTTGAGCACGGCGCGCAGCGCGGCGGCTGCACCAGCGCTGGCCTTGCCATGACCTTCGGCGGTTTCCTGTTCGAGCTTGGCGAGCGCGGCCTGCACGGCGTCTTGCGCGGCAGCGCGCACGGCCGGGTCGACCTTGGGTGCGGCGGGGCGAGCGGGCGCTGCGGGCTTGGGTGCCACAACCTCGCCGCGCGCGGCACGCAGTTCGTCGGCCCACACGGGCACGGGCGGCAGCGGCGCAGCAGCATCGGCGGCAGCTGCAAGGGCTTGGGCCAGCGCGCTGTGGAAGGCGTCGGACACCACCAGCAGTTGCGACTTGGACGATTCGAGCTGCGGCGCGAACTTGGCGTCGAGGCTGGTCCAGTTGGCGTCGGTCGTGATCTCGGCTGCTTGCTGCTGCCAGTGGGTCACGTCGGCGCGCAGCGATTCTTCGGCGGCCTGGGCGTCCTGCCAGCCCTTGGTGGACAGCACTTCGAAGCGTTGCGCCAGCAGCACGGCGGCTTCGCGGTGCACCTGGGCGCGGTGTTGCAGGTCTTCGATGCCCTTGACGCGCTCGGCCAGCTTGAGCTTCAGGCCGGCCAGCGGCTCGCGCGACAGCGGCGCGCCAGCCTTGGCGGCGTCGCGCTGCCAGGCCAGCGCATCGGCGATGTTGAGCTTGGACTGGCCCAGCAGGGCTTCGGCCTTTTGCGCCCATTCGGCGGCAATGGCCTCCTGCCCCTTGGCACGCTTGAGTTCGTCGAGCTTTTCGCGCAGCAGGCGCGCGGCGCCCTTGTCACGACCGCTCAGCTCCTTGAAAACTTCCTGCATCTGCTCGGCAGAGGGGTTGCCCGCGAGCCAGTCGCGGATGCGCGCGGCGCGCTCGCCGGAAGTCGGCGCGGTGAAGGCGCCGCCGGTGAGCGTGTCGAGGGCCTGAAGGTCGTGTGGCTTGGAAGAAGTAGAGGTCACTGCGCGAAATCGTTGTCTTGGTAGAGAAAGCGAAGGCGCCGGCAAAGGCCGGCGCACATCGACATTTTCACCCACTTGCGGCTGGCCATTGAATTCCGTCCAGAAACGGTGGCGTACGCGGGGTTGTGGGCGTGGAGGTTAACGGACTACATATATAGCAAGCTGGAGAAAAAAACCAAGTCCTCAGACCGGCTCCTGATCGGGTCGTCGCTTCTTACTTCATGGTCAGGCTGAGCTCGGCGCCCGGCTTCCAGTCGCTGCCGCTGGCACTTGTGCGCACTGCCCCCAGGAAGAGGCGCTCGCTCGGCAGCTTCTTCGCGAGCAGGTAGTCGCGCACGGCCGCGCCGCGCTCGACCGCGAGCTGGCGCATCGATTCCTCGTCGACCGGCACGCTGGCGAACAACAGCTTTTCCATGTCCGGCACAGGCAGGTCTTTGGCCAGGCCGACGAGGTTGCGCGGCTTGGTGATGTCTGCGCGCTTGTACACGGCGGTCAGCAGCTCGGGGTATTCGGCGTCGGTGACGGGTGGCACGTCGGTGCCGGTCTGGCCGCCGCGCACCGCGACGCGGCGCTTCTCGGCGTAGGTGAGCTGGCGCACGCGCTGGCGCTGGTAGGCGTCGCGCTCCTTCTCGAGGCTGGAAGTGCCGACCACCGTCATTTGCAGCGTGGTCCGGTCGGTCAGCGCCTTGGCGACCTTGTCCAGGCCTTCCTTGGCGGCGGCGCTCAGCTCGGAACTTCCGGGCTCGAAGGTGATGGCGCTCGATTCACCGCTGCCGCCGCCCAGGCCGCCGGTAAGCAGGCTGAACGGTGCCGTCACGGCCTTGACGATCAGGTTGACCACGGCCTTCCAGATCAGCGGGCCGACGCTGAACTGCGGATCGTTGAGCGAGCCGCTGAGCGGCAGATCGACGTCGATCACGCCGTTGCGGTCAGCCAGCAGGGCCACAGCCAGCTTCACCGGGAGGCTGGCAGGCGCGCCCGCCACTTCGTCGCCGAACTGCAACTGGTTGAGCACCAGCTTGTTGGTGGCCGTCAGTTGGCCATCGGGCGCGATCTTGTAGTTGACGTCCATGCTCATCTTGCCGCGCTCGATGCCGTGGCCGGCGTAGCGCACCGAGTACGGCGACAGCGGCGCCAGGTCGAGGTCGCGCATCTTCGCGGTGATGTCGAGTTCGAGCGGCTTGGCCAGCGGGTTGAGCTTGCCGGTGATTTCCAGCGCCGCTGTCTGCTGCGCCTTGCCGCGCAGTTCGAGGTCGGCCAGCGCGGGCCGGCCGCTCTCGCCCTTCGGCGGGTTCGACGAGAACGAGCTGAGCTTGCCGGTCAGCTCGCTGAGGTCGGCCGAGTAGTTGGGCTTGACGAACAGGTCGGTGAAGTCGATCTTGCCGTTGACCAAGCTCATCGGACCGAAGTTGATGACGGGTGCGGGGCCGCTGTCCGCCTGCGCGGCGGCGACGGGCGCGGCGGCTGCCGCCGGCTTGGCCGGCTCAGGCGCTCCCCCGACCATGTTTTCGGCCGACACCGGCGCTCCGCCCGAAGGCCTGGTCGGCACGGCTCGTGTCGTGGTGGTCGAGCCGCCCGGGCCCTTGCGGGTGGAGGCTTCGCCCGCTGCCGCAGCGGCGGCGTTGGCTTGCGCTTCACCCTTCTTGGTCAGATTCAGCAGGTTGAGCCGGCCGGTGGGGTCAATGATCACGCGGGCAAAAAAGTCGGTCAGCGTGGTTTCGCGCACGTCCACGTTCGGCGGCGCGTTGGGCGCCATGCTGACCTGCAGGCCACGCAGGCTCAGCGTCTTCCAGCTCAGCAGCTGGTTGGTGTTGCGGTCGAAGCCGGGCGACTGGGTGAGCGAGACGCTGTTGGCACGGAAGTCGTCTAGCGCCGTGTCGCCCGACAGCTTGATACTCATGCCCGCCGGCAACGTCGCATAGCGCACCGTGCCGCGATAGCTCGCGAAGGCGCGGCGGATGTCGACATTGAGCGCGTCCGCGTAGTAGGCCTTGAAGGTATGGGCGGGGAACGACACCACTTCCAGCCGGCCTTCGGCCGCGAGCGGCTTGAGCACGACGTTGCCCTTGTAGTCGAAGCGCCCCGGGTCGGAGCGCCCTGAGCCAATGCGGCCGGAAACTTCGAGCGGCGACGTCGTATTGGTGTCGGGCGCGATCTTCTGGGCGTGGAGCTTGAAGGCGGTGACTTCCACGGTCACCGGGTTCGCGCCGGCCTTGTCCGCATAAGAGAGAGCCCCGTTGTCGACCGCCAGTGTGCCGATGGTCAGCGCCCAGGGCTTGGTGTTGGCGCCGGGCTGCGGCGTTTCGGCGGCTGCGGGCTTAGGCGCTGCGACCTTGGCTTCGGCTTCCTTGGTGCCGCCGCCGGCCGGCGTCTTGAGCCAGCGCTCGAACATCCAGCGCTTCTCGCTGTCGCGCTCGACGCGCACCTTCGGGTTGGTCGCGGTGAACGAGGCCACATTCAATGTGTGCTTCGTCATGTCGACCTCGGCGTCGACCAGCTCGAAGCGGCCGACGCTGGCCAGCGCGGTCTTGGCCTGGGTCAGCGCCAGCCCGTCGGCGGACAAGCGACGCGCCTTGAACTTGAGATCGGGCTGGGCCCAGGCAATGTCGATCTGCCCGCTGAGCTTGCCGTCCAGCGTGGGCTCCAGGCTTTGCGCCAGGTAAGGCGCGGCCAGCGACAACGGCAGCGCGTCGACCTCGGTCTGCACGTCGGCCACCTTGTCTGTGGCGCTGCCCTTGAACTTGAGCGAGGCGCCGGCAATGGCCGTACTGCCGTTGAACTCGGCCGGCTTTTCCATCGGCCAGGTGACGCCGGTGACGTCGATGCCGAGGTCGGTCACATCGACGGCCGCGGCGGGATTGACGGTTTCGTCGCGCCAGCCGATGCGCCCGCCGTTCAGGGCCACCTTATCGACCTGCACCTTCAGCACTGGCTTTTGCGCCGGCTTGCCGGCCGGTGCGCTCGCGGCCGCTGCGGGCGGTGACGCGACCTTCTCGGTCGCTCCGGTGGCCGGGTCGGTGGCCAGCAGATTGAGCTTTCCGGCCGCATCGCGCGCCACCGCCAGCTGCGGCTTGACCAGCGCGACTTCGCTCAGATGGAACACCGACTCCAGCGGGCGCACATCGGCAAGTGCCAGCTTGAGCGATTCGAAGGCCAGCAGGTCGCGGCCGCGCGCATCTGCCACCTTGGTGGCGTGCGCCTCGACCGTGCCGGTGATCTTCAGCCCGGTGGTCGCTGCTTGCTCGAAGCCGATCTTCAGGTCGGCATCGAGGCTGCCCGCCTGGAGTTTCACTGGCAGGCCGCCCGGGATGTAGCCGAGGTACGGCACGAGGTCGAGCCCCTTGAACTGCACGTGGGCGTCGGTCTTGCGGTTATCGGAGAAGGGCGTGGTGAAAGCCGCCGAGTCGAACTTGCTGCCGTTGAGCGCAAAGGCGAGCTTGGGCTCGGTGTTGATGTCGCGCTTGGAATCGAGGTTGCTCAGGAAGGGCACCTTGAGCACGAAGTCGCGCAGTTCGTGTTTGCGCTTGACGGTCTGGTCGTCGAAATCGACCGAGCCGCCATTGATCGCGATGTTGTAGATGGCAAAGCGCGCGGGCTTGGCGTTCGGGTCGGGCGGCGGGCCGGCCGAGAGCTTGGCCAGGATGTCGTCAATGTCGTATTTGCCGTCGGCCTGATGCGTGAGCAGGATGGCGGGCCCGTCGACCGTGACCGCGTCGATCACCGGTGCGAGCCGGAAGATCGACTGCAGTTCGGCATCGGCGTAGATGCGGTTGACGGCCACCTGCGACTTGCTGCCGTCGGCGGTGGCAACGCGCAGGTCGTTCAGTGTGAGTTCGAGCGTCCACGGCTTGAAGTCGATCTTGCCAACCGTTACCTGCCGCCCGAGCTTCTCGCTCGCGATCTTCTGAAGCTGGCTCTTGGCGATCGGCGGCACCGCCAGCCAGGCGATGACCCAGAAGGCCAACAGAACCAGCACCGCGACGATCCCACGTCGCACCCATTTGTTTTGTTTGATCGAAGCTACGTCCATCGCCAGAGTGTGCCGCAAACAAGCGGCAACGCTACATACGCAAAAAGGACGCAGGCAAACCCCGGAAAAAGTGCCATAAACACTGAGGAATCGGCTTCGTCGGGCCCCAAATGAAGAAAGCCCGGTGACTCGACGGAATGTCTTGTCACCGGGCTTGATGGCGGGCACAAAACCCATGCCATCGATTCGCGCGACCGGAAGTCAATGGTTCCTGCCGTGCTGGCAGCAAGAGATTGCCACCGTGGATCCTCGGACGCTGAACCCTTGACTTGCACCTCGGGCTGCCGGACCTCGGAAAAACACCTGAAAAGCTCAGGCCCGTCCAGATTAGGCGTCGCACCCTCGGATTGCAAACGCGTTTTACAAAGGGATTTCCCCTAAGCCGAAACGCCTCGAAACGGCAACTTTTTTAAACAACTATTAGCATAATGAATCAAATCCTTATGCTTGACCGGGTATTTAGCCACGCTAGAATCCGCCCTGCTCTGACCGCCCGACGCGGCAGAGCCACCCTGAATCCGCTGCCGAACTCCCCCGGCTTGATCAGGTCGCCGCGCCCCTAACCCCCTTCACTCCATGCGCGGAGCCTGATTCGTACCAATCCAAGCGCCGCTGCCTTCATCCATCGCCTTCCGTGGCGTTGCGACTCGGGTGCCGCACAGAAAGGAAGAGCGATGAACAAGGCGTTTGATGTCACGGCCCGCGGGCTAAGGACCTTTGTGTCCGATGTGGCAGACGGCTTTTTTGAAATTACCCACAACGGGTTTGCACTGGTCGGCCTGGCCATTGTGTTCGCGGCCCTCGCCCTCGTGGCGCGGCCCGACCTGCGCAAGACCGGCGAGGAGCAACTGATGGGCTGGCTGCAGTCGCGCAAGCCTGCGCCTGAAGTCACCGACCTCGAGCCCACCGCCATCGAGCGCACCACGGCTGCGAGCCCTGCCGACCTGCCCAAGCAGCAGGCCGCCGTGGCTTACTGGCTGAGCAAGAAGTACCGCGTGGCCGCCGAGCCGCTGAGCGTGCTCGTGGCCGAGGCCTATGGCATCGGCAAGCGCACGAAGATCGACCCGACCCTGATCCTCGCGATCATGGCCGTCGAGTCCAGCTTCAACCCGTTTGCCCAGAGCCAGGTCGGCGCGCAAGGCCTCATGCAGGTCATGACCCGCGTGCACGGCGACAAATACGAAAGCGCGGGCGGCACGCTCACCGCCTTCGACCCGGTGACCAACATGCGCGTCGGCGTCAAGGTGCTGCAGGAATGCATCGCCCGCGCCGGCTCCCTCGAAGGCGGCCTGCGCTACTACGTTGGCGCGGCCAACCTCGAGGACGACGGCGGCTACGCCGCCAAGGTAATGGCCGAGCACGAACGCCTGCTGCAAGTGGCCAACGGCCGCGCGCCGTCGACGATCACGCCGCCAACTGTGCGTCCGCAGCCGATCCCCGTGGCGGCACCGCCCAAGCCTGCCGAAGAACGCACCGAGCCGGCCAAGGTGGCCCTGCTTTCCTCCGTTTCCTGAAGAGGTTTCGGGCGCCGGGTGTGAGCTACACTTGGCAGGTACGCGACTGGCGATAGGCGCAGCACCCGAACAAGGTGCCACGCGCTGACGTGGAATACCACTGGGAAGCGTGCCGCCTGACCACAACAGGCGTTCAGCCGTTCGCCTGGGCAGCCCTTGTTTGGTTGAAGAACAAGGACCTCGTCTTCAAAGGACTGCCATGTACCAACGCAACATCCTGGTCGAACAGACCGATCCCGAAATCTGGGCTGCGATTCAAGCCGAAAACGCGCGCCAGGAACATCACATCGAGCTGATCGCCAGCGAGAACTACGCCTCGCCGGCCGTCATGGCCGCCCAGGGCTCGCAACTCACCAACAAGTACGCCGAAGGCTACCCGGGCAAGCGCTACTACGGCGGCTGCGAGCACGTCGACGTGGCCGAGCAGTTGGCCATCGACCGCGTCAAGCAGATCTTCGGTGCCGACGCCGCCAACGTGCAGCCGCATTGCGGCGCCTCGGCCAACGAAGCCGTGATGCTCGCCTTCCTGAAGCCCGGCGACACCATCATGGGCATGAGCCTGGCCGAAGGCGGCCACCTGACCCACGGCATGCCTCTCAATATGAGCGGCAAGTGGTTCAACGTCGTGAGCTACGGCCTGGACGCCAACGAAGCCATCGACTACGACGCCATGGAACGCAAGGCGCATGAACACATGCCCAAGCTCATCATCGCAGGCGCCTCGGCCTATTCGCTGCGCATCGATTTCGAGCGCTTCGCCAAGGTGGCCAAGGACGTCGGCGCGATCTTCATGGTCGACATCGCCCACTACGCCGGCCTCGTGGCCGCGGGCGTGTACCCCAACCCGGTGCCACACGCCGACATCGTCACCTCCACCACCCACAAGAGCCTGCGCGGCCCGCGCGGCGGCATCATCCTGATGAAGTCGCAGCACGAGAAAGCCATCAACAGCGCGATCTTCCCGGGCCTGCAAGGCGGCCCGCTGATGCACGTGATCGCCGCCAAGGCCGTCGCGTTCAAGGAAGCCATGGCGCCCGAGTTCAAGGCCTACCAGCAACAGGTGGTCAAGAACGCCCAGATCGTGGCCGACACCCTCACCCAGCGCGGCCTGCGCATCGTGAGCGGACGCACCGAAAGCCACGTGATGCTGGTCGACCTGCGCGCCAAGGGCATCACCGGCAAGGAAGCCGAAGCCGTGCTGGGCAGCGCCCACATGACGATCAACAAGAACGCGATCCCCAACGACCCGGAAAAGCCGATGGTCACCAGCGGCGTGCGCATCGGCACCCCCGCCATGACCACCCGCGGCTTCAAGGACGAAGAGGCCCGCGTCACCGCGAACCTGATCGCCGACGTGCTCGAGAACCCGCGCGACGCAGCGAACATCGACGCCGTGCGTGCCAAGGTTCACGCCCTGACGAGCCGCTTCCCTGTCTACCGCTGATTCCGCGCAAGAAGACCTGACCGCATGAAATGCCCTTTTTGCGGTCATCTTGAAACGCAGGTCGTCGAGACCCGCGTTTCGGAAGACGCCGACTTTGTCCGCAGGCGCCGCCAGTGCAGCGCCTGCGACAAGCGCTTCACCACCTACGAGCGGCCCGACGTCAATTTTCCCGTTGTCGTGAAGAAGGACGGCAGCCGCGCCGACTTCGACTCGACCAAGGTCCGCGCCTCGATGATGCTGGCGCTACGCAAGCGGCCGGTGAGCATCGAGCAGATCGACAACGCCCTGCTGCGCATCGAGCAGAAGCTGCTGGCCAGCGGCCTGCGCGAAATCGACTCGACCAAGGTTGGCGAGCTCGTGATGCGCGAACTCAAGAAGCTCGACAAGGTCGCCTACGTGCGCTTTGCCTCGGTGTACCGCAGCTTCGAGGATGTGGACGAGTTCAGGCAATTGCTGCGCGATATCTGAGCCTCATTGGCCGCCGGCCTCTCTAGACGGCATTTCAACGGTTCCAGCAAAGCTGCACCAGCGCACTCGAAGCGTCGGTGCTGCCGCCAGCCAGCTTGACGCCCTGCTGGTTGACCGTGAGCGTTCCGCATTCGTCGTTGCTCGATGCACCCTGCGGCACAGCGCTCAAGATGTAGGTAGTCGCGGCTCTTGTTGCGCCATAGCTGATGGAATAGTTCGCCGTACCGGACGACGGCGCCTGGCTCAGTCCGGTCGGCAACGCGACGGTCGCCGGGGGGTAGCGTCCGTTGGCGGTCATGTAGCGCTCGGTCCACTGCGCCGCCTGCAGCAACTGTTGCTTGGCATCGGCCCGCTTGGCTCGCAACACGTAGCGCGTGTAGCTCGGATAGGCGATGGCGGCGAGGATGGCGATCACCGCCGTCACGATCATGAGTTCGATCAGCGTGAAGCCGCGCGAGCGAATCCGCTCGCCGACCCGCGCTCCGGGATACTTGTTCTTCATGGCTTGCCTCGGCTCCATCGTCAGTTCGACGACATGAGGTTGCGCCAGCCGAAGCGGCGCACGACATCCGGCCGCTTCGGCGTATTGCATTCGCCGGCCGCGTTGCAGATCACGTCCTTGCCCTTCTCGCGGTCCTGTGGCTGCAAGGCGATGTCATCCCTGCCCGAGTTGTTGCGAAAGCCCAGATAGGCGCCCGCCGTATCCACGCTGTTGTAGGCGATGCCCTCGGGGGCGGAGCCGCTGAAGAAATCGACCACCATCGACCAGCCGTCGTCGCCGGTGCCCGCGGTGCAGGCGGTCGAATTGCTGCCGGTGCCGGGAATGGTGCTTGAGAACAGGCCGGCGCTGCTGCTCAGCGCGTCGCCCGGATAGACGATCCGCTCCCCGGTGGCCGGCAGTTGGAGGTACCAGCCACGCTTGGCCCCGGAACCGGTGTAGCTCACGCTGTTGCGCGAGACGGTGCGGAATTCGACGCCGTCCCGCACGACGGTGTCGCTGCCGGCGGTCTGCTCCACCAGGTTGGCCAGCACCGCCGTTCCAGTGCTGCCGTCGGCTCGGTCCCGGACGCCGTACAGGTACTGACTGGCGGTGCTGCCTTCGTCACCGGTCGCGAACAACCGCCCCGTGCCGAACACCACCATGTAGCCGCCGCGCGGATGACCGACGACCACCGGCGCCGCCGTGATCGGCTGGGCAGCGCCGGCCGCGAACAGCGGCACGTTGTCGAGGCTCGACGCGGTTGCGGCCGAGCCCATCGTGGCCTTCCACTTGCGGCTGTCGGCATCGCTCAGGTCGAACTTCCAGAGGTTGCCGAGCAGGTCGCCGGCATAGGCGTAGTCGATTTTTCCGTCGCCGTCGCGGTCCACCGGCCGCGGGGCGGACAGCCCGTTGCCGGTGCCGGCGCGCTGCACGGCGGGCGCGGGAATCTTGAGGATGGACTTGTCGCCGTCGAGGTACTGGATCCACAGCACGGCCTTCTCGCTCGCGCTGTTGTAGCCGTTGCCCAGGATGAGTGCCTTGCGCCCGTTGTTCAGCGGCGCCACCTGCAGCGCGCGCCCGGAGAAGGCGTCGAGCGCGGGTTGCTGGAGTTGGTGGCCCAGGTCATCGTCGGAAAGCGCGGTGGTGTCGATCAGCGCTACGTTGGCGGCCTTGCTCTCGTCGATGTTCTCGGGCTTGGTGACGTCGAGCACGAAATACCCCTTGCCGCCCGCTCCTGGCATGCCCACGAGAAGGGACTTCCACCCCGCCGCCTTTTCGGCGTTCGTGGCCTTGGCAGTGGTTGTGGCGCCGGTATTGCCCATGTGGACGTCCGCCACGAAGGCACTGCCGTCGACGTAGTACCTGTGCGAATAGGTGCCCTCGCTGAGCCGCTTGAGCCCGGGCGCTTTGGCCGTGCCGAAAAGACCTTCCGGCACATAGGCGAACTCTTCCCTGCCGGTCCCCGCGTTGAAGGCGTGCAGCATGCCGTCGTTGGCGCCCACGTAGACCATCGGCACGCGGCGGATCGAAGCGAACGTGGCGTAGGCGTCGTTGGTGAAGCCGCTCCTGGGCTTCCCCGCGTACCAGACGCTGGAGCCCACGATGTCGCCGAGCACATGGGCGCGCTTGCGCAATCCCAGGCCGGCACCCTCGTTGCTGCGGTCGCCGCGCAGGAAGTCGAGCACGCCTTGGCCGAGCGCAGTGCTTGCGGTGTCGGTGGCGGTGCTGCCCTTGAGCGCTTCTTTTTGCGCATCGCTCAGACGGCTCCACCGGAACGGCACGCCGGAGCCGCTGGTCGCGGCGCTGGTAGCCGTTGCCGCCGCGGTGCCCGAGAAGCTGAGCACCTTGCGATCGCTGCCGTGCGCCCCCGGCGTCGCCATGCGCACATCGAGCAGATCGCGCGCCGACCAGTCGGATGAGGAAGCCAGCCTGCCGTTGGCGCCAAACCTCGTGGCGGTGAGCGTGCCCGACCAGTCTGCGGTGTCGTAGCCGGCCTGGTAGACGGCCGTGCCGGTCGATACCCTGGAGGCGCTTGCGGCGATGGAGGTCAACGGGGGGCTTGTGTTGATCAGGATCTGCCCGAGGATGGATTTGAAGGCGTTGCCGAGCGCCCCAGCGTTCGAGGCCGGCGTGAAGGTGCCGCGGCTGTTCAGCGCGGCGTGCCAGAGGTCCATGCGCAAGGCGGAGCTGTTGGACCCGCTGCTATACAAATATCCGTCGCCGTCCCAGCGGTCCGGCACCGGTGAGCCTGCCAGCGGGTCCGACCAGGTGGTCGCGCCATCGACCAGCCGCTCATAGTCCCCGCTGTAGGTGGGCTGCGCCGCGCCCGCCGAAATGACCGGCGCGCCGCTCCACGATGACGCCGCACCGAAACCGATGGTGTAGGTCGTCAAGTGCTGCCACGTGGCCGGATTGTTCCTGGGATTCCAGTACTCGGGGACCGTCGCCGTACCGACTGCCACACTGCCGGGCTCGACAACGATCTTCTTCAGGTTGTTCGGCACGTCCGGCTGCAGATCGCTGGCCCAGTAGTGAAAGGCCATGTCGGCCAGGGTCGGGCGATATTCAGCCTTGGGTCTCCAGCCGCTGCTCCGGTCCCAGTTGGCAACATCATTGACGGCCCCGGCGTTGTCCTTGTAGGGCGCGCGCGGCTGGTAGACCGTGGAATCGGGCAGGACGCGGCGCGTTCCGTCTTCGTTTCCGATGGCCGGCATGTTGAGCCTCGCCGGGTCCTCGTTGAATCCGAAGAGGTTGTACTCGCCGTCCGTCATGAAGATGTGGAAGGACTTGCGGCAACCCGACTGCGCGGCCCCCTCTACGCCGGGTTCGTCCGAGTAGGGGCTGTACTGGCCGGTGGTCTTCATGTATTCGCCGGCGCGGGTCATCATGGCGTGCAGCGGCGTCCAACCCTCCGGAACCAGCGAATCGACCCAGGTCATGAAGTTGGCGCGATGCGCGCTGTCCAGCGAACGCATCAGGTTCGCGTTGGCACGGCCGCCGATCCGGCACTGGCCGGCCCGATAACTCCCCTCCGAGGTGTCGCCGAAGAAACCGACGCAGTTGTTGCCGCTTCTGTTCATCGCCTGCCAGGCGAGGCGAATCTGGTCATTGGGCATGTTCGCCTCGGAGAAGTTTGCCCTGAGCGCCGCCTTCAGGGCCAGCATGCCGTTCCCCCACATGCTGCCTGAGTTGTCGACCGACACGATCACGTTCGGCGCCGGCTCCTTGACCGCTGTGTTGCGCGGCACCTGCGCCAGCGGATACGGCGCGGCGTGGCCGACGGCCTGCGCCAGCATCAGGCCGCACACCGCGACGCTCCTCGAAATCCCGGTGATGTTCATATCCCTCCCTCTCGTCATGCTCAATTCACCCCTCTGACCGGGTCCGGGTCGAAGGACACCTGCAGTTCGATCCGCGTGCCGCCCGCCACACTCGCGCTGCGCGCGCCCATTGCGACCGCGGTGATCCGGTACAACGGGTATTTGCTGTTCCTGCGGTCGATGACCTCGATCCAGTACCTGGCGCTGGCCAGTGCCGGATTGCCGTCGCTGGGCGCTCCCGTGAACTGCCCATACGACGCGTACTTGTTGGCGTACGCGTCGCGGGCCCAGAACCTGTGGGCCTCGCTGCGGAATGCGGCAGCCACCGAATCGCTTGCAGAGAAGTAACAGATACCCCGCTCGCAGGAGTCGGCGCCGTCGGCTGCATAGGCGGTCACCCAGCCGGTGTCCCTGTCGGGGAAGACGCGACCCTCGTCGGCCTTGCGGCAGCGCGCCCCCGGGAGCGCCGAGCACGCGACATAAGTCTGGGTCGCAGAGGCGAAGGCCAGTTGCCGGATGTCGCGCTCCGCATCCAGCAGCGCGGCTTCTGCGGCCTCGAAGGCACGCTGGTGTTCGCGCTGGTTGCCGGCCACCGACTCGAGCAACTGGGCCATCCTCGCCCCGCCGATCACCAGCAGCGCCGAGAGCAGCAGCATGATCATCACGACGAAGAGCGAAAAGCCGTGCTGCGCCGCAGACGCATCAAGCCTGCCTGGGAAATTCATGGTCATAGCGCTCCCAGGTTGTTCCGCAGCGCGAACACCGCCGTGTAGACACGTCGCAACTTGCCGTCGCTGCTGGTCCGGGGCACCCCGTCGCAGTCGGTATGGCTTCCGCCCGGGTTGTTCCTGGATGTGCCAGCGAGCTGCAGGCAGACGCGCACCGTGCGAACGTCGTTGAAACTCGCGACGTCGTCGGCCGTCACGTAGCGCACCACCTGCCCGCTGCCGGCCGCCGCGCCGACGCCGTACATGACGTCGAAACGCTCGACGCCGTCGAGGATGGGCTGCGGCGTCGCATTGGCGCTCCCCTGGCACCTCAGCACGCCGTTCACCACCGAAAACTCGCTGGTGATCAGCCGCACCTTGCCCGGCGCTGCGGGATTGGTCCGGTCATATTCGCCGCCCGTCGCTCGCCCGGGCTCCTGGCCCAGGCAGTCCTTGAAGTAGTCGGGATTCGGCGCGTAGCCGACCTTCAGCTTGTCGTTCACCGAGCCGCTCGGCGACTCCACGCCCTTGATCGCGAAGAAGGCCGGCTCGCCCCGAAGGTTGGTGTCCCTGTCGACGTTGAAGTAGTACAGCGGCTCGGTGGCATCGATGGGGATGTATCCGGCCTGCCTGATCTGCCTGCCCAGCATCCCGAAAGCCAGCGCCGACGACTGGTGAAGCGCGTTGACGTCGTCGCCCGTCATGGCGGTGCTGCGCGTGCCGAGCATGCTCACGACAGCGGCCAGCACGACCAGCATGCCGATGACCATGGCGACGAGAAACTCGACCAGCGTGAAGCCCGCCTGCCGCAGCCTGAGAGCGATTGCCTTGCGGTTCATGGCTGAGGCACCGCGACGACGACTTCCATGCAGGCCTTGCCGTCGGGGCAACTCCAGTCCGGTCCGGGGCGATCGGATTGACGACTGCCGGCTCATCCCATGCGATATGCACGAACAGCAAGCCACCGGCCGCCGCCCTGCCCTGCACGTCGGCCAGTCCGCCGGGCAATGCGCTCGCCACCGCGCGCTTCCAGCTCCACAGGTCGTAGGCCGCGAGTTCGCCGGCGCTGCAACTGGCACGGGCGCTCGCGCACGAGGGCTCGGGTTCGTCCGCATCCGCCTGCGACCAGTCGGACACATAGGAGCTGCTGGCTCCGGCGCCGGGGTTGGCCCGGATGCGGTCGGCCATGTCGCCAGCCAGTTGCACGGCGACGTTCTGGTTGCTTGCGCTGACGCTGTCGGAAAGCACGCGCAGCTGAAAGCCCGCCAGCGCCAGCAGGCCGAGCGAGAGCGCGAGGACGGCCACCATGGCTTCGATCATCGAGAAGCCCGCCTGCACATCGCGCGGCTTGCGAACCGGGATGTCCAGCATCTTCAGCACGCCCCACCCCCTTTCACCAGCCGGATGCGCCCGCCGAACGACAGGCACACCGAAACGGCATTGGGCGAGTCGTCGCTACCCGCCGGACGAAAGCTGAAACTGGTGATGCCAGCCGGATGGCCCATGGCATCGAACGACATGGCGCCGGCCGCGCTCCTCTCCACCGCAACCCGGCTGTCGGGATCCTGCCGCCTGAGGGTTTCGACGGTGGTGCCCTCCGAGACGCGGGTGTCCCAGCCGCAACTCCAGTCGCCGCCACGGCATTCCGCGCGCTGCTGGATGCTCACGCCCTTTCCGCGCCGGACTGCTTCGGAGCGTGCGTGGCTCACGCTTGCGATCAGTGCCCTGGCCATGCCCTCGACCCGATACCGTTCGATCAGGCTGTTGAAGCTGGGCAGCGCGATCGCCAACAGGACGGTCATCAGCGCAATGACGACCATCATCTCGATGAGCGTGAAGCCTTGCGGCCTTTCGGCGCGGCGTGAAAGCTCCCGCTCGGACGCGCAGAATCCGTTGTTCATGTTGTACCGTCCACCGCCTTGCACCAAGGTGCCGGGCAGACGCTTCTCCCTGATTGCAATAGCCGGGAATTCTATTTTTCGATTTCTTATTGACGGCCTATTGCGCGACAAGCGGTCAAAGCAAATGGATCAGCGGCCAATTGTTTTCAATTGATTTCGAATTGCTGCCTCAAATAGATTTTATTTAACAAAAGAATGACAAAAGAAACTCCGAATTTCATGATTCACGCGCTGAATCTCGCGCATCAAGCTGGACCCGAGACCGATCCGAACCCGCGCGTCGGCTGCGTCCTTGTGGCTGCGAACGGCACGGTGATCGGCCAAGGCCACACCCAGCAGGTCGGCGGCCCGCACGCCGAGATCATGGCGCTGCGTGATGCGGCTGCGCGGGGCCATTCGGTCGTCGGCGCGACCGCGTACGTCACCCTCGAGCCCTGCTCCCACCATGGCCGCACCGGCCCATGCTGCGATGCGCTGGTCGCGGCCGGCATCGGCCGGGTGGTCGCGTCGATGGCCGACCCCAATCCGCTGGTCGCCGGCCAGGGTTTCGAGCGACTACGCGCCGCGGGCGTCGATGTCGAGGTCGGGCCGGGCGCTGAGGAGGCCCGTGAACTCAACATCGGCTTTTTCAGCCGCATGGTCCGCAAGACGCCCTGGGTCCGGATGAAGGTGGCGGCCTCGCTCGACGGCAAGACCGGCCTCGACAACGGCGTGAGCCAATGGATCACGGCCCAAGCCGCGCGCGCCGATGGTCATGCCTGGCGAGCCCGCGCCAGCGCGGTGCTGACGGGTGTCGGAACCGTGCTCGAAGACAACCCGCGCCTGGACGTGCGCCTGGTCGAGACTCCGCGCCAACCGCACCTGGTGGTCGTGGACAGCCGGCTCCAGACGCCGCCCGACGCTCACATCTTCATAGCAGGCCGCCCCGTGTGGATCTACGCGGCCAGCCGGGACGAGAAGAAAGCCGAGGCGCTGGAAGCACGCGGCGCCACCGTCACCTGCCTGCCCAACGCCGACGGCAAGGTCGACCTGGGTGCCATGTTGAAAGACTTGGCGGCCCGCGGCGTCAATGAACTACACGTCGAATCGGGCCACAAGCTCAACGGCTCGATGCTGCGCGAAGGCTGCGTAGACGAACTGCTGGTGTACCTGGCGCCCAAGCTGATCGGCAGCGGGCTAGACATTGCGAGCCACATCCACGCCAATGGCCCGCTCACCTCGCTGACGGGTGTTCTGCCCCTGGAATTCAGGTCCGTCGACATGCTCGGACCCGACCTGCGCATCGTGGCCCGGATTGCCGGAAGGGATGCCTTCTAGCGTTTAGCCCGAAGCCTCCCTCGTTCTCTGCGAAAATGCGGCGATGTTCACCGGAATCATCACCGGCGTGGGGCGCATCGCCGCCATTCACGACCTCGGCACCTCCTCCTCCTTTGGCAAAAGACTCAGCATTGCAGTGCCCGACGGGTATCTCGATGACGTCGGCCTTGGCGACAGCATCGCGCTCAACGGCGCCTGCATGACCGTCACCACGCTCGTTCCCGAGCGGCAGCAGTTCACCATCGACATTTCCGCCGAGTCCCTCGACAAGACCGCGGGCCTGACCGACGAAGGCAGCCGCATCAACCTCGAAAAGGCCCTGCGCGCCAGCGACCGCCTCGGCGGCCACATCGTGTCGGGCCATGTGGACGGCATCGGCACCGTGAGCTTCTTCGAGCCCGTCGGCGAAAGCTGGGAGCTGCGCGTGGTGGCTCCGCCCGCGCTGGCCCGCTTCCTCGCCTACAAAGGTTCGATCACCGTCAACGGCGTGAGCCTCACCGTCAACAAGGTGAACGACATCGAAGGCAGCGCCGAGATCAGCATCAACCTGATCCCGCACACCGTCGACAACACATCCCTTGGCAGCCTGAAGGCCGGCTCGAAGGTCAACCTCGAAATCGATACCGTGGCGCGCTACGTGGAGCGCATGCTTCAGACGGGCGTGCTGGTGCCCCCCTCTTCCACGTATTCCAAGGACACAGCCGAATGAACGCCTCCGTCACGCCGATCGGCGCTCCCCGCGCCGCGCGCCCCCCAGCCCCGATCTCGTCGGTCGAGGAAATCGTGGCCGAGCTTGCCGCCGGCCGCATGGTGATCCTGGTCGACGAGGAAGACCGCGAGAACGAAGGCGACATCGTCGTCGCGGCCGACCACATCACGCCCGAGGCCATCAACTTCATGGCGCGCCATGCCCGCGGCCTGATCTGCCTCACGCTGTCGCGCGAGATGTGCGAGCGGCTGCAGCTACCGCCAATGGTCCAGCGCAACGGCGCCAAGCATTCGACCGCGTTCACCGTTTCCATCGAAGCGGCCGAAGGCGTGACCACTGGCATCTCGGCCGCCGACCGCGCCCGCACCGTGCAGGCCGCCGTGGCGCCCAACGCCGTGGCTGCCGACCTGGTACAGCCCGGCCACATCTTCCCGCTGCAGGCGGTGGACGGCGGCGTTCTGATGCGCGCCGGCCATACCGAAGCCGGCTGCGACCTCGCCGCCATGGCCGGCTGCTCGCCCGCCTCGGTGATCTGCGAGGTGATGAACGAAGACGGCACCATGGCCCGCTTGCCCGACCTGCAGATCTTCGCGGCCGAGCACGGCCTCAAGATCGGCACCATCGCCGCGCTCATCGAGCATCGCAGCCGCGTCGAATCGCTGGTCGAAAAAGTCGGCTGCCGCGAAATCCAGACCAACTGGGGCGCCTTCACCGCCCACGCCTTCCGCGACAAGCCCAGCCACGGCGTGCACCTTGCGCTGGTGCGCGGCAAGTGGTCGCCCGAAGACACGGTGTCTGTGCGTGTGCATGAGCCGCTGTCGGTGCTCGATGCGCTCGAAATCAACCGCTCGCTGCATTCGTGGAGCCTGGACGCCAGCCTCTCGCACATCGCGAACGAAGGCAAGGGTGTGGCCGTGCTGCTGAACTGCGGCGAAACCGCCGGCGAGCTGCTCGCCCAGTTCGACGGCACCGCGCGCCCCGCGCAAGCGCCCGAGCGCGGCCGCATGGATCTGCGCAGCTACGGCATCGGCGCACAGATCCTGCGCGAATGCGGCGTGCACAAGATGAATCTGCTGGGCACGCCGCGTCGCATGCCGAGCATGGCGGCGGGCTACGGGCTCGAAATCGCCGGCTACCTCACGAAAGACTGAACGACCATGCAAGGTTCAAACAAGGGCGAGACAACGCTCAACGGCAAAGGCCTGCGCATCGGCATCGTGCAGGCGCGCTTCAACGCCGACATCACCGATGCGCTGGCTTCGGCCTGCCTCTCGGAGCTCGAGGCGCTGGGCGTGGCCGCCAGCGACATCCATCACCTGCAGGTGCCCGGCGCGCTCGAAGTGCCCGTGGCGCTGCAGGCGCTCGCCGAGCGCGGCGGCTACCACGCGCTGGTGGCGCTGGGCTGCATCATCCGCGGCGAAACCTATCACTTCGAACTCGTGGCCAACGAATCGGGCGCGAGCGTGAGCCGCATTGCGCTCGACTACCGCCTGCCCATCGCCAACGCGATCCTCACCACCGAAAACCTCGAGCAGGCCATCGCCCGCCAGACCGACAAGGGCCGCGACGCGGCCCGCGTGGCGGTCGAAATGGCGCAACTGCTGGCCACCCTTTCATGACCGAAGACACCTCCAAGCCCATCAAGCCCGCTGGCGCCAAGCCGCGCCAGTCGCGCGTCGGCCTCACCAGCACGGGCGCGCGCAAGGCTTCGGCCAAATCGAACCGCAGCCGTGCGCGCGAGTTCGCGCTGCAGGCGCTCTACCAGCACCTGGTGGGCCGCAACGACCCGACCGACATCGACCACTTCACGCGCGACCTCGCGGGCTTCCACAAGGCCGACGCCCTGCACTACGACGCGCTGCTGCACGGTTCGATCGAAGGCGCCGAGCAGCTCGACGCGCTGATCCGCCCGCTGCTGGACCGCAAGTTCGAAGAGATTTCGCCCATCGAACACGCCGTGATGTGGATCGGCGTGTACGAGTTCCAGAACTGCCCCGACGTGCCATGGCGCGTGGTGCTCAACGAGTGCATCGAACTCGCCAAGGAATTCGGCGGCACCGACGGCCACAAGTATGTGAACGCCGTGCTCAACGGCCTGGCGCCGCAGTTGCGCCCGCTTGAAGTGGAAGCAGACCGGGCTTCCGGCAAGGCCAAGGCATGAGGATTTCGACGCGCGCACAGCGCATCGAGCCCTTCTATGTGATGGAAGTGGCCAAAGCCGCCAGTGCATTGGCCCGCCAGGTGGCCCACACCGACCGGCCGATGATCTTCCTGAACATCGGCGAACCCGACTTCACCGCCCCGCCGCTGGTGCAGGAAGCCGCGGCCCGCGCCGTGCGCACCGGCGCCACGCAGTACACGCAGGCCACCGGCCTCGATCACCTGCGCGAACGCATCAGCGCCTGGTACCGCCAGCGCTTCAACGTCGACGTGCCGGCCCGTCGCATCGTCGTCACCGCCGGCGCTTCGGCCGCGCTGCAGCTCGCCTGCCTCGCGCTGATCGAATCCGGCGACGAGATCCTGATGCCCGACCCGAGCTATCCGTGCAACCGCCACTTCGTGAGCGCGGCGGACGGCAAGGCCGTGCTGGTGCCGACCACAGCCGAAGAGCGCTTCCAGCTCACGGCCGCCAAGGTCGAAGCCGCCTGGACCGACAAGACGCGCGGCGTGCTGCTCGCCTCGCCGTCGAACCCGACCGGCACTTCGATTGCGCCCGACGAGCTGCGCCGCATCCACGAGGTTGTGTCGCAGCGCGGCGGCATCACGCTGATCGACGAGATCTACCTCGGCTTGTCGTACGACGACGCCTTCGGGCAGACGGCGCTGGCCATCGACGACAACGTCATCAGCATCAACAGCTTCAGCAAGTACTTCAACATGACCGGCTGGCGCCTCGGCTGGCTGGTGGTGCCCGAAGTGCTGGTGCCAGTGGTCGAGCGCCTCGCTCAAAACCTCTTCATCTGTGCGAGCACGGTGTCGCAGTACGCGGCGCTGGCCTGCTTCGAGGACGAGAGCATTGCCGAGTACGAACGCCGCCGCGCTGAATTCAAGGCGCGCCGCGACTGGTTCATTCCGCAGCTCAACGCGTTGGGCCTGAGCGTGCCCGTGGTGCCCGACGGCGCCTTCTACGCTTGGGCCGACTGCACCAGCTTCGCCGAAAAGCTCGGCATCTCGGGCAGCTGGGACTTCGCCTTCGAGACCATGAAGCGCGCCCACGTCGCCGTCACGCCCGGCCGCGACTTCGGCACGGCCGAGACGGCCAAGTTCGTGCGCTTCTCCACTGCCAGTTCGATGGCGCACCTGCAGGAATCCATCGAACGCCTGCGGGCCATGGCCACGACGACCGAACACCGGGCCCAATGAGTTACGCGTTTCCGATCCGCGTCTACTGGGAAGACACCGACGCCGGCGGCATCGTGTTCTACGCCAACTACCTGAAGTTCATGGAGCGTGGCCGCACCGAATGGCTGCGCTCCCTGGGCGTCGAGCAGCGCAAGCTGCGCGAGGAAACGGGCGGCCAGTTCGTGGTGAGCGAAACGCAGCTCAAATACCATCGGCCCTCGCGGCTGGACGACGAACTGCTCGTTACAGCCGATCTTCAACAATTGGGCACTGCGTCGTTGATAATCGGTCAGCGAGTGCTATCAAAAACAGAGCAAGAGCGAACGGGGGCCCCGGCACCCGTCTTGCTGTGCGAAGGCACGATCCGCATCGGCTGGGTGGACGCCGCCACATTGCGTCCCGCACGCATTCCGAAGCAAGTGACGGGAACCCTCGAGCGCAACAGCGGCTCCATGACACAACCTTTCAAGCCATGAACCAAGACCTCTCCATCATCAATCTCCTGCTCCATGCGAGCTTCGTGGTTCAACTGGTCGTGCTGCTGCTGGTGATCGTCTCGATCGCCAGCTGGGCCGCGATCATCCGCAAGTACTTCGCACTGCGGCGCATGCGTGCCCTCAACGACGACTTCGAACGCGAGTTCTGGTCGGGCACCAGCCTCAACGAACTGTTCGCCTCGGCCGCGCAGAACGCCAAGTTCGCCGGCCCCATGGAGCGCATCTTCGCTTCGGGCATGCGCGAGTACCAGAAGCTGCGCGAACGCCACGTGACCGACGCCCCCACGCTGCTCGACGGCGCCCGCCGCGCCATGCGCGCGAGCTTCCAGCGCGAGCTGGACGCGGCTGAGCAGAACCTCTCGTTCCTGGCCACCGTGGGCTCGGTCTCTCCGTACGTCGGCCTGTTCGGCACGGTCTGGGGCATCATGCACGCCTTCACCGGCCTGGCTGCGCTCGCGCAAGTGACGCTGGCCACCGTGGCCCCCGGCATCGCCGAGGCGCTGGTGGCCACGGCCATCGGCCTGTTCGCCGCCATTCCGGCTGTTGTGGGCTACAACCGCTTCGCCCGCGAGATCGACAAGATCGCCATTGCCCTCGAAACCTACATCGAGGAGTTCTCCAACATCCTGCAGCGCAACCTGTCGGCCAATCCGACGGCTGGCGGTGCGGCATCGTCGGTGGCTCCGGCCAACCGCTGAACGGAGGCGCAGCGCATGCCCGCCGTTTCATCCCGGGGCCGTGGCCGCCGGACGATCAACGAGATCAACATGGTCCCGTTCATCGACGTGATGCTGGTGCTGCTGATCATCTTCATGGTCACCGCACCGCTCATCACGCCGAGCGTGATCAACCTGCCTTCGGTCGACCGCGCCAACAAGCAGCCCGACAAGCCCATCGAGATCGTCATCAAGAGCGAAGACGAAGTGCAGATCAAGAAAGACCCGTCCACCGGCTCGGGCGGCACCTCGATCCCCATGACCCAGATCGGCTCCGCGGCCAAGCAGGCCCAGGGCGGCGACGACCAGCGCCCGGTGGTCATCAGCGCCGACAAGTCGGTGAAGTACGAGACCGTCGTGAAGGCGATGAACCAGCTCAAGCGCAGCGGCATCGAGCGCGTGGGCCTGTCGGTCACGACCACGGGCGGCAAATAAGGCATGTCGCTCGCACTGGATCGCCCCGAGTTCGCGCCGCCGCCGCAGCGCGGCACGCCGCGTGCCGTCGTGCTGGCCCTCATTGCGCATGCGCTGCTCATTGCCGCGCTGACATGGGGCGTGCGCTGGCGCAGCGACCCCGACGAAGGTGCAGTCGATGCGGAGTTGTGGTCGTCCACGGTGCAGCAGGCGGCACCCCGTCTTCAAGCACCGCAAGCCCCCACGCCTGCTCCCGCGCCACCGCCGCCCGCACCCGCACCGCCGCCCCCACCGGTGGCGAAGGCGCCCGAGCCCGCACCTGCGCCAAAGGCGCCCGACATTGCCCTGGAGCGCGAGAAGAAGCTCAAGGAGCAGAAGGAACAGCAAGAGCGCGAACTCGAGCAGCAACAGCAGCAGAAGAAGAAAGAGCTCGAAGCCAAGCAGCGCGCCGAAGACGAGGCCCAGCGCAAGAAGGAACAGCAGCAGAAGCTCGCCGACCAGAAGAAGCAGCAGGAAGCCGACGCCAAGCAGGCCGAAGCCAAGAAGGCAGAGGCCGCCACGAAACAGGCGGCCGCCGACCGCGCCGCCGCGCTCAAGCGCATGCAGGGTCTTGCGGGTGCTAGCGGTGCCGACGACTCGAAGGGCACGGCCCAGCGTTCGTCAGGCCCTTCGAGCGGCTACGCCGGCCGCATCGCCGCAGCGGTACGCCCGAACATCACCTTCCCAGATGCAGACATGGTGAACGGCAACCCGGCTGCGGAGTTCGAAGTCAACCTGGCGCCCGACGGCACCATCGTCGGCGTCAAGCTGAGCAAGTCGAGCGGTCTGCAAGGCTGGGACGAGGCGGCCGAGCGCGGCCTGCGCAAGACCGAGAAGCTGCCGCGCGACACCGACGGGCGCATCTTCCCATCGCTGATCGTGTCGCTGCGGCCCAAGCGCTGACGACGGCACAACGTCGATTCATGCATCGATTCCGGGCGGCAATGAACAACCGCCCGGAACTCGTTCGACGCCCCGCTGTCTACACGCGGACAACAACAGCCGGGCACCACGCCCGCACAAGATGAATCCCAACGGCCGCATCCGCTACGGCAGCAGTCCACTGCTCGCCAGCCCCACTCCCGTGTGGCGCAGCAAGTTCATCGTGGCCAGCATCGCCTTCGGCTTCGTGCTGCTGGCAGGCCGGGCCGCCTATGTCCAGATCTTCAACAACGACTTCTTCCAGCACCAGGGCGAGGTGCGCTACCAGCGCACGCTGGAGCTGCCGGCCAACCGGGGCCGCATCCTCGACCGCAACGGGCTGATCCTGGCCTCTGACATCCCGGCGCCCAGCATCTGGGCCATCCCTGAAGACATCGAGCGCGACGACCCCGAGGTACAGGCCAAGCTCAAGCAGGCCGCCAAGCTGCTCGGCATGCCGCAGAAGGACTTCGACAAGAAGCTGGAGGACGAGGACAAGACCTTCGTCTGGATCAAGCGCCAGGTCGACCAGCCGGTTGCCAAGGAGGTTGCGGCGCTCAACATCAAGGGCATCTATCTGCGCCGCGACTACCGCCGCCAGTATCCCGAGGGCGAGGCGGCGGCGCACCTGGCCGGCTTCACCAACGTGGAAGACATCGGGCAGGAAGGCGTGGAGTTGGCCTTCAACCAGGAGCTGGCCGGCAAGTCGGGCTCGCGCCACGTCCTCAAGGACCGGCTCGGCCACATCGTCGAGGACACCGAAGACCAGGTGCCTCCGACCGAGGGCCACGACATCCAGCTGAGCATCGACGACCGCGTGCAGTTTGTGGCGTACGAGAAGATCCGCGACGCCGTCGTCGCCAACAAGGCGCGCGCCGGCAGCGTGGTGGTGGTCGATGCGCAGACGGGCGAGCTGCTGGCCATGGCCAACTACCCGAGCTACGACCCCAACGACCGCCGCAACCTCACCGGCGAGCAGCTGCGCAACCGTGCGATGACCGACGTGTTCGAGCCGGGCTCGACGATGAAGCCGATCACCATAGCCACCGCGCTGCAGCTGGGCCGCGTCACGCCCAAGACCATCATCGACACCAACCCCGGGCGCATCACCGTGTCGGGCGCGACCATTCACGACGACGAGAACTTCGGTGTGTTGACGGTCGAAGGCGTGATCCAGAAGTCGAGCAACGTGGGCGCCACCAAGATCTCGCAGCGCATGACGGCGCAGGAGATGTGGAACTCGCTCACGGCTGTGGGCCTCGGGCAGAAGCCGCAAACGCCCTTCCCCGGCGCGGTAACGGGACGGCTGCGGCCGTGGAAGTCGTGGCGCCCCATCGAGCAGGCCACCATGTCGTACGGCTACGGCCTCTCGGCCTCGCTGTTCCAGATCGCGCACGCCTACACCGCCTTCGCGCACAACGGCGAGGTGATCCCGGTGAGCCTGCTGAAGAACACAGGCGAAGAGCCGGCCGGCGTGCAGGTGTTCTCGCCGCTGGTGGCAAGCGAGGTGCGCCAGATGATGCACATGGCGGCCGCACCCGGCGGCACCGCGCCGCTGGCGCAGACTGTGGGCTATTCGGTGGGCGGCAAGACCGGCACCGCGCACAAGCAGGTCGGCAAGGGCTACGCCAGCAACAAGTACCGCGCCTGGTACACGGGCATGTCGCCCATCGACAAGCCGCGCATCATCGTCGCGGTGATGGTCGACGAGCCGAGCGCCGGCAAGTACTTCGGCGGGCTGGTGGCGGCACCGGTGTTCAGCCAGGTGGTGCAGCAGACGCTGCGCATCATGAACGTGGTGCCCGACCTCGCCGTGGCGCCGATGGCGCACTGAGCCCGCGAACCCGGTTCAGCGCACTACGCTGAGCCGCTTCACGTCGAGCTCGGCCTTGTTGCCAACCAGGTCCTTGTCGAACTCGCCGGAGATCTCGACGCGCACCTTGTCGTCGATCTTCACGCCGGCCGGGAAATGCTTGGCGTCGATCTCCACCTTCATGCGGCCGGTGTCATCGGCAAAGGTGTAGTGCTCGCCGCCGTCGTGCGACACGATGAAGCCACGCAGCGTGGCGTGCTGGTCGTCCTTGCCGGTGTCGAGCAGCTGCTTGACGCTCATCGTCGGCACGGTGCTGGGGCCGGCGTACTGCGCGCATGCGGCAAAGGGCAGCACCAGGGCAAGGGCATGGGCCGACACGAGGACGTGGGATGATTTCTTCATGGCGAGTTCCTCCTTGAACTGCTGGTTGGAAAAGCAGAAAGGATCGTAGCGGGCCCGTCAAAGGGCCCACGCTACCCAAGCACTTGCCTGCCGCGCCGCGATCAGTCGTAGACGATCAGCGCCTTGCCTGCTTCCGCCTGCGCGGTCCAGCTGGCCAGAGCCGCATCTGTCGGGAAGAACTTGGCGCGCTCGCCCAGTTGCAGCTCGACCTGCGCACCACCACGCGCCATCGACAGCCGCACCGGCAGGCCCTGGATCAGGTCGCCGACCTCGGTCTGCTCGGTGCGCGGCGGAAAGTCTTTCAGCAGGCGCGCGATGTCAGGCGCCTTGCCGTTCACCGCCACGCGCAGGAACTTGCCGAAGCGGCAGCGCGCCGTGGCAAGGTCCCACACCTGCTGCACCTGGAAGCGCGCCTCGAAACCGCCGCGCGCGGGCTGCAGCCGGCCGCTGACGATGACCAACTCGTCGTCTTTCAGCGTGTTGCGGTTGGCGTTGATGGTCGCCTCGTCGGCGGTGGCGTCGATCGAATCCGACTTGTCGTCGAGCTTGAAGATCGCCAGCCGGCCGCGCTGGCCGTTGATCACGCGGAAGTCGCTCACGATGCCGGCAATGACCTGCTGGTCGCGGCTGTCGAGCAGGTCGCCGATCTCGCGCTTGCAGAAGCGCCGCACCTCGTGCGAAACCTCGTCGAACAGGTGGCCCGAAAGATAGAAGCCGACGGCCGTTTTCTCCAGCGTCAGCCGCTCCTTCACGCCCCAGGGCGTGGCATCGACCAGATCTGGCTCTGCTGTGGCCGACCCGTGCTCGGAGTCACCGAAGATGTCGACCTGCGATGCGTTTGCCGCCGTGGCGTTCGCGAACTCGAAGGCGCGGTCGAGCGAGGCGCTCAGCGAGGCGCGGTTCTGCTGAATGGCGTCGAAGGCGCCGGCCTTGATCAGCGCTTCGACCGTGCGCTTGTTGATGCGCTGGCGGTCGATGCGCACGCAGAAGTCGAACAGGCTCTTGAACGGCCCGCCCTCTTCGCGCGCCCGCACCACGGCCTCGACCGCGAGCTGGCCCGTGCCCTTCACGGCGCCCAGGCCATAGCGAATGATCTTGTTGGTGACCGGCTCGAAACGGTAGTTGCCGCGGTTCACGTCCGGCGGCTCGAAGGTGATGCCGAAGTTCTTCTGGGCGTCCTCGAACAGCAGCTTGAGCTTGTCCGTGTCGTCCATTTCCACGGTCATATTCGCGCAGAAGAACTCGGCCGTGTAGTGAACCTTGAGCCAGCCCGTGTGGTACGCCAGCAGCGAATAGGCGGCAGCGTGCGACTTGTTGAAGCCGTAGCCCGCGAACTTCTCCATCAAGTCGAAGATTTCGTCGGCCTTGTCCTGGACGATGCCGTGCGTTGCGAGGGCGCCCGCGCGGAATTTCTCGCGGTGCTCGGCCATCTCCTCGAGCTTCTTCTTGCCCATTGCGCGGCGCAGCAGGTCGGCGCCGCCGAGTGAGTAACCGCCCAGGATCTGCGCGGTCTGCATCACCTGCTCCTGATAGACCATGATCCCGTAGGTCTCGGAGAGCATCTCGGCCACGGCCGGGTGCGGGTACTCCACCGTCTCGCGACCGTGCTTGCGCGCCACGAAGCTGGGAATCAGGTCCATCGGGCCCGGGCGGTACAGCGCGTTCAGCGCGATCAGGTCTTCCAGGCGCGTGGGCCGCGCATCTTTCAGCATGCCCTGCATGCCGCGCGATTCAAACTGGAACACGGCCTCTGTCTTGCCGTCGGAGAACAGCCGGTAGGTGGCCCCGTCGTTCAGCGGGATGTTCTCGAACGCGAAGTTCTCCTGGCCCTTGTGGCGCTTCATGATGAACTCGCGCGCAATCTCCAGGATGGTGAGCGTGGCAAGACCCAAGAAGTCGAACTTCACAAGGCCGATGGCTTCGACATCGTCCTTGTCGTACTGGCTCACGGCCGATTCGCTGCCGGGCTGCTGGTAGAGCGGGCAGAAGTCGGTGAGCTTGCCCGGCGCGATGAGCACGCCCCCCGCGTGCATGCCGATGTTTCGCGTCATGCCTTCGAGCTTCTGCGCGAGCTCGACCAGCATGCGAACTTCTTCTTCCTTCTCGATGCGCTCCGCCAGCTGCGGTTCCATCTCGATGGCGTAGTTGTTCTTGTCGCCCTCGATCTTCTTCTCGGGCGGGTACTGCAGCGTGACCGACATGCCGGGCTTGTTCGGAATCAGCTTGCTGATGCCGTCGCAGAACATGTAGCTCATGTCCAGCACGCGGCCCACGTCGCGGATGGCCGCGCGCGCGGCCATGGTGCCGAAGGTAGCGATCTGGCTCACGGCATTGCGGCCGTACTTGTCCTTCACGTAGTCGATCACGCGATCACGGTTGCCCTGGCAGAAGTCGATGTCGAAGTCGGGCATCGAGACGCGCTCGGGGTTCAGGAAACGTTCGAACAGCAGCTTGTATTCGAGCGGGTCGAGGTCGGTGATCTTCAGCGCATAGGCCACCAGCGAGCCCGCGCCCGAGCCCCGGCCCGGGCCCACCGGGCAACCGTTGGCCTTGGCCCACTGGATGAAGTCGCCCACGATCAGGAAGTAGCCGGGGAACCCCATGTTCAGGATCGTGTTGATCTCGAACTCCAGCCGCTCGACGTAGCGCGCGCGCTCGGCCTCACGCTTGGCCTCGTCGGGGTAGAGGTGCTTCAGGCGCACCTCCAGGCCCTCGAACGACTCCTGGCGGAAGAAGTCGTCGATCGGCATGCGCACGCCTTCGCTGACGAAGGGCGTCGGAAAGTCGGGCAACTGCGGCTTGCCCAGAACCAGCGTCAGGTTGCAGCGCTTGGCGATTTCGACCGTGTTGGCCAGCGCGCTCGGCACGTCGGCGAACAATGCCTGCATCTCGGCGGTCGACTTGAAGTACTGCTCTTCGGTGAACCGGCGCACCCGGCGCGGGTTGCCCAGGATTTCGCCTTCGGAGATGCACACGCGCGCCTCGTGCGCTTCGTAGTCTTCGCGGGCGGCGAACTGCACGGGGTGCGTGGCAACCACCGGCAGGTGCAGCCGGGCCGCCAGTTGCACCGCGGCAATGACGTGCGGCTCATCCTCGGGCCGGCCCGCGCGCTGCAGCTCGATGTAGAAGCGGTGCGGAAAAATCCCCGCCAGCCGCAATGCCAGCTCGGCCGCGCGCTCGCCCTGCCCCTGCAGCAACGGCTGGCCCAGCGGCCCGGCCTGTGCACCCGAGAGCGCAATCAGCCCACCCGCGAGCTCTTCGACCCATTCCAGCTTGCAGGCCGCCTGCGACTGGCCCCGGCCCACGTTCTGCGTCCACGCCCGCGCCAGCAGCTCGGACAGGTGCAGATAGCCTTCCATGTTCTGCACCAGCAGCACGATGCGGGTGAGCACGCCGGGTTCCTTGCCCAGCCCTTCCACGAAGACTTCCGCGCCGATGATGGGCTTGACGCCCTTGCCGCGGCCCTGCTTGTAGAACTTGACCGCCCCGAACAGGTTGTTCAGGTCGGTGATGGCCAGCGCGGGCTGCTTGTCGGCAGCGGCGGCCTTGATGACTTCGTCGATCCGGTTAGTGCCGTCGACGACGGAAAATTCGGTGTGCAGGCGCAGGTGAACAAACATCCGGCCATTGTAGTTTTCAAGGGCACTGGGCACCGCCAGGAAGACCCTCGCTCAGACTAATTCGCCGGTTTTGCGAGACGGGCCTTAAGTCTGGGATCGAGGCGGTAGGCGGCCTCCTCCTCCTCCGTGGCACGCTTCAGATCACCCTTGCTCCGCCAGATTTCGGCTCGCGAGAAATGAGCATCGACGGCGCGCCAAGTCTTGAAACTGATGACTTTGTCGAGGTCCACGAGCGCGCCGTCAAGATCGCCCTTCCCTTTGCGTGCATCCGCCCGGCCAAAATAGCCGTCGACATAGGTCGGTTGCAAACGGGTGATCTGATCAAAGTCGGCAAAAGCGCGATCAAAGTCGCGCCGCCTCAACCACTCGTTCCCGCGATGAGCGTACGCGGCGATCTGTTTCGGTTCGATCCGAATCGCTTGGTCATAATCAGCCATGGCCTTGTCGTATTCGTGCTTGTTCGACCGGGCAATGCCGCGCCCCACATATGCGCTCGTGAAGCTTGGGACACGCCGAATCGCCTCATCGAAATCCGCGATCGCAAGATCTGGATTGTTTCGATTAAGCCAGAGGTAGCCGCGGCTCATGCGCGCCATCGGAAAGCTAGGTGCGAGACGGATCGCCTCACTGAGGTCTGCCATCGCCTTGTCCATCTCATTCTTCTTTTGCCAGACCACAGCCCGATTGTTGAGGGCCTGAACATTCTGAGCATCTGTTCTGATCGCCTCGGTGTTGTCTGCAATTGCGCGGTCGTAGTCGCCCTTGTCGTACCAAATGAGGGCACGATTCTGGTACGCGCCCGAATCCTGTGGATTGATCCGCAGCGCTTGGTCGTAGTCCGCGATGGCCTTGTCGAGATCACCAAGCTTCTCCCAGGTTGCGCCACGGTTCTTGTAGATTTCGGAATACTTGGGTGCGCGACTCTCTGCTTGGTCTACTTGCTTGTATGCCTCGATCGCCTTGTCGAAATAGGGCAACGCCTTGCGCGGCTCACCCGCCATGTTCCAGAGTGCACCGCGATTGTTGTAGCCGAAAGGGTACGTCGGATCAAGGCGTGACGCCTCGGTGTATTCGGCCATTGCGCGAGGGATATCTCCTTCTTCCTTCAACGCATTGCCCAGCACCGTGCGCGCAACAGCATACTGGCGCGCCGATAGATGCTTGGCCGCAGACACTCTGTTGCATGCTGCCAGTCTGTCGACCCCAAACCCACGGCCGGTATTGCAAAGATCGTAAGCCTCTTGATCCGCATTGGCCGCCCCCCAGGCCGAAGCACACAGCACGGCCGAAGCACAGATAGTCGCGATTCTCAGCATATTTCCCCTCCTGTTAGATTTTGTGTCTCAACTTTAACCTCCTCCTAAAACGGTCCACCGTCCAACGGCTCGCGAGGTCATCCATCTGGCAATCCCTACAATCGCGCCCCGTGCAAGAGATTCTGAATATCGCGGCCTACAAGTTCGTGGCCATAGACGACAGCCCCGTGCTGCGTGAAGACCTGCGCGCCCGCACGCAGGCCCTGGGGCTCATGGGCACGATCCTGCTGGCGCCCGAGGGCATCAACCTGTTTCTGGCCGGCAGCGCCGACGGGGTGCGGGCCTTTTTGGCCCATTTGCGTGCCGACGCCCGCTTTGCCGACCTCGAGGCCAAGGAGAGTTGGTCCGCCGCGCAGCCCTTTCGCCGCATGCTGGTGAAGCTCAAGCGCGAGATCATCCGCATGGACCACCCGGCCATCCAGCCCGCCGCGGGCCGGGCGCCCGGCGTGGACGCGCCCACGCTCAAGCGCTGGCTCGACCAGGGCCATGACGACGAGGGTCGCGAAATCGCCCTGCTCGACACGCGCAATGCCTTCGAGGTCGACCACGGCAGCTTCGAAGGCGCCATCGACTGGCGCATCGGCAAGTTCACCGAATTTCCGCCTGCACTGAAGGCGCATCGCGACGAGTTCAAGGGCAAGACGGTGGTGAGCTTCTGCACCGGCGGCATCCGCTGTGAGAAGGCCGCGATCCTGATGCGCGAAGAAGGCGTGGAGCACGTGCTGCAGCTCGAAGGCGGCATCCTCAAGTATTTCGAGCAGGTCGGCGGCGCGCACTACAAGGGCGACTGCTTCGTGTTCGACGGCCGCGAAGCCCTGGCGCCCGACCTGAGCGCACGCTCGGCACGCGCCAGCGCCCGCGCCTCGGAAGACCCCGACCTCGCCATCAAGCAGTAACGGCAACAACCAAGACGTCGACAGGCCTCCCATGCGCATCCTCCTGGTGGAAGACGAACTGGACATGGCCTCGTGGCTGATCCGTGCGCTCACACAAAGCGGCTTTGTTGCCGACCACGCGCCCGACGCGCGCACTGCCGAGGCCTTCATGGCCGGCACCGAATACGACGCCATCGTGCTCGACCTGCGCCTGCCCGACAAGCACGGTCTGAGCGTGCTGGCCGACATGCGCAATGCCGACGACCGCACGCCGGTGCTGATCCTCACGGCACAGGGCGCCCTGCAAGACCGCGTGCGCGGCCTGAACCTGGGCGCCGACGATTTCCTCACCAAGCCTTTCGAGCTGGTCGAGCTCGAAGCCCGCCTGTCGGCCCTTGTGCGCCGCAGCCGCGGCAAGCAGCACCCGCGCCTGCAGTGCGCCTCGCTCTCGTACGACAGCCAGAGCCACGCCTTCACGCTGCGCGGCACGCTGCTGTCGCTCACGCCGCGCGAGCAGGCCGCGCTCACCGCCTTGCTGATGCGCAGCGGCGCGCCGGTCGGCAAGTCGCAGCTTTTCGCCAAGGTGTTCACCAACGACAGCACTGCCGGCCCCGACGCCATCGAGGTGGTGCTGCACCGGCTGCGGCGCAAGCTCGCGGACAGCGACGTGCGCATCGTCACCGTGCGCGGCCTGGGCTACATGCTGGAGAGCATTGCCGATGGATCCTCAGCCCCAGCCCAACCCGAACTCCCCGGCGAAAGCGACTGAGCCACAGGCGCTGCCGCCGCAGCGCTTCGGCATCCGCGCGCGGCTGCTCGCGCTGCTGCTGCCCGGCATCGTCGCGCTGCTGGCACTCGACAGCTGGAACGACTACAAGGCACTGACCGATTCGCTCGTGGTCGCCTACGACCAGAGCCTGCTCGAACCCGTGCAGGCGCTGGCCAACGGCATCGTGGTGGCGAGCGACGGCAGCGTGCGCGTGCAGGAGCCGTTCTCGATCCAGGCGATGTTCGAGTCCACGCACCTGCGCTACAAGTACCTGCACGTCGGCGTGCAGCGCATTCCCAAGGGCGAGACGCTGGACGTGAACTCGCCCGAGACCACGCTGATGGGCGTGCCCGGCCTGCCCCGCCCGGCACAGCAACCGCCCGACGGCACGCCGGTGTTCTACGACGCGGTGCACGAGCAGCATCCGGTGCGCGTGGCCGCACTGCGGCAGACGGTGTACGACAACGTCCACCCCGGCGCGGCCTACAGCGTGCTGATCCAGGCGGCCGAAGGCACCGGCCCGCGCACCGAGGCCCAGGCCGAGTCGCTGCGCCAGGAGCTGCTGCGCGACACGCGCATGGTGCTGGTGATGGCGCTGCTGGTGTGGCTCGGCGTGGCGTGGACGCTGCGCCCGCTGGAGCGCCTGCGCAGCTCCCTGCGCGAGCGATCGCGCGACGACCTGACGCCGCTCGACGCCAGCGGCGTGCCGCAGGAGGTCACGCCGCTGGTGGACGCGGTCAACCACCACATCGCAGGCCATCGGCGCATGGTGGCCGAGCAATCGCAGTTCCTGGCCGATGCCTCGCACCAATTGCGCACGCCGCTGAGCATTCTGTCGATCCAGGCCGGCTACGCGGTGCGCGAGATCGACCCGGCGCGCATGCGCGAGTCGCTGCACGCCATCGTCGCGCAGCTCGCGCGCACGCGCCGCCTCAGCGAACAGCTGCTGGCGCTGGCCCATGCCACCACCGAAGACGAAGTCGCACCGACAGAGCCGACGGTGGTCGACCTCAACGCCATCGCACGCGAGGTCGTGCTGCAATACCTGCCGCTGGCGCGCGAGAACGACCAGGACCTGGGCTGGGTCGATGCGCGCGGCGACAGCGCCGCCGAACGCATCGCCACCGCAGGCGACGACGGCGAAGACACGGACGGCACCGACGAAGCCGGCGATGAAGACGACCCGCCCGTGCTGCCCGTGGCAGCCAACGCCGCCGAATTGCACGAGGTGCTTGCCAACCTCGTGCACAACGCCATCAAGTACACGCCGCGCGGCGGCAACATCACGGTGACCGTGCGGCGCGAGGCCTCGTACGCGCTGGCCGAAGTGTGCGACAGCGGACCGGGCATCGCCCCTGAACGGCGCGACAGCGTGTTCGAGCGCTTCCATCGCGACCCATCCGTGGCCGCCGTTGCAACACAGGGCGCCGGCCTCGGCCTCACCATTGCGCGCAGCTATGCGCGGCGCAACGGCGGCGAGATCGAACTCGACAACGCCGACATGCCCGAGAGCCCTAACGGCGGCGGACTGCGCGCGATCCTGAGGCTGCCGCTGCGCGCCTTCTGAGGCCCTTCTTTGCAAGGGTTTCACCCGATACACCGGTACGTGATTACACGTATTTTGCGGGTCGCCGGGCCGTTTGCGCCCGCTCCGAAAGGCGATTGAAAGCCTCGATTCCTAGACTGCGCTCCTTCCAATCGAAGGAGACTCAATGCAGCACCAGCTCGGTGAAGATCCGGCCTCGCACGCGCTTCGGCCCGCTTCAAAATTCAAAAAAGATTACTACGGCGGCGCCCTGCTGATCGTCATCGGACTGGCCGCCGTCTATGCCGGCATCGGCTACCGCGTTGGCGAACTTGCGCACATGGGACCGGGCTTCTTCCCGGTCGCGCTCGGCGCGCTGCTGGCACTCACGGGGCTGCTGATCGCGGTCTCCGCGCGCGGCAACAAGCAAGCGGAAGGCGCGAGCGAAGAAGCCGCGTCGCACGGCCATCCGGGCGGCATGCCCGACATTCGCGGCGGCATCTGCATCATCCTGGGCATCCTCGCGTTCCTGCTGTTCGGCGAATACGGCGGCCTGCTGCCGGCCACCTTCGCCATCGTGTTCATCTCGGCGCTCGGCGACCGCGACAACACGCTGACTGAGGCGCTGCTGCTGTCGCTGGCGATGTGCTTCATCGCGGTGGTGATCTTCTGGTGGGCGCTCAAGCTGCAGCTGCCCCTGTTCCAGTGGGGAGGCTGACACCATGATCGGTCAATCGCTCCACGACCTCTGGTTCGGCTTCGGCGTGGCCTTCCAGGGCTCGAACCTGATGTGGTCCTTCTTCGGCGTGCTGGTGGGCAACCTGATCGGCGTGCTGCCGGGCATGGGCGCGCTGCAGGCCATCTCGATCCTGCTGCCGCTCACCTACGTTATGCATCCGGTGCCCGCCATCCTGATGCTGGCCGGCATCTTCTACGGCTCGCAGTACGGCGGCGCCATCGGCGCCATCCTGATGAACATGCCGTCGCACCCGCCGCATGCGGTGACCTGTCTGGACGGGTACCCGATGACCAAGCAGGGCAAGGGGGGCGTCGCGCTAGGGGTGACGATGATCGCCTCGTTCTTCGCGGCGTCGGTCGGCATCATCGTGATGATCTTCGCCTCGCCCCTGCTGGTGCAGATCGCGTTCAAGTTCGGCCCGACCGAGATCTTCTCGATCATGCTGCTGGGCCTGCTCGCCGGCTCCACCATGTCGCGCGGCTCGCCGCTCAAGGGCGTGGCCATGACGCTGTTCGGTCTGCTGTGCGGCGTGGTTGGCACCGACGTGAACAGCGGCAGCTTCCGCTTCGCGTTCGGCCTGCCCGAGCTGAGCGACGGCCTCGAACTGGTGGCTATCTCGATGGGCCTGTTCGGCGTGGCCGACTTCCTGCTCAACGTGAACCGCATGAAGACCATCGGCGACACCGGCACGCTCAAGCTCAGCGACATGCGCCCGAGCAAGGAAGAGCTCAAGCGCGCCTTCCCCGCGATGATCCGCGGCACCATCGTCGGCACGGTGTTCGGCGCAATGCCCGGCACGGGCCCGACCATCACCACCTTCATCGCCTACGCGCTGGAGCGCAAGGTGTCGAAGACGCCGAACAAGTTCGGCACTGGCATGATCGAAGGCGTGGCCGGCCCCGAGGCCTCGGCCCACTCGAAGACGCAGGTCGACTTCATCCCGACGATGAGCCTGGGCATCCCGGGCGACGCGGTGATGGCGCTGATCCTGGGTGCGCTGCTGATCCAGGGCATCCAGCCCGGCCCGCAGCTCATTACCGAGCATCCGGACATCTTCTGGGGCCTGATCGCCTCGTTCTGGATCGGCAACGTGATCCTCGTGATCCTGAACGTGCCGCTCATCGGCGTGTGGGTGAAGCTGCTGAAGGTGCCCTACAAGTACCTGTTCCCGGCCGCGATGTTCTTCATTGCAACGGGCGTGTACAGCACGCAGAACAGCCTGTTCCAGATCTGGGAAGTGCTGGTGTTCGGCATCGTCGGCGCCCTGCTGATGTCGCTGGAGTTCTCGGTCGCGCCGATCTTGCTGGGCTTCGTGCTCGGGCCGATGGTGGAAGAAAACTTCCGCCGCGCACTGCTGCTCTCGCGCGGTGACATGTCGGTGTTCGTGACGCGGCCGATCAGCGGCACCTTCATCGGGCTGTGCGTGCTGCTGCTGCTGGGCGTGGGCTACTCGGCTTGGCGCGGCCGTGGGGGTCGCAAGGGCGTGGTCGAGCTGCCGAAGGCACCGTCAGGCGCATTGCCGTCCGAGACTGTGGCGATCGGCAACGAGTAACTGCAAAAAACAAAAAGGGCCCGATGCGTCGGGCCCTTTTTCATTGGCGCTTCAGTTCCAGCTTCAGACCGGCGTGGTGCCCGTGTCGGGTTCGCGCACGCCGAACGGCTTGCCGGGCAGCGGAATGAATTCGGTCTCGCCGGGCACGTGGCCCATGCGCTGGGCGGCCCAGTCGGCACCAGCTTCGAGAATGCGCTCGCGCCGGCTCGACACGAAATTCCAGGTGATGTAGCGCGGGCCATCGAGCGGCTCGCCGCCGATCACCATCAGCCGTGCGGCGGTGTCCGCCGTGAGCACCGCGCCTTGCCCGTCGGGCAGCACGGCCATGGTGTGCGCCTCGACCGGCTCGCCATTCACGCTGACATCGGCATCGACCGCGTAGATGGCCAGCTCGGATGCGAGCGCGGGCAATTCGAAGCGCCCGCCCGCAGGCAAGGCGATGTCGAGGTACACGGTCTGCGAGAGCGTCTTCACCGGCGAACGGGCGCCGAAGGCTTCGCCCACCAGCACGCGCACCGCCACGCCCTGCTCCACCAGTTCGGGAATCGCATCGGCAGGCGTGTGCTCGAAGCTGGGTTCGGTTTCTTCATGCGCCTGCGGCAGCGCGGCCCACAGCTGCAGGCCGTGGTTCACGTAGGTGTCGGCCTTGAGGCGATCGGGCTTGCGCTCGGAGTGCACGATGCCCTTGCCGGCGGTCATCCAGTTGATGGCGCCGGGAAGAATCTCCTGCACGCTGCCGATGCTGTCGCGATGCATCATCGCGCCCTTGAAAAGATACGTGACCGTCGAGAGGCCGATGTGCGGATGCGGCCGCACGTCGTGCTCGGTGCCCGGCTGTTCGGTGGCCGGGCCGAAATGGTCGAAGAACACGAAGGGGCCGACCGAGCGGCGCTGCGCCGCGGGCAGCAGGCGCCGCACCTTGAAGCCACCGCCGAGGTCCTTGTCGTGCGGCTTGAGCAGTTGGGTCTCGGGGGCGGTGTCGGTCATCGTGTTCTCCGTGGGTGGCGGGTTGCCGGTTATTCGCGCGATCTTGCCACTGTGGCAATGCGCTCGCCGAATGCGCGAGCCGTGTCGAAGTCGCCCTTCAGCATTTCAGCGGGGCTGGCGTCCGACGGCGATTGCGTCAGCAGGCCGCCGTAGCCGCCCACGTAGTTCATCGAGTCGCGCGTGGCGGCCTTGCTGTTGCTCGGCAGGATGCCCATGCTGACCCAGATGCCGCTGTGCTGCATCGCGAGCGTCCACAGGTAGGTCATGGTGGTGACCTTGTCGCCGTTCATGGTGGCGCTGTTGGTGAAGCCCGCAAAAAGCTTGTCTTTCCAGCCCTGCGTGTACCAGACCTTCGACGACGCATCGGCGAACTTCTTGAACTGCCAGCTCACACCGCCCATGTAGGTCGGCGAGCCGAAGATGATGGCGTCGGCCGCGGCCAGCAGCTCCCAGCCGCCTTCGGGCAGGTTGCCGTCCGCGTCGATGGCGAGCAGTTGGGCGCCCGCGCCGTCCGCCACGGTTTGCGCCACGCGCTGGGTGTGGCCGTAGCCGGAATGGAAGACGACGACGATGTTTGCCATGTTTGGGTGCTCCTGGTGTGAACGGGTCGGTCGGGGTGATTAGCGCTTGTCGATGCTGAAGCGGCCGGCACCGAAGCCTGCGAGGGCAAGCAGGCCGCCTGCAATGGCGATGTTCTTGTTGAAGTTGATCTGCTGCATCATTTTCATGGCGTCAGGTGCGGACCAGTACTTGTGGAAGAACAGCGCGGTCGCCACGGTGAAGATCGCCATCACGATCGCGGTCCAGCGGGTCTTGAAGCCCAGCAGCAGCGCGATGCCGAGGCCCAGCTCGACGATGATCGCAATGGCCGCACCCACTTCGGGCAGCGGCAAGCCGACGGACGTGATGTAGCCAACGGTGCCGCCGAAGCCCAAGAGCTTGCCGATGCCGGCGGGAATGAACAGGTAGGCGATCAGGATGCGGCCGACCAGGGCCAGCGTGTCTTGTGCCGAATTGGGGGTGGTTGTAGTTGCCATGATTGAAAAACTCCTCGGTTGTTGAAATTGAAAAGGGGAAAAGGGAAAGAAAAAGCCGGGCGGCAAGCGCCCGGCAAGGGGGATCAGGCGGCCAGGTCGAACACCAGCACTTCGGCGTCCTTGCCGGCACCCAGCGTCAGTTGCGATTCGCCTTCCAGCATCGCGGCGTCACCGCCCACGAGCTTCTGCCCATTCACTTCGAGCTCGCCGCGCACCAGGTGCACGTAGCTCTTGCGCTTCGGGTCGAGCGCCAGGTTGGCTTTTTCTTCGCCGTCGAGCAGGCCGGCATACAGGCGCGCATCGGCATGCACCGTCACCGAGCCGTCGTTGCCGTCGGGCGAGGCCACGAGGCGCAGCTTGCCGCGCTTCTCGGCGTCGCTGAACTTCTTCTGTTCGTAGCCGGGCTCGATGCCGCGCACGTTCGGCTGGATCCAGATCTGCAGGAAGTGCGTGGTCTCGTCGGCCTTGTGGTTGAACTCGCTGTGCATCACACCGCGGCCCGCGCTCATGCGCTGCACGTCGCCGGGTGGAATGCTTTCCACGTTGCCCATGCTGTCCTTGTGCGCCAGCTCGCCCGAAAGCACGTAGCTGATGATCTCCATGTCCTTGTGGCCGTGGGTGCCGAAACCGGCGCCCGCCGCCACGCGGTCTTCGTTGATCACCCGCAGGTTGCCGAAGCCCATGTGCTCCGGGTCGTAGTAGTTGGCAAAGGAAAAGCTGTGGAACGAGCGCAGCCAGCCATGGTCGGCATAACCGCGTTCCTGTGATTTACGGACTTGCAACATCGTCTGACTCCTTCGGCCCTGCCCTGTGGGGGTTTGCGGGCCTTCTTCGTATGCCGCGCCGGATGCGCAGCGGATGTAAAGAACTTTAGGCCCGCACCCCATTCGGAAAGACGCCGCGGTTTGATGGCACCATTCAAATAATTTGATCAATGGAGCCGCCATGCCCAGCCCCAGAGACGTGCTGACCCCCGACGCCCTTTCCATGCTCCAGACCGTGGCCAGCACCGGCAGCTTTGCCGCCGCCGCCCGCGCCCTTGACCTCGTGCCCAGCGCGCTGAGCTACCGGGTGCGCCAGATCGAGGACGCGCTCGACGTGCTGCTGTTCGACCGCAGCGCCCGCCAGGCTCGCCTCACCGAGGCCGGTGCCGAGCTGCTGCGCGAGGCCGACCGGCTGCTCAACGAAATCGACGCTGTGGCCAACCGCGTCAAGCGCGTGGCGACGGGTTGGGAGCCGATGCTGACCATCGCAGTCGACAGCGTGATCGCACGCGACCCGCTGCTCGACCTGGCCACGGCCTTCTTCGCGCTGGAGCCGCCCACGCGCCTCAAGCTGCGCGACGAGACCCTGCTGGGCACCATCGAGGCGCTGACCAGCGGCGAGGCCGACCTGGCCATCGGCGCGGTGCTCGATGCCGCGAGCCTGGCGCTTACCGCCACGGGCATCCGCACCCGGCCGATCGGCGAGCTGCGCTTCGTCTATGCGGTGGCGCCGCACCATCCGCTGGCGCGCCTGCCTCAGCCGCTGAGCGACGCGGTGATGCGGCAGCACCGCGCGGTGGCCGCGGCCGATTCAGCGCGGCACGGGCCGAGCATGACGGTGAACCTCATGGGTGGGCAGGACGTGCTCACCGTGCCGAGCATGCAGGCCAAGATCGCGGCGCAATTGCACGGGCTGGGTGGCGGCTTTCTGCCCGAGCCGATGGCGCGGCCGTACATCGAGGCCGGGCACCTGGTCGAGCTGAAGACCGAGCGCATGCCGCCAATGGGAACGATGCATTGCGCATGGCGCGTGCGCAGCGCGGGCAAGCCGGGGCGGGCGCTCGAATGGTGGCTGGCGCAGTTCGAGCATGAAGGCACGCGGCGTGCGCTGCTCGAGCGGCATCGGGGTCGATGAGGGGTTGACGAGTATTGCCGAGGATTCGCGCAGCTTCGCTAAGGGTGTGTCCTCAGGCGAAGCGGCTCTCGGACCGATGTAGAGTGCAGACACATCCAACCGCATTCCATCCAGAAGAAAAGAGTTCGTCATGAGCACTCGCGCAACTGCAAAGAAGCCGGCCAAGGCCGCCGACCGTCACCGAACCCCAGCCACCCCGCGCGCGCCGCGCAATTTCGCCGTCATCGGCGCCGGCATCGCTGGGGTGGCTTGTGCACGAACGCTGGTGCAGGCCGGCCACAAGGTCACGCTGTTCGAACGCGAGGCCACGGCCGGCGGCCGCATGGCGAGCATCGACACCGCCTTCGGCCGCTTCGACAGCGGCGCCCAGTACTTCACCGTGCGCGACCCGCGCTTTGCGCTGGCGCTCGAAAGCACGCCCGGCCTGTGCAAGCGCTGGAGCGCCAACCTCGTGCGCGTGCTCGACGCCCATGGCCGCGTGGCCGAGGCGGCCTTGCCCTCGCTCGAGCCGCACTGGGTGGCGCAGCCCGGCATGGACGCGCTGGCGGCCCACTGGGCCAAGCCGTTGGGCGACAGCCTCATTACCGGCACGCAGGTCACGCAGATCGAGCCCGACGCGCTCGATGCGAAGCGCTGGCAACTGCGCACCGCAGGCGCCGACGATTCGCAGCACGTGTATTCCGGCTTCGACGCCGTGCTGCTCGCCGTGCCGCCTGCACGCACCCGCGCGCTGCTGGGCGACGGCAAGCTCTCGGCCACGCTCAGCCGCAAGATCGAACCCGTGCGCATCGCGCCCTGCTGGACGCTGATGGTCGCCTACCCCCAGGCCAACCAGCCCACCATGTCGCACCTCGGCCCGCAATGGAATGCGGCCCGCAGCACCCACCACCGCGTGGCGTGGCTGGCGCGCGAATCGTCCAAGCCTGGTCGCGAGCCCGTCGAGCGCTGGACGCTGCAGGCCAGCGCCACGTGGTCGCAAGAGCATCTGCGCGACACGCCCGCGCGCGTCGAAGCCAAGCTGCTGCGTGCCTTCGCCGAGATCACCGGCATCCATGCCACGCCCGCGCACGCCCAGGCCCTGTGCTGGAACGAAGCGCAAACGCAGGTGCCCGTGGGCACGACGCACCTCTGGGACAGCAAGGCCCGCATCGGCGTGGCCGGCGACTGGTGCACCGGCCACCGCGTCGAAGACGCATTCCTCTCGGGCCTGTCGCTCGCGCTCGACGTCATCTGATCGGGAGATGAGGGAGACCGGCCGCTTCGCGCCCTCGCCCACCGGCCCGCTGCATGCGGGCTCGCTGGTGGCCGCGCTCGCGAGCTGGCTCGACGTGCGCGCCCGCGGTCCGCAGGCGCGCTGGCTGATTCGCATCGAAGACGCCGACACCGAGCGCTGCCTGCCCGGCATGGGCGAGCACATCCTCCAGCAATTGGCTGCCTGCAGCCTGCTGCCCGACGAAGCCCCTGTGTGGCAAACGCAGCGCACCGCGCGCTACGAAGCCGCGCTGGCCAAGCTGCAGGCGCGCGGCCTCGCCTACCCCTGCGGCTGCTCGCGCAAGGACATCAACCAAGCCCTCGCCCGACTCGGCCAGCGGCACGAGCGCCACGGCGAGCGCGTCTACCCCGGCACCTGCCGCGACGGGTTGCATGGCAAGCCCGCGCGTGCCTGGCGCTTCGCCACCGAAAAGTTCGAAGCCGACCGGCCGCCCACGCCGGGCGTGCCCTGGGATGAAACAGCCGATTCCGGCACGGCCAGCGAACTCTGCTGGACCGACCGCCGCCTCGGCCGCCAGTGCCAGAACGTGAGCCGCGAGGTCGGCGACTTCGTGCTGCGCCGCGCCGACGGCCCCTGGGCCTATCAGCTTGCCGTGGTGGTCGACGACGCCGAACAGAGCGTGACCGATGTGGTCCGCGGCGAAGACCTCACCGACAACACCGCGCGCCAGATCCTGCTGCAGCGTGCGCTGGGCTTTTCCACGCCCAGCTACCTGCACACGCCGCTGGTGCGGGGCACGGACGGCGACAAGCTGTCGAAGCAGAACGGCGCCACCTCCATCGACACCGGCTCGCCCGCCGCCGCGCTGGCCGCGCTCGACAGTGCCGCGCGCGTGCTCGGCCTGCGGCCCACTACGGCCATCGGCTGCGCGGACGCACTGGCAGGTTGGGTGCCCGAATGGCGCGCTCTCTACAATTCGCGGCCGTAATGAATCTTCCCGACACCGTGCCCAACGATCTCCCGCCCGCCGACGACGAAGCGGCCAAGCCGCACCCGCTGCACCGCCGCCTCAAGAGCTTCGTGAAGCGCGCCGGCCGCACCACCGACGGCCAAGCACGCGCCTTCTCCGAACTGGGCCCGCTGTTCCTCGTGCCCTACAAGCCCGAGCCGCTCGACCTGACGGCAGCCTTCGGCGGCCGCGCCGGACCCACCGTGCTGGAAATCGGCTTCGGCATGGGCGAGGCCACCGCGCACATCGCGACCGTGCTGCCCGAGACCAATTTCCTCTGCTGCGAAGTGCACGAGCCCGGCGTAGGCGCGCTGCTCAAGCGCATCGGCGAGCAGTCGCTGTCGAACATCCGCATCTGCGCGCACGACGCGGTCGACGTGCTCGACCACATGCTGCAGCCCGGCACGCTGGCCGGCGTGCATGTGTTCTTTCCCGACCCGTGGCACAAGAAGCGCCACAACAAGCGCCGCCTGATCCAGCCCGGGTTCGTGACCAAGCTCGCGCAGCACCTGCGCCCCGGCGGCTACATCCATTGCGCCACCGACTGGCAGCCCTACGCCGAGCAGATGCTCGAAGTGCTCGCGACCGAGCCGCTGCTGCGCAACACGGCTGAGGCCTACGCGCCCAAGCCCGAATACCGCCCCCTCACCAAGTTCGAGAACCGCGGCATCAAGCTGGGGCACGGCGTGTGGGACCTGGTGTTCGAGCGCACTGCCTGAGCGACTCCCCCTTCTCCAATTCTTTCATCAGGGAATTCCGCCCCGCACCCGACTTCCCCCCTGGCCCCGTTATTGCTACACTTTTTTACTAATGTGAAAGAAGGTGTCCAATGAACACATCTCGCAGGGAATGGTTGGGCAAGGCGGCGTGGGGTGCACTGGCGCTGGGAAGCGGCATCGCCCACCCCGTCATGGCGCAGTCCACGCGCGCAGCGGGTGGCGCACCGCGCGTCGTGCTGCTCGGGCAGTCGGTGCCGCTTACCGGCAGCGCCAATGAAATCGGCACCGCCTTCGCCGCCGGCAGCCGCCTCGCGGTGAGCGACTTCAACGACAAAAACGCCGCCAACGGCCTGCAGCTGAAGTTGCTGCAGCTCGACGACGGCTACGACGCGGCCCGCGCCGCCGTCAACGCGCGCACCCTGCTCACCACCAACAAGGCCGACATGCTCTTCGGCTTCGTCGGCACGGCCAGCAGCGAAGCCGGGGCCAATGTCGCCACGCAGCAGGGCAGCCTGCTGTTCGCGCCCTTCGCTGCCTCCGACACGCTGCGCGGCGCCGACCACCCCAACGTGTTCCATGTGCGGCCCGGCATGATCGACGAGGCCCTGAAGATCGTGAAGCAGTGCGCCACCGTGGGGCAGACGCGCATCGCGCTGGTGGGCGACGACGACGCCATGGGCCGCGCCGGCCTCGCGGCCGTGGAGCAGGCCATCACCGAGCTCAGGCTCACGCCGCTGGTCGCGAGCGCGCTGGTGCCGGCCACCGGCAACAAGCTCGACGCGGCCCTGAAGACCGTGCAGCAGCAGTCGCCGCAGGCCATCGTGCTGGTGTCGCTCTCGGGCACCACGGCCAATGCCATCCGCGCACTGCGCAAGAGCGGCTACGCGGGCAGCTTCATGGCCTTTTCCATCGTCGGCATCGACCCGCTCTACGCCACGCTGGGCAAGGACATCGGCGGCATCGTCATTTCGCAGGTGGTGCCGTCGCCGCGGCCCTCGGCCATTCCCATCGTCAAGGAATACCTCGCGGCCGTGGACAACTCCGACCAGACCGCGTCGTACGAAGGCCTCGAAGGCTTCATCGCGGCCAAGGCGGCCGGCGAAGCGGTGCGCCGCGCTGGCCGCGGCTTCAACACCGCGAGCCTGCAGCGCGTGATGTCCGGCATGACGGACTACGACGTGGGCGGCTTTCGCATCAACCTGCGTCCGGGCCTGCGCGACAGCGTGCGCAACATCGACCTGATCAGCATTTCTGCCGACGGTCGGGTCTTGCGCTGACGGCGGCGCACGGGCTCAGCCCAGGCTCACCAACTTCTGCAGCGCATCGAGCGACAGCAGCTCGATGCGCCCGTAACGCAGCGCGACCACGCCCTCGCCCGCCAGCGCATTGAGCTCCTTCGACAGCGTCTGGCGCGTCACGCCGAGCATCATCGCCAGCGCCTCCTGTGGCAGTTGCAGCTCGTGGCGCAGGTGCACCGACTGCGTGGCATCGCCGCGCGCCAGCACCAGCAGCCGGTGCGCCACGCGGGCGCGCAGGCTGCGCAACGTGGCGTCTTCCGCCAGCCCGTAGAGCATGCGCACGCGCGCCGCCAGCATCGCCGCGATGGCGTTGGAGAACACCACGTCGCGCATCAGCTGCACGAAGGCCTCGGGCGGCACCATCAGCAGGTCGAGTGCCTCCAGCGCGGTGGCGTCGTGCGTGCGCGGCGAGCCGTCGATCAGCGTGATCTCGCCAAACCAGTTGCCGGGCTCCAGCACCGCGAGGATGGCCTCGCGCCCGTCCTGGCGCAGCGACGAAATCTTGATGGTGCCCGCCACCAGCCCGTAGAAGCCACCGCCCGCCGCGTGGATGGGGTCGCCCTGGCGGAACACCATCGCGCCGCGCCGCACGTGGTGGAGTTCGGCCGCGCCCAGCAGCGCCTCGCGCTGGACGCGCGGCATGCTCATGAACCACGGATTGCCCTCCAGCGCGGCGCGGTGCGCAGCGGAAAGACGCGGTCTAGGGGAGGCAGCCATGGGCATGAACCGCTGCGAGGCGGGGGTTTACCAGAACCCCACATTGTCAAATTCTTGACAGTTCAAGGTCAAGCGCAGGCATACAGTGGCCGGCACCCCACAAGAACGGAGACCCCAGCGATGAACGCACGCGCAAGTTTCAGGAGCATGCAGGAAAGCACGCGCGAAGACTGGCAATTGATCGGCGGCGAATTCATGCAGTTCACGACCGGCCTGCCCGCACGCGTGATCAAGCACCTGCAGATTCTCGAAGGCGACTACGGCGGCTTTCCGGTCGACCGCTACACCCACTCGCTGCAGACCGCCACCCGCGCTCTGCGCGACGGCCGCGACGAGGAGTACGTGGTGTGCGCGCTGCTGCACGACATCGGCGACACGCTGGGCAGCTTCAACCACCCCGATATCGCCGCCGCCATCCTGAAGCCCTTCGTGAGCGAAGCCAACCACTGGATGGTGCAGAACCACGGCATCTTCCAGGGCCACTACTTCTTTCACCACATCGGCCTGGACCGCGACATGCGCGACAACTTCAAGGGCCACCCGCACTACGAGCGTACGGCCGAGTTCTGCGCGCTCTACGACAACCCCGCCTTCGATCCCAAGGCCGAGACCTTGCCCATCGGCGAATTCGAGCCCATGCTGCGCCGCGTGATGGCGCAGCCGAAGCAAAGCATCTACAAGGCCGCGCTGACCGAACCCGCGGCCGCCTGACATCGACAAGAGGAAACCATGAACGCCTTCTCCCAACCCGAAATCCAGAAGCTCGTCTCCGCCGAGGAGTGGCAGCTTCGCGTCGACCTCGCCGCCTGCTACCGCCTGGTGGCGCTCTACGGCTGGAGCGACCTCGTGTTCACGCACATCAGCGCGCGCGTTCCCGGCCCCGAGCACCACTTCCTGATCAACCCCTACGGCCTGATGTTCGACGAGATCACCGCGTCGAGCCTGGTCAAGGTCGACCAGCAGTGCAACAAGATCATCGACTCGCCCTACCCCGTGAACCCGGCCGGCTTCGTCATTCACAGCGCGGTGCATGCCGCGCGTGAAGACATCCAGTGCGTGCTGCACACCCACACCAAGGCCGGCATCGCCGTCAGCGCGCAGAAAGGCGGCGTGCTTCCCATCAGCCAGCAATCGACCTTCGTGCTGGCCTCGCTGGCCTATCACGACTACGAAGGCGTGGCCTTCCGCGACGACGAGAAGCCGCGCCTGCAGGCCGACATGGGCAGCGCCAACTTCCTCATGCTGCGCAACCACGGCCTGCTGACCTGCGGCAAGACCATTGCCGACGCCTTTCTTTCGATGTACACCTTCGAGAACACCTGCCAAATCCAGATTGCGGCGCAATCGGGCGGCAGCGAACTCACGCAGGTGGACCCGCGCATCGTGGAAGGCGTGGGCCAGGCAATGAAGGTGCAGACCGGTGGCCTCGGCGGCCAGTTCGTGTGGCCTTCGCTGATCCGCAAGCTCGACCGCATCGACGACAGCTACAAACAATAAGACAAGCGTCGATCCCGGTTTCCACGGCTGCCAGCGCCTGCACGACAGGTGCTGGCAGCCATTTTTTTACCGCATCAAAACTACAAGAACCAACGAGGAGACAAACCCATGGACGCAACCGTCATCGTCACCCGCTTTCTGTTCGGCGCGCTCGCGCTCGTGATGTTCGGGCTCGGGCTTTCGCTTTCGCTCGACGACTTCAGGCGCCTCTTCAAGCACCCGAAGGCCGTGACCATCGCGCTCGTGCTGCAGGTCGTCGGACTGCCGCTGGCTTGCTACGCGATCATCGTGGGCTTCGGGCTGTCGCCCGTGTTCGCTGTCGGGCTGATGCTGCTCGCGGCCTCGCCCGGCGGCATTTCGGCCAACCTGTTCTCGCACCTGTTCGGCGGCAACGTGGCGATGAACATCTCGCTCACGGCCGTGAACACGCTGCTGTCCATCGTCACGCTGCCGCTCATCGCGAACTGGGCCATCGGCCATTTCGCGCAGGGCGGCCAGGTGGTGCCATTGCAAACGCGCAAGCTGGTGGAGGTGATTGCCATCGTGCTCGTGCCGGTGGCCATCGGCATGTTCGTGGCCTCGCGCGGCCCGGGCTTCGCGGCGCGCATGGAGAAGCCGACCAAGATCTTCAGCGGCGTGGTGCTCGCGGTGGTAACGGTGCTCGCCATCGCCAACGAGTGGAAGACCATGGCCGCCACCTTCGCCGAGATCGGCGTGCCGGTGCTGCTGTTCAATCTCCTGAGCCTGCTCGCGGGCTACTACCTGAGCCGCGCCGCCGGGCTCGCCAAGCCGCTGGCCACCGCCATCAGCTACGAGATAGGCATCCACAACTCCACACTGGCGATCTTCATCGCGGTGAGCGTGCTGGGCAGCTTTCAGCTGGCGCTGCCGGCGGCCATCTACTCGGTGGTGATGTACATCACCGCACCGCTGTTCGGATGGCTGCTGTTGCGCCGGCCCGCGCCGGCCACCGTGCCTGCGCGATGATCGGGCGATGGAACTCCGGCAACTGCGCTACTTCGTCAAGGTCTGCGAGCTTCGCAGCATGGGCCGCGCGGCGGTCGAGCTGGGCGTCGTCACCTCGGCGCTGAGCCAGCAGATCAGCCGGCTCGAAAGCGAGCTTTCCACCCGGCTGCTGCAGCGCAGCTCGACCGGCGTTGCGCCCACCGACGCGGGCGTGGCCTTTCTCCACCAGGCCCAGCTCACCCTGCGCCATGCCGACGACGCGGTGCGCGCCGCGCAGCAGGCGCGGCTCTCGGGCCACGTGAGCGTGGGCCTGGCGCCCACGACCGCCACGGTGCTCGGCGTGCCGCTGATGCGCGCCATGCGCGAGCGCTACCCCGAGGTGCGGCTGCACATGGTCGAGGCGCTGTCCGGCCACCTCACGACGATGCTGCAGGCGCGGCAGCTCGACCTGGCCGTGCTGTTCCAGACCGATACGCCGCGGCGCTGGAGCGTGACCCCGCTGCTGGCCGAAAAGCTCTTCGTGATCGCGTCTCCCACGCTGCCGCAGCGCCCCACCGGCGCCCGCGTGCGCCTGTCGCAGCTGGCCGAACTGCCGCTGATCCTGCCCAGCGGCAGCCACGGGCTGCGCGCCACGCTGATGGCGGCCTTCGCGCGGGCCCGCATCGCGCCGCGCATCGTGGCCGAAGTCGACGGCCTCGCGCTGCTGATGGACGCGGTGCGCGCCGGCCACGGCGCCACCATCCAGCCTGGCGCCGCCACCGCGCGGCACGATCGCGACGACTTGCAACTCACACAGATCGCCGACGCGCACGTGGGCCGCCGCAACCTGCTCGTGAGCCTGTCGGACGACGAGCTTTCCCCCGCCGCACTGGCAACGCGCGTGGTGATGGCCGACACGGCGCGCGCCCTGGTGCGCGAGGGCAACTGGACAGGCGCGAGTCTTCTCGAAAACTGAACACCCGTTGCCCGGATCGGCCTTTCGCCTGAAGGCCGGCGTGCCTAGAGTCTCCCGTATTCCAAGGAGACCCACGAGTGATAGACGTACTGGTTGTCGGTGGCGGCAATGCCGCGCTGTGCGCCGCCCTGATGGCACGCGAGGCTGGCGCCTCGGTGCTGCTGCTCGAAGCCTCGCCCAAGGCATGGCGTGGTGGCAACTCGCAGCACACGCGCAACCTGCGCTGCATGCACGACGCCCCGCAGGACGTGCTGATCGAGTCCTACCCTGAAGAGGAATACTGGCAAGACCTGCTGAAGGTGACCGGCGGCCTCACCGACGAGCACCTGGCGCGCCTCGTGATCCGCGCCTCGTCGAACTGCCGCGACTGGATGCGCAGCCACGGCGTGCACTTTCAGCCGCCGCTGTCGGGCGCACTGCACGTGGCGCGCACCAACGCCTTCTTCATGGGCGGCGGCAAGGCGCTGGTGAATGCCTATTTCCGCAGTGCGGAGCGGCTGGGCGTACAGATCCGCTACGACATTCCCGTGGCCTCGGTAGAACTCGACGGAGACCGCTTCGTGGCCGTGCGCACCGAGGCCGGCGAGCGCATCGAAGCGAAAAGCTGCGTGCTGGCCGCTGGCGGCTTCGAGTCGAACCGCGAATGGCTGCGCGAAGCCTGGGGCCAGAACGAGCGCGGCGAATGGCCGGCCGACAACTTCCTGATCCGCGGCACGCGCTTCAACCAGGGCGTGCTGCTCAAACACATGATCGAAGCGGGCGCCGACAGCATCGGCGATCCGTCGCAGGGCCACATGGTGGCCATCGACGCGCGTGCGCCGCTGTACGACGGCGGCATCTGCACGCGCATCGACTGCGTGTCGCTCGGCGTGGTCGTCAACCGCGAGGCGAAGCGCTTCTACGACGAAGGCGAAGACTTCTGGCCCAAGCGCTACGCCATCTGGGGCCGGCTCGTGGCGCAGCAGCCGGGGCAGATTGCATGGTCGGTCATCGACCAGAAGGCAGTCGGGCGCTTCATGCCGCCGGTGTTTCCCGGCACGCAGGCGGGCACGCTCGGCGAACTGGCAAGCAAGATTGGCCTCGACGAAGCCACCTTCGTGCGCACCGTGGAGGACTACAACGCCGCCTGCCGCGTGGGCCGCTTCGACCATACCGCGCTCGACGACTGCCACACCGAAGGCCTCGCGCCCGCCAAGACGCATTGGGCGCGCCCCATCGACACCGCGCCGTTCTACGCCTACCCCGTGCGCCCCGGCATCACCTTCACCTACCTGGGCCTGAAGGTGGACGAGACGGCGGCCGTGCGCTTCGGCGGACGGGCCAGCCCGAACCTGTTCGTGGCCGGCGAAATGATGGCTGGCAACGTGCTGGGCAAGGGCTACACGGCGGGCGTCGGCATGAGCATCGGCACAGCCTTCGGTCGCATTGCCGGCACGCAGGCCGCAAACGCGGCGAAGAAGTTTTCATCGAAGAATTCCCCGGAGGCCGCGCTTGCAGCAGCTCACTGATCTCGTCGCACGCGCCCGTGCGGATGCCGAGGGCATTCCCGCGCACCGCGTGATTCCGATTGCTCCCGCCTTGCCGCTGACCGCAAGCGAGGGCGAAGTCGCGCGCATCCTGCAGATCTGCAACGCCTGCCGCTACTGCGAAGGCTTCTGCGCCGTGTTTCCCGCCATGACGCGCCGCCTCGAATTCGGCAAGGCCGACACGCACTACCTTGCCAACCTGTGCCACAACTGCGGCGCCTGCCTGCATGCCTGCCAATACGCGCCGCCGCACGAGTTCGCGGTGAACGTGCCGCAGGCGATGGCGCAGGTGCGCATGCAGACGTATCACGACTACGCCTGGCCGCCTGCGATGGGCGCGCTGTACCAGCGCGCGGGCCTCACGGTTGCGCTCGCGCTGGCCGGTGGGCTCGCGCTTTTCCTGGTGCTTGCTGTGGCGATGTCGGGCTCGTTGCTGCACGAGCCGCTGGCGGGCAATTTCTACGCGATCTTTCCGCACAACTTTCTCGCGCTGGTGTTCGGCGCGGTGTTCCTCTTCGTGATGTTCGCGTTGGCCATGGGCGTGCGGCGCTTCTGGCGGGAGGTATCGCCGTCGCGCGACGACATGTCCGCCGAGGTGAGCAATGTGCGTGGTGCGGCCAGCGCAGAGGCCGCACACGACGCGCTGTGCCTGAAGTACCTGGGCGGCGGCCACGGCGAAGGCTGCAACAACGAAGATGACCGCTTCACCCTGTGGCGCCGGCGCTTTCATCACTTCACCTTCTACGGCTTCATGCTGTGCTTCGCCTCGACCTGCGTGGCCACGCTGTACCACTACCTGCTCGGCCTGCATGCGCCCTATGCGCTCACCAGCCTGCCGGTGCTGCTGGGCACCGCGGGCGGCATCGGCCTGGTGGTGGGCCCGGTCGGGCTGCTGTGGCTCAACCTGCGGCGCGACCCGGCACACGGCGACGTGGCCCAACGCCCCATGGACCGCGGCTTCATCGCGCTGCTGCTGCTCACCAGCATCACCGGCCTTGCGCTGCTGGCGTGGCGCGACACCCGCTTCATGGCGCTGCTGCTGGCGGTGCACCTGGGCGTGGTGATGGCGCTGTTTCTCACCCTGCCCTACGGCAAGTTCGCGCACGGCATCTTCCGCTCGGCCGCCTTGCTGAAGTTCGCCATCGAGAAGCGCCTGCCCAGCCGCCTGCAGCTGGGCGCCGACTGAACCCGCTCATCCGAAGGAAACATCCCCATGACACAACCCGGCGTACTCCAGATTCCCTCCATGAAGGGCCAATGCTCCGATGCCGAATGGCAGGCCCGCATCGACCTCGCAGCCTGCTACCGGCTGGTGGACCTCTACGGCATGTCCGACATGATGGCCAACCACATCTCGTCGCACGTGCCGGGCGAGAAAGGCGCCTTCCTCATCAACCCCTACGGAATGATGTACGAGGAAATCACCGCCTCCTGCCTCATCAAGGTCGACCAGGACGGCAACATCCTCTCGAAGCCCGACTTCGGCGAACTCGGCTACGGCATCAACAAGGCCGGCTATGTGATCCACAGCGCCGTGCACACCGCGCGGCCCGACGTGGCCTGCGTGATCCACACGCACAGCTGGGCGTCGATGGCGGTGTCGTCGCTCGAATGCGGCCTGCTGCCGCTCACACAGACCGCCATGCGCTTCCTGAAGATCGGCTACCACGACTACCAGGGCGTGGTGCTGAACACCGAGGAGCAGGCCTCGCTGCTGGCCGACCTGGGCGACCGCGAGGCCGTGATCTTCCGCAACCACGGTGCGCTGGTGGTGGGCCGCAGCGTGGGCGAGGCCTTCAACTGGATGCACCGGCTCGAGCTGGCCTGCCGCGCGCAGATCGGCGCGATGTCGTGCAACACGCCGCTGCAAGCGGTGCCGAAGCACGTCCTCGAAGAGACCTGGAACAACTACCAACCCGGCACGCGCCGGCCCTACGGCCTCATGGAATGGCCAGCGCTGCTGCGCAAGCTCGACCGGATGGACCCGGGCTTTCGCGACTGATCGATCACCCCCCACGAGAACATAACAATGACACGAGACAAGCCCTCCTTCTTCCGGAAACTTCTCTGCACCACGGCGCTGTTGGTCGCCGGCCTCAGTGCCACCGCGCAGACGGCCTATCCCAACAAGCCCGTGCGCGTGGTCGTCGCCTTCACGGCCGGCGGCACCACCGACATCCTCGCGCGCGCCGTCACGCAGCACATGTCGGAAAAGCTCAAGCAGTCCTTCATCATCGACAACAAGCCCGGTGGCGGCGGCAACATCGGCACGGAGTTCGTGGTGCGCGCACCGGCCGACGGCTACACGCTGATCGTCAACTCGGTCGGCCCGATGGCCGTCAACCAGACGCTCTACAAGAACCTTCCCTACGACCCGCTCACCGACCTCGTGCCGGTGGTGCAGATCGCCGACGTGCCCAACGTGCTGGTGGTGAACCCCGAAGTGCCCGCGAAGACGCTGGAAGAATTCATCGCCTACGCCAAGGCCAACCCCAACAAGCTGAACTACGGCTCCACCGGCGTCGGCACCTCGTCGCACCTGTCGAGCTACATGCTCAGCAAGCGCATCGGGGCCGAGACGCTGCACGTGCCCTACAAGGGCGCGAACGCGCTCAACGACCTGCTCGCGGGCCGTGTGCAGTTCATGTTCGCAACCATTCCCTCGGTCATCGCGCACATCAAGGCGGGCAAGCTCAGGGCCATTGCGGTGAGCAGCCAGAAACGCTCGCGCTCGCTGCCCGACGTGCCGACCGTGGCCGAGAAGGGCTTCCCCGATTTCTCCGCCGGCTCGTGGTTCGGCTTCTTCGCGCCCAAGGGCACGCCCGCCCCGGTGATCGCGCTGCTCAACAAGTCGGTGAACGAGGCGCTGCCTTCGCTCGAAGCGCAGATGATCCGCGAGGGTGCCGACCCGGTGGGCGGCACGCCCGAGCAGTTCGGCAAGTTCACTCGCCAGGAGTACGAGAAGTGGAAGGCGATCGTGCGCGAATCGGGCGCGACAGCCGAATGAGCTCGCCGCTGCGCATCTTGATGACGCCGCAAGCCGCGGCTCAGGCAGCGTCCGGCCTGCCCGCGGCGCTTGGCGAACGCACGCACGTGCTGGTGAACCCGGGCGACGACGCCGACGTGGCTTTCGTCTCGCGCGACGTCACCGGCCTGTCGACCAAGCACGAGGTGCTGCCGCACACACAGGCCTTTCACGACGCAATGCGCCACGCGCCCTCGCTGCGCTGGGTGCATGCGCATTCCGCGGGCGCCGACCGTCCGGTGTACGGCGAGCTGCGCGCGCGCGGCGTGGAGGTCACGACCTCGTCGGGCGCCAACTCCGGCGTGGTCGTGCAGACCGCGCTGGCAGGCGTGCTGATGCTGGCGCGGCAGTTTCCGCAGCTGCTGGCCGCGCAACGCGCACGCACGTGGTCGTCGCTCATGGGCAGCGGCCTGCCGCGCGACCTTGCGGGGCAGACCGCCGTGGTCGTCGGCTGGGGGCCGATCGGACAAGGGCTCGGCTCGCTGCTCGCAGCGTTGGGCCTGCGCGTCATTTCCGTGCGCGGCAGCGAGGCCCCGGCCTCAGCACCGGCCCACGAGAGCGTGAGCTACGAGCAGCTGCACGCGGTGCTGCCGCAGGCCGACTGGCTGCTGCTGGCCTGCCCGCTGAGTGACCGCACACGCGGGCTCATCGATGCGGCGGCGCTGGCGCGCATGCCCGCCGGAGCGCGGCTCGTGAACATCTCACGCGGCGAAGTGGTCGACGAGCCCGCGCTCATCGATGCATTGCGCAGCAGCGCACTGGCCGGCGCGTATCTCGACGTGTTCGCGCACGAGCCCCTGCCGGCCGACTCGCCGCTGTGGAGCTTGCCGAAGGTGATCGTCACGCCCCACAGCGCCGGCCATTCGGACGGCAACGAAGCGCGCGTGGCCGCGATCTTTCTCGACAACCTGCGGCGCTGGGTGCGCAACCAGCCGCTGCTGAACCGCGTGGCATGAAGCGCGCGCTTTCCGATAACAACAGCCCCACGGCATCCAAGACCATGAAGAAATCCGCCCTCCCACGCCCCTCGACCCTTCTGCGCGCCGGCACGGCCGCCCTGCTGCTGGCCACCGCCGCCGCTTCTTCCAGCGCGGCCGACTGGCCCGCCAAGCCCATCACCCTCGTCGTGCCCTTCGTGGCCGGCGGCACCACCGACATCGTCGCGCGCACCGTGGGCCAGAAGCTGTCGGAAGCGCTCAAGCAGCCGGTCATCATCGACAACCGCGGCGGCGCGGGCGGCACCGTGGGCGCGGCCATAGCGTCGAAGGCGCCGGCCGATGGCTACACGCTGTTCATGGCGACCATCGCGCATTCGATCGCGCCGGGCCTCTACAAGCGCCTGCCCTACGACTTCCAGCGCGACTTCGATCCGGTGGCGCTGGTGGCTTCCACGCCCAACGTGCTGATCGTGAACGAGAAGGTGCCCGTGAAATCGGTGGCAGAACTCGTCGCCTACATCAAGGCCAACCCGGGCAAGGTCAACTACGGCTCGGCGGGCAACGGCAGCACGGAGCACATCTCGGGCGAGCTGTTCCGCTCGATGACGAAGACCGACATCGTGCACGTGCCCTACAAGGGCGGCGCGCCGATGATGGCCGACCTGATGGGCGGACAGATCCAGATGGCCATCGAGACCAGCCCCTCGGCCGCGCCGCACATCCGCGCCGGCAAGGTGCAGGCACTGGCCGTGACCACGAAGACGCGCTCGCCCGCCTACCCGGGCGTGCCCACGCTCGACGAGGCCGGCCTCAAGGGCTACGACATGACCACCTGGTTCGCGCTCATGGCGCCGCACGGCACGCCGCCCGAGCTGGTGCAGCGCCTGAACACCGAGGTGTCGCGCGTGCTGCTGCAGCCCGACGTGGTCAAGCGCTTCGAGGAACAGGGCGTGACGGCCGGCAACATGAAGCCGGCCGAGCTTGCAACGTTCATCGGCAGCGAGACCACGAAATGGGTGAAGGTGGCGAAGGATTCGGGCGCTACCGCCGAATAGGCGCAGGCCCTGGCTATCGGAGAAGGCCTACGGCCAGCGCGGAAACCCGCTGAACAGGGACGGCGGCGTTATCTGGAGAATAGGAGGCCATGCGCATCAGAACCCCGGCTTCCTTTCTCGCCCCTGCTCTTCTCTCCCTCGCGCTCCTGCCTCCCTCTGTACCTGCCGCCCCTGCCGCGGCAGATGCAGCGCTGACGCCCGAGGCCCGTATCGAGGCCCTCATTGCCCGCATGACGGTGCAGGAGAAGGCCGGCCAGCTCACCCTGTACGGCCCCGCCGACATCGACACCCCCAACAACCCCCAGGCCGGCTGGCGCAATGCGCAGCAGGAGACTGCCGACGTGCGCGCCGGCCGCCTCACCGGCCTGTTCAACAACGCAGGCCTCGAAGGCAAGCGACGGCTGCAGCAGATTGCGGTGAACGAGTCGCGCCTGGGCATTCCGCTGATCTTCGGCGCGGACGTGATCCACGGCTTTCGCACCATGTTCCCGATGCCGCTGGCCGAGGCCTCCAGCTGGGAGCCCGACCTGGCCGAGCGCACCGCGCGCGCCGCGGCGGTCGAGGCCACGGCCGACGGCTTCCGCTGGACCTTCGCGCCCATGGTCGACATCGCGCGCGACGCGCGCTGGGGCCGCGGCCTCGAAGGCGCCGGCGAAGACGTGTACCTCTCGCGGCAATTCGCCGCAGCGCGCGTGCGCGGCTTCCAGGGCCCCGACCTCTCGCGGCCCGACGCGATGCTGGCCACGCCCAAGCACTTCGCGGCCTACGGCGCGGCCGAGGGCGGGCTCGACTACAACGTGAGCGACATCTCGCAGCACACGCTGCGCGAGGTGTACCTGCCGCCGTTTCGCGCGGCGCTGGACGCCGGCGCGCTGTCGGTCATGAGCGCCTTCAACGAAATCGGCGGCGTGCCTTCCACCGCCAACCACTCGCTGCTCACGGGCGTGCTGCGCGACGAATGGAAGTTCCAGGGCTTCGTGGTCTCCGACTACACGGCCGACGAAGAACTCGTGGAGCACGGCTACGCCGCCAATCCACGCGAGGCTGCCAAGCAGGCCTTCATGGCCGGCACCGACGTGAGCATGCAGAGCGGCCTGTACATGCGCTACCTGCCCGACCTCGTGGCCTCGGGCGAGGTGCCCATGGAACGGCTCGACGAGGCCGTGCGCCGCGTGCTGCGCGTCAAGCAGAAGCTGGGCCTGTTCGACGACCCGATGCACGGCCTCGACGGCCCACCCGCCTCGCAGCGCCCCGAGAACCCCGCATTCATCGAGTTGGCCCGCGAGAGCGCGCGCCGCTCCATCGTGATGCTGAAGAACGAGCGCATGCTGCTGCCGCTGCCCAAGGCCGGCACGAAGATCGCGCTGATCGGCCCCTTCGCCGAGGGCACCGTCGACCTGATGGGCGCGTGGAGCCTGTTCCCCGGACAGTCGGCACCGGTGGGCATCGACCAGGGCCTGCGCGCGGCACTGGGGCCCAACTCGTCGGTGAACGTGGTGCGCGGCTCGGGCATCGAGTCGGCGCTGCCCGGCGGTATCGACGCCGCGGTGGCCGCCGCGCGCGATGCCGACGTGGTGCTGCTGGCCATCGGCGAGAGCGAGAAGATGTCTGGCGAGGCGCGCTCGCGCAGCGACATCGGGCTGCCGCAAGCACAACAAGACCTGGCCGAGGCCGTGGCCGCCACCGGCAAGCCCGTGATCGTGCTGCTGAGCAACGGCCGCGCGATGGCGCTGAAGGGCGCGGTGCGCAATGCGCGCGCCATCCTCGTCACGTGGTTCCTCGGCGTGCAGACCGGTAACGCGATCGCCGACGTCGTGTTCGGCGACTTCAATCCCTCGGGCCGGCTGCCCGTGAGTTTTCCGCAAACGGCCGGCCAAGTGCCCTACTACTACGCCCACAAGCGCACCGGCAGGCCGTCGCCCGAGAACGCGCCGGGCACGTCATTCAAGACGCGCTACCTCGACGCGACGAACGAAGCGCTCTACCCCTTCGGCTTCGGCATCGGCTATTCGCCGGTGCGCTACGACAACGTCGAGCTGAGTACGGAGCGCTTGCCGATGTCGGGCACGCTGCGCGTGCGCGCCACAGTCACCAACACCGGCCAGCGCGACGCGGAGGAAGTGGTGCAGCTCTACATCAGCCAGCGCGCGGCCAGCGTGACGCGGCCGGTGCGCGAGCTGAAGAGCTTTCGCAAGATCGGCATCGCACCGGGAGCATCAGCGGTCGTCGAATTCACGCTCACGACCGACGACCTCGCCTTCATCGGCCGCGACATGAAGCCGACCGTCGAGCCCGGCGAGTTCGACCTGTGGGTGGCGCCTTCGGCCGCGAGCGGCATCCGCAGGCGCTTCGTGCTCACGCGCGATTGACGCCGGGCGCACGAGGCACCACGGCGGCTCAGTAGGTGGTCGCGCCAGTCGCGCTGGTGGCGTGTGTCATCGACGCATCCGGCTGGTTCGCAGAAGCCACCGGTGGCTGCACCTGCGATTCCAGAACTTCCGTCGGATGGATGCCGGTGTTCGCGCGAATCGCCTCGGCCTGCACCTGCGCACGGTCGGCGCCCGATACGGGCGCCTGCACCTGCGATTCCAGAACCTCCGTTGCGTGAATGCCGTTGTTGGCACGCATGGCGTCCTCGGCCACCGCATCACGCGACTGGGTCGAATGCGAGATCTGCGGATAGTCGGGATCAGCCAGCCCGCCAGCATGCGCGAGCGATGTCAGCACCAGCGCGGGCACGGCGGCGATGCAAAGGGTTGCGATACGAAATCTCATGGTTGTCTCCTTGAGTGATGACGATGAATTCACTCTAGGACGCAGTACTTACCAGGCCGTGAGAGGCCGCTTACACAGCAGTGAGAGTTTGCTTAGATGAGCGTGAGAAGGCGCGAAGCCGGCCAGGGCGCATACTGGCCCACCTTTGCTGCACCGGGGCCTCGCACGCGAGACCCTGCTCCTTTCGATGCCGGGCTATCTACTCAAGCTGGAGCGCATCGCCATCGCGGGTGCCGACGACCTAGTCATCCAGTCGTTGCTCGATCGCCAGCAGTTCTCCGACCCCTCGGGCGCGGCTGCCGCGCAGGGCATCTCTTCCGCGTCATGGCCAATGTTCGGGCTGCTGTGGCCCTCGGGCGCGCAACTGGCCGCGCGCATGGCGTTGCACCCCGTGGTGCTGGGCGCGCGCGTGCTCGAAATCGGCTGCGGCCTCGCGCTTGCAAGCCTCGTCGGCCACCGGCGCGGCAACGACATGACAGCGAGCGACTGTCACCCGCTCGCTGGAGGCTTCCTGCTGGAGAACCTGCGGCTCAACGCACTGCCGCCCATGAAGTACAGGCGCGGCCATTGGGGCATGCAGGAGACCGGGGCCGACGGCGACGTGCACGGCCTGTTCGACCTCGTGATCGGCAGCGACCTGCTGTACGAGCGCGATGCGGAAGGCCTGCTCGCCGCCTACATCGCCCGCCACACCAGCCCCGCCGCCGAGGTGTGGATCGTCGACCCGGACCGGGGGAACCGGTCGGCATTCAACAGGCAGATGGCGGACGAAGGCTTCGGCATGTGCGAGGAGCGGCTGGATCAGCTTGCCACCGTGAGCCGGGCGGCGTATCGGGGGCGGTTGCTGACGTACCGGCGTGCGACTGCTTGAGGCTCTATATTCGGCCGCTTCTGACTCGGAGAGCTGCCTTGTGGAAACAACGAACATCCGACGCGCCAGACCCGACGATGCCCAAGGCATCGAGGCGTTGTACGGCGAGCTGATCGGCAACACGCAGGTATGCGTGCTGCCGGAGCGCATCGCCGAACTGGCGAACGACTCTCGAACGGCGCTGCTTGTTCTGGAGCATGAGGGCGTGCTGCGGGCGACGGCCTTGCTGAGCTTCTGCGCCGATGTGATGTACAAGGCCCAGCCTTTCGCCGTGGTCGAGAACATCGTCGTCGGTGAGGCGTTTCGCGGCCAAGGCTCGGGAACGGCACTCCTGCGGCACATCGAAGACGAATGCATCGCGCGCGACTGCTCCAAGATCATGTTGCTAAGTGCGGTCGATCGTGGCGACGCCCACCGGTTCTTCGAGCACTGCGGCTTTGCCGGCTCGAAGAAGAAAGGCTTCGTCAAGTACCGCAGAGACTTCCAACGCGACGGTGCGGGCACCTGAAGGTCAGGCGTTTTCGCAGAGCCTCAATCAAGCCCGTGAAACACACTGTCGTCCGGCCCGATGTGCGAGGGCGGCGTCCAGGCAGCATCGCGCATCGAGCGGCTCACGAGTTTGTCCACGCCCAGCAGCGTGGCGAAGATCGCCATGCGCACCGGAATGCCGTTGTCGGTCTGGCGGAAGATGGCCAGGCGCGGGTCGTTGTTCAGGTCGACGCTCAGGTCGTGCGAGCCAGGGCGGCCATCGCGCGGCAGCGGGTGCATCACCACCACTTCGGGCTTGCAGGCCGATTCGATGAGCGCGCGGTTGATCTCGAACGCGTTGTCGAAGCCTTCCAGCACTTCGTCGTTCGCGAAGCGCTCTTTCTGGATGCGCGTGGCGTAGATGATGTCTGCGCCGGCCAGCGCCTGCGCGGGCGTGGCAGCGGTCTCGACCACATGGCCGTTGCGGCTCACGGCCTCCACGATTTCCGCGGGCATTGCGAGCGACGGCGGCGAGATCAGCGTGAACTTCAGGCCGCGGTACAGCGCGAGCAGCTTGATGAGCGAGTGCACGGTGCGCCCGTACTTCAGGTCGCCGACCATCGCGATGTGCGCGCCGTCGACCAGCTTGCCCAGGCGCGAGAACTCGCGCTGGATGGTGTACAGGTCGAGCAGCGCCTGACTGGGATGCTCGCCCGGGCCGTCGCCACCGTTGATGACCGGCACGTTGGTGGCGCGCGCGAATTCGGCGACCGAGCCCTGCTCCGGATGCCGCACCACGATTGCATCGGCATAGCCGCTGATGACGCGGCTGGTGTCGTAGATCGATTCGCCCTTGGCCATCGACGAGAAGGTGAAGCCGGTGGTGTCGCACACCGAGCCGCCCAGCCGGCAGAATGCCGCGCCGAAGCTCACGCGGGTGCGCGTGCTGGCCTCGAAGAACAGATTGGCCAGCACGGCACCTTCGAGCACGCGGCTGACCTTGCGGCGGCGCGCGATGGGCTGCATCACATCGGCCAGCTGGAACAGTTCGTCGATGGCGTCGCGGTTGAACTGGTTGACCGACAGCAGGTGGTGCGAGCCTTCGGTGGCCAGCGCCTGGCGCAGAGCGCCTTCATATGCGCTTTGCGTATATTCACTGCGCCGCCCGTCCGAAGCCAGGATTTCGCTCACGAAGCGTCGCGCGACTTCGGGCATGGCCCTGAATTCATTGGATTCGTCGGGCAGCAGCCAGGCGTCGAGCGCCCTTCTGCGGCTGCCAATGCGCTCTGCGAAAGCATCGCGCGTCATGTTGAGTTGACGCATCGCGTCTCGAAGAAGCACCTGTTGCGGCATGTTCATGGTCCGCAAATATATACTCAATGCGTATATTTTGACAACAACAAAAAGCGATCAGCCATGAAAAAACGGGCCCGAGGGCCCGTTCGTTCTTTGCGACACCCGAAGGTGTCGTGGTCGGTTGCTTACAGGCCAGCTTGGCGCGTGAACGACACGCTGGGCTTCTTGTACGCAGCCGGCACTTCGTCGCGGTAGAACGCGCGGCGGTCGAGGCTGGCGAACGGGTCATGGGCCTTGGCAACGGCTTCGGCTTGCACGGTCGCGCGGTTGGCGGTCGACGTGAAGGCTTGTGCGCCAGCGCCCGAGGCATCGCTGTATTCGTTGCCAGCACGAGCGGCGGCAACGGCTTGCGGTGCGACTTCAGCGCGGGTCACAGAAGAGTTCACGACGTGCACGCCGTCGTAGGTTTCTGCGTGGGCTCCGGCAGCGGCCAGGAGCGAGAGGGCAGCAGCGGCGAGGATCTTCGAGGCATTCATTTCAATCTCCTTCAAGCGGTTGGTTGGTGAGGAGAAGTTTGATCCTGAAGAGTCCTGAAAAACGCCGTCGAAATGAACCACGGCGTTCACAGGATTGAAACAATCAGGGCCTTGAAAAGAACCCGGTCAATAGGGGTTGCCCCATGAAACAGCAGCCTCAGTGGCTGATCATCCACGGCCGCCTCGAAGGCGCGGACTTGGCCCCGTTGGGCGCCGTCACCGTCGCACCCCGCTTGCCCGAACTGCAGCAGCCGCAGCCCGCCGGGTGCTTGAAGCGCGCGTAGTCACGCGAACTGCCGGGCTCATGCCGCGCGCGCTCGTTGGTTTCCATGGCGCGGCGCGTACCCGAGGCCATCAGCGCGAGCCGCGGTGCGGCCGAAAGTACACGCGGCGCGGCGCACCCGCAATCGGGGCATGCGGCGGGCTCGTCGCGCAGGCTTGAAGGCCGCAGCGCCTCGAAGCCGCCGCATTGCCCGCAGGCGTAGTCGTAGGTGGGCATGGCCAGGCCGTCTTTCAACGCAGGTCGTGCGACAGCGGCATGCTGATGCTGCCGTCGATCATCTTCACCGGGCCCGAGGCATTCGGGTTGATGTCGAAGTCGAAGATGCCCGTGGGCAGCCACAGCGTGGCGCACGAGTTCGGCACGTCGACCACGCCGCTGATGTGGCCCTGCACCGGTGCCGTGCCAAGAATCGAATAGGCCTGCGCGCCCGAGTAGCCAAACTTCTTCAAGTATTCGATGGCGTTCAGGCAGGCTTGGCGATAGGCCACGTTCACGTCGAGGTAGTGCTGCTTGCCACTCTCGTCGACCGAGATGCCTTCGAAGATCAGGTAGTCGTTGTACTGCGGCGTGATCGGGCTGGGCTTGAAGATCGGGTTCTTGATGCCGTACTTGGCCATGCCGCCCTTGATGAGCGTGACCTTCATGTGCACCCAACCGGCCATCTCGATGGCGCCGCAGAAGGTAATTTCGCCGTCGCCCTGGCTGAAGTGCAGGTCGCCCACGCTCAGGCCTGCGCCGTCAACGTACACGGGGAAGAACACCTTCGAGCCGCGCGACAGATCCTTGATGTCGCAGTTGCCGCCATGCTCGCGCGGCGGCACGGTGCGCGCACCCTCGGCAGCAGCCTTCGCCCTCGCCTCGCCGGTCATCTTGCCCATGTGAGCGGTGCCGGCGAACGGCGGATTGGCCAGGCCGGGCACGCGATCGGGGTCGGTGGCAATGAGCGCCTTCTCGCGCTCGTTCCACATGTCGAGCATGGGCTTGTCGGGCAGGCAGCCAATCAGGCCGGGGTGGATCAGGCCTGCGAAGTTCACGCCCGGCACATGGCGCGAGTTGGTGAACATGCCCTTGAAGTCCCAGATCGATTTCTGCGCTTCGGGAAAATGATCGGTCAGGAAACCGCCGCCATTCTTCTTCGAGAAAAATCCGTTGAAGCCCCAGAGGCTGTCCTGCTTGGCGCCGATGTCGAGCAGGTCGACCACCAGCAGGTCGCCGGGCTCTGCGCCTTTCACGCCCACGGGGCCCGAGAGGTAGTGCACGGTACTCAGGTCGATATCGCGCACGTCGTCGGCGCTGTCGTTGTTCTTGATGAAGCCGCCGGTCCAGTCGAAGGTCTCGAGGATGAAGTCGTCGCCCGGGTTGACCCAGCAGGCCATCGGAATGTCCGGGTGCCAGCGGTTGTGAATCAACTCGTTCTCGGTGGGCGACTTGGTCAGATCGACCTTGATCAGCGTGTCCGTCATTTGCAGTGGCTCCTGGTTGGGTTGTGGTTGAACGGAAAGATCAAACGGAGAGGTAGGCTTTGATGTGATCTACGTCGGTCTTGTCGCGCGCGGTCTCGTGCACGAGGCGGCCGCCTTCGATCACGAAGAGCCGATCAGCTACATCCATCGCGAAGCTGAGCACCTGCTCGGACACGACGATGGTGATGCCGCGCAGCTTGCGGATCTCGTTGAGCGCCTTGGCGATGTCCTTGATGATCGAAGGCTGGATACCCTCGGTGGGCTCATCGAGCAGCAGCACCTTGGGGTCGGTGACGAGGGCGCGTGCAATGGCAAGCTGCTGTTGCTGGCCACCCGAGAGGTTGCCGCCCTTGCGGCTCTTCATGTCCCACAGCACAGGGAACAGCGCGTAGATTTCTTCGGGGATGCGGCGGGTCTTCGAGTTCTCTAGGCCGGTCTGGATGTTCTCTTCCACCGTCAGCGTCGGGAAGATCATCCGGCCCTGCGGCACGTAGGCGATGCCCTTCGCCACTCGGCGAAAGCTCTCGTCGCGTGATACGTCCTGGCCCGCCACCTCGATACGCCCGCTCTTCAACGGCAGCACGCCCATGAGGCTCTTGAACAGCGTGGTCTTGCCCATGCCGTTGCGGCCCATGATGGCGATGGTTTCGTTGGCATGGCCCTCGAAGGAGATGCCGTGCAGGGCCTCGCTCTGGCCGTAGGCTACGTGCAGGTCTTCTACCTTCAGCATGATGTTGCTCATCTCATTGACTCCTGGTGTGTTCGTTCGGGGTGCGTGCGAAGAACACCGGGTACTCCCCTCCGCGAATGTCCCCCGGCCTTCGGCCTCCTCCTTTATTTCGCTGCGGGGAGCACCCGGTGCTCTTCGCACAATTGGCGCGGCGCTTGTGCGGACGGCTCAACCGCCGCGCTGAACGACAGCGCTTCATCTAGTGCCCCAGATAAACATCGATGACCTTCGGATCCGCCTGCACCTTCTCCATAGGCCCTTCGGCAAGGATCTTTCCCTGGTGCATCACCGTGACCTTGTGCGCGATCTGCTTCACGAAGGCCATGTCGTGCTCGATGACGATCACGGCGCGGTTCTGGCAGATGCGCTTGAGCAGGTCGGCCGTGAGTTCCCGTTCGCGCGCACTCATGCCGGCGATGGGCTCGTCGAGCATCAGCAGCTCGGGCTCCTGCATCAGCAGCATGCCAATCTCCAGCCACTGCTTCTGTCCGTGGCTCAGCAGACCGGCCTCTGTGTCGAGGCGATCGGCGAGGCCGATCTCCTCCGCAATCGCCTGCACCTTGGCCTTGACCTCGTCGTCGCACTTGAAAGCCAATGCGCCGAACACCGAGCGGCCCTTCGGGAACGACACCTCCAGGTTCTGGAACACGCTCAGGTTCTCGTAAATGGATGGTGTCTGGAACTTGCGGCCGATGCCCAGCCGCACGCGCTTGTGCTCGGCCATCTTCGTAAGCTCGGTGTTCTTGAACTTGATGCTGCCGGCGCTCGCGCGCGTCTTGCCGCAGATCAGGTCGAGCAGCGTGGTCTTGCCTGCCCCGTTGGGGCCGATGATCACGCGCAGCTCGTTGCGGTCGATGTACAGCGTGAGGTCGTCGATGGCCTTGAAGCCGTCGAAGGAGACGGTGAGGTCTTCCACGGCGAGCGCGAAGTCGGTGTTGCTCATGGGTGTGCTCCGTGCTCAGGCGCGCTGGCTGCCGACGCCTTCGGGCAGCGTGGGTTCGGGTTGTGATGCCGCGGTCGGCGCCATGGGTGCGGGTGCAGTTGCTGCAACTGGCGGCGGCTTGACAGCTGCATCGCGCAGCGCCTGCCGACGCGACTTCCACCACGGGCGGATCTTTTCTTCCCACACGCCCGCCAGCCCCATCGGGAACGCCATCGTCACGCCGATGAAGAGCCCGGCCATCAGGAACAGCCACAGGTCCGGGAAACTCTCCGAGAACAGCGTCTTGCCCGCATTCACCAGCAGCGCGCCGTACACCGCGCCCACCAGGCTCATGCGCCCGCCGACCGCGCAGAAGATCACCATCTCGATGGACGGCACGATGCCCACGAAACTCGGCGACATGAAGCCCACCTGCAGCGCGAACATCGCACCACCAATGCCCGAGAGCCCCGCCGCCAGGCAGAAGATGAAGACCTTGAAGTTCGACACGTCGTAGCCCGAGAAGCGCACGCGGTCTTCCTTGTCGCGCATGGCCAGCAGCAGCGTGCCCAGCTTGCTGGTCTGCACCCAGCGGCACAGCAGGATGCTCGCCACCAGCAGGCCGACGCAAACGTAATACAGCACGTACTTGGCGCCGTCGGTGCGCGTGTCCCAGCCCAGCATGGTCTTCAGGTCGGTCATGCCGTTCACGCCGCCTGTGTAGCCCTGCTGGCCGATGATGAGCACGGTGCAGATCAGCGCCACCGCCTGCGTGATGATCGCGAAATACACACCGCCCACGCGCCGCTTGAACATCGCGAAGCTCACGAGCCAGGCCAATGCCATCGGCGCCAACACCACCAGCGCAAGGCTCAGCGGCAGGCTCTTGAAGGGCAGCCACAGCGTGGGCAACTCGGTGATCTGGTTCCAGTCCATGAAGTCCGGAATGCCGGGCGTCGACTGGATCTTGGTCGTGATGGGATCAGAAGCTTCGAGCTTCAGGAACATCGCCATCGCATACCCACCGATGCCGAAGAACACGCCCTGCCCCAGGCTCAGCACGCCGCCGTAGCCCCACACCATGACGAGGCCCACGGCCACGAAGGCGTAGGTGAGGTACTTGCCCACGAGGTTGAGGCGGAAGATGTCGAGCGACAGCGGCAGCACCACCGCGAGCAGCAGCACCAGAAGCAGCAGGCTGCCGAGCTGGTAGCGCTGGATCGAGGCCTTGATGAAATTCATCGGAACGTTCTCCAGGAGGGAATCGGGTTCAACGGCGGACCTTGACTGCAAAGAGCCCCTGCGGTCGCATCATCAGAATCAGCACGATCAGCGACAGCGTCAGCACCTTGGCCATCGAGCCGGTCATGAAGAACTCAGAGATCGACTGCGTCTGCGCAATGCCGAAGGCCGAGACCACCGTGCCGAAGAGGCTGGCCGCGCCGCCGAAGGTGACGACCAGGAAGGCGTCGACGATGTAGAGCGAGCCCGAGGTCGGCCCCGTCGAGCCGATGGTGGTGAAGGCCGCGCCCGCCATGCCGGCAATGCCGCAGCCAATGGCAAAGGTCAGGCGGTCGGTCTTCTTCGTGTCGATGCCGGTGGCATTGGCCATCGTGCGGTTGGCCACGGTGGCGCGCACCCGCAGGCCCCACCGGCTCTTGTGCAGAGCGATGAGCACCCCGCCCGTGACCAGCGCGGTGAGCGCCAGCACGAACAGGCCGTTGATCGGAATATCGAGGCCTTCATGCGGCGTCCACGAGCCCATGAGCCACTCGGGCAGCGTGGGGCTCACTTCCTTAGGGCCGATGAAGGTACGAAAAATCTGCTGCAGGCCCAGGCTCACGCCCCAGGTGGCGAGCAGCGTGTCGAGCGGGCGCTTGTAGAGGTGGCGAATCAGCACCCACTCGACGATCCAGCCGACGATGAAGGCGAAGACGAAGGCCAGCCCGATGGCGATCGGGAAATAGTACGGCATGAACGCCGGCGCCAGGCTTTCGGTGACGCGCGCGGCCAGGTAGATCGAATAGGCGCCGATGGTCATGAACTCGCCATGCGCCATGTTGATCACGCCCATCTGGCCGAAGATGATCGCCAGGCCCAGCCCCATCAGCAGCAGCACCGCGAAGAGGCTCAGCCCCGCGAAGCCCTGCATGAGGCCGATGTTCATCATGTCCGACAGAGTCATGGCGAGAAGTCCGGAATGTTGGAGTTGCCCCCTCTCCCGCACGCGGGAGAGGGTTGGGGTGAGGGCCGACGGCCTGCTTACTGGCTTACTGGTAGCCCTTCGGAAACGGATCCGGCTTGATCAACTCAGCCGATTCAGCGACCACCTTGAACGTCCCATCAAGCTGCCCCTGCCCGATGCGCGCCTTGCTCCACAGGTGGTGGTTCGCATCCAGCTTCACGTAGCCTTCGGGCGCCGTCTTCAGCTCGATGCCTGGCGAACCCGCAACAACCTTGTCGACATCGAAGCTGCCGGCCTTCTCCACCGCCGCCTTCCACAGCCACGGGCCGAGATAGCCCGCCTGCGTCACGTCGCCGATCACCGCGTCCTTGCCGTACTTCGCCTTGAAGGCTTCCACGAACTTCTTGTTGTTCGGGTTGTCCAGCGTCTGGAAGTACTTCATCGACGAATAGAAGCCCGCGAAGTTCTCGCCGCCCACGCCCGTCATTTCGTCTTCCGTCACGGCCAGCGTCAGCAAGAATTGCTTGTCGCCCGTGATGCCCGCGGCCTTGAGCTGCTTGTAGAAGGCCACGTTCGAGCCACCCACCACTGCCGCAAAGATGCAGTCGGGCTTGGCCACCTTGATCTTGTTGATCAGCGAGTTGAAGTTGGTGTGGCCCAGCGGGTAGTACTCCTCGCCCTTGACCGAGCCCTTCTGGAAGTTCTCGATGTGCTTGCGCGCAATCTTCATCGAGGTGCGCGGCCAGATGTAGTCGGAGCCCACCAGGAAGAAGGTCTTGGCCTTCTTCTCCTTCGCGCCCCAGTCCAGGCCCCAGATGATCTGCTGCGTGGCTTCCTGGCCGGTGTAGATCACGTTCTTGCTCTGCTCCAGGCCTTCGTAGAAGGTCGGGTAGTACAAGAGGCCGTTCTCTTTCTCGAACACCGGCAGCACGGCCTTGCGCGAGGCGCTGGTCCAGCAGCCGAACACGGCGGCGCAGTGGTCGTTGACCAGCAGCTTCTTCGACTTCTCGGCGAAGGTCGGCCAGTCGGAGGCGCCGTCTTCCTTGATGACCTTGATCTTGCGGCCCAGGATGCCGCCCATGGCGTTGATCTGGTCGATGGCCAGTTGCTCGGCCTGGATCGAGCCGGTTTCCGAAATGGCCATGGTGCCGGTGGACGAATGCAGCTGGCCCACCGTTACTTCGGTGTCGGTCACGGCGAGCTTGGTGGTGTTGACCTTGGCCGTGGGGAACTGCCCCTGGCCGAAGCTCAGGCCGCTCAGGCCCATCACGGGCAGCGCGGCGGCGCCCTGCAGCAGACGGCGGCGGCGCAATGCCAGGGCATCGAGAGAAAGATCTGAATCACGCGACATCAGGAAACTCCAGGCAGGTTGTTGGAAAGTAGAGCCGCGCACCATCGCAGTGCATCGGACGGTGCCCCGAGCACCATGGCTGGTACTTTAGAAATCACCCGGGTTTGCGCGAATACGTCATTCAACGTAGCGGCGGGAACCCGCCCCACCCGCAGACTCCCGAGCCAGACATCGGTGGAAGAGAGTCACAGGGAGCGCTTCTTGCTGTACCTGCCCCATGCCACCGCCGCCGCGAGAACCCGCCATGCAATCCGTCTCCGGACAGAAGATCTTTCGCATCCGCCGCGACTACAACGCCTGGGTCGCGAACGAGACGCTGGAGGACTACGCGCTGCGCTACACGCCGCGCAGCTTTCGCAAGTGGTCGGAGTTCCGCGTGGCCAACGCGGCTTTCGGCGCCACCTCGTTCCTGGCGCTGGAGGCCATCGGCGGGGCCATCGCGCTGAGCTACGGCTTCTCGAACGCGCTGTGGGCGATCCTTGTCGTCGGGCTAATCACCTTCCTCACCGGCCTGCCCATCTCCTACTACGCGGCGCGCCACGGCGTGGACATGGACCTGCTCACGCGCGGCGCGGGCTTCGGCTACCTGGGCTCCACGCTCACCTCGCTGATCTACGCGAGCTTCACCTTCATCTTCTTCGCGCTGGAGGCGGCCATCCTCGCGCTGGCGCTGCAGATGTACCTCGACTGGCCGCTGTGGCTGCTGTACATGGTGTCGTCGATCGTCATCATTCCTCTGGTGGCGCGGGGCATCACGCTCATATCGGGGCTGCAGCTGTGGACGCAGCCGATCTGGATCGTGCTGTTCGTCTGCCCCTTTATCGCAGTGCTGGTGAAAAAGCCCGAGCTGTACGCCGACTTCACCAGCCTTGTCGGCCGCACCTCGGACAGCAGCGGCTTCGATCCGCTGATGTTCGGCGCCGCCGCCACGGTGGCCTTCTCGCTGGTGGTGCAGATCGGCGAGCAGGTCGACTACCTGCGCTTTTTGCCCGAGAAGACCGCCGCCAACCGCACTCGCTGGTGGACCGCGGTGCTCATTGCCGGACCGGGCTGGATCGTGCCGGGCATGCTGAAGATGATGGGCGGCGCGTTCCTGGCCTTCCTGGCGCTGCAGCACGAGATTCCGGCCAACCACGCGATCGAGCCCACGCAGATGTACCTCACGGGCTTTTCGTACGTGCTGCGCGATCCGGCCTGGGTGCTGGGCATCACGGTGCTGTTCGTGGTGATCTCGCAGATGAAGATCAACCTGACGAACGCCTATGCGGGTTCGCTCGCATGGTCGAACTTTTTCGCGCGGCTCACGCACAGCCACCCGGGGCGCGTGGTGTGGCTGGTGTTCAACGTGGTCATCGCGATATTGCTGATGGCGCTGGGCGTGTTCGCGGCGCTGGAGCACGTGCTGGGCTTCTACAGCAACATCGCCATCGCCTGGGTCGGCGCGCTGGTGGCCGACCTGGTCATCAACAAGCCGCTGGGCTGGAGCCCGAAGACCATCGAGTTCAAGCGCGCGCACCTGTACGACATCAACCCGGTGGGGCTGATGGCGATGCTGGTGGCAGCTGCGCTGGCCATGCTTGCCTACTCGGGCGTGCTGGGGCATTGGGCCCGCGCCTTCTCGCCCTTCATCGCACTGGTAACGGCCATGGCCGTGTCGCCGCTGCTGGCATGGCGTACGCGCGGGCGCTACTACCTCGCGCGCAACGACATCGACCGCTGGACGCCGGGCCAGAGCGTGAAGTGCTCGGTATGCGACAACAGCTTCGAGTCGGAAGACATGGCGCACTGCCCGGCCTACAGCGCGCCGATCTGCTCGCTGTGCTGCACGCTCGAATCGCGCTGCCACGACCGCTGCAAGACAAACTCGCGTGCGGCCGAGCAGATGAGCGGCTGGCTGCAGGCGCTGCTGCCGCCGGCGCTCTCTGCGCGGCTGAACTTCCGCGTGGCGCACTACCTGCTGATAGCCGCCTCGCTCATTGCGTTGCTGGCTACCGTGGTCGGCGTGGTCTATGCGCAGGAGGCGCTGGCGGGCACCAGCGATTCGGTCATGGCCACTGCCTTTCTCAAAGTATTCGCGCTGCTTTCCGTCGTGGCCGCGGTGGCCGCGTGGTGGGTGGTGCTGGGCAGCGAGAGCCGGCAGATGGCGCAGGAAGAATCGAACCGCCACAACAACCTGCTTGCGCTTGAGATCGAGGCACACCGCCGCACCGATGCCGCACTGCAGACCGCCAAGGAAGCCGCCGAGGCCGCGAACCAGGCCAAGACGCGCTATGTGGCGGGCATGACGCACGAGCTGCGCACGCCGCTCAACAGCATCCTGGGCTACTCGCAGATCCTGCTCAAGGGCGACGCCGTGACGCCGCCGCGCGAGGCGGTGCAGACCATTCACCGCAGCGGCGAGCACATGCTGGGCCTGATCGACGGCCTGCTCGACCTGGCGCGCATCGAGGCCGGCCGGCTGCAGCTGGAGCCCGCGCCGCTCGCGCTGCCGGCCTTTCTGGACCAACTCGTGCACATGGTGCGGCCGCAGGCAGAGAACAAGGGCCTGGCCTTCGTCTTCACGCACGCCGGGCAGTTGCCGCCATGGGTGCATGCCGATGCGAAGTGGCTGCGGCAGATTCTCATCAACCTGCTGACGAATGCAGTGCGCTTCACCGACAGCGGCACCGTCACGCTGCATGTGGATGCGCGGCGCGAGGTGCTGCGCTTCGACGTAGTCGACACCGGCATCGGCGTGGCGGCACAGGACCATCAGCGCATCTTCCTGCCCTTCGAGCGCGGTGCGGCGGGCCGCCGCCGCGGCGAGCCCGGCACGGGGCTGGGCCTCACGATCACCGGGCTGCTCACTTCGCTGATGGGCGGCGAGCTCAAGCTGGCCTCGACCTCTTCGCAAGGCAGCACATTCAGCGTGCGCGTGTACCTGCGCGAAGTGGCCGACCCCGGCCCGCAGGCCAGCAAGGCGGGCGCGCTGCGGCAGCCCGTGTCGGGCTACGTCGGCGCGCGCCGCACGCTTCTGGTGGTGGACGACCAGCCCGTGCAGCGCCAGATGCTCGCCGGCATGCTCGCCCCGCTGGGCTTCGAGGTGCGCGAGGCCGCAAGCGGCACCGAGTGCCTCGACAGCCTGCGCGAGGAGTTGCCCTCGGCCATCCTGCTCGACCTGACGATGGACGACATGGACGGCTGGCAGACCGCCGCGTCGGTGCGCGCCTCGGGCTTTCGCGACATCCCGATCATCATCGTCTCGGCCAACATGTTCGAGAACCAGAGCGAGCGGCTGCACGCGGCGGACTGCCAGGCCTTTGTGGGCAAGCCGGTGATCGAGTCGGCGTTGATCGCCACGCTGGAGCAGCACCTTGGCCTCGAATGGCTGTCGGGCAGCGACGCATTGCCGCCCACCGCTGCAGAAGACACGCCCCAGCGCCCGCGCCAGCTCGCCCTGTCGGAAGACGACCGCGCCGAACTCATGCGCCTCGTGCAGATGGGCCACGTGCGCGGCCTGCATACGGCGCTCGACCGGCTGGCAGCCGCCTCGCCCGCAGCGGCAACGACCTGCACCTGGCTGCGCGGCATGGTCACGCGCTTCGAACTCGACAACCTCCGCAACGCACTGGCCGAAGATGCAGACACCCTCGCCCCCTGAATCGTCATCATCATCCGAACGCCCCGTGGTGCTGGTAGTGGACGACGCGCCCAGCAGCCTCGGCATGCTGTGCGATACGCTGGAGGCCAGCGGCTACACCGTGCTGGTGGCGGCCGACGGCGAGGCCGCGCTGCAGCGGCTCGAACTGGTGGTGCCCGACGCAATCTTGCTCGACGGCCTGATGCCCGGCCTCTCGGGCTTCGAGACATGCAGACGCATTAAGGCCAACCCGGCGTGGGCGCACATACCGGTGCTGTTCATGACGGGACTGTCGGAAACCTCGCACGTGGTCGAGGGCTTCGAATGCGGCGGCGTCGACTACGTGGTGAAGCCGATCCGCGCGCAGGAGGTGCTGGCGCGGCTGCACACGCACGCGCGCAACGCGCGCATCACGCGCATGGCGCGCGACGCTGTCGACGTGGCCGGCATGGGCGTGGTGTTCGTCGACACGCGCGGGCGCATCGCGTGGCGCTCACCGCAGGCCGCGCTGTGGCTGCATGCGCTGGAAGACCCGGTGGCGCCGGGCCTGCTGCCCGCATCGCTGGAACCGGCGCTGGCGCCGGGCGCGGCCATTGCCATAGGCACCGCCACGGGCATGCGGCTGTCGGTGCGCAACCTCGGCGCGGCAGCGCTCGGCGAGACGATGCTGCTCTTCGCCATTCAGCGCGAAGGGCCGGCGGCCCGCCTAGCCGACGCCGCACTCACGCCGCGCGAGACCGAGGTGCTGTCATGGCTCGCCAAGGGCAAGACCAACCGCGACATCGGCGAGATCCTGGGCACCAGCCCGCGCACGGTGAACAAGCACCTGGAGCACATCTTCGAGAAGCTGGGTGTGGAAACGCGGGCCGCGGCTGCGGCGCTGGCGAGCGGTATGTAACCCCCATGGGGTAACTGCCCCAACGGCACTGGGCTATAGCTCCCGAATGCCCTGGTTGCACCCAGAATGGGCGTGCCACCGGAGAAATAGATGCTTTCAAGCCTTCTGCAGTTTCCTCCCCGCGAAAGTGCGTACAGGCGCAAGTTCCTGAACAACACGGACGAGAACCTCTTCATGGGTTCGTTCGAGAGCTTCGCAGCGGCCGAGGCCGGAGCGCCGCCCAGCAAGGCCGTTGGCTACGCCAATGCCGACGCGGGCGAGCTCTACAGCCCGCAGATCTATTTCTACGACTACCCCGGCCTCTTCTGGCTGGGCCGCTCCATCGATGCGGGCCTGACGCGCGTGTTCGACCTGGGCGGGCACGTCGGCATCAAGTACTACGCCTTCCGGCGCGTGCTGAGCTACCCCGACACGCTGCGCTGGACAGTATGCGACGTGCCCGGCGTGGTCGAGAGCGGCCGCGCGATGGCCGTCAAGCGCGAAGCGACCGAGCAGCTTGGCTTCACCACCGACTACCGCGATGCGAGCGGCTGCGACGTGCTGTATGTGTCGGGCAGCCTGCAGTATCTGCCGACCCGCATGGACGCGATTCTTTCCGCACTCGCCGTGAAGCCCAGACGCATCATCATGAACACCACGGCCGTGCACCCCGAGCGCACGATCTACACGCTCAACAGCATCGGCGTGGCCGTGTGCCCGTACCGCATCCAGCACCACGATGAGCTGCTGGCCGATCTCGCGCGCTCGGGCTACAGGAAGCGGGACGTGTGGCGCAACGAGGGCAAGCCGATCGAGGTGCCCTTCGTCGACGGCGGGGACAAGCCGTACTACGCGGGCTGCTGCTTCGACCTCATCACCTGATCGCCTGCTGATGCATAAGCCCGGTCAGGGAATGACGGCCGGCAGGTTCTGGTCGGCAATGTGGCGCTGCTCGGGCGTCATTGCGTCGTAGAGCTTCGACAGCGCATCGTTCACCGCCTGCAAGTGCCGGGCACGGTCTTGCGCCTGCGCGGCGCGCTGCTGTGCGAACTGCACGGCGGTCAGATCGTCTGGTGGCGCCGCGGCAGTCATACCGGCGCGGCTGGCCATATCCCACACCGCATCGGAGAAACGGTCCCACAGCTGGGACTGCTCGGGCGTGATCATGAGTTGCACGCGCAGGTCATAGAGCTTGTCGCGGATCTTGGCCGCAGCGGTTGCCGGCGTGGACAGGCCATCGCCTGTGCGCGGGCTCGTCGTGCTGTCGGGCCGCGTGCCGCGCCGGTTTCCACCGCCCATGCCACCGCCACCGCCGAATTGCGCAAAGCAATGGCCGCTCACGGCGACAAGGGCTGCGGCGAGCGCGAAGCGTTGCAGGGGTCGATTCATCATCATTGCGGGTTCCTTCGGATGCCAGGCCCTCGAAGGACCACCGCGCATTTCAGGCGCAGCGGCTGTCCCGGGCGTTGCGAGCCCGTAAACCCGGGGTAAAGCAGGCCGTCTTTACTTTTGGATCGAGCTTCCATCGGCGTCAAAAACATCTTGACGGCCTTCAAAAAGATATTAAAGTGATATCACTTTTAACGGAGGCTACATGCAAGAGAAGACCCCCACAACACCGCGCCAGGTCCGCAAGGAGCGCCCCTACCGGTCGATCAACGGCTACGGCGTGTCGGCCGTGGTGCTGCTGCTGATCGTCGTCGGCGCATGGGCGATCGTGCAGCGCCTGATGCCGCTGCCCATGAGCATTCTGCTGATCGTGATCGGCCTCGTGCTGATTCCGGGCCTCTACATGCTGCAGCCCAACGAGGGCATCATCCTCACGCTGTTCGGCGAGTACCAGGGCACCGACCGCACCGAGGGCCTGCGCTGGACCAACCCGCTGCAAAGCGGCCAGAAGATATCGCTGCGCGCGCGCAACCTCAACACGCCGCCGCTGAAGGTGAACGACAAGCGCGGCAACCCGGTGGAGATTGGCGCGGCGGTGGTATGGAGGGTCTACGACACGGCGCAGGCCGTGTTCGAGATCGACGACTACAACAAGTTCGTCGCCATCCAGGCCGAAGCCGCCATCCGCCACCTTGCCACGCTCTATGCCTACGACAGCGGCGACGACCTGCAGAGCGAAGAAACCACGCTGCGCGCCGGGCTCGACACGGTGGCCGACGCACTCAAGGACGAGCTGAACCAACGCTTCGCCAGCGCGGGCGTCGAAGTGCTTGACGCCAAGCTCACCCACCTCGCCTACGCCCCCGAAATCGCGCAGGTGATGCTGCGCCGCCAGCAGGCGGTGGCCATCGTCAGTGCGCGGCACCAGATCGTGGCGGGCGCGGTCGGCATGGTCGAGGCAGCGCTCAAGGGCCTGTCGGAGCGCAATCTCGTGGTGCTGGACGACGAGCGCAAGGCCTCGATGGTGTCGAACCTGCTGGTGGTGCTGTGCTCCGACCGAGAGACGCAGCCCGTGGTCAACACCGGTACGCTGTACACCTGAAGCCCGTCTCCCTATCCGCACCCGATGGCCAGTCCCGGAAAAAAATCCTACCCCCTGCGCATCGATCCGGCCCTGTGGGCCGAGATCGAACGCCTGGCGGCGCAGGAGCTGCGAAGCGCGAACGCGCAGGTGGAGTTCCTGCTGCGCGAAGGGCTGGCCAGGCGCGGACGGCTGCCCGCCACGGATGCCGGCAAGCCCGACGAGCCTGCGTCATCCCCTCAGTGATAACCCCGAATCTGCTGAAGGCCGAATGACAGCCCCAGCTTCTACGATGGTGGCAGCAGGCGACGCCCACGCCGCCGCCCTCTTTCTCCAGGAGACATCGTGAAGCCCCTTTCCTCTTTCACCCGCCGCGCAGCCCTTCCGCTGATTGCGGCCCTCGCACTCGCCGGCTGCGGCGGCCTCGGCGGCAGCAAGCCCGCCACCGGCGACATTCACGTCATGACCTCCGGCGGCTTCACCGCCGCCTACAACGACCTGCGCCCCGAGTTCGAGCGCAGCAGCGGCCGCACCGTGAAAACGGCATACGGCGCCTCGATGGGCAACGCCGACGATTCCATCCCCAGCCGCCTCGCGCGCAACGAGCCGGCCGACGTGGTGATCCTCGCGCGCCCCGCGCTCGATGCGCTCGTCGCCCAAGGCAAGGTGGTGCCCGGCAGCCAGGTCGACCTGGTGCGCTCGGCCATCGGCTTCGCGGTGCGCAAGGGTGCGCCCAAGCCCGACATCAGTTCCGTCGATGCACTGAAGCGCACGCTGCTCGCCGCGCCCTCCATCGCCTACTCGGCCAGCGCGAGCGGCACCTACTACGAGACCGAGCTGCTCAAGAAGCTCGGCATCGAAGACCAGGTCAAGCCCAAGAGCAAGCGCATCCTGAGCGAACGCGTCGGCTCGGTGGTGGCACGTGGCGACGCGGCGCTCGGCCTGCAGCAAGTGAGCGAGCTGCTGCCCATCGCAGGCATCGACTACATCGGCCCGCTGCCGGCAGAAGTTCAGCAGGTGACGGTGTTCTCTGCCGGCGTGGCCACCGCATCGAAACAACCCGATGCGGCGCGCCAGCTGATCCGCTATCTCAGTTCGCCCGCTGCCGCACCCACCATTGCCAAGACGGGGCTAGAGCCGCTGACTGCGCCGTAGACTGCCACGCATTTCCAACAACTTTCATCGACGACCCAAGCCATGACGATCTCCCCCGCCCTCGTTTTCGCTTTCGCGCCCAGCGGCACGCTGCGCGCCTCGATCAACCTCGGCAACCCGATCCTGGCCAACAAGGACGCGGCCAGCGGCCAGCCGGTCGGCGTCTCAATCGACCTGGCGCACGAGTTCGCGCGGCGGCTCGGCGTGGGTGTCGAGCTGGTGGTGTTCGAGAAGGCGGCGGCTTCGGTCGATGCGGTGAAGAACGAGAAGGCCGACATCGGCTTCTTCGCCATCGACCCGGCACGCAGCGAAGGGCTGCTGTTCACCGCGCCCTATGTGCTGATCGAGGGCAGTTACCTCGTGCCCGAAGCCTCGGCGCTGACCGACAACGCACAGATCGATGCGAAGGGCCATCGCATCTCGGTCGGTTCGGGCAGCGCCTACGACCTGTTCCTCACGCGCGAGATCAAGGCTGCCGAGATCGTGCGCCTGCAGGGCGCAGGGCCTGCACTCGCGGCGCTGCGTTCCGGAGAAGTCGAAGTGGCAGCCGGCATCCGCCAGATGCTCGAAGGCGAAGCGCAGCGCGCACCCGGCGTGCGCGTGCTGCCGGGTCGCTTCATGGTGATCCAGCAGGCCATGGGCACGCCGGCCAGCCGCGGTGCCGAAGCACAGGCACTGCTCGCTGCCTTCGTCGAAGAAATGAAGGCCAGCGGCTTCGTGGCCGATGCACTGAAGCGCCACCGCATCGAGGGCGCGAGCGTGGCGCCCGCGGCCTGACGCGCCGGCGCTTCATCCAGTCAGAGCTTGTACGCCTCCACCGGCCCCCGCGAATAGAACAGGAAGTAGCCCGTCGAGGTCTGGAAGCCGTTCTTCTGCCAGCCCGCCGGCACCTTGAAAACGCCGAGCTGCTCGCTCGCCATGCCGACGAAGGCGGTGTTCTCCTTGTCGGTGGTGATGCGAGTCCATTGCTCGCGCGTCACCGGCTTCATCTGCATCTTCGGTTCGCTCCACTCGGGCGTGCGCACCTTGTCGCGCATCACGTAGCGGTCGCCCTGCTTCTCTATCTTGATCAGCTCCTTGAGCGCGCCGTTCTGCTTGACGGCGTAGGTGCCGACCAGTTCGGCCTCGGGTCCGCTGCTGCTGCTGCTGTTGCTTGCGCCGCAGCCGGCCAGCAGCAGCAATGCCGATGCTCCGGCAGCCAGCCATTTCAATGCTGTGTTCATGATTGATCCTCGTGCGATGGGGCGCGCACCACCCGCATGCCGGACAGCGCGCGCCGGTTCAAACAACGCTCAGCGCTTGTCGTTCTCGCGCAGCTTCAGGCTGCCCTGGAAGCGCAGCGCGTGCGGGTACTCTTCCTTCTCGACCCCAGCATCGACCGCCGCCATCTTCTGCTGGCTCACCTGCGTCTTGGCCAGCAACGTTGCCGGTAGGTTGACCACGCCCTTGATCTGGTCGTACTGAGCCTGCGTGATGCGCCCCACGCTCAGCAACCGGAACGCGTCGCGCTCGATGTTCAGCAGCAGCGGCTTGTTGCTTGCAAAGCTCTGCGCCTTGGCCAGCAATGCGCTCCACGACTGCGCGCTGTAGTTGCTCACGTAGTAGTCCTGCCCGGTCGGCCCGGCCAGCACGGCCGTGCAGCCGGGCAACTCGACCTGCGTGCTGTTGTTCGACATCACGAAGGTCTGGCGCTTTTCCATCGCATCGCCGTACGCCAGCGTGACGGGAACGGTCCACGTCGAGGCCGGGTACACGTTCTGATTGGGGAACGACTCCTGCGTGATGTTCACGTAGGTGCTGTTGCCCGCGCACTGCGCATCGACCGTGAGCAGCGGAATGCCGGTCTGGCGGATGAGGCTGTCGCCGATGTCGCTCACCTTCTTGTCGGTGGCCTTCTCCAGCGAACTCCACAGGCGCGAAGGCGTGACGTTGCCGTACGCGTAGTCTTTCAGGTAGATCTGCAGGCCCTTTTGCATCGCCTCTTCGCCGATGTAGTTCTGGATGGTCTCCAGCACGTGGCTGCCCTTGTTGTAGACGAAGATCGACGGGCTGATGAAGCCGAACGAACCCGCGTCGTTGAGGTTGCGCTGCACCGGCACCGCCGTATTCTTCAGGTCTGCCACGATCACGTTGTGCTTGTCCAGCACGTAGTCGGAGAAGCTGTAGTACTCGGGGTGGAACTTGATCGTGGTGCGCCTTTCGAACCAGCGCGCGAACGACTCGTTGAGCCACACGTTGTCCCACCAGTCGAGCGTGACCAGGTCGCCGAACCACTGATGCGCCACCTCATGCGTGACCACCGTCACCGAATACAGCGTGGGCGTGTCGCCCGGCTTGGTGAGCACCGAGTCGGCAAACTCGAAGATCGAGCCCCAGTTCTCCATGCCACCGAAGCCGGTGTTGGGCTTGTTGTTGTAGCTGTCGTTGGCCGCGACGGTGTCGAACTTCTTGAAGGGCAGCGGGATGCCGGTGTACTTGTAGTAGTAGTCCATCGACACCTTGGTCCACTCCATCGCGAACTTGGCCCAGTCGGCGCGGCCCGGTGGCGTGAACCAGCGCAGCGGCATGTCGCTGCCGTCGAGCGGGTTCTTGAAGTTGTCGGCCAGTATGTCGAACTTGCCGCCACCGAAGAAGGTCAGGTACATCGGCATCGAAGGCGTCTTCTCGAAGGCCACGCGCTGGTAGCCATCGGGCAGCTTCGTTGCTTCGGTCTGCGCGCCGTTCGACACCGTCTTCCAGTCGCCCGGCACCTCGGCCGATATCTCGAAGGTGTGGCGGAAGGCCGGTTCGTCCCAGCCCGGGAACCACTGCCGCGCATAGTTGGTTTCGCCCTGCGTCACGATGGCGTCGCTGCTCACGCCCTCGGGCGTCGAGAGGCCCACCTTGAAGATGCCTGTGGCAGCAGAGCAGAACGGGTTGCGCGCCACCTCCGCGGGCGGGCAGTACTCGGCGTCGGAGAACTGGATCTTGCCGTCCCACTCCATGTGCAGCAGGTACTTGCCCTTGGCGATCTGGCCGTCGTTCAGCCGCAGCTGCACGAAGTCGCCCAGCGTCTGCGGCGTGGGGATCAACGGAATTGCCTCGCCGGGGTTCGACACCTTGCGCAGCGTGGTGCGGCCCTTCGCAAAGTTCAGGTTGTGCGCGGCAACGACGATGGCGTCGACCGGCTTGAGCACTTCGATCTCCACGTCGCCACGGCCCACGAATGTCTTGAGCGCCGCATCGGGACGGAACCACAGCTTGTAGTTGCTGGGCCAGATGGTGTCGGGCAATTCCATCGGCTTGGCCGAACGATCGACCGCTGCAACGGCAGCATTCGCCGCATTGGGCACACCGTCGTCGGGCGTCTTCGAGGTGGGGTCGGACACGGGTGCCGAAACAACGGAGTCCGACGGTGCGCTGAGGCCGGTGCCGGTGCCGCCGAGCGAAGCGCCGCCACTGTCTCCACCGCCGCCGCATGCCGTCAGAACGGCAAGGGTCACTGCGGTGATGGCAAGATGATTGACCACGGGGGTACTGAATTTTTTCATGATCGCCTCTGAGTACTCTTGGTAAGAAGAAACATGCGCCGTCCTGCATGCGCCCGGCGGATAGCCTGCGATGCGCGTAACGCGCGCGGTGATGAGATGAACAACGGGGTTATCTGGAAAGAAAAACGGGCAACACAGTGCCCTCCCGGCGAACGCTTTCGTTCGTCAGGACCGCACAGTCATGCAAGGTCACACCGCGTGCGAGGCGGTGGTCCCAGGATGCGAGGCGTAAGAGGTTCCATTCCCGTCAGACGCGGGGTGATGGGATGCAAGCGCGGGGCTTGTAGTGCGAAGGCTCGCGCTCAGTGCCGGCGCATCTGCGCGGTGCGTTTCCGCGAAGCGGAAGCGGCACGAGCCATGTCGGTTATGGCAAGACTTTCTGCGGCTCTTGTCGTTGGTTTCACGCGCATTCCCTCGTCCATTGATGTGCGCCAGTTTTAGCTGAACGAACAAGTCAGCTCAACGAATCGCGGAACTTTTCTCTCTCTAAATGTTCGCGTTCCATAGGCCGAATGGCGTCATGGCATGCAGCGCATGCCGTGCGATATGTAGATGGTTCTAGCGCCGAAACACCTGCTCACGCAGATGACAGAAATCGGCCGCATGCGCTGTGACTGCATGGCCACAGTACGAAGGTACAAGCCTTCGAAAAGCTCAGGAAAGCTGTGAACCTGAGACTGCTGCAGCGCCGTGCGTGCGGTCGCGCAGCCACAGCAAGAGGCCGCATGCGAACACCACAACCTGCGTGCCGATCAACAGCGCAAAGCCCGCGAAGAAACCGGAGGCCGAAGCCGCCGATGCAGCGGCCGTGCTCGCAGTGCCCGAGACATGCGACACCGCACTGATCACGCCGCCCATCAGCGCCGGCATGAAGCCCGCAGCGAGGCTGCCCGCGCCGTTGGTCACACCGAACGCACTGGCCGTGTGCTCGGGCCGCGAGCAGTACTGCACCGTGCTCGGAATGGCCGGGCTCTGAAGGCCCCAGAAGAAGTTGGCTGCAACAAGACAGCATGCGGCCGCGTACGGATCGCGTGCATTGATGGCCATCAGCACCGACAGCGCCACGCCCGCGCTGGCGCTCATGAAGATGAAGGGCACGCGCTCGCGCCCGACCTTGTCGATGAGCACGCCGCCCACGAACACAGCAAGCACCGTGGCGTACTGCGGCAGCGAGGCCAGCCAGCCCATCTCGCGCATCGAGAAGCCGCGCGCCTCGCGAAGATACGTCGGCAGCCAGTTGCTGCTGCCCCAGAGGTAAGCCAGCGCGGCCGATGTCAGCAGCGTGATGAGGAACAGGTGCCGCGTATGCAGCGCGCCCTTCACGATGCCGCCCACGCGCGCCATCGCCTCGCCGAACGACGAAGGCTTCACGCCATCGGCATGTGCGGGCGGCATGCGCACGAAGGCCAGCACCAGCGGAATGCCGAGCACGATGTTCAGCACACCCAGCACATGGAACGATGTGTCCCACGCAAACTGCGTGAGCAAGTAGCCGACCAGCGGATACCCGATGGCCAGCCCCAGCCCCGTGCCCATGTTCACGAAGGCATTGGGCTTGCCGTTTTCATCGCTGCGGAAATGCGCCTTGATGTACGCAGAGGCCAGCGAGAACAGCGGCCCTTCCGACACGCCCAGCAGGACGCGCGAGGCCAGCAGCATGCCGTAGCTGTGGAACATCGGCGAGGCCCACGTCACCACGCCCCAGAGGATCAGGCCAAAGACCAGGCTGCGCCGCACGCCGAAGAGCGCCGAGCAGAAAGGCGTGAGCACAAAGGCCGACACACCATAGCCCAGCATGAAGGCCGTCGCCAGGAAGCCCTGGCTCACGCGGTCGCTCGCTGCAATGCCAACATGGTCCAGGAACGCGGCATCGGTGATCAGCACTGCGATGTTGATGCGATCCACGTAGGAGATCGCGACGATCACGAACAGCGTGATGACACCGTACCAACGAAAGTTCTTGCTACTGCTGATGCTGTTGCTCTGCATGACCTGTCCTGCCGATGTGGGAGTGGTGACGCGCCCCGTGCGCCTAGAACATGTGGCGCATGCCGAACTCGGTGCCGCTGGAGGCGCGGTTCGGCGCGGTGATCGCGCCCGAGAGAGCTTGCGACGCACCATTGCTGTTGCTGATGCGCGCGATGGTGGCGTACAGCGCGGTGCGCTTCGACAGGTTGTGCACGTAGCCGATCGCCAGCTTCGACGAGGTGGGCTTCAGCACCGCACCGGTAGGCTCCAGCCGGTAGCGCGCATACGAGGCCTTGATCTCGCCGGGCCCGATGGGCAGTTGCAGGCCGATGAGCGCGCCCTTGGCATCGGTCGTGCCCTTCGACTCCTTGTACAGCTCGCTCGTGAGCTTGAGGTTCATGAGCGCGGCATCGAAGGTGTAGGACGCGCCGAGGTTCGTCACACGCAGGTCGCCGCTCGCATAGCGCGTGCGGCCGGTGGCCAAGGCGATGTTGAGCCCGCCGCTCTGGTAGCCGAAGCGTGCGCCCGTGTGGTCGCCGTCATGCTCGTTGGATACCCGCGTGCCCGGCAGCACCGAGTTGGAATCGTTCTCGCCCATCGCGTACATCACCTGCCCGTAGAAACCTCCAAGGTTGGCGGGCAGCAGGTAGCCGATGCTGTTCGAGGCGCGCGTGCCCGTGGGTGCGACGAGGCCGCCCAGGCCCGAGAAGTAGATCTGGTTGGCGCCAATGCCACCGCCCGTGCCGAAGGGGTCGAAGATGGCGGTGTTCCAGAACGCCGGCACATAGTCGCGCCCCAGCCGCACTTCACCGAACGGCCCTGCGAGGCTCACGGTAGAACGGCGGTTGAAGCTCAGCACACCCGCGGTGCCGTTGCCGCTGGCCTGGTTGTTGGAGTTCGACGGAAAGCCCGTGCCGCTGTCGTTCTGCAGGCCCATCTCGAGCCAGAAGTTGGCCGAGTAGCCACCGCCCAGGTCTTCGGTGCCGCGAAAGCCGAGGCGGCTGAACATGTTGCCGCTGTTGGTCAGCTGCGTCTTGTGGGCCGAACCATTGCCGCTGCCCTTGGTGTAGGTGACGGCTGCGTCGACCACGCCGAAGAGCGTGAGGGAAGATTGGGCCAGCGCTCCGCCAGCCGTGCTGGCCGCAGCCAGCGCGATCAAGTAGTTTTTCATTGGATTTCTAGGGGGTGGTTTTTCTCTGGCTGCGGGTCTCGCCTCAGATGTCGAGCACCAGCCTCTCGCCCTTGCAGCGGGAGACGCAGATCATCATGGTCTTGTTGGACGCACGTTCGATCTTGGTGAGGATGCCGTCGTGATGGTCGACCTCGCCTTCGAGCACGGCCGTTTCGCAGGCGCCGCACACGCCTTCCTTGCAGCTGTGGTCGGGGTTGAGTCCGGCGTCGATCAGGCTGTCGAGAATCGACTTGCCCGCCGGCACCTCGACGCTCTTGCCGCTCTTCGCGCACTGAACCACGTAGCTCTGCGTGGCGCTGGGCGCCTCCACATGCACGGCGGCGAAGCGTTCGATGTGCGCGTTGGTGTAGCCCAGTTGCTCGCAGCTCTTCTCGAAAGCATCGAGCATCGGCGTAGGGCCGCAGCAGTAGTAGTGGCTGGCAGCGCCCTTGCCCGACAGCAGCTCGGCCAGGTTGGGCGGCGCACCCTTCTCGTCGTCGAAGTGCCAGGTCAGCTGCACCGACTTTTCCTTCGCGAGCGCTTCGATGGCATCGCAGAAGGCCGCTTCCTTGCGGGTGCGCGCGCAGTACAGGATCTCGACCGGCTCGCCGATGGCCACCAGCCGCTGCAGCATGCACCAGATGGGCGTCACGCCGATGCCACCGGCCACGAGCACCGAGCGTTCGGCGCCCTCTTCCAGCTTGAAGTTGTTGCGCGGCGCCGAGATGGGCAGCGTCATGCCCACGCGCAGCTGCTGGTGCACGTAGCGCGAGCCGCCGCGACTCTTGCGGTCGTTGAGCACGCCCACCACGTAGCGCTGGCGGTCGCTCGAAGGGTTGCACAGCGAGTAGCTGCGCACCAGCCCGTTGGGCAGGTGCAGGTCGATGTGGGAGCCGGCCTCGAAGGCAGGGAAATCCACGGCTGGCGTGGCCGGCCTGAACTCGACGCTCACGATGCCGTCGGCCTCGTAGCGCATGGTGTGCACGAGGGCGTTCAGCGTTGGGGAAGACATGGCGAAGCTCGCTCCCGATCAGGCTGTTGCGGCTTCCGCCAGCTGAGCCTGCGCCAGATTGCGCATGTGGCGGCGCAGGCGAACGATGCCAAGGTCGTGCTGGTACAGGTTCTCGTGCTGGTTGGCGTCGGCTTCCATCTCTTCGAGCATCACGCGGTCTTGCTCCAGCACGTGCCAGTGGCGCGCTTCCAGCCGGTTCTTGTAGAGAAAGCGCCAGGTGTCGCGCTGCCAGCCCGGCTGCAGCTTGCGCACGCGCCAGAAGAAGGTGGCCGTCATGCCCTTCACGATCGGCGAGAACGCGCCGATGATGATGAAGTTGCCGCCGGGGCCACCGGTCTTGGGGTACGGAATCTCGAGGCGCATCCAGTGGATGCCGGTGTCGGCCCACTCGGTCCAGTCGAAGTTGACGTTGCGCTGGCCTTCCTTCTCGAACACGAAGCCGATGTCGGTCGGGCGAATGCCGAACTTCGCGCTCGAATCGCCCTCGGCCATCGAATGCGACTGCTTGTGCAGGTAGGTGCCGTGCATCGGGTCCATCACGTTGTCGAGCACGTAGCGGTAGTCGCCCTTCCACTCGGTGTAGCAGAGGAAGCTCGAATACTCGGCGTCGTCGGTCAGTTGCTCGGGCAGCAGCAGCGGCGGCGGAATGTCGACTGGCTCTTTCGAGTTGTAGAGAAACACCGCGCCCGCGCGCTCCTGCACGTGGAAGGCCCGCGTGGCCTTGGAGCCTTCGAGCTTGCAGCCGGGGCTGCCGGGCACGCGCGTGACGACGCCGTCATGCCGCACCTCAACGCCGTGATACGGACACGAGAGCCTGTCGCCCAGCACCACGCCCTGCGACAGTGGCGCGCCGCGATGCGGGCAGCGGTCTTCCAGCGCATGCAGCACGCCTTCGCCGTCGCGCCACAGCGCGATCTTGCGGCCGAGGCGGCGCAGGGAGATGGGGTTCTCCTTGATGAAGTGCGAGGGGCAGATCGGATACCAGAGGTCCTTCAGGCCGATCTCCAGAAGATGATCGACCGGATCGGCGGGAACGGGTTGGATGGCGATGGTCATGGTGGGGTCTCCTCAGGCGGCCAGCGCGGCCATTTCCTTGCGGTACAGCGCCTCGGTCCACTGTTGGCCGCCCGGCGTGGCGAGGCCGCTGTCGTTGAGCCGCTGCACAAGCCCGGCGAGGTCATGGATGCCATCGCCGAAGGCGCGCTCGATCACATCGCCCAGCAGGTCTTCGTAGGTGGTCGCGGGGCGCTGGCGCGCCTGGTGCGGTTGCAGGTATCGGTCTTGGGGTTGCATCGTGAGCCTCCGTGGGGTGAGGTGAAGCGAGGTGAAATGAATCAGGCGGCGGCCATGGCCGGGGTTGCGAGCGGCGCGGTCCAGGCGTCGTAACCGTAGACCCAGTCGGCATTGCCGCCTTCGCGCAGCCAGTTGTTGCCGCGCGAGCCGAGCTGCACCTGGCCGGCGCGTTCGATGCGCGCCTTCTCGAAGCCTTGCAGCGCAGCGGGAATGTCGGCCATGGCCACGCCTTCGAGGTGACGCGAAAGCACCACCGCGTCTTCGATGGCCATGCCCGCGCCCTGTGCCATGAAGGGCAGCATCGGGTGCGCGGCATCGCCCAGCAGCGCCATGCGGCCTTGCGCCCAGGCGGGCATCGGGTCGCGCTCGTACAGCGCGGTCTTCAGCACCGTGTCGCAGGCGTCGAGCAAGGCGCGCGCCTCGGGGTGGTAGGCCACGTACTGCTCGCGCAGCTCGTCGACGCTGCCCGGCGCGGTCCACGATTCGAGGTGCCAGGTGTCCTGCGGCGTGGTGGCGAAGATGAAGATGTCCTTGCCGCGGTTGAGCGGGAACGTGACGATCTGGCTCTGCGGGTTGGGGCCCCACCACTTGGTGAAGGCGCCGAGGTTGGGCACGCCGGCCACGCGCTCTGCAGGCACCACGGCGCGGTACGCCACGATGCCGGTGAAGCGCGGGCTCTCCGCGCCGAACATCGCGGTGCGCACGCACGAGTGGATGCCGTCGGCGCCGATCAGCGCGCCGACGCGGGCGCTGGTGCCGTCGGTGAACGAGATGCTCACGCCCTTGTCGTCCGCCGCGATGCTTTCCGCGCGCTTGCCGAGCGCGACCTGCTCCGCCGGGAACATGTCTGCCAGCGCGGCCAGCAGGTCGGCGCGGTGGATAGTGAGCTGCGGCGCGCCATAGCGCTGCTCGGCCGAGTCGGCCATTTCCAGGCGCGAGGTCTCTTCGCCCGTGTCGTAGGTGCGGCTGATGCGGTGCGACGGGCGCGCCGCCGTCACGCGGGCCGCCTCGCCCACGCCGAGGCCGTCGAGCGCGCGCACGGCATTGGGCGTGAGGTTGATGTCTGCGCCGACGCGGGCGAACTGCTTGGCCTGCTCGAACACGATCACGTCGTGGCCCGCGCGCCGCAGCGCAATGGCAGCCACGAGGCCGCCGATGCCGGCGCCGACGATGCCGATGGTGGATTCGCTTGTCTTCATGGGAGCTTCCTTGCGCGTGCGGCCGGCTTACTCGGCAACGATGTTGCGGGCCTTGATGATCCTGGCCCACGTGGCCGTCTCATCGCGGATGTAGGCAGCGAACTCGGCGGGCTTCATGGCCGCGTCGGTCATGCCCTGCACTTTCAGGCGCTCGCGCACATCGGGCTGCGACAGGATCTCGGCCGCGTCCTTCGCCAGTTGCTCGACCACGGCGGGCGGCGTGCCCTTGGGCGCCATGAGGCCGTACCACGAGGTCACGGTCACGCCCTGGATGCCCTGCTCCGCCAGCGTCGGGATGTCGGGTGCGGCGGGGCTGCGCTTGGCCTCCGTGATGCCGATGGCGACCAACTTGCCCTGCTTCAGGAAAGGCAGCGTCGCGGGCAGGTTGCTGAACATCAGCGGCACCGAGCCGCCGAGCACGTCGTTGAGCGCGGGCGGCGTGCCCTTGTAGGGCACGTGCAGCATGTCGATGCCGGCCTGCTGCTTGAACAGTTCGCCCGCCAGGTGCAAGCCGCTGCCCACGCCGGGCGAGGCATAAGACAGCGTGCCGGGCTTGGCCTTGGCCTGCGCCACCAGATCCTTCGCACTCTTGATGCCCGATGCGGGCGACGCCACCAGCACATTGGGCGCCTTGGCCAGCATGGTGATCGGCACGAAGTCCTTCGCCATGTCGAACGGGAAATTGGGCATCAGCGTCGGGTTGATGGTGACGTTGCCCGCCGGGATCACCAACAGCGTGTGGCCGTCGCCCTTGGCGCGCTTGACCTTCTCCATGCCGATGTTGCCGGCCGCGCCCACCTGGTTGTCGACCACTGCCGCCTGTCCATAGCGCTTGGCAAGACCATCGGAAAGCACGCGGGCCAGCATGTCGACCGGGCCGCCGGGCGGGAACGGCGAAATGATGGTGAAGCGCTCGCTGGCGAGCTGCTTCTGGGCCTCGCTCTGCTGCGCGTGCACGGGGGCGGCGAGCGTGAAAGCTGCCAGCGCGGCGAACAGAACGGAGAAGGAGAAACGTCGTTGCATGAGGGTCGAGGGAATCAGGGGATTCATTTCTTTTCGGTCAGGAAAGCGCCCTTCGGGCCTTCCGCGTTCTTCTGGCGGCGCGTGTTGCCATCGAGGCCCCCATCCACCGCCCATTCGGCGAACACCGTCGGGCCCGGCTCGAACTCGCGCGGCTGCCATTCGGCCGTAAGCTGGTCTTCATCGGCGTAGTACTCGATGAGGCCGCCCGCCGGGTTCTTGAAGTACCAGAAGTACGCGGACGACACCGGGTGGCGGCCCGGGCCCAGTTGCGTTTCCCAGCCGCGGCGCGAGAAGTGCAGGCCGCCGCCGAACACCTCGTGGATATCGCGCACGGTGAAGGCCACATGGTTCAGCCCGCGCTTGCCCGAGGGGATCTGCAGCAGGAACAGGTCGTGGTGGCCGCCCTCTGCTGCGCAGCGCATGAAGGCGCCGCGGTTCGGGTAGCTGTCGGACGCCACGAAGCCGAAGCGCTGTGCGTAGAACGCGCTGGTGACCTTCACGTCGCTCACGAAGAACACGACGTGGCCGACTTCGATGGGTGTCGCACGTTCGTAGATCGGTGCGGCCTGGTTGATGCGCGGCTTGGCATTCCAGGTGTTCATGGCGGCGCAATCGACTTCCACCGCGCGCCTGCGGCTGACCTGCAGGCGCACGGCCAGGCCATTGGGGTCGATGCAGCCGATGCGGCGTGCGCCGTCGATCGTGCTGTCGAAGAAGGCCGGGTCTTGCGCGATGGCGGCGGCGTAGCGGTCGAGATCCGCATCGCTGTCCACGCCCCACACCACTTCGCGCAGCGTCGGGCCCTCTTCCATCGCGGGCGGCAGGCCCGGCTTGTCCAACGCCGCGACGACTACCTTGCAGCCGTTGAGGCATTCGAAGACGAGTTCGTCGGCGGCTTCCGACTTGAGTGCGAGGCCCCAGTCCTCGAAGAACTGGCGGCATGCGGGCAGGTCGTCCGCGCCGTAGGTGATCTGGTCGATGCCAAGTACGCTCATCGTGTGCTCCTCTTCAGTTCGCCCACGGGAGCGGTTGTTCGTTGGTGCCCCAGTACATGCTCTTCTGCTCCATGTACTGGAAGATGCCTTCGCGGCCCTTCTCGCGGCCCAGGCCGCTGTCGCGCCAGCCGCCGAAGGGCGTGGACACGGAGAACTGCTTGTAGGTGTTGACCCAGACCGTGCCGGCCTGCACGGCGCGGCCGAGCTTCCAGGCGCGCTTGAAGTCGCGGCTCCACACGCCGGCAGCCAATGCGTAGATGCTGTCGTTGGCCTGCGCGATCAGCTCTTCCTCGTTGTCGAAAGGCATGGCGACCAGCACCGGGCCGAAGATTTCTTCCTGGCTGATGCGGGCGCTGTTGTCCAGGCCTTCGATGATGGTCGGCTTGTAGAAGTAGCCCCGGTCATAGCCATCACCATGCGGGCGTACGCCGCCCGTGCGAATCCTGCCGCCTTCGGACACGCCGAGGTCCACGTAGCGCTCGATGCCTTCGCGGTGCTTCGACGTAATGAGCGGGCCCATCTGAGTGCGCTCCGAAGCTGGGTCGCCCACGCGCAGGGCATTGGCGCCTTCGGCCAGGCGCGTGAGGAACTCGTCGTAGATGCCACGCGCCACGAACAACCGCGAGCCCGCAATGCACGACTCGCCCGACGAACTGAAGATGCCGTACAGCACACCGCTCACCGCATGGTCGAGGTCCGCGTCGTCGAGCACCATGGTCGGCGACTTGCCGCCGAGCTCGAGCGACACCGGCATCATCTTGTCGGCCGCGATGTGCGCGATGTGCTTGCCGGTGGTGGTGCCGCCGGTGAACGAAACGCGCTTGACCAGCGGATGCTTGGTGATCGCGTCGCCAATCACCGAGCCCTTGCCTGGCAGCACGCTGACGATGCCCTTCGGCACGCCCGCCTGCTCGCAGATGCGCGCCAGCTCCAGCGCCATCAGTGGGGTGACTTCGGCGGGCTTGACGACCACCGCGTTGCCTGCAGCCAGCGCGGGCGCGAGCTTCTGCGCCTCGCTCGCAATCGGCGAGTTCCACGGCGTGATGGCCGCGACCACGCCCATGGGCTCGTGCACGCTCATCGTGACGAAGGCGCCGCGCGACGGCGTGATGGTTTCTTCCAGCGTTTCCAGTGCGGCAGCGAAGAACTGGAAGGTGCCCGCAGCGCTGGCCACGAGGTTGCGTGTTTCGTTGATCGGCTTGCCGTTGTCCAGGCGCTGCTTCTGCGCGAGCGATTCGCTCTCTTCGCGGATCAGCTGCGCCACGCGGTGCAGCACGGCGGCGCGCTCGTGCGGCAGGCGCTGGGCCCAGCCGCTGGTGCGGAACGCGTGGTCGGCACGGGTGATGGCCTCCTCGACGTCGGCGAGGCTCGCGGCCTTCAGGCGTGCGATGGGTTCGCCCGTTGCGGGGTACAGGCTTTCGTAGACGTCGCCGCCGCCCAGGCGCCATTCGCCGGCAATGCAGATCGGAAGGAGTTCGGAAGAAATCATAGGGTGACTCAGATGGCGAGCGCCGCGACGCGGTTGCGCAGCGCACGCACGGCGCTGTACACGGTGAGCGCGGATGTCTTGGGGTTGGCCGCGAGCGGCTTGTTGCGCATGGTCAGCTCGAAGCTGCCGAAGGCGCCTTCGGCTTCGACGGTGTGCACGTTCTCGGTGGTGGTGGGGTCGGCAATCAGCCGCACCAGTGTCTTGTCGAGCCCGAGCCCCGCGAGCGAGACGGTGGCTGCGACGTTGGCGTTCTTCGGATAGAGCAAGGCCGCTTCGCGCGCGCTGCCTTCGAAGATCACGGTGGGCTGCACCAGCGCATCGAGGTCGCGGCCCTGCTCTGCCGGCGTGCGCTTCCATGCCTGCGGCGGCTTGCGGCCGGTGTAGCGCACGCTGTCGAGGCCACCGATGCGGGCTGCGGCGAGTGCATCGATGGCGCCGATGGCGCCGGGAATCAGCTGCACCTGCGTCTTGCCGGCGATGGCTGCGGCTTCGAGCTTTTCGGCGAAGCCTGCTGCCGACAATGCGCCGACCGAAGCGACCACGCAGGGCGTGCCGCGTGCCAGCGCGGGCAGCACATGCTCTTCGATGGCGGCATGGCCGGCCGTCTCGACCACGAGGTCGATGCCATCGGCAGGCACGCTGCTGGCAACCCGCACGCCCGGCGCAACCTTCTGCGCCGCTGCCACGCCTTCGGCGGGCACGACGATGGCAACCACAGCCAGGGCGGCATCGCCCTTGAGCAGTTCGAGCACCGAGGTGCCGATGGCACCGCAGCCTACGAGAGCAATACGCAATGCGGGCAACGCGCTCACGTCCTTCACTCCACCGAAGCGGCAGCAGCCTTGCCGAGCGCCGGAATCTGCGTCACGGTGTTGGTCGGCGGACCAGCAAAAGCGCTCTTGAAATCGCCGATGGAGAGCATGTCAATCTCCAGCAGGAACGGGCCCTTCTTCGCCAGCGCCTCGCCCAGCTTCGCCTTCAGCTCGTCCATGCGCTGCACGCGGGTGTGCGGCAGCGACAGCGACTTGCACAGCAGCGCGTAGTCGGGCGTGTGCAGGTCGGCATAGCAGCGGCGGCCGCCGTACTGCGCGTCCTGGATGTTCTTGATGACGCCATAGCCCTTGTCGTTCATGAGCACGATGACCATGTCGGCCTGCTCTTGCACGGCGGTTGCGAGCTCGCCGAGGTTCAGGATGAAACCGCCGTCGCCGGCCAGGCAGAAGGTCTTGCGGCCCGAGGCCGTTTCGGCCGCGCCAATGGCCGCGCCGATGGCCATGGGCATGCCCTGCCCGATGCCGCCGCCCGTGGCGTGCACGCCGGCGCTGGGTTCGAAGATGCGCAGCTCGCGGTTGCCCCAGGTGCTGTTCGACACCGTGACATCGCGCACCCAGTTGAAGTTGCGGCCGGCGGCAGATTGCAGCGCCTTCACAAGCTCGGCATACGGGCCGAGGCCGTCGGTGAGCGAGGCCACGGCCTGCTCGTGCGCGGCGCGCAGGTCGGCGAGCAGTTCGGGGTCGGCCTTGTACTTTGCGGCTTCGAGGCGGTTGGCCAGGCCTTCGAGGGCCAGCGCGGAGTCACCGCACACGAACAGGTCGGTGGCATAGCCCCGGCCTTCGGCGGCCGCATCGGCGTCGATGCGCATCAGCGGTCGCGGCAGCTTCAGTTCGTACTTGAGCGTTTCGTTGCCGCGCAGGCGCGAGCCGACGACCAGCATCGCGTCGCAACGCTGATACAGCGCCTCGACCGGCTTGTGGATGTTGTACGAGCCGAGCGAGCCAGCATCGTCTTCGGGCACCGTGCCACGGCCCTGCGTGGTGGTGACCACGCCGAAGCCGAGCTTCTGCAGGCGCTGGATGGCCGCACGGGCGTGGCGCGCGCCACCGCCGACCCACAGCATCGGGCGCTTCGCTGTCGCGAGCCGCGCAGCCAGTGCGTCGAGCGAGGCAGCCGAGGGCACGGGCCGTTCGATGGGCAGCGGCGACAGGTCGGCCGGCATGGTCGTCAGCGCGGACTGGATGTCGATCGGAATCTCCACGCTGACTGGGCCGGTTGGCGCCGTCATCGCGATCTGCACCGCGCGCTTGAGCGTGCCGAGCACCGTCTCGACGCTGCGCACGCGCAGGGCCGCCTTCGACACGGCCTTGAGCATGGTGAGCTGGTCGGGCGCCTCGTGGATGTACGACATGCCCTTGTCGAGGTACGGCGTCTCGATCTGCCCGGTGATGTGCAGCAGCGGCGCGCCGGCGGTCAGCGCCTCGACCATGCTGCCCGCGATGTTGCCGGCGGCCGGACCGGTACTGGTGAGGCACACGCCCAGGCTGGCGGTCGAACGGGCGTACGCATCGGCCATGTTGCCGGCACCGGCCTCGCCGCGCGCGGGCACGAAGCGGATCGCGCCGCGTTGCGCGAAGGCGTCGAGGATCGGCATGTTGTGGATCGAGATCACGCCGAAGGCCGCCTTGACGCCGCACTGCTCGAGGAAGGCAGCGACGACTGCGCCGACGGTGACTGTGTTGTTGTTCGTGGGGTTATGCATGGCGCGAGAGGCCTCCGGAAATGTCGATGTGGCTGCCCGTCGTGTACGACGCGAGGGGCGAAGCGAGGAAAAGAATCGCGCGCGCGGCTTCGGTCGGAAGCCCCAGGCGACCCAGCGGGATGTGTTTGTTCTTCGCGAGCTGGCCGCTCCAGGCGGCCCAGTCTTGCGACTTGTCTTCGCGCGCTTCGAAGCGGCGGCGCCACTGGCCCGACTCGACGAGGCCGATCAGGATGCCGTTGACGCGCACGCCCTGCGGCGCGAATTCGGTGGCCATGGAGCGCACGAGGTTCAGCAGGCCAGCGCGCGCGGCCGAGGTGGCGACCATGTGCGGCTCGGGCTGGCGCGCCAGCAGCGAATTGGCGCAGACGATGGAGGCATCGCCCAGCACCGTGCGCTGCGCTGCAAGCTGCGGCAGGAAGGCGCGCGTGGGGTTGATGACGGAAAAGAACTTCAGGTTGAGCTCTTCGGTCCAGGCCGCGTCGTCGGTGTCGGCGAAGGTGGAAACGCGGCCCTGCCCCGCGTTGTTGACCAACATCGAGGCCGGGCCGAGCGCGGCTTCACTGGCGGCGGCGAAGGAGCGGACCGAGGCACCGTCGAGCACGTCGCACGACTGGGCGAAGAGCCTGGCGTTCGGGTACTTCGCGTGCAGGCCAGTCACTGCGTCGTCGAGCCGCTCGGCATTGCGGCCGCACAGCGCGACCGATGCGCCGCAGCCGAGCAGCAGCTCGACGGTCGCGAGGCCAATGCCCGACGAACCGCCCGTGACCACGGCCACGCGCCCGGCCAGCGCCTTGGCTGCAAAAAAGGAGGAGGAGGAAGCCTGCTGTGCCATGACCGTCATGCGCTGCGAAGCGGTACCACCTTGGCGGCGCGCGCTGGGGAGTAGTTGAGCAGCCCCGAGATCTCGTCGGCCGTACCGCGCACGCGCTGCACCATCTCGTCCATACGGCTTTCCTCGATGTGGCCCGAGGTGATGGTGGCGCCCAGCGCCGCCACGATGTGGCCGCTGTGATCGCGCACCGGCGCGGCGATGCTGGAGATGTTCGATTCGAAGAAGCCCTCGCCCAGCACATAGCCGCGCTGGCGGTCGGCCTGCACCATGTCGAAGAGTTCGTTCACGGTCTTGGGCGTGCTCGGCGAGAAGGTTTCGAGCCTGTCTTCAGGGTAGAGCGCGCGCAGCTGCGGCAGCGTGAGGTCTTCGAGCAGGATGCGGCCGAGCACGGTGGCATGGGCCGGCAGGCGCGTGCCCACGGTGACCGAGCTGGCAAACGGCGTGGGCGGTGCAACCTTGGCGACGTAGACGATGGAGCGGCCATCGCGCACCACCAGGTTGCAGGGCGTGCGCAGTTCGTCGCACAGGCGGTTGAGCAGCGGCGTTCCCAGTTGCGTGAGCTCCAGCGAGGCGAGGTATTCGAAGCCCAGGCGCAGCACGGCCAGGCCCAGGCGGTAGTCGCGCCCGCCCTCGGCGCGTTCGAGAAAGCCCATGTTCTCCAGCGTGGTGAGCAGGCGGAAAACGGTGGAGCGCGGCAGGTCGAAGCGGCGGGCCAGTTCGGGGGCGGAGAGCGTGCGGCTTTCGCGGCTGAACTCGCACAGCACGCGCAGGCCGCGCTCCAGTGCGGGCACGTTGTAGCGGTCGGCGCCCTCTTCCATCGTCTCGTTGTCGTTGTTGGCCATGCCTCTTTTTCCTTCCTTGGATGTCTTGTGTTTGTGTTGCGGTCAGCCGGCGAGCGATTCGCGCAGCAGTGCGGCGACGGCCTGCGGTTGCTCCACATAGCCAGCGTGGCCCGCATCGTCCACCAATTCGAGCGGCACGCCGCACTGGCGCGCGACTTCTTCGCAGGCGGCCGGCGGCGTGACCACATCAAGCGCGCCGCAGGCCACGCGCACGGGCATGGGCGGTGGCAGGTCGGCCAGCAGGTCGGCGTTGCACAGCAGCTCGACGGCCTGGCGGTAGCCGCGGTCGTTCAGGCGGGCCATGTTCCATCGCACCCATTGGCGGGCGTGGTCGCTGGCCTTGTCGGAGACGAGCCGGCCGGCGCGCTTCGCGGCCATGCCGGCGATGCCGAGTTCGTCGAGCGTGGCGAGGCGTTCGGTGCGCACCTTGGCGCGAGCCTCCGCACGGGACGGGGTGCCGTAGCCGATGGCCGGGCTGACGAGCACGAGGCGGCGGATGCGCGAATCGGTGCGTGCGGCCGAGGCGGCGGTGATCGCGCCGAGCGAATGGCCGACCAGCACGCACGAGTCGATGGCCAGCGCATCGAGCAAGGCGCTCAGGCGTGTTGCGTAGTCGGCGGCAGTCGGTGCGGCGGCTTCGAGCGGCGTCGATTCGCCATAGCCCGGAGCGTCCCATGCGATCACGCGGGCTTGCGGCGCCAGCAGCGCGGCGGTGTCGATCCACGACGCAGCGCCCGAACCGATGCCATGCAGGCACACGACAACCGGGCCTTGGCCGCATTCGCGCACCGACACCACTGCACCGCCGCCGACCGCAACGCTGCGGGCCGGAAAGCTGGTGCCGAGCCGCGCCAGCTCGGAGGCCGGCAGCGTCAGCGCGTCGGTAACGATGGCGTCGTTCATGGCTTGCTCGCTCAGCGCTTGATCTTGGCCAGCGGGTGATCGGCCGGATAGGTGGGTGTCACCGGCTTCTTCGCGCCGAGCATCACGCACATCAGCGCGTCTTCGTCGCCGATGTTGATCTCTTCGCGGTACACGCCGGGAGGCACCGAGATCAGGTCGCGGTCAGTCATGATGGTCTCGAAGCGCTCGCCGTCTTTCTCGATCACCACCTTGAGCTTGCCACGGATCAGGAAGAACACTTCTTCCACGTCGGTGTGCAGGTGCGGCGGGCCTTCGTGGCCGGCGGGAATCACCATGGTGGAGAAGGTGAAGTGCTCGGCGGGCACGGTGTTGACGTCTTTCGCGACGCCTGTGCCGCCCGTGCCCACGTAGCGCATCTGCGCGCGGCGGAACTTGGGGTCGAAGTCGGACTGGAACTTCAGCGCGTCCCAGTCGTACTTGCGGGTTTCGTAGCGCGCGATGCGGGTGTTCATCCACTCCGCGAGGCTGCTGCCTTCGGGCTGCGCCAGGCTGTTGGTGCCGGCTTCGTTGATCTTCTGCTGTTCGGACAGATCGCTCATCGGGTGTACTCCTTGGTCGGAAAAATTCAGTGCATCGCAAAGCCGCCGTTGACGGCCAGCAGCTGGCCCGTCACGAAGCGCGCGAGGCTGGAAAGCAGGAACAGGGTCGCGCCGCACACGTCGGCGGCTTGCTGCTCGCGCGGGATGGCGCGGCCTTCGAGGTACTTCTGGTGGCGCGCCATCGGCACGTATTCGGTGGCTTCGACCAGCGTGAGGCCGGGCGCCACGGCGTTGACGGTGATGTTGTCGTCGCCCCACTCGCGCGCCAGCGAGCGCGTCATGGAGATGACGGCGCCCTTGCTCGATGCGTAGGCCAGCAGGTTGGGCGCGCCCCACAGCGCCGTGTCGGACGCGAGGTTGACGATGGCGCCGCGGCCGCTTTCGGCCAGCGCGCTGCGGCAGGCGCGGCCCATGAGCCAGCTGCCGCGCACGTTGACGTTCATCACGCGGTCCCACATGTCGATTTCGAGCTGGTGCGCGTCGCGGCCGCCCGAGTTGGTGATGGCGGCGTTGTTGACGAGGCCGTCGAGGCCGCCGAGCAGACGGATCGCTTCGTCGGCGCAGGCCACGATGGAGCCGGGGTTCGAGAGGTCTACAGCCAGCGCGTGTGCGGTGCGGCCCGCTTCGCGCAGCGCCTTCGCCTCGATCTCGGCCAGCTCGCCCAGAATGTCTGCCAGCACCACGCTCGCGCCCGCCGCGGCGATGCACTGCGCGAAGGCAAGGCCCAGGCCGCGCGCACCGCCGGTCACGAGGATGCGGCGACCGTTCAGTAGGTTGGCCGGCAGTTCGGCCAGCAGCGCCTGCAGGCTCGATGGATCGGGAATGGCTTTGAGTTCGGTCATGGGAATGAGCTGCGTGGATCAGTCGGCCTGGATGCCGAGCTCCTTGATGACCTTGCCGAAGCGCGTGTAGTCGGCGGCATTGGTCTTGCCGAGCACGTCGGCATCGCCGCCCACGGGCGTGGTTCCGAGCACCGCCATGCGCGCAACGATCTCGGGCATCTTCAGGATCTCGTTGAAATGGCCGTTGAGCGTCTTCACGATCTCGGGCGGGAGGTTGCGCGGGCCCCAGAGGCCGTTCCAGGCCGTCACCTCGACGTCCTTGTAGCCCTGCTCGGCGAGCGTCGGCACGTTGGGCGCGAGTGGCGAGCGCTGGGCCGAGGCCACGGCCAGCGGACGCAGCTTGCCGTTGGCGAAATACGGCGACACCGGGCCTAGCGTGATGAAGGTAACGGGCACATGGCCGCCGAGCACGTCGTTGACGGCGGGCGCCACGCCCTTGTACGGCACGTGCGCGAGGCTCGTGCCCGAGGCGCGGGCGAACATCTCGCCGAGGATGTGCATCGGCGAGCCGCTGCCCGGGCTCGCGTAGCTCAGCGACTTGCCGCCCTTCGCGGCGGCCACGGCGTCCTTCAACCCGGCAAGGCCGCTGCCACCGCTTGCCACCAGGAACAGCGGCTGGCTGCCCGTCTGCACGATGGGCGTGAAGCCGTTCAGCACGTCGTAGCCCGACGAGCCGTTGGTCTTGAGCACCAGTTGCGCGATGGAGAAGGTGCTGGGCGCGAGCAGCAGCGTGTAGCCGTCGGGCGCTGCCTTCGACACGTAGGCGCTGCCGATGATGCCGCTGGCGCCGGGGCGGTTGTCGACCACCACGGGCTGGCCGACGCGCGTCGAGAGCTTTTCGGCGAAGAGCCGCGCCAGCGCGTCGGTGTCGCCACCGGCCGGATAAGCAACGACCAACGTGATCGGCTTGCTCGGGTAGCTGTCTGCCCAGGCGAGTCCGGTGGCGCAAGCGGCGGCCAGGGAAATGGCAGCGGCGATGGCATGGCGGCGTGTCTGTTTCATCGGGTCCGTGTGATCGTGGTTTTGTTTCACTAAAGAAACAGCGATTTATTAATGGAACGCCGTGAGAATACCGAGGAAGACAACTTCGTGACTAAGTAGAAACCCTGGTTTTTGTGACCCAACGAAAACAGGGCGGCCTTTTCGGGCCGCCCTGCGGGGTGGGAGCTTCGGGCTCTTCAGCCGCCGTATCGCGCCACGGTGAGGCCTTCCATGTCGATCTCGGGCGCCTTGCCCGCGATCAGGTCGGCCATCACGCGGCCGGTGCCGGCGGCCATGGTCCAGCCGAGGGTGCCGTGGCCAGTGCTGAGCATCAGATTGGGAACGCGGGTGGCGCCGATCACCGGCGTACCGTCGGGCGTCATGGGGCGCAGGCCGGTCCAGAAGGAGGCGTCGCGCACATTGCCGCCCTTGGGGAACAGGTCGGTCACGACGTGTTCGAGCGTGTCGCGTCGGCGCTCATTGAGCTGCAGGTCGAAGCCCGAAAGCTGCGCGGTGCCGCCCACGCGGATGCGGTCGCCGAGGCGCGTGACCGCCACCTTGAAGGTCTCGTCCATCACCGTCGATTCGGGCGCGCCGCCAGCGTCGGTGATGGGCACGGTGATCGAGAAGCCCTTGACCGGATACACCGGCAGGCGAATGCCCAGCGGCCTGACCAGAGCAGGCGAATAGCTGCCGAGCGCGACCACGTAGCGCTCGGCGGTGAAGTTGCCGGCATCGGTGCGCACGGCCGTCACACCCTTGGCCGCATCGTGCTCGATGGCCTGGATGTTGATGCCAAACCTGAACTTCACGCCCTCGGCCTCTGCCAGCTTGGCCAGCGCCTGCGTGAACTTGAAGCAGTCGCCGGTCTCGTCGCCGGGCAGGCGCAGGCCGCCGACGAACTTGTCTTTCACGGCCGCGAGCGCGGGCTCGTACTGCACGCAGCCTTCACGGTCGAGCACCTGGTACGGCACGCCGGAAGCCTTGAGCACTTCAACGTCTTTCGAGGTGCCGTCGAGCTGCTGCTGTGTGCGAAAGAGTTGCAGCGTGCCCTGCATGCGCTCGTCGTAGGCAATGCCGGTGTCGGCGCGCAGGGCCTTCAGGCAATCGCGGCTGTATTCGGCGAGCCGCACCATGCGGCCCTTGTTGATCTCGTAGCGCGCCTGAGTGCAGTTGCGCAGCATCGACAGGCCCCAGCGCCACATGGCCGGATCGAGCATGGGCTTGATGACCAAGGGGCTGTGCTGCATGAGCATCCACTTGATGGCCTTGACCGGCACGCCGGGCCCGGCCCACGGCGCCGAGTAGCCGGGCGACACTTCGCCCGCATTGCCGAAGCTGGTTTCAAGCGCGGGCGCCGGCTGGCGCTCCAGCACCGTCACCTCGTGCCCGGCGCGCGCCAGGTAATACGCCACCGAGGTGCCGATGACACCGCTGCCGAGAATCAAGACCTGCATGAGAACAACCCTTTGAAAGCTGCCGTGACGCAGCCGAGGGTACAGGCTAAGCGCTACAGGCCCAGCGCATCCTGCAATTGCCGTGCCGTCCAGCGCCTGGGCTGTTGCGGCCAGGCATCGAGCAGCGCGACCATGCGGGCGTTGCGCGGTGCGCTCAGGCCATGCTCCTGCGCAAGGCGCACGACCTCGCCACTGAGCGCGTCGATCTCGGTGCGGCGGCCCAGCGCGAGGTCATCGGCCATGCTGGAGCGGGCCTTGGCATCGATGCGCAGCATGCGCCCCGCGATGATGCGAAACAGCCAGTCGGGCAGGCGCAGCAGGCTGACCAGCCGGTGCGCCGGAACGGCGGCGACCTGCGCCGGCGCGATGCCCGCGACGGTGAGGATGCCCAGTGCCTCATCGATCAGCGAGGCGAAGCAGCGGCGGTAGCCGCGCAGCATCAGCTCTTCGCGCAGGGGCAGACCCGAGAGCGCGTTCACGGGGTTGTTGAGGTTGAGCATCAGCTTGCCCCACTGCACGGGCAGCAGGTCGGCATGCAGTTCGAGCGGCACGCCGGCACGCTCGAACACTGGCAGCCATGGGCGCAGCGCCGCATCGTCTTCCGCGGCCAGCCGGCCGGGGGTGCCGCGATGGAAGGCGCCGGGGCCGATCTCGGCCACGTTGTACGGCACCATGCCGGCCCGCACGTTGAGCGAGGGGCCGGTCTGCGATGCAGCCGCGCAGTTGGAAATGCCGTTCTGCAGCGAGACCACCGTGGTGCCCGCAGGCAGCGCAAAAGCCAACTCGCCCGCCGCCGCAGCCGTGGCGCCGCTCTTCACGCACAGGAGCACCAGCGACGGCCGTGCGCCCACGGGAACCTGCTCGCACAAGCGCAGCTTTTCAGCGGGCAGCTTGTGCGTTGCCCCGTCCATGTCGGTGAGCGCCAGGCCGTGCTTCGCGAGCTTTTCGAGCACGCGTGGACGGCCGACGAAAGTAACGGGCACACCGGCCGCAGCCAGGCTGCCGCCTATGAAGCACCCGATGGTGCCTGCCCCCATCACAAGCACTTCGCCGGGGATTGCGTCTGGCATGGGTGGAGTGCTTGTTCCGGGTGTGTGTTTATCTGTCTGTCAGGCGCGTTCCGCGACCCAGGCCTGCACCGATTGCAGCGCGGCCGGTAGGCCCGCCGCGTTGGTGCCGCCGGCCATGGCCATGTCAGCCTTGCCGCCGCCCTTGCCGCCGACCTGCTGGGCCACGAAGTTGACCAGCTCGCCGGCCTTGACCTTTCCCACGCTGTCTGCCGTGACGCCGGCCGCGATCTGCACCTTGTCGCCATCGACGGCGGCCAGCACGATGGCGGCGGTCTTGAGCTTGTCCTTCAGCTTGTCCATGGTGTCGCGCAGCGTCTTGGCGTCGGCGCCGTCGAGCTTGGCGGCCAGCACCTTGATGCCCTTGACGTCCACGGCCTGCGACACGAGCTCGTCGCCCTTGGACGACGCGAGCTTGCCCTTGAGCGCACCCACTTCGCGCTCGAGCGCCCTCACCTGCTCCAGCACCTGCGTGAGCCGGCCTTGCAGCTCAGCGGCTGGCGACCTGAGCGTGGCGGCCACGCTGTGCACGGTCGATTCGAGGTCCTGCAGGTAAGACAGCGCGTTGGCGCCCGTGACCGCTTCGATGCGGCGCACGCCGGCGGCCACGCCGCCTTCGCTGACGATCTTGAAGAGGCCGATGTCGCCCGTGCGGCCCACGTGGGTGCCGCCGCACAGCTCGCGGCTGGTGCCGATGTCGAGCACGCGCACGGTTTCGCCGTACTTCTCGCCGAACAGCATCATCGCGCCGGTCTTCTGGGCCGACTCCATGTCCATCACGCGGGCCTGGGTGGCCACGTTGGCGAGGATCTCGGCGTTGACGCGCTTCTCGATCTCGAGGATCTGCGCGTGCGTGACGGGCGCGTTGTGCGCGAAGTCGAAGCGCGTCTTGTCGGCATCGACCAGCGAGCCCTTCTGCTGCACGTGATCGCCCAGCACTTCGCGCAGGGCCTTGTGCATCAGGTGGGTGACCGAGTGGTTGCGCATGGTGGCGGCGCGGCGGGCGGTGTCGACCGCAGCCTTGACCGTGTCGCCGACCTTGAGCGTGCCTTGGGTCTGCGTGCCGTGGTGGCCGAACACGTCGGCCTTGATCTTCTGCGTGTCTTCCACGCCGAACTGCACGCCTTCGCCAGCGAGCACGCCCTGGTCGCCGACCTGACCGCCGCTTTCCGAATAGAAAGGCGTGGTGTCGAGCACGACGATGCCGCTCTGGCCTTCCTTCAGCTCTTGAACGGCCGCGCCTTCGAAGTACAGCGCGACGACCTTGGCGCTTTCCTCGAGGTGGTCGTAGCCGGTGAAGGTGTTGCCCGCGCCGGCGTATTCGACGTTGCGGTCCATCTTGAACTTGCCGGCGGCACGGCCCGCGGCCTTCTGCTTTTCCATGGCGGCGTTGAAGCCGGCCTCGTCGACGCTCACGCCGCGCTCGCGGCACACGTCGGCCGACAGGTCCAGCGGAAAGCCGTAGGTGTCATGCAGCTTGAAGGCCACTTCGCCCGGCAGCACCTTGGCGTCGCCGGCCAGGGCCGCGTCGAGAATTTCCATGCCGTTGGCCAGCGTTTCGAAGAAGCGTTCTTCCTCGGCCTTCAGCGTGTCGATGATGCGCTTCTCGTCGGCCACGAGCTTCGGATATGCGTCGCCCATCAGCTTCACGAGGTCGGGCACCAGCTTGTGGAAGAACGGCTTCTTCTGGCCCAGCTTGTAGCCATGGCGAATGGCGCGACGGATGATGCGGCGCTGCACGTAGCCACGGCCTTCATTCGACGGGATCACGCCATCGGCCACCAGGAACGAGGTGGCGCGGATGTGGTCGGCGATCACCTTGAGCGAGTTGTTGCCCAGGTCTTGCGTGCCGGTCTCGCGGCCGGCGGCCTTGATGAGCGCATCGAAGATGTCGATTTCGTAGTTGCTGTGCACGTGCTGCAGGATCGCGGCCAGGCGCTCAAGGCCCATGCCGGTGTCGACGCAGGGTGCGGGCAGTTTCTTGACCGAGCCGTCGGGCTGCATGTCGAACTGCATGAACACGTTGTTCCAGATCTCGATGTAGCGGTCGCCGTCTTCGTCGGGGCTGCCGGGCGGGCCGCCGGGGATCTCGGGGCCGTGGTCGTAGAAGATCTCGGAGCACGGACCGCAGGGGCCCGTGTCGGCCATCATCCAGAAGTTGTCGGACATGTAGCGCCCGCCCTTGTTGTCGCCGATACGCACGACGCGTTCTGGCGGCAGGCCGATTTCCTTGGTCCAGATGTCGTAGGCCTCGTCGTCCTCGATGTAGACCGTGGCCCAGAGCTTCTCGGCCGGCAGCTTGTAGACCTTGGTCAGCAGCTCGAAGGCCCAGGTGAGCGATTCGCGCTTGAAGTAGTCGCCGAAGCTCCAGTTGCCGAGCATCTCGAAGAAAGTGTGGTGGCGCGCGGTGTAGCCCACGTTCTCGAGGTCGTTGTGCTTGCCGCCGGCGCGCAGACACGCCTGGACCGAGGCGGCGCGCACGTAGTTGCGTTTGTCTTCGCCGAGGAACACGTCCTTGAACTGGACCATGCCCGAGTTGGTGAACATGAGCGTCGGGTCGTTGCCCGGCACCAGCGAACTCGAGGCCACGACGGTGTGGCCCTTGGAGGCGAAGAAATCGAGAAAGGTCTTGCGGATGTCCGCGACCGTGAATGTGGGCTGGCTCATCTTTGGATTCGTCTTCTGTCGAGGGCGGCGCGGCGATGGCGACCCTCATGTCGAACCCACTGCGGCGAACCGGCCTAACTGCTTGATTTGCTTGAACAAACGATTATAGGTTTGGCCATGGCGCCCGCGCCCGGATCGGGCCGCACCGGGAAAACTGCACGATCCGGACTCCACGGCTAATATGTGTCTTGGCGCAAAAAACGAGAACCAAATACGGTCTGCGCCATCCGTACTTGTACGGACAAAAGATCAAGGAGTTCGCATGGCAAGCCAAGAGGCGGAACAACACTGGCAGATCGAAGACCTGGATTTCTCGCGCATCGCGCTCGACAAGGTACGCCCGGACGAGAATCTCTTCTACCTGGTGACGTCTGCCTCCTTCATAGAAAGCGGCTCCGACCTCTACACGCAGAACCTGGTTGACTTCTTCCGGGGCGACGACGAAGTCACCGATTGGCTGTCGAACCACTGGGAGCAGGAAGAACTGCAGCACGGCAAGGCCCTGCGCGCCTACGTTCGCCACGTGTGGCCCGAGTTCGAATGGGACACCGCCTACCAAGGCTTCCTTGAGGAATACGCGACCTACTGCAAGGTCGAACTGCTGGCCCCGACCCGCGCCCTCGAAATGACCGCCCGCTGCGTGGTCGAGACCGGCACCGCCACCTACTACCGCGCCATGGCCCGAAGCACCGACGAGCCCGTGCTGCAAGACCTGGCCACCCGCATCGCGACCGACGAGGTCAACCACTACAAGCACTTCTACCGCTTCTTCCGCCGCTACCGCGAGCAGGAAAAGCTGAGCCGCTTCCGCGTGATGGGCACCATCGGCCGCCGCACGCTCGAACTCAAGAGCGAGGACGCCGACTGCGCGATCCGCCACGTGGTGAAGGCGCGCTCGCCCGGCCGCGCCAGCGACACGGCCTATGTGCAGCAGCTGAGCGCAGACATGAACAGCACCATCCGCACGAACCTGAGCCCGGGCAACACGCTCAAGATGCTGATGCGGCCGCTGGAGCTGCCGGCGAAGGTGCAGGCGGTGATCCAGTACCCGATCAGGCAGTTCATGCAGCACGTGTTCCTGCGCTGAGGGATCGATCGACTTCGCGCGGGTCGTCTACAACGACCGCGGCGGATGCACAAGGCAGGCGGACAAAGCGAAGAACCGGAACCCTGGTTCCGTTTCGCACAACAGGCGCTTCGCTAGCATTCGCGCCCTTCCGATGTTCGATCACAAGCCCCACCGCGATCACCCCTACACAATCCAGCTGGAGGGCACGAGCATCTCCATACGGGATCTGATGGAGGTGCGCGTCATGTTCCTGCGGCTGCTCGAACAACGCATCGGCGCTTCTTCGCGCCTCGTGAAGTGCTACCGGGCGTGGTTGACACAGCTCGAGTTCGGCACCGGTTCGTTGAGCGATGCGCAGCTTGCCAACGCGCGCATCTGGCGGGAAGCCTGGGAGCACGCGATCGAGATTGCGACCCCGCTGCTCAGCCAGCCACAGACCACGACCTTCCGGTTCGAGCTTTATTGAGGGGAAAGGCGCCGCACAAAAAAAACCCAGCACAGGGCTGGGTTGAACCTCTTGAGTGCTGTCACGCACAGAGAACTCGCACTTCGAAGCGAGTCCGCAAAATCTAGGGCCTCATGCCCCGGCGCCTTGTCGGACAGGACCGACACTTCAGACCGATGGGCCCGATCAGGTGAGCGCCAGCGGTCTGCCAGTTGTACAAAACTGCCAAATAGTTCACGTTTTAATAAGTGTCCTACGGCGACTGCCTGTTTCCGGCTGACACCGGCGTCCGGGGCGACCACAGACCATACCGATGCTGTCACGCAACAGGGCCGCATAAAAGAAGAGCTCTCTGTCAGTGCTTAGAGCCGGCCCACCAGGGTCACTCGAACCCGCTTCGGCGGGTATTTTTTTGGGCGCGACGCCACACAGACCGAGCCCACACCCGGCCCCCGCTGCCTTCAGCTCGCCGAGGTCAGCCCCGGCTTGCGGGTTCCGTCCAGCGAGTACAGCTGCGGCCGGTCTTCCGCGGTGCCTTCCGCCACCAGCCCATGCGCCACCGCCTGCGGCTGGCGATAGAGCTCGTTATCGAGGCGCCTGACGCGTTCGGCGTACATCCGTGCCAGGGCGCTGTGATGCTCTGCCGCCGCCTGATGCTCGATGCGCGCCATTTGCGCCTCTTCCAGAAGTGCCGCCGCGCGCCGGAGGTACGCGGTGTGATTCGGACGAAACAAGAAGTCGAACGTCATTTCACGCTCCTTTCCGCAAGGGGTGCGGTGGAATCATGTTCCTCCGCGCCCGCCTTCAAGTCTGTCGGCGCGCGCCTACCCTCGGGCTACCTATTTCTCTCTTGACTTGCCCCTACCACACAGCCATGACACGTTGTTCCTTCTTGACGGGGACAACGTTGTGGAAAACTGTGTGCGCATCGCTCGAAACCCTTGCCTGGCGTGGCCTGCAACGCGATGCCTGCGAAAGAGGCAGTGCTCGAAAAAAATTTCGAGCGCCGCCAGCTGCTGCCGGACTACCCCATATCTGACCGCTTGCAATTGAAGACCATGCCCGGCTCGACCGCCCGCAGCACCGGCACCTTGCCAGCGAACGTCACCCCGGCACTTATCAGACGCCACTCCCCCGCCTTGAACAGCTTGAAGAGGTTCGTGACTTCATCGCCCGCGGCGGGAATGGCATTGAAGACGTAGACCGGTTCGCCGCCCTGGGTCTCATCCATGCTCAGCAACTCGGCTCGCATCTTGCCCATGGTGTCCGTGTCCTTGGTCCTCTGGCGCACGACGTCCATGTTGACGGTGCGAGAGTGCTCGTCGATCGAGATCCTGCGGATCCAGGGGGCCGGCCCTGCGCCGCTGTGGACTGGTACGCAAGCGATCGTGCCGGCTGCGGCCGAACCTGCTGCTGCAGCGAAGAACACGTGAAGGGCGAATTGAGTGGGCTTGAGTTTCATGCTCGGTTGGGGCTCCTGGGTCGAAGGACATGCATCTATACTCCCGCCTGTCGTCGCTCGCAGGCATGCAGTCGGCGACTTGCCAGACGCGGGTGTAGTTCAATGGTAGAACGGCAGCTTCCCAAGCTTCATACGAGGGTTCGATTCCCTTCACCCGCTCCAGTCCGAAAGTAGATTGACGCGCGACAGGTGCCCCCCCGAATCGAGTGGCGCCCCCTCAGCCCTCGGTACTACGAGACGTGCTCAAAATGAGCGCAGGACTTGTTCAAGTAATCGGCGCAATGCTCCAGCGCCTTGCTCAACGCATTGTCCACCCGACGCAACGACAACCCTTGGCGGATGGCGACCTCCTGGCGAGTCATTTCATGGACCCGCAGTCCCAACAAAATCTCCTGATGTCGTCGCGGCAAGCGATTCATAGCACGATCAACTGCAACAAGGTCTGAGCGCGCTTCGGCGATGAGTTCGGGGCCGGGTGAAAGATCGATGATCCGCTCGAGTTCTGTATCGGCGTCGCTTGTGTACTGCCAGGCTCGGCTGCTCCGCAGGCAATCCATCGCGAGGTTGCAAGCTGTCCGGTAGACGTAAGCCTCAGGGCTACGCATAGACGTGAAGACCGTCAGATCGCCAAGGCGCAACCAGGCGTCGTGCAGGCACTCGCTGGCCAGGTCAGGGCAACCCAGATGCCGAGTCAAGCGATGGTGCAGGACGATGTAATTCGCTACGAGCACGTCACGCAGCAAGATGCCTGAGGTGCCACTCCTGGCAGTCTCTCCAACCTGCTCGCCATCTGCACTACCAAACGCATCTACACAGATCCAGGTACTCGCGTCCAACATGGAATCCTCCGTATCAAACTGCGCCTCTCCAAAGGCCAGGCCCCTGCAAGTCGACTCACCACGATGCCGGCTGGTCCTACCGTCGGCGAGCAATGAATCGGCCCAGAAAAGGGACTGGGAACGGCCATGGCAGGACGCTCGGCAAGTCCGCTCCCGTGTAGTTCCTCAATGGTCAGGGAACCGCGAAGGAAGAGGGCCGGAAAACTACTAGGCTTTTCGCAGCTCACGCTGCTCGGCTTCGGACAGCTTCGACATCACAGCGGGATCGAACTGGTCCCCATGCGCAGCAATCTGAACGAAGTTTTCAGGGATCGGCGCCAGTGTCGCGATGCCCGCGCCCGTACCCAACACATCGGAGGACAGCCTGACGTTGCCCCATGCGTCGTAGACGCGCTTGGACGGTGTGTAGGCCACGGAGGTCTTGGAGCCTCGGCCCGCATTGATGTCGCCTTCGGCAGACCAGGCGAGGATGTTCTTCGTGTGTCCTGATCGATCGTTGCCGATGCACCCGCGTGTGCTCATGAGAGTTCCTGCCGAAGTAGATGTCGAAGCCGGGTCGATTGCACGCGGGGTTGCGTGTGCGACCGTTTTTTCTAGACGAGTACCAACCGACGGACCCGCAGTAAAAAGGCCCCATATTTTTTCGGCCCCGACTGGCCAACGGCAAATCAGCTCAACTCAGCACAAGCACGCCGGCGGGAAACGATCGCACGCTGAGATCGAAGGTGTACTGGATCTGCAGCAATGCGGTGTCGATCTCGGCGATCTTGATGCGCGCGGTGACGGTCTTGGCGCGCATCGCATCACCCATCAGCATCACGCGCCCGGGGCGGTAGCGATTGATCTCTGCGAGGACCGCAGGCAGTGGCGTCTGCTTGAACACCAGTTCACCCTGGCGCCAGGGCGACAGGTTGTCCGGATCGACGGCGCCGATCTCGCTGATGGCCCGGCTGTCATACACCGCCAGTTGCCTCGCCTGCAGCTGACGCCGTCCCGCCGGATGCTCGATGCTCACCTTGCCATGCAGGCAGGTGACGCAGATGCGTTCGTCGAGGTACCGGACCTCGAAGCCCGCCACGTCGGCGATGACCCTTCCTGCACCTGCCAGCACGCGGAAGGGCTGCGCGTCTGCGCGAACCTCCACCGCTGCCTCGCCTTCCAGCAGTTCCACTCCGACCGGCTGGTCGTGGTCGCTGACGCGGCGCAGGCTGGTGCGGGTGTTCATCGACACGGTCACCCGGTCGCCCAGCGCAAGCTCGCGCTGCTCGCCCACGGCGGTGCGGTAGTCGGCCTCCCACTGATCGGCGGCGGGCCACAGCCCCAGCGGCGAATAGGCAGCGATACCGGCGGCCGCGGCGCCACCGACCGCCACGCCCAGGAAGGCACGTCGCCCGACGCGGGGTTGATGGAGGGTCTTGTGGTGATAGCGCGCTGCTTCCGCGTTGGTGTCCAGCACGCCGCCGCTCACCGACTCCAGCAGCTGCCATTGGTGAGTCGCCTCCTGGAAGGCCGCCAGATGGGAAGTATCGGCATCGCGCCAGCGCTTGAATGCCTGTGCTTCCCATGCACTGACATGCCCCGACGTGAGCTTGCGCACCCATGCCTGCGCGTCCTTGTGCACATCGGGCAGGTTGTTGCGATCGTCGGGTTTTGTCATTGAATCGCTCTCGGGAGTCCTTGCACGGCCCCCTCGATGCCTACTAGACGTTTGCCGAGCCGCAAACCCGCTGAAAAATCTCGAAAATTCTTCATCGAAGCCTGTCATGGCCGCCGCAGGCGGGCCGCGCAATATTCCTGGGCGACCTTGAGTTCGCTCTCCACCGTGCGCAGCGAGACTCCCAGACGCTTGGCAACCTCGCGCTGCGGCCAGTGCTCCCATCGCACGAGGATCAGGATTTCGCGGCGGCGCGCCGGCATCTCGTTGACCACAGCCTTCAGCGCGTCTAGCTCCGAGCGGGATTCGGCGATTCGCGCCGGCCCTGGCGCCGGGTCCGGCACGATGTCCATCAGCTCCCGCACGTCTTCGGCCGACAGCATCCGGCTCTGGCTGCGCCGCACGTCGATGGCGAGATTGACACCCATGCGGACCAGATAGGCCTGCGGATTGGCGATCGGGCCAGCGACGTGGCTGTCCCGCTGCAGACGCAGCCAGATGTCGTGCAGGGTGTCGCCCGCCAGTTCGGGACTGCCCAACTGAATGGCGAGGCTGTTCCTGATCTGCTCATAGCGCTGCGTCAGGACGCTTCGCAGCATGGGCAGGACGTTCTCGATCATGAGCCGCCCCCCGTCGCACAGGCTCGGCCCGCCATCCTGTCGCTCGGCAGGATGACCAACGTGAGCGGCTGGCGAAGCTCCGCTGGCGGCGAATGCTCCATCCGCAAGCCATTCAACGCGGCGACCATGGCCTGGTCGCGCCTCGTGTCGCCGGTCGAACCGATCAGGCGCGGCGAGGTCAGTCGGCCCGACAGGTCGATGTTCAGGAGCAGCGATGCGCGATAGTTGCCGGGCGCTGTGCGGGGATCGGCACACAGCGCTTCCCAGACACGCACCTGAATCAATCCGTCGTAGCCGCGGTCCAGTCCGGAACTGGCCGGTGCAGCAGCGGCGGCCTCAGCCGGCTGCTGCCTGAGCACGAAAGTACCCTTGAGCCGACCGCCGGGGTCTTCCGCTATCAGGCCGGTGCCCGAGAGCAACGCCGCCAAGGCGGCCTGCGGAGCGTAGCGGCCGTTGACCGGTGCAGACATCCGCCCCGCCACCAGCGCATCGCTGAACACGACGGTCTGGTCCGTGATGACCGCGTAGCGTTCCAGCGCCGAGGCCAGCGGCTGCGCCGGGACGTCGAAGTCGAACGGCTCCCGGGGCGCCGGAACGACCGCCGGCTCATCGGCCTGCATAGCCAGAACGGGGGCTGCCGCCATCCAGAGTACGCACGCGCAAGCTGCTGCGCGGCTCAGTGTGCTGCGCACACCGACACGCACCATTGCCCACCCCCACGCAGACCCTTGTTGCAGGCCCCCTGCCGCCCGCCGTCGGGACGCGGGGTACGGGACGAGGCGGAGGGGAATCGCGTCAGCACGGCAACAAGAACCTTGTTCGAAACAAGGATCGTCTCCGTGAGAAGTTGCACACATATGACAGCCGCTGACACAGAAAACTGCGGGAACGTGCATCCGAATTCGTCTAGGAAATCAGCAGTTCGCCGCAACGGCGGCTGCAGCACCCCATCAACACCCGGAAAACAACACGCGATGACGACAAGAGCGGCTCTGCGCCGATGCCCGCCCCCGGTCGACGTGCCGTCGGCAATGCACGCATGGACGCCGCCATCGGCCCGATCGCAGCCGCAGCCTGATTCTTCTCCGAATGCCCCGAGCACCCTGCACTGGCGCGCGCCCTGGCAGACATGCCTGATGGCTTCCTGGATGCTGGGCACGGCGATGGCGCCGACCTTCTGGCTCGTCGGCCTGCTGCTGGCCATCGACTCCCACAGTGATCACCCCACGTTCTGGCCGCTGCTGATGGTCATCGTGGCGCTCGTCAACGCAACGACCATCGTGCGCATCAATCAGCGCCAGCACCGGGAGCCCTATGCCTGCCGTGAAACACTGGCGAGGCACTACCAGGGCATGAGCCAGCGCATGGGCGCGGCGATGTTCCTGGTGGCCGGCTGGGGCAGCGGCTTCCTGCCGGACATCACCTGGCCTGCCGCGCACGACCACGCCTCACTGGCCACGGCCGCAATGGCAATCATGTGGAACCTGTTGCTGGCCTGGCTCTTCGGCCGGGGCTCCTTTGGTCATGCGGGCATGGTGCTTGCGCGGCTCGGCTTTACCTACGGGAAGCGCTGCCCGCAGACCTGAAAGAGACTGACCTTTCACCCGGTCATGGTTGCTTCGCCATGTTCGCGCCGGCTCCGGTCCGCAGAGTCGTTCGTCGACAGCCCCGCCACGTCGAAGTGATGGGCCCGCAGGGTGTGCAGCAGACCACGGTTGATGCGGAACTCCTCGGAGTCCGCATTCAACAGGGCGCCATTGGTCAGGCAACGGTAGACGATGTCGACCACATGGGGATGCGCGCTGACCATGTTCACGTCCTGAATGAACGTATGCGGCTCGGGCAGGGGCTCGGACCGCAGCAGATAGCCGACGAACCAGCGCCACAGCATGTTGTAGCCCAGGCCCTCGTGCACGCGCTTGGGGTCGGGCAGCGAATAGACGATCTGCAGCAACCAGGCGCGCGTGACGATTCGGGCATCGATGCCGCTCGTGCACTGTGTCGTGAGTTCGCTCATGAAGAGCCCCTCATAGGCCAGCGTGCTGTCGATCGCCTCGCGCAACGCCACGAGCGCGTGATCTTCGGGTACGAAAGACTTCAGGTAGTCGACCTCCACCCACAGCGGATGCGACACGATCCACACCCAGGGCACGCCGTACCGGTCGATGGGCACGGGCTTGGTGCGAGCAACCTCCACATGCCTGGACAGCTCCTTGTCAAGTGTCTGCATCGACACGCTCCTGTCCAGTTCGAACAACTTGGCTCCTGACTTCTTCTTCATCCAGATTCCTCCATCCGTCCCGTGCGTGGACGATCCACGGCCACAGGGCGGTTTTCCGACCATGATTCGCGACTGATTTTTCTAGACGAGTGCCGACCGGCAAACCCGCAGGAAAAAGCCGCGAATGCTTTCCAAGCCGGTGGAGATCTGTGGTCAAGGCACCCGGACGATCCCCGCGGGTCCATGGTCGGGCCGCGGGGGAGCGGCAATGCGGGTCACGGTGCCGGCGCGATCCACTGTCACGCCGTCGGGTTCGATGGACACGAGAGTGACGTCGCGCATCAGGGCCTCGCCGGCCATGAAGGCCTTGGGCGATGCGCCGTTGATCGTCAGCACGGCCACCGCACGGTCCTGCCGGCGCATGAGGCCGATCACCGCAACATTCAGGCGCAATTGCCCCGGCCCGAGCCAGGTGGCAACCGTCTGGGCGGCAGGATCGCCAGGAAGCGCGGCGACCGCTGGCGCCTGCGACGGCGCAGGCCGGGACGAGTGCAGCCGGTCGGCCCAGAACCACACGCCAATGAGAACCGCGACCAGACCGACCGCATGCACCGCGTGCTGCGGCGAGACCGAGGGTGGCCAGTTCCATGTTCGGGTCATCGTGCAATTCCTTCAATCAATGTCTGTGGGCCGCGAGAGGCAGCGCTCTGCTGCGCTGCCTTTGGAAGAAGGCCCAGTATTAGCAGAGGCATGTTGGCGATTCATGTCAACGCCACATTCGGCGCCTACTATTTTTCGTTCCATCGCGGATGGACCTCCACGCCGCATGGAATGGCAACACGGCCCTATCTATGAACTCCCTTCGCCGCAATCTGGGCTTCTCGCTGATCGAGTTGATGATCGTGCTTGTCATCGTCGGCATCGCGACGGCCGCGATCTCCCTGAGCGCCTCTCCCGACCCGGCGGAACCGCTGCGGCTCGACGCGCGCGAACTCGCCTTGCGGCTCACCACTGCGCAACGCGAAGTGCGCATCGATGGTCGCGTCATCGCGTGGGAAGCACGTGGCGACGGCTACCAGTTCGTGCGCGGCACATGGACGAACACCCCCGGCAGCGTGGTCCCCGTGGTCTCGACCGCCGGGGAACTCGATCGCTTCGTGCAGGACGATGCACTGCGTCCTCGCCGATGGCGGGCCGGCGTGGTGGAGGTCACGCCGGCGAACCCCTTGCTGCTGACTTCCGAATGGATCGGTGCCCCCTTCTCCCTCGAGTTGCGCAACGGCCTGTACAAAGCTGTTGTCGTGCGCGACCCGACGGGCGGCTTCCGGGTGCAATGACGCATGCACGCTCGCATGCCCCATCGTCGACCGCCGATGCCCAGTGGGCCACGGGGCTTCACGCTCATCGAGGTGCTGATCGCGCTCGCCATCATCAGCATTGCCCTGGCGGCCTTTGTACGGCTCACCAGCCAGACTGCAACCAACCTGGGCCAGATCGAGCAAAGGTCGTTGGCAATGCTCTCCGCACAGAGCAGCATGGCCGAGTTGCAGATCGACACGCTGCCGCCTGCCGGACTCCGGCAGGTACCGTGTCCCCAGGCGAACCAGCCCTTTATTTGCCGGGTGCAGATCGGCCCCTCGCAAGAGGGCATGCGCGCGGTCGCAGTCGACGTCTATCTGGGCCGCAACAGTGACCAGCGACTGGCCAGCCTGCAATCGCGGCTGCCGGAGAGACGCCGATGAAAGGGCCGGGCAAATACAGGCTGCAATGCACCGCCTCGGGCTTCACCCTGATCGAGGTCATGATCGCCATCGTGATCATGGCTGTACTCAGCCTGATCGCCTGGCGAGGCCTCGACAGCATGAGCCGCGCCAACACTCAGTTGCAGGCACGCACGGAAGAAACGGCGCAGCTGATGCGTGCCTTGCAGCAGATCCAGCGTGACCTGACATGGCGCACCACGGTCGAGCTACCCTCCGGCGACATTGATGCACCGCCTCAAGAGGGCACTTCGCAGCCATCACCGGCTCCGAGCGGCGGCCGACCGCAACTGCCGGTTTTCCTGTTGCCGGCAGGGATGGAGGCGCGCCGCTTGAACCAAGCGCCGTTTCTGATCGAATTCGTGCGCGCAGCACCCGCCACGCCAGGGCGCTGGCAACGCGTGCAGTGGTGGCTCGAGCGCGGCACGCTCTACCGCGCGGCCGGCGCAGCCGCCGTCGACTATCCGTTGCCACAACCACAACCTGCCGACCGCGTCGCGGTGTTGGAGGACATTGCCTCATTCGAAGTGCGTGCGTGGGAACCCGAACAGGGCTGGCGCCAGTTGCCGGCAGCGGGTCAAGCGCGGTTCCCTGCTTCCGGTCTGGAGATCACGCTCGGCGCGCGTCGCAGCACCGGGCCCGCCCTGCAGTACCGCCAGGTGATCGCACTGGATTGACGGAGGGTCGACCAGGGGAGCCTCTCCGACATCGGCTTCACCGGCAAGTCGCCAGACAAAGCCGCCCCCGCGCAATTTCCCGATAGCGAGGAAGTTGCGCGGAAGCGGCGCCCGGAAACTGCTACTTCGCTTGTCGCAGTTCGCGCTTCTCAGCTTCCGACAGTTTCGACATCACAGCCGGGTCGAACGCATCCCCATGGGCCGCAATCTGAACGAAGTTGTTTGCGTCGTAGGGGAAGCGCGCGGTGCTGCTGCTTTGCAGACCGCCGCCTCGCGGTGCCGAAGATTGCTCGCTGCGCTCCGCTGGTTCGTTGCCGAATCCCAGCACGCGGACCGTGAAGACCGATGGCAGGTTCTGGCGGGCCGCGGCACGCTCGCGCTGCATCACGTCCTGCGCCGCGGCTGCAGCCGTGCTTGCCGCCGCGCTGGCATTGGTCAACGCGCCCACATTCACAGCCGCCACTACCGGCAACCCCGTGGCCTTGCCCTGCACCTGGATGTTCTCGGCATTCACCACATGCAGGGCAGCGATGTTGACGTTGCCCGAAACCCGGATGCCCGCTTCTCCTGCGTCGATGGTGCCTAGGGGGGCGATCAGATCGATGTCGCCAGGCTTCACTTCGGGCAGGGGGTTGAGCGTGGCGATGCCGGCGCCCGTGCTGGGCACATCCGGCGAGATCTTCATGTTGCCGACATCGTCATAGACCTGTCGTGGCGGCGTGAAGACCACTGTGGTCTTCGAACCTCGCCCTGCATTGATGTCGCCCTGGGCAGACCAGGCAACGATGTCGCCGCCGAAGGTGGTCATGACACGGCTCTGGCCCAGCAGGATGCTGTCCAGCGAGTAGAGCTGGATGTTGCCCACGCCGCGCGTGATGAGGCCCGCCGTGGCAGGCGGCGCCGCGCCTTCCACGCCGTAGGTCTGCGCACCGCCCGGCGTCAGCACCTGGATGTCGCCGCCGAGGTTGGTGTGGATGCCCGATCCGCCGTAGATCAGCAGGTCGCCCTGGTAGGCGATCTCCTTGCCTTCAGCATCCCTGTTCGGGAACATCGCGGCAATCGCGTTGCGTCCGCGCAGGTAGCTGCCGGGGCGCGGGCCGTTCTCGTCGTTGTATTCGCGCCCGCCCTCGCGCAGTTCGGTGAAGTAGATCTGGCGCGCGAAGATGCGCTGCTGCTCGGGCGCCAGGGCGTTGAAGTACGCCAGCGCCTGCTCGGCCGTGCCCTCGAAGCCATAGCGTTCGGACAGCCAGGCTGCCAGCTCGGCGCTGTAGGTCTTGACGACCTTGCCGGCCTGACCGGCCAGCGGCGTGTCGGTCGCAGCCAGATTCGCCGGGTCGAGGTACTGACGCAGCAGCCCCGAATAGTTGACGCCCTGGGCGCCCAGCCCGGCCTGGACCACGATGCCGGCACCGGGGCGGGTGTCGCTTGCGACGACCGGGCCGATGCTCGTGAGGTTGGCCTGGTCGTTCTGAATCAGATTGCGGCCGGCAGAGATCTCCAGGGTGCCAGGGCCGGCGACGTCGAAGTTGGCGTAGAGGATGTCGCGGCCCGCTTCAACCACGGAAACGTCGTTCTTGTGCGTGTGAACGATCAGATTGCCGGTCGCCTTCGCCCTTGAAGAGGCGTCCGCAAATCCGGAGATATCCGGCAAGACCTCGCTACTGCGCGTCCCTGAATACACGATGTCCCGTCCAGCCTTCACGGCGACCGGCCCGGAAGCGACATAGTCGACCTGATCGGCTCGGGCACCGGAAGAAATGAAATTCACCGTTGTGCCGGTCCGCAATCCGATGATGTCGCCATCGACTGCATAGAAGCGCGACGGGTCGGACGAACTGCCAGACACACCGTTGCTGCCGCTCACACTATTGACGCCGAAGGCAAACAATGGGTACTGCCCGACCTTGATCTGCGGACCGGTGTCGCTGGCATTGGTGACCAGCGTCGTATTTGAAGCATTGAATCCGGCGAAGCCCGGACGATGAATCGTCGCGATAGCCGATGCATCCGCGCCGGATGAGCTGATCGCGTAACCGCCGCCATACAACGAATCGCCCGCCAGAAGTTCGATGCGACGCTCGCCCAGCGGTGCCAGCAGCAAGCCGCCGTTGTTCCATTGGGTCGCATTGCCGAAGCTGTTGAGATAGGCCGCCGACTGCCCGTAGTAGATGCTGCCGGTATTCGCCACCGCACTGACGTTGCCCGGCAGCAGGAACCAGCCGCCGTTGCTGGTGTAGTCCCAGTTGGTCACCGCGGGATTCGCGATCGTTTCACTGGCACGCGTGTCGAAGGCCAGGTTGCCCCCGGCAGTCGACAGATTGACCGCTGTTCTGTCCGTCCACAGCGTGAACCAGCTCTGCCCCATCCCGCCGTTGCCGGCAGGAGAAGTGAAGCCGACGCCATTGGACGTGCCGACCAGGCCGGCATCCCCCGTGCCACCCAGCACCAGATCGCCGCGGCTGGAAATCGTCGCGCTGGTGTCTCCCTCCATCAACATGAGGCCGCCCGTGGCGCGAGACAGACTGGACGTGTAGGGATTCGATGCCCGGACCTCCTTGGCATCCTGCACCGCACCATAGAACAGCTCCACGGTGCCGATCTGACCCGCGCTCATGGAAGTAGCGCCACGAAGGTTGATCAACCCGCCGTACAGCTCATGAGTCTGGGCCACCGCAGTGTTGATCTGGTTCAGACGCGCTTCGACGCGGCTGTTCCAGCCGCCGCCGATACGCACATCCAGATCGCCGCCACCGGTGAGGACCAGGCTGCCGTCGGCCAGCACCCGTCCCGTGCTGCCGACGGCCAGCACGACACCTTGGCTGCGCGCCGCCGTCGCGTTCAAGCCGACAGGAGTAGTGGAGCGCATGTCGATCACGCCCGCGTCACCGCCGACACGGATCGTGGCATCGCCCCCGCCCAGCGCCCCGATGCCGGTGAAACCGACAGCAGCCGGCCAGGACTGGGTGCCGGCACTGCTGCCCGGCTTGCTGGCGTAGGTTCCGAAGTTGATCCACCATGCAGTGGGTACGTCGCCGACACCTGCCGTGCCCCCAGTTCCCTGTCGCCACAACCAGTTGCCGACGCTGGAGCTGGCCCAGGCCAGTCCCTCGCCGGCACTCCAGGAGTCGCCCGTCAGGTCCCCGCCGACATCGATCCGCAAGTTGCCGCCGCCGTCCGGATACCAGGCCCTGTACAAACTGTCGGAGCCAATCACCAGCTTCTCGTAGCTGGAGGCCATGTCGCCTGCGCCCGTTCCCAACACGGATGTACCGGCCAGCAGCCCCCGCGCCTGGTTGTAGCTCGCATCGAGCGAGGCACTGCCAAGGCTCTTCGGCGTCCCGGCGGTGTAGACACCGTAAGGCGACTGCATCGAGAAGTTGCCGCCGGCCGCCATGTCCAGATCGCCCGTGCCAGTGCGCAGTACGCTGAACACCGGCGACTTGGGCTTGACCCCGACCAGTACTTCTCCGCCAGGGCCACCTACGGCGACGCACTCGCCCGGCTCCGACTCGCAAAGGTTGTAGCTCGGGTCGGTCGCCCAGTCGTCGACGGGCGCACCTGGCGTGCCACCGTAGGTGTTCCCCGGGCCCCATGTCCAGGAGACCCGAACGCATTGTCCAGGCTCCGAGTCGCACAGGCTGTAGCTCGGGTCGTAGGCCCAATCGGGCGCTGGAGTTCCCGGCTCACCGCCATAGCCGTTGTCGGGGCCCCAATACCAGACGCCCCCTCGCCGGATCTCGGTCTGCTTGAAGACGGTGTAGTGGGTATCCGCGAGCACGATGCTGCCTGCGTTCAACCGCGTCAACCGGTTATCTGCCGCCTGGGTATCGGCACCAGCGACCAGCCGCAGGCTCCACGACTGCGAACCCGCTGGCAGCATCTGCGCCACCGCCCAGTTCTGTGCCTGCCGACCCGCCGAATCCGCCGGCCGCAAATTGACTGAAAGGGCATCGTCGGGCAGCGCCACGTTCGTGCCGGAAGCAATCAGCGCGCCCACCGGCAAAGTCAGAGTACCGAATTGCGTCATGGTGACCGGCAGCGCCGCGCCCTTGGGCCAGGTCAGGCGCGCCAGCGTCACCGCCACGGGCAGGCGCGCGCCGGCCAGCAGCTGTGCGCCCGTGGGCAGTGCGAGGCCACCAGCCCCAACTACCGTGCCCGCCGCCAGCAGCACCGTGCCGTCGGCCGCGCGTACGTCCGCCCCGAGCACCGTCCCGGCGGGCAGCGTCAAGGCGCTGCTCAGCGTGATGGCCGTCGGCAGCAAAGTGCCCGTAGGCAGGGTGACATCCTTCGCCGTGATGGCGTAGTTCAGTGTCTTGCCGGCCGGGTAAGTCGTGCCCTCGGCCAGCGTCACGCCGGCCACCGGCACCACCACATCACCGCCGAAGGCCTGCACGCCGCGGGTCAGGATCCAGCCGCCATCGTCCGGCGTCTCGGGCGGTGGCGCGAAGCCATCGTTGATGCTGCCGTAGATGGACAGGTCGCCACCGGCACGCAGCGTCAGCATGCCCACCTCGCCCGAGCCGTACACACCGGTCTTCGGGGTGTTCGGATTCAGGCTGGCGTAACGGTAGCCCGACAGGTCCAGGTCGCCCTGCACCACCAGGTCGCCATCGAGCGTGGCACTGACGATTTCCACCGCCGGTCGCAGATGGAGGGCTTCGCGATACGTCGCGTTGTTCAGGCCGGCCAGCTTGGTGCCGAGCAGGTTGCCGTTGCCGAGCGCGGCGTTGATGAAGGTCGTGGCCTCGTCGTTCTTGCCGTTCAGGTACGTCTGGTCGACGATCTGGTAAGGGCGGCCGCTGGCGGCCGCATCGGTGCCGTAGCGGGCATCGTTGTAGACCTGCTTGCCGTACACCGCGATCGACCTGGCACCCTGGATGTTCAGGTTGCCGCGGGCGTCGATGGCGATGTCGCCGTAGGTGGCTGCGTCGGCATCGTTCACGCTGCCGGTGCTGCCCAGGCGGGCGGCGTAGAGATCGAGCGTGCCGCGGTTCCTGCCGTCGCCGCCGCTCGACGCGGTGCCGTGGCGCAGGTCGATGCGGGCGCCGTCGGCCAGCGTCAATGTGCCTGTTCCGGCATCCAGCTCCACCATGGCCCGGTTGGGGCTGTCGATGATCTTGCCGTAGCCATCCACGCGCAGCACCGTGCCGTGAGCATCGAGCACCGCCGAATTCGCCAGGGTCAGCCCGTTGGCGGCTGCCAGGCGGATGCTGCCGACCTGTTCACCGCTGGCATCGATGGTGCCAATCACGTCCAGGTGACCACCATCCAGCGAGACGTTGATCGCCCGGGCCTTGAGTTCGTTGCCGATGCGCAGGTCGCCCTGCTTGAACTGGAAGCTGCGCTCGCCCAGGAAGCCGCCCTCGTTGAGCCGGTTGTTCAGGGCTGCGAACTCATCGGTCAGCGTGCCGCCGTTGCCCAATTGCTGGGCACGAATTTCCACGCCGCCTGCGCGGTAGGGCACCAGGGTGCCGCCCGCGTCGTAATGGCCGCTGGCACTGCCGCGGAGCGTGCCCTGCAGGTTCACGCGGCCGGCGCCCTCATCCAGCGCGATAGCACTCAGCAGACCCGCGTTGTTGTTTCTTGCCGAGAGGTCGATGGTGGAACCCGCCGCCTGAGTGATGTTGCCCGAGGCGCTGCGCAGCGTCACGTCGCCGCCCCAGGAATAGCGGCGTACATCGAACATCACGACCTCGCGGCCTGCCAGGTCCAGCCGGGCCGAATCGCCCAGCACGATATCGCCGTCGGCCGTGACAGTGAGCTTGCCGCTGGGCAATGCCACCGTGGTGTCGACTCGCACCGTGCTGCCGGTCAGGTTCAGTTCCGCGCCGGTCTGCACGTCGGCCACCGGGGTAGCGATCCCGCCGCCGGCCGGCGCCAGCACCTGCAATGTGCCGCCTGCGGTGATGCTGTTGACCGAGCCGCCCGCGCCCGTGACCAGCGGCGCCGTCAGCACCAGATTACCGCCTTCATGGCGCAACCCGTCGGTGCCCGCAACCTGCGACTGGTACACCGACAGCGAACCCTTCCGGTTGGCAGTGATGCGCTGGTTTGCGCTCAGCTGCACGTCGGCAAAGCCCAGGATGGTCCGGCCGAAGTTGTCCACACCGTTGGGTTGCGCGGTGGCGTCGTAGCCGAACTCGATCACGTCGGCGTTGATCGCCAGCTTGCCTGCACCAGTGCCGCGGCCACCGACGATCGGCGCCGGGGCATCGTTCGGGAGCCCTGCCCAGGTGAGCTTGCCGGTGGTGATGGTGGCGACGTCGCCCGCGGCGCCATGGCCATAGATGGCCGGCGTGGACAGCACCAGGTTGGCCAGAGACGACTTGCCGGTGGCGGAATTAGTGGTGTCCAGGCTGACGTTGCCGAACAGGTTGACCGATTCGGCCGCCGTCAGGACCAGCCGCTCCAGTGCCGGCGCGCCGTAGGCGGTGTCGCCGCGCAGCAGGCGGTTGAGCACGGTCTGGTTCAGGGTCAGGCCACTGGTGAGTGCGCCCCGCGATGCCGCGGCGGCAAGGTCGGCTTCGCTGCCGGCGTTGACCGCGCCCACGGCCAGCACCAGATTGCGCGTGCCATAGCGCACGCTGTCGCTCATCTCGAAGCTGGATCGCGTGGCGGCCAGCAGCGTGCCTTCCGAATACAGCTCGGTGACACCCGTGCATGTGACGCCGCAGACGCCGACAGCGATCGGCCCGGCTCCCTGCGGGCTTTCGGGGTCTTCCGGCTTCTGCGGCGCGAGCATGTTCAGCCAACCGTTGGATGCGGCCACCACGGACACCGCACCGGGCCGATAGGTGTAGCCATCGGTCGAGTCGTAGGGCGCCTTGCCCGTTCCGATGGTGTTGATGCCCGCCCCGGTTTCGATCGTGATGCCGCCGCTGGTGTTCGCTGCGACCAGGAACACTTCGGGCGCTTTCAGGATGGCGCCCTCTCGCAAGACGATGCGCCCGGTCTGCCCCGTGACATCGACGTAGTTGCTGACGTTCGTCCCGTTGGACTGCGTGCCGTAGGTCGACAACAGGTTGCCGCCCACCGTCAGGCGCGCCGCGCCGATGGCATTGAGGTCCCCGGCATGGAGCGACAAGCCGTCGAAACCCGGCGTCGGGCGAGCGGCATCGCTCAATATCTCCAGGGCGCCATCCCCGACGTTCAGACCGCTCGTCATGATGCTGGCGGTGCCGCGATAACCATTCTTCGCCGAATCGAAGTTTGCCGTCGCGTTGAAGCTGAAGTTGCTCTCGGACGACGAGGGCAGCAGGAAGATCAGGCTCTTGCCATCGGACGGCAATGCGGCACGAACGGTGCCCGCCAGGGCTGCCTGCTGCAGCACGAAGTCTGCGTAGCTGGTTTCGTTGTACTGCGAGTAACTGCGCAGCACACTGGCCGGGGTCACGACGATCTGGCTGGACAGGCTGTCCGCCAGGCCGGTGTTGGCGGTGCCCAATGTTCCGGCCGTGGTGTAGGAACCGTTGCGCATCGGCGTCGCGCGGTCGAGCGCTTTCCCTGTCGCCGACCCGTTGATCTCGACCCGGAACGCGCCGGGGAGCAGCGCATAGTTCGAGGGAAGCAGCGTGTAGGTGCCGGCGGGCAGGCCCGGAATGTCGTTGGCGCCGATGGTGACCCGTTGGCCGATCCGCGGATCGACGGCACCACCGCTATCGGCGGGCGCATAGGCCGAGGCATAGCCCGGCACGATGGCATAGACCGGGTTGCTGTCGAGTCCCGGCAGCACGAAGCCGTTGCGCCCCGTCTGCATCAACGGGTTCATCCGGGCGTCCGTGGAGCCACCGCGACCGGAGACGAAACCGGCGCCGCGCAAATCGCCGCCGCCCGACAGGTCAAGCACGGCGCCCTCTTGCGCTGCGATGCTCTTGGCGGACACCGAAATCGACCCGGCATTGCCCGCGCCGCGCAGCGAAATGGGATCGCCCAGATAGCTGTAGCTCACGCCATCCGAGGTGCCGCCATACGGCATGACGAGGCCGGCGGCCGAGATGGAAGTCACGCTGCCTGCATTCAGGCTTACCGAGCTGGTGTTCCCGACTGTGTTCGAGACGTCCATTCCGAGTGTGATCGAGCCCAGCGGCGCACGCAGGATGCCGCCTTGCTCGATGGTGGCCGCACCAAGAATCAGACTGCCGAAGACCGAGTAGGGCAATTCCGGATCCGCCGCCTGCGCGTCGTAGCGCTCTACGACCAGACGGCCTTCCGGTTTGAAAGCGCCGGCACTGGCACGCCCTGCAAGCACGCGTGCCGAAACGCCGGTTGCGGGATATACCTGCGTCGCTCGCAGAGTGATGTCGCCGGTCGAATTCAACTCGGCACCGTATGCCCCGTTGAAAACCATCCGCGTGCCCTCCACGAAACGGAGATCACCCTCGCTGATCAGATTCAGCTGATCGAAGCCCGGTCGCTCGACCAGTGTGGAGCCCACGGAAGCGTTCACTCCCAAGGTCACGGCGCCCTTGACATCGATGAGCTTGCCGCGCGCAGTCAGCACCGCATCGGAGTTCAGCGTACTGACACCGCCCTGATAGGACGGGCGCACATAGACATCGCCTGGCGCGGCGTTGTCCGTGATGCCCGCCAGCAGCACATAAGGAGCGGACAGCGACACGTTGATGCGGGGATCGACACCGCCCGCCACGGTCAGCGCGCCCGAATAGATGCGCAACTCCTTGCCCATGGCGAGATTCAGGTCTCCGCCAAAACTCACCAGGCCGTTGCTGTACAGGCTCAGCGATGAAAAGCCGCCGTCCTGCACCTGGTTGGCTCCAAGCGCGGCGTGGCCGTACTTGAGTCCCCCAGCGTCCGATGCGCCAGGCGCCCGCTGCTGGACGAGCGTCAGGTCTCGCACCGCCTGCACCGCAGCATCGACGCCCGCGCCTCTCTTGAAGTTGGGAGTCTCCAGCGCCACCACGAGGCTGCCGCCCGCGCCACCTGCGCCGCCCGCATGGGCTCGAAGGCTTCCGTCCAGATACAGGCCGCTGCCGGAGGCAATGCTGATGCTCCCCGCGTCGCTCGCGACGGTTCTTGCACCGGTTCCGTTCACGTTCAGCAGCGCCTGGCCGCCGGAGACGTCGATCACCGCGCCTTCGCGGATCACCACGAAGGCATCCGAGGCGGCGGAACGGCTCGTGGATTCCAGCAGCTCGCCGCCTATGACGATGTTCCCGCCCCCCGTCACCAGCCCAAAGGGTTGGCCCAGGATGTCGCGAGCGGTGTGGGTGTCGGCCGACGCATCGAGCATCGCGTGTTCGCCGACGAGGATCCGGCGCGCGTTGGCTCTTCCATCGGCAAGGATGCCGCCCTGCGCCAGGGTCTTGTCGGACATCTCGGTCAACGGCCCCAGCAGGCTGATGCTCCCTCCCCGCGCCTGCAGCAGGCCGTCCACGCTCAGGTCTCCCCGGCTGGACAGGGCAATCGACTGGCCCGGGTCCACCCGCACGCCAGCGCCCTTGCCCACATACAGATTGCCGGAGTCGCCGACCTGTGCTTCGATGCCGTCGCCCTTCGTCAAGCCACCCTTGACGCCCGCGGACAGCGACAGGCTGGCGCCGCCGCGCTGCCGCACTTCGCGCGTCGTCGGGTCGTCCTGGTACAGATCCGGCTGCCAGAGCTGCAGCAGACCGTCGATGCCTTCGCTCGCCGGGCGCAAAGGCCCGCTGGCGCGCAACACCGGCATCTTCACGTCCAGCATCACGCCGTCCGATACGACCAGGCCGTTGTGGGCCCGCACGTTGTATTGGGAAAAACCGCTCTGGAACAGGTTGGCGGAGAGCGTGGTGGTTGCCGCCACAGAGGCGTCTACCGCAAGCACTGACCCCGCGGCCAGATGCGAACCGGCCTCCAATTTCACCGTGACGTCGAATGGCGCACGGTCACCACGTCCAAGTTGCACCGTACGATCGACGATCGGCAGCCCATTTGGGAATACGTCTGCCGGAACGACGTAGTTAGCAAAGGCAGCAACGAACTCGGCGTTCCCAGCAGAAAACCTGACGATTGACCCGGCGGGAATCTTGTCCAGGATGAGGGGCGGCAACCCGGGCCCCTGATTCACCTCAAGGCCCTGATCGGTTCGTGTAACGGTTACTCGGTTCAGGGAAAAGCTGTATCTGAACCCCGGCTGCGTCGGGGGAAGCCAATCCTGTTCAACCACGATGTCTCTGCCAGACCTTATTCCTGTGGGTCCGACGATCTCTCCAGGACGAGCCACGGATACGACATAGCTGTACGCGACAGGCAATACACCGCCCGCCAACACGTCGACCTCGATGTCTTTGAGCAAGACCAGATCGACGAGCGACGAATCTCCTGCACGCAGAACACCATCGACCGGCACCAGCTTTCCGCCGATGGAAATCGCACTTGCCGATTCGATCTCCAGCGTGCCGCCACCTTTGACGCCATACCCGTGGATGTCGCCATCCAACGTCAGAACCGCAGCCGCGTTGCCAGCCCCCGTGCTCACCAGCCCGGAGCCCAGTTGCACGGATCCGCCCGAGCCACCCGTAATGCGTCCATCAGGCAGCACCACCGCGCCCGATGACACATCGATCAAGGCCCCCTTCTCCAGAGTCACACTCTCCGTCGAACGCACGCTGACCGTGCCGCCATCGATGTACGCCAGACTCCTCGAGCTACCGCTTTCCGATCGCAGATCGTCCATCACGCCCGTCGCATCCAGCGTGGCGCCCTCGCGAATCCGCACGCCGCCCTCGCCCCCCTCGGGCACGCCGACGCTGACATCCAATGCCGTCGAGGAGGTGGTGCCCGGAACCTGCTTCAGCACGTTGCCCAGGCGGATGGTGCCGCTGTGCGCAGTCAGGCCGGCCTCCACATCCACGGCCGGCGCATACAGCACGATCTCGCCGCCATCGGCCACCTGCAGCGCGTTGCGAACCCCGATGTCCTTCTTTGCCGCGATGCGCACCGCACCCAGACCCGAAGCACTCAGGCTGGCCGAGTCCAGCACCACGATCCCCTGGCGTTCGGCCGCAATGTTGTCGGTCAGCTGCAATCCGTCGGCAATGCTGTGCGTGATCTCGCCCAGCGTCACGCTGTCGAGCATCGGCGCCAGGTTGTAGCGAAGCTGGCCTGCAGTCGCGTCGTAGACCGGCCGGTACTGGCCCACGATGAGCTGGCCGCGCCGCGCCGCGGCGTTCTGCGACTGGTTGTAGCCGTCCAGCCCCTCCTGCGGAGCCTGCGTCTGCTGCGGCCCCTGGTAGGTCTCGCCGACGATCGTGCCTTCGAGCGCCGCGCTGGTGGTGGCCACCACCAGCTTGCCGGCGTCGCGCCCCACGGTGTAGCCGTTTTCCAGCCGGCTCTGCGGTCCGATCAGCGGGTTGTAGAAATACCCCGTGACGTTCTTGCCCCAACGCACGTGCTCATCCTCGAAGCCCCGGTACAGCCCGTTGTAGAGCAGGTCCCCCGGCGCCCTCGACACTTCGTACAGACGCCCGTCGCTGCCCTTGAGCCAGCTCTGCCGGATGATGCCGGTGGCCACGTCCAGCGTGCCGCCCGACAGGTTGATGCTGGAGCCCGATCGCGTCACCAGGTCGCCGCCCGTGACCGTGACGGTGCCGCCCTGGGCCATCCATTCGCCCACCGTGTGGCCGCCGGTCGCCAGATAGCCGCTGACCTCCAGCAGGCCACCCTCCGTGTACCAGCGGTCCGTGGCGTAGCCGTTGGTGCCCGCGGGCACCAACACCAGCCTGCGCCGATCCACCCACAGGTTCAGGTTGTTGAGATTCTTGGTGTCGCGGTTGATCGGTGCGTCGCGCTGCTCGTTGCCCTGCGCATTGATCAGGATGTTGTTGCTCTCCATCGAGACCTTGACGCCCACCGCGCCCGACACGTCGAGCTGGGCGCCGCTGGCGATGAGCGTGCGCTTCGGCGAAGACACTGCGATCTCGCCGCCGGTGGCCAGGCTCATCGAATTGCCCTGGAACTCCACCGAGCTGCCGCTCACGATCTCGATGCGCGAGAGGTCGCTGCGATCGACGACGGCGCTGAGGTTGTCGAACACACCGACGGGCAGGCCCGCAGCTGCATTGCCGACGCGCTGCAGAGCCGCGTCGCGCTGGCTGTCGAGCGCCGTGCCGTTGCCGGCTTCGAGCAGGATGGCGGTGGTGCTGCCCTCCGCCATGGTGACGGTGCCGGTCTCGTCGCTGGCGCGTGTGGACAGGTGAACGGTGCCGCGCTTGGCAGTCGAGGTGGTCGCCACGACCACGCCCGCCTGGGTGACCGAATGGCCGGTCAGCGTGACGTCGCCGGTGGTGGCGGCGATCAGGCCGGTGTTGACGACGGTGCCCGAGGTGCTGCCGGCGCTGCGCGAGGTCGAGACTTCGTTGCCCGCTGTGGTCGAGGCCTGGTTGGCCTCTGTGCCCACGCCCTTGCGGATCGTGAAGCTGTCGCCTGCAGCCAGCACGGCCTGGCCCGAGGGCGTGGTGATCTGGCCGGCGTTTCGCACCTCCTTGCCCAGCAGCAGCACGTAGCCGCCGCCCTGTGTGACCGACTGGGGCGTGTGGGTGTTGATCTGTGCGCCGGCCTGGACTTCGACCGTGCCCCCGGCATCGGTGAAGGTGGGCGCGCTGCCGTTGGTGTCGACGTACAGGCCCTTGGTGCGGAACTGCTCGTCCGAGATCTTCGCCGCGGCCGCCACGAGATTGCGCGTGTTGACCTGGCTGGTGCCGGAGAACACCACGCCGTTGCGGTTGGCAATGAGCACCGTGCCGTCGGCCTTGATCTGGCCCTGGATCTGCGAGGGGCGCGCCTGCGGATCGTTGACCTTGTTGAGCACGGCCCAGTCGGCTTGCTGCTTGAAATCGACCGTCGTGTTGCGCCCGACGTTGAAGGTCTCCCAGTTGAGGATGGCCTTGTCGCCGGTCTGCTGGATGGCGACGTTCGTGCGGCCATCGACCTGCGACTGCACCGGGGCGTTGGCGTTGTGCCAGCCGGCCGTGAGGCTGTTGGTGTCGATCTTCAGGCCACCGTCGGCCAGGCCATCGGGCACCGAGGGATCGTTCTGCGCGGCCGCGCGCGCAGCGGCCTGTGCCGCCTGCTGCGCTGCAATCGCCTGCGCCGCCAGGTTGAGGTTGTTGATCGAACGCTGCAACTGGGCATTGGCTTGCTGCTGCTGGGCCTGCGGGCTGGTCAGTGTCGAGGCCGGCATGCCGTTGGGCAGACGGCCCGTCTGCATCGCATTGCTCTGGGCCAGGTTCTTCTGCGCCATCCAGCCTGCGCTGAAGGCGCGCTGCGCATGCGCGCTGCCGACCATGCCTCCTGCCGCCAGCGCAAAGGCGATCGCTCGCGCGACCGGCTCCATTCTGAATGTCCGGCCTCCTCCGGCCATCGAGTGTCGATCCCTGCTTCTGCGCCCGCGCGTATTCATGTGAGTTTCCACTGAAAAAAGTCGAAGTCGAACCGGCCGCACGACCTTCCTCTTGCGCGCCTGATCAGGTGCACCCGGGCGTGCGCGCTCTTGTCTCGACGCGAAGGCCCGTGACTGATTCCTCTAGACGAGTCCCAGGCAGCGAACCCGCAACAAAACGATGTAAATTTTTTTCTGACGTCTGGGAGAAAGCGCCCATTGGTATTCGTGCCTGGGCGGCACTGCCTGAATCGCGATGGCAAGCGGACAACCACGGCCTCCAGGTCAAATCGGCCTTCGGCGATCCGGAGAGGGCGCCCCATGCCCCCCTGGAATGCTCTCCCTGAGAAATGGCTTTCATGTGACAACGACCACTACGGTGGCCAGTCGGCGCAAACCACCTCTCGGACTACGGATTCAGAACACAGCGTCGGAAACGCGAAAGCGAGACGAGCGCCAATGCACTCGTCTCGCTTCCGATGAGACGGATGAATCACCGGCCAGATGAAGGCCGGCGACTCATCCGAGTCGATCAACAGAACTTACGGGCGGCCGGCGATGCCGTTGCAATCGGCCGAGTTGCCGAATGCCAGACCGTTGCCATCGGCGCCGGTGAGGAAGGCGTCGGAGATGGCCGTCTTCCAAGCGGCGGGCAGTCTCACGAAGTGGCGAGACGTGATGTAGCTGTCATAGGCGCTGGTGTTGAAATTGGTCAGGAAGTCCTTGACCGCAGCGCCACGGGTACCCGAACCAAAGCCGCCGGCATAGCACTGGCCAAGCAGCAGATTGGTGGTGCCGAAGATCGGATAAGCGCCGCTGGGAATCGCGTAGGCGGGAACCCACTTCAGCGGATCCAGACGGTCAGCACCGGACGGGGGTGCCGGCAGAGCCGCCTGGACGGATGCTTCCGTCGGCAGGAGTCCGTCGATGCGCGCGACCACGTTGTTCGCGTTGCCCGTGTAGTCCACATCGGGGCTCAGGTAGCCAAAACGATGATCGGTGGCAAGAGCCGTCTTGACGCCACCGCTGCCTGCAGCGCCAACCCACACATCGGGAATGCCGTCGCCATTGGCGTCCTGCGCCGCCGTCAGCGTCGGCAGAGCCGTTGCGACCACGTTCTTGAAGACGTTCGACACGGTGAACGACTTGCCGGCCGGCAGGAACGGGCCGCAAGCCGCGTTCAGGAAGCGTGCCAGCAGCTCGGTCGTGCCGCTACCGGCGGCTTCGTTGCGGAACACCACTGCGATTGCGCTGGCGGAGCCCACGGCGCCGTCGTCAGCGGCGGTCGTGACTTGGTTCCAGGTGCGCGAAGACGGCTGGAACGAGAAGATGCGGCAGACCTGAGCGGTGGTCAGGTTGAGGGTCGTGACGTTGGTTTCCTTGTAGGGAAGCAGAACCGGGGTTGCCACGGAAGGAACCTGAAAGATCGGCCCCCAGGTTGCGCCGTTGGTGTACGTTGCGAGATCGGCGCTGGTCAGAGCGGAGTCGCTGCCGGCGTAGTTGAACGTGCTGCCGGTCAGGAAGGTCGACTTGCCCGTGCCGCTGCTGCTCGACGTGTAGGTCCAGGTTCCGAGGATCGGGCCGCCACCGATGATGTCCTGATACAGGAGAGCCGGCAGGCTCGCGCCACCGCCAGTCACGGTCTGCGCCGAAGCTGCACCGGCGATCATGGAGGCCGCAGCCACTGCAGACAGCGCCATGAGTTTGAAGTGAACGGATTTCATTGAATTGCTCCTAAGAAAGCAGAAGAAGTTTGAAAAAACCGAATCGAACTGGACAGATCTCCGGGCGCCTCTCGCTGACCATTTGCAACGCCTCGTCACCCTTCGGATCCTTGTGCCGTCATTGGTTTGACGACGTATGAAGTTTGAAGATCGACAGTGACGCAGCGTTGAACAAGAACCCCCAAGACGGCCAGAAATTCACCCGAGTTTTCGGTCGATTTCGATACGTCCGCCTCTTCTCAAGAACTACGTCGAAAGAATGCAATGTCGCGTCGAAAGGAAGAACGCAATTTGTCGATTTCCCGCTCCACTCCAATGTCGTTCGCATGAATCGGGATTGCGTGGTGCATGGACTGGTCGGGCATCGAAAACCGAGCCAGATAAACGATCCTCCCGAACTCGCCCAAAGCACTCGGGAGAACGCCTGTGAAGTGCGTCTTCGCGCAGCTTCGCAAGCGAGATCGGCATGCCGCCGATCTCCTCACTTCACCATCTGATTGATTTCCATGATCGGCAGCAACACCGCGAGCACGATCAGCATCACCACGCCGCCCATGCCCAGGATCATTAGAGGCTCGAGCACAGCTGTCAGCCGTGTGGCGCGGCGCTCGAGGTCGCGCGAGAGATTGGCCGCGGCGCGGTCGAGCATCGGCGCGAGCGCGCCGGTCTTCTCTCCGCTCGCGACGAGATGGACGAGGTTCGAGGGAAACACCTTCTGCACGCGCAACGCCGATGCGAGCGGCGCACCTTCCCGCACGCGCGCGGTGGTGTCTGCCGCGCAGGCCTTGAGCCGGTCGTTGCCCATGGTCTGGCGCGCCGCATCGAGCGAGCGCAGTAGTGGCACGCCGGCATCCATCAGGATGGACAGCGTGGAGGCGAAGCGTGCGGTGTTCACGCCCAGCACATACCTCCCCAGCATGGGAATGCGCAGCACTGTGCTGTGCCAGCGAAGCCGCACTGAATCGTCGCGCAATGACGAGCGCCACAGCGCGAAGGCGCCACCGAGCACGAGCGCGGTGAGCCATCCCCAGTCGCGCACGAAACCGCTCGCGGCCAACATGGCCTGCGTGAGCATCGGCAGCTCCTGGCGCGCCTGCGAGAAGGCACTGACCACCTGCGGCACCACATAGCCGAGCAGGAAGATCACGATGCACACCGAGACGAAGGCAACGACCGCGGGATAGATGAAGGCCGTGAGCATCTTGCTCTGCAGATGGTCACGACTCTCCAGGTAGTCGGCCAGGCGCTCCATCACACGCGCAAGGTCGCCCGAGTCTTCGCCTGCGCTCACCAGCGCGCGATAGATCGCGGGAAAGTCGCGGGGGCGCTCGCCCAATGCATCCGCCAGGCGCATGCCGCCACGCACGTGATTGCACACGGCAGTGAGCGCATCGGCGACGACCTTGTGCTCCGCCTGCTCGATGGTGGCCATCAACGCCGACTCCAGCGGCAGACGAGCGCCCAGCAGGCTCGCCAGCTCGCGCGTGGCCCAGCATAGGTCCGCGGCGCCGAGCTTGGGGCCGAGCCAGGAGAGGCTGTTGCCTGCCGCGGTCTCGTGAACATCCAGTGCCGTCAGTCCGCGCTCGCGCAGTTGCAGACGCACTGCTCGCACGGATTCGGCATCCATCATTCCGGCCTGGATCTGTCCGGCCGCGTTGGCTGCCTCAAAGTGAAATCGCGGCATTCTGCGTCCCCCTGCTACCCGTCGTCGCGCGTGACACGCAGAATTTCTTCGGAGGTGCTGACGCCTGCGGCAACCCAGCGCTGCCCATCCTCGCGCATGGTGCGCATGCCGCGCCGGCGTGCCGCCTCGCGCATCGCATGCTCGTTGCCGCCGTCGTGGATGATCCGGCGGATCTCGTCGTCGATGACGAAGAGCTCATGAATGCCGGTGCGCCCCTTGAAGCCCGACTGGTTGCAATGCGAACAGCCCATGGGCACCCAGCGCGTGCTGCCGTCGGGTTGCGTCTCTGCGCGCTTGCATTGCGGGCACAGGCATCGCACCAGCCGCTGCGCAAGCACGCCCAACAGCGACGACGACAGCAGGAAGGGCTCGATGCCCATGTCGGTCAGGCGGGTCACCGCGGAGATCGAATCGTTGGTGTGCAGCGAGGCCAGCACGCCATGCCCCGTGAGCGAAGACTGAACCGCGATCTGCGCGGTCTCGAGGTCGCGGATCTCGCCGATCATGATGTTGTCCGGGTCCTGGCGCAGTGCGGCGCGCAGCGCGGCGCCGAAGGTCATGCCGATCTTGGTGTGCACCGGAATCTGGTTGACACCGGGCAGGTCGTATTCAACCGGGTCTTCCACCGAGAGGATGTTGCTCACGCTCTTGTCGAGCTGGCCGAGCGCCGCATAAAGCGTGGTGGTCTTGCCGCTGCCGGTCGGGCCGGTCACGAGCACGATGCCGTGCGGCTGGCGGATCAGGCGCGTAAGTGCCTCCAGTGTGTCGGGCGCCAGGCCCAGGCGCTGCAACTGCAGTCGGCCCGCATCCTTTTCGAGCAGGCGCAGCACGGCGCGTTCGCCGTGCACGGTGGGCACGGTGGAAACACGCACGTCGATGGGACGCCCTCCCACGCGCAGCGTGATGCGTCCGTCCTGCGGGATGCGCTTCTCGGCAATGTCGAGTTGCGACATGATCTTGATGCGCGAGATCAGCGCGGCGTGCAGTTCCTTGCGCGGCGAGACCACGTCGCGCAGCGTTCCGTCGACGCGATAGCGCACGACCGAATGCGTCTCGAAGGCCTCGAAGTGCACGTCGCTGGCGCCGTCGCGCGCGGCCTGCGTGAGCAGCGCGTTGATCATGCGGATGACCGGCGCGTCGTCCTGCGCATCGAGCAGGTCGGTCACCGCGGGGATGTCCTGCATCAGCCGTTCCAGGTCGACCTCGGACTCGGCAGCGCCGACCACGGCGGCGGCGCTGCCCGTTTCGGCATAGCCGGCGGACAGCAGCGCGTCCATCTCCTCTTCGGACACTTCGTGCCACGCATGGATGCCGGTCTGGCGCTGTGCTTCAGCCAGCGCCCAGCCCTGCGCGCGCGCACTGATCGCCAGGGCCATGGCGGCATCGCTGCCGCCCTCCCGGCACGCGACGATGCGCTGCGCGCGAGCCCAGGCGTGCGGCAGGACCGGCGCGGGATGCAGCTCGGGGCGCAGGAGGGGTTGGGCCGCGTTCATGGCGCCACCACGATCTCCGGCTGATAGCCAAGTTCGCGCAGCACGCTGGTGGAGGTATCGACCGAGCGCGCATCGCGCGGCAGATCCACCCGCACAGCAAAGCCGGTGCCGCCCGGACCGCTCACGATGTACGCCGGCATTCCGCTGATGCGCACGCGCTTGGCAATGCGTACCGCGTCTTCCTGCCGGGGGACGTCGGCCACCTGCAGCACGCTCTTGTTGTTCTCGGTCGAGGCGTAGAGCACGGCGGGGTCGCCGGTCACGCCAAGGTTGGAGGGCAGCTGCGTGCGGACCTCGGGCTCCTTTTCGCCCTGCGCGGGCCGCTCGCGCACCTGGCTGCTTGTCTGCATGGGAGGCACCGGCTGCTCGCGCGTGGTGCTCCATTGCTCCGGCCGCATGTCCAGCTTGGGGGGCCGGCCTGCCACCGGCATGTCGGCCGGCGGCAAGATGGGCGCCGCCATGTCGGGCAGCACCAGATGCTTGCCGGGCTGCGCGCGGCTTTGCTGTGTGCGCATGAAGTTGTAGCGGTCCGCAGTCAGCCCGCGGCCGGCATTGGCATCGCGGATCACGTAGGGGCGCAGGAAGACCATCAGGTTCGTCTTCACCCGCTGCCGCTTGTCGTATCGGAACAGGTTGCCGAGCACCGGGATCGCGCCGAGCCCCGGCACCGACTCCACTGTGTTGTTGACGCTGTCTTCCAGCAGCCCGCCCAGGACCATGATCTGCCCGTCGTCGAGCAGCACACTGGTGTCGAGCGCACGCTTGTTGGTCACGATGCCCGACACGCCCGAGTTCTGGTCATCGATGCTCGAGACTTCCTGGTAGATGTCGAGCTTGACCGTCCCGCCCTCGGAAATCTGCGGCCTGATCTTCAGCTGCAGGCCGATGTCCTCACGCGTCACCGTCTGGAAGGGATTGTCGGAGCCGCCACTGCCCGAGGTGATGTACTGGCCGCTGACAAAGGGCACCGTCTTGCCGACGATGATGGAGGCCGCTTCGTTGTCGAGCGTCAGGATGTTCGGCGTCGAGAGAATGTTCGCGCCGCCCTTGGTCTGCAGGGCACGCGCCAGCAAGTTGAGATTGAGGATCTCGCCGCCACCGGGCAGCTTCACGGTGCCATCGATGATGCCCAGGTTGAGCCCGCCGGGAAGCAGGTCGATGGTGTTGGTCGCATTGTTGTTCAGGCCCGCGCCGCCGCCCAGGTTCGTGCCGCCGATGAAGCGGCCGTTGTTCTTCATCCATTGAATGCCGAGTTGCGCCGCATCCTGCTCCGTGACCTCCACGATCAGGCTTTCGACCAGCACCTGCGCGCGCCGCTGGTCGAGCATGTCGATCACGCGCCGGATGCTGCGATACATCGGCTCGGGCGCCGCGATGATGAGCGTGTTGGTGGTGGAGTCGGCCTGCACCGTCACGCCGTTGGCAGAGAACGCCGTCCCCGTGCCTCCACTGCCGGGAACGCCCTGCTGCGCACCGCCCGAGCCGCCGCCGAAGCGGCTGCTGCCGCCGGTCGAGGCACGCGTGCCCGAGCCCGACGTGGAGGACGACGATGAAGAAGAGGAACTCGTCGTCCTGCTCGCGCTGTTCGTCCCGCCCCCGCCCCCAGCGCCTGCACCGGCACCGCCCGACATGCCGCCGGCACCGAGCGCGGCCCGTGCGCTGTCGCCGCCGCCCAGCGCCGTGCTGCCCGAGTCGCCGGTGAGCAGCCCCCGGAGCACCCCTGACAGGTATGCCGCCTGTGCATTGCGCAGGTACACCACGTGCAGGTTGCCGGGGTCGTCCTGTGCGTTGTCGAGCTTGATGATGAGATCGCGCGCGAGCGAGGTGCGTGCCGGGCTGCTCGAGCGGATGACCACGGTGTTCGAACGCGGATCGGCCAGCACCACGATGTCGCGCCGCGCCTCGTTGCCGCCGCCTTGCAGCAGCTCGTTGGCCAGCGCCGCGATGTCCATCGCCACGCCGTTGCGGACCTTGACCAGATCGGTGTCGAGCGAGGCCGGCGTGTCGATGCTCTCGACGATGCGCGCAATGCGCTCCAGGTTGTCGACGTAGTCGGTGATGACCAGGGTGTTGTTCGCCGCGTAGGCAGCGATGCTGTTCTCCGGCGCGATCATCGGCTTGAGCACCGGCACCAGTGCCTCGGCGTTCTCGTAGGCCAGCCGGAAGGTCCGCGTGGCGATGCCGCCGCCGGGTGCGGCCGCGTTGACGGAACCGCCCTGCAGCTTGGCATCGGCGACCGGCACCACGCGGCTGACCTTGCCCACGTCGACGATGGTGAAGCCGCGCATGCGCAGAGCCGACACCAGCATGTCGTAGGCCGTCGCCGACGGGATCTCGCCATCGGAGACCAGCGTGATCTGGCCCTTGACGCGCGGGTCCATCAGAAAGTTGCGCCCGAGGAACCGGGACAGCGCGGAGATCACGGACTGGATGTCCGCGTCGACGAAGTTCATCACCGCCTTGCCTTCGGTTCCCGCTGCGGGCTGGCGTGCCGGCGTGGCCGTGGAGGTGGTGGCCGGACGCCGCTCCGGCGCGGCAACGACCGGGCGGACGGTGCGTCCCGCACTGGCCGGCGCGGGCGGCGTGCCCGAGACTGGCGCCGGCTGCGCGGGCGGCTTGCTGGCCTGGGCCGCGGCTTCGGCGGCGGCGCCCGAACTCGGGACATAGGTTCCGTCCCGGAACAGCGGTTGTTCCTCCGGGTTGGTCGCGGCACAGCCTGCCAACGCCAGACAGCACACCAGCGCACAGCGCATTCCCCGTCGACCCGCGTTCGCTCGCATCATGATCCGTTTCCTGTTTGCCGTTGCACCGCCACCGCCACCGCCACCGTCGCCCGAGCCCGGACCTGGCTCTTGGCGCCCGCAGAACCGCCGTCCTCGGAGCGTTGCAGCGTGACCTGCTGCACCGTCATTCCCAGCGAGCCCGGCGCACTGAGCAGCCAGGCCATCACCCGCGAAGCATCGGCGGAGCGTTCGAATTCGATTTGCCACGCGGTGTCGGCCTCGCGCAGCTGGTAGGCGCCGGCCAGGCCCGCCGCGTCGAGGCTCGCCCGCATGCGCTGGTCTGCGGATGCATCGCCGGGCCCGGCGGCCGCCGGGCCGCCGACATCGGCCAGCACATCCTTCAGCGCCGCGGCCTGCGAGCGCAGGCGGGGCAGTTCGTTGCCCCAGTGCTGGAGCGAATCCAGGGCCGGCTTGGCCATCAACAGCCAGACGGCGGCCACAACCACGACGACGACCATCCCCACAACCTGTAGACGCTCGCGCCGCGACAGTCCGCGCCAGCGATCCTGACCCTGCGCAAACACCGGCTGCAGGCGCGATCGAAGAGCCGCGCCCCATCCGTGCCAAGGCATCGGTCCGCGCAGTGCACGCAGCCGGCCGGTCATCGCGCGGCTCCCGAAGCGGCAGCCTTCGGCGCGGCCGCCGCGCGGGGCGCAAGCTCGTCGCCCTTCTCGCCCTTCTTTGTGGCGCCGACCTGTATGCGCAGCCCTTTGTCCTCGGCCTGCACCTCCAGCCCGCGCTCCTGCGCACGTCGCTGCAGGGACTTCAGTTCGTCGGGGTTCGGCGTGAAGCCTTCGCGCCACCGGATCTGCAACTGGCCGTTCTGGAAGTCGAGGCTCTGCACCTGCCCCTCGGCCTGCGTGAGAAGCCCCGCGGAAGCCCGCACGAGCGCAGCGAAGTCTGCCGACGCCACGGTACCGGCCCCTGCTCCCGTACGCCGTGCATCGCGCAGCTGCCGCGCCTGCTGCAGCGGATTGAGGATCACCGGCACTTCGGGGAATGCTGCCTTGACCTGCGCCGCCATCTGGCGCGTCAGTGCCTGCCCCTGCGCGGCGAGCTGCGATGCGTAGAGGTTCAGGCCCACCAACCACACCGCCGTGGCGGCCACAGCCCAGCCGATGGCTGGGCGCAGCCAGCGACGATCGGCACCTTCGGCACTTGTCTTGCCGGTGGGCAGCGTCCAGCTCCACCCGTCTCCGGTCCAGGGCGAAGACGCTGGCCCCTCGCCGGGCTCGAGTGTTTCGTCCAACTGCAGCCAGCGCAGTTGGAGCGAATCGGGAAGAAAGGGCTGCAGTCTTTCGCCGATCTGCGACGGGTTCGCATGCCCCGCGGGAACCGGGTGCAAAGTCCCCTCGTCGACCCCAGTCCGCACGACCGCCCAGTCGTCGACAACGATCGCGCCCGAGGTGTCGTCCACCGGGGCGGGAAGGAAGGCCGGCGGCGGGAACACGGCATGCACGGGCAGGCCCTGATCCTGCAAAGCCCGCAGGCATGTCGAAAGGGCGCCGGTGCTCATCCACGCCACCGGCACGGTGCCCTTTTCGCTGCGCGGACCGAATGCCACCGAAAGATTCTTCGGCGGGGCCAGTGTCAGCAGCTCGATGGCACCGAGCACCGCGATGCGCTGGCGCCGGGCCGGCAGGGGCGGCAGCTCGATCTGCGTCATCGACACATCGGCCGGATGCGGGCAGACCTCGACGCGCTTGGGCTGGAAGCGGGCCGCGATCGCAGCCAGCCCTTCGAATGCCGCGCCGTGCCAGACACCCTGCGGCGTGCGCCAGGCGCATCGCACGGGCGAGGCGTCCATGTTCCGCGCCGGCGGCAGCATCAGCCGCAGGAGCCCGACCGGTGTCGTCATGTCAGGCGCCCTCTCGCAGCCACATCACCTGGGGCAGCACTTCCTTGTCGTCGTGTACCAGCGCCTGCATCAGGAGCGTCGTGCGGGGCATTTCCAGGGCGCTAGAGACGCGGAACCACTGGCTGGCTATGCCGATGCGAAGGCTCCTTGCGTTGATCTCCGGCATTTGCAGCCGATTCACGAAATCCCCACGATTGATGAACCACTGGCCGTTGTCGCGCGCCTGCAGCAAGGCGCGGGCACGGTCGAGCGCCAGTCCGGGCACCCAGGCGGCCAGCACCTCGGCCTTTGCCGTGTTGGCATTGATCCAGGTCCGTTGCGGCAACACCGTGACGTATGGGCGCAGGCGCGCGACGCTATCGGCCCCCACGCCGGGCACGGCGAGCAGATCCTCGACCACACGCAGGCGTGGTGCCTGCGCGCGCGCGGGCAGGCTCGCAAGACCGAGCCGCTCCAATGTCTCCTTTGCTGCCTTGATCTCCGACGGCACAGTGGAGGCAACCGGCTGCCGATCCGCGTCCACCAGACTGACAACCACCCGGCGGGCCATGCGGTCAGCCTGGTCCGCCGAAACGCCCACCAGCGCGCACAGCCGCAGGAAGGCCGCGCTCTCGACCGGATCGATCTGGCCAGCGTTCACGAGGTTGCGCAGATTGAATTTGGACTGCTCGTCGATGATCTCGGTAAATGCCCTTGCGGACGCGCCCTCGATATGGCCAAGAACCTGTCCGTTCACGGGGCGGTTCCAAAGTCCGTCGAGGCGGGTGGCAGGTTCGCGCTGCGCCTCAGCACGTAGTACGAGTTGAGCGCGCGCAATTTCGCCGCGAAGCAGCCACCGCGCCTGCGCAAGCGTCTGCTCCGTCTGGGCGGCCCGGATCGCCGCGGTCTGCCTTCCGAGCAGCGCCGAAGCAAGCACCGCGATCACTGCGACAACCAGCAGCACGCTGATGATGGCCATGCCACGCTGCGCACTGCGACCGAACTTTGCCCAGCGTCGGCGTTGCTGGCCTGCAGGCCGCCCCCTGGTTTTAGCCATGAGCCCGCCTAAAGCTGCCAGGAACCGATGTCGGCGTTGGCTTTTTCTCCGCCAGGCTCTCCGTCGGCGCCAAGCGAGAACACGTCGATCTCGCCGTTGGTGCCGGGATTGAGGTACTGGTACGGCTTGCCCCAGGGGTCGTTAGGCAGCCGCTCGAGGTAGTTGCGCCAGTTTTGCGGGACCTTGCCCGACGTAGGCTTTTCCACCAGCGCCCGCAACCCTTGGGTTGCGCCGGGGTACTCGCCGTTGTCGAGGCGGTACAGCTTGAGCGCCTGCATGAGGGAACCCACATCCTGGCGTGCCGCCGTGGCGCGCGCCTGGTCGGGGCGACCCATCAGGTTCGGCACGATCAGCGCCGCGAGCACGCCCATGATGACAAGCACCACCATGAGCTCGATGAGCGTGAATCCCTGCTGCGGCCGCGGGCGCAGGTGCTTCTTTTCAAGGATACCTGCGGCCATGCTTTTTCTCTCCAGATCGATGCCTTTGACACCTGGAGATGATGGCAACCCGGCGTGTCAGCTTGATGGACAGAGTTCGGGAGAAATCACGCTCCCCGGCCGACGATACGAATGCTTTTGGATTTGTTTTTGGGCGTCGGACCGGCAGATTCTCCCGATCACCCCGGGTAACTTGCGAAAACAGGCCCATTCACTACGCACCAGATCGGCGCGATGTTTCGCCTGTAGCAGACACAACTTCAGCTGCATTCAAGCGCCCCCCCGCCGCAACTCATGCGCAACGCACGCGGCAGACAGTCGATGGCTTCTCAACCAACCTTGACGAAGAACACACATCATGAATCGACGCTCTTTCGCAGCCATCCTCGCAGCCGGTGCCGCCGCATCAGCTCTCTCCGGCCCAAGCATCGCGCAAGCGGCCACCAAGACTTCGAAGATCTCCGGTGCGGCCACCGCCTCGGGCATCCGGAACGTGGTGCTGGTTCACGGCGCCTATGCGGACGGCTCCTGCTGGACCGAAGTGATTGCCCGGCTGCAGAAGGCAGGGCTGAACGCCACCGCTGTCCAGAATCCCCTGACCTCGCTTGCGGACGATGTCGAGGCCACGCGCCGCATCCTCGCGCTGCAGGACGGCCCGACGGTCCTCGTCGGCCATTCGTGGGCCGGAATGGTCATCAGCGAGGCGGGAGTCGACGACAAGGTTGCCGCGCTCGTCTACGTGGCCGCGCGCGCACCCGACGCCGGCGAAGACTATGGCGCCCTGGCCGCGAAATTCCCCACGCCGCCTGCGAGCGCCGGCCTTGTCAAGGCGAACGGATTTGCCCAGTTGAGCGAAGAAGCCTTTCTTCGCGACTTCGCGGGCGACCTCGATCCGGTCAAGGCGCGCGTGCTCTACGCGGTGCAGGGGCGCATCTCCGACACGCTGTTTGCATCGCGCACGACGCAGGCCGCCTGGCGCTCCAAGCCGTCGTGGTATGCCGTGTCGACCAACGACCGGACGATCTCGCCGGACATGGAGCGATTCCTCGCGAAGCGGATGAACGCGAAGACGATCGAACTGCCCGCGAGCCACCTCTCGCTGATTTCCCATCCCGACGAGATCTCGCACCTGATCCTGGAGGCCGCGCGGAGCAATGCTTGAAGTGAAGGCGCCGGACTTCAGGAGCCGTCGCCAATCAGGCGAGACATGCATTCGGCCAGCTCCTGAAGGCCCAGCGGCTTGTGCAGCAGCACCGTCACGCCTGCGCTGCGGGCGCGCTGCTCCAGCGAGACATTGACATTGCCGCTCATCAGCGCCACCGGCAGCCCCGGGCGCTGCGCCAGCAGCAGCCGCGCGAGTTCGCTGCCCGGCATGCCCGGCAGCATCTCGTCGGTGAGCACGGCGTCGAAGCGCTGCGGATCGGCCTCGAACGCAGCCAGCGCACGCTCGCTGGTGCCGAAACCCACCGGCTCGTAGCCCAGGCTCGCAAGAATCTCTTCGGCCAGTTCCAGCAGCGGCTGCTCGTCGTCCACGACCATCACGACCTCGCCGTTGCCGCGCGGGCAGCCTTTCACGGTGTCCAGCGGCGCCTGCTCCGGCCCACCGTCCATCGCCTGGCCCTGGAGAACCGGCAGCCACACCGACACCACCGTCGACCGGCCGTTGCCGGTCGTCACGTCGATGGCGCCGCCAAGGTCGGCCACGATGCCGTGCACCACCGACAGGCCCAGCCCTGTGCCCTCGCCAACCTTCTTGGTGGTGAAGAAAGGATCGAACATGCGCGGCAACACCTCGGGCGGAATGCCGGGGCCGGTGTCGCCCACCTCCAGGCAGACATACGAACCGGCCTCGATGTCGCCGTGCAGCAGCGCGCGCTTCTGCGCGATGTCCATGCGGTCGAGCCGCAGGCTTACCACGCCCTGCTCGCTCATGGCCTGCACGGCATTCGTGCAGAGGTTCATCACCACCTGGTAGAGCTGCGTGCCGTCGCCCATCACGGCTACGCTGCCCGACTGCAGCCGCGCATCCACGCGCATACCCGGCGGCAGCGTTGGCGTGAGCATCGAGATCACCTCTTCGACCAGCGCCTGCATGTTGACCGGCACGCGCTCGGCAACGCCGCTGCGGCTGAAGTCGAGAATCCGCCGCACCAGCAACCGCGCGCGCGCACCTGCCTGCATCACGCGGTCGATGTGCCGGCGCATCGCGCTGCCGGCCGGGGCCTGCTGCTGCGCCATCTCGCCGAAGCCGAGGATCGCGCCCAGAATGTTGTTGAAGTCGTGCGCGATGCCGCCCGACAACGTGCCGAGCGCTTCGAGCCGCTGCGTCTGCTGCAGGCGTGTTTCGAGCCGGGCCTTGTCCGCCTCGGCGAGCTTGCGGGCGCTGACGTCGGTCGCTGCGCCGAACAGCCGCAGCGCCGCGCCGGCCTCGTCGCGCACGCAGCGGCCGCGGGCATGAATCCAGCGCCAGTTGCCGTCGGCATGGCGCACGCGGTATTCGAGTTCGATGGCGTGCGTGCGCCCGGCCAGGTGGTCTTCGATGGCCGCCCTGGCGTGCGGAGCGTCCTCGGGATGCAGTTGCACATGGCGCAGCACATCGGCCGGCGTGCCCAGCGGCGCTGACGCATCGACGCCGTGCAGCGCCCGCCACTTGTCGGAGACGAACACCGTGTTGTGCGCAAAATTCCATTCGGCATGGCCTTCGTTCGCAGCCTCCATGGCCATGGCGTAGCGCTCTTCGCTCTGGCGCAGCGCCTGCTCGCCGCGCTCCTGCCGGCGCAACTGACGCAGCAGGCCGACGATGGTGAGCACCACCAGCAGGATCAGCAGCACCGTGCGGATGCCGGAGCTCAACATCTCGTCGTACCAGGGGCGCAGCGCATAGTCCTCGTCGCGCATGATGGCCAGGATCAGCGGCCGCTTGCCCACGTCCACCGCCGAGATCAGCTTGCGCCGCCCGTCGATGGGGTCGACGGCGTGCGCCACCACACCCCCTTCCTTCAGCGCCGCGAGGCCGGGAAAGCTCTGCTGCCTCTTCGGGTCATCGGCGCCGGGCTGCCGCACGATCAGCGTGCCGTCGCTCAGCGTCAGCAGCAGCGAACTGCGTTCGCCGAGCCGGATGGCGGAATACATGCCTTCGAGGTGCTGCAGCGTGACGATGGCCGTGACGACACCGGCGAACGATCCGTCCGGCCGGTCGATGCGGCGCGAAACCACCAGGCCCGCCAACCCTTCGGTTCGGGTGACCATCGGCTTGCTGATGAAAAGGCCCACACCCGGCGCATCGCGCTGCACGGTGAAGTAGGGCCGGTCGGACACATCGGCGAGCGGGGTGCCCGTGTTGCGCGAGCGGTATTGCTGCATGCCTTGCGCGTCGATGACCGTCAGCACATTCACCTGCGGCACACCCACGGTGCGCGAGGCCAGCGCCGCCGACACGGCCTGCGGGTCGAGGCGCGCACCGCCCGCCTCGTACCAGCTTGCGGCGTCGCGCAGCACCACGTCGACCGCCTGCAGGCTGCGCAACGACTGCTCGGCCAGCGCCTTGGACAGGTTGCCCAGCTCGCGCTCGTTGGCCATCATGATCTGCTGGTGCAGGCGCCATCCGTCGTAGCCCGCGGAGCCGACGCAGGCGACGATCAGCAGCGCACCGACAGCGACGATGCGGTGGCGCAAGCGGTCTGCAGCCTTCATGCCGTTCAACGCACCACGCCGATCGCCGCGGCCACGGCGTCGAGCAATTCGCCACGCGCACAGGGCTTGGCGACCAGACGCCTCAGCCTCAGGGCACGCGCGGCATGGGAGTCGCCGTGCAGGCTGCGGCCCAACTGGGTGGAAAGGCCGATGAGCACGGAATGCGGGTACCGGGCGCGCACCGCGTTCACGGTCTGCGCACCGCGCGAGCGGAAATCGGGCACGTCGACGATCACGAGATCGACGCCCGAAGCCGGCGCGGCGCTCTGCAGAGAGAGGCCACGCACGGCATAGCCTTCATCCCGCAGCCACTCGCAAATCAGCGTTCGCATGGCGCTATCTTCCTCGATCACGACGACGGTCAGCATGGTCAGTCCAACACGGGCGGTTGTTGCGGGCCGCACCCATTGCGGCCATGGGTCCATTGGCGCTGCCGCGGATGCCGCCGTCATGTCGGCCGTGGGGCGAGCATTTCATCTGTAACCCGGCCGTACGCCGGACGCAGCGAAGTTGCATTACCCTTCGCCTCCATGAGCTCCAGCCACCACATCCTCGTCGTCGATGACGATCCGGCCATTCGGGAGCTGATGGCCGAGTACCTCACCGAGAACGAGCTGCGCGTGACCACAGCGGTCTCGGGCGCCGAGATGAAAAAGGCGCTGCAGGAGTCGGTCATTGACCTGGTGGTGCTCGATCTGCGGCTGGGCGGCGAAGACGGCATGCACCTGGCACGACACCTGCGCGAGACCAGCACCATTCCCGTCATCATCGTGACCGGCAAGCGCGACGAGGCCGATCGCGTGATGGGTCTGGAGATTGCGGCTGACGACTACATCACCAAGCCCTTCAGCAACCGCGAGCTGCTCGCCCGCATCCGCGCGGTGCTGCGGCGCTACCAGGTGCAGCGCGACGCCGCTGCCACCGCGCCAGTCAAGGGTACGGAGCGCCGGGCCTATCGCTTCGCGGGCTGGGAGCTCAACGTGCTGGTGCGCCGCCTCACCGCACCGGACGGCCGGCGGGTGGAGCTGAGCAACGGCGAATTCAACCTGCTGCTGGCGCTGTGCGAGGCGCCGCAGCGCGTGCTCTCGCGCGACCAGTTGCTCGAGCTCTCGCGCCTGCATGGCGCCGAGGTGTACGACCGGTCGATCGACGTGCAGATCCTGCGGCTGCGGCGCAAGATCGAAATCGATGCCTCGTCGCCACAGTTCATTCGCACCGAACGTGGGGCGGGCTACGTGTTCGATACCCAGGTCGACGCGCTGAGCTGAAGGCCGGCGCGTCGACCCTGCGCTCACTGCGCCGGAGTCTGCGGCGTGGCCATCGCGACAGCGTTGTTCGTTGCCGCGACATTCCCGCCGTGCGCAAGATAGAACGAGCCGCTGTCCTGGCCATAGAGCGCGTCGAAGTGCCCGCTCTTCTCGGCCGCAGCCAGCTCCGACTTGACCTCGTCGCGCGATTCGGTCGACTTGAAGTTGCGCGCCAGGTAGGCCGAGCCGCTGTCGGTGGCGCTCAGCACGCCGAGCGAGCCGTCGGCCTTGGCCTGTGCCAGTTCGGCCGTTACTTCCGAGCGCGATTCACTCGGCTGGAAGTGGCGCGACAGATAGGCGGAGCCGCTGTCTTCGCCCGTCAGAGCGGCGAGTTGTCCGCTGGACTGGGCAGCCTTCAGTTGAGCCACGACTTCGGCGCGGGTCAGGCTTTGTGCCGAAGCACCGCCAGCGGCGGCAAGCATCACGACCGCGGCAAGAGCAGACATGGCGGCATTGAGTTTCTTCATGATCGATTCCTTCTTGCGCATCTGAAAAAAATGGAAGAGGTCGCGCCGGCAGACACGCATCCGGCAAGCCCCGAGTCAACACCTGGTGATCCAGGCACCGGTAGCGGTGCTCGTCTCGGGTTCGACTTTGCGAGGCGTGAGTTGCGCTCGAATTACGCGCACGCCGTCCCTGATTCAGATGACGCGGGAATGATTTCAGATGAAATCACGTAGCATCCCGGCCATGAGTTACACCGTGAAACTGGTCGACTTTCCCGACGCCCCGGCCGACGTCATCGCCACTGCGGAGTCGCGCTTTCGCCGCGAACTCGACAAGCTGCTGGGCGACAGCGTCGAGGCCGCGCTGAAGGCCTTCGAGAACGCCAGCGAGTCCAGCGCCGACGAACTCAGCAAGGACGAGCTTGCGCTGGCCGCCACCTGGGCCAAGGCCTACGAAGCCGCCAAGACCGCCGGCTTTCGCGCACTCGGTGAAGCCGACGAGGCCTACTTCGAGATCCGCCTCGACTGACCTGCCTCTTATTTCTCCCCGACTCCAGGACCAGCCCATGAAACTGCTGTTCGCCCTGCTCCTCTCCGCCCTGCTCTGCGCCTGCGCGAGCGCACCGAGCACGGCGCCGGCCACAGGATCAACGGCTGCAACGCCGCCCGCCGCCGAGTCGGCGCCAACCCCGCCCACGGGCGTGCAGTGGCGCTACATCAACTCCAAGTCTTATGAGGCACTGAATGCAGGCCTCGGCAACAGCCACCGCTTCGAGAGCAGCATCGGCTGGATCGATGTCTACGTGTACGACATGAAGCGCGCCTGGCAACCGGGCGTGGACGACCCGCAATTCGACGAGCACTTCAAGAGCACCATCGCCGAGGTGCAGCGCGCCACCGCCCAGGGCGCGTACGCGAGCGCCAGGATCGGCCCCACCCGCGATGTGCGCATCGAAGGGCTGACTTTCCGCACCGTCTCGTTCCGCCTCGTGCATGCAAAGGACAGCAAGGCCTACGACTCGTTCACCTACCTCGCGGTGCGCAACGGCAGGCTGCTGAAGTACCGCATGTCCTTCAACGCGCCGGCTCCTGCCAACGTGGAAGCCATTGCGCGCGAGTTCATCGAACGCAATGTGCGCACCGGCCCCGACACGCCGGTCGGCACACGCCAGCTACGCAGCACCTGAAGGGCGCAGCGGCAGGACGCCCTGTGCCTTGTAGCCGCGCAAGCCGCCAAGGTCGAGCACCGTCAGCCCGCGCTTTTCGAGGCGGATGAGTCCCAGCGCCTGAAAGCGCTGCAGCGCAACATTCACGCGCTGCCTCGACACGTTCGCGAGCAGCCCGATCTCTGTCTGCCCCACTTCCAGGAAGCGCGGGGCATCGGGATACAGATCCGGGTTGAACAGGCTCGCCAGGCAGTTCGCAACGCGGGCGTCGGTGTCGAGCAGGCGCTCGTGCTCCAGCGCGCCGATGAAGAGGCTGAGCCGCGCGTTGAGCAGTTCCTGCAGATAGTGGTTGAACGGCACGCTGGTGCCGCGCAGCCATTCGAAGGTGCGGCGCGGCATCAGCGCCACGCGCGTGGGCCGCAGCGCGAACACGTCGTAGCGGCGTGCCTCATGCTTGAACAACGAGCCTTCGCCGAACCACACACCGGCCGACACGCCCGTGAGGGTAGAGACCCGTCCGTCTTCGGATGCGACCGACATCTTTGCGAAGCCATCGATCAGCGCCATCCAGTGCTCGACCGGCTCGCCGGCGCGCGCAATGCAGCCGCCGCTGGCGAACTGCCGTTCCTGCATGCTGCCGAGCACGTGTTCGAGGTCAGCCGGCGACAGGGCCGACGCCCATTTGGAGCGCCGCACCGTCTCCTCCAGCACCTGCGCAGCGGAGGAAGAAGAAAAAGGCTCGCTGGGTGAATCAGGGATTACCTGTAGCAATTCGCGCGTCATGTGTCGTCGCAACGACCGCGCCCCGGAACGTCCATTCGTATTCTTTCAAGACATACAACACAGGAGACGTCCATGTTCGCTACACCCCGTCGCCCGCACAAGCGGGTTTTTCCGTGGCCGCGCCGGCCCCGCGCCCTTGCCGCGGGTCTTGCAATGGCAGGAGCTCTGCTCGTCGCGGGATGCGGCGGAGGCTCCGACGGCGGATCGGGGTTTTCGTTCATTCCCGGCGCCAGCCCGCCGCCCGCGACGCAGACGCCCGCCGCGTTCCAGGTAAAGACGCTCTCGTCGTCGCCCGACATGGTCAGCGGCGGCGACTCGTTGATCGAGATCACCGCGCCCGTTGGCGTGGCGCTCGACAAGGTGCGCGTGAGCCTGAACGGCAAAGACGTGAGCTCGCAGGTGCCAGTGGCCGACAGCACGGCCCGCGTACTTCGCGGCCTCGTCACCGGGCTCACGACGGATGCTTCCAGCACCACGGGCAGCAGCAACACGCTGGTGGTCAGCAACGCCGACAACGCCGCGCAGCGCACCGAAACGAAGCTGGTCAACTACCCCATCACCGGGCCCATCCTGTCGGGCCCGCACATCTCGCCCTACGAATGCCGCACGGTGCAGAACGGCCTGGGCTCGCCGCTCGACGCCGACTGCTCGGCCGCGACGCAGGTGGTCTGGTACTACCGCACCAAGGCCAACACCTTTTTGCCGCTGACAGACCCCACGGGCCCGCGCCCGGCCGACCTGGTGAACACCACCACCAATGACGGCAACACCGTGCCCTACATCGTGCGTGTGGAGTCCGGCACCATCAACCGCGGTGTGTACCGGCTCGCGGTGCTCGACAACCCCGCCAAGGACGCGCCCGCCACCTGGAAGCCCGGCGCAGGCTGGAACAGGAAGCTCGTCGTGTACTTCGACTGCTGCGGCTCCGCCCAGTACAACCAGGGCGTGCATCCCATCGAGACGATCCTCGGCGACGTGGGCCACATCCAGCTCTCGCGCGGATTCGCCTTCATGAACTCGACCGAGCTCTGGAACAACCAGCACGCCAATCCGCACCTGCAAGGCGAAACGCTGATGATGCTGAAGGAGCACGTCATCGAGGAATTCGGCGCCGTGCCCAAGTGGACGGTCGGCTTCGGTGGCTCTGGCGGTGCCATCCAGCAATACCTGATCGCGCAGCTCTACCCGGGTCTGCTCGACGGCATCCAGCCCATCGTGTCCTTCCCCGAGACGCTGATGCCCGAGGTGATGGAGTGCCGGCTGCTCAACAACGTCTACAAGCTCGACACCGCCACCTGGACCACAGCCAAGCAGAACGCGGTGAACGGCTTCAACACCAACACCTGCACGAGCTGGGACCTGTCCTTCGCGAGCATCATCAAGTCGGACAACACGGTGGGCTGCGGCTTTCTCGAAGCGGCCAATGTGTCGAACGTGTTCAACCGCGCGACCAACCCCAACGGCATCCGCTGCGACCTGTTCCAGACCAACGTGAACCTGCTCGGCAAGCGCCCCGGCACGCAGGAGGCGCGGCGGCCGATGGACAACATCGGCGTGCAGTACGGCCTGGCTGCGCTGAACAGCGGCGCCATCTCGGTAACGGAATTCCTCGATCTGAACCAGAAGGTCGGCGGCTACGACGGCGACGGCAACACGCAGGCGGCGCGCTCCGAGGCAGACCCCGACGCGCTGAAGCTCACCTATGCGGGCGGCTTCAAGAACAGCTTCAAAGGGCCGGGCCTTGCGAACATTCCGATCATCACCCAGCGCGGCAATGCCGATGCGGTGGGCGACATCCACGACACGATGCAGGACCTGATCATCCGGGCCCGCCTGCAGCGCGCCAACGGCCGCAGCGACAACCAGATCATCTGGACGCTGGGGTCGAAGTCACCCGTCGACTACATGTCGGCCTCGCTCGACCTCATTAACAAGTGGCTGGACAACATGGCGGCCGACACGGCGGCAGCGTCCATCGACAAGGTGGTGCGCAACAAGCCCGCTGGCGCGAACGATGCCTGCTGGGACGCGAGCGGCACGCGCATCGACGAAGCCGCGTCGACCGACCCGGTGGCCAGCTGCAACGCGGTGTACCCGCGCTTCAGCACGCCGCGCCTCGTTGCCGGCACGCCGCTGGTCAACGACGTGCTCAAGTGCCAGCTCAAGCCAGTCAACGCCGCGGACTACTCGGTGACCATTGCAGGTGCCGACCTTGCGCGCCTGCAGACCATCTTCCCGAGCGGCGTGTGCGACTGGAGCAAGCCCGGCGCGGGCCAGGAGGCGCTGCGCGGCACCTTCTTGCGACTGCCGCTGAACTAGCGAGATGAAGTCGGGCGGGAGGCGCCCGGCAGCTTCGCCACCCGCTCGGCCAGGAAATCCACCAGCACGCGCACCCGCAGCGGCTGGTGGCGGCGCGGGGCATACAGCAGGTGCACCTCTTGCGCCGGACCGGTGTGACGGCCGAGCACACGCACCAGCCGGCCTTGTGCGAGCAGGTCGGCCACCATCCAGGTGGGCTGCAGCGAGATGCCGGCGCCGCCGAGCACGCTGTCGAGCAGAGCCACCGCGTTGTTCACCCGATAGCGGCTGCGCACCGGCACGGTGACGGGGCCGTCGGGGCCTTGCAGCAGCACGCCGTCGTCGCCCGCCGCATAACGCAGATAGTCGTGCGCCAGCAGGTCCTGTGGCCTGCGCGGCTTGCCGCGTGCCGCGATGTAGTCCGGTGAGGCGATCAGCACGCGCGGCCAGGAGCCAAGATGGCGGGCGACCAGGTCGGGCGGCAGGGCGCCGCCGACGCGCAGCGAGACGTCGATGCGCTCTTCTAGCGGATCGACGAAGCGGTCGTCGAGCACCAGCTCCAACTCGATGTCCGGGTACAGGCCTAGAAACTCCACGGCCATCGCGTTGAGATGCCGCTGGCCCATGGTCACCGGCGCGCTCATGCGCAGCAGGCCGCGCGGCCGCTGGATGCCTTCGCGCGCATCGGACACCGCGTCGCCGTAGTCCTCCAGCACGCGCCGTGTGCGCTCGTGAAAGCGCTGCCCTTCCTCGGTCAGGCTCAGGCCTGCAGCAGTTCGCCGCAGCAGGCGCACGCCGAGCGAACGCTCCAGCCCCGCGACCAGCTTGCTGATGGTGGGCTGCGTGGTGTCGAGTGCGCGGGCCGCGCCCGACAGGCTGCCCAGCTCCACGCTATGCACAAAGGCTTCGAGGGCGCGCAGGGTGTCCATGGTTTATTCGAATATGGAATGGTCTGGATGCCATTCTGCCGTCTACCCATCTGAATACGCATGAAAGAAAGTCGAGGCCTTGCTTCAGCTTTCATCCAAGGACCTCTCGTGACCACACCGACACTCGCCTCCATCCTGCGCAACGGCGCCCTCGCGCTCACCCTGGCCGCCGCAGCCGCAACTTCAACAGCAGAACCGACGGCCTACTGGAGCCCCAGCTGGATGGCCAGCACGCAACCTGTCTGGAACGGCGACTTCGTGCTGCCCACCGGCCTGCCCTTCCAGTTCAACCGGCAGACCGTGCGCCAGGTGGCGCGGCTGAGCATCGGCGGATCGCGGCTGCGCGTGGTGATCAGCAACGAAGGCGGGGTGGCGCCGCTGTACATCGGCGCGGCGCGCGTGGCCCGGCATGCCGAAGGCTCGGCTGTCATCGAGGGCAGCGACCGGCCGCTGCGCTTCGGCGGGCAGGCCGATGTCACCATCCCGCCCGGCGCGCGGCTGGTCAGCGACCCGGTGGACATCGCCATGCCCGCTCTCGGCGAAGTTGCTGTGTCTCTCTATCTGCCGCGGCCCAGCCAGCCTGCGGGCTTTCACTTCGATGCGCGCCAGACTGCCTACGTGGCCGATGGCGACCTGACCGGCGCCGCGCGCCTGCCGACAGCGCCAACGCAATGGAGCACCCGCGTCTACGTCAGCGGCCTGATCGTCGAGACACCCAGGCCACCGGCGACCGTCGTCACCCTCGGCGATTCGCTGACCGACGGCAACGGTTCGACGCCCGGCACCAACACCCGCTGGCCCGACGCACTGGCCGAGCGGCTGGTGGGGCGCAATGTCGCGGTGCTGAACGCCGGCATCTCCGGCGGCCGCCTGCTGAAGGACGGCATGGGCCGCGCCGGCCTGGAGCGCACGGGCCGAGACGTGTTCGCCCAGCCGGGCGTGCGCGCCATGATCGTGCTGCTGGGCACCAACGACATCGGCTGGCCCGGTGGCCCGTTCGCACCGAACGAACCCGCCGTGCGCGCGGAAGCCGTCATCCAGGGCCTGCGGCAGCTGGCGGAGATGGCTCGCGCCCACAACGTGCGCATCATGGCCGGCACCATCGCACCGACCGAACGCGCGCCGGAAGGCACGCCGCTCGAAGGCCACTACTCGCCAGAGAAGGACAAGGTGCGCCAGGCCGTGAACCGCTGGATACGCGAAGGCGGTGCATTCGACGCCGTGGTCGACTTCGACGCCGTGCTGGGCGACCCGGCCCGGCCCTCACGGCTGAAGGCATCGATGGACTCGGGCGACCACCTGCATCCGGGCGATGCTGGTCACAGGGCAATGGCGGCGGCCGTCGACCTGGATGCCCTGCTGGGCAGGCCTTCTCAGCCCTGAAAATACTGTACATAAATACAGTATTTCTTTAAAATTCGTCGTCTCCAAGAACACAATCGAGGCGACGACGATGACCACCGCCAATCCGCCTGCGCCCACTGCGCAGGCTCTTTTTTTCTCCAGGCTGCACCAGTTTCAGCCCCCCTCCCGCACAGGCCGGATCTCGACCTGGCCCTTCAAGGTGACTCGCGACAAGGACGACATTCGCGTCCAGGCAGCGCGCGTCATCCGCACGACGGCCGAGAGCTGGTGGCCGTCTGAATCCTGAAGGAGCAAGCGCCCAATGGCCGCGCGCCGAAAGCTTCTGATCGGGCTTTTTCCTGCCAGCGAAGTGCAGGCTGAAATCGAAGCGCACCGCAAAGACTGGTGGTGGCCCAGAGACTGCTCTTTTCCGCCCGAAGAGCGCCTGCACCTGACGCTCCAATACCTCGACGATCAACAGGGGTACGCCGAGCAGCGTCTGCGCGCCGCACTCGCCGAAGTGTCGATGCAGCCACTGCAACTCACGCTCGACCGCTCCTGCACATGGTCCAACGACGCCTCGGTGGTGCAGCCGTCGGAGCACGAAGGATTGCGGTGCCTTCAGCACGACATCAGCCGCGCGTTGCTCCGAGCCGGCTTTCCCCTTCGTGTCGGCATCCGCGGATGGACGCCGCACGTCACGATCGCACGAAAGGCCGAGCATGCGGCAGCCCCCTCCCTGAAGCCCATTCGCTGGACGGCAACGGAGTTCCGCCTGGTCCGCTCGCACTTCACGTATCCGTTTCACCACGAACCGCTGGTCTCCTATCCTCTGCACTGAGGTGCGGCATTCGTCCGGCGCTACAGTGGCCGCATGCTGACGCCCCCCGATCTGTCGCGCGAAACCATCGCGCAATGCCTCGCCGATGCCTACGGCCTGCACGACGCCCGCATCGAATTCCTGCCCCTCGGCGCGGATGTGAACTCCGCCGTCTTTCGCATTGATGCGAGTGACGGCGCCGCGTACTTCCTCAAGCTGCGCAGAGGCGATTTCGACCAGCCGGTCGTCGCAATCCCCGCCTTCCTTCACCACGAGAAAGGCATCGAAGCCGTGATGGCGCCGTTGCCAGCAACGAGCCACCAACTGAGTGTGCAAAGTCATGGTTTCGACTGGGCGCTCTATCCCTTCTTCGATGGCAAAAACGGTTTCGAGCGCGCATTGACGAACCGGCAATGGACCGTGCTCGGCGCCGCATTGGGCGCGATCCATCGCACCGAGCTGCCCGAAACCTTGTCAGCCAGTCTTCCCAAAGAACACTACGCCCACCACTGGCGCGAAGGCGTCCGCCGCTACCAGCGCCGGTTCATCAACGGCGTGAAGGGCGACGACATCGTCAAGCGATTCTTCGCGTTCTGGGAGGAGCATGCGGAAGAGATCGACACCGTCGTCTACCGCAGTGAGCAGCTCGCGTCCATCCTGCTCGAACGCCCGCCGCAGTTGGTGCTGTGCCACTCCGACCTGCACGCAGGCAATGTTCTCGTCGGCGACAACGACCGCATTTCCATCGTCGACTGGGACACGCTCATCCTCGCGCCGAAGGAGCGCGACCTGATGTTCATCGGCGGCGGTGTCGGTCACGTGTGGAACCAGTCGCAGGAAGAAGCGCTGTTCCACGAAGGCTACGGATCGAAAGACATCGACCTCGTCGCCCTCGCCTACTACCGCTATGAACGCATCGCGAAAGACGTACTCGAATTCTGCGACCAGATGTTCGATGCCACGGCCAGCGCGGAAGACCGTGAAGAAGGCCTGCGCCAGATGCAGAGCCAGTTCCTGCCCGGCGACGTCGTCGCCATCGCGCACCGAAGCTACGACGACATCACCTGACCCGGCCCGAGGTCGTCAGATCAGCATGTCCTGCGCGTCGTCCTCGAATCCGGCAATCGGCTGCGCCTTGGCCAGCGCGAGCCACACTGAAAACGGAATTCGATCGAATGCGCGATGCACGGCCGCACGCGCGACCACGAGGCGTTCGCCCTCGAGCACCATCACGCCACATTCGGCAGGCACCTCTTCGGGCTTGGCGATGCAGCGACCTTTTGCGTCGTTGCCCAGCACGTACCAGCACTCGCCGCCCAGATCGAGGTAGGCCGCGCGCTTGTCGGGCTTGCGCAAATCGCCCAGCAGGTCGGCGCGGCTCACCTTCACCTCGTGCACGATGGGGTGCGCATAAGCCTCGACGCTGGTATTGCGGATCGAGAACACATCGGGCCGCGCAACGCACCAGCGCGGCTTGCCGCCCTCTTCCAGCGGCGGCAGGCGGGCGCGCAGGTCCAGGCCACGCCATGCGATGCGGCCGCCGCGCGTCATCTCGCGCGCCACGCGCTCCACCAGGGCTTCGTGCGGCGACAGCGCGGCCCGATTGATGGTGAGCGTGGTGGCGATGCGTGCAATGCCAGCGTCGGTCACGCGCAACGTCTCGTGGCCATGCACCGTGCGCACGCGTTCCAGATAGCCGCCGGCGAGCAGTTCGACTTCGATGGTGTCGCAGCACGGCCAGCCGGCCGAGCGGTAGATCTCGCGCAGGCGCCGCGCATGCGGCTTGCCGAAGGGCACCGCCGTCTCGGCCTTCTGCATTGGCGGAGGCTCCACCACGGGTGGCGGAAACCCAGGATCTGTCACGGGCGGCACGACTGGTGGCGGATCGCCCTCCGGCGGTGGCATGGGCGGCGGCGGTGGAGGCACGGGCACATCGGGCGCTGGTGGCGGCGGCCCGATGGGCGTGGCGACGATGGGGGCAAGAACGGCGGATGCGGGCATGGCGGAAACAGGTTAGCGAAAAGTCGTGGAAGGCGCGAGGCATGGAACGATCGGTTGCATTCGGTTCTTCCCTTCCCGCGTCAATGAAAGTCGCGGCTCGTGTTGCTCTGCGCGAGCCGGCCCATGAGCGGCGTCAGGTCTTTGAAGCCGGCGGCGATCAGGTGCTGCACCTTGCCGCCGCTGTCGTCGTCGCGCTGCCATGTGCCCTGCACCGCGAGCAGGTGCGACTTGAGCAGCGGCTCGCGCCAGGCCTCGATGACGTGGCTCCAGACGATGACGTTGACGTTGCCCGTCTCGTCCTCCAGCGTGACGAAGATGGTGCCGTTGGCGGTCTGTGGGCGCTGCCGTCCCTTGACGATGCCGCAGGCGCGCGCGGTCTGGCCGCTGGGCAGCGAACGCAGTTCGGCCGCGCTCATGAGCTTCATGCGCGCAAGGCGCGGGCGCAGCAGTGCGAGCGGATGGCGGCGCAGCGTGAGGCCGAGCGCCGCGTAGTCGCCGACGATCTCCTCGCCCTCGGGCGCGGCCGGCAGCAGCAGCGCCTGTTCGTTGATCGGCACGCCCCGCAGCAGAGCCGGCGACCGGTGCTGCGCGGTGGCGTCCCACACCTGCTGGCGCCGATGGCCCGAGAGCGACATCAGCGCATCGGCCGCAGCCAGCGCGGCCATGTCCTTGCCGTCGAGCTCGGCGCGCAGGGCGAGGTCTTCGGTGCTCGTGAAAGGCGATTGGGCACGTGCTTCGAGCAGGCGCTCGGCGCCACCCTTGCTGAGGCTCGAGATGCGGTTCAGGCCCAGCCGCACCGCGGGCTGGTTCTCGTTGCCGAGGCGATCGACGTAGCGTGCGTCGGTGCCGCTCGGCATGCGCGGCGCATCGGGTTCGCGGGCTTCGAGCGTGGTGTCGATTTCGCTTCGCGTGACGTCGACGGGACGCACCTCGACGCCATGGCGGCGTGCGTCCTGAACGAGCTGCGATGGGCTGTAGAAGCCCATCGGTTGCGAATCGAGCAGCGCGGCGAGAAAGCAGGCCGGCTCGTAGCTCTTGAGCCAGCTGCTCACCGTTACCAGCAGCGCGAAGCTGGCGGCGTGGCTTTCGGGGAAGCCGTAGTCGCCGAAGCCCATGACCTGCTTGAAGATGGCTTCGGCGAATGCTCTGGGGTATTCGTTGTGGACCATGCCATTCACGAGCTTGTCGTGGAATTTGTCGAGGCCGCCTTTGCGCTTCCATGCCGCCATGGCGCGCCGCAGTTGATCGGCCTCGTCGGCTGTGAACTTGGCCGCGATCATCGCGATCTGCATCACCTGCTCCTGGAAGATCGGGATGCCCAGCGTGCGCTCCAGCGCGGGGCGCAGCTCTTCTTTCTCGTAGTGAATGGGCAGCTTGTTGCGCACCCGCTCCCGCTGCTTGAGATACGGATGCACCATGCCGCCCTGTATGGGCCCGGGCCGCACGATGGCAACCTCGATCACCAGGTCTTCATAGGTGCGCGGCTTCAGGCGCGGCAGCATCGACATCTGCGCCCTGCTCTCGATCTGGAACACGCCGATGGTGTCGGCGTCGCAGATCATGTCGAATACCTTCTGGTCGTCGCTCGGTATCTGGTGCATCTCCAGCGTCGAGCCCCGCCAGCGGTTCATGTGCTCGAGCCCGCGGCGGATGGCGCTGAGCATGCCAAGTGCGAGCACATCGACCTTGAGCATGCCCATCGCTTCGAGATCGTCCTTCTCCCACTGGATGACGGAGCGGTCTTTCATCGAGGCCTTCTCGACCGGCACCAGCCGCGTGAGCTTCGTGTGCGTGAGCACGAAGCCGCCCACGTGCTGGCTCAGGTGGCGCGGAAAGCCCTTGAGCCGCTGCGTCATCTCGATCCAGTGCATCAGCTTGAGCTCGTCTTCCTCGACACCGACGCGCGCCGAGGCCTGGCGCAATTGCTCGCCGAGCACTGTTTCGTCGAACCAGTAATGGTCCTTCGCGAATTCGTCGATCAGCCGTTCGTCGATGCCGATGGCCTTGCCCACGTCGCGCAATGCACTGCGCGCGCGGTAGCAGATAACGACGGCGGCGATGGCGGCGCGGTCGCGGCCGTATTTCTCGTAGATGTACTGGATGACTTCCTCGCGCCGCTGGTGCTCGAAGTCAACGTCGATGTCGGGTGGCTCGCGGCGATGGCGGCTCAGGAAGCGTTCAAACAGCAGGTGCCCCGTTTCAGGGTTGATCGCTGTGATGCCCAGGCAGTAGCAAACCGCCGAATTGGCCGACGAGCCACGGCCCTGGCAGAGGATTTCCCGTGAGCGAGCGAAGCTCACGATGTTCTCCACCGTAAGGAAGAACATCTCGTATTCAAGCTCGAGGATCAGGGCCAGTTCTTTCTGAACCCGCCGGCACACGCTCTCCGGAATGCCCCCGGCATAGCGTTCGAGCGGATATTTCTTGAGCGCCCCCTCCCACGTCCTGCGCACCAGCGTTTGCGCGGCCGTCTCGCGGCTGCCCACGGTTTCGAGCGGGTACTTGTAGTTCTCCCGGATCACCTCCGGATCGAAGCCGCATCGCCCGGCCACCACCAGCGTGTTCGCGAGCATCGGTGGCAAATAAAGCTCGGCCAGTCGCACCCGCTGCCGCAGATGCCGCTCGGCATTCGACTGCAATGCAAAGCCGCACTCGGCCACGGTCTTGCCTTCGCGCACGGCCGTCAGCACATCGTGCAACGGCTTCTGCGACCGCATGTGCATGTGCACATCGCCAGCCGCCACCAGCAGTACGCCGGCGTCCTCGCCCGCCTGCATCAGCGTGACGAGCCAGAGGTCGTCGTCGAGTTCGTTGAACAGCTCCACGGCCAACCAGAGGTTTTCGCCGTACAACTCCTTGGCGGCCATCAGGTCTTCGTGCAGCGTTGCGACATCCATCGCACCGCCGGGGTTGCGCGGCGGCACGAAAAGAATCTGGCAGTGCTGCAGCGAGGCCACGTCGCTGTCTTCCCAGCTCACGCGGTACTCGCCCTTGGGCAGCTCGGTGTTGCGCGCAGCGGTGATGAATTCGCACAGGTTGCCCCAGCCCTCGGTGTCGTTCGCGATCACCACGAGCTTGAAGCGCTCGAACCGGAACTCGCTGCCGAACAGCAGGCGGAAGCCGGGGTGACGCTGGATCGGCGGCGCTTCGGGGTGCTCGCGTTCGAGCGCATCCAGCTTCGCCGACAGGTCACGCAACGCGACATGGGCGCGCACGATCCCGGCCACCGAGCATTCGTCGGTGACTGCCAGGGCCTCGTATCCCAGGTGGTAGGCGCGCTCCACCATGTCCTCGGGCGTCGATGCGCCGCGCTGGAAGCTGAAGTTCGTGAGGCTGTGCAGCTCGGCATATTCCGGCAGGCCCGGCACCGGCCTGGACCGCTGCGGGAGCACATGCACATTGGCGGGCATGCGAGCTCGGCTCTGCTTGCCGCTCAGGTCAGGCATAGAAACCCTGCAGATACCAGCGCACCTCGCCGGAAGAAAAGCGCGCGGCAGGCCGCTCGCGAAAGATCCACACCAGCCCGGCCTCGAGGCTTTCCGCGACGTAGTAGTCGCGCATCGCAGGCTGGCCGCCGTCTTCCTTGTCGCCCCACCAACCCGTCTCTACGCGCTGCGGCCCGATCAGCCTGCTCAGCGGGCCGCGATAGCACGGGCGCTCGCCATCCATTTCGAGCAGCAGCGGCTCGGGCAGCAGCCACGGCGGGTAGATGGCGTCGGGCTGCGAAGCCGCGGCCCTGGCGGCTTTTGCTTCCTTGCGGGCCTTGTCGCCGGGCGCGTTCTCTTTCTTCTCTTTCTGCAGCGCGGGTCGCCATGCCTGCTTGCGCTCGGGCCGGTGGTCGGCCTGCGCCGACGGCACCACCACCTGCTGCGCTCCGAGCCGCACGCTGAGCCGCTCGACCATCTCGTGCAGCCTGTCGCCCTTGCGGTTGTCTTCCGGCAGAAAGCTGGTGCTGGCGCCGGCCCACGGATCGGTTTCGAGCGTGCGCAGCCTGAGCCAGCTCGCAGGCGCGGCCAGCGTGGTGAGGGCCAGTTTTTCGGACAGCAGGCGGCGCAGGTGCGCCATGTCCTGCGTGGGCTCGGCCGTGCGCACGGTGACCTGCTGGTGCGGCGGCAGATTCACGCCGTTGAAGCGCTTGAGATCGAGCGTCCACTCCAGTTCAAGTGCGCGTGCGCCACGCTGGCGGGCACGCAGCCAGATCTGCAGGGCCGACAGCAGCCGGTTGGCCGACCACATGAGTTCGGGTACGGTCTCGGCCAGCGCTGGCAGCTCCAGCTTCTGCTCGAACACGTCGGGCAGCGTGAGCCAGGCATGGCTTTCGGGGCGCAGGCCCCAGGCGGCGTCGAGTGCCTCGCGCAGCCCCGAGCCGAAGCGCCGCGTGAGGCCGCCACGCGGCAGCGCCGCCACCTCGCCCCAGGTGCGGCAACCCAGGCGCGCGAGCAGGTCGAGGTGTTCGCGCGCGGCGCTCAGCGTGTCGAGCGGCAGCCCGGCCGGCACGTCCTGCGGGCGCTTTTCCTGTCGAACGAACAGGCGCAGCCGCGCCAGCGCGATCAGGCTCGTGGCGCCCTGCGCGCCCAGCATGCGGACGTCGGGTGCGGGGTTGTCGGCCAGCAGCTGGCGCATCAGCTGCAACCGTCCACCCCACAGGCGCTCGCAGGCGGAGACTTCGAGCATCAGTGCCTCGTCTTGCCAGGCGACGTGGGGCGTGTACTGCAGTGCCCACCAGCCCAGGGCTTCGGGCGTGGGCAGCGTCGAGGCATCGGGCGTGTCGGCGTCAGGCGACCACCGCAAGGCGATCCAGTGCATCTGGGCCCCCTCCCTTCCACGCGTCGATGCGCACCACGGTCGCCGACGTTGCCGCCTCCCCGGCCGGCACCGTGCCCAACTGCTGCAGACGCAGCTTGCGGCGCAGCCGGGCGGCGGCCAGCAATGCGGTCATGCGTTCGTTGCGCGCCGGCAGCATCACCGGCGTGGCCAGCGGCGGGCCACGGCGCTTGAGGATGTGCAGCTCGATCTGCGACGCATCCGCTTCGCAGCGCTCGGCCCGAATGCGCAGCCGCGCCGGCGAGGCCGACAGCGCGACCGATTCGGGCCGGCACACGAACAGCAGCACCTCGTGCTGCGCGGCCGCCAGCTGCAGCCGCCGCAGTTCGCCGACCCGCGCCTGCGGCAGCCAGGCCACGACGGCGGCGATGTCCGCGCAGCGCAGTGCCTGTTCGCAGGTCCACAGCCGCGCGGCCGGGGCCTCGCTGCGGACCCACATCAGGGCCTCCACCGGCAGCCCCTGCGCCGCGAGCGACGGCCCGCAAGGCTCATAAGGCGCGCCGACCAGCACCACCGGCCCGCCCCGCACCTGCACCGCCTGCGCCAGCGCGGGCAGTAGCAGCCGCCAGACATGGGCCTCGGGCGCGGCCTGCAGCAGCTCCGTCATCGCCCCGACCGGCCAGCCGCCGCCCGGCAACTGCGCGTCGAGCGCGGCGTGGCCGGTGGCGACGACCTGTGCGTCGGCAAGGCCGAGTTCGTCGGCATGCCAGACGCCACGGCCTGCGGCAGCGGAAAAGGAGTCGAGGAAAGGAAGGCCCATGGTGAAGACTGTTAACTGTGTTTTTATACAGTATTCCATGGGTCACGGCAAGAAAGCCGTTTTTCTGTTTTTCTTCTTCAGCGCCCCAACGGCTGCACCGCGTGCGCCACCGCACGCAGCCCCTGCGAGAAAGCCTGCGCCGCGGGCGTGAGCGAGGCACGGTCGCGCATGAGCAGCGAGACATGCACATTGGGCAGCTTGTCCGCCAGCCGCAAAGCGACCAGCCCCCTGCGCGCCGTCGAGTGCGCGAACACCGGCGCCCCGGCGAGCGTCAACGCATCGGCCTTGCGCACGAGCGTGGCGCCCAGTTGCCACGAATGGCAGATCACGACATCGCGCGGTGCCGGCATGCCAAGGGCGGCGAAGTTTCGTTTCAGCAGTTCGGCGCCATACGGCGGCACCACCCACATCGCCTCCTGCAGCCGCGCCAGCGATCGCACCCGCGCCAGCGGATGGCCCGCGCGGGCAATGGCCGTGAGCGGAAAGTTCAGCAGCACCTCGCGGTGGAGACCATCGTCCGCCGCCGGCTCCAGTTCGCCAAGGATCGCGAAATCGAAGTCGCCGCGGTCCCACAGCCCCTTCACGTCGGCGCCGCTGAGTTCCTGCAGTTCAAGCGCCACGCCGGGCCACTGGCGGCGAAAGTCCAGCAGCGCGCTCGGCAGCAATTGCTCCATCGCGAACGAACTGAACGCCACGCGCAACAGGCCGCCCGCGCGGTCACGCAGCTGGGCGATTTCTTCTTCGGCGCGGCGCACCTCGTTCGACAGCAGCCGCGCGCGCCGCAGCAGCGCCTGTCCGATCTCGGTCGGCACCACGCCCTTGGCGCTGCGCACCAGCAGTTGCGCGCCCACGCTCTGCTCCAGTTCGCGAATGGCGTAGGTCATGGCGGGCTGCGTCAGTGCGGAGCCGCGTGCCGCGGCACGGATGCTGCCGGCCTCGGCGACCGCCTCGAAGATCTTGAGGTGCTTCAAGTTCATGAAGAGTATGTCGGGTGTGCGATCAGCAATTTTGATCGCTCTGCAGTTTTTCGGATCTTTTCCTTCACCCCGGCTTTAGCTATGGTCCGCAGCGGTTCTTTCACATTCCTTGCACGAGCCTCTCATGAACATCCGCTCCCGCCTCGCCCTGCTGATGCTGTCCGGCAGCTTCCTGAACGGTGCCGCCTTCGCCCAAACCGCGCCGGAAAACGGCAACGGCAACGGTAACGGCAACGCGCTCGCTACGCGCGCGCTGGCCCTGGCCGATGCCTCCGAGGCGCAGGTGATCGAATGGCGCCGCCATATTCACCAGCACCCCGAGCTCTCCTACCAGGAGGTGCGGACAGCCGCCTACATCGCGGCCGCGCTTGCGAAGATGCCAGGCATCGAAGTGCAGTCCGGCGTGGCCAAGACCGGCATCAAGGCCGTGCTGCGCGGCGGCAAGCCGGGCCCGGTGGTCGCCCTGCGCGCCGACATGGACGCGCTTCCCGTTCTCGAGCGCAACGACCTGCCTTTCAAGTCGACCGACAAGGCGCCCTGGCTGAACAGCGAGGTGCCGGTGTCGCACGTCTGCGGCCACGACACCCATGTCGCGATGCTGCTGGGCGCGGCGCAGGCGTTCTCGAAAATGCGTGCGGAACTGCCAGGCACCGTGGTTTTCCTGTTCCAGCCGGCCGAGGAGCAAGGCCCGGGACCGGTGCTCAGCGGTGCGCCTGCAATGGTCAATGCCGGCGTGCTCGACAACCCGAAAGTCGACATCGTGATGGGCCAGCACATCAATGCGCGCGGCCCCTCGGGCACCATCAGCTACCGGCGGGGCGGTTTCATGGCCAGCGGCGACGCCTTCAAGATCTCGCTCAAGGGCAAGGGCGGGCATGGCTCGTCGCCCTGGACCGCCAAGGAGCCCACCATTGCGGCCGCAGAGATCGTGCTGGCGCTGCAGAACATCGTGAGCCACCAGATCGACCCGCTCGACGGCCCCACCGTCGTGACCGTGGGGCTGCTGCAAAGCGGCAACCGGGTGAACATCCTGCCCGACACGGCGGAGATTGCCGGCACCGTGCGCTCGCTGTCGCAGAAGAACCAGAAGATTGCGCACGACAACATCCGGCTGAAGGCGCAGAAGATCGCCGAAAGCCACGGCCTGACCGCCGAGGTGACCATCGACACCGGCTACGAGGTGCTGGTGAGCGATCCCGCAGCCACGCAGGTGGTGGCGCAGGCGCTGGAAACCGCGGCCGGTGCGGGCAAGGCGCGCGAGTCGCAGCCAAGCATGGGCTCGGAAGACTTCGGCTCGTTCGGCAAGAACATCCCGGTGGTGTTCTGGCATCTGAACGCCTCGCCCTTCGGCGACAAGCACGGCGCGCCCAACCACTCGTCGGAATTCGTCATCGACGAATCGGCGATGCGGGTGGGCGTGCGCGCACTGGTGGGCAGCACGCTGACGTACATGAACCGGCCCAGCGGCACCTGAACCAGACGGCGACCGGGCGGCCCCATCTGTGCCTGATGCGCCCGGTGCGATGCGGCCCCGATTGGCGAATCCAGCGGTGCGGTGTATGGTGGCCGCTCCGCGCCATGACATCCACCGGCCTGCCCTCTGCGCCTGTTCCGCGTCTCTCCCGCGCCCGATTCCTGCGGCTCCTCGCGGCGCTGCCTGTGGGGGCCGTGGTCCCATCCTTCGCGCAGCAGCAGCAGCAACCGCCACTCAAGCCCATGCCGACGAAGACGATGAACACCCGCCCCATCCCCTCCACCCAGGAAGCCCTGCCCGTGATCGGCTGCGGCACCTGGATCGGCTTCGACCAGCGCCCCGGCAGCGAGGAATACAAGCGCCTTCCCGGCGTGCTCGATGCCCTGTTCGCGGCAGACGGCACGGTGATCGACAGCTCGCCGATGTACGGCCGCTCCGAGGAAACCACCGGCGAACTGCTGGCCGCAGCGAAGCAGCGCGACAAGGCCTTCCTCGCCACCAAGGTCTGGACCTCGGGCCGCGAGGCCGGCATCGCGCAGATGGAGCAATCGTTCGCGCGGCTGCGCACGCAGCGCATGGACCTGATGCAGGTGCACAACCTCGTCGACTGGCGCACGCACCTCGCCACGCTGCGCGGCTGGAAAGAGAAAGGCCGCGTGCGCTACATCGGCATCACGCACTACACGGCCTCGGCCTACGACGAAGTCGAGGCCGTGCTGCGCAGCGAAAAACTCGACTTCCTGCAGATCAACTACTCGCTCGACTCGCGCGAGGCCGAGCAGCGCCTGCTGCCGCTCGCGGCCGAGCGCGGCGTGGCGGTGATCGTCAACATGCCTTTCGGCGGTGGCGGCCTGCTGCGCCGGCTGCGCGACAAGCCGCTGCCCGCGTGGGCCGGCGAAATCGGCAGCACCAGCTGGGCACAGGTGCTGCTGAAGTTCGTGCTGAGCCACCCGGCGGTGACCTGCACGATTCCGGGCACCAGCCGCGCCGAGCACATGGCCGACAACACCGCGGCCGGCGCGGGCACGTTCCCCGATGCAGCCTTCTGGCGCCGCGAAGCCGCCGCTATTCGAACTTGACGTTGTGCTCCCGCACGGTGGCGCCGAAGGCGTCGTACTGCGTGCGGAAAAACTCGGCGAACTTCGCGGGGCTCATGCCGTAGCCCTCGAAGCCCTGCTGCACCAGTTGCGCATGCACCTCGGGCCGCTTGAGCGTGTTCTGCAGCTCCAGCGAGAGCTTGTCGGTAATTGCCTGCGGCAGCCCCGGCGGCCCGAAGAAGCCGGCCCACGGCGTGATGGTGAGCTTGCCCAGCCCCAGCTCGCCGCCGGTCGGCACGTCGGGCAGCAGGCCGCTGCGCTGCGGCAGCAGCGTCACCAGCGCGCGGATGCGCCCTTCCTTCACGAAGCCCGGCGCCAGCGTGCCGGTGGTGAACATCATCTGGATCTGGCCGCCCAGCAGGTCGGTCATGGCCTGCATGTCGCCCTTGTAGCGCGCGTTGACCACCTTGCGGTCGCCCAGCAGTTGCAGCATCGCGAGCTCCGAAGCGCTGTTGCTCGATGCCGAGTTGTAGGCGCCCGGCTTGGCCGAGATCATTGCCAGCAGTTCGTTCACGCTCTTCACCGGCAGGCTCGTCGGCACCACCAGGAACATCGAGAACTGCCCGGCCGAGCTGATCGGCGTGAAGGCCTTGAACGGGTCGTAGGGCGGCGTCGGACGCAGCGTGGGAGCGGCCACCATCGCGGTGTTGGTGCCCATCAGCAGTGTGTAGCCGTCGGGTTTGGCCGACGACGTGGCCTGCGCCGCGAGCACGCCATCGGCACCGGGCCGGTTCTCCACGATCACCTGCTGGCCGAGCTGCTTCGACAGCCCCTCCGCGATGATGCGCGTGAGCACGTCGGCGCCGCCGCCGGGCGCGAAGCCCACGATCAGCCGCAGCGGCTTGTTCGGATACGCGTCGGCACTCCAGGCCGCCGCGCCGGGCAGCATCGCGGCCGCCAAAGCCGGGAGCACTGCCATGGTCAGGGTTCTGCGTCGCATGAAAGGCTCCTTGCTTCAGAAGAGATGCCGCACACCGAATTCCCACCCCGACGAGCGCTGCCCGGCCCCCGGTGCAACGCCGCCGCTGACCACATAGCGCGCCTGTCCGCTGTTCATCAGCCGCGCGTAGGTGCCGTAGAGCGCGGTGCGCTTGGAGAGGTTGTGCACGTAGCCGATGCCGAACTGCCGCGCGTCGTCGCGGTTGCGCGGCATGCCGTTGGCGTTGCGCAGGCTCTCGTCGCTGCGGTCGTCGAGGTAGGCGTAGCTGATGCGGATGCGGCCGACCTCGAAGGCCGGGATGTGCGCGCCGATCTCCGTGGTGTTCTTGCGCACCGTGCCGCCTGCGAGCTTCACCGTCACCTTGTTGTAGAGCGCGAAGAACTTCGCGAAGCCCGCGTCCCAAGAGCCGCCGATGTTGGCGTGCGTGTAGTTGCCGATGGTGGTGGTGGCGTCGAAGTGCGAGCGCGTGACGGCCGCCGCGATGTCGAACGCGCCCGAGGCGAAGCCGAAGCGTGCGCCAGCGAAATTGCCGTCGTCGCGGTTCGCGACAGTCGAGTCGTTCTCGCCAGTGCCGACCATCGCCATGCCGTAGAAGCCGCCGATGTTGGGCGGCAGCCAGTAGCTCACCGTGTTGCTGCCGGTGATGGCCGTGGGCAGCGGCCCCGTGCCCGCGCCAGCGAAGGTGAGGTTGCCCGCGCGCGCCACGCCGTTGGCGTTGAAGGGGTCGAAGTAGATGCTGTTGTAGTGCGTGGGAATGAAGTCGTGGCCCAGCCGCACTTCGCCCAGCGTGTCCGACGAGAGGCTCACGAAGGACATGCGGTCGAAGGTTATGGGGCCCGCCGCGCCCGCGCCGCTCGTCTGGTTGTTGCTGTTGCTCGGCCGGCCCGTGCCGTTGTCGGGGTTCAGGCTGCCTTCGAGCCAGAAGCCCGCGCGCAGGCCGCCGCCCAGGTCTTCGGTGCCGCGAAATCCGAGCCGGCTGGTCGAGAGCCCGCCGTTCGACAACGCCTTGACCGAGCCGCTGCCGGCGCCGCTCGTGTACTGGATGCCGAGGTCCACCACGCCGAACACGGTGACGCTGGATTGCGCATGCGCCGCGCCGCTGCTTGCCAGCCCCAGCGCCGACCACATCAAAAATCTCTTCATGGTTTCTTGTCTCCTGCTTCTTCTCTTGGGTTGAAAAACTCTGGAATCGCGCGCAGGGCTGCGCCACCGGGTGCGAACGGGGGTTCGCACCGGTTGGCGAAGGCCGGGGTGAAAAAGGTCTAGCTCGAGGGCTCGGGGCGTTCGGTGCGCACGAGCACTGCACCCTTGGAGAGCGGACTCACGTTGCGCCGGTACTGCTGCAGCCAGCCGGTGTCGAAGGCCGGCGGCGGCGCCTGCCAGTCGGCGCGGCGGGCCTGGAGTTCGGCGTCGGTCAGCGCGATGTCGAGGCGGCGTGCGTCGAGGTCGATGGTGATCACGTCGCCGTCACGCACCAGCCCTAGCGGTCCGCCGAGCGCGGCTTCGGGCGACACCTCGGCCACCACGAGCCCCTTGCAGACGAGGCCCGAGAGATGCCCGTCAGTGAGCAGCGCGACCTGGTCGCCGAGGCCCGCGCCATCCACGGCGAAGACCACGCGCGATGCCCCGCCGCCCATGGCCGGGCCACCGCAGGCGCCGGCGCCGCGCATCACGACCACCTGGCCGGGCACGATCTCGCCCTTCTTCAGCGCTGCGATGGCCGCGTCCGAAGTCCAGAAGCACACGGCCGGGCCGGTGAAGCGCCGCACCTTGCGCTCTGCGATGCCGGTCTTGATGAGGCCCGACTCGGGCGCGAGGTTGCCGCGCAGCAGCACGATGGCCGGCAGCGGTGCGACCGGGCGATCGATGGGGCGGATCACTTCTGCATCGGCCACTTCAGCGTTGCGCAGGTTCCCGGCCACGGTGCCGCCGGTAACCGTCAGCGCGCTGGTATCGAGCAAGGGCTCGAGCTGCTTCATCAGCGCACGGCAACCGCCCGCTGCCTCGAAGGCTTCGATGGAATGCTCGCCGATGGGCCGCACGCCGGCCAGCACCGGTGTCGTGGGGCCGAGGCTTTCGAAGAGGCCGTAGACGTCGACGCCGCACTCCCCCTCGGTCGACACCGCTTGCAAGTGCTTCGCCGTGTTGAGCGAGCCGCCGACGGAAAGCACCGCACGCACCGCGTTGACGAAAGCGCCGGGCGAGAGGATGTCGCGCGGCTTCAGGTCGTCCCACACCATCTGCACGATGCGTGTGCCTGCCGCGCGCACGTCGGCCATCATCTTCGGGCTGAGCGCCGCCACCGGTGCACTGCCCGGCAAAGCCATGCCGAGCGCTTCGCAGACGATGTGCATCGAGTTCGCGGTGCCCAGGCCCGAGCACACGCCGGGCCCGCGAATCGCTTCGCGGCTCATGCCCACGAGTTCCTCAATCGGCAGGTTCCCCGTGACGGCGTGCATCGCGCCGATGAACACCTCCTCGATGTCCATGTGCTTGCCGCGGTACTCGCCGCTGGGCTGGTAGCCGCAGGGCACCAGCAGCGTCGGAATGTTGAGCCGCGCCGCAGCCATGAGCTGGCCCGGCACGGTCTTGTCGCACGAGGTGAGGCACACCATGCCGTCGAGCTGCGCGCCTTCGACAGCCACCTCGATGTCGTTGGTGACCAAATCGCGCGCGCCGAGCATGTAGGCGCCGCGCGCACCGGCGCCGGTGATGAAGTCGCTGGGCGCGGCGGTACGGATCTCGAAGGGAATGCCGCCCGCGGCACGGATCGCAGCCTTTATTTCCCCCGCCACGCGGTCGAGGTGGCTGAAGCAGGCGGCCAGCTCCGACGAACTGTTGACGACGGCGATCTTGGGTTTCTCGCAATCCTCTTCCGGAATGCCGAGTGCGCGCCAATGCGCATTGCGCACCGACCACAGGTAGGAGCCGCGCGGGAAGTTGCTGCGCAAGGGGCGGGTCATGGGCGGTCTCCGAGTTTGTTTTTCTTGGTGATCTCGATCACGCCGCGGTCGGCGTCCACGCGGACCCAGTCGCCGGTTTCGATGCATTCGAGCGGGTCGCGCTCGAAATCGGTCATCGATGGCGAGTGCGTGACCACGGCGCCCAACGCCATCTTGGTCGTCATCTCGTTGAAGAGGAACGCTGCCGGCGCCGAGTTCATGAGCCGCGTCATGTGGAACATCGCCGACCAGCCCGATGAGCCCTTGGCTCCCGGAAACACCAGCACCTTGCCCGCGAAGCTCTGGCCGCGCAGTTCGTGCCGCGTCTCGATGACGGTGCCGGTGCGCGGGTCGATGCCGCCCCAGCCCGAGATGCGGTCGCGCGTGACCAGCGCTTCGCCCTCAGCCACGCCGCCCACCACCTTGCGGCCGCGGATGACGATGGTTGTTTCGGTCATGACTGCGTCGCTCATGCGTAGCCCCCGTTCCAGCGGCCGGTGCAGGCGGCATCGATGCATTCGGCCGTGCTGCCGAACCAGGCCTGCACGCCGAGGATGGCGGGCAGGTAGTGAGCCTGCTTGGCCGAGTCGAGCGCCACGGTCTTCGTGCCCTTGGGCACGGCGCGGCTCATGGCGGAACAGCTGTCGCTCATGATGATTCCGCCCGCGTCTTCGATGATCTTCGTGTAGCCGTTGCGATCGGCCAGCGACTTGATGGCGCGCGGCGTGAAGATCCATAGCTCGCAACTCGGATGCACCTTTCGCCCTTCGATGAGCTGCGCGGCTTCCCAGATCTGCTCGATGGTGTAGTGCGGACAGCCCAGCATCACGTACTGGATTTCCGAGTCCTTACCCGTGACGTTGATCTTCTCGTAGGTGGCGCGGCGCTCCGCCTCGCCGTAGCGCAGCACCTCGACCGGCGCGCGCCCACCAAGTGCCTGTTCGAGCGTCAGCGCCTCGGGCGTGATGCCGGCGATGTGATACATCTCCACGCCGCCCGAAGACGACGCGGCGGCACCGAAGTGCTTGAGCCGCGGCAGGTTCGGCACGCGACCGATGCCGCGCTTGCTGTGCACCACCGGCACGCGCTCCTGCACGTGTTCGCCGATGTAGTAGCCGAGCAGGCCCCAGTCCTGCACCGACTCGACCTCGATGTCGAGCTCGACCACGTGCGTGGCGCGGCGGTTCTCGTCGAGGTGGTAGCCCCAGTACGGAATGCGGCCGGTGAGCATGGCGGCGCCGGTGCTCTCGCGGCCTTCGGTGTTGGTGCGCGCTCCGAGCACCGAATTGCAATACACCACCGCCGAAGACTCCATCCACGCACAGTGCTCGCCGCGCGTCGGGATGTTGCCCACCTGGTAGGGCGTGCAGGTGTTCATGATCTGCGCGCCCAGGCCGGCGGCGTGCCGCTCGCTCCTGTTGTAGAACTGGACGATCTCCTCGCTCACGCCCATGCGCTCTGGCTGGCCGGGGTCGAAGCCCAGTTGCAGGTGGCTGGTGAAAACCTTGAACTTGGGAATCTCGACGGTCTCCTGGCTGTCGAGGCTGAACTCGGAGAACACCGCGTCCATGCCGCCGCCCTTGGCGAGCGCGAAGTCGCGCTGGAAGGGCGTGGTCGAGGTGATGGTGGCGCAGACGTTGCGCGTCTCGACCAGCCGCTCGGCGCCCAATGCTTCGCCGTAGCGCATCAGCAGGTCCATCGCCTTCTGCACGGCCGGGCCGTCACGGCCGTCGTACATGGCTTTTTCTTCATCGCTCAGGTGCATGGCCTGTGTCTCCGTTCTTCTGTGTCGTGGGGGTTGCCCCCGGGCCGGGCCTGCTAGCCCGGCGAGGGTGTGGGCACGTGGCCGCCGATATCGCGCGCGATGGTGAGCGCGATGTCGTGCAGGCGCGGTGCGAGTTCGTTGCGCAGGCGCTCCTCGGTAAAGACGAAGGCAGCGCCGCCGCCGTTGAGCGCCATCACTTCGCCGTCCGGCCCGATGAGGGGCACCGACACCGAGTTGATCTCGCGGTGGAATTCGCCGAGCGACAGGCAGTAGCCCAGCCGCTTCGATTCGCCGATGGCGCGGTTCATGTTGGGCGCGATGCTGTCCCACTCGGGGCCGCGCAGCAGGCGCATCGAATCGATCAGTTGGTTGCGCTGCGCCTCGGGCAATGCCGAAAGGTACGAGCGGCCGAGCGCCGAGTTGGCCAGCGGCGCGCGCGAGCCCACGTCGAGCCGCGCCGAGAGCATCGACGAGCGCGGGCGGCAGGCTTCGATGAGCACCATCTCCATGCCGTCGCGGATTGCGAGGTAGACCGAGGCGCCCACCTCCTCCGCCATCGCCTGCATGCTGGGCCGCGCGGCGGCGCGCACGTCGAGGCTGCCGAGGAACACGCGCGACAGCGACACCACGCCCGGCCCGAGCATGAAGCGGTCGGCCGCCTGTGCGGGCTTGAGCATGCCCAGCGAGAGCAGCGTGGCGACCAGCCGGTTGACGGTGGGGCGCGGAATGCCGGTGATGCGCGCAATGTCGGCATGGCCCAGCACCGGGCGTTCTTCGCTGAAGCAGCGCAGCACCGAGATGCCGCGCTCCAGCGCGCTCACGGTGTCGGAACGCTCGCCGCGCGCATCGGCCGGTTCAGCTGCGGAAAAGGAGGTGTCGTTTTTTTCAGTGGACATGGAGGGACCCTTTGCAAGACTCTTCTCAGGACTCTCCAATGTAGAGGCTTGCGAAGAGAGGGCGTCCGGGGTCATGGCCAATGGCTCAGGCGCCGGCTTCGGCCGTTGCAGGCGACACCGCGCCCTGCCCAACTCCGGGTGCACCGGCTCGCAGGTACACGCCCTGGGCCAGCAGCTCGGACTGCAGCGCACCCACGTCGATGAAGCGCGGCGCAATGCCGTCGCGCGACGCCAGCGCCGCCGCCACGCCCGCAGCCTGGCCGGTGATCCAGCACTGCGGAATCTCGCGCATGAAGCCGTGCGAATTGCGATCGCACGAGATGTGGCGCCCGCAGGCCAGCAGGCCGTCGAGCTTCTGCGGCACCAGCGCGCCGTAGGGAATGGAGATGTTCGGAAACTTGGGCGACACCGCGGGCGACACGCCGATCTCGTCCGCCAGCGGCACGCCATTGGGCCACTGGCTGCGCAGCACCGCACCCACGCCGCTCAGGCGCCTCGCATGGCGCACGCCGATCTGCGGCGCGCTCAGCATCAGATAGGCATCCTCGAAGCCCGGCGCATGGGCGCGGAAGTAGTCGAGGTGCGCGGCCATGGCGCGGTGCGAGCGGACTTCCACGGCAGTGAGGTCGTCCACGTCGAGCGCCGAGTAGCCCGACTGGCGCGGCCCCATGAACAGCGCCACGTCGTTGCGCCACGAGACGAAGGGCCGCTCGAACAGGCCGCATTGCTCGCGGCCGCCCGCCATGAAGGCGGTGAAGGCTTCGGGCTGGCCAGCCTTGAATTCGATCCATCGGTTCATGTCCACGCCGCCGAACAGCCACGAGGTGTTCATGCAGTGGTGCACGTCGGCCTCTTCGATGTCGTTCACGTAGTCGGCGCCGGCGCGGGCGAACAGGTCGCCGTCGCCGGTGGCGTCGACCACCACGTCGGCCATGATGGCCATGCGGCCTTCCTTGCTCTCGAAGACCACTCCCTTGACGGCGCCGTCCTGCACGATGGGAATGGCGGCCCACGAGTGGTAGATGAGCTTGACCTTGCGCTCCAGCACGATCTCTTGCGACAGCAGCTTCAGGCGCTCGGGGTCGATGGTGGGCGACCAGGTGACGACGCCGTGGTATGCGGCCGTGCGCTGCGACCAGTGCGCGGCCTTGGCCGTGTCCTGCGAGCCCCAGTCTTCGCGCTGCGGGCCGGCGATGGCGTCGGCGGGCAGGCGGTCGAACAGTTCTTCGGCAAAGCCGCGGATCACCAGCTTGCCTTCCCAGTCGGTCATGCGGTCGATCCAGATGACAAGGCCGCCGGTCGAGAGGCCGCCCAGGTGGTTGTAGCGCTCCAGCAGCGCCACGTCGGCACCCGCACGGGCGGCAGCAGCAGCGGCCGCCGTGCCCGAGGGGCCGCCTCCGACCACCAGCACGCCGCAGCGGTGATAGACCGGAATGCTCTTGCCGGGCTCGGCCCAGCTGCCGTGGTCAGGCCGCTTGACGCGGCTGTCGCGGTCGAAGATGTCGGAGGACAGGATGCGCTCGTCGGTGCGGACGACAGTTTTCATGAATGCGTTCTCGGCTTGGCTTGTTTCGTCGTATTTTGATTTCATTTTCCATTTTGTCAAACTCAAAAGCCACATATTTGGGGTATTCCCTAGTGAATATGGATTTTTATGGTTTTCAAGATCAATATAGAAAGAGAAATCCAACGGAGACATCGATGAAGAAACTTCACGGCACCCGCCGTGCCTTTGGCTCGGCCCTCAGTGCCGCAGCCCTGCTGGGCCTTGCGCCCCTTGCCGTGGCGCAGGACTTTCCGGCGCGCGGCAAGCCCATCCGCATCGTCGTGGGCTTCACCGCCGGCGGCGGCACCGACGCGCAGGCGCGCATCGTGGCGCAGAAGCTCGGCGAGGTGCTGGGCACCAGCGTGATCGTCGACAACAAGCCCGGCGCCAGCACCATGCTGGCGGCCAACGAGGTGTCGCGCGCCCTGCCCGACGGCTACACGCTGCTGTACGCGCCCTCGTCCACCATGGCGCAGAACCCGCACACCTTCGCCCAGGTGCCCTACGACCCGTTCAAGGACTTCACCGCCATCTCGATGGGCGGGCGCGGGCCGCTGGTGCTGTCGCTGAGCACCACCGTGCCGGTGAACAACGTGAAGGAACTGGTGGCCTACGTGAAGGCGCACCCGGGCAAGGTGAGCTATGCCTCGTTCGGCGCGGGTACCTCGTCGCACATCTACGGCGAGGCCTTCGTGAAGAAGACCGGCATCGACGCGGTGCACATCCCGTACAAGGGCGGCTCCGACGCGGCGAAAGACCTGATCGGCGGGCGCGTGCAGTACATGTTCGACTCGGCCTCGTCGGCCATCATCACCTCGGCCACGGGCAAGGTGAAGATCCTCGCGGTGGCCGCCAGCGCACGCATTGCCGCGTTGCCCGACGTACCCACCTTCGCCGAGCAGGGCTACGCGGGGCTCGACCTGCCAAGCTGGCTGGGCTTCTACGGGCCGGCGCGCATGCCGGCGCCGGTGGTCGAAAAGCTCAACACGGCGCTCGCGAAGGTGCTGGCGATGCCGCAGGTGCGCGATTTCTATCGCAGCGGCGGCTACGAGGCCGGTGGCACCACGCCGGAGGAATTCGCCGGCATCACGCGATCGACCTACGACAGCTGGGGCGCGATGGTGCAGCAGGTCGGGTTGGCCAAACAATGAGCGGCATGCGCTCCCTTTTTGATCGCCGCCGTTTTGCCGCCTGGCTTGCGCTCGGTGCGGCCTTGCCGCTGCTGGCAGCGCACGCCGCCGCGCCCTTTCCGGACAAGGGCCGCACCATCCGCATCGTGCTGGGCCTGGCGGCCGGTGGTGCGTCGGACTCGCAGGCGCGCTTCGTCGCCAACAAGCTCGGCGAGGTGCTGCAGACGCCGGTGATCGTCGAGAACCGGCCGGGCGCGAGCTTCATCCTCGCGACGGAAGAAGTGATCCGCGCCGCGCCCGACGGCTACACCTTCATGTACGCGCCCTCCTCCGTGGTCGCGCAGAACCCGCAGACACTGGCGCAGGTGCGCTACGACCCGTTCAAGGACCTGACGCCGATCTCGCTGGGCGCGCGCGGGCCGCTGGTGCTGACCGTGCATGCGAGCGTGCCGGCGCGCACGGTGCAGGAACTGGTGGCGTACATCAAGGCCAACCCGGGAAAGATGAGCTACGCCTCCTTCGGCACCGGCACCTCGTCGCACATCTACGGCGAGGCCTTCGCGCAGCAGGCCGGGCTGGACGTGGTGCACGTGCCCTACAAGGGCGGCGCCGACGCGGCCAAGGACTTTCTCGCGGGCCGCGTGCAGTACTACTTCGATGCGGCGCCCAACGCCATCCAGAACACGGCGACCGGCAAGGTGCGCATGCTGGCCGTGGCGGCACCGAAGCGCAGCCCGATGCTGCCCGACGTGCCCACCATGGGCGAACAGGGCGTGAGCGGCGTGGACATGCCGAGCTGGCTGGGTTTCTACGGGCCGGCGCGCATGCCGGCACCGGTGGTCGAGAAGCTGCATGCCGCGCTGGCGCAGGTGCTGGCGATGCCGGCCACGCGCGACTTCTTCCGCCAGGGTGCGTACGAGGCCGAGTCGTCGAGCCCCGCAGAACTGGCCGCGCTGACGCGCGCGACCTACGAGCAGTGGGGCGACATCATCCGCAAGCTGGGGCTGGTGAAGCAGCAGCAATAGGGTTCAGCGAAAGAACTCCAGCAGCTGCGCGTTGACTTCATCGGCGCGCTCGTACTGCGCCCAGTGCCCGGCGCCGTCGATCACCACGCCTTCGCGCCCCGGCCCTTCGGCCACCAGCTGAGCCACCAGCGGGCGCGGGTCGGCGGTGACGTCGAACTCGCCCCACAGCAGCAGCGTGGGCAAGCCCAGCGCATTCAGCGCCTGCTGCAGCCCACCCGACTGCGACACCTCCTTGCTGCGAAAGCGGGTGCCGTGGCAGGAGATGTCGTGGATCTCGAAGCCCAGCGCGTCGATGGCGGCCGGCTCGTGCAGCATCAGCGCGGCCAGGTTGTTCAGCAGCGCGGCGCGCTCCGCCTCGCGGTCGGGGGCAGCACGCCAGTTGATCATCTGCGCCGTCATTCGCCGCAGCGTGCCGTGGCCGCCGCTGCCGACAAGCGCGAAGCGGCGGATGGCGCCGCGCTGCACCGCGAAGCGCGCTGCGGTCAGGCCACCGAATGAAAAACCGCCCAGGTCGATGGGCGTGCCCACGCCTATGAGCTGGTCGAGCGTGCCACCGAGCGCATCAAGCAGCGGCGGCAGCGAGTCTTCACCCGACGCCACGCGCGGCGGCGCATCGGACTCATTGAAGCCCGGCATGTCGGGCAGCCACAGCGTGCGGCCGGCCGACAGCGCCTCGGCGTTGCGCAGCCAGTGCATCCAGCTGCCATGGCCGCCGTGCAGCAGCACCAGCGGGGGCCGGGTCGTGTCGGTGCCGAAGCGGCGCCAGCGCACGCGCACGCCTTCGTGCACCGGGTCGTGGTGGGTGGACAGCGCATCGACGCGGGCGATGAGGTCGCGGGCCTTGGTCTCTTCCTGTGTGGTCATGGCAGCATCCGCTGGAGTTCAGCCTCGCCGTCGAAAAACTGGTGCTTGAGCGCGCCCAGCACGTGCAGCGCGAAGAGCACGTAAAGCACATAGCCCGCCCAGGTGTGCACGCCGCCCAACACGGTGTGCCAGGTTTCCTTCATGGCGGGCTCGATGGCCATGATCCAGCCGATGCGCGGCCATTCGAACAGGCCGAAGAGCTGCATCGGGTGGGTGTCCGCATCTTTCCAGGCCGAGTCGTGCATCCAGCCCGACAGCGGCAGCAGGATCATCAGCAGATACAGGGCGCCGTGGGCCGCATGCGCCGCGAAGCGTTCGAGCGCGCCGTACGAGCCCGGCATGGCCGGCGGCTTGTGCGTGGCGCGCCACAGGAGCCGCAAAATCACAAGGCCCAGCACCGTGATGCCGATCGACTTGTGGGTGTCGACGGCCGGGCGCACCCAGTCGTCAGGGTAATAGTCGACCAGCAGGATCAGGGCGATGTTGACGACCATGAGCACGGCTATCAGCCAGTGCAGCGCTATGGCGGTTCGGGTGTAGCGGGTTTGTGCGAGCATGCGGGGAATTTTCGGGCGTGGGCCGACTCAGTCGATGACGCGTGCGATTGTCCCGGCTTTGCCTTGGGACTTTCGAAACCGCAGGCCGAGTTTTTGCGTATCGACAACGAACCACCGACCGACAGCCGCCCGGGCACCTTCTCTTGAACGATCCTCTCCAAAGCGCCTTCGTGGCCGCATCGCCGCGCCTGTCTCCACCCAGCACGCCGCTGCGAAGCTGGCTCATTCACGGGAGCGTGCTCGTGCTGTGGGCATTGCTCTTCGCCATGGCCTTCAAGGTCGGCAATGTCGGGGCCTGGTCGGTGGGCGTGGCCTACGTGCTTTACGACACCGTGCTGCTGCTGTTCGTCGCCTGGATGACGCTGCCGATCCTCCGCCCACGACTCTCGCCTTCCCCTGCGGCCGCGGTGAGGCGCAATACGCTGGGCGTGATCGTCGCCTCGCACAACGAAGCAGCCGTGCTGCCCGTGACGCTGGCCGCCCTGCTCGGCCAGACCGACGCACCCGACCGCATCGTGATCGCGGACGACGGCTCGACCGACGGCACGGCCGAACTGCTGACCACGCGCTACGGGCTCGTCGCGCCGGCTCTTGGTTCGCTGAGCGCTGCCAGCGCAACACACCCCTCTCTTTACTGGCTGCGCCTGCCGCACGGCGGCAAGGCGGTGGCGCTGAACGCAGCCGTCCTGTGCATCGACACCGATACCGTCCTCACGGTCGATGGCGACACGCTGCTCGACAGCCACGCCATCGGCGCCGTCCGCCGCGCCTTCTCCGAAGAGCCGAACCTCGTCGCAGCCACCGGCGTCATCACCCCGGTGTGCAGCCGCTCGCTGGCCGGCCGCTGCTTCCAGTGGTTCCAGACCTATGAGTACATCCGCAACTTCCTCTCGCGCTATGCATGGATGCGCGTCAACGGCCTGCTGCTGATCTCTGGCGCCTTTGCCGGCTTCCGTACCGATGCGGTGCGTGCCGTGGGCGGCTTCGACACCGACTGCCTGGTGGAAGACTACGAGCTCATCCATCGCCTGCACCGCCATGCGCAAGCGCACGGCCTGCCGTGGACGGTGCGCGTGCTGGGCGACGCACAGGCGCACACCGATGCACCGAGCAGCACCGGCGCCTTCCTGCGCCAGCGCCGCCGCTGGTTCGGCGGCTTCCTGCAGACGCAGTTCTGGTACCGCGCGATGGTCGGCGACCGGCGCTACGGCTGGCTCGGCGTCGCGATGCTGCCAGTGAAGGCCATTGACACGCTGCAGCCGCTCTACGGGCTGGCCGCCTTCGGGCTGCTGCTGATGTATCTGGTGCGCGGCAACTTCGGCGTGCTCGCGCCGGTGGCCGGCGTGATCGGCGCGAAGATCGTGCTCGACCTGGCCTTTCACCTGTGGTCGGTGTACCTGTACCGGCGCTGGATCGGGCACAGCAGCGAGGCGAACATGGCGCAAGCCTTCATGGCCGCGCTGGTCGAGCCATTCACCTTTCAGATCCTGCGCCACACGGGTGCGGCCTGGGGGTGGTGGACCTTCCTGACGGGGCGGGGTACGTGGGGGCGGCAGACGCGCGTCGGACTGGTCGATGCCGATGGGGTGCGGCGGGGCTAGGGCCACTCGGCGCTCATTTTGCGCAAAGTCGGCTAAGCGCCGGAGTCACTGGCAGAGCAGACTGTCGTGACGATTCATTCTGCGAACGCACGATGACTTTGCGCCACCTTCTTTCCGTTGCCGCCCTCTGTCTTTTCACCACGCTGACGCAGGCTGCGGGCTTCCGCTTCATCGAGGTGCCGGCTGACGCTAACGGCCCGGCGTTGCACGGCGCCGTGTGGTCGCCCTGCGATGCGCCCGCGGGCAAGATCGTGCTCGATCTGCTGGTCATCGACGGCGTCAAGAACTGCCCGGTCTCCGGCTCGCAGTTGCCCCTGGTCGTGATCTCTCATGGCTACGGAGGCTCCTTCTTCGATCAGCGCGACACCGCCGATACGCTGGCCAATGCGGGTTTCGTGGTCGCTGCCATCGACCACTCGGACGACAACTATCAGATTCGCGGCGGCCCGAACGACAAGATCTCGGCGCTCGCAACGCGAACGACCGACATCAAGCGGCTGATCGACTACATGCTCCAGCAATGGCGAGGACATGCATCGCTTGCCGCCGACAAGATCGGCTTCTATGGCTTTTCAAGGGGCGGCTACACGGGCCTTGTGCTCGGTGGCGCGCGTCCGGATTTCCAGCGCATCCCTCTCCCGCCGTCGTCCCCATGCGTATTGGCGCCGGAAAGCCCGGCGTGCGGACTCATCAGGCAGAGATTCCAGGAACTGCTCGCTTCGCCGCTGACCCGTGACAGCCGCATCAAGGCGATCGTGATCGCTGACCCGCTCAGCGTGGTCTTCGACGCCGAGGGTCTGAAAAACGTGGCTGTTCCGATCCAGCTCTGGTCCTCCGCTTACGGCGGCGATGGCGTCACGCCCGAAAGCGTGGCCGCGGTTCGCCGCAATCTGCCTGCGGCGCCGGACTGGCATGTAGTGGAAAACGCCACGCACTTCGGCTTCGTTCTGCCCTGCCCGCCGGCCTTGCTCGAATCGAAGCCGGAGATCTGCCGCGACCGGCCTGGCTTCGACCGTTCGGCCTTTCATGCCGACTTCAATGCCCGGGTACTCGCCTTCTTCAGGCAGCACCTCAAGGCCTAGGCTCTACTCAAGCGCCGAAGCGGAAGCTCGACACCACCAAGCCGCCCATGAAAGCGTCTTCGTGATAGACCCGCTCGCCGGATTCACTTTCGGCTGCCCCGACGGCCACCATCAACGGAATCAGATGCTCTTCACGCGGATGCGCCATGCGCGCCGCCGGGGCTGAATCCCAGTCGAGCAGTTGCGCGCTGCGCTCGCCGGCGGAGCTCTTCACCACCGCCGCGTCGAGCCAGTCGTCGAAAGCCTTCGACACGCCGTGTGCCTGCGGGCCAAAGTTGCGCAGGTTGTGATAGCTCAGCCCGCTGCCGACGATCAGCACGTTCTCGTCGCGCAGCGGCGCGATGGCACGGCCCAGCGCCAAATGTTCGGCCGGGTCGAGCCCGCGCCGCAGTGACAGCTGCACCACCGGCACGTCGGCCTTCGGGTACATCGCGGCCATCGGCGCGAACATGCCGTGGTCGTAGCCGCGCTCGGGGTCGATCTGCACCGGCAGGCCGGCGGCGGCAATCAGCGACTGCACGCGCCGCGCGAGTTCGGGCGAGCCCGGCGAGTCGTAGTGCACCTCGTAGGTGTGGGCCGGGAAGCCGCCGTAGTCGTAAATCATCGGCGGCTTGGGGTTGCCCTGCACCGTGAAGGCGGGCGCCTCCCAATGCGCCGACACCATGAGGATGGCGCTGGGCGTGCGGCCGATCTGGCGTGGCATGTCGGCCAGCGAGGCGGCGAGCTGGTCGTAGGTCGGGCCCATTTCCTTCTTCATCCAGGGCCAGGGGCCGCCGCCGTGCGAGATGAAGTACGTGGGCAGGCGCGAAGTGTTGTTCGCGGTGGTGTTGTCGTGGGTCAAGCCGATGCTCCTTGAAAGCGTTGCATCGACTGTAGACATTTCCTGCAGGGAAATCGACAGGCTACGATGCATCGAATCAGTTCCTCACAGGAAAGCTTCAAGAATGTTCACATGGACCGGATGACCAGCCTGCGCGTGTTCCGCGAAGTCGTGGAGGCGGGCAGTTTCGTGGCCGCGGCCGAGCGGCTGGGCCTGTCGCCGCCAATGGCCAGCAAGCACGTGGCACAGCTCGAGAAGTCGCTCGGTGCGCGACTGCTGCACCGCTCCAGCCGCCACTTGAGCCTGACCGAGGCCGGCACCGCCTGGTACGAGCAGAGCTGCCGAGCGCTCGACCTGCTCGACGCGGCCGAAGCCGCCATCGGCCAGACGCACGACACGCCACGCGGCCAGCTCAAGGTGAGCGCGCCGGTGTGGTGCGCCACGCCGCGTTTCGCCCGGGTGCTGGCCGACTACCGCGAGAAGTACCCCGAGGTGCTGGTCGACATGCACCTGGAAAACCGCAAGGTCGATCTTGCAGCCGACGGCTACGACCTGGCCTTGCGCGCCACGCAGGAACCCTCGCCCGCATTGATCGCCAGGCCGCTGTGCCGCGTGCCCTTCTTCCTGGCGGGCACACCGGCCTACCTGAAGCGCATGGGCGGCGCGCCCGAAGTGCCGGCCGACCTCGCGAAGCTGGGCGCCATCGTGCCGAGCTACGTGAACCTGGACAACCTCGCGCTCAAGGGCCTGGGCGGGCGGATGCTTCCGCTGCGGCTGGCGCCGGCCATGCGCTCTGACGACACCACGCTCACGCTGCATGCGGTGCACGCGGACATGGGGATCGCCTTCATGCCGCTGTGGCTGATCGACGATGACATCGCGCAGGGCCGGCTGGTGCGGCTGCTGCCGGAATTCGAGTCAACGCCCGTCACGCTCTTCGCGGTGTACACCAGCAGGCAGTACATGTCGCCCAAGCTGCGTACTTTCATCGACTTCCTGGGCGAGCGGCTGGGCCTGGATGCGCCACAGAACGCACCTTTTCGGGGCAAGGTCATGCAGGCGCGGCTAAAGTCCTGAGCTCTCCGGGAGACTCTGTCCTTGTTCCGCTTCTTCGAAAAACTACTCCACCCTTACCCTGCCGCCGAACCCCCGTTGCCGCCGCAGGGCTTCTTCGCCTTTCTCTGGGCCTGCACGCACGGCGTGCGCGGCAAGATCGCGGCGATGGCGGTGCTCACCGCCGTCATGTCGATCTTCGAGGCGGCGCTGTTCGCGATCCTCGGGCGCATCGTCGACTGGCTCGGCGGACAGGTGCCTGCGCGCCTGTGGGAAGACCGCGGCACCACGCTCATGTGGCTGGCCGCGTTCCTGGTGATCAGCATCGGCGTGGTCGCGCTGCAAACCATCGTGAAGCACCAGACGCTCGCGGTGAACCTGCCGATGCGCCTTCGCTGGAACTTCCACCGGCTGATGCTGGGCCAGAGCATGGCCTTCTACCAGGACGAGTTCGCCGGCCGCATCACGGCCAAAGTGATGCAGACCGCGCTCGCGGTGCGCGAAACCGTGTTCGTGCTGGCCGATGTGCTGGTCGCCATGGCCGTGTACGTGGCCACCATGATCATCCTGGTGGGCGTGCTCGACGCGCAGCTGGTGTGGCCCTTCATCATCTGGCTGGCGCTGTACATCGGCTCGCTGGTGTACTTCGTGCCGCGCCTGGGCAAGGTCGGCAAGGCACAGGCCGACGCGCGCGCGCTGATGACCGGCCGCGTGACCGACGCCTACACCAACATCGCGACCGTCAAGCTGTTCTCGCACACGCAGCGCGAGGCCGGCTTTGCGCGCGACGCGATGCGCGAATTCATGCACACGGGCTACGGCCAGATGCGCCTCGTGAGCGCCTTCGAAATCGTCAACCACACGCTGAGCATGGGCCTCACGGCCGGCATGGCGGGCATGGCGCTGTGGCTGTGGTCGCACGGCGCGGTCGGCGTGGGTGCGGTGGCTGCGGCCACGGCAATGGCGCTGCGGCTGCAGGGCATGTCGCACTGGATCATGTGGGAGATGACCAGCCTGTTCGAGAACATCGGCACCGTGCAGGACGGCATGAAGACGCTGTCACGCCCACGCACCGTGCTCGATGCGGCCGATGCCACGGTGCTCGACGTGCCACGCGGCGAGGTGCGCTTCGAGCACGCCAGCTTCCGCTATGCCGACGCAGGCCGCCGCGTGATCGACGACCTGAACCTGACGGTGAAGCCCGGCGAGAAGATCGGCCTTGTCGGCCGCTCGGGCGCAGGCAAGTCGACGCTGGTGAACCTGCTGCTGCGCTTCCACGACCTGGAGAGCGGCCGCATCCTGATCGATGGGCAAGACATCGCGCACGTCACGCAGGACTCGCTGCGCAGCCACATCGGCATGGTCACGCAAGACACCTCGCTGATGCACCGCTCGGTGGCCGACAACATCGCCTATGGCCGGCCCGACGCCACGCACGAGCAGATCGAGGCGGCAGCCAGGCGCGCCGAAGCGCATGACTTCATCCAGACGCTGGGTGATGCGAGCGGGCGTCGCGGCTACGAGGCACATGTGGGCGAGCGCGGCGTGAAGCTCTCGGGCGGCCAACGCCAGCGCGTGGCCATCGCGCGCGTGATGCTGAAGGACGCGCCGATCCTGCTGCTCGACGAAGCCACCAGCGCGCTCGACTCGGAGGTCGAAGCCGCCATCCAGCAAAGCCTCTACACGCTGATGGAAGGCAAGACCGTGATCGCGATCGCGCACCGGCTGTCGACCATCGCCGCGATGGACCGGCTCATCGTGCTCGACGAAGGCCGCGTGGTGGAAGAAGGCGACCACCGTACGCTGATGGCGCAAGGCGGGCTGTATGCGCGGCTGTGGGCCCACCAGAGCGGCGGGTTCCTGGGCGACAGCCTGGAAGAAGACGAAGCCCTGCGCGCCTGACCGGTCTTCAGGTCGGCAATGCGCCGGCCTCGTACTGCGCAACGAACTCCCCGCTCGGCGGGATCGGCTTGATGACGTCGATCAGCACGCCGTTCGGGTCGCGCGTGATGAAGTGGCGCTGGCCGAAGGCCTCGTCGCGCAGCGGCAGCAGGATCGGCAGGCCGGCCGCCTTCAGCCGGTCGTGCACCGCGTCGGGGTCGTCCACCTCGAAGTTCAACAGCGTGCCGCCAGCCACCTGCCCGCGCGCGGCGGCCGGAATGGTTTCGTGCCTGCCATCGAGCACGGCGAGGTTCACCGAGGGCTCGTCCGCCAGTTGCAGGTGCACGTACCAGTCGCTCGTGAACAGCGGCGTGAAGCCGAAGTGCGCCTGGTAGAAGTTCGCCGTTCCCGCCACGTCGTTGGTCATGAGAACGGGGTAGTAGCTCGTCACTTTCACGATGAATCCTTTCATTTAACATACAGGCTGCATGTAAATTTGAATATAACTTACAGACAGACTGTATGTAAATGGCCGATTCACCTCCCCCAGTCCGAACCAACCGTGAACGCACGGAAACCACGCGCCTCGCGCTGATCGAGGCGGCGCGCGCGCTCTTCGTCGGCAAGGGCTACGGCGACACCTCGACGCCGGAGATTGCGACGGCCGCCGGCATCACCCGAGGCGCGCTGTACCACCACTTCGCGGACAAGCGCGACCTGTTCCGCCAGGTGCTGCTGCGCGAAGGCGAAGCCGTGGCCGCCGACATCGAGGCAGCCACGCCCGAGCAGCTCTCGCCGCGCGAGGCGCTGCTCGAAGGCAGCAAGGCTTATCTGAACGCGATGACGGTGCCGGGCCGCACACGGCTGCTGCTGATCGACGGGCCGGCGGTGCTGGGCATGGCGGAAGTCATGGCCATGGACGACGCGACCTCGGCGAAGTCGCTGCGACAGGGGTTGGAGCGCGCCGGCATGGGCAAGGGCGAGGCGTCGCTCGACGCCCTGACCCCGCTGCTCGCGGCGGCCTTCGACCGGGCCGCGCTGGCCATCGACGCAGGCGCGGACGTAGAGGAAACCCGCACGGCGATGCTTTGGCTGCTTGAGCGAGCGCTCGGCCCGGTCAGGAAACGCTGATGCGGGACATGTCGTGGGCCGACGCTTCGCACGCGCCTACAGCACGCGCCGTCCCCTGCCGACAGTGACGCCGCGAAGGCGGGGCAATGCTGGATTCATCTTCAACCCAGAGGAGTCCTCGCGTGAATTCCATCATCTACATCGTCGGTCTGGTCGTGGTAGTCGTAGCCGTGCTTTCGTTCTTCGGCCTTCGCTGAGACCGGGCACGCACCAACGACTCCCGCACCATGCAGAACGGGGCCGCTTGCGGCCCCGTTTCTCATCGTGGCCGCCCGAAGCTCGCCGGGCATAATTTGCGCGCCCCCGGCGCCGTGCGGGGCCTCATTGACCGATTGGCTGCAAAGGGACCCTGTTGACCAACACCGCGCTGCGCGAATCTGCTTTTCCGGATGCGGTGATCACCGAGGCGATCCGATGGACCGAACAGAACGGCCCGCTCGACGACGCACAAGCCCTGCGCATCGCCGCCTCGCGCACAGCCGATGCCCATGGGCAAGTCACCGAACGCGCGCTCCAGCTCGGCGAGCGCATCGGCCTGCAGCCTGAACTCGCCCGTGCCCGGCAGTGGGCGCCGTGGGTGCTGCTTGCGCTGGTGGCGCTGATCGTCATGGCCGGCCTCGGACTGGCGGGCAACGTGATCGGCGGCGGCGAGCGCCACATCAACGTGATCGTCGCGCTCGTGAGCCTGCTGGGCCTGCATGCGCTCACGCTGCTGCTGTGGCTCGTTGGCCTGTGGATGCCGCTCGGCTCGTTCAATACCGCATCGCTCGGCTGGATCTGGCTGTCGCTCACCGCGCGGGTGGCCGGCGGCAAGCGCGGACAGGCGCCGGTGCTGGTGCGTGCGGCCACGGGGCTGCTGTCTCGCGCGAAGCTGCTGCCGTGGGCCTTCGGGCTGGTGAGCCATGGCATCTGGTCGCTGTCGTTCGCCGTGGTGCTGGCCGCGATGCTGTTCGCGCTCGCGTTTCGCAGCTACACGCTGAGCTGGGAGACGACCATTCTTGACCCGGACTTCTTCGTGCGCGCGGTGCAGATGCTGGGCTGGGCGCCTGCGAAGCTTGGCTTTCCTGTGCCCGATGCCGCCACCGTGCTGGCCGCCACGCCCAGTGCCGCAGGCCAGCGCACATGGGCGATGTGGCTGACCGGCTGCATCGTGGTCTACGGCTTGCTGCCGCGCGTCTCACTCGTGCTGCTGAGCGCGTTCGTCTGGCAGCGCCGCCGCAAGGCGCTGCAGCCCGACTGGCGCGAGCCCTACTACCGCAAGCTGCTGGCCCGCTTCGCCGCGATGGCGCCGGCGGCCATCGTCGATGCCGATCCGGGCCGCACGCGCGGCGCCTTGCCCACGGGCCTGCCGGCCTCGGAACTGCATGACGCCCTCTTCGTCGTCGGTTTCGAACTGCCGCCCGACATGCCCTGGCCCCCGGTAGCCCTCCCCGCCGGCATGGCGACGCAGGCGCAGCGCATCGACGGCAGCGCCCCCGCGCGCCGCGCCCTGCTCGACCAACTGGCCCATGCCCATCCGCGCACGGTGCTGCTTGTGTGCCACGCCGCATCGAGCCCCGACCGCGGCACCGAGCGCTTCCTGCGCGAAGTTCTGGCGCATTGCGGCGAATGCCGCCTGTGGCTGGCCGACGCGCCCGGCGCGAGCGCCACGCAGCGTTGGCTCGACTGGCTGCGCGACACCGGCCTGGAGCGCATCACCGCCAGTGACCGCCTGGACATCGCCCTGCAAGAAAGCGCGATCGCCCCATGACGCAACAACCAATTCGCATCGCCGTCGTCGGCCACACCAACGCGGGCAAGACCTCGCTGCTGCGCACGCTCACGCGGCGCATCAGCTTCGGCGAGGTGTCGCAGCGCCCCGGCACCACACGCCATGTCGAATCGGTCGACCTCGACGTGAACGGCGAAACCGCCGTGCGCTTCTTCGACACGCCGGGCCTCGAAGACGCCGTCGCATTGCGCGAGCACCTTGCCGGCTTCGATGCACAGGCGACGCCCCCAGACCGCATCCGCCAGTTTTTGCAGGGCCCCGAGGCTCATGGCGTGTTCGAGCAGGAGGCCAAGGTGCTGCGCACCATGCTCGACATCGATGCGGCCTTTCTGGTCATCGACGTGCGCGAGCCGGTGCTGCCCAAGTTCCGCGACGAAATCGAGCTGCTCAACTCTTGCGCGCGCCCTGTGCTGCCGGTGTTGAATTTCGTGCGCGATGCCGCCAGCCGCGAGCCGGCGTGGAAAGAGCTGCTCTCGGCCTACGGCCTGCACGTGCAGGTGCGCTTCGACGCGGCGGCCCCTTTCGTCGGCGCCGAACAAGACCTGTACAACGACCTCGCCACGCTGCTGCGCGAGCGCCGTGATCTGCTGCGCGGCGTGGTCGATGCACTGGCCGACGAAGCTGCGCAGCGGCGCCAGTCCGCATGCACGCGCATCGCGGCGCTGCTGGTCGATGCCGCCGCGGTGCGCCGCACGGTGTCATCCACCGAATTCGCCGACGAGGCGCGCCGGCAGGCCCTCGTTTCCGCACTGCAGAAGGCCGTGTTCGACAAAGCCCAACGCTGCACCGACGACCTGCTCGCGCTCTACGGCTTTCGCCAGGGCGACGCTGACGAAGCCCCATTGCCGATGATCGAAGGCCGCTGGACGCTCGACTTCTTCAGCCCCGAAGCCATGAAGGACGCGGGCCTGCGCCTCGGCAAGGGCGCGGTCATCGGTGCGGCGGTGGGCGTGGTGGCCGACCTGGCCGTGGCCGGCATCTCGCTCGGCGCGGGCGCGGCGCTGGGTGGCGCCATCGGCGGTGCGGTGTCGCAGGGCTGGGGGCCGCTCGGCCGCAAGCTGGCCAACAAGTTGCGCGACGTGCACGAACTTACCGTGGAAGACGGTGTGCTGTTCACGCTGGTCGCATGGCAACTGAAGCTCACGCAGGCGCTGGAGCAGCGCGGCCATGCGGCCACGCAGCGCATCGCTGCCGAGTCGCCCGAAGACGGCGACGCTCCCACACGAGCCGCCGCGGCTGCGGTGCGCGGCGTGCAGCCGGCGCGCAACCATCCCGAGTGGGAAGCCAGCGGCAGCGCTACACGCAGCTTCTGGCGCCCCTCGCCCCAGCGCGAAGCGCTCGTGGCCGACCTGTCACAGGCGCTGCTGCGTGCTTTCGAAGCAGCGCCCTAATTCGCCAGCGCCTGCAGCTTTGCGTAGTCACCCGGCCGCGCGCCCACCTGCTCGGGCGTCGAGCGCTTGACGATCCGCTCCAGGAAAAGCTGCCGGTTGACCGGCGTCACGGTCATGCCCTTGTCGCGCAGGAATTTCTCGTCCTCGAGTTCGCCGGCGATCACACCAACGTTGGTCCACTTCGCGGTTTCCACGAGCACCTTCTCGACCATCGCCTGCTGCGGCGGTGTGAGCTTGGCCCACGCAGCCTTGCCGATGACGATGCCCAGCGTGTCGTAGACGTGCGCCGTCAGCAGCACGTACTTCTGCACTTCATAGAGCTTCTTCGACTTGACGATGTCCAGCGGGTTTTCCTGCGCCTCCACCTCGTTCTTCTTGAGCGAGCTGTAGAGGCTCATGAAAGGCAGCGTCACCGGCTTGGCGTCGAGCGCGGTGGCAAACAGCTGGTAGGCCGCGGCGGCGGGCACGTACAGGCGCAGGTCGCGGAAGTCTTCGGGCTTCGACAGCGGCTTGGCCGACGTGACCTGGCGCGCGCCGTAGTACACGGCGGCCACCATGCGGTTGCCGCTCCTTTCGTTGTAGCCCTTCATCAGGTCGGCCAGCAGCGGGCTCGCCAGGTACTTGCGCATGTGGGCGAGGTCCTTGAAGGCGAAGGGATAGTTCCCCAGGCTCAGCGGCGGATAGCCCTCGGCCAGCGTGGCCTGCCCGACGTAGGCGATCTGCACCGAGTCGTTCGCCAGCATCAGCGGAAAGTCGGCCTCCTGCCCCAGCTTGGAAGACGGCACCACCTCGATCTTGATCTTGCCGTCGGACTGCTCGGCGATCTTGCGCGCCGCAAGCTCTGCCTGCTGGTGAAAGATGCTCGTGGGCTCGTAGACATGGCCCCACTTGAACTGCAGCACCTGCGCATGGGCGGCCACCGCCCCTGCGAGCGCCATGCAAAGAACACCGGCGCGGCGCCATGGCAAGAAGCTTTTCATCGACTCTCCCTCGGGTTGAGAACAGTCCGGCCGTATGCAAGATCGACGCCATGGCAGCCGGCGGACGCCGGGCAAATGCGCCCGGCCCGGGAATCGTAAATATTTGCAACAAACATCGAAAGCGGGTTTGCCCGACTCCGGCCCGCGCGCCTACGATGCCAGCCCGACCAGAACCGGAGGAGACCCCGCATGTCGTTCTTGAATGCCTACGTGCTTCCGCTCACCGTGCTCGCCGCCCTTGGATCGGGGCTCATCGCGGGCCTGTTCTTCACCTTCTCGAACACCATCATGAAAGCGCTTTCGCGCATGCCGCCCGAGCAGGGCATGGCGGCAATGCAGCACATCAACGCCGTCATCCTCAACCCGCTGTTCCTCGGCATCTTCGTGGGCACTGCCCTGCTGGGCGTGGTGCTGGGGCTGCGGGCGGTGTTCGCGCCGGGCGGCTGGACCTCGGTCTGGCTGATCGTGGGTGCGCTCGCCTATGTGGTGGGCTCCTTCGCGCTGACGCGCATCGTCAACGTGCCGATGAACGATGCGCTAGCTCGGGCCGACGCCACTGCGGCCGTCGCGGCGGTGCAATGGCCGGCGTATGTGGAGCCGTGGCTGCGCTGGAACCATGTGCGCACGGTGGCTTCCATCGCGGCGGCGTTGGCGTTCATGATGGCGGCGATTCAACTGGGCCGAACCACCGCACCATGACGACCACGCTGCGCGCCATCCGCGCCGACATCACCACCCTGCCTGTCGACGCCATCGTCAACGCCGCCAACTCATCATTGCTCGGCGGCGGCGGAGTGGACGGCGCGATCCACCGCGCCGCCGGGCCGGAGCTGGTGCACGAATGCCGGCTGCTGGGCGGCTGCAAGACGGGCGATGCCAAGCTCACGAAGGGCTACCGCCTGCCTGCCCGCTTCATCATCCACACGGTCGGCCCGGTGTGGCGCGGCGGCGAGGCGGGCGAGCCCGAACTGCTCGCGTCGTGCTACCGGCGTTCGATGGCGCTCGCCGCTGAAAAAGGTGTACGCAGCATCGCGTTTCCGAGCATCAGCACCGGCATCTACGGCTACCCCGTCGAGCTGGCGGCGAAGGTTGCCGTGAACACCGTGCGCAATGCGCTGGCCGGCACCACGATCATTGAAGAAATCGTCTTCTGCTGCTTCTCTCCGGGCGACCTCGCGGTCTACGAAGCGGCCCTGGCCTAGCAAAAAATCATCCACAACAAGCCTCACACCCCATGTCTGAATCCCCCTTCGAGCCCGACGACAGCAACACAGGCATGCAAAAGGGCCTGACCAGCTACGGCGACCGCGGCTTCTCGCTTTTCCTGCGCAAGGCCTTCATCAAGGGCGCGGGCTACACCGACGCGGCGCTCGACCGCCCCGTGGTCGGCATCGCCAACACCGGCAGCGCCTACAACCCCTGCCACGGCAACGCGCCGCAGCTCATCGAGGCCGTCAAGCGCGGCGTGATGCTCGCGGGCGGGCTGCCGATGGACTTTCCGACCATCTCGGTGCACGAGAGCTTCGCCGCGCCGACCAGCATGTACCTGCGCAACCTGATGTCGATGGACACCGAGGAGATGGTGCGCGCGCAACCCATGGACGCCGTGGTGCTCATCGGCGGCTGTGACAAGACGGTGCCAGCGCAGCTCATGGGCGCGGCCTCCGCGGGCCTGCCGTCGATCCAGCTCATCACCGGATCGATGCTCACGGGCAGCCACCGCGGCGAGCGCGTGGGCGCCTGCACCGACTGCCGGCGCTACTGGGGCAGGTACCGCGCGGGTGAGATCGACGCCGAGGAAACCGCCGACGTCAACAACCAGCTGGTCGCAAGCGTGGGCACCTGCTCGGTCATGGGCACGGCCAGCACCATGGCCTGCATCGCCGAGGCGCTGGGCATGACGATGCCGGGCGGCGCCTCGCCGCCGGCAGTCACGGCCGACCGCATCCGCATCGCCGAGCAGACCGGCGCTCAGGCCGTGCAGATCGCGCGCGACCACCTCACCATCGACAAGGTGCTGACTCCCGCCGCCTTCGAGAACGCGATGCGCGTGCTGCTGGCCATCGGCGGCTCGACCAACGGCATCGTGCACCTCGCGGCCATTGCCGGCCGAATGGGCCTGGACATCGACCTGCTCGCGCTCGACCGCATGGGCCGCGAAACACCGGTGCTGCTCGACCTGAAGCCCTCGGGCCAGCACTACATGGAAGACTTCCACGCCGCAGGCGGCATGGCCACGCTGCTGCGCGAACTCAAGCCGCTGCTGCACCTCGATGCGCTCACGGTCACCGGCCGCACGCTGGGCGAAGAAATCGAGCGCGCCGGGCCGGGCTTCAGGCAGGACGTGGTGCGGCCCGCCAGCCAGCCGATCTATCCGCAGGGCGGCATCGCGGTGCTGTGGGGCAACCTGGCGCCGGGCGGCGCGATCATCAAGCAGTCGGCCGCCGACCCGGCGCTGATGGAGCACGAGGGCCGCGCCGTGGTCTTCGAGAACGCCGAAGACCTGGTGCAGCGCATCGACAGCGACGCGCTCGACGTCACGCCGCAAGACGTACTGGTGCTCAAGAACATCGGCCCCAAGGGCGCGCCGGGCATGCCCGAGGCGGGCTACATCCCCATCCCGCGCAAGCTTGCGCGTGCCGGCGTGAAAGACATCGTGCGCATCTCCGACGGCCGCATGAGCGGCACCGCCTTCGGCACCATCGTGCTGCACGTGACGCCCGAGTCGGCCATCGGCGGGCCGCTGGCCTACGTGCGCAGCGGCGACCGCATCAGGCTCAGCGTGGCCAAGCGCGAGATCTCGCTGCTGGTGACGGACGAAGAACTGGCGCGCCGCGCGAAGGAAACGACGGTGGTCGAACCCACCGCCGAGCGTGGCTACAAGAAGCTGTTCCTGCAGACCGTGATGCAGGCCGACAAGGGCGTGGACTTCGACTTTCTCCGGGCGCCGAGCACCGTGGGGAAGGTGCCACGATAGCGCGCATGACCAACGACTTCTACGACGAACTCGCGCCGCTCTATCACCTGATCTATCCGGACTGGAACGAGAGCATCCGCCTGCAGGGCGACAGGCTCTCACAGCTCATCGAGGCTGAATGGCCCGGCAGTGGCGCGCATCGCAAGGTGCTCGACGTTTCATGCGGCATCGGCACGCAAACGCTCGGGCTCGCCGCGCTCGGCCACGCGGTGACGGCCTCCGACCTGTCGGCCAACGAGATCGAACGCGCGCGGCACGAGGCGCGCCTGCGCGGCCTCGACGTCGCTTTCTCGGTGTGCGACATGCGCGAGGCACACACGCACCATGGCAGCGGCTTCGACATCGTGATGTCCTGCGACAACTCGATGCCGCATCTGCAGACCGACGCCGACCTGCTGACAGCCCTGCGCCAGATGACCGCCTGCCTGCGCCCGGGTGGTGGCTGCGTCGTCACCGTGCGCGACTACGCGAAGGAAGAGCGCGGCAGCAACCTCGTGAAGCACTACGGCGCGCGCGTGGAGAATGGACAGCGCCACGTGCTGTTCCAGGTCTGGGATTTCGATGGCGGGGGCACGGGCGAACACTACGACCTGGGCTTCTTCTTCGTCACGGAAGACCTCGCCACGCATGCCGTGAGCACGCGCGTGATGCGCTCGCGCTACTACGCCATATCGACGATGCGGCTGTGCGAGCTCATGCAAGAAGCGGGGCTGAAGGACGTGCGGCGCATCGACGGCGCGTTCTTCCAGCCAGTGCTGGTGGGCACACGGCCCTGAACCTGCGCCCGGCATCGGGGAGTGTTTGCCGGTCACTGTCCCGTCACGGGGCAAACCTAGCATCCGGCGGCTTTCGTTTCTCTTTCAACAAACACTCGAAAACTTCACATGAAAAAGAACGTTCCCGCGCCCGCGCCCCGCCCGGTTCGCGCCGCCATCGCAGCCATCGGTGGCTGCCTCGTGATAGCTGCCTGTGGCGGCGGCAACGATGGAGGTGTCTCGTTCCCTGTCCTCCCGCCGGCACCGGCGCCCGCACCCGCCCCGGCTCCTCCCGCCCCCGCACCGCTGGGCACGCTCGACGGCTCCGTGCCCCTGGTCATCGGCCATCGCGGCCTGCCCGGCCTGTACCCCGAAGAAACCAAGGTCGCCTACGAAGCCGCGGCCGATGCCGGCGCCGATTCGCTCGAAACCGACCTGCACCTCACCAAGGACTGCGTGCTCGTCGCGCGCCACAACCCCTGGCTGAGCGACAACACCAACATCGCCGACGTCGCCGCGACCAACACCACCGTTGCGGGCCGCAAGCGCACCGTGCCCGGCGTGCTGGTCGACGTGAAGTACCCGGCCATCGAGGCCAACGGCCCGGCCCAGTACCTGAGCGACCTGACCGACCCGAGCGATCCGAAGTCGGTGCTCAAGTCGCTCATCGTCGACGGCGAAGACCACACCAACGACTGGTCCATCACCGACTTCACGATGGACGAGCTGCGCCAGTGGATCCGCGGCACCACCTACGACGCCAAGGACCAGCGCCCCACCGACCTCAACGGCAAGCTGCCGATCCTGAGCTTCCAGGAAGTGATCGACATCGCCAAGGCCAAGAGCGCCTCCACCGGCCGTGCGCTCACCGTATACCCGGAGACGAAGAACCCGATCTGGAACAACGCGCAGGCCATCGCCAACGGCTGCGGCCCGGCGGGCAGCCATCCGCTGGAAGACGCGCTGCTGAAGATCATGAATTTCAACGATCTCAACCGCAAGGACGCACCGATCTTCGTGCAGAGCTTCGAGCCCGAGAGCCTGAAGTACCTGCGCTCGGCCGGCATGAAGGCCCGCGCCGTGCAACTGGTGGACGGCAACGACGTCAACTACCAGACTGGCGAGATGATCTACGTCACCAAGGACGTCTACACCTTCGTCGACGGCCGTCCCTACAGCTGGACGCTGGCCGGCAACCCCAAGTGGTTCGGCGAAATGCTCACGCCCGCGGGCTTGGCCGACGTGAAGACCTATGCCGACGGCATCGGCCCGTGGAAGCCGCAAGTCATGGCCCACACCATCGTGCCCTTCGTCACGCCCAACAAGGGCCTGGCCGACGTGAACACCATCAAGCCCACCAGCCTGATCGCCGATGCGCACAAGGCCGGCCTGTTCGTGCACAGCTACACCTTCCGCAACGAGGCAAAGTATCTGGCCGGCATCTACAAGGGCGACCCGACGGCCGAGTACCTGGCGTACTTCCGCGCCGGCATCGACGGCGTGTTCTCGGACTTCGCGAACACGGCGTTCGCGGCGCGCAAGACCTACCTGAAAGAAACGGGCCGCTGAGGCGGAGCGGCGAAAGGCAGCCAGCACGATGTACCCCGGAGAACGACTCAACGGATACAGCCACCTGCTGGGCCTGCTGCTCGCGCTGCCCGCGACGGCGCTGCTGCTCGCCAAGACCGTGCCCACCGGCGACCCCGCGCGCATCGCGGGGGCGCTGGTGTTCTCCCTCTCGGCCGTGGCCTTGTATGCGGCCTCCACCCTCTTCCACAGCACGCGTGGGCGGCTCAAGCGCGTGTGGGAGCGCGCCGACCACTGCGCGATCTACCTGCTGATCGCCGGCACCTACACGCCCTTTGCGCTGGTCACGCTGCAAGGTCCGTGGGGCTGGCTGCTGCTGGCAACGATCTGGGGCGCGGCGCTTTTCGGCATCTGGCGAGAGCTGATGCCGGCCAAGGGCGGCGGGCAGAAGAAGCCCTCGCTAGCGCTTTACATCGGGATGGGATGGCTCGGCGTGCTGGCCGCTGTGCCGCTGGCCGCACGGCTCGACGGCGCGGGGCTGGCATGGCTGCTGATCGGCGGAGTGCTCTACACGGCGGGTACCGTGTTCTATCGCAACAGGCAGGGCTTCCGGCACGCGCACGGTGCGTGGCACCTGTTCGTGCTGGCAGGCACTGCGAGCCATTACGTGGCGGTGGGCTGGTTCGTGCTGTAGGGGCCTGCGGGCCGGTCGTGCGGGGATAATCGCCGACCGATGATCGTCCGACCCCGCCCCCATTGGCTGCGCATGCTCTTCGTGTGGCGCGGCTCGGTTCTGCTGGACATAGCGCCGCAGCTCCTGTGGACCACCGCCTTCGCGGTGCTGGTGACGGTGCTTCACGGCCGGTTGTTCCAGTGGAAGGTGCCGCTCAATTTCGTGCCCTTCTCGCTCATCGGCCTGACGCTGGCCATCTTCCTGGGCTTTCGCAACGGCACGAGCTATTCGCGCTACTGGGAGGCGCGCACCCTGTGGGGCACGCTGCTCAATGAAACCCGCTCGCTGGTGCGGCAGGTGCTGACACTGGCCGATGCCCCGGCCGAAGCGGGCACGCCGACCCTTCGCCTCATTGCCTTCGTGCACGCGCTGCGCCACCAGTTGCGCGGCACCGATCCCTCGGTGGACCTCGCGCGACTGTTGCCGCCCGAAGACTGCACCCGCCTGCAAGCCGCGCGCTTCAAGCCGGCCATTCTCCTGCTGATGGTCGGTGAATGGCTGCGGGACAAGCGCAAGGGCGGCCAGCTCGACCCGATGCTCGCGCAGTCCATGGAAATTCCGCTGGGCCGCCTGACCGACGCACTGGGCGGATGCGAACGCATCGCGGGCACGCCGATTCCGTTCACCTACTCGGTCATCATCCACCGCACGATCTACCTGTACTGCGTGCTGCTGCCCTTCGGCCTGGTGGACGCCATCGGCCCGATGACGCCGGTGGTGGTCGCATTCATCGCCTACACCTTCTTCGCGCTCGAAGCGCTTGGGGCCGAAATCGAAGACCCCTTCGGTACCTCGCCGAACGACCTTGCGCTGGACGCCATGTCCCGCACGATCGAAGCGACCTTGCGCGAGATGCTCGGCGAGCCGCAACCCGCGCCGCCAGCGCTGGGGCCTGACGAGTACGTGCAAACCTGAACGGCCTGCCTTCTTTCAGATAACCTCGATCCCGTTTCGTTATATTTACAAAAATACAATGGCTCGACTCACCGACAAGGGTTGACCCATGTTCATTCGACAGTTGAGCTACGTCGTCGCGCTGGCGCAGGAAAAGCATTTCGGCCGCGCGGCTGCCGCATGCAATGTGTCGCAGCCCGCGCTGTCGGGCGCGATCCGCGGCATCGAGCAGGAGCTGGGCGTTGTCATCGTCCAGCGCGGACGGCGCTTCGAGGGCTTCACCAAGGACGGCGAGCGCGTGCTCGCATGGGCGCGGCGCGTGCTGGCCGATTGCGAGAGTCTGCGCCAGGACGCCCGTGCCAGTGAAGACGACCCCGTCGGCACGCTGAGGATGGGCGTGATCCCCGCCTCCCTGCCGCTGGTGCCGATGCTCACGCAGTGCTGCCTGCAGCAGTACCCGCGCATGCGGCACGAGATCTACACGCTGTCGGCCACAGACACGCTGCGCAAGATCGCCAACTTCGAGCTCGACCTCGGACTCAGCTACCTCGACGACGAGCGGCTGGGCGCCTTCGAGACCCTGCCGATCTTTCGCGAGCGCTATGTGTTCGTCGCGGCCGACAAGTCGATGCTCGAGGGCATGACGTCGATGTCGTGGTCGGATGCGGCGAGTTTTCCGCTGTGCCTTTTCACCACCAACATGCAATGCCGCCATGGCATGGACGCCGCTTTTACAGCGGCGGGCGTGGAGGCCGTGCCCCAGGTCGAGACGGATTCCATGACCGCGCTGTGGGCGCATGTGCGCCGGGCCGGTCTCTACAGCATCCTGCCGCACAGCGTGTTGTGCCTGACGGAGTCGGCGGAGCAGCTCTGCGCAATACCGATGGCGCCGCAGCTGCAGCGCGACATCGGCCTTGTGCTGCTGGAGCAGCAGCCGCGGGCACCGCTGCTCGATGCCGCCATGCGCCGCTTTCGCGAGCTCGATTTGCAAGGCTGGGTGGACGGCTTTCTGCCGCCCACCTGAGCGGACTTTCCTTACTTCTTCGCGAAGCGCGCAGCCTCTTCCGACCCCTTGGTCGCATTGCCGGCGCTGTACGAGTGCGCGCCGACGCCCGCGAGCTCGCCGCCCTGGACGATCAGGTACTCGTTGCGGATCGGCCGCTTGTCGAAGTAGCACTCCAGAATCTCGCGCGTGCCGGCCGCATAGCGCGCCTGCGCCGAGAGGCTCGTGCCCGAGATGTGCGGCGTCATGCCGTGGTGCGGCATGGTGCGCCATGGGTGGTCGGCAGGTGCCGGTTGCGGGAACCACACGTCGCCTGCATAGCCGGCGAGCTGGCCGCTTTCGAGCGCAGCGGCTATCGCATCGCGGTCGCACAGCTTGCCGCGCGCCGTGTTGATCAGGTAGGCGCCGCGCTTGAAGTTCTTCAGCGACTGCGCATTGACCATGTTCTCGGTCTCGGGGTGCAGCGGGCAGTTCAGCGTGACCACGTCGCACACCTTCGACAGGCTCTCCAGGCTGGTGTGGTGGGTCAGGCCGAGTTCTTTCTCCACCGCATCCGGCAGGCGGTGGCGGTCCATGTAGTGCAGCTTGACGTCGTAAGGCTTCAGCAGGCGCAGCACGCGCAGGCCGATGCGGCCGGCGGCCACGGTGCCGATGTTCATGCCTTCGAGGTCGTACGAGCGCGCCACGCAGTCGGCGATGTTCCAGCCGCCCTTGATCACCCAGTTATACGAGGGGATGTAGTTGCGCACCAGGCTCAGCGTCATCATCACGACGTGTTCGGCCACGCTGTTGCTGTTGCAGTAGGTCACCTCGGCCACGGTGATGCCGCGGTCCATGGCGGCTTGCAGATCGGTGTGGTCCGAGCCGATGCCGGCGGTCACGATCATCTTGAGCTTCGGCGCCTTGGCGATGCGCTCGGCCGTCATGTAGGCGGGCCAGAAGGGCTGCGAAATCACGATTTCCGCGTCGTGCAGTTCGCGGTCGAGCACGCTGTCGGCGCCGTCCTTGCTGGAGGTCACCACCAGCTGGTGGCCGTTGGACTCCAGGTACTTGCGCAGGCCCAGCTCGCCCGACACGCTGCCCAGCAAGGTGCCGGGCTTGAAGTCGATGCCCTTGGGCGTGGGCAGCGACTGTCCGTCGGGGTAGCGCTCCAGGTGCGGCAGGTCGTCGCGGGCGTAGGTCTTGGGGTAGCCGGTGACGGGGTCGTCGTAGAGCACACAAACAATCTTTGCCAATTTCATCTCCTGGTTGGGGTTGCAGCAACATTGCTGCACCGGGAGAGATGGTTTCCGAAGGGCGTTTTAGGCGCCAATCGTTTGATTCGACCGCGTGATAGGCCTGCCTTATCAGGCAGGCCATGCAGGCGCCTTCAGCCGTTGCGCCGGCAGATCGACCCGCCCGACGACAGGTCCGGTGCATCCGGGCTTTCGGCCGGTGGGCTGGAGAAAGCTGCCGCGAAGCATCCGATGCCGGCGCTGCGCAAAGGCATATACCGGACCTGCTGGCGCACGCAGAGCCGCTTGAGGCTGTCCACCGACTCGTGGTCGATGCAGTCGACCGGAAACACCACCACCTCGGCCCACGACACCGCGGAAGCCAGCAGCCCCGACCGGTCTTCGAGCCTGCCGCCGTGGCGCTGGAACTCGCCGCCGTGCCGATGCACGAGATCGCGGATGGCCGGCATCGAACTCGGCCGGCCGCCGACATAGAGAATCCGCCGGCCTTGCAGTTGGCTGTCGAGATAGGCGCTGGGTGCGGCCTCGCCAGCATTCAGCTTCAGCTGGGCCTCTGCTGCCGCGAGCTCACGACCAAGCGCGATCGCATGCTCGCGCAGGTGCTCCAGCTCTTCCTGGAGCCGGTTCGCCTCGGCAACAGCCGCCACCGCAGCCTGCTCGGCGCGCTCGCGCCGGCCGGTCTGGACGGCGATCAGGGATGCGGCCCGCTCACTCCCTTCCTGCCTGATCCGCGCCGCCAGCTCCGGTTCATCCTGCGGAAACGATGGCCCCTTGGGGCTTGCGGCGTGATGAATCAGCTCGTGCTTCAACTTCGAGACCGCGTTGTCCCGCTCCTCGGTGAGTTCGTGCGACCGAAGCTGCTGGCGATCCAGCCGCTCGCGCAGTTCGGTGTTCTCCCGCTCCAGCGCGACCAGGCGCCTGATGTCCGCCCGGTTCGCGGCGCCCACCAGATGCGACAGCATGTGAACGTCGCCGAAGACCTTGCTCCTCAGTTCGGGCGTGGCCTTGCGATGCATGAGAACGGCCCAGTAGGCCCCGGGGATTTCTCCCTGGCGAAGCGCCTCTTCCCAGAATTCGGCCAACTCCGAGGTCGCGTGGATCTTCGAGACACGCTGGATAACCGGAGCGTGCCGATGGTCCAGCGCTTTCTGCAATGCCTTGGCGACACTGGCGTTCTGGGTGGCGAGCCGCACTGAGTCGTGGTGAATGTCGAGGTCACTCACGCCTTGCAGATCGCCATACCGGGCCATCAGCTTGCGCAATTCGGATGTCGTCAGGCAGGTGCCGATCACGGAGCAGAAGAAGTTCGTGTCCAGATCGGAAAGCCTGATACGGCCGTTCGCCGCCGGCTCATCCGCATCCCCAGCAGGATCGCAGCAGGCGGCGACACTGCGGAAAACCGGGCTCTGCGTTTCGGAAACAGCAGTCTGGCCCGACACAAGACGTTTGAATGGCGGGTTGAGCATCGTGTTTGTCACCTGGGTAGCAAGTCGGAGCGAGAGGCCTCTCGTCGTATCTGTAAGAATATAGCGAAATTGCCTTCGTGCGTACCGATGAAGGCCTGCTGCCCCACATGGCCAGGGTTTTCCGCGGCACGATTGGATGGAATACTCGCGGCATGGAACAAAAGATCGTTTCGCCCGCGAAGTCGGACCTTCGGGCCATTGCCACCCAGCTCATGCACGCGTCGGAACTGGTATCCGAAGCCAGTGGCCACGAATTGACTGGTACAAAGACAGACCTCGCCGCGCTGCAGAAGGTCATCGACTCGAAGCTCGTCGAGCCGGAAGCCACCTACTCCCTTCAGGCGCTGGGCCTCGCATTCGGCAAAGTGTTTGTCGGCACCCGAACCGACTTCGACTGGTGGATGGTCGAGGACGAGTACGGACGGGACCCCGCGCTCCGGTACAAGCAAACCTCGCTCCTGCTGTTTCCCAAGACCATGATCTCCAAGCGCATCGAGGACGGCAAGGCAGTCAACGTCACGGAGATGTTCGAGGGGCTGCAGGAAACCGTTCGCGAAGTGCTGGCCGAGCACTACCCGGATGCCTGACCTGACTCGGAACACCGCATGAAAACCATTGCGCCAATCGCCGCCGTGCTTGTGGCCGCCTGCACGACCATCGCGCCCAGTGCCTACGGGCAGGCCCCGGCCTATGCAGGCCCGCTGTTCGACACTCACCTGCACTACAACCAGGAAGCCTGGGACGGCAACACCGGCCCCTATCCGCCTGCCGAGGCACTCGCGCGCATCCAACGCAACAACGTCAAGGCGATCATTGCAAATTCACGTCCCAACGCGGGCACGCAGACCCTGGCCGCGGCGCGCGAAACACGCGCCGCGGGCGTGACGGTCGTGCCCTTCGTGCGCCTGTACCGCAACCGCGACGACTACACCAACTGGTTCCGCGACGAGACCATCTACGAGATGGTGCAGACCGAGCTTGCGCGCGGCACCGCGAGCGGCCCCTATCGCGGGCTCGGGGAATTCCACCTGTACGACAGCGCCGATGCCAACGGCCCCGTGGCGAAGAAGCTGATTGCACTGGCGGAGCAGCGCAAGCTCGCGGTGCTTGCGCACGTCGACGACGTGGCGATCGACCTGCTGATGGCCAACGCCCCGTCGAAGGGCCAGGCCCTGCGCCTCATCTGGGCGCATACCGGCATCGGCGGTGCACCGGTCGAGCGAGTACAGGCGCTGCTGGAGCGCTATCCACTGCTGATGGGCGAACTCTCGTACCGCCCGGGGCTGACCTGCGAAGGCGGCAGGCTGTGCCCCGAATGGCGTGCGCTGATCCTCAAGTACCCGGGGCGCTTCATGGTCGGCTCCGACACCTGGGTCAACCAGCGCTGGAGCGCCTATGACGAGACGATGCGCGGCTACCGCGTCTGGCTTGGCGATCTGCCGGCCGACGTAACGCAACGCGTCGCCTGGGGCAACGCGGCCGCGCTGTTCGACCTTCGCTGATCAGCCTGCCAGCGCAGCGACCGCAATGCGCGTCGCCGACGCAATGACATCGTTGCGCCCCTTCGCATCCTTCTGCGGAAAGGTGAGATACACCGACAGCACGATCGGTGCACCAGCCGGCGGCCACAGCACGCCGACGTCGTTCGTGGAGCCATACGAGCCCGATCCGGTCTTGTCCCCCACCTTCCAGCCGACCGGTACACCCGCCAGGAAACGCTCGGTGCTCGTGGTGTTACCCAGCAGCCAGGTCTGCAACTGGTCGCGCTGCGCCGTGCCCAGCGCATCACCCAGTGCCAGTCGCTGCACGCTGTCGGCCATGGCCGCAGGCGTGGTGGTGTCGCGCGGGTCGCCGGGGATGCTGGTGTTGAGCTCGGGCTCCGTGCGGTCGAGCCTGAAGGTCTGGTCGCCGATGCCGCGCGCAAAGGCGGTCACAGCGGGCGGGCCGCCCAGCACCTTCAACAGCAGGTTGGCGGCCGCGTTGTCGCTGTACTGCACGGTGGCGGCGCACATCGCGGCCACGGTCATGCCGGTGGAAACATGCTTCTCGGTGATCGGCGAATAGGCGACCAGGTCGCTTTTGGCGTAGCTGATGTTCCTCGACAGCAGGCCGCTGTCCTTGGTGCTGCGCTCGAGCACGGCCGCGGCCAGCATCAGCTTGAAGGTGCTGCACAGCGGAAAGCGTTCATGCGGCCGGTGCTGTATGCGTGCGCCGCTGCCGGTGTGAAAGCCGACCACGCCAAGACGGCCGCCCGAGGCGCTTTCGAGCGCGGCGAGCTGCGCTTCAGCCGAAGATTGCGACGCCGTGCCAGACCAGGCAGTGCATGCGCTGGCGAGCGGCAGGACGGAGGCGGCAAGCAGCAGGCTGCGGCGCTTGACTAGAGGGTTCATTTCGTTTTCTCTTTCTTTGGTCGAGTGGATGGTACGAAGCGAATCCTAGGAGCGGCCTCCTTGGCGATCCAGCCTCCCGGCAGCGTTGTGCGTCCCGGGTGTATCCGCTGTAACGGCAAGATTTATTCAACTATATAGTTGAACATTGATCTGGAAATGCCTATATTCAACCTCATGGTTGAACTAGAACTCGCAGACGAACGGCTCGACGCCGTATTCCACGCCCTGGCCGACAGCACGCGCCGCACCATGCTGCAGCTGCTGTCTCATGGCGAATGCAGCGTGGGCGAACTCGGCGCGCCGTTTCGCATGTCCTTCGCGGGGGCATCCAAGCACGTGAAGACGCTGGAGCGCGCGGGCCTGGTGTCGCGCACCGTGCAGGGCCGCGCGCACGTCTGCCGGCTGGAGCCTGCAGCGCTGGCCACGGCCGATGCGTGGCTGCGCTACTACGAAGGCTTCTGGAACAACCGTCTCGACGCGCTGGAGCAGGAACTGCGGCGCGAAGAGAAATCGCGCAAGTGATCTCCCCTTCTTCATCCACAAGGAGCACATACCAATGACGATCAAGCACAGCCACGGCCAGCAGGTCGACCCCGGCACCCTGCGCATGGAACGCACGCTGCCCGCCCCCATCGAGCGCGTGTGGGCCTACCTGACCGACCCCGACAAGCGCGCCGCCTGGCTGGCCGGCGGCACCATGGCGCAGAAGCCGGGCGAAATGTTCGACCTGCGCTTCAACCACACCGAACTCACCGGCGAAGTAGCCCCCGATCGCTACGCCGAATGCCGCCAGCCGATCGTGCAGAAGTCGCGGCTGGTGCGAATGGAAGCGCCAACGCTGCTGACGATCAGCTGGAACGAAGGGCCGGCGCCGTCGGAAGTCACCTTCGAGCTCACGCCGCAGGGCAACACCACGCAGCTCGTGCTCACGCACCGCCGGCTGGCAAGCCGCAAGAACATGGTCAGCGTGGCGGGCGGGTGGCATGCGCATGTCGATGTGCTCATCGAGGTGCTGGCGGGGCGCAAGCCGGAGGGCTTCTGGACGAACCACGCGGCGCTTGAGAAAGACTACGAAGCGCAGATCCGCTGACTGAACCAGCGCGTTCACCCTTTTCATTTCTCTCGCACGGGGCCTTCGGGCCCCGTTTCTTTTGGGCGTTGGCGTTCGCGGGAATTGTCAAACCGCTGTCACCTGAGAACCGCAGCATCCGAGGCATTACGAGTATTTGTGTGTTTTGTTGTAAATAACTTTATTTGCACAGGAACAGAAAGACACCCACGTTCCTTCGGCGCAGCCGCGGGATATGCGTCTCAGAACTTCGAGGGAAAACATGATCAGAGGAATGAACACGCGCCGCGCATTGGCGGGAACAGGCATGTGCGCCCTGCTGCTTCTCACCGCCTGCGGTGGAGGTAGCGGCAACGGCTTCTCGCCCATCGGCACACCGCCGACCGGCGGCGGGAGCAACCCAGCACCGACCGTCAACCAAGGCAAGAGCGGGCCCAAGGCGCTCGTCGTCGAGATCGACGGCCTCATGTACGCGGCACTTCGCGATGCCATGGCGCAGAACAAGGTGCCAGCGTTGCAGTCGCTGCGCGTTGCTCCGGCATGGACCGGCGGCGCCAACGGCACGCTGAGCGAACAGCGCACCACAGACGGCCCAGGCTGGGCCACGCTGCTGACCGGCACATGGGCACAGCGCCACAGTGTGCGCTGGGACACGAATGACCAGCGCATCGACGTCAAGCTCGCGCCCTCGGTCTTCGCGCTCGCCAGGCAGAACAACAAGGCGGCTGGCTACAAAACGGCCTCCGTCACCGCTCGCGCGCTCTATCCGCAGCTGCTGGCGAACGAAACCGGCACGCTCGATGCGGCGATCGACTGCGCGGGCGCCGATGCCTGCGTCACCGACCGCACAGCGCAACTCATCGACACCGGCTACGACCTGCTGGTGGCGCAGTACGGCGCACCGGCCACGGCAGCAGGCAGCGGCCTGAAGAGCGACGCCTACCAGCGCGCAGTCGCCGACACCGCCGCCGGCGTGGGCCAGTTGCTGGCGCGCATCGCGCAACGCACCACCAACGATCCGAAGGAAGACTGGCTCGTGATCCTCACGACCGGCCATGGCCTCGACGCCTTCGGCAGCGCCACCGGCGTGCAGGACAACGACAACAAGACCGTCTTCATCGCGAGCAACAAGACGCTCGCGGCGCAACCCGGTGTCGGCACGGCGGCACCTGCGGACACCACAGCCCTGCTCGCGCTCGCGGCCGCCACCGACATTGCGCCGACCGTTCTGCGCCACCTCAGCGCGCTGCCCGCGGCCGCCGAATACCGCTTCAACGGCCAGGCCCTGCAGGCGGCCACGTCGCTGCGCGGTTTCTCGGCGAAGACTGGCGCGGACAAGCGCAGCATCGAACTGTCGTGGACGCTCGCCGGCACCACGACCGCCCCGGTGCAGGTGCTGCGCGATGGCAAGCTGGTGGCCACGCTGCCGGCCGGCTCGACTGCCTACACCGATCCCATCGTCGCCGAGAGCGACGGGATCTACACCTACCAGTACACGGTCGTCGCCAGCGAGGGCAGCGTGGCGCTTTCCGCGCAGATCGCCTACATCAAGCCGATACCGCCTGAACCGCCGGTGTCGCTCGCCCCAACGCTGGCGAACGGGCTGGTCAACTACTACACGCTCAACGCCTTGCCGGGCGTCGACGCGAAGAACGCCTCCACGCTCGCCCCCTGGGCGGCCGACGCCAACGGCGGCACGCTGGTCGACGACGGCTTCCCGGCACCCAACAAGGCCAAGGCGCTGCACGTCGACAGCACCGTGAAGAACGCCACCGGCATGGCCGGCTACCGCCTGGTGCAGAACAGCGACGTCACGACGAACCCCGCCGTCACGGCCTTCACCATCGGCTTCTGGATGCGCACCGACAACACCTGCAGCCAGGGCGTGAGCAACGGCGGCACGGTGATCGGCAACAAGAACTACACCACCGGCGGCAACGCAGGCCTGGCCATCGGGCTGTTCGGCAGCTGCGAGATCCGCTTCAACGTGGGCACGGGCAGTGCGCGCGCCGACAGCAACGGCTACAGCCTGAGCGCGGGCCAGTGGGCCTACGTGGCGGTGTTGATCGACAAAACCGCGCTCACGATGAAGGGCTACGTGATGGACCCAGTCAGGGGCATCCAGACCAACAGCACCGCCATCACCAGCGCGCTGGTCGGCAAGCTCGGCGGCCTGGGCAACGGCCTGGGCCTGAACGAGGACGGCACCGGCCTCTACTACCAGCGCGAAACCTCCTCGCCGCGAGGCGCCATGGACTTCGACGACTTCGCGATCTGGAACCGCGCGCTCACGAACGACGAGCTGACCAGCATCTTCAAGTCGGGCACGCCGCTGTCGACGCTGCCCTGATCCCGATCACCCCGAGCCCCAAGGCAACAACGATTCCAGAGGATCAAGCCATGCAAATTCACACCCTTCCCGGCGCGCGCCTCGTGCCCGCGCTCATCCTGGCCTGCGTCCTGTCCGCCTGCGGTGGCGGCAGCGGAGGTGGCGGCTTCGTCGGAGGCACGCCGACGCCCCCCACCACGCCGACGCAACCCGACACCGGTGTTGCCCCCGTGAAGAGCTGCGCACCCTGAGCCCCGCCGAACCATGTCCAACCAGAAGAACAAGCCCATGACGAACTCACGTCGCAAATTCCTCACCGGCACGGCCACGACCGGCGCCGCCGCCCTCGCGCTGACGGCCTTTCCGCCCAGCATCCGCCGCGCACTCGCCATTCCCGCCAACAACAAGACCGGCACCATCCAGGACGTCGAGCACGTCGTGATCCTGATGCAGGAGAACCGTTCGTTCGACCACTACTTCGGCACGCTGATGGGTGTGCGCGGCTTCGGTGACCGCTTCACCATTCCGCTGCCCAAGGGCATGAACGTGTGGCAGCAAAGCGATGCCAGCGGCAAGGCCATCCTGCCCTACCACCTGGACAAGACCAAAGGCAACGCGCTGCGCTCGGGACAAACGCCGCACGACTGGTCCGATGGCCAGAACGCCTGGGACGGTGGCCGCAACTACCAATGGCCGCGCTACAAGAACACGCTCTCCATGGGCTACTACAAGGAAGCGGAGTTGCCCTACCAAATGGCGCTGGCCAACGCCTTCACCCTGTGCGACGGCTATCACTGCAGCATGCACGCAGGCACCAACTCGAACCGCATGTTCCACTGGGCCGGCACCAACGGCCCTACCGGGGCCGGCGTGGCCACGGTCACCAACGAATGGGACGACAGCTATACCCCGCCCTCGACCACCGGCTATGAGTGGGCGACCTACCCCGAGCGCCTGCAGGCAGCCGGAGTCAGCTGGATCGTGTATGAAAACATGCGCGACAACTTCGGCGACAACCCGCTGACCGGCTTCAAGCAGTACCGCCGCGCCAGCGAGGCATCGAGCAAACCGGTCAACAGCAGCGGTCCGGTGCTGGCCTACGATCCGGCCAGCGACGACGTCGGCAACCCGTTGTACAAGGGCATCGCCAACACCATGCCCGGCACCAAGGTGGACGAGTACCTGGACACCTTCCGCAATGACGTGAAGAACGGCAAGCTCCCGAAGGTGTCGTGGATCATCGCGCCTGCCACCTATTCCGAGCATCCGGGGCCCTCCAGCCCGGTGCAGGGCGCGTGGTACACCCAGCAGGTGCTGGATGCGCTCACCGCCGTGCCCGACGTGTGGAGCAAGACCGTGCTGTTCATCAACTTCGACGAGAACGACGGCTTCTTCGATCACTATCCGTCTCCGGCCGCCCCCTCCATCAATCCGGACGGCACATCCGCCGGCAAGACCACGCTGAGCGCTGCACAGCTTGCCTTCGAATACCACAACTACCCGGCGCCGCCCGGTACCAGCAGCCAGAAAAACTACCCACCGGATGGCAAGGTTTTCGGACCGGGCAAGCGTGTTCCCATGTACGTGGTCTCGCCATGGAGCCGTGGTGGCTGGGTGAATTCGCAGGCCTTCGACCACACCTCGGTGCTGCGCTTCATCGAGGCGCGCTTCAGGGTCGCGGAGCCCAACATCAGCCCATTCCGCCGCGCCGTGTGCGGTGACCTGACCAGCGCCTTCAACTTCGCCAACCCGAACGGCGAGCCTTTGCCCACACTCGCGGGACGAAAGAGCCTGGACGAAGCCAACCAACAGAGCAAGTCGCAAGAGTTCGAGGCAGATGGCACGACCAAGCGACCGGCGGTTCCCCTGCCGCTCGATCCGCAGCTGCCGCGCCAGGCCACCGGCACACGCCCCTCGCGAGCCCTGCCCTACGAGCTGCACGTTAGCGCTCGCAGCGATGCGATCGGCGGCAAGCTGCAACTGATCTTCGCCAACACCGGCAAGGCCGCCGCCGTGTTCCACGTCTACGACAAGCTGCACCTCGATCGCCTGCCGCGCCGCTACATGGTGGAACCGGGCAAGCAGCTCGACGACGCCTGGAATGCGATGAGCGACGACAGCGGCTTCTACGACCTCTGGGTGCTCGGGCCGAACGGCTTCCATCGGCACTTCAAGGGCGACCTCAACCGCCTGCGCGCGGGCGGCACGGCATCGCCCGAAGTACGCGTGTGCTACGACATCGCCAATGGCAACGTCTACGTCGAGATGCTCAACAGCGGCACGGCCGCCTGCAAGTTCACGGTGCGCGCCAAGGCCTACCGCGACGACGGCCCGTGGAACGCCACGGTGAACGGTGGCGCCCAGGCTGAGCAACTGTGGGGGCTGGCCAGCAGCGGCCAGTGGTACGACTTCGCCGTTACCTGCGATTCCGATCCGGCCTTCTACCGCCGCTTTGCCGGCCGCGTCGAAACCGGCAAGCACTCGGTGAGCGATCCGGCCATGGGCCTCGCCGATCTCTGACAGCGGACGGGGCCAACGCACCTGCATCGGGATATTGGCCGGCACAATTGCACGGCCCCTGTGCCTGTTCACGTGCAACCGGGGCGGCTGTCACACTGACGCCGCCCTTTTTTCTTTTTTACGCCGGCATTCCATGCTCCAAGAAGAACGATTCCTGCGCATCCGCAGCCTGCTCGCCACCTTCTCGCGACTCAGCGTCGAGCGCATCATGCAAGACCTCACGGTGTCGCGCGAAACGGTGCGCCGCGACCTGCTCGAACTCGAAGGCCTCGGCGAGCTGCGCCGCGTGCACGGCGGTGCCGTTGCCATCAAGGCGGAGCCGGAGCCGCCGCTCGCGGTACGGCTGGTGGCGCGCCAGCGCGAAAAGCGCGCCATTGCCAAGGCCGCTGTCGCACTACTGCGGCCGGGACAGACCATCTTCATGGACGCGGGCAGCACCATGTCGATCTGCGCGGAAGAGATCGGCACGCTGAGCGGCATGACGGTCATCACCAACTCGCTGAACATCGCGCTCAAGCTCGCGGGCGCAGGCGAAGGCCGCCTCACCGGCAACCAGACCATCCTGCTGGGCGGCCAGACCGACGTGAAGACGCAAGCCACCTTCGGCGACACCACGGTCGAGGCCATCCGCCGCTACCGCGCCGATGTCGCGCTGCTGTCACCGGTGGGGCTGCACGCCAAGCACGGCGCAATGAGCTTCGAGCACCACGAAGCCACCGTGGCGCGCGCCATGGCCGAGCAGGCGCAGCAGTTGGTGTTGCTGGCCGACCACGCCAAGATCGGCCAGGCCAGCCGCGTGACCTATGCGCGGACGACGGACATCGACGTGGTGGTCACCGATGCCAAGGCGCGCGAGCTGCCGGGGCTGTCGGCGCTGCGCAAGGCGTGCGAGCGGGTGATAGTGGCCTGAGGCGCATCACATGCTGAGACCGGACGCGTCCCCTGCCTCGCGATGGACGATGGCGGCTCTGGGTGCCGCAGCCTTCTTGCTCGCATCCGCGCCGGGCCTGGCTTCCGCCGCATCGGGCTGCCTCGAAACGGCCACGCAAGCCCCTTCACCGTCGCGCGCACTCGCGATGGCGACCTTCGCGCAACAGGAGCACCTGGCCTTCGGCGGCCAGGCCATGGATGCCGAAGGCCGCATGACCGAGGCCGGCGACTCGGAGGCCGAGGACACGCGCCGCACGGTGCCGGGCCTCGCGCCATGGCAGCGGGTGCTGGGCTACTGGCAGGCCGTCGATCCGCAGCTCCCGTCGCTCGTGCGCTTCGGCGCGCTGCGGGGCGCCGACCGGCACCTGCTGATGCAGGCGTTGAACGAAGCGACGGCCGGGCGCCTGCAGGGCATGGGCGTCGGCCCCGACGAGGGACTTGATTCAGTGGAGCTACGCGCCGTTCAGGCTGCATTGAGCCGGGTCGCGGTGATCGACACGCCCTGGTCCGCGGCCTTCATCAGCTGGCTGGCGCGGCAGGCCGGGTTGGCGGACGACGAGTTCGTGTTCTCCGAGGCGCATGTCGACTATGCGGGCGCCGCGTGGCAGGCCGGCGTCGAGGAGGCTGCGGGCCGCCCCACGCGCTACGCCCTGCGCGCCTGCGATCTGACACGCACGCCACCGCGCGTGGGCGACCTTGTCTGCCAGGCGCGCGGCGCGGGCGCCGGGTTCGACACCTTCGACAAGATCGGCGAAGTGCTGGCCGCGCGGGACACCGGCGGCGAGCCGCTGCCCATGCATTGCGACGTGGTGGTGGCCGTTGACGCAACGGGCTTCGACACCGTGGGCGGCAACGTGCTGCAGTCGGTCACGCGGCGCCGGCTCGACTTTGCGCCGGGCACACGGCGGCTGGACCCGAGCTACCTGCCCGAGGGATGCACGCCCGGCGCGCCGGGGTGCATCGATCGCCACATGAGCCGGCAGCCCTGGTCGCTGCTGCTGCAGTGGCGCTGAGCGCTCTTACGCTTCCTTGTAGTACGCCTCGACCGTGCCCTTGAGCTTGAGCAGCAGCGGCTTGCCCTTGCGGTCGAGGGTCTTGCCGGCGGGCACCTTGATCCAGCCTTCGCTGATGCAGTATTCCTCGACGTCGAGGCGGTCCTTGCCGTTGAAACGGATGCCGATGTCGTGCTCGAACGCGGCGGCCACGTGGTGCGGGCTGCGCGGATCGATGGAGAGGTGGTCGGGAAGGGGCGGGCGGGGAGTGGCTTCTGTCATGGCGCGTGATGATAGGGGCTCCCGGGCCCTACCCTATCGCCGCTTCTTCGCGGGCCTTGCGGGCGGCTTGGGCGCGAAGCCCAGCGCGGCGCGTGCCAGCGCGTCGGCCTCGCCGTTGCGGTGGCGTGGAATCCACTGCACGCGCACGTCGTCGAAGCTGCCGAGCAAGGCGCGGGCATCGTCGAACAGGCCGGCCAGGCGCTCGATCGGTTTCGCCCCGGCCGGGCCGAGCTGCTCGACCAGGATGCTGTTGTCGCTGTAGGCCCGCACCGCCGTCGCACCGCGCTCGCGCAGGTCTTGCAGCGCGAGCGTCAGCGCCCGCAGTTCGGCCTCGTTGTTGCAGCCTGTGGCGTGCGTGGCCTGCGACAGCGTGTGGCGCGTGCCGTCAGGCGCGGTGATGACGGCGCCAATGCCCATGCGCCCCGGGTTGGGCATGGCGCTGCCGTCGCAGTAGACGGTCCACGGAAGGCTGCCGGGCCCGACTTCTCCTGCTGCGCTCATTCAACAGTTGCCGCGCTTGATGCCCGCGAGGTTCTGGCAGGGTCGCTGGCCGGGCGGCGGCCCAGGGTCGTGCACATGCGGCGGCGGCCGGCGGATGGGGCGCACGCCGTCGTAGTACGGGTCGGGGCTCAGGATGACGACGGCCAGGGGATCGGCCGCCGCGGGCTGCGTGTCGGCCGGATAGCGCGGGATGATGGCCGGGCCCGAAGGCGGATTGCTGGCCACCTGGCTCGGTGGCGATGGCGACACGGCACTGGGCGCCGGCGCGTAGTCCGGCCGGCGTGCCTCGGCGGGCGGCGATTCGAGGATCGGCACCTGCCGCGACTGCTTGCTGCCCGCCGGGCAGGCGACGTTGGTGTACGAGATGGCCCCGCTGGCGTCCGTGCAGCGCACCACCTCCGCCGCATGTGCGCCCAGCGCCGCAGCGAAGATCGTGAAGGAGGCAGCCAAGGTGCGCATCGGATGGATTTTTCTGCAGGGTTTCTGTCAGGTCAAACACCCGGGAACCGCCCCGGGTCATCCACTGTAGCCGTTGCGGGCCCGATGCGCACCTGCGGCATGATCGCGGGCATGGACAACCACCGCCCGCACCCGCTCGTCATCGTCAAGCTCGGAGACACCTTCGAGGCCCTGCGCGCACAGCGCGGCGACTTCGAGCACTGGATCGCCGACGGGCTCGACACGCACGCGCTTCCCCTGCTGGTGGTCGACCCGCGCCGCGGCGACGCTCTGCCCGACCCAACCCAGGTGTCGGGCGCGGTCGTCACCGGCTCGCACGCGATGGTGTCGCACCGCGAACCCTGGAGCGAGACCACGGCTGCCTGGCTCGCGCAGCTCGTAGCGCGCGACACGCCCGTGCTCGGCATCTGCTACGGCCACCAGTTGCTCGCGCATGCGCTCGGCGGCGAGGCCGGCGACCACCCGCAGGGTGCGGAAGTCGGCACCGTGACCGTCACGCTCGACGAGGCCGCCGCCACCGACCAGTTGCTGCGCGACCTGCCCGCGCAGTTCCCGGCCCACGCGGTGCACTGGCAGAGCGCGCTGCGCCTGCCCGAAGGCGCGGTGCGGCTGGCCGGCAACGACCACGAGCCGGTGCACGCGTTCCGCGCGGGCTCGCATGCCTGGGGCGTGCAGTTTCACCCCGAGTTCGATGCGGACGTCATGCGCGGCTACATCGACCAGTTGGCTGGCGACCTGACTCGAGCCGGCACCGACCCGGCCGCACTGCGCGAGCACGTGGTTTCGACCGACGCGGCGGCCAGCCTGCTCGGGCGCTTCGCGCGAATCGTCGAAGCGCACCACGGCGTCTGACGCCCTGCGCTGACAAAAAGCGCGTTTCGCTTCGGTTAAGGTGCGGTCCATTCGCCGTTTGCCCAACCCATCTTTCATGACCACTCCCTCCCCCGCGCCGACCCGCAAGCATTTTTCGATGCTCCGGGAATTCCACCTGGCCGATGCCTTCACGCTCGGCAACGCAGCTTGCGGGGTGGGCGCGGTGTTCCTCGCAATGGCCTTCATGGCAAGCCAGTCGCTTGCGCAGTTCCTGTGGTCGGCCGCGCTTGCACCGGCCGCTTTCATCTTCGACGTGCTCGACGGCCGCATCGCGCGCTGGCGCCAGACGCAATCCGCGCTCGGGCGCGAGCTCGACTCGCTGGCCGACATCATCTCCTTCGGCGTGGCACCCGCCGCGCTCGGCTTTGCGGCCGGGCTGAACGGTGGCTGGGACTGCGTGATCCTGATCTATTTCGTGGGCTGCGGCGTGAGCCGGCTCGCGCGCTTCAACGTGACGGCCGAGGCACTGTCGGCCGGCTCCGACAAGGTGAAGTACTTCGAAGGCACGCCCATCCCGACCAGCGTGGTGCTGGTGGGCGTGCTGGCATACGCAGCCTGGCAGGGCCACATCGGCAGCGCCTTGTGGGGCGGCACCTGGGTCATCGGGTCGTGGCAGTTGCATCCGCTCACGCTGCTGTTCGCGCTCTCGGGCACGCTCATGATCAGCAAGACGCTGCGCATTCCCAAGTTCTGACCGCTCACTCAAGACGAAGGAGACACGCCGATGACCATGAAGCTGTATTTCGACCCGCACAGCCGCTCGCACATCGCCAAGTGGATGCTCGACGAAGCCGGCGCCGAATACGAGATCGTGACCACCCTGCTCAAGGAGAAGGCGCACAAGACGCCCGGGTTCCTGAAGATCAACCCGGCAGGCAAGCTGCCCGCGCTGGTCGACGGCCAGGCGCGCGTCTTCGAGAACGCCGCCATCTGCATGTACGTGGCCGAGAAGTTTCCCGGCAAGCGGCTCGCGCCTCCCGTCGGCACACCGGACCGGGGCCGCTACCTGTCGCTGATGGTCTATTCGACCGCGCAGCTGGAGCCCGCGATGGGCGACGCCATCCTGAAGATCCGCAGCAACAACAGCGCGCGCGGCTGGACCAATTTCGAAGCGGCCAAGGACGCGGTCGAGCGCGAACTGCGCTACGGGCCCTACCTGTTCGGCGCGCAATTCACCGCGGCCGACGTGATGATCGGCTCGATGCTCATCTGGCACCGCGCGTTCGGCGGTGTCCTGAACCGGCCCACGCTCGACGCCTACATTGACCGACTGCAGGCCCGGCCCAAAGGCATGAAGTTCGGCTGAACTCTGCGCGGCGTGCCGCGCTGGTGACAACGCGCGGCAAAGGTACGTCCTTTAATCGGCTTCCTTGTTCCTTTCAAGAAGAGAGACGCCTCGCATGACATCGAAGAACGCCACGCCTTTCCGGTTTTCGCTCACGGCCCTTTCCGTGGGCCTGGTCGCCCTGCTCGCCGCTTGCGCAAGCACGCCGCCGCCCGGCGGGCGCAGCGTGACCATCGAGCGCACCACCTTCGGCATTCCGCACATCACCGCGCCGGACTACGAGGGCCTGGCGTACGGCAGCGCCTATGCGCATGCGCAGGACAACGTCTGCCAGACGGCCGAGCACCTGCTCACGCTGCGCGGCGAGCGCTCGCAGTTCCTGGGCGCGCAGAACACCGGCGACCTGGGCCTGGGCCGCGCGCCGAATGCGCAAATCGACCTGTTCGTCCGCTACCACATGGACGACGCCGCGCTGGCGCGCGCGGCCACCACCACGAGCCCCGACGTGCAGGCCGCGCTGCGCGGCTACGTGGCCGGCTACAACCGCTACCTGCAGGATGCCGGCCCCAACGGCTTGCCCGAAGCCTGCCGCGGCAAGCCCTGGGTGCGGCCGATGACGGCTGGCGACCTGTCGCGCGCCACCGAGATGGCGATGATCCAGGGCGGCCTGGGCGCGCTGGCCGGCGCCGTGTTGGCCGCCACGCCACCCGCCCCCGGCGCCAAGACAAGCGCCGCGCCTGTGGACCTGAAGGAAGCCGTCGCCGAAATCGGCCGCCACAGCTTCAACGCCAACCCCGAGGGCGGCGAACTCGGCTCCAACGGCTGGGCCTTCGGGCGCAACGCCACGCCGGACGGCCGTGGCCTGCTGCTGGGCAACCCGCACTTTCCGTGGACCGGCACCAACCGTTTCTGGGAGATGCACCTCACCATCCCCGGCAAGCTCGACGTCATGGGCGCCACCGGCGGCCTGAGCCCGGTGGTGTCCATCGGCTTCAACAAGGACGTGGCCTGGACGCACACCGTGTCGACCGGCAAGCGCTTCACACTGTACGAGCTGAAGCTCGACCCCAATGACCCAACCGTCTACCTGGTCGACGGCCAGCCGAAGAAGATGGTTGCGCGCACCGTGGCACTGCCCGCCGCGGCAACGGGCAGCGGCACACCGCCGGTGCAGCACACCTTCTATTCGACCGACTGGGGCCCCGTGATCTCGCTGCCGCGCGCCGGCCTGGGCTGGACCGCGCAGAAGGCCTACGCCATCCGCGACGCCAACACGCTCAACGTGCGCTCGGCCGAGAGCTGGATGAAGATGGCGTTGGCCCGCAACGTGGCCGAACTGCGCGCCGCCATGGGCAACCAGGGCATGCCGTGGATCAACACCATCGCGGCCGACCGCGACGGCAACGCGATGTACGCCGACCTGTCGGTGGTGCCCGACGTGTCGGCCGACATGCTGAAGAGCTGCGCGCCCTCGCCCGCCGCCGCCGCGCTGCTCAACGCGGCCGGGCTGCCGGTGCTCGACGGCTCGCGCAGCGCCTGCGCGTGGAACCGCGACAGCGCGGCTGCCGCGCCCGGCATCATCGCGCCGGCGCGCATGCCGGTGCTCATCACGCCGGACTACGTGCAGAACAGCAACGACAGCTTCTGGCTCAGCAACCCCGACACCGCGCCTATGGCCGGCGTGTCGCCGTTGGTGGGCCCGGTCGGCGTGCCGCAGCGGCTGCGCACGCGCAGCGCGATCATGGAAATCCGCGGCCGGCTCGCGGGTGGCGACGGCCTGCCCGGCAACCGCATGGGCGCGGCCGAACTGCGCAGCGTGATCTTCCGCGACAGGAACCTCGCGGGCATGCTGGTGATGGACGACCTGCAGGCCGCCTGCAGCGCCGCCGGCAACACGCTCACCACCGACCAGGCGCTGGGCTGCCGCGTGCTGACCGCCTGGGACCGCACCAGCAACGCCGATTCGAAGGGCGCACCGCTGTTCCGCGAGTTCTGGCGCAAGACGAAGGATGTGCCGAAGGTCTGGCGCGTGCCGTTCGACCCCGCGCAGCCGGTGACCACGCCGGCCGGGCTCGACATGGCCACGCCGGCCACGCGCGAGGCCGTGTTCAAGGCGCTGGGCGACGCGGTCGGCATCCTGCGCACCGCCGGCTTCGCGGCCGACGTGCCGCTGGGCGTGCCGCAGTCGCGCCTGGTGCGCGGCCAGAAGATCGCGCTGCACGGCGGCGACGAATTCGAGGGCGTGCTCAACAAGCTGGAGTCGCAGGGCCAGTCGCTGATCGACCCGAAGGGCTACAACGTCAACTACGGCAGCAGCTACATGCAGGTCGTGACCTTCGACGCCAACGGCCCGGTCGCTCAAGGCCTGCTGACCTACGGCCAGAGCAGCGACCTGGCTTCTCCGCGCGCCTACGACCAGTTGCCGCTGTTCGCGGCCAAGCAGTGGCACCCGTTGCCGTTCCACCCCGCCGACGTGCGGGCACAGCGCGAAGGCACGCCGGTGCAGCTCGCGTACTGACACGAACTCATCCATGTCACAGCAGACCGCCTCTCCCCACACCGCCCACACCGCCCCGAGCGGGCTCGACGAACTGATCCGCATCGCCGGGGCGCAGCCGCTGTCGCCGGCTTGCGATCACTTCTACTTCCTGCGCCACGGGCAGACGGGCCGCAATGCGCTGCGCATCTTCCAGGCCGTGGACGAGCCCCTGAGCGAGCTCGGCCTGCAGCAGGCCGCACGTGCCGCCGGGCTGCTGGCAGGCGAGCCGATCAGCACCGTCGTGTGCAGCGATGCGCGGCGCGCGCACGACACCGCGTACACCGTGGCCACGACGCTGAAGCTCGTGCCGGCCGCACAGGCCGCGCTGCGCGAGCGCAACTTCGGCGCGCTGATCGGCACCTCGTCCGCCAACATCGACTGGGCCTGCGAGCCCGAGGGCGGCGAAACGCTCACGCAGTTCGTCGCACGCACGCGCGACGCGCTCGACACGGCCCTGCGGCTGCCCGCCCCGGTGCTGGTGGTGGCGCACGGCGGCACGCTCTACGCTCTGGCCGCCCTGCTGGGCGTACCCGTCGACGTCGGCCTGCTCGGCAATGCGCAGCCCTTGCGTTTCGAGCGCCGCGGCCCCACATGGGCCGTGACGCCGCTGCTGCGGCAAGCCGACGGCGACGCAGCCCTGGCCTAGCCGCCCCCGCTCCTCGGGCCTTGTTGCCGTCCACTCAACGAACCGCCACACACCATGGAATTCAAGGACTACTACAGCGCACTGGGCATCGATCGCACCGCGTCCGAAGACGAGGTGCGCAAGGCCTATCGCAAGCTCGCCCGCAAGTACCACCCCGACGTCAGCACCGAGCCCGACGCCGAGAAGCGGATGCGCGACATCAACGAGGCCAAGGACGTGCTTGGCGACAAGGAAAAGCGCGCCGCCTACGACGCGCTGGCCGACCGCGTCGCGCGCGGAGGCCACCCCGAGGGCGACTTCCAGCCGCCGCCGGGCTGGGACGAAGGCTTCGAGTTTCATCGCGGCCCGCGCCAGGGCCCGGCCGACCATGCCGACTTCAGCGAGTTCTTCTCGTCGCTGTTCGGCGAGGCCGAACGACGCGGCGCCACGCGGCAGAACTTTCGCGCGCGCGGCGAAGACCACCATGCAGCCATCGAGATCAGGCTCGAAGACGCGCTCAACGGCGCCGAGCGCGAGATCACGCTGCGCGCGCAGACCGTCGATGCGCAGGGCCACCCGCAGTGGGAGAACCGCACGCTCAGCGTGAAGATCCCGCCGGGCGTGCACCCGGGCCAGTTCATCCGCCTCGCGGGGCAAGGCATGCCCGGCCACGGCGGCGAGCCACCCGGCGACCTGTACCTCGAAGTGCGCATCGCGCCGCACAAGCTGTATCGCGTGGAAGAGCGCGACCTGTACATGACGCTGCCCATCACGCCTACCGAGGCCGCGCTGGGTGCACAGGTGCAGGTGCCAACACCCACCGGCGGCGTGGTCGAGGTGACCGTGCCGCGCAACGCGCGCAACGGCCTGAAGCTGCGGCTCAAGGGCCGGGGCTTCGCAGGCAAGACGCCCGGCGACCTGTACCTGCTGCTCGACATCGCGCTGCCGCCCGCCGACAGCGACGATGCGCGCAAAGCCTACGAACAGCTGGCGCAAGCCACGGCATCGTTCCACCCACGCCAGCATCTGGGAGTCTGAGCATGGTGAATTTCACTGTCACAACCGCCACTGCCGTCAGCGCCTCGCAGCCGCTCGCGGCGAGTGAACTGGCGCACGCCGTTGGCGCCGACACCGCCTGGGTCGTGCAACTGGTCGAGGTCGGCATCCTGCGGATCGAAACGACCGAGACCCAGCCCGAGCGCTGGCAGTTCTCCAGCGCCGACCTGCAGCACGCGCTCGAAGCGCGCCGGCTGGAGCGCGACTTCGGCGTGGGCCTTGATGCTGCCGCGCTGATCCTCGACCTGCAGCACGAGGTGCGCCGGCTCAAGGCAGTGCTGCAGGCGCGCGGCCTGCGCTGAGCTACTGCATCTGCTGCAGGTTGCCGATGCGCACCAGCATCTCGGTGAACATCTGCAGGTCGGCGTCGAGGTCGGGCACTTCCTTGTATTCCTTGGCGTTGTGCCCCGTGTACTTCTTGCCGGGCATGCCGGGGCCGAAGCTGATCGCGTTGGGCATCTGCTTGGCCGTGGTGGCGCCGGCCGCGGATACCGCCTTGGCCTCGAGGCCGGTGGTGTCGCCATAGATGTTGAGCAGTGTCGTCAGCCACTGGCCAGAAGGGTCGCGCGCCATCCAGTTGCCCTGGTCGTACTTGATCTCGACCGCTGCCTTGTTCGCGGCGGCCCAGTCGTTGATCTTCGCGGTGACTTGCGTCTTGAGTTCTTCGGGCGTGCGGCCGCGCGGCATGCGTGTGTTGACCGCCACCACCAGCCGGCCGTCGGCACCGGTGCGGATCAGGTTGGGAGAAAAGGTCAGCGGGCCCATGAAGTCGTCCCTGTAGCCCAGACCGATCTTCTCGCCGAGGTAGCCGGTGCCGTAGAGCGCGTCCACGTACTTCACCGCCTTCAGGAACTGGTTGTCGGCCAGGGTCACGCCGGACTCCAGCAGGAACAGGCCCAGCCGCGGCAGCGGATTCACGCCGTTCTGGGGCTCAGAGCCATGGGCCGACGTGCCCGTGACCTTGATGGCGATGCTGTCCCCCTCACGCGTGATGGCAATCGCAAACTTGCCGCCCTGCGGTTCGTACTTCTGCAGGAAGACCGGCTTCGCGGCTTCGAGTTTTGCGAGCACTGCCGCAAGGTCGCCGCCCTTGAGCGTGGCGGTGGCGGTCTGAGAAATCGCGTTGACCGCGGCGGCGGCGCCCATGTCGGTGATCGCAGTGACTGAGGCATCGGTTTTCTCCGCGGGGAAGAACACGCTCAGCGAGCCCGCGCCCTTCTCGGCCACGACCGCGGGGTAGCCGCTGTCGAGCACGATGTTGTAGGCCGGCAGCTGCACCTTGCCGCGGTAGTACTCCATGGCGTCGCCACCGGTTTCCTCGGTGGTCTCGATCATCAGGCGCATGGTGCGCTGGATCGGCAGGCCGCTTTCCTTCACCGTCTTCATTGCGTAGAGCACAGCAGCGATGGAACCCTTGTCGTCGATGGTGCCGCGGCCGTAGAGGCGGTCGCCCACGCGAACCATGGTGAATGGATCGAGCCGCGTGCCGTCGTCGAGCACCCACTCGGACAACACCGCGGGCACCACGTCGGAATGCGTGAGGATGCCGAACTCTTCAGTGCCCCTGCCCTTGAGGCTGACTTCGAAGATGCGGTTGTCGACGTTGCGGTACGCAAGCCCGAAGTCGCGCGCCATCTTCTCGACCAGCTTGCCGAAGTCGATGATCGTCGGGTTCTCGTGCGGCGGAATCTGCACATTGCGCGCTGTCGGCAACGCCACCATGGCACCGAGGCTCGCGATCACGGCCTTCTGGTTGTGCAGGCGGTTGTACAGGCCGAGCAGACGCGCGATGTTGGTGAGGTCGTCACCGGCCAGCGGAGCCTTCTTGCGATAGGCGGCCACAGCGGGCTTCAGCTCGGGGTTGGCCTTCTCTGCCTGGGCCAGGAAAGCATTGAAGCTGGGCGCAGGCTTGCCGCCTTGCCAGGCCGCGGCCAACTGATCGAGCGCGGGTTTCTTGAGCGTCTCTGCGAAGGCCGGTGCGGTGAGGCCAACTGCCATCAAGCCCATGGTGAGGGCCGGCAATAAGAAGCGAAATTGCTGCATGAACGTGACTCCCTGTTCACAAAAATGGAAGCCTTCGACGATACCCGAGCCAGGCGTTGCAACATGCCTCTGCGCACTACGAAGAAACGTTGCGGAATCAGCCCGGCAATACGGAGATGGTTCTCCAGGTGCTCAGCACGATAAGCGCGACCATCACCAGCGTTGCGATCGCCAGCCACTTGCTGCGCTGTCCCTTGACGATCTGCCAGGCGCCGTTGGCAATGCACAGGAAGCCGAACAGGATGACAACGCCGAAAAGGCCGAGGACCGTCCTCCCCTGCATCGCAGTCCCCGTGAAGCGCGCGCCTTGCGCATCGGCCACTCCGGGACTCAGCATGCTCGGCACCAACGCGTAAGCAATCGCGCCCATTCCCGCGGCAAGGAGAACCCCGAGCACCACCAGCACCCAGCCCAGTCGGCGGACCTGGCTTGCCGATCGCATGCGTGCGCCGCATTGCGGGCATCGGTCGACCGCTTCGCTAGTCACGAAGCCGCAGCGAAGCGCATAGCAACTGCTCTGTTCAGCCATGGATAAGCCCCTCGGTCATGCGATGCGTCCCGCTACTGCATCTGCTGCAGGTTGCCGATGCGCACCAGCATCTCGGTGAACATCTGCATGTCGGCGTCGAGATCGGGCACTTCCTTGTACTCCTTGGCGTTGTGCGCCGTGTATTTCTTGCCGGGCATCGCGGGGCCGAAGTTGATGGCGTTGGGCATCAGCTTCGCGGTGGTGCTGCCGGCTGTCGGCACAGGTTTGGCTTCGAGACCGGTGGTGTCGCCGTAGATGTTCAGGAGGGTCGAGAGCCACGCGCCCTTGGGGTCGCGCGCCATCCAGTTGCCCTGGTCGTAGGCGACCTCGAGCTTCACGTTGTTCGCGCTCGCCCACGCGTCGATCTTCGACGTGACTTGCGCCTTGAGTTCGTCGGGCGTGCGCCCGCGCGGCATGCGCGCATTGACGATGACTTCGAGCCTGCCATCGTTGCCCATGCGCACGAGGTTGGGCGAGAAGGTCAGCGGGCCCATGAAGTCGTCGGCATAGCCCAGGCCCATCTTCTCGCCGAGATAGCCGGTGCCGTAGAGCGCGTCGATGTACTTCACGGCCTTCAGGTAGTGGTTGGCGGCCAATGGCACGCCGGACTCCTGCAGGAACAGCGCGAGGCGGGGCAACGGGTTCACGCCTTCCTCGGGCCGCGAGCCGTGGGCCGAAACGCCCGTTACTTTCAACTCGATGCTGTCGGCGCCGCGCGCAATGTCGATGGCGAACTTGCCGCCCTGCCCTTCGTACTTCTGCAGGAAGGCAGGCTTCGCTGCTTCGAGCTTGGCGAGCACGGCAGCAAGGTCGCCGCCCTTGAGCGTGGCCATCGCCGTCTGCGAAATCGCGTTGGCCGATGCGGCACCGCTCATGGCCGTGATCGCGGTCGACGCGCCATCCACCTGCTCTGCCGGGAACAGCACCTTCAGCGCTCCCGAACCCTTCTCTGCCACCACGGCCGGGTACTTGCTGTCGAGCACGATGTTGTAGGCCGGCAGTTGCGTCTTGGTGCGGTAGTACTGCATCGCGTCGCCACCGGTTTCCTCGGTGGTCTCGATCATCAGGCGGATGCTGCGCTCGATGGGCAGGCCACTTTCCTTCACCGTCTTCATCGCGTAGAGCACTGCCGCGATCGAGCCCTTGTCGTCGATGGTGCCGCGGCCGTAGAGGAAGTCGCCCACGCGGGTCATCTTGAAGGGGTCGAGCCGCGTACCGTCGTCGAGCACCCATTCGGACAGCACCGCGGGCACCACGTCGGAATGCGTGAGGATGCCGAACTCTTCGGTGCCCTTGCCCTTCAGGCTGATTTCGAAGATGCGGTTGTCGACGTTGCGGTAGGCAAGCCCGAAATCGTTCGCCATCTTCTGCACGAGCTGTCCGAATTCGATGATCGGCGCGCTTTCGTGGGGCGGCACCTGCACGTTGCGCACCGTCGGAATCGCCACCATGGTGCCGATGCTCGCGATCACGGCCTGCTGGTTCTTCATGCGGTTGTAGAGGCCGAGCAGGCGCGCGATGTTGACGAGGTCGTCGCCGGCCAGCGAGGTCCTCTTTCTGCGGTAGGCATTCACGCTGCCCTGCAATGCGGGCTGGTTCCTTGCGGCCTGCGCAAGGAAGGCATTGAAGTCGGCGGCCGGCTTGCCGGCCAGCCACGCGATGGCGAGCTGGTCGAGCTCGGGCTTCTTGATCGTTTCGGCGTGCGCCTGCGCACCAAGGGCGAGCGCGACGCCCAACGAAAGCGCAGACAATGAAAATCGAAAATGCTGCATCAGGTCTCCCCCTCATTCTGAAAACATCCCCGACGATAGCCGAGCAAAGAAACGAACAATGAGCAACAGCACCGACAAGATCCGCTGCGCCTGGGCCCAGACCGACCCGCTGCTGGCCGCCTATCACGACGCCGAATGGGGCGTGCCCGAGCACGACAGCCGCGCGCTGTGGGAAAAGCTCATGCTCGACGGCTTCCAGGCCGGCCTCTCGTGGCTCACCATCCTGCGCAAGCGCGATGCGTTCCGCAAGGCCTTCAAGGGCTTCGTGCCGGAGAAGATCGTCAAATTCACCGAGGCCGATGTCGAGCGGCTGATGCAAGACGCCGGCATCGTGCGCTCGCGCTCGAAGATCGAGGCCACCATCGGCAATGCGCGCGCCTACCTCGCGATGCAGGCGGCGGGCGAAGATTTCTCCGAATTCATCTGGGGCATGGCGGGCGGCAAGCCCATCGTCAACCGCACCGGCAGCGTTCCGGTGAAGACGCCGCTGTCGGAAGAGATCTCGGCGGCTCTCAAGAAGCGCGGCTTCAAGTTCGTGGGCCCCGTCATCGTCTATGCGTGGATGCAGGCGACAGGCATCGTGGACGACCACGCGCACGACTGCCACCGGCACGGTGCCAAACACAAACCCAAGCCGCAATGAAAAAACCGGACGCTGCTTTCGCAGGTCCGGTTTTTTTGTTGACGTGTGACTGAAGCGGCTTGCGCCGCCTTCAATTACAGGCCGGCTTGACGCGTGAAGGTCAGGCCCTTCGCTTGCGAGGGGATCACGCTGCCAGCGAAGGTTTCGGGACGCAGGTTCTGACCCGGTGCGTGTGCAGCGGCAACAGCCTCGCTGCGAACGGTGGCGCGGTCGACCGAAGCGGCCAGGGCGGGCGTTGCGGTCGATGCAGCGCCTTCGTTGTCGCCATAAGCGTTGCCGGCACGGGCAGCTGCCACGGCTTGGGGCGCCACTTCGGCGCGGCTGTAGCCGGAGGTCAGGGGCTGAACGCCTTCGTAGGTTTCTGCATGGGCGCCAGCAGCGGCGAGCAGGGACAGAGCGGCGGCGGCGAGGATGTTCGAGGTCTTCATTTCAATTCCTTCTTCATTGGGCTTTTGGGTGTCCCAAGTGTGCACCGCGATTCCTAGGGTAAACCCCCTCTCAATCGAATCGCAGTGTTCATGAAATTGAAACAATGACGAGGAACTTTCTGACGAGGCTAACTCAAGTGCCCTTTTCGCCCTCAGAAACGCGGAGAGTTTGCGTACTTTTCCTCTAACCCGTCAAGCGACCGGTGTCCCGCGGCATGGTAGATGCACGTTGCATGCCAGCCCCGCGCCCTGCCAGTTCTCAGTCTTCCTTGGTGCCTGTGGCCTTCACGGCGCCACCGATAGGCTCGAAGCCCAGCGAGACTGACCTGTCCGCGAGCTTTGCACAATTCGCAACTCAAGAAAGATCGTGCCCATAATGAAGGCCTGATTGAGCAAATGATTGCGAACGGGCCTTGCTGTATTTGCGAATCTTGCGAATAACCGGATCGAACGATGAAGAAGACTTTCATGGGCGTGCGGCTGCGCAGCCTGCGCGAAGAGCGCGGCCTGAGCCAGCTCGCGCTCGCGCAGCAGCTGGGCCTGTCGCCCAGCTACCTGAACCAGATCGAGCAGAACCAGCGGCCGCTCACGGTGCCGGTGCTGCTGCGCCTGCATGCCACGCTGGGCGTCGATATCCAGGCCTTCTCCGAAGACGAAGAAGCCCGCCTTATCGCCAGCCTGCGCGAAGCGCTGGCCGACAACCCCGGCGGCGATGCAGTCGCGCTGGCCGAGTTGCGCGAAGTCGCCACCCAGATGCCTGCCGTGGGCCGCGCGCTGGTTGCGCTGCACCAGCGCCATCGCGATGCGATGGAACGGCTCGAAGCACTGGCCGGCGAGCTCGGTGACGGCCGCGGCGATCTCGCGCGACTGCCGCAGGCGCGGCCCATGCCCTTCGAGGAAGTGCGCGACTTCTTCTTTGCGCATCAGAACCACATCGCACCGCTCGATGAAGCCGCCGAAGCCCTCGCCGCGCAATGGCGCCTGCGAGAAGGCAACCCCGGCGACCGCCTCGCGCGCCAGTTGCTCGATGCGCATGGCGTGCGGGTGGTGCCCGCCGAAGACGGCGAGGCCGGCGCGCAGCGGCGCTACGACCCGGCCTCGCGCGTGCTGCGGCTCTCGCCCTACCTGGAGCCCGGGCAGCATGCATTCCAGCTCGCCACGCAGCTCGCCTTCTTCGAGGTGGGCGACATGCTCGACGAACTGGTTGCCGCCGCGCCGCTATCGAGCGACACGGCCCGCTCGCTGGCACGCATCGGCCTGGCCAACTACTTCGCCGCCGCACTGCTGCTGCCCTACGGCGAGTTCCTCGAAACTGCCGAGCAGCTGCGCTACGACATCGACCAGCTGGCGCGCCGCTTCGGCGTGGGCTTCGAGACCATCTGCCACCGCCTGAGCTCGCTGCAGCGGCCCGAGGCGCGCGGCGTGCCCTTCTTCCTGATCCGCGTCGATCGCGCGGGCAACATCTCGAAGCGGCAATCGGCCACGCACTTTCACTTCTCGAAGACTGGCGGCACCTGCCCGCTGTGGAATGTGTACGAGGCCTTCGCTCAGCCCGGCCGCGTGCTCACGCAGCTCGCTCGCATGCCCGACGGGCGCGCCTACCTCTGGATTGCGCGCACCGTGTCGCACGGCTACCGTGGCTATGGCTCGCCCAACAAGACCTTCTCGATCGGGCTGGGCTGCGACATCAGCCACGCCACGCGGCTGGTCTATTCAAAGGGCATGGATCTGCGCGACCCCGACGTGCCCACGCCCATCGGCGCGGGCTGCAAGGTGTGCGAACGCGAGGCCTGCCCGCAGCGCGCGTTTCCGTTCGTGGGCCGCCCGCTCGACGTGGACGAGAACCAGAGCCGCTTCATGCCCTATGCGGCAGCACCGTCCGGCAACAACGCGATCGTCAGGAGCGCGGCCAGGCGCGCACCAGTGTCCGCAGCGCGACCCCGCCGCTCCCCTTGACCTCGGCACGGTACGTGCCCACCAGCGCCTCGCGCTCGGCCGCGGCCTGCGGGTCGTTGCGCCATGCCAGCAAGACGGCCACGTCGGCATCGGGCAGCGCGGCGAGCAATGCCTGCGTTACCTGCTTTTCGAACTCACGCGCCACGATCATCAGGTTGCGCGGGCGCGTCGACGTCACGCCGCGCGACCACAGCGTGTCGAGTGCCATGTCGAGCGTGCGGTCCGACAGCGAGCTGAGTTGCCCGCCGTTGCCGCGCGCCAGTTGCTTGACCACTGCGCTCATCAGCAGTTGGCTCGAGAAGTCGATCTCGCGAACATCGGCCACGGCCATGCGTTCGAGCAGTTCGGTGCGCGCGGGATCGGCCGGCTTGGCGCGCTCGCGGTTGAAGAACTCGGCCCTGCCGGCCTCGCTCATGGCCGCGTAGTCGGTACGCAGCTTCACGAAGCGGGCCACGGCGGCCCGCAATTCAGGGCTGGGCGCCGCACCGCCGTTGCCCGCCGATGCCACTTCCTGCTGGATGGCGGACACCGAGGCGGCAGTGTTGAATGCGCGCGTGGCGGCCGTGTCCAGCGCCTTGAGCGCCTTGTCGGCGATGGCAAGGTCATCGGGGTCCAGCAGTTCCTTCGCACCGCGCGCGACGGCACCGGGCGCATAAGACGCCTGATAGCGCGCCTGCACACCTTCGAACTGCAGGAGTGCTTCCGCACGGCTCTGCGCCCAGCTCATCAATGGGGCCAGAAACAGCAAAAGCAACAGGGAGAAACGGAACGGGGAAAGACGGTTCGTAGAAAGCATGGTGCCATTATTGGCACACCTGCTCGTCCTCCACGTCGCGCGCCATCTTGCGAAGTAACGCGAAAGTTCAGGCTCGTCGCCATGGAAGTCGAAACGCGTCCGTTCGCAGCCAGGCAACTGGATGTGACTGGCCACGAGGCATATGATTCAACCGAGATATTTCGCAAATTCGATTGAATAATTTTCATGCTCCAGTCGATCCTCGAAATACGTCATCTGCGCACGCTCATCGCGCTTCGCGACACCGGCAGCCTGGTGCGCGCGGCGCAACTGCTCAACCTCACGCAATCGGCGTTGTCGCACCAGATCAAGCTGCTCGAAGACCGTTACGACGCGCAGTTGTTCGAGCGCAAGTCGGTGCCGCCGCAGTTCAGCACCACCGGCCTGCGTCTGCTGCAGCTGGCCGACACCGCGCTGCCGCTCATCGAGGAAGCAGAGCGCGACGTGGCGCGACTCGCGCTGGGGCGCAGCGGCCAGCTGCGCATCGTGGTCGAATGCCACGCCTGCTTCGACTGGCTCATGCCGGCAATGGATGCGTTCCGCCAGCGCTGGCCCGAGATCGAGCTCGACATCGTCTCCGGCCTTCACTCCAACCCGATCGCGCTGGTGACGCAGAACCGCGCCGAAGTGGCGATCGTATCCAGGGAAGGCCCCGACGAAGCGGTGGACTACCACGCGCTGTTCCGCTTCGAAATCATGGCCCTGCTGGCCAACGACCATCCGCTGACGGCCAAGGCCTACCTCACCGCGCGCCACTTCACCGACCAGACGCTCATCACCTACCCCGTGCCCGATGAAGTGATCGACATCGTGCGGCAGGTGCTGGCGCCTGCGGGCGCGGAGCCTGCGCACCGGCGCACGACCGAGCTCACGGTGGCAATGCTGCAGCTGGTGGCCAGCGGGCGTGGCGTGGCAACGCTGCCGCTGTGGGCGGTGCAGAACTACCTGGACCGCGGCTACGTCACAGCCCGGCGCGTAGGCAGCAAGGGGCTGACGGGGCGGCTCTACATGGCGTGCACACCGGGCACGTCGGAGCAGCCGTGGCTGGCGGACTTCGTGCGCGTCACGCGGGAAAACTGCTTCAAGAGCCTGTCGGGAATCGAGCTGCTCTGAGCTCTTTTCTTCTCTTCAGAACCGCGTGCCTACCGACAACCGCACCATGTCCTGCACGGTGAAGTTCACCTTCGGGTCGTAGGCCGCGCGAACGAACCAGCGCGGCCAGTCGTAGGTGACCGTCAGGCCCGCGCGGCGGATGAACCGGCCATCGACAGTGCCCTGCTTGGCCAGCAGGTCGACGGTCAGGCGTTGCCGCTCGGGCAGCGGCACGCGGTAGACCAGGTGCACGTCTTGCTGGTCGGGGTTCAGCCGGTTGTCGCCGATCAGCGAGAGCGACAGCGCCGTGCCGTCCGTCCACTTGTAGCCGCCATACACCGTGTACGAATCGTTGGGGTCGAAGTTCAGGTTCGCGTAGTTGCGCAGGTTGGTGCGGCCCAGCCCCGTGCCAACGAACCAGCTGTCGCCGGTCTCCACCGCCAGGCTGCCGCCCACGAACCCGCCCGAGGCGGCCTGCAGCGACGGCAGCACCCGCACCGACCCCAGCGTGAAGGTGTGGTCCCATCCCACGCGCGGCTGCGCGAAGTCGAGCACCGGCGAACGGAACCAGCCGATCCAGACATTGCCGTCGCCGTAGGTGTAGCGCAGGTTCATGTCCAGCCCTGGCCCTGCGGGCAGGCCGCCGCCTGAAACCCGGTAGGCGCCCACGGTGAGCTTGAACGGCAGCTCGGCCTGCGTGTCGTCGTCGGCCCATGCGGCCGGCGCGAGGCACAGCAGGACTGCGGCGGCGGCGAATCTTCGATGGCGTACCGATGTGCTCAAAACATGCTCGCGCCGATGTTGATGAGCAACGCGAGCACGGTCGTGTTGAAGAGGTAGGCCAGGATGCAATGCACCGAGCCGATGCGCCGCAGAGGCTTGGACACGAAGGACACGTCCGCCGTCTGCCCCGAAGTGCCGATCACCGCAGAGAAGTAGAAGAAGTCGCCATAGGTCGGCGGTTCGTCATCCGGAAACTGAAGGCCGGGTTTCCGCCCCTGGCCAGCGCCGGCGTAGTAGTCGTGCGCGTAGTGCAGCGTGAACATGATCTGCGTGAAGGCCCACGACGACATCACCGTGAGTCCGGCCAACGCAATGTGCGCGATCTTCTCCAGGCCGTGCATGTCCTTCACCACCGCGAGTTCGCCGCCGATGGCCGCCAGGCTCGCAATGGCAGACACCACCACCAGCACGAGGATGACGATCTGCCCATCGTCCTGCATCTGCGCGCGGTAGCGCATGTGCTGCTGCGACGAGCGGGTCATCATGACTGCGGCGAGCAGCACGTACAGGCAGGCCCCCGTGTTCCACGCGATCAACAAGCGCGTGACCAGGTGGGCTTCGACAGCCGAGGGTATGAGCACGCCGGTTGCAATGGCGATGGCCGTGGCAATGAAGAGTCGCGGCCGGGCGGCCATCTGGCGAAAGAATCGGTGTCGCTGGAGTTTCATCAAGGCTTGGGCACAGCACGCCGCCGGGGTGGCGGCGCTACGGCCTGACCTGCGACTGTCGACGATGCTCTCTTGCGGCTACCTGACGAAGCACTTTTCTGGCGCACCGCGCCGAGCAGCCAGTCACGGAAAGCCGCGACTTTCGGCCGGTCGCGACTGCCCTCCGGACACGCGAGGTAGTACGCGAAGTCTTCGAGCCACGTCACTTTCGAGAGCTGGACGAGCCGGCCTTGCTCGATCTCGGGAGCCATCATGGCCGCGGGAAGCAGGGCCGCACCCTGCCCCGCGAGCACCGCCTGCAGCAACAGGCCGGCGTCGTCGAAAGAAGGCCCGCGCGCCGGGCCGGCGTCTTCTATGCCCTGCGCCTCGAACCACAGGCGCCAGCCCTTGCGATCGGCATCGTTCACGCGTGGCCACCGCAGCAGGTCGGCCGGCTTCTTCGGCTTGCCGTGCTCGGCGACCAGCGCGGGCGCGGCGACCGGCACCATCTCGACCGTGAGCACGCGCTGGCTGGCAAGCCCGGGGTACTGGCCCATGCCGTGGCGGATGGCGACGTCCACGCCGTCGCGCGAGAAATCGGCCAGCGCATTGCTGGTCAGCACCTGCAGGTCGATGTCGGGATGCGCGTCCTGGAAAGACTTGAGGCGCGGCACGAGCCACGCTGAAGCGAAGAACGGTGTGGCGCTCACGGTGAGCAGGCCGGTCTCCGCGGGAACGGCGATCTTTTGCGTGGCATCGCTGATCTGCCTGAAGGCATTGCGCACGGGCGGCAGATAGGCCTGACCCGCGTCGGTCAGGAAGACGCCGCGATTGACGCGGCGGAACAGCTGCACGCCGAGATGCAGCTCCAGCGTCTTGACGAGCTGGCTCACGGCGCCGGGCGTCACGCACAGTTCGTCCGCCGCGTTCTTCACCGAGAGATGGCGCGCCGTGGCTTCGAAGGCGCGGAGTGCGTTGAGTGGCGGGAGCTGGTGTTCCATTATTTAGAAAATCTGATTCGGTGATGGCAGAAATTCTGGTTTGCCATACAGATTGATAAGCGGGAATATTCGCACACCCGAAATCAATCCATTCAGATATTCTGATCTTTAAAGGCCTGCGCCCTTGAGCCACACGCCAACCTCATCGCAAGCCGGCGGCCTCTTCCACGGCTGGCTGGTGGTCGCAGGCGCCTTTGCCGTGACCTTTGTCGGCTTCGGCTGCGCCTACACCTTCAGCGCCTTTCTCGAATCGCTGCAAAAAGACTTCGGCGCCTCGCGCGGCTCGGTCTCGCTGGTGTTCTCGCTGGCGGGCTTTCTCTACTTCGGCCTCGGCGTGCTCAGCGGGCCGCTGGCCGACCGCTGGGGTTCGAAGCGACTGGCCGTCGCCGGCATGGTGCTGGTCGGGCTGGGGCTGGCGCTTGCAGGGCAGGCGCAGAGCCTGACGCAGATCTACCTCGCCTACGGGCTGGGCGTCGGCCTTGGGGTCGGCGCGTCGTACGTGCCGGTGCTGGGCGCGGTGCAGCGCTGGTTCGTCAGGCGGCGTGGCTTCGCCTCGGGGCTGGCAGTGAGCGGCATCGGCGTGGGCACACTGGTGATGCCGCCGCTGGCATCGCTCTTCATCGAAACGCTCGGCTGGCGGAACGCCTACCTGGCGCTAGGTGGGCTGGCTGTGGTGGTGGGCGTAGGCATGGCGCTGCTGATCGAAAACGACCCGCGCGACCGTGGGCTCGGCCCCGACGGCGATCCACCACAGCCCCAGGCTGCATCGGCCCAAGCCCAGGGCTTCACGGTGCGCGATGCCGTGCGTTCGCGGCGCTTCGCCGGCCTGTACGTGGCCTGCCTCATCAGCTCGTTCGGCCTGTTCGTGCCCTTCGTGCATCTGGTGCCCTACGCGCTGGACCATGGCGTGCCCAATGCGTACGCGGTACTGCTGCTGGGTGCTATCGGCGTCGGCAGCACGGCCGGGCGCTTCTTCCTGGGAGGGCTCGCTGACCGCATGGGGCGCGCGCAGACCATGCTGCTGATGTCGACCGGCATGGCGCTGTCGCTGCTCGTGTGGGCGGCCTCCAGCGGCTTCTGGGGGCTGACGGTGTTCGCGTTTTTCTACGGCGCGTTCTACGGTGGCTTTGTCGCGCTGCTGCCGGCACTGGTGATGGACTACTTCGGCGGGCGCAACATCGGCGCGATCATCGGCGTGCTCTACACCAGCGTGGCATTCGGAACGCTGATCGGCCCGGCCGCCGCGGGCTTTGCCTTCGACGTGAGCCACAGCTACCTGCTGCCGATTCTGTTCAGCGTGGGAGCCAACCTGGTGGCGGCCGGCATCATGTGGGCGATGTCGCGGATGGACGCTTCTGCAAAGCTGGCCAGCACAGCCTCGCCGCGGGGTACAGTCGGGCATGACCCAAGCACCGCCCGCCGCTCCTAGCCCGACTCCCGCAACGACTCCTGTCGTCGAAATCACGGAGAACCAGGCGATCATGCGCGCCTGGGTGCTTTTCGCTGTGCTGTTCGTGGTGGTGATCGGCCTGCTGTGGGTCGTGCAGTCCCGCTACGGCTGACCACCGCCAGCGTCCGGCTCAGGACGCCTTCTGCACCAGCTTCAGCACGCTAGAGAAATCGAGCGCGCCATGGCCCGCGAGGCTGTGTGCCGCATACAGGCTGCGCGCCAACCCACCAAGCGGCGTGGCCGCGCGCACAGCGGTCGCGTTTTCCTGCGCGAGCCCCAGGTCCTTGAGCATCAGGTCGGTGCCGAAGCCGCCGGCATAGTTCTTCGAGGCGGGCGAAGTTTCCATCACGCCCGGCATCGGGTTGTACTTTTCGAGCGCCCAGTTGCCGCCCGAGCTGCGACGCATGATCTCCGACAGCACCTTCGGGTCGAGCCCATTGGCCACGCCCAGCGCCAGCGCTTCGGACGTGCCGATCATCAGAATGCCGAGCAGCATGTTGTTGCAGATCTTCGCGGTCTGCCCTGCACCGGCCGCGCCGGCGTGGAAGATGTTGGCGCCCATCTTTTCGAGCACCGGGCGCGCGCGCTCCAGGTCTTGCGGCTCGCCGCCGACCATGAAGGTCAGCGTGCCGGCAATCGCGCCGCCGGTGCCGCCCGACACGGGCGCATCGATCATCGCGATGCCCTTGACGGCCGCCGCTTCGGCCACCTTGCGCGACGTGGCTGCGGCAATGGTGCTGCTGTCGATCACCAGCGTGCCGGCGCGAATGCTGTCGAGCAGGCCGGGCTTGCCGGCGCCGCCGAGGAACAGGCCTTCGACGTGCGCGCTGGCCGGCAGCATGCTGATGACCACCTCGGCGTCGACTACCGCTTCAGCTGCCGAAGCGGCAATGGGCAGGCCCTCGGCGCCGAACTTCTTGCAGGCCTCGGCCGAGAGGTCGAAGGCGCTGAGCGTGTGACCGGCCTTGAGCAGGTTCATGGCCATCGGGCCGCCCATGTTGCCCAGGCCGATGAATGCGATCTTCATTTGTCTTGTCTCCGTTGTTCTGTGCGGGAAATGATGAAACTCAGACCAGCGACGCCAGCTCGGCAGGCATCTCGCCGCGCGGGCGCAGGTGGTCTTCGATGAAGGCGGGCGTGATCTCTTCGAGCGTGGCCGGGTTCCAGCGCGGGTTGCGGTCCTTATCGACCAGCACGGCGCGGATGCCTTCAGCAAAATCCTTCTGCGCGCAGAAGCCCAGCGAGGCCCAGTACTCGAGGCGGAACACTTCGGCCAGCGACATGCGCAGCACACGCTGCCACAGCTCGAAGCTCAGCGCGGCCGAGCTCGGCGCGCCCTTGGCGAAGGTCTTGGCCGCTGTCTGCAGCCACGCGTCGTCGCTTTGCAGGTCGTGCAGGCGCTTCGCTATGTCGAGCAGGTCGTCGCCGGCCATCAGGGCGTTGATGGTGTCGTAGTGCTCGCGCACCTTCGAGGCCGGCATCTCGGCGCCCTCGCCCGCCTTGGCGAGGATGCGCGACAGCGTGGCGCGATCGGCCCTCTGCTCACCCGCCCACTGCGTGGCCGCGATGGCTTCGAGCACTTCGCCCTTGCGCTCCTGCGGCACCAGCACGTCGGCCAGCCCGCAGAAGATGGTGTCGGCGGCGTTGACATTGGCGGCCGTGAGCGCGAGAAACAGGCCCGTGCGGCCAGGAGTGCGGCGCAGGAACCAGCTGCCGCCCACGTCCGGGTACAGGCCGATGTTGATCTCAGGCATCGCGATGCGGCTTTGCAGCGTCATCACGCGGTGCGACGCACCGGCCAGCAGGCCCACACCGCCGCCCATCACGATGCCATGGCCCCAGCACAGGAAGGGCTTGGGAAAGGTGTGGATCAGGTAGTCGAGCTCGTACTCTTCGCGGAAGAAGTCTTCGGCATAGGTGTTGCGCGCGGGGCCGCAGTCGAGCAGCGTCTGGTAGAGCTGGCGCAGGTCGCCGCCGGCGCAGAAGGCCTTCTCGCCCGCGGCCTGCAGCAGCACGCCGACGATGCCGGCGTCGGCAGCCCACTCGCGCAGCTTGGGCGTGAGCAGGCGCACCATGTCCACGGACAGCGCGTTGAGCGAAGCCGGTGCGTTGAGCGTGGCCACGGCAAAGCGCTTGCCGCCGGCGGTCTTGATTTCGTCGAAGAGAACTACGGAGTCGGTCATTGTCTTGAGGGTTCTGGATGCGGGGCCTCAGCGGATATCGCTGTCCCCTTCCAGCAATTTTCGCGCAACGATCACGCGCATGATCTCGTTGGTGCCTTCGAGGATCTGGTGCACGCGCGCATCGCGAACCAGCCGCTCCAGCGGGAACTCGCTGAGGTAGCCATAGCCCCCGTGCAGCTGCAGCGCGTCGTTGCAGACGTTGAAGCCCGCGTCGGTCGCGAAGCGCTTGGCCATCGCGCAATAGGTGCTCGCGTCGGCATGGCCGGCGTCGAGCTTCGATGCCGCGAGCCGCACCATCTGCCGCGCGGCGACCAGCTCGGTCGCCATGTCGGCCAGCTTGAACTGCAGCGCCTGGAAGCTCGCGAGTGGCTTGCCGAACTGCTGGCGCTCGTGCAGGTAGCGGCGCGCTGCATCGAGCGCGCCCTGCGCCGCGCCCACCGAGCAGGTCGCGATGTTGATGCGCCCGCCGTCCAGCCCCTTCATGGCAATGCGAAAGCCCTCGCCTTCTTTGCCCAGCAGGTTCTGCGCGGGGACGCGCACGTTGTCGAAATTGATGGCGCGCGTGGGCTGGCTGTTCCAGCCCATCTTGTGCTCCTTCTTGCCGTAGCTGATGCCCGGCGCGTCGGCCGGCACCGCAAAGGCCGAGATACCGCTCGCGCCCGCGCCGCCCGTGCGCGCCATCAGCACCAGCACGTCGGTCGAGCCCGCGCCCGAGATGAAGGCTTTCCCGCCGTTGATGACGTATTCGGCGCCCTGCAGCTCGGCGCGCGTCTTGAGCGAGCCAGCATCCGAACCGGCGCCGGGCTCGGTCAGGCAGTACGAGGCGAGCTTGCGCCCGCTCGTCAGTTCTTCACCCCACTGCTGCGCCACCGCATCGGTCGCCCAGGTGCCGAGCATCCACGTCGCCATGTTGTGGATCGTGATGAAGGCCGTGGTCGAAGGGTCGACCGCAGCCATCTCCTCGAACACCAGTGCGGCGTCGAGTCGCGGCAAGGCGAGGCCACCGATTCGCTCGGGCGCGTAGAGGCCGCAGAAGCCCAGCTCGCCAGCCTTGGCGATCGCCTCCTTCGGGAAGATGGCTTCCGCGTCCCACTGCGCCGCGTGCGGCGCGAACTCGGCCTGTGCAAAGTCGCGCGCACTCTGTGCAAAGGCGCGCTGCTCTTCGGAAAGTTCGAAGTCCATCCGGCGGACTTCTTACTTGAGGCTGATCGTCGTGTTAACGCCGTGCGAGACGGTGCTGTCGTCGAACCAGCGCGCCGTTACCGTCTTGGTCTGCGTGTAGAACATGATGACCTGCTTGCCGTACGGGCCCAGGTCGCCCAGCTTCGACGCACGCGAGCCGGTGAACGAGAACATCGGAACCGGCACTGGAATCGGCACGTTGATGCCGACCTGGCCCACGTCGATGTCTTCCTGGAAGCGGCGCGCCGCGGCACCCGACTGCGTGAAGATCGCCGTGCCGTTGCCGTTCGGGTTGCTGTTGATCAGGTCGATGGCTTCGTCGATGTTCTCTGCATCGGCAATGCACAGCACCGGGCCGAAGATTTCCTGGTCATAGATCGTCATGCCGGGCTTCACGCCGGTGAAGATCGTCGGGCCGACGAAGTTGCCATTCTCGTAGCCGGGTACGGTGGGCTTGCGGCCGTCGAGCACGAGCTTCGCACCGTCAGCTTCGCCACGTTCGATAAGGCCGTTCACGCGGTCGTAAGCTGCGCACGAAACCAGTGGGCCCACGTCCACGCCCTTCTCGGTGCCGGCGCCGATCTTCAGCGTCTTCGCCTTCTCGATGAGCTCGGGCACCCAGTTGCGCGCCTCGCCCACCAGCACCGCGACCGACACGGCCATGCAGCGTTGACCGGCTGCACCGAAGCTCGCACCGGCGAGCGCGTTGAGCGTCTGCTCCTTGTTCGCGTCGGGCATCACGATGGCGTGGTTCTTCGCGCCCATCATGCATTGCGCGCGCTTGCCGGCCAGCGTGGCGCGGTTGTAGACGTGCGTGCCGACCTTGGTCGAGCCGACGAAGCTGATCGCCTTGATGTCCTTGTGATCGCAGATGCCGTTGACGATGGCTTCGCCGCCATGCACCACGTTCAGCACTCCGGGCGGAATGCCAGCTTCGAGCGCCAGCTCGCACAGGCGCATGGTGACCATCGGGTCTTGTTCGGAGGGCTTCAACACGAAGGTGTTGCCGGTGACGATGGCCATCGGGAACATCCACAGCGGGATCATGGCCGGGAAGTTGAACGGCGTGATGCCGGCGCACACGCCCAGCGGCTGCAGCAGCGTGTAGGTGTCGACGCCGTTGGCCACGTTGTTGGCCAGCTCGCCGAGCTGCAGGTTGCCGATGTTCGATGCGTGCTCGACCACCTCGAGGCCGCGGAACACATCGCCTTCAGCGTCGGGCAGCGTCTTGCCCTGCTCGGCCGTGAGGATCGCGGCAAGCTCGCCCATGTGCTCGCGAATGAGCTGCTGCAGCTTCAGGAAGATGCGGGCACGCGCGCCAATGGGCGTCTTGCGCCAGGTCTTGAAGGCTTCCTTGGCGGAAGCCACGGCGGCATCCAGCTCGGCTTGCGTCGCAAAGGGCACGCGGGCCAGCACCTGCTGCGTGGCCGGGTTGACGATGTCGCGCCATTCGGTGGTCTTCGATTCGACCAGCTTGCCGCCAATCAGCAGCTTGACGGTGGCGACCTGGGTCGAGGGCGTGGTGGTGGCGTCCATGGGGTTTGTCTCCTGTGAATCCTGTAGATCCTGTGAAAGCGGGTGCCGGTCAAGCCGGTTCAGTCACGCATCGTAGCTTTGCAGATTTGCCATGACAATAGACAAATATGCGCGACGGCTTTGCAAAAATGCAGAGCCTGAACAAGAGGCAAAAACCGGAGACACGAGGGCACATGGACTGGGACAACCTGCGGTACTTTCTGGAGCTGGCTCGCTCAGGCACGCTGATGAGCGCGGCACGCCGGCTCGAGGTCGACCACACCACCGTGGCGCGCCGCATCCAGGCGCTGGAAAAAGAAGTCGGCGCCCCGCTGTTCTCACGCGAATCGGGCGGCCACCGGCTTACCGAGGCGGGCCGGCGGCTGCAGCCGCAGGTCGAGGCGATGGAGAGCGCCTTCCGCACCGTGGAAAGCGCAGCGCCGGCTTCGCAGGAAGGCCTGTCGGGGCTGGTGCGCATCGGCGCGACCGAGGGCTTCGGCACGGTGGTGCTGGCGCCGCAATTGGCGCTGTTCGCGGTACAGCATCCGAAACTCACCATCGATCTGCTCGCGATGCCGCGCCTCGTGCATCTATCGCGGCGCGAGGCCGACATCGTCATCTCGCTCGAACGTCCGGCGCGTGGGCCCGTCGTCGTCACCAAGCTCACCGACTACACGCTGCGGCTCTACGCGTCGAAGAAGTACCTGGCCGCGCACAAGCCCATCAAGACACGCGAAGACCTGCGCGGCCACACCTTCATCAGCTACGTTGACGACCTGCTCTTCAGCAAGGAGCTGCAATACCTCGACGAACTGCACCGCCCCGACGCCTTCGCGCTGCGCAGCACCAGCGTGCTCGCGCAGCACAGCGCAGTGGTGGCGGGCGCGGGCATCGCGGTGCTGCCGGCCTTCATTGCGGAGAACGACAGCGCGCTGCGCCCCGTGCTGCCGGGGCAGGCGAACTTCACGCGCACGTTCTGGATGTCGATGCCGGCGGAAACCAAGCACCTCGGGCGCATGCAGACGGTGTGGAACTTCCTGCGCGAGACGGTGCAGGCGCGGCAGGCGTTGTTGCTTCTGGCCCCGCCCGGCGATGAGAATGGCGCGTCACAGCAGCAGCAACGCCCGGCCCGCCCACGCAGGCCAACCCCGTAGCCAGCCCCCAACACGGAGACCCACCCCATGCCACGCCACCGCCCCGCACGTCTTGAACACATCGCAGGCATCGGCGTCGACCGCATGGGCGCCATTGCCGATGACGCCGATGGCCCGCCTTTTCTTCGGCTCGAGAACCTAGACGTCGACATCCCGCCCGACCCCGAAGCCATCGCGCGCACCGTTCGTGCGGCCTCGGAAGACTCGGACAACAGCTATTTGCCCTTCGTCGGCCAGTCGCGGTTGCGCGACGTGGCGGCACGGCACGTGTCTGCGCTGTCTGGCGTGGCGTACAGCGGTGCGCGCAACTGCGTGATCTCGGCAGGCGGGCTCTCGGGCATCCTCAACGCGCTGCTCGCGACCGTCGAGGTGGGCGACGAGGTGCTGGTGACCGATCCGACCTACGCGGGGCTGCTCAACCGCATCCGGCTTGCAGGCGGTACGCCGAAATACGTGCCGTTCCAGTTCAACCCCGGCGGCGAATGGAAGCTCGATCGCGCCGCACTGCAAGCCGCCATCAGTCCCCGCGTTCGCGTGATGCTGCTGATGTCGCCTTCGATGCCCACCGGCAGCTGCTTCGACGCAGACGACTGGCGCGCCATCGCCGCCCTGTGCGTGCAGCACGACCTGACGCTGATCCTCGACAGCGCGATGGAACGCCTGCTGTTCGACGGCCGGCAAGTGATCCACCCGGCAGGATTGCCCGGCATGGCCGAGCGCACGATCACCGTCGGTTCATCGGCCAAGGAACTGCGCATGATCGGCTGGCGCGTCGGCTGGACCGTGGCGCCGGAAAGCTACATGCCCGATCTCGTGGCCGTATCGCTGGCCAATGTGGTGGTGCCGGTGGGCATCGCGCAGGATGCGGTGGCGACGGCGCTGGAGCAATCGGTGCACACGCTCGCGCCGTACGTGAGCGAGCTGGAGCGGCGGCGCGACACGGTGCTGGACGAACTCCGCGGCCTGCCCGTGGGTGTGCCGGGCGGCGGCTGGTCACTGCTGCTGCGCACGAGTGACTTCGGTATCGATGGGCAAACGCTGTCGCAGCGCCTGCTGTCGCATCGCGTCTGCGCCACGGCGATGCAAGGCTGGGGCGAGACGCATGGCGCGCAGTATCTGCGCTTTGTGTTTTCCAACGAGCCGGTGGAGCGGCTGCGTGGGTTGGGAGACAAGGTACGGGCTGCGCTGGGCGCCTAGGGCCACGCCGGCGGATGGCTGCCCGGCGGCATCGAAGGACGCGGCCACGCAGCGGGCGTTTGCGACAGCTGCGCGCTGTGGCGCAGCGCGGCCAGTTCGCCGAAGCCGGAGGCCGAGGTCTCCACGTACGGCTTGAGGTCGGGCTTTGCAATCGACAAGCCACCCGGCACACGACCGAGGCTGCGCAGCCAATGCCCCGTCTGCGCCAGTGACACCTGCACGTGCCAGCTACCGCCTTCCTGCTGCTGCCGCCAGAGCGCTGCGGCTGCACCGAATGCGATCAGGTAGCCGGTCGCTTCGTCGAGGATCTGCATTGGCAGCGGCTTCGGCTTGCCGTCGCCGGCGGCCTCGCCTTCGGCATGGTTGAAGCCCATTGCGGTCTGCACCAGCGAGTCGAAACCGCGGCGGTGAGCCCACGGACCCTGGGTGCCGTAGGCGGTCAACGAAACGCACACGATGCCCGGCCGCAACCGCGCCAGCTCCGCCGGCCCGAAGCCCAACGAGGCAACGCCGCCGGGCCGGTAACCCTGCACGAAGACATGCGCCTGCGTGGCGAGCTGCTGTAGCGCGGCACGGCCGTCGTCGGTGCGCAGATCCACATGCGTCGACAGCTTGCCGCGGCTGGTGTCGGCGATGGATTCGATGTTCGGCAGGTTCGGCGAATTGACGAGCATCACGTCGGCGCCATACGCCGCCAGCGCGCGTCCGCCGACCGGGCCCGCGAGGATGCGCGTCAGGTCGAGCACGCGCACGCCGGTGAGCGGCCTCTGGTCTTCGCGCAGCGGCGGTAGCGCGAGCGGCGGTGCATCGCCGATGCGCTCGATGGTGAAGAGCGGTTGCGCCGCAATGGCCTGGCCTTGCGGCGTGGCGTCCCATTCGTCGAAGCGGCGCAGCGCGGTTGCCACCAGCCCTTGCGCAGCGGCGGCATCCTCGAAATCGCGGGTGCGCCAGGTCGCCATCACCGTTTCGGCCTCGGCGCGCGTGGCGGTGGCCGGGTCCAGCTTCATCAGCCGCAGCGCCCCGTCGCGGTGGTGCGCGAAGTTCGCGTGAATGCGCACCCAGCCGTCGGCGCAACGGTACAGCCCCGAGAAGGTGTCCCACAGATCGGGCACGCGCCCGTCGAGGCTGAACCAGCCGGTGCAATCAAGCGCTGCATGCTGCATGTCGACGCCCACCTGCTGGCGCGCCGAACCTCGCAGGTGCCCCAGTTCGCAGGCCGCCAGCGCCGCTGCCGCGATGGTGCTCTGCGCCGCCGCGCCGACCGCAAAAGACGACGGCAACACCGGGTCGGCGCCTGTGAGTCGCGCAAACGGCAGGGCTTCCGCAGGCAGTCCGGCCTGCCGCCAGATGCCACCCAGAACTTCGTTCGCATTCATTCCTGTGTGCTCCAAAGCAAAAAGGCAGGGCCCGCTCTCGCGGCCCTGCCCTTGGTTGTCGTTGCGTTCGCTGCCTTGTTACTGGATCAGCTTGGCGCCGGTCTTGGACTGCAGCGTGTCGAAGCTGACGCCCGGCGCCAGCTCGACGACCTTCAGGCCCTCGGGTACCACGTCCATCACGGCCAGGTCAGTGATGATGCGGTCGACCACGCCCACGCCTGTCAGCGGCAGGGTGCACTTCTCGAGGATCTTCAGGTCCTCGGTGCCGTCCTTCTTCTTGGCCACGTGTTCCATCAGCACAATCACGCGCTTCACGCCAGCCACGAGGTCCATCGCGCCGCCCATGCCCTTGACCATCTTGCCTGGGATCATCCAGTTGGCGAGGTCGCCCTTGGTGCTGACCTGCATGGCGCCCAGGATCGACAGGTTGATCTTGCCGCCGCGGATCATCGCGAAGCTGTCATGGCTGCCGAAGATGGCCGAACCGGGCAGCGTGGTCACGGTCTGCTTGCCGGCGTTGATCAGGTCGGCGTCGACCTGGTCTTCGGTGGGAAACGGGCCGATGCCGAGCATGCCGTTCTCGCTCTGCAGCCACACTTCCTTGGTGCCGGTGTGGTTGGCCACCAGCGTCGGAATGCCGATGCCAAGGTTGACGTAGAAGCCGTCTTCGAGTTCTTGAGCGGCGCGGGCCGCCATCTGGTCTTGGGTCCAGGGCATCTCAGGCTCCTTCTTTCTTGTTGGCGGGCACGGTGGGCACCGGCACTTCGCTGGCGGCGGCGGCCTGGGCGATGGCAGTCTGGGCCTCGACCTTGGCAGCAGCGGCATCGACCGATGCGCTCACGGTGCGCTTCTCGATGCGCTTCTCGGGGTTGGCGTTGAGCACGATGCGGTGCACGTAGATGCCCGGCAGGTGAATGTCGTCGGGGGCCAGCTCGCCCACTTCGACGATCTTCTCGACCTCGACGATGCAGATCTTGCCGGCCATGGCGGCGGCCGGGTTGAAGTTGCGCGCCGTCAGGCGAAAGCGCAGGTTGCCCGACTTGTCGGCCACGTCAGCCTTGACCAGTGCCACGTCGGGCACCAGCGAGCGCTCCATCACGTAGGTTTCGCCGTCGAACTCGCGCAGTTCCTTGCCCTCGGCCACTTGCGTGCCCACGCCGGTCTTGGTGAAGAAGGCCGGAATGCCCGCTCCGCCGGCGCGCAGCTTCTCGGCCAGCGTGCCCTGAGGCGTGAATTCGAGCTCGAGTTCGCCGGCCAGGTACTGGCGCTCGAACTCCTTGTTTTCGCCCACGTAGGAGGCGACCATCTTCTTGATCTGCCGCGTTTCCAGCAGCTTGCCGAGGCCGAAGCCGTCAACGCCGGCGTTGTTCGAGATGACGGTGAGGTTCTGCACGCCGGAGTCCTTTAGCGCCTCGATCAGCGCTTCGGGAATGCCGCACAGGCCGAAGCCGCCGACCGCGAGCATCTGCCCGTCGGCCACGACCCCCTTGAGTGCCGCGTCTGCGGAGGGATAAATCTTGTTCACTCGGGCTCCTTGATGGATGAATGGAGAGTGGTGGGAAAGCCTTGAACGATACTACCTACTCGCATACGTAGTATTTCGTAATGGTGACCCCCGATGCCCGAGATCGATTACCGGCTGGCTTTTGAACATGCGCCCGTCGGCATGGTGGTTTCGAGCAACCGCACCATCGTGGCCTGCAACGTGCGCGTGTGCGAGATTTTTGGCGCAACGCCCTCCGCGCTGGTCGGGCATTCGTTCAGCATCCTGTACCCCAGCGTGGCCGAGTTCGAGCGCATCGGCAAGCGCATGGAGCCCTTTCTGAACGCCAGCGGGCACTACGCCGACAACCGCATGATGAGGCGCCTGGGCGGCCTGCACGGCGCCATCGCGGGCGAAACCTTCTGGTGCCACGTCACCGGCCATGCAATGAACCGCGCCGCCCCGCACGAGGCCGGCATCTGGACTTTCGAAGACCTGGGCTCGCGCCGCGCCGTGAAGGCCGAGCTGACGCCGCGCGAGCGCGAGGTGGCGGCGCAGGTGATGCGCGGGCTGACCTCCAAGGAGATCGGCAAAGCGCTGGGCATCAGCCACCGCACGGTGGAGCTGCATCGGGCACGGCTGATGCGCAAGTACGCGGCTGCGACTACTGCGGAACTGGTGCAGAAGCTGATCGCGGGTTAGGCCCGACGATTGCCAGGGCCTGCCGGAAGTTCCGGCCACAAGCCGCCGGATCGTTGCGAAAACGGAAACGCCGTGTCGTCGAAACGCCTGCTCCGTCGTGCGCAGCGAGGCCTATCGTTACAGCCATGCAGGGCAGGAAGCCCGCAACCACTCAGGAGTCTGAAATGTCCACACGTATCCATTCCGAAACAAGCCTCTTGCTGCAGACGCAGGTTTCGTTCGCTCGGGCCCACGCGCTCGCCGTGCAGAAGGTGCCCGTCGCACTGACACTCTCGGCAATCATCCTGTCGATCATCAACGTCAAGCTGTAGCCGCCTATCGTTCATGTCTGTGGCAGGCTTGGGGCTCGACTCCGGGCCGCCCGACATGACCATTCCATCCAGCCTCCTCCCCTTCTGGGAGCGATTCCAGACCGCCACCGGCGCCGACGGGTCCGCCCGCTTTTGCGAGGCCTTTCACTTCGACGACAACGAGGCCGGCGCCACCGAACTGGCAAAGCTCGTCCTGGACGGGCGCAAGCGCGGCACCGCGAGCCTCGAATGGTCCTTCGAATCGACCGACAGGTCGCAGCCCAAGCCCGGCGACCTGAGCGTGGTGACCGACTGGCATGGCAAGCCCCTGTGCGTGATCGAAACCCTCAGTGTGGTGGTCATGCCCTTCGACGAAGTCGGTGAAGACTTCGCGGCTGTCGAAGCCGAAGGCGACGGCTCGCTGCGCTACTGGCGCGAAGGCCACTGGCAGTACTTCAGCGGCGAATGCGAGCGCATCGGCAGGAAGCCCGACATGCGCATGCCGGTGCTATGCGAGACCTTCGAGGTCGTCTACCAGGGAGACTGAGGGCCCCCGCCCCCTTCAATCCGGCTTGATGTCCGCCGACTTGATCACCTTCGACCAGGTCGCCAGCTCCTGGTCAACAAACTTCGCGAGCGTCGGCGAATCCATGTAGGTCGCGAAGGCGCCCTGCTCGTCGACCTTCTTGCGGAAGGCTTCGCTCTCCACGATCTTCTTCAGCTCCGCACCGAGCCTGGCGACGACTTCAGGCGGTGTCTTCGCCGGCGCGAACACTGCGAACCACGACTCGACCTCGTAGCCCGGCAGGCCTGCCTCGGCCGAGGTCGGCACGTTGGGCATCGACGGATGGCGCTTGGTGCCCGTGTACGCCAACGCCTTGATGCGCCCGCCAGCGAAGTGGCCGATGACCGAGGGCGGTGTGGTGATGAACATGTCGACGTTGCCCGAGATCAGGTCGTTGATGGCCGGCCCCGAGCCCTTGTAGGGCACGTGCGTCATCGCCTGCCTCGACTGCCGCGACAGCAACTCGCCCGCGATGTGCTGGATCGAACCGTTGCCCGACGAGGCGTAGAACAGGCCGCCCTCCTTCTTCTTGCCGTATTCGATGAGCTCCTTCATCGAGTTCACCGGCAGCTTGCCGCTCACCGCGACGACGTGCGGCGCGCGCATCACCATCGCCACCGGCACGAAGTCCTTCGTCGGGCTCCACCTGATGTTCGGGTAGAGCGAGGGGTTGCCGACGTGGAAGCCCGAGTACTGCATCAGCAGCGTGTAGCCGTCCGGCGCGGCGCGCGCCACGAACTCGGTGCCGATGTTGCCGCTGGCGCCGGGCTTGTTGTCGATGACCACAGGCTGGCCCAGCGCGCGCTGCAGCGGATCGCCGACCAGGCGCGCCATGATGTCGGTGGAGCCGGCCGGCGCCGTGGGCACGATCATGGTGATCGGCTTCGAGGGCCATGTGTCGGCAGTTGCAGCCGAGGCAGCCAGCGCAAGGCCGACCGCGAGGAGGCGGTGGATAGGTTTCATGGTTTGTCTCCGGTGGTTTTGTATTTGGCTTGCTGTCTTCGGGGCCGCGCCGTCAGGGCGCCAGCTCCGATATCTCGATCAGGTTCAGGTCGGGGTCGCGCACATAGACCGAGCGGATACGCGAGGTGGCGCCCGTGCGCATCACCGGGCCCTCGAGAATCGGCACGCCCTTGTCCTTCAGCCGCGCGATGACTTCCTCGAGCGGCACGCTGGCAATGAAGCACAGGTCGAGCGACCCCGGCGTCGGCAGTTGCGCCTTGGGCTCGAACTCGTGGCCCTTGATATGCAGGTTGATCTTCTGGTTGCCGAAGCGAAAGGCCTTGCGGCCGGCACCGAAGTTTTCGAGCGTCATGCCCATCACCTCGACGTAGAAACGAGTGCAGGCTTCTTCGTGCGCAGTCGTCAGCACAAGGTGGTCCAGATGGTCGATCATGGGTGAAGCTCCTTCTGCCCGCGCTCCTTGGCGCGGGTAACGATGTCGTTGAAATCCGCGGGCGGCGCATGCCGCGTCAGCCGATGGCCCGCGCGCGAGACCTGGCTCGACAGCTCGTGCTGCACGAGCGACTCCAGTTCGGCTGCGGCGGCGATCAGGCCGCCCAGGTCCATGCCGGTGTAGTAGCCCATGCACTGCAGCATGTGCACCACGTCTTCCGTCGCCACATTGCCGGTCGCGCCCGGGGCATAGGGGCAACCGCCGATGCCGCCGAGCGACATGTCCAGCCTGCGGATGCCGGCCTCGACGGCGGCCACGGTGTTCGCGAGGCCCATGCCGCGGGTGTTGTGAAAGTGGGCGGTCCAATCCATCTGGGGATGAGCCGCGATGACGTTCTCGCAGAGCGCCTGCACTTGCGTGGGATAGGCCATGCCCGTCGTATCGCACAGCGTGATGCCCTGCACTTCCAGCGCAGCGAAGCGGTCGATCCAGCTTCGTACCGTCGCCAGCGGCACATCGCCTTCCATCGGGCAGCCGAACACGCAAGAGAGCGACACGTTCACCGGCACCCCTGCCTCCTTCGCCAATGCGACGACCCCAGCCAGCTGCGCGAACGACTGCTCGCGCGTCATGCGCAGGTTGGCAAGGTTGTGCGTCTCGCTCACCGACATGACGATGTTGAACTCGTCGATCCGGCTTTCAAGCGCACGCTCGGCGCCGCGCACGTTCGGCACCAGCGCGGTATAGACCACGCCAGGGCGGCGGGCGATGCGATGCATCACCTCCTCGCCGTCGCGCAATGCCGGAATCGCTTTTGCCGAAGTGAACGACGTGACTTCGATCTTGGCGTAGCCCAGCCCGCTGAGCCGGTCGATCAGCGCGACCTTATCGTCGGTAAGAATGAAGCGGCTCTCCATCTGAAAGCCGTCGCGGGTAGCCACTTCATTGATGAGCAGCCGCGTGCCGTTGCCAGTCTTCATACGGCAAGCTCGCTTTCCGTGCGGCGTGCTGGCCAACCGGCACTTTGCAGATCGCCGGTGTGCTCGCCAAGGCGCGGCGCAGGGTGCGCGATGCATCCCGGCGTGGCGCTGAGCTTGGGCACCACGCCGGGCACCTTCAGCGTGGCGCCGTCCGACGTGGGCGCCTCCACGATCATCTCGCGCGCCAGGTACTGCGGGTCGCTCGCGATGTCGGCCACGGTGTAGATGCGCCCGACCGGCACGCCAGCAGCGTCGAGTGCGGCCAGCACTTCGTCGCGGCTGCGCTGCAGCGTCCATGCCTCGATGGCAGCATCGATTTCCTCCACGCGCCGCACGCGTCCATCGTTGTGCACGAGCTCCGCGTCGTTCTCCAGATCCGCGCGACCGATGGCCCGCATCAGCCGGCGAAAGATGCTGTCGCCGTTGCCGGCCACCAGCACATAGTGCCCGTCGCTGCACCGGTAGGCATTGGTCGGCGCGATGCCGGGCAGCGCACTGCCGGCGCGCTCGCGCACCGCGCCGAAAGCGTCGTACTCGGGCAGCAGGCTTTCCATCACGTTGAACACCGACTCGTACAGCGCCACGTCAATGAACTGCCCCTCTCCACCATGGGCCGTTCGGTGATGCAGCGCGGTCAGCACGCCGATCACACCGTGCAGCGCCGCCAGCGTGTCGCCCAGCGACACACCCACGCGCACCGGCACCCGCCCCGGCTCGCCGCTCAGATAGCGCAGCCCGCCCATCGATTCGCCGAGCACACCAAAGCCGGGCTTGTCGCGATAGGGCCCGGTCTGCCCGTAGCCCGAGATGCGCAGCATGATCAGCCGCGGGTTCAGCGCGTGCAGCTGCTCCCACCCCAGGCCCCAGCCTTCGAGCGTGCCGGGCTTGAAGTTCTCGATCAGCACGTCGGCCTCGAGCGCCAGCGCACGCGCCGCCTCCTGGCCTTCGGCGCTGCGCAGGTCGAGACATACCGAGCGCTTGTTGCGCGACTGCACCTCCCACCATGCCGAAGTGCCATCGCGCAGCAGCCGCCACTTGCGCAGCGGGTCGCCGACACCGGCCGGCTCGACCTTGATCACGTCGGCGCCGAACTCCGCCAGCGTCTTTCCGGCGAAGGGGCCGGCAATGAGCTGGCCGAGCTCCAGCACCTTCAGGCCTTCGAGTGCATTCATGTCCGCGTCCGTCTCCTTGTTGGGTAGGGTCCGACTCTAGGAACAGATCGCGCTGGGCGGAATTGCTGTGATGGCAGCACCCCTTCGCAAAACGCGAAGAGGTGGCCCCGCCTCTCTAGAATCCGCCGATGCCCAGCCCGATCAACCCCGCCCGTGTCGACTTCGTGACGCTGCGCCTGTTCTGCGCGGTGGCGCAATCGGGCAGCATCACCAAGGGCGCGGAGGCGTGCCACCTCGCGCTGTCGGCGGCGAGCCGGCGACTCTCAGATTTCGAGGCAGCAACGGGGTCGAAGCTGCTCGAACGCAGCGCACAAGGCATCGCGCTCACACCCGCCGGGCATGTGGCGATGCAGCATGCGATGCGGCTGTTCCAGGGCTTCGAGCAGTTCAGCAACGAGATCAACGACTATTCAAGCGGCGTGCGCGGCCACGTCCGGCTGTGGGCCAACATGTCGGCGCTGACCGAGTTCCTGCCTACGACGCTCGCGACCTTTCTCGCGCAGCACCCCGACATCCGCGTGGAGGTCGAAGAGCAGTTGAGCGGCGACATCGTGCGAGCACTGGTCGACGGCCTGGCCGACGTCGGCGTGTTCGCGGAGAACACGCCCGCCTACGGGCTCGACGTCGCGCCCTTCCAGACCGACGAGCTCGTGGTGCTGTGCGCAAAGCAACATCCGCTGTCGCGCAGCCGAGTGAAGCAGGTCGACTTCAAGACCTGCCTCGCGCACGAATTCGTCGGCCTTAACCGCAGCAGTTCGCTGCTGGAACTCACGTCGCGTGCTGCTGAGCAGGCCGGCATTCCGATGCGCCTGCGCGTGCAGGTGCGCAGCTTCGATGCGATGTGCCACATGATCGCGGCGAACCTCGGCATCGGCGTGGTGCCGCTGGCCGCGTGCAAGGCGCAGGTTGCGGCGCTCGATCTGAAGGTCGTGCGGCTGAAGGACGCGTGGGCCACGCGGCGGTTGCTGATGGCGACGAAGACGGGGGCGGCACTTTCGCCGGCGGCGCAATTGCTGGCTCAACATCTTCTGCAACAAGCGGGGCCGTGACGATGCAAGAGTTTCTGCTGTTCTGCGCGGGCGCCTTCCTGCTTGCGATCAACGTGCACATCACGATGCGCATCGTGGCAAGCGAGGAGCCTCTGTGGCGCAAGGTCCTGATCCTGTGGATGGTCTGGCTGATCCCGTTCCTTGGCGCCTGGCTCGCCAGGATCGGCATGCCAAGACCATCCCATGCCTCACCCGCTCGCCCCGGCACAAAGTCCGACGGTTTCACGGCCGACGCGGCGCCGGAGAACATCGCGCTGGGAGACGGCCCCGCATTTCCGCTGCACGAGCACATGGGGCTCTACAACGGACTCCCCCTGCTCGACTGGCAGGCACTGAAGGAATGGGCCGGCTCGATGAACGATGCTGATCTCCAGCGCGCGGCCATCGAGCAGGGAAAGCGCGCTTGGCTTCTTCACTTGAGGGATGCGCTGGGCTCGCACTTCCGCCTGTACGAATCGAGCAATGCCTACGTTCTGTCGTCGCTGGAAGATGTCGTCGTCGCCGCAACAGCCGCCTATGTGACGTCCACGCGCAAGCGCATTCAACGCGTCCTGGCCGGCATCGCGCATTTCGGCGCCAGTGACAAGAGCATCCTGCTGGTCGTGGACGACGAAGAAACCTACTACGACTACGTCTCGAGCTACTACCCCGAAGGCGGCGAATTCGCGTTCAGCGGCGGCATGTTCGTCGACGCCGGTTGCGCGCACTTTCTGGCGAAGCGGGCCGACCTTGCAGCCATCGAGCCCGTCATCGCGCACGAGATGACCCACAGCGCGCTCTCGCACCTCAAGCTGCCGAGGTGGCTGGATGAAGGGCTGGCCGTCAACACCGAGCGCAAGCTGGCGGGCGCGGGCGCCATGCTCTACACGCCGCAGGAGCTACAGCGCAAGCATCTGAAGTTCTGGGACGAAGCGAAGATCCAGGAATTCTGGTCCGGCCAGTCGTTCTTCAGGACGGATGACGGCAACCTCCTGTCCTACGAACTTGCGCGCATCCTCGTCGAGCAGATGGGGCGAAACTGGGAGCTGTTCGCGAGCTTTGCGTCGAACGCAAAGCGCGATGACGGTGGTGCCGAAGCGGCCCGGAACATCTTCAGCGCGGACCTCGGCGCCTATGCCTGCGCCCTGCTCGAACGGGAGCCCGACCCGAGCTGGACGCCCAACCCGGCCGCTTGGGCCGAGCAGGAACCGGAAGCCAGCCCCGCCTGACAGGGCATGGGCTCAGGCGGCCGTCATCCGCTTCACAGCCCCGATCCATTTCTCGAACGCGTTCATCTGGTCGCCGACGAACTTGCGCGTCGTCTCGTCGGTGCAGTTGCCTTCGGCGTCGAACTTGCCGCCCGCGCCGCCGATGAAAATCTCGGGCTTCGCCAGCACCATCGCGTTCACGAACAGCAGCACGCGCCGCATGTCGTACTGAACGCGCGCGCCGCCAACGGGCCCCGGCGATGCCGAGAGGATGGCCACCGGCTTGTGCGCAAAGGGCTGGTCTTCGCCGCGGCTGAGCCAGTCGATCATGTTCTTGAACCCACCCGGAATCGAGAAGTTGTATTCGGGCGTGGCAATCACCACGCCGTCGGCGCGGCGGATGCGGTCGCGCAGCGTCTGCACCGATGCGGGGTAGCCCTTGGCGAACACATCCGCGTCGAACACCGGCACCTCGCGCCACTCGACGACCTCCATGGCCATCGGCTCGGGCATCAGCGAGCCTGCGAGGTTCAGGGCGGCCCGGTTGATGGAGCCTGTGCGAAGACTGCCGCAGAGGCCGACGATGTCGAGGGTGCTCATTCGGTTTCCTGTTCTTGTGCTGGAGTTGGTTGCCGGCAACTATGGCGTCGGCCAAGCCATCGGGAAAGCGATTTTCGTGGAAACCACATTTCCTTCAAACGGAAAAGTCCGGCACAACCAAAGACTGACTTGCCCCCCGATGCCGGAGCGGCCAGACTTTGCGCATGGCCTCTCTCCCGCATCCATGACCGCCGGCAGACGCGCACGGCGCCTGTCGGCCGTTCCTTCGACCTTGCGGATTCCCCTGGCCGCCCGGGCTTCGGGCGATGCGATGTTTCCGCAAGTGGCCGTGCGGGACGCGTACGCCGCGGGCATCCTGGAGCAGATCCGCGACGACGGCCACGCGTTGCCGGAAGACCGGGCGACCATCTACAGCATCCTCTCGCGCACCCGTCGCTTCCGCAGCCTGGCCCAGGACTTCCTCAAGCAGCATCCCGGCGGGCGCGTGGTGAACATGGGCTGCGGCCTTAGCCATTACTTCCAGTGGCTGGACGACGGCAAGTCCCACATGACCGACGCCGACCTGCCCGAGGTGCTCGAACTGCGCCGCGAGCTGATCCCCGAGACCAATGAACGCCACGACCTGCGCGAGCTCGACCTGACCGCGCCCGACTGGTGGGAACAGCTGGGCCTGCCGCGCAAGCGCAACGCTGCGCCGGTGTTCCTGTTCACCGAAGGCGTGCTGATGTACCTGAAGCCCGAACAGGTGCAGGCAGTGCTCGCCACCTTCGGCGAACGCGCGCCCGCAGGCTCGATGCTGGCCTTCGACGCCATGTGCTGGCTCGCGGTGGGGCGCGGAAGACAGCACCCCTCGGTGCGCACGACCGGTGCAGAGTTTCTCTGGGGAATCCGTCGCTCTACCGAGCTGACGCAGCCCCATCCGCGCCTGCAGCTGACCGCCACTTACCGCGTGCTGGAGGGCATCGGCCTACCCTACACGCTGTTCGCGCCGATGGTCATGCTGTTTCTCGGCGTGCCGCTGTATGCGCTCTATGCGCTGAAGGCGACGGACGTCGCCGATACATAAACGCACAATTTTGTGAAGTGCCGGCTTTGTCCGGCCCACGCTGCGCGGAATGGCTGACGCGGCGCGGCCCCGGGCCAGGTCAAGCTACCTGCTGTTCCCGGTCGCGGAGAATGTTCTATCGTCTTCGCCGCTTTTCTTTCTTCCCCCTCAAGATTCGCAACCCTCAAGAACCACATGCTTGATCGCCGATCCTTCCTTGCCGCCGGTAGTGCCGCTGCCGCACTCGCCGCCCTCGGACTGCCCAAAGAGGCACTGGCCGCCAACGGGCTGCAACTGAGCCAGCCCACGCCCTTTTCCTTCGACGCGTTGATCGCACAGGCGAAGTCGCTCGCCGCCAAGCCCTATGCGGCCGCGGCGCCGCTGGCGCCCGAGGTGCTCGACCGCATCGACTACGACGCGCACGGCAAGATCAAGTTCGACCCCGCCAACGCCCTCTTCCGCGACGGGCCCGGCGCCTTTCCCGTTACCTTCTTCCACCTCGGGCGCTTCTTCCAGACGCCGGTGCGCATGCACGTGCTCGAGAACACCGACGGCGACGCGTTTGCCCGCGAGCTGCTCTACAGCCCCGACTACTTCTCGATGCCGCCCGACAGCCCCGCACGCGCGCTGCCGCCGGGCGCGGGCTTCGCGGGCTTTCGTCTGCAGGAAAGCCGGCTGGGCGACCAGAGCAAGCTCGACTGGCAGAAGAACGACTGGGTCGCCTTTCTCGGCGCCTCGTACTTCCGCGCCATCGGCGAGCTCTACCAGTACGGCTTGTCGGCGCGCGGCATCGCGCTCGACGTGGCGGTGCCCGACAAGCCCGAGGAGTTTCCGAACTTCACGCGCTTCTACTTCGAGACGCCGGCCGCCAACAACACCACCTCGATGACGGTCTACGCGCTGCTCGAAGGGCCGAGCATCACGGGCGTGTTCAAGTTCATCATGCAGCGCGGCAAGGCCGTCATCATGGACATCGACGCGCGCATGTTCCTGCGCCGCGACGTGTCGCGCCTGGGCTTGGTGCCGCTCACGTCGATGTACTGGTACTCGGAAACCATCAAGCCCACCGCCATCGACTGGCGCCCCGAGGTGCACGACTCCGATGGCCTCGCGATCTGGAACGGCGCGGGCGAGCGCATCTGGCGCCCGCTCAACAACCCCACGCAGACGCGCGCCTCGGCCTTCGCCGACACCAGGCCGCGCGGCTTCGGCCTGCTGCAGCGCGATCGCGCCTTCGACCACTACCAGGACGGCGTGAACTACGAGAAGCGCCCGAGCCTGTGGATCGAGCCGCTGGGCGACTGGGGCGAAGGCTCGGTCCAGCTCATCGAGATTCCGACCGACGACGAGATCCACGACAACATCGTCGCCTTCTGGGTGCCCAAGGCAGACGCAAAGGCCGGAGCCAGCTACAGCCTGCAGTACCGGCTGCACTGGACCGACCAGGAGCCCTTTCCGTCGCCGCTCGCGCGCTGCGTGGCCACGCGCATCGGGCGCGGCGGACAGCCGGGCCAGCCCCGTCCGCAGGGCGTGCGCAAGTTCATGGTCGAGTTCATCGGACAGCCGCTGCAGGCCGTGCCCTTCGGCGTGAAGCCGGAGGTGATGCTGACGGCGGCGCGCGGCAAGTTCTCGTACGTGTTCGCGGAGGCCGTGCCCAACGGCGTGCCCGGCCACTGGCGTGCGCAGTTCGACTTCACGCCCGAAGGCAACGAGCCGATCGACATGCGCATGTACATGAAGAACGGCGACCAGACGTTGACCGAAACCTGGCTGTACCAGTACCAGCCGGGCTGAAACCGCAGGCGCTTCAGCGCTTGCCGGCCTTGTTGTAGGGCGCGAAGAGTTCCACAGCCCAGTCCACGAACACGCGCAGCTTGGCGCTCAGGTGCCGGTTGGTCGGGTACACCACGTGCAGGGGATACGGCTCGGGCGCCCAGCCCTGCAGCACCTCGACCAGCGCGCCGCTGGCCAGGTAGGGCGCGGCCATCAGATCGAAAGTCTGCGCCACGCCCATGCCGGTGAGCATCGCGCTCAGGTGCGCCGTGCTCTCGTTCACGCCTACCACGGTGTGGCCGTGGATTTCGATGCGCTCCTCGCCGCGCCCGTAGCGCAGCGGAATCGGCCGGTTGCTCAGCGACGAGAAGTAGCCCACCACGCGGTGCGTGCCGTCGCCGAGGTCCGCGGGCGTCTTCGGCACGCCGTGGCGCTCCAGGTAGGCCGGCGTGGCGCAGGTCACGAAGGGCAAGGTCGCGATGCGGCGCGCCACGAGCGACTGGTCGGTCAGCTCGCCGGCACGGATCACGCAGTCGACCGCATCGCCGATCAGGTTCACCGGCCGGTCGCTCACGCCGATCTCGAGTTCGATCTCGGGATAGCGCGCATGGAACGTCGGCAGTTGCGGAATCAGGATCATGTTGGCCAGCGAGGAGCCGACGTCCACCCGCAGGCGCCCGCGCGGATTGGCCTGCGCGTTGGTGAGGTCGGACTCGATGTCTTCCAGCTCGGCCAGCACGCGCGCGGTGCGCTCGTAGTAGGCCGCGCCCTCGGGCGTGACTGTCACGCGCCGCGTGGTGCGCTGCAGCAGCTTCACGCGCAGGTGCGTTTCGAGCTGCTGCACCATCTTCGTCACGGTGGGCTTGGGCATCTGCAGCGAGTCGGCAGCGCGCGTGAAGGTGCCGGCCTCGACCACGCGGGCAAATACGCGCATGGCGGTGATCTGGTCCATCGCCGGATTATTAGTGATCCGGAAACAAACAAATCCCGCGCGCCGTCTTGGTCCGCGTGGGGGTCGCGCCCAAACTTCCTTCCCTCGACAACGCTGCATTGCAGCAATCACCAAGGAAGAAGTCATGACCCTCAAGCTCAACGACAAAATCGCCCTCGTCACTGGCGGCACCAGCGGCATCGGCCTGGCCACCGCGCAACGCTTCGTGGCCGAAGGCGCGCACGTGTTCATCACCGGCCGCCGCAAGGCCGAACTCGATGCAGCCGTGAAGGCCATCGGGCGCAACGTGACCGGCGTGCTCGGCGACGTGTCGAAGCTCGAAGACCTCGACCGGCTCTACGCCACGATCAAGCAGGAGAAAGGCCGCCTCGACGTGCTGTTCGCCAACGCGGGCGGTGGCAGCCTGCTGCCGCTGGGGCAGATCACCGAGGAACACTTCGACAAGATCTTCGGCACCAATGTGCGCGGCCTGCTCTTCACGGTGCAGAAGGCGCTGCCGCTGATGCCCAAGGGCTCATCAATCGTGCTCAACGCATCGATCACCAGCATCAAGGGCAATCCGGCCTTCAGCGTCTACAGCGCGACCAAGGCGGCGGTGCGCAGCTTTGCGCGCAGCTGGACGGTGGACCTGAAGGACGCCGGCATTCGCGTGAACGCCGTGAGCCCCGGCGTGGTACCAACCCCCGCCTATGAACTGCTGGGCCTCACGGCGGAACAGGTGCAGGGCTTCATCGAGGGACAAGCCCAGAACATCCCGCTGGGCCGGGTCGGCACGCCCGACGAAATCGCCAAGGCCGTGGTGTTCCTGGCCTCCGACGACAGCAGCTTCGTCAACGGAATCGAACTCTTCGTCGACGGCGGCATGGCGCAGATCTGACGATCAGCGCTTGGTGACCGACACCAGCTCCACTTCGAAGTTCAGCGTGGCGTTCGGCGGAATCACGCCGCCGGCGCCGCGCGAGCCGTAGGCAATCGACGGCGGGCAGGTCAGCTTGGCCTTGCCGCCGGGCTTCATCTTCTGCACGCCTTCGGTCCAGCACGGGATCACGCCGTTGAGCGGGAACTCGGTGGGTTCGCCGCGCTTGTAGGAGCTGTCGAATTCCTTGCCCGTGTCGGGGAAGGTGCCGCGGTAGTGAACCTTGACCACGTCGGTGGCCGCGGGCGAAGCGCCGGTGCCTTCCTTGATCGACTGGTAGATCAGGCCGCTGGGCGTGGTCACGGGCGCAGACTGCGCGAACGCGGCGGGCATTGCAAAGACGGACACGAGAGCGGCACAGAAAAGAGACTTCACAAAACACCTCGAAGGTTGAGAGACCCCGATTATGGCCAGCGGCCCATATCGGCCCATGCCGGCCTCGTTGGAACGGCCCTTGCTTTGCTGAATGTGCACTGTCAACATTCACGCAGAGAGGAAGCCGCATGAACTCCACCGAAGCCAGCACTGGCGCAGCAGCGCCGGCCCATACCGGCACCGGCCATCTCAAGAAAGTGCTCGGCCCTGTCCAGCTCTGGGGCATTGCGGTGGGCCTTGTCATCTCGGGTGAGTACTTTGGTTGGAGCTACGGCTGGAACACGGCCGGCACGCTCGGCTTTCTGGTTGCCACGGTGCTGGTGGCCACGATGTACACCACCTTCATCTTCAGCTTCACCGAGCTCTCTACCGCCATTCCGCATGCGGGTGGTCCTTTTGCTTATGCACGGCGTGCCTTCGGGCCCAACGGCGGCTTCGTCGCGGGCTTTGCGACGCTGATCGAATTCGTGTTCGCACCACCGGCCATCGCGCTGGCCATCGGTGCGTACCTCAACGTGCAGTTTCCGGGCATCAACCCGAAGTGGTTTGCGCTCGGCGCGTACGTGATCTTCATTGCGCTCAACTGGGTCGGCGTGGGCATTGCTGCGGCCTTCGAGCTTTTCGTGACGGTGCTGGCCATCGTCGAGCTGCTGGTGTTCATGGGCGTGGTCACGCCGGGCTGGACCATGGCCAACTTCGTGGCCAACGGCTGGGCCGGCGGCAGCGTGCTCAACGGCGCGGCCATCTCGGGCATCTTCGCGTCCATACCGTTCGCGATCTGGTTCTTTCTTGCCATCGAGGGCGCGGCCATGGCAGCCGAAGAGGCGCGCGACCCGCATCGCACCATTCCCATTGCCTACACCACGGGCATCGTCACGCTGGTGGTGCTGGCCTTCGGCGTGATGATCTTCGCGGGCGGCGTGGGCGACTGGCGCAAGCTCGCAAACATCAACGACCCGTTGCCACAGGCCATGAAGGCGGTGGTGGGTGACAACAGCGGCTGGCTGCACATGCTGGTGTGGATTGGCCTGTTCGGTCTGATCGCTTCGTTCCACGGAATCATCATGGGCTACTCGCGCCAGATCTTCGCGCTGGCGCGCGCGGGCTACCTGCCGCGCTACTTCGCCGGCCTGAGCCCTCGCTTCGACACACCGCATCGCGCACTGCTGGCCGGCGGCGTGATCGGCGTGATTGCCATCTTCAGCGACGAGTGGGTGCAGTTCGGCGGCCAGACGCTCACCGCCAACATCGTGACCATGGCCGTGCTCGGCGCCATCGTGATGTACCTGATCTCGATGGCCGCGCTGTTCAAGCTGCGCCGCACCGAGCCGAACCTGCTGCGCACCTACCGCGCGCCCTTCTACCCCGTGTTCCCGGCCATCGCGCTCGGGCTCGGCGTGGTGTGCCTGGGCGCGATGGTGTGGTTCAACGGCATGCTCACGCTGCTGTTCATCGTGCTGATGGCTGCGGCGTACGGCTACTTCCTGCTGACCTCGGCGCAACGCAAGGCGGCCGCGCCCGACGAGATGCTGTCTTCTTCAACCACTTCCGCCTGACATCTGAAGAAAGATGCTGTATCGCACCACCATCGCCGACCAGGTCTTCGCCTTCGAAGACCTGCGGCAGGTCATGGCCTTCGCGAGCCCCGCGCGCTCGGGCGACTACCTCGCGGGCATTGGCGCGGCCACCGCGCAGCAGCGCATGGCCGCGCGCCATGTGCTGGCCGACACGCCGCTCAAGCAGTTCCTTACCGAAGCACTGATTCCGTACGAGAGCGACAACATCACGCGCCTCATCATCGACAGCCATGACGCGCAGGCCTTCGCGCCGGTGTCGCACCTCACGGTCGGCGACTTCCGCAACTGGCTGCTGTCCGAAGCGGCCACCACCGCCACGCTCACCGCATTGGCACCGGGCCTCACGCCCGAGATGGTGGCGGCCGTGTCCAAGATCATGCGCAACCAGGACCTGGTGTCGGTCGCGAAGAAGTGCAGCGTGGTCACGCGCTTTCGCGACACCATCGGCCTGCCCGGTCACCTGGCCGTGCGCTTGCAGCCCAACCACCCGACCGACGATCTGCGCGGCGTGGCCGCCTCCACGCTCGACGGCCTGCTCTACGGCGCGGGCGATGCGGTGATCGGCCTCAACCCGGCTTCGGACAGCATGCCAGTGCTTGGCCAGTTGCTGCGCATGCTCGACGAGGTGATCCAGCGCTTCGAGATTCCCACGCAAAGCTGCGTGCTCACGCACGTGACCAACACGCTCAAGCTCGCGGAGGCTGGCGCGCCGGTGGACCTGGTGTTCCAGTCGATCGCGGGCACCGAGAAGGCGAACCTCTCCTTCGGCGTGACGCCCGAGCTGCTCGACGAGGCCTATGCGGCAGCGCTCTCGCTCAAGCGCGGCACCATTGGCAACAACGTCATGTACTTCGAGACCGGCCAGGGCAGCGCGCTCTCAGCCAACGCCAACTTCGGCGTCGACCAGCAGACCTGCGAGGCGCGCGCCTATGCGCTGGCGCGGCGCTACAAGCCCTTTCTCATCAACACTGTCGTCGGCTTCATCGGGCCGGAGTATCTGTACGACGGCAAACAGATCATTCGCGCGGGGCTCGAAGATCACTTCTGCGGCAAGCTGCTGGGCCTGCCCATCGGCTGCGACATCTGCTACACCAACCACGCCGAGGCCGACCAGGACGACATGGACACGCTGCTCGTGCTGCTGGGCACGGCGGGCATCAACTTCATCATGGGCATTCCGGGCGCGGACGACGTGATGCTCAACTACCAGAGCACTTCTTTCCACGACGCGCTGTTCCTGCGCGAAACGCTGGGCCTGAAGCGCGCACCGGAGTTCGAGGCCTGGCTGCAGCGCATGCAGATCACCAATGCGGCCGGCCAGCTGGCGCCGCCCTCTTCCAACCGGCTGCTGGCCGACATGAGCGGGCTGTCCGCACTCGCGTCATGAGCGATTCACCGGTCACCCCCAACCCCTGGGCGCAATGGCGCTCGGCCACGCCGGCGCGGCTGGCACTGGGCCGCGCCGGCGCAGGCATGCCGACCGACGAGACACTGCGCTTCGGATGGGCGCATGCAATGGCGCGCGACGCGATCCATGCCGCGCTCGACGTCGATGCGCTCGAAGCCGCCTTGACCGCGCAGCGCTGGGAAGTGGCGCGCGCACGCAGCCGCGCCGCGGACCGCACCGAATACCTGCGCCGGCCCGACCTGGGCCGCCAGCTCGACGAGGACGCCGCCACGCGCCTGCTCGGCGACCGGCGCTACGGCTGCGATGTCTGCGTGGTGGTCGGCGACGGACTCTCCTCGCTCGCGGCGGCGCGTCATACGGTGCCGCTGCTCGCGGCATTGCGATCGCACCTGCCGCCCGACACGAGCTTTGCCCCCGTGGTCATCGCCACGCAGGCGCGTGTGGCGCTGGCCGACGAGGTGGGCGAACTGTTCGGTGCGGCGCTCTCGGTCATGCTGATCGGTGAGCGCCCGGGCCTCAGCTCGCCCGACAGCCTCGGCATCTACCTGACCCATTCGCCCAAGCGTGGCCGGCACGATGCCGAACGCAACTGCATCTCGAACGTGCGCCCCGAAGGCCTGCCCTACGAAGTGGCCGCGTTCAAGCTGGCATGGCTGATGCGAGAGTCCCTGCGCAGGGGACTGACCGGCATCGGGCTCAAGGACGAGAGCGATCTCGCGGTGCTCGAACAGCGCCAGGCGCCATCGCTCGCGCGCTGAGCACAACCCACAAGCGGCAACGCCAGAACTGTCACGAGCGCTTCGTACGCTCGTCATCGTCTTTTTTTGTCCAACGCATGCACTCAAACAGGAAAAAAGCAATGCAACGTCGCCTCCTCCTTCTCTCGCCAATTGCCGCCGCGATGGCTGCGGCCGGCTGTGCCAGCCTGTCGTCTTCCACGGGGCCGGCCCTTTCGCCCGGCCACTGGGACGCCTTCAACCGCGCGCAGATCGAGGGCTTGATCTCCAGCCTCGGCAAGGGCAGCCCGGGCTACAACGCCGCAAAGCCGCCGTACGTGGTGTTCGACTGGGACAACACCAGCGTCTTCCTCGACATCGAAGAAGCCTCGCTCATCTACCAGCTCGAGAACCTCGTCTTCGGCGCCACGCCCGCGCAGCTCGAAGTGGCGCTGCGCAAGAACATTCCGAAGAAAGACTTCCTGCCCGCGTACAACAACGCGGCCGGCCAGCCGGTGAACATCGACCGCGTGGTGCCCGACATCGTCGCGAGCTACACTTGGCTCTACCAGAACTACAAGGGCCTGAAGGGCGACCAGTCGCTGGCCGTGGTGGCATTGAGCCCGCATTACGGCGCATTCACCACCAAGGTGCGCTACCTCTACGAGGCCATCGGCGACACCTTCGACCACGACACGGCGTACCCATGGGTTACGTACCTCTTTGCCGGCATGACCGAGGCACAGGTGCGCAAGCTCACGGCCGACACGGTGGCGTGGCAGCTGAAGGAGCCGGTCGCCAAGGTCAAGTGGACTTCGCCCACGGCACTGCCGGGCCGCGCGGGCGTGGTCTCGGTGAGCTGGAAGAACGGCCTGCGCCTGCAGCCCGAAATGCAGGAGCTGTACGCCGCCTTCCGCAACGCGGGCTTCGACGTGTGGGTGTGCTCGGCGTCGTTCGTCGACGTGATCAAAGAGATCTCGTCGAACCCCGCCTTCGGCTACAACAACTCGCCCGAGCGCGTGCTCGCGATGGAGCTGGAGCGCGACGCCAACGGCGTGATCCAGCCCGAATTCCGCCGTGGCTACGACCAGACGCAAGGCCCGGGCAAGACGAAGAACATCCGGCGCTTCCTGGTCAGCAAGTACGGCTACGGCCCGAGCTTCGTGGCCGGCGACAGCGAAGGCGACCAGAACATGATGGCCGACTTCGCCGACACGAAGAAGGTGCTGATCGTCAACCGCCTGCGCGATCCGAAGACCGACATCGGCAAGTTCTCGGCCATGGCGGTGCAGAACTACGGCAAGGCCGACACGCGCTACCTGCTGCAGGGGCGCGACGACAACACGGGCTCGTGGGTGACCTCGCAATTGCACACGCCGCTGGGCGCAACGCAAGGCAAGGCGCTCAAGTAAAGGGAAAAAAGCGGTTGCGCGGTCTTCGGCGCGGCTTGCCTATGATGGCTCCATCAAGGCAACCCGCACAGGAGACAACATGGCCACAGACCGCTACCCCCTTGCCGAACTGAAAGACCTGCCCGAGGACATCCGCACCGCGATCCTCGCCGTGCAGGAAAAGGCCGGCTTCGTGCCGAACGTATTCCTCGGCCTCGCGCGCCGCCCCGCCGAGTGGCGCGCGTTCTTCGCGTACCACGACGCACTCATGCTCAAGGAAGAAGGCTCGCTCACCAAGGGCGACCGCGAGATGATCGTCACCACCACCAGCGCGGCCAATCAATGCCTGTACTGCGTGGTGGCGCACGGCGCGCTGCTGCGCATCTACGAGAAGAAGCCGCTGGTGGCCGACCAGGTGGCGGTGAACTACCGCAAGGCCGACATCACGCCGCGCCAGCGCGCGATGCTCGACTTTGCAATGAAGGTCTGCGACCGCTCGCACGAGATCGACGACAGCGACTTTCCGCCGCTGCACGCCCACGGCTTCGACGACGAGGACATCTGGGACATCGCGGCCATCACCGCCTTCTTCGGCCTGAGCAATCGCCTGGCCAGCTTCAGCGGCATGCAGCCTAACAACGAGTTCTTCCTCATGGGGCGGCTGCCCCGCGAGAGGAAATAGCCAGGCCCGCTCAGGCCTGTGCGCGGCAGGATGCGAGGGCGTCCAGCGTCGGCTTGTAGGTGGGCGTGGTCACGTCCATCACGCCGAGCACCGTGTGATAGAGGTTGTCGTGCGTAAGCGGCGCATCGAGCCCCGCCTCCATGCACGAGCGCGAGAGCTTGCGCCGCTCGCTCATGCCTTCGCTGAACCACGTGACCATGGGCACGTGCTTCTGCGCCTCGGGCGCGAAGCTGTATGGCACGCCGTGCAGGAACAGGCCGTATTCGCCGAGCGATTCGCCGTGGTCGCTCACGTAGAGCAGCGCCGGGTCGTACTGCTTCGATTGCGCCTTGAGCCAGTCGATGGTCTGGCCGAGGAAACGGTCGGTCTGCACGATCGAGTTGTCGTACACGTTCATCAGCTCGGCGTGGCCGCACTCGGCCAGCGCATTGGTCTTGCACTCGGGCTGGAAGCGCTTCACGTCGGGTGCCGAGCGCTTGTAGTAGGCCGGGCCGTGGCTGCCCATCTGGTGCATCACCAGCACGATGCCCTTGGCGCGGCGCTCGGCCGGCAGCGCGGCGATGCGCTCGTCCAGGCCCTTGAGCATCACGTCGTCGAGGCATTCGTCGCCGTCGCACAGTGCCTTCTTGGTGGCGGCATCGAGGCCGTCGAAGGCCGAGGCGTTCGGCACGCGGGTGCAGACGTCCTTGCAGCCGGCCTGGTTGTCGAGCCAGAACACGGCCAGCCCGGCGGCCTGCAGTACGTCGACCAGGTTCTCGTAGTCGTCCTTGCGCGATTCGTAGCCCTGCTTGCCCAGCGGCGAGAACATGCACGGAACCGAGGCCAGCGTGTTGGTGCCGCAGGAATGCACGTCGCGGTAGCTCAGCACGCCGCGCTTGGCCAGCTCGGGCGTGGTGTCGCGCGCATAGCCGTTGAGGGCGAAATGGTCGGCGCGCGCCGTCTCACCCACCACCACCACGAACAGCGGCGGCTTGGTCTGCGCCGCATAGCTCGCGCCCAGCGCCGTGCCGGCGGTGATCGGAATCAGCTTGCCGCTGCGCTTGAACAGCGGCTTGATGAGCAGCGACCCCGTGGAATAGAGGGTCGCAATGGGGTTCATCATGTAGCGCAGATGAACGTTGTTGCGCATCAGCGGCGCCAGCTCGCGGTTCATGGACACCGCCGCGCCGAGCGCCACGACCATCGACAGCAGCAGCAGCGCCACGTTGCGCCAGAGCTTCGACAGAATGCCCATCGGCATGATGCGCACCCGCCACAGCAGCCAGGCCGCGGGCAAAACCACCACCCCCACGTTGAAGGCCATGCGCCAACTCAGCAGGTCGCGCGCCTCGTTCGGGTCGGTCTGCAGCGCGTTGGCGATCATGGTCGGGTCCATCACCACGCGGTACTCGAGCATGTAGTGCTGCACCACCGCGGCCAGCACGACCACGGCGAGCCACAGCGGCTTCATCCAGCGCGACCAGGCGGTAAGCGACAGCATGGCCGCCGAGCCGCACAGCGTGAGCAGGCTCATGACCACGATGGTCGACATGTAGGTGCTCGGCGCGCCGCCGATGCGGGCCAGCTCGTTCCACAGCGGCCAGTTGGTGGTCAGGACGAGGTAGAGGCTGAGCCACAGGACAACCACGGCGGCCGAACGCGGCCGCTCCAGCCACAGGTTGAAGCGCGCCCAAGGGGCGCCAAAGGCCGGCAAGTGTTGCGTTTTGGACTCAGAAGTATCCACCCGCTGCAATGATGCGGGCGCGATTCGTGAAACAGACATGCGGCGAATGTAAAGAATCCGCCTGAAGGGAGCCTGAACTGACTATTCAGTCAATGTTCAGGCTGGCCCTGCGTACCCGCAGCGTCCTCAATCTCGAACGCCGTCGCGCGACGACGTATGCGCCGGAAGCAGCCAGGCTCAGCGGCCGGCTCACGCCACGCTCCACGACGATCGACACCAGCATGCCCAGCATTGCCGCCCCCACGATGTCGGAAGGGAAATGCAGGCCCAGGTACACCCGGCTCCACGCCACCACGGCAGCCACCAGCAGCGCCGCCAGCATGGGCCAGCGAGAAGGCAGGCACCAGAGCGCAAAGGCCGCGGCAAAGGTGCCGGCCGCATGCAGGCTCGGGAAGCTTGGCCGCACGCCCTGCGGCACCCACTGGATGCCCAGGCCATAGAACGCGGGCCGGGGAATCGGCGCCACCGTGCGGATCATTTGCACGATCAGCCATACGGCCAGCACGCTCATCAGCACCGTGAACAGCGCATAGCGCCAGCGCCGGCTGAACAGTGCGCAGACCCCGATGGCGAGCGTCAACAGAGCCGGCAGCAGGTCGGAGGAGAACTTGGCGAAGCTCAGGCTCCATGCCGGCACCGACATGCCCGCGTTGATCAGCCTGAACAGCGCGAAATCAAGATCCTGCATGTGCGGGCACCGCCGGCCTCAAAGCGCGCGAACCGAAGCGCGTTACCGCCACCTCGATGGCAAAGCCCACCACCCAGCAGACCCAGGCCGTCCAGAGGGTGTGGCTCATGTAGTGGGCGCCGCGCAACTGCTGCGACACGCCCAGCACGAGCCCTGCAACCATCGCCACCCCCAGCCAGATTGCTGCAGCGCGGGACGACACCCGGCGCAGCACGAAATAGCCGCCCACGTAGGCAAAGGCCGCCGAAGCATGGCCAGCCGGGAAGCACCCGCCGGGCCCGCCGTCGTCGACACCCCACGACCAGTGCGACACATAACGCGCCATGCCGCCGAACTCCTGCAGGTCCCAGGGGCAGCTGGTGTGGCTGGCATGCTTGAGCAGGCTCACGGCAATCACCGAGCCCAGCACGGTCAGGGCCAGCTGCACGCGGCCGCCGGTGCTCAGGCGGCGCAGCAGGCCGAAGGGCCAGCGGATCGCGGCGAACAGCGTGATCACGAGCACCCAACTGAGGTCGCGGGCGCCCTCATGCATGACGTGAACCATGAAGGGGCTGTCGCGCAGGGGAAACCCGATGTGGGAGCCCGCCATGCGCGCCAGCAGAAGATCTCCGCCCGTCGTGTCCCATGCCATCAGTGCAAACAGTGCGATGAGGGTCAGAACCCCCAGACGAAAATTGGGAAAGCGAGTCATGGACGAAGGCAGGACTGAAAAACAGTCGCGAGCCTACGTTTGCGGAATGAACCGAGCCTGAAGCAAGATGAACCGAACCTGACTGGCAGGGCCCGTGCAACTCGGTGACGCTAGACTGCAATTTTTCTTGGAAAGACATGCGTGCGCATATTGCTGGTCGAAGATGACAGTGCATTGGCAGATGCCGTCTGCAGCTACCTGTTGGCCAAGGCTTTCGTGGTCGACGTGGCGCCCAGCCTGGCCGACGCGCGCGGCGCCCTGCTCTCGGTGCAGTACGCGGCCGTGCTGCTCGACCTGCACCTGGGCGACGGCGACGGCCTCTCGCTGCTGCCCCAGGTGCGCGCCCTGCCCGAGCGCCCCATCGTCATCGTGCTGACGGCGCGCGACCAGGTAACCGACCGCATCCGCGGCCTGGACGCCGGCGCCGACGACTACCTCATCAAGCCCTACGACCCTGCCGAGTTGCTGGCGCGCCTGCGCGCGGTCGAACGGCGCCGCAGCTCCAGCAGCTCGCCGGTGCTGCACCTCGGCACGCTCGAGATCGACCTGGCGCACGACATGGTCCGCAAAGACGGCTCGCCAATCACGCTGACGCAGAAAGAATGGGCGCTGCTGCGCGTCATGGCCACGCGGCCCGAGCGCATCCACACGCGCGAGAACCTCGCCGATGCGCTGTACGGCTTCGGCGACGAGGCCGACAGCAACACGCTCGAGGTCTTCATCAGCCGCCTGCGACGCAAGCTCGGACGCAGCCACATCCAGACACTGCGCGGCCTCGGCTACCGGTTGTCGTTCTCCTCGGACGACGACGAATGAGCCCTACCAGCTTCATGGCCGGCCGCGACTCGCTTGCCGGCCGACTGACGCGCACGCTGATCCTCTGGGTCGGCGGCGTGTGGCTGCTGTGCGTGTTCGCCGTGGTCTGGTACGTGGACCGCGAGATCAACCATAACTTCGACAGCGAACTGATCGAGGTCTCGCACCGCATGTTCGCGATGGCGGTGCAGGAGCTCGAAAAGCTCCAGCACGCGGGCCACGAGACGCCGCGCGAACCGCTGATCGCGCCCAAGCAGCTGTTCTCGGAAGACGCAGTGATCTATCAGATCGTCGACCTGCACGAGCACGTGCTGCTGCGTTCGGCCGAGGCGCCCGCGGACACCTTCGACGTGCCGCTGGCCGCCGGCTTCGCGAACAACCCGACCTGGCGCATCTACACCGTGCGCCACCCGACACTGGGCCTGTTCTTCCAGGTGGCGGACCCGCTCGACGAACGCCGCCGCGCCCTCAACCGCACGCTCTTCGGTCTCATCATTCCGCTCGGTGCGGTGCTGCCGCTGCTCGCGCTGGTGCTGCGCAACGTGGCGCGCGCCGAGCTGCGAGTGCTGCAACAGCTGGCCGGCGAAATCGAGAAACGCAGCGGCGCCGACCTGAGCCCGATCGCACTTCCCGGAGGGCTGCCGAAGGAGCTGCGTACCGTCGGCGACCACGTCAACCGGCTGCTGGAGCGGCTGTCGCACTCGCTCGACGTGGAGCGCGCCCTGGCAGCCAATGCCGCGCACGAGCTGCGCACGCCGCTCGCCGCCGCCCGCCTGCGGTTGCAGACCGCGCTGGAGCACGACCTGCAGCGCAACGACGTGCAGGCCGCGCTCGATGCACTGCGCACCCTCAGCCACCGTACCGAAAAGCTGCTGCAGCTCTCACGCGCGGAATCGGGTGCCTCGCTCACGCGCACGCGGGTCGACCTGGTGCAGCTCGCCGGCACCGTGGCGCAGGAGTTCTGGCAAGACCCGCAAAACGCCGAGCGCCTCGTGCTCAGGGTGCCCGACAGCGTCGCGCCGCTGGCCCTGGGAGACGTCGATGCACTCGCGATCGCGCTGCGCAACCTGGTGGAGAACGCGCTGCGCTACAGCGACGGCCGCGTCATCGTCGAGGTGATGGCGACCTGCACCCTGGCCGTGCGCGACTCCGGCCACGGCGTTACACCTGCGCAGCTCGAAACCCTGCGCGAACGCCATGTGCGCCACAGCTCCGACCGCGCGGGCTATGGCCTGGGCATTTCGATCGTGAGCACCATCGTCGAGAAGCACGGCGCGAAGCTCGATCTCTCGTCGCCGCCCGTGGGCGCGGCGCACGGCTTCGAGGCTCGCATCGTGTTGCGGTCGGCCTGATCGTCGGCAGCCTTCAGCCTCGGCGAAGTCCGCTTACTCGCTCACCAGCGTGCGCAGCCAATCGGGCAGCGCCAGCGCCTTCTGCTTCGGAAAGTCGACCCAGATCGTGGTCGCGCCGCCGGCCGCGCAGATCACTTCGGGTTCTTCCTCGCGGGCCATGGTGCCCCAGCTCTCGAAGGTGGTGCGGCCAGGGTCGCTCACGTACATCTTGAGCAGCACGTTGCCCGGGTATTCGATCTGCCGGTAGAAATTGCAGAAGGCGTTGACGATCACCATGCCCTCGCCGCCCGGCTCGGGCTCGAAGCCGATGGAGCGCATCCAGTCGATGCGCGCGGTTTCGAGATAGCGGAAGTAGGTGCCGTTGTTCAGATGGCCCATTGCATCCATGTCGCCCCAACGTATGGGGATCGACATTTCGTACACGAGCTTTTTCTTTTCGGGAATTTCGATTCTCATCGGTGCGCCTTGATGGATGCGAGGATGCCCAGCACGAACAGCAGCGCCGCCGCCCACTCGGCGGCCTGCGGCCAGCGGCCGTCCCAGACGAAGGAATAGAAGAGCGCGAACAGCGTCTCGCTGACGATCAGCTGGCCGCACAGGCTGGCGGACAGGCGCTGGCTCGCGACGTTCCAGAGAATGGTCGCCAGCCACGACGAGCCGAAGCCGCTCGCCAGCGCGATCCACACGAACAGCATGCCGTCGGGCTGCGCCCGGAGCGTAGACACGTCGCTGCCCGCAACAGCCCACAGCAGCAAGGCGCCCAGGCCGGTCGCCACGCCGAGCCAGTTGGCCCAGTCGGTTGCGTTGAGCTCGGTGTGGCGCTGCAGCCAGGCGGCGTTGAGCAGGCCGTACACCGTCCAGCTTGCCATCGCGGCCAGCGCCAGTGCAATGCCCCAGCCGAAGCGGGCGCCACCACTGCCTGCGCCGTGCTGCGCGGACCACGCGCCGTAGATCATCAGCGCAATGCCCGCGCCCGTGAGCAGCAGTCCCGGCAGCAGCGCGCGCATGCGCAGGCCCGCGGGCCGGCCCAGCAGCATCATCCAGACGGGGATCGTGCCGATGATGAGGCTGGGCACTTCAGTGCCGGCCGCCGCGATGCCGAAGGCCAGCAGCAGGTAATAGCCGGTGAAGCCCAGCACGCTGAGCCCCAGCGCCGCGAGCGCTTGTCGCCCGTTCGGCCAGCGCACTGCAGCCGGCCGCGCGAACACGGCCAGCGCCGAGACAGCACCGAACACCGCGAAGCGCGAGGCCGTGATGTCGACCATGCCGAAGTGGCCCACCATGCGCGGCGCCACGAAGGTCAGGCCCCAGAGCGCACCCGCGGCCAGCCCGGCCGCAATGCCAACCCAAGCCCGCGGACTCAGAGCGCGAACCCGTCGTCGGCCGCGATGACGGCGCCGTTCACGAAATGGCTCTGGCCGCTGGCCAGCAGCACGATCAGGCCGTCCAGGTCCTCGGGCTTGCCCACGCGCTTGCGCGGCAGCATGTTGACCAGCTTGGCGCCGCCTTCGGTGCTCCAGTGCTCCTCGTTGAGCTCGGTCGTGATGTAGCCCGGGCACAGCGCATTCACGTTGATGCCGAAGCGGCCCCATTCGAGCGCCATGGCTTTGGTCATCTGCACCACCGCGATCTTGCTCATGCAGTAGGTGCCGATCTGCGGCATGACCTTGAGCGCGGCAGCCGACGCAATGTTGATGATGCGCCCGCCGATGTAGGTGCCCGGCGCCGTGCCCTTGGCGCGCGCCAGCATGCGCTTGCCCACTTCTTGCGCCACGAAGAAAGAGCCCTTCACGTTGGTGTCGAAGATGTAGTCGTAGTCGTCGGGCGTCACGTCCTGCAGGCGCTGCGTGGTGCTCACGCCCGAGTTGTTGACCAGGATGTCGATGGCGCCCACCTCGGTCTCGGCGCGTGCGACTGCCGCCTTGATGCTGCCGATATCGGTTACGTCGAGCTCGACCACGTGGGCGTCGCCGCCCTCGCCCTCGATGCGTGCGCGCAACTCCTTGAGCTTCTCGACGCGGCGGCTGGCCAGCACCACGGCGGCGCCCGCGCGGGCAAGGGTTTTCGCGAACTGGGCGCCGAGCCCGCTGGAAGCGCCGGTGACGAAGGCCACGCGGCCGGAAAGATCGATGCTGTAAGCCATGAACTGAATCCTGTGGAGTCGCGCAGGTGACGCCCAAGCGCCCCGCCCACGAGTGACACGGACCGCCCGTGGACGCCGCATAAAATGCCCCGCAACCCGGGAAGCCCCGCGCCTCGAAAAATCATTATCGACCCAACCCACATGACCCACGACGAAATCCTCGCCCAGTTCGGCCCTCGCGAAGCCATGGAATACGACGTGGTCGTGGTCGGTGGCGGCCCGGCCGGCCTCTCGACCGCGATCCGGCTCAAGCAGCTCGCCGCGCAGCACGAAAAAGAGATCTCGGTCGTGGTGCTCGAAAAGGGCTCGGAGCCCGGCGCGCACATCCTCTCGGGCGCCATCATGGACCCGCGCGCGCTCAACGAGTTGCTGCCCGACTGGAAAGAACTCGGCGCCCCGCTGAACCAGCCGGTGACAGACGACGCGATGGTGTTCCTGGGCGAGAAGTCGGGCCTGCGCACCCCCAACCTCTTCCTGCCGGCCTGCTTCCAGAACCACGGCAACTACATCATCAGCCTGGGCGCCTTCACCAAGTGGCTGGCGCAGCAGGCCGAGAATCTCGGCGTGGAGATCTTCCCGGGCTTCCCTGCCGCTGAAGTGCTCTACAACGAAGACGGCTCGGTGCGCGGCGTGGCCACCGGCAACATGGGTGTCGGCAAGGACGGCGAGCCGACAGAGAACTTCCAGCTCGGCATGGAGCTGCTGGGCAAGTACACGGTGTTCGCCGAAGGCGCGCGTGGCCACCTGGGCCGCCAGCTGATTGCAAAGTACAAGCTCGACGCAGGCAAAGACCCGCAGACCTACGGCCTGGGCGTGAAGGAAGTGTGGGAAATCGACCCCAAGCGCCACCAGCCCGGCTTCGTGCTGCACACCGCCGGCTGGCCGATGGACAACAACACCTATGGCGGCGCCTTCCTGTACCACATGGAGGACAACAAGGTCACCATGGGCTTCATCACGGGCCTGGACTACAGCAACCCCTACCTGAGCCCGTTCGAGGAAATGCAGCGCTGGAAGCTGCACCCCAACATCCGCTGGTACCTTGAAGGCGATGAGGCCAAGGGCATCAAGCCCGCCAAGCGCATCGGCTATGGCGCGCGCGCCATCACGGCCGGTGGCCTGATGTCGCTGCCCAAGACGGTGTTCCCGGGCGGCGCGCTGGTCGGCTGCGAGGCCGGCTACCTCAACGTGAGCCGCATCAAGGGCAGCCACGCCGCCATCAAGACCGGCATGCTGTGCGCCGAGGCCGCCTTCGACGCGGTCACGGCCGGCCGCCAGCACGACGAACTCACGGCCTACCCGGCCGCGTTCGAGAAGAGCTGGCTGTACGCCGAGTTGAACAAGGCGCGCAACTTCAAGGCCTGGTTCAAGAAGGGCCTGGGCATTGCAACTTTCATGAACGGCATCGAGCAATGGCTTCTCAAGGGCCACATCCCATGGACGCTGCACCGCAACAAGCCCGACCACCAGTACCTGAAGCCCGCGTCGGAGTGCAAGCCCATCGTTTATCCGAAGCCCGATGGCAAGCTCACTTTCGACCGGCTCTCCAGCGTGTTCATCAGCAACACCAATCATGAAGAGCAGCAGCCGGCCCACCTGACGCTGAAGGATGCGACGGTGCCGGTGAACATCAACCTCGCCAAGTTCGCGGGCCCCGAGAGCCGCTACTGCCCGGCTGGCGTGTACGAGTTCGTGGGCACCGAGGACGGCAAGCAGCGCCTGCAGATCAACGCGCAGAACTGCGTGCACTGCAAGACCTGCGACATCAAGGACCCGACGCAGAACATCGTGTGGGTCACGCCTGAAGGTGGTGGCGGGCCGAATTACGTGGGGATGTAAGGCGGCGCATCGCGCTTGTTTGAAAAGCCCTCTTCGGAGGGCTTTTTCGTTTTGGTCGCTTGCTTCCCGGCGTGTGCGTTCGGGGCGCGTGCGAAGGCCACCAGGTGCTCCCCTCCGCGAATGTCCCCCGGCCTTCGGCCTCCTCCTGATATTGTTTCTCCCGCTCCCGTAGCGCTGAAGGGAGCCCGTCCGGTAAACCCCGCTCTCCTCCTTGGGCTGTCCAGCCCGCAATAAAGACTGGGGAACCGCACGGATT